>NZ_JBXENU010000003.1:0-718882 GCF_059383715.1 Paenibacillus sp. J31R34
ATTGGGGACAAATGCTCCTCCAGCTCTCCGTCTTTTTCCCTGAACGGATCAGTCAGCACCTGCGTTAACTTTTGCTTCAACAGAGTTTACACAAAATTGTTGACAGACCCCCAAGCTGCTGAAGTAGGGCTGCCGTATTCAGTTTTTTTATATAATCGTAGATAGCAAAGGTATAGTTTGAGGAACCAATCGATTTATCAGTACGAAATACCCCTTCATTTCGAAGTTTTTTAAAATCGTCAATAGCATATTCGATCCATATTTTTGGAGATCCTTCTTTTTTATGCCGCTCAATTCGCTTAAATACATATTTGTCATAAAGCCAGAATTGCCATAGCTGAGCAGGGGGAATAATCAATTCAGAGTGCTTAACATCTAAATGAAACAAACCTGGAAATGATTCGAAAGTAAATCCATGTTTAAGCATTAATTTATTAAACAGATCTCTTTCCTTTAATGAGAACCTCCCCTTTAAGTTCAGTCGTTCAATCATGATTTGTTTGTAATATTCTCTGCGTTGTATGACCTCTTGTTCAGCAGCCACTTCTAGCGCTTTTTTTCTTTCCTCAGCAATACGCTCCTCTCTACGTTCAAACTCTTCTTGTTCAATCCGTAAACGTTCATTCCTTGCCCATTCTTCTTTTAGTAACCATTCAAGTTGATCTGTCCAGCAAAGATGGCCTTTTAAATATAATTGACTAAACGGTGCGATTGTTTTTTGGGTGTCGAAAATATGTTTACCATCTTGGTAACCATTGATTAAATGATGAAACTCACTATTCCTGGTGTCCAGATATTGAATTACATTTAGTGATTGATAGTGTGCTGACTCTAATCCGTTTACAACATCCACAATAATTCCATCTCGGTCGTTCAAACGGCGCATGTCGATATTTAATATCCATACGTCTGTGACATTGGCTTTTTTATAAAGTATATGTCTTTCTTTCCAGGCCGATCCGGTAATAATGGAACATTGAAATTCAAAAGCAAATCTCTCACCAGATGGATAAATGAGCATAACATCGGAGCGCTGCCTCGTTTCAGGCAAATAGTATTCCAGTTCAACCTGGCATCTAGGGAATCTTTCTTTTAACCAGCTATAGATTAGAAACTTCCCAGTACGATGTTCTTCGCTTTCTAGTTCGGTGTAAGGGTTCAGATTTTCACAAAGCTTACGATAATGATAATAATGAGCACGCTTTGTTCCAGCTCGGTACTTCACAGTATTTATCCGCCAAGACTATGCACGAACCTGTCTTTTGGTATGATATATTGAAGCATAAGTGCAGCAGCGGAGTAGGACACTAGTTTCTGTCCTGCTCCGCTGCTGTTTTTATATGAATATATCAATTATTTTGTAAAACGAACGACTCTGTGCTCATACTGTCCAACAGGAAGTGAACCAGCAGGAACAGCAGCTCCAGACAGGGCGTCAACGCCTTCTTGCGGCAGCGTCACATGACCGCCAGCACCATCCATATTAATAATGACCCAGATGACATAACCATCCCCCTGCCTTGGCGCGACAATGGTACCCTCAGTTGCTTCAAACCGCAGCGTGACACCCGCTTCATCGGCATAATGCAGCAGCATGCGCCGCAGCAGCGCATCCCCATCATCGCCTTGCGGCATGGAGCCGAGCATCACAAGCTTGCCCTGACCGATGCGTCGCTCGGTAATAAAAGCGGCGCCTGGCGTTAGTCCGCTATGCACGCAGCCGATTGCGGTTGCTCGGTGATCGCTGTCAGCAGCGGATGCGCCAGTCATGTCTTTGTCGTCTAGCGGCTCAAACACCGAGCTCCACATACCAAGCGGGGCCTGAAGGCCGAAGGCTTGTCCGTACGCATTCGTTCCATCCATTGGATAAACGAACGTCGTTTCTACGCCAGCCCGTTCCTCCAGCTTCCCTAAAGCAGCATCGGTATGCCATGTATGATGCTCCGTCCTACCACCCGTAAGCGGACCGACGATCCAGATGCCGCCTTCCCGAACGAAGGCGAGGGCACGGTCGAGGTAGTCCGGCGACAAGTAGGGCACGAATGGCGTCAGCAGCAGCTTGTAGCCGCCGAGCCCGCTGCCCTCTGTAATTAAATCGCGATGAATGCCGAGCGCAACCAGCCGGGCATAAAAATCGGTGACGAGCCCGCGATAGTTCAGCTTGCGCAGCGGCTCGGTGCGCAAATAGGCTTTGGCGCGATCAGAATAGGTCATGGCTAGCTCAGCGTGCATGGGCGAGGTTGCTAGCATGATTTCCTCCAGCTCTTGCCGCGCCTGCTCCACCTGCATGACATGGGCATAGCCAATCGTCTTTTTACCCCAAGCGCTTACCACCGAGCCATGCGGCTGCTCGCTGCCGGCGCGCTGCTGCCGCCACGGCCAATAGCAGAAGCCTCCCGCGCCCAGTGCATAAGCAGCGACTGCTTCAACCTTCACATAACCGGCCGGGTGAGGCGCTGCATAGCTTTCCAGCGAGCCGCTGTAGCTGGCGCTCGTCTCCATCACCCAGAACGGCTTGCCGCGCTTGACGCTGCGCCATAAATCGCAGTTGATCAAGTAGGCAGGCCAATTGATGCTGGACGCATATGTATCATAGGAGCCAAAATCAAGCTGCTGGAACAGCCGCTCAATGTCCACATGGAAGGCGATGCTGCTGTTGTGAGTAATCGGGAGCGCCGAGTAGCGCCGGATAACAGCGATCTGCTCCTCGGCAAATTCAGCAAGCTTCTCCATCGAAAACAGTCGATACATCGTTTGCAGCGAGGCATGATGCAGAAACGGCGTTGCGCCCGGCTGTGGAATTTGATCAAAGCGATTATAATATTCGCTCCATATATGAGTGCCCCAAGCTTCATTTAACTGCTCGATTGTTTCATACCGCTGCTCCAGCCAACCATGCCACTGCTCCAAGCATGCTGCGCACATACATTCCGCTACATGCGCCTTGAACTCATTATCGAGCTGCCAGCCAATCAACCCCGCCAGTCCACCAAGCTCTTGAGCGAGTCGGTCTATAATGATCGCTGATCGCCCGCGAAAATAGGGGTTGTTCGTGCACGCATGCTGCCGCGACCCATGTCCCAGCGTCTCGCCCTTCTCATTGACGAACAGCCGCTCCGGATGCCCATGCGACAGCCAAATCGGTGGTGTCGCCGTCGGTGTGCACAGAATCGTCTCGATTTCATTTTCGTGCAGCGTCTGGATGATTTCAGCCAAAAAACGGATATCAATTCGATTTTCCTCTGGCTCCAGCCTCGACCAAATAAATTCGCCCATTCGCACCACATTAATGCCGGCTTGCTTCATTAACGCAATATCCTCCGCAAGCACGTCAGCATCCCAAAGCTCAGGATACAGTGCCGCCCCATGATACAGCTTCCCTTCGAGTGGTCCCTTCACCCTAAACTCACGCCTTTCCGTTAAGCTTTACTTTGTACTTTAATAGGCGCTGTGTTGGGCTGGCAATCGGACTTTTTAACAGGGCCATTTTTGGGGCTTGAAACCTTTTGCACAGCTTTGCACTTTCTTGGTGAAACGGCCAAAAACCCCGCAGCAGCGCGGTTCAAGAATGTCTAATTGCGGGAAAACGCGAGCTGCCCTCATACTAAAGCTACACCGCAAACGATTTAGGCCAAGTGAGACAAGTGGGGCAAACGCGGTAGCTTAAAAGTAAACGAACGAAAGCTGGAGGTGAGCGAGGATGAAACAAATGGCGGCTATGCCGGAAGCTAGCAAGCAGCCGTCCCGGGACTATCGTCCAAGCGTGCTGGGGCGGCTGAGGAAAGACAAATGGCTGTACATATTGCTGCTGCCAGGCTTGCTTTATTTTATCGTATTTAAATATGTGCCCATGTGGGGCGTGCTGCTGGCATTCAAAAATTTCCAACCGTTTACCGGATTTTTGAAAAGCGAGTGGGTGGGACTGGAGCATTTTCAGCTGTTTTTTGCCAATCCCGAGTTTTTCATGCTGCTGCGCAATACGCTGCTGCTTTCCTTATACAATTTAGTGTTTTTCTTCCCGGCACCGATTGTGCTGGCGATATTGATGAATGAAGTACGCTTCGCGCTCTTCAAACGCACCGTGCAGACGATGATTTATGTACCGCATTTCATCTCTATGGTCATTGTGGCGAGTATGACGTATGTGTTTCTGACGACGGCCGGAGGCCCGGTCAACGAAGTGCTGGAGCAGTATACTGGGCGCAAAATCGAATTTCTCGCCACGCCCGAATGGTTCAAGCCGCTAATCATTATGCAAACCATCTGGAAGGAATGCGGCTGGGGGACGATAATTTTTCTCGCAGCGCTTGCAGGCGTAGATATGGAGCAATACGAGGCCGCTACGATGGATGGCGCGAATCGCTGGAAGCAAATTTGGCATATTACGCTGCCGGCAGTGCGCAGCACGATAGTGATTTTGCTTATTTTACGAATGGGCAACATTCTCGAAAATGGCTTCGAACAAATTTATCTCATGCTGAACCCCCTCAATAGGCAGGCGGCAGAAGTGTTCGATACGTATGTGTACATGATGGGAATCACTCAAGGCGCATTCAGCTACAGTACCGCAGTTGGTCTGTTCAAATCGCTCATCGGCGTCGTGCTTGTCGTCGGGGCGAACTATTTGGCGAAGCGCTTCGGACAGTCGGGGCTGTATTAGACAGTATGGAAGAAGGGGGCCTTGAAAAATGGCTAAGCATTACAATACGGTATCCAGCCGAGTGTTTGATACCGCGAATTATATCGTGCTCAGCGTCTGTGCACTGGCGGCGGTGCTGCCATTTATTTTCGTCATATCGGGCTCGTTCGCAACCGATGCGGAGCTGACCCAGCGTACGGTGTTTCTCATACCGAAGACGTTTTCGCTGGCGGCATATGAATTTATTTTTTCAACGAATACGATTATGAAAAGCATTGGCGTTTCCCTGTTTATCGCCTCATTCGGGACGCTGGTCAACTTGTTTTTCACGGTTACGATGGCTTATCCGCTGGCAAGACGCAATTTGATGGGCCGCAATGTCGTGCTGAATCTCGTCATTTTCTCGATGCTGTTCAGCGGCGGCATGATTCCGACGTATTTGGTCATTCGCGAGCTAGGGATGCTCGATTCCTACTGGGCGCTCATTATACCGGGGGCGATTAGCGCCTTCAACCTGATCATTATTAAAAACTTTTTCCAGGAGCTGCCGCCGGGGCTGGAGGAAGCGGCGCGCATTGACGGCTGTACGGAGCTGGGGCTGCTGTGGCGCATCGTTTTGCCGTTGTCAAAGCCGGTCCTTGCAACCTTTGCCCTGTTTTATGCAGTGGGCCATTGGAATGATTTTTTCACGGCGCTGCTGTATATTAATGATCCGCAAAAATGGCCGCTTCAAGTGCTGCTGCGCCAAATTGTCCTGCTGTCTCAGGCAGCGGCAGGCGACATCAATGCGATGGACCCGTCCTTCGTCAAGCCGCCCGACCAATCGATCAAGATGGCGGTAATCGTCGTCGGCACTGTGCCGATCCTGCTCGTCTATCCGTTTTTGCAAAAGCATTTTGCCAAGGGCGTGCTCATTGGCTCAATTAAGGGCTAATCGCGAATACACGGCTTAGGGAAGTATCCATGAGGCAACACAAACAAGCCGATTTAGCGAGCAAGCAGCTGGCGGTTTGGTATTTTAGCATATATGATAAATGATTAAGGGAGGCGTCAGCAATGAGAAAGAAAGAAGGAAAGAGAAAGCGTTTGCTGCCTATGCTGCTCGTTGGGACAATGGCGGGAGCGGTAATTGCAGGCTGCTCGCAGCAAGGGGAGAATGCGGAAGGTAGCGCAGGAGGTGCGTCTGCTGCACCAACTGGTACAGCAGGGGAAAGCCCAGCAGCAGAGAAGGCGCTACAGCTCAATATCATGCTGCCGATTTTTAAGACGAATTTCCCGAAGGATGATAGTCCGGTAGCAGCAGAGATCGAGAAACGGACGAATACCGACATTCATTTTGAGTGGGTGCCGAACGCTTCTTATACGGATAAATTTAATATTACGCTCGCCTCGGGCAAGCTGCCGGATATTATGTATGTGCCGGATGTGAAGTCCCCGAGCTTCGTTAATGCCGCGAAATCCGGCGCGTTTTGGGAAATCGGGCCTTATTTGAAGGATTATAAAAATTTGAGCCAGGCGAACCCGGTCATTTTAAACAACTCCTCTGTTGATGGCAAAAACTACGGGCTGTACCGCGGCCGTCCGCTTGGTCGCAATGGGGTATTTTACCGCAAGGATTGGCTCGATGCTGTTGGCCTCCAAACGCCGCAAACGATTGATGATTTTTACAACATGCTGAAGGCGTTCAAGGAGAAGGACCCGGACAAAAACGGCAAGGATGATACGTACGGCATGGTTATGGTCAAGTGGACGGGCCAGTGGGCGAGCGGCTTCGATACGATCAAGCTGTGGTTTGGGTCACCGAACAAATGGGGAGAGCGGGACGGCAAGCTCATTGTTGATTATGAAACGCCTGAATATTTGGAAGCGCTTAAATTCATGAAAAAGCTGTACGATGAAAAGCTGATTAATCAGGATTTTGCCATTATGGATTCAGCAAAATGGAATGATCCGCTTGTTAATAATCAGGCTGGCGTCATTGTGGACGTCGTGGACGGCGCGGCGCGGGCTGATGATAAAATTCATGCTGCGCTTGCGGCAGCGGGCAAAGACCAGCCGGATGTGCATTATATGGATGTGTTTGGCGGAGTGAAAGGAACGGATGGGCAGGTACGCACCTTGCCAACTTCCGGTTTTGCTGGCTTGCTGGCCTTCCCGAAATCGTCTATTAAAACCGAGGAGGAGCTGAAGCAAATCCTCAAGTTTATGGATCAATTGAGCGAACCGGAAATGCAGACGCTGCTAGGCTACGGCATTGAGAACACGCATCATACGATAGTGGATGGTGCACTTGTGCCAAGCAAGGATCCAGCGCTGCTCGAATCCGAGGTCGAGGGATTGAATCAGATGCTCAGCTTTATTCCAGAGGATAAGTCGACGAAGGTGAAGCAGACGCCGCTGCGTATTAAGCAGTTGGAAGTGCAGAAGGAAAATGAGCAGCTTATCGTGATGAATCCGGCAGAGCCTTTTATCTCGGACGTTTATACGCTAAAGGGCGCCCAACTGGACAATATTATGAATGATGCCCGGATTAAGTTTATCGTCGGCCAAATCGACGAGGCTGGTTTTAAAGACGCGATTCAGCTGTGGAAAACGAGTGGCGGCGATGATCTGAGCAAGGAAATGAACGAGCTGTTTGCAGCAAGTAAATAGCTGGCTGCTGGCCGATTGGGGCAGGGCGATAGGCAGAGGAACCGCGGATAGCAGCGGTCTTCTGTCTTTTCCTGTTCGGGTCGGTTCCAGTATATGTGCTAAATAAATAAAATGAAGCGTGATTGGCAGGAAATTCAGCCTGCTTAGCGAATGCGTTTACAAAGGGGATTCGTTGGAATCTCCTAATTTTCAGCTAGTGGGTGAGCTCATGATCAAAAGAATGAAAGCCAGGCTTATGCCGGGGGCGGGGATGACAGCGGGTCCGAAAGGAAGATTTTATCGCAAAAATCTTATTTTGCTGCTCGTCGTTTGCAGCATTCCGGGACTGATTACCGGGGCGCTCGTTTATTTTTTGGCAGGGGGCATACTGGAGGACCGCTTGCTGGAGCAGCATAATGAGCAAATTGAGCAGCGGGCGCAAAGCATTGATGAGCAGTTGACGAATTTGGAGCTGATGCTGTCGCATTGGGCATTCGATTCCAAGTTCGATTACACGCTTGGCAATCGGGACTATGTGCAGCAGTTCGAGAAGGCGCGTGACATTACGAAGACGCTGCTGGTCATGCAGGGCTCCAATACGATGAACAAGCAGGTTGGGCTGTATCTTGGCGGGGAGCAGCATGTGCTGTTCGGGCCGGAATATGGCGTGCTGCAAGGAGATGGACAGGCGGCTGCCTATGAAGGCCTGCTTCAATCGGATAAAGTAGCTTATTGGACACAGGTTGCCTTTGACACGGACCGTCCGTCCTATAAGGAGCTGACACTTGTGCATTACGTTCCTGGAGGCAGCCTGCATCCGTTCGGAGCACTGCTTATTAGACTTGATAATGACAAGGTGAGCGAAATGCTGCGGACGATGACGCCAGGTGAAGGCGGAGAAACGTATTTGATGCAGGATAATGGAGAGCTTTATGCGTCAACGAGCGGGAATGACAGAAATTCTGAATTTGTAAGCGCTTTAAATGAGGCGGTTGCAGCTGAAGTTTCGCATAAAGGCTCCTTTTTGTTCCGGTTCAGCGAGAGCGGCATGACGTATGCGGTTTCCTATGGCAAGCTGTCCCGGATTGCAGACAACTGGACTTATGTATCTGCTTCGCCGATTACGGGCATTACCGAGCCGGTGATCGTCGTATCGAAAAGCATTGTTGCGGCCAGTCTTGGCGCCTTGCTGCTTGCTGCTATTCTGGCGTGGCTCGCCTCGCGCAGCATATACTCCCCGGTCAATCGCTTGATGACGGTGCTGCGGGAGCGAAGCGCGCCGGCAGGCAAGCCGGAATGCGAATTTACATGGATCGAGCGGCAGTGGCAGCATTTGCACCGGGAAAGCGAGGAATTGCATGCGAAGCTTTCGGAGCAGCTGCCTCATGTGAAGGAGAGCTTTCTGCACCAGCTGCTGCAAGGCTATTTGGCGGATTACTCCGAAGGGGAGCTGCTTCGCCGAATGGAGCGTTATAAATGGCGGGTGGAGCCTGGCACGCATTATATGGTGCTTTATATGAAGCTGACTGGAATTGCTAATTTGGAGGGCAAATTCAAATATGGCGATGAGGGGCTGGCGACGTTTGCGGCGGTCAATATGATGGAGGAGCTGGCGGCAAAATATTTTGAGCAGAGCAACACGATTAACTTTCATAATTTAGCAGCTGGCTTGCTTATTATTGTGCCGGAAGGGCGCTCATATCGCGAGGAGCTGCATGTATTCAGTGAAGCAGCGATGCAGGCGTTCAACCAAATTCTTAATATGCGGGCGACGATTGCGATCAGCCCGGATACAGCGAGCATAACAGAGATTCCGCATCTGTTCGAGGAGACGAAGCATGCGGTCAGCTTCCGGCGCTACGATCAGGAAAATCAAATTATTGATATGGAGCAGCTGGAGGAGCAGGGCAGCGCAGCGTCGGAGCCTGCCTATCCATTTACGCTGGAGCGTGAGTTTATACAGGCGCTCCGGACGGGGCGTGAAGCTGAGGCATATGAGCTGCTCGAGCAGTTTCTGCAGGCATTGTCCAGCGAAGAGGCGAAGGAAATGGATGTGCAGCAGGGCATGCTGCATTTGCTCGGTTCCGTCCAGCATGCCATTATGGTGTCGGGCATCTCCCCGAACCGCTTGTTCAAGGGAGCAAACCGTTATGAGCAGCTGTCGCAAATCCGCGAGCCGGAGCTGCTGTTGGATTGGTTCCGCGGCATGATTGCGGCTCCGTTTCTTAGGGAGCTGGGCGAGCGGACGAATGCTGGGGTGAAGCGGCAGATCGAGCATGCGATGCTGTATTTGCAGCAGCATTATATGAGCGATATTTCTCTCGACAGCTGTGCGGAGCATATCGGCATGAATCCTTTTTTCCTAAGCAAGTCGTTTAAGCAGGTGACCGGGAAAAATTTTATCGACTATTTGACCGGGCTGCGGATGGATAAAGCGAAGGAGCTGCTGCGCGAATCGGTGCTGAAAATCAATGACGTTGCCGAGCAGGTCGGCTATCAGCACAGCTATTTCAACCGTATTTTCAAAAAGCTGGAGGGCATGACGCCAAGCCGCTACCGCGAGCTGAGTCAGGCGGAGTAGCTGGGCAGAGGTAGCCAGGTAGAGGTCTCCATGCTGGAACTGGCATTAGCCTCTGCCTGCAGCTATAGCAATAAAGTTCAAGCCTTGGCAAGAAAGTGCAAGCTTAAAAATGGGCCGTTGTCGGTATTTGATTAGGGCAGCTAAGTGGCATATATGGCATAATGCTCATGGAGCAAAAAAGTATCATTGCCCGCAAACGACCATCCTTCTAGTATAGAAAGCAGCTTAGAGGAAAGAGGTGCTGGCAATGAGTGTCAAGCTAAAATGGCTCGGTAAACAGGCGGCTGCGCCTGTCGGTTTAACATGGGGTGTTCCTTGGAAGGAAGGCGAACTGCTTCGCGGCGATTCGCTTGTTCTGCATAGCGAGGCTGCAGGCATGGAAAATGTGGCAAGTGCTTCCGCGCTGCCGATGCAAAGCTGGCCTACCGCTTTTTGGCCGGATGGCAGCATCAAATGGTCCGCCCATGCGGCGGTCGGCTCCAGCGATTCTGGCAGCTTTCAGCTGGGATTGGCAAAGCAGGCAGCGGCACCGGTGCAGGAGCTTGATGCGGCAGCGGAAGGCGAGCAGCCGATCCTAAAAGTAGTGACAACCGATGAGTCGATCATCGTAGATACAGGAGTTATCGTTTGTACGTTCCCGCGAAGCGGCAGGGGCGTAATTCGCAGCATTAAGCGCGGGGAGCAGGAGCTGTGCAGCGGTGGCGATTTGGTGTGCTTGAAGGAAAGCCGCAATCAGCTGCATGGCGCTTTGACGCTGCGGGAGGAGCCGTTTCACGGCTTTGTTCATACGGCGGTTGTCGAGCAGGACGGACCGGTCAGGTCGGTTATTAAACTGACGGGCAAGCATCGCGCGAGCTACAATTTGAGCCAAAGTGCTGACCCGAATAAGCCCAATCAGCAAAACGTAGTCAGGGTCAGTCCAAGCCGCGAATGGATACCGTTCACGCTGCGCTTTTATTTGTATGCAGGGCTGGACACGATTCGCCTCGTTCATACGTTTTTTTATGACGGCAATCCACATGCGGATTACATAAAAGGGCTGGGACTGTCGCTCGCTGTACCGATGCGCGGTCCGCTTTACAATCGGCATGTCCGGCTGGCGGGCAATGACGGCGGTTTTTTGCGGGAATCGCCGAAGTCGCTGCATACGCGGAGGACGAAAGGGAAGTACCGCGAGCTGTTTGAACGGCAGGCGGCGGGGGAAGCCGTTGCTTTTGATGCGGACGAGGATGCTTATTTTCTCGGACTGCTGGAAAATTCGGCGGTCTGGGATGATTTCAAGCTGGTGCAGCATTCAGCGGATCACTATGTGGTGACGAAGCGTACGAAGGCGCAGTGCTGCTGGTTGAAAGCGGGAGAGGGAAGCCGTGCGGAAGGGCTTGCCTACATCGGAAGCGAGGGCGGCGGCCTAGCTGCAGGTATGCGGAATTTTTGGAAAAAGCATCCGGCCTCGCTGGAGCTTCGCCATACGGCTACGTCATCGGCCGAGCTGAATGTATGGTTCTGGTCGCCTGATGCGCCGGCGATGGATTTGCGGCATTATGACACACAAACGTATGTGGAGTCGGCTTATGAGGGCTCAGAGGAGCTTCGGGCTACGCCATACGGCATTGCCAATACGAATGAGCTGACGCTTTGGTGCACGGCGACTACGCCGAATGAAGAGGGACTGGCGCATATGCTGGCAGAAAATCAGTCGCCTGCCCAGCTTGTGTGCGAGCCGGAGTATTTGCACGAGGCACGCGCCTTCGGCATTTGGAGCCTGCCGGATCGCAGCACCGCTGCAAAGGCACAGCTGGAGGAGCGGCTGGACGGCATTGTTGCTTTTTACCAGGCTGAAGTGGAGCAGCGCCGTTGGTACGGCTTTTGGGATTTTGGCGATTTTATGCACAGCTATGATCCGGTCCGTCATGTGTGGAACTACGATCTTGGCGGCTGTGCATGGCAAAATTCAGAGCTGGTGCCGAATATGTGGCTGTGGCTCATGTTCATGCGCAGCGGGCGCGAGGATATTTTCCGTTTGGCTGAGGCGATGACGCGGCATACGAGCGAGGTGGATGTATACCATTTTGGCGAATATGCCGGGCTTGGCTCGCGGCATAACGTGGTCCATTGGGGCTGCGGCTGCAAGGAGGCGCGCATTGCGATGGCGGGGCTGCACCGCTACTACTATTATTTGACCGCCGATGAGCGCATTGGCGATATGCTTGATGAGGTGAAGGACGCCGATTACAGCACGGTGGTGCTGGACCCGATGCGCGCTTATTTTCCGAAGGACGAGCATAGGACTCATATTCGCGTCGGGCCGGATTGGGCTGCGTTCAGCTCAAACTGGATGACGCGCTGGGAGCGCTTCGAGGATACGGTATACCGGGATAAAATAGTAACCGGCATTAACAGCGTCAAGCAGGCGAAATACCGGCTCATCTCCGGGCCGACGTATGGCTATGACCCTGCGACTAATGTGCTTACGCCGTTTGGCGAAGACAACTATGGCCGCCATTTGGCCATATGCATGGGTGCGCCGCAGGTGTGGTTTGAGCTGGCGATGATGCTGAAGGACCCGGAATGGGAAGATATGATGGGCGAGTTAGGCGTTTATTACAACTGGACGCAGGAGCAAAAGGATGAGCTGACGGGCGGAGAAATAAGCGACAGCCACTTTGAGCATCCGGTTCTTAGCATTGCCATTACCGCCTATGGCGCTTTCCGCCGCCAAGATGCCGCAACTGCGGCGTTTGCCTGGCAGACGCTGCTGGGCAATGCTTTTGCCCGCACGGATTTGCTGGGAGAGGCCGTTCTTGTCCAAAACATCCGCAGCATGAAGGAAATCGACTGGATTAATACGAATGAGGCGGCCCAGTGGTCGCTGAATACGATCATTAGCCTGGAGCTGATTCCAGAGGCGCTGCCTGCTATGGAGAAGGAGCTGAGCAGGCGATGATTCCAGCGAGCTGGAAGCTGATCTATGACAATCCGCTGCGCACCGCGGAGGATATAAGCGGTTTTCACGCGGAGGGGGATGCGCTCCTTTCCTTTCCGCAGCAGCGGCTGCGTCTAGCCAGTGCCCGGGATGAGGCAGAAGGCCAGCAGGCAAACTTTGTATTGTGGTGCCCGCATCATTTTCCAGCTGATGTGGCCATCGCTTGGGATTTTCGCCCGATAGCGGAGCCGGGGCTGGCGATTTTGTTTTTTGCGGCGGAGGGGCGCCGCGGGGAGGATTTGTTCGATTGTGCGCTTGCTGCGCGAAACGGCCCCTATGAGCAATATCATCACGGCGATATAAATGCGCTGCACTTGGCTTATTTTCGCAGACGCTGGCCGGAGGAACGGCAGTTTCATACTTGCAATTTGCGCAAAAGCTATGGTTTTCATCTCGTAGCGCAAGGTGCCGATCCGCTGCCGGGGACGGCTGACTGCACTGAAAGCTATCGCATGCTGCTTGTAAAGCGGGGTGGCAGCATTTATTTTTCCATTAATGAGCTGCCTATTCTGGAATGGAAGGATGACGGCGAAGCTTATGGCCCGCTGCTCGGGGCTGGCAAAATCGGATTTCGGCAAATGGCGCCGCTCGTTGCGGAATACGCCAATTTGAAAGTTTATGGGGAGGAATAACGATGACGTCTATCCTGCTTTGTTTTCCACAGGGCAAGCATAAAGCATTGACAATGAGCTATGACGATGGCGTGAACGCTGATAAGCGCCTCGTAAATATTTTTAACCAGCATGGTATTAAAGGCACGTTCCATATTAATGGTGGGCTGTTCGGCACGGGGCGCAGGCTGACGGAGCAGGAGGCGGTGCAGCTTTACGACGGCCACGAGGTTTCCGCTCATACACTAACCCATCCGACGATTGCCCGGTGCCCGGCTGAGCAGATTGTGCATGAGGTGATGGAGGATCGCAAACGGCTGGAGCAATTGTTCGGGTATGCCGTTAGAGGGATGTCTTATCCGAATGGTTCGTTCAGTCCAGCGATTAAGACGATGCTGCCCTCACTCGGCATTGAATATGCGCGGGTTGTACAGACGACAGGAGGCTTTGGCCTGCCAGACGATTGGCATGAATGGAAGGCGACTTGCCACCATAATGATCGTCTGATG
This sequence comes from Paenibacillus sp. J31R34, assembly GCF_059383715.1. Classification (NCBI taxonomy): domain Bacteria; kingdom Bacillati; phylum Bacillota; class Bacilli; order Caryophanales; family Paenibacillaceae; genus Paenibacillus; species Paenibacillus sp. J31R34. The sequence continues at coordinate 13,955 of NZ_JBXENU010000003.1, forward strand.
GAACATGCGGAGACGTTTGCGGAGCTGCACAAAACGCAATATTTGTATCTCATGTACGTATGGGGTCACAGCTACGAGTTTGATGACCAAGGCAATTGGGAGCTGATGGAGCAGTTTTGCGAATATATCGGGGGCCGGGATGATATTTGGTATGCAACGAATAAGGAGATTGTCGATTATATAAAAGCGTATGAGCGTCTGCAATTTTCAGCTGGTTTAACGTTTGTGGAAAATCCGAATGCGCAAAGCATCTGGCTTAGCGTCGACGGTGTAAAGCTCGAGGTTGCAGGCGGCAGCCGCGTATCCCTTATAGGAAGCGAGGAGGAATAACGATGATGTCAGGAACGGAATCGGTATATGCGCTTGGAAGCATCGACATTTCAGAGGCAGGGCCGCGGTGCAAAATGCTGATCGGCGATTTGGATGGGGATGGCCGTATGGAGCTGCTGCTCGTGCAGCCGGATAATCGGCAGGATGTTCGCTATATTCCCCATCAGGTGCAGTGCCTGACCGCCTATGATTTGCAGGGCAAGCTGCTCTGGCAGCATGGCAAACCAGATCCAGAGGCAGGCAAACAAGGCTCGGATTATCCCGCGCAAATTTATGATTTGGATGGGGATGGCAGGCTGGAGGTGCTATGCATTATGCAGGACCGATTTTTGCTGCTCGATGGCGCGACTGGGACGGTTAAGGAAAGCTATGAACTGCCTGATCCACATGCCCATGACTGCATCATCATTGCGAACTTATCAGGCGGCGAGCACGCCTCCGACATTATTTTGAAAGATCGCTATCATAAGCTGTGGGCGCTTAATCGGCATTTTGAGCTGTTGTGGACGCATGAGGGCAACCCGGGGCATTATCCATGGGTGTACGATTTGGACGGTGATGGCAAGGATGAGGTAATGGCAGGCTATGATTTGCTGGATGCGGCGGGCAAGCTTCGCTGGAGCTGCACGGATCTGGATGACCATGCCGACTGCATCTGGGTTGGCGATGTGAATGGCGACGGTGAGCCGGAGCTCGTCATTGGCGGCAGCGTTACGGTTATGTATAGCCGCAGTGGCGAGGAGCTATGGCGTTATGAAGGCTCCATTGAATCGCAGCATATCGCACTGGGACGTTTTCGCAGCGATTCGCCAGGTCTGCAAGTGGCCGGTCTCGACCGGCTCGTGCGCGAGGATGATGGCAAGGGGCTTAAAGGGAAAGACGCGCTGTTCTTGCTTGATGCCAAAGGACAAGAGCTGTGGAAGGAGGATCGCAGTACGGATGGCTGGCTGACGATCATTGAGACAGTGAGCGGCTGGCGCGAGCAAGCGCCAGACTATATTCTTGGCTACCGCCGTGGGGGCGGCGTATTCCCTGCCCTATATGACGGTTATGGAGCTGTCGTTGCAGAGTTTCCTATGGAAGGCTACGCGGTACACGCGGATTTGCTAGGAAGCGGGACGGAGCAGGTTATTATTTATAACGATGCGCTGGCGAGGATCTATGCAAGCAAGCCGAAGGAGCTTGAGCCGGCACCGAGACAAGGCGGAGCGCTTACACAGCCTAAACGGCTGTACAGCTCGACGCTGTATCCTGGAGGAGAGGCTGCTATTCAATCATAACCAATATCCATTTTTATTGGTTATCTAGCACCGCATAGTGCTGTGCTAGATAACTAATGTTTTCGTAAAGGTTGTCCATTCTTTAATCCTTTAATCCTTTTCCATTCAGAATGTGCTGCATATATTTTTCAACCCGTGACTGCCGTGTTTTGGATTGCTTGGGTTCAGAAAAATAAAAAAGGTATGCTCTTTGCCGTCCGGGCGACAAGGCTTCAAAAGCCGTCTTCAAAGCAGGGTTATCATCGAGTTTATTTTGAAGTTCTTCAGGAATGGTGTATTCGGTATGCTTTTTAAACGCCACGTCCAGACCGGATTTTTCAACCTCAATAGCTTCATAAATATAGGCTTTCAAAATGGTTTCCATTTCAATGATTTGTTGAGCATTGGTGAACCGAATTTGGCGAGCCGCCTGTACATTTTCTGTCTGTTGAATGAGTATGCCATGGGTATCCTGCAGCAAGGCTCCTTTGTGAAACAGAAGCGCACAATATTCTTTAAAACCATGTATTAAAACGATGTTTTTATTATTAAGCGTGTAACAAGGATGCATCCACTTATAATCCTCGGTAAGCTCACAGTCAAGAACGATCGTTCGCAGCTTCTCGTATTCTTCCTTCCACTTTTTAGCTTTGCTTAAAAATGCATCAACCTTGGGATCCAGTTTGCTTTCTGTCATCAAGTAACACCCTTTTCATTGCTTATTTCGTCAATACATCACATAGGCTCAATTGTAATGATTTTTTATGGATTGTACAGTTTGTTTAGTTTGCACATAAAAAGACACAGTATCAAAAATTAACTTTTTGATACTGTGCCGTTATTCATTGCCGTTATGATTAGCAGGCTCGCTGCTAAAGCGATTGCTTCATGGCCGCGGAGGCGGGGGCGATCGTTACGCGGTTTTTGCCGCTTTTTTTGGACGTATACATCGCTTCATCGGCGGCTTTCACCAGCTCCTGAATTTCTGCGTGCTTCTTCGCGATGCATACGCCGACGCTGATCGTGACAATCGTCTCCAGCTCTACGCGCTTGCGGATCGATTCAGCGACCCGCTCCGGCTTCACTTTGTCGAGAGTAATGCAGGCGAGCAGCTCTTCACCGCCATATCTTCCGGCCGTTCCAATTTCCGCCGATTCCTCTTTCAAAATTTCCGAAACCTGCTTCAGCACCATATCGGCCTTATGATGGCCCTGCGTATCATTAAGCTGCTTGAAGTTGTCAATGTCGCAGAAAATAACGGCCACGCCTTTGCCGCGCTTCATTAGCTGGGCCGCCTTCATATTGAAAGTACGGCGATTATACAGCCCCGTCAAACCATCGGTAATGGACGATTGATAGGTTGCAATAAGACGCTCAATCACCCAATCAAACAATAGCAGAAACAGCTGGACAAAATAGACGACCGACAGCAAGTAGGTGAAAATCTGCATCCCTGGCATCGTGCCGTGAAATGCGTAGGCATCCGCCAAATGAGCGAGCTCGTAGACGAAATAGGTGACGAGGCTGGCAAAATATTTCGTGTTCATATCGATACCCTTCGTATCGAGCAAAATCAGAAAGGTGACGATCAAGGCATAAAAATCAAGCCCAATAAAGTTGCCTGCTCTGCCTGCACCAGTCTCTGTACCAGCGAAGGACATATACGTTATATGCAGCCCGGCGATTACAAAAGTCAGCACGAGCATCACGACAAAAGGCGTTACTTTCAAGCGGGTTCCCCGATGAGTATATAATTTCATGAAAACAAGGTTTATAATGATAAAAGAAACGATTTGCAAGGTTGTCGCTAGCAGATGAATCCACGGCGGAATAGCGGTGCCAGCATAAGCAAGCATGGCCAGCAGCGCCTGCTGAATCATAAAGAAGGGCAGCGTTGCATTGAGCAGTCCATACGTTCGATTGTTCTTGTAGCTGGCGCTAAGGCGCACAGACATGAATAACATAAGAATAAGGATGAGAATAACGCATGAAGATGCGAGCAGTTGACCGCTGGGCCCTGCTAACCAAGAAAGGATTGTCATTGTAAGACCACCATATGCTCAAAATATAAAAAATAAAAAACAATTGCGCTTGTCAACATTCGTCTTCTTTACAGAAACATATGTTCTACTATATCATGTTTGATGGCAGATGAACAACGCCAATATAAGTAGTATCGGCATAATTGCCCAAAATGTGTAATCCGTTGTATTCAACCGAATACGGGTAATAGAGGCTTTGAGCGCAAATTTGGAGGAGATTTAAGTTATGAACATCTTACAGGCTTTATTTTTCCCGCCGGAGCAGCCGGGTGGCGTTTCTTCCATGATTCCCTATATTCAGGACCGCTTTCAGCAGATGGGATGGGAGATGGAGCTATTCTCCATTCCGAAGCGAGTAAGAGGAAAAGGACAGGAGGAAGTGGTATTCGAAACCTTCGATTACCATGCTTTTGAGGGAGATCCGCTTGTCGATAAATATATTCAAACGTACCGCGATTACGTCTGGTGGACGAAGCTTAGGCTGAAGAAGACCTATGATATTATTCACGCGCATCATCCGATTGCGGCGCTGGTAATGAAGCAGCTGTATCCAGACACGCCCGTCATGATGACGATTCACTCCAGCTATGAGCGCGAGCTGATTTTGAATGGAAAAATTGAAGAAAATAGCAAGGTGCATCAATTTTTGACCGCTATTTATGGCGAGCTGGAAGCGCGTGTTGACAAGCTGCTGACGGTGTCGGAATCATTCCGCACCTATATTTCTCCTTATATAAAAGATGCAGCGGCAATTAAGGTTATTCCAAACGGATTTGATGAGAAGCGCTTTAAGCCGATTGCCCATGAGAATGAAGTTCCCCAGCTCATTACCGTATGCCGCCTTGTGCCGGCCAAAGGCATTGACATTCTTCTTCATGGCTGTGCGGAGCTCAAGCGCAGAGGACATCCATTCGTGCTGCATATTATCGGAGATGGGCCAATCCGTCCGGAGCTGGAGCAGCTCGCGGTCGAGCTGGATTTATATGACGATATTATTTTTTACGGTTATATGCTGCATCCCGAGGAATTTATGCCGTTTTTTGATATTTTCGTACTGCCTTCGCGGGCGGAGGCGTTCGGTTCCGTATTTGCCGAGGCAGCGCTTTGCTGGCTTGCCCTTGTGGGAACGAATGTAGGGGGCATTTCGGAGCAAATTGACGACGGGGTCAATGGGCTGCTTGTACCGCCAGAGGACCCGATTGCACTTGCTGAGGCGCTGGAGAAGCTGGTCACGGATTCCTCGTATCGTTACAATTTGGCCCGTTCAGGCTGGGATAAAGCAAAGCAGGTTTATTCGCTGACACGGGTTATTGCGCAGTTGAAAAAAGTATACGTCAATACGCTGCGTCAAGCGGAATGATCTACCGCTGCACTATCGAATGGGGCTGGAGCAAAAGGCGAAGGGCAGAAGCTGTCTTAAGCCTCGCTCCGGCCCATTCGCTTGCGGATAATTAAATACAGCCAGCCGAGACTGATCAGCCCGAATATCGGGTAAAGAGTGGATAGAAGCGGCCCAAATCCGATCTGGCTTGCCATATAGCAGAACAGCAGAATAATCGTTGTGATGATCGAACGCGACCATTTTAGCCGCTCCTGCAGCTGGAGGGTAAGGCCGTAAATGTCGGCGATCAGGGTGGTGAAAATTTCGGCGAAAATCAAGAATACATAAATAAATTGCACGCCTTGCCCGAGCTGCTTGGCGATGCCTCCCATTGGAATGGCATATTGCTGTATGCCAGGCATATGTACGGACAGGGCAATATGGCCGGCAAGCAGCATGAAGCCAATGCCGATACCGCCGAGCCAAGAGCCGATGATGATCACTTTACGGTCCCGGATTTCGGCTCCGAGCGGGACAAGCACCGCCTGCGACATGGACAGGTTGAAGGCAGCATACAGGAAAGGCGCAGCCCAAGCTGCCCATATGGAATGATCGCTGGCAAGCGAGATAAAGCGCCCGGCGCCTGGCGTGTTGAATGTATCGATAATAATGAGGACGGTAAACAGCAGCATGACGGGAACGACGATGGCATTGACCATCAAAATCGATTTCATCCCTTTGCGCAGCAGGAAATAACAGCCGACAATCGTAATGAGCAGGCCCGTTTGATAGGAAATATTCCAGTTTTCATAAAAAATCGTTCCGGCTCCCGCAAGCATAACGGCGGTGACACCGAGCAAAATAACGAACATAAAGTGGCTGATCCAACGGCCATATTGTTCGCCAAAGAGTGCCTTATTCAGATCTTCATACGATTTGGCGCGAATATCGCTGGCAATCAGCATCATTTTGGTGCCAAGCCAGATGAAGAGGACGGTTGCTAAAGCGATCGTAAACGTTCCCCAATAGCCGAAACGGGTGAAAAATTGTAATATTTCCTGCCCTGTCGCAAACCCGGCTCCAACAACAGTACCCATATAGGTAGATGCTATTTGCAGCACCTTACCTGTTCGTTTCATTATCATGATTTGCCCTTCCCCCGTTTCCGAACTCTTCTGCACATGCTTTATAGAAGGTATGTCCAAAACGGGACGGGCATGACTGCAAGTTCATCTGAGCGAAGGCAGGTTGGCACACAGGCGATGACTATGATTATTTCCATTATCGTATTTATTATCACATTGACACTTATACTGGTGAAGCCAAAAGGCATGAATGAGGCTTTAATTGCGCTTGCCGGAGCCATTATTTTATTTGTTTTACAGCTGTTAAAGCTGGAGGATGTCGTATACATCTGGGGATTTGTGTGGAATGCGACGTTTTCTTTGATTGGCATTATGATTTTTACGTCTCTGCTGGATCAAAATGGCTTTTTCCGCTGGGCGGCGCTGCATATTGTGCATCGGTTTTTCCATCGGCCGCTGCTGCTGTTTACGATGCTGTCGCTGCTCGCTGCGGTGATTACGATTTTCTTCAACAACGATGGAACGATTTTGATAATGGTGCCTATTGTGCTCGAAGTAACAGCGCTGCTCAAGCTGTCCCGCAAGGGAAGGCTCGCCTACTTGCTTGGAATCGGGTTGATGGCAGACACAGCCAGCGCTCCCCTGATGATGAGCAACTTGACGAATATTTTGACGGCTGATTTTTTTCATATTCCTTTTGATCTCTACGCCTCGAAAATGCTGCTGCCGGGACTTGCGGCCATAGGCGCGACCATTGCCGTATCGCTGGCCTTTTTCGGACGGATGATCAAAAGTGAGGAGAGCAGGGGCGAGATGCCAAAGGTATTTCCGCAGCCTGCGACCGTGCTGGGCAATATCACGCTGTTCCGGCTTTCTTGGGTCATTATCATCATGATGATGGTCGGCTATTTGATGTCGGAGCACTTCGGCGTTCCCGCCTGCGCTATTGCGCTTGGCTGTGCTGGCATCCAATGGGCCGCTTCGGCTGTTTATAAACAGGTGAATGCCAAACAGACGGTACTGCGCGCACCGTGGCTCATCATCGTATTTGCGCTGGCGATGAATTTGGTTGTGTACAGTTTGCATGTGCATGGGGCTGTAGCGTGGTTTCCGGATTTTATTTTGGCGGTTTCCGGCGGTACGCCAATGGCCGGCATATTTGGGTCAGGACTGCTATTTGCCCTGCTGGCGGCGGCTATTAATAATCTGCCAGCGGTTCTCATATCATCGCTTGCGATCACCCAGGTGAACGGGCCTGATTATTTACCTTATGCCAGCCTGCTTGGAACGGCGATTGGGGCGAAACTTACGCCCATCGGCTCGCTTGCTACGCTGCTGTGGCTGCAGCTAGTGAGTCAGGGAGGCGTAAAGGTGTCCTGGCGGGAGTATACGAAATATGGATTGCTGTTTACGTTTCCGATTTTGCTCATTGCTTTACTAGTGCTGTGGCTGACCGGAGATTACTAAAATTAGCTGCGGGCGAGCAGCTTAATAGATACGATTTCGCTTAATTCGGGATCAAGATCCAGCTTGAGCAGCGTCTTGGTTCCCTCATACGCGATAATAAAGTCGCTCTGCGACGTCGGTTTGCCAAGCGCCTTAACGGCTGCTTTGGAATGGTCGCCAATTTTAATGCCGCTCAGTCCGGTTTTTACTTTTTTATCATACACTTCAATGTATTGAATCGTGTTTTTGTCACTTAGGCCAATGGCGAAGCCGTCATATTCGTGGACTTCAATTTTAACCTGATTTTCCTCCTCCAGCGTATAGGAATCGAGGGCGGCACCGAAAAGCTTCGTCATGGCCGCTTTGGAATCGCCGATCGCAAGGCCGAGCAAAGCCGGCTTGGCCGCATTCCATTTTCCTTCTTCCGTTGTCTTGGGTGGTGTCGATTTATTGCTCGATAAGCCGTTTGCTGCATTCACTTCGGTACTGGCATCTACATGATCCTCTACCGCCTGATTTTGCAGTGGGCTTTGCTTTTGCTCCAGAGCGTTTTCTAAATATGTTTTTTGCGGGCTGCCCGATTGATTGAGCAGCTGCTCAGCCGTTAAGGGAGTACTTGCGCTTTGAGCCGCTTCGCTCGGCCGAGCCATGCTTTGGCAGCCAGCTGTTGCAATGGCAATGGCTACAACTGCCGCATATTTTGCAAGTCGATAAGGTGATTTCTTCATGTTCGTCACTTTGCAGCGCTCCTCGCTTGTCATCAATGGATGATGCTTTTATTCTACTATAAGGTAAAACGGATGATATTGGGAAAAAGTTTCTGTTAAGACCGAAAAAAATTGGTCAAACGACCCATTAATTCCTATGGGCGGAAACGAGAGGACAAGTTATGCGTTTCTTATTGCGCTGCTGGCTATACCTATGGTAAGTTATCCAAAAGGAATTTTTGGTGGGGGGAAGGACATACGATGGATATTTTAAAACAACGAATTTTGGAACAGGCTTCGGTACTGTCAACGGATGTGCTTAGGCTGGATTCTATTATCAACCACCAGGTCGATCCTGCATTAACGATGGAAATGGGCCATGAATTTGCAAACCGCTTCGCTGGAGAGCAAATTACGAAGGTCATCACTATAGAGTCTTCAGGCATCCCGTCTGCTTTTGCAGCTGCTTATGTGCTTGGTGTACCGCTTGTTTTTGCAAGACGCAAAAAGACTTTAATTGCTGATAATGACGCTTATTGTGAGCGTGTCCCTTCCTTTACGAAAGGAATGGTTACCGATATAATGGTATCCAAACAATATTTGACAAGCGACGACAAGGTGCTGTTTATTGATGATATTATTGCCAATGGCGATGCAGCCCGTGGACTTCTCAAAATTATTGAGCGCTCTGGCGCAAAGCTTATTGGCATGGGTGTTGTCGTGGAAAAATCGTTCCAAGCAGGCGCGCGCACGCTGCGGGAGCAAGGGGTGCGTGTGGAATCGCTCGTCAGCATCTCATCGCTTGAAGGCGGTCAAATTACATTTGAGTAAGATGTTCCAGAACAATTGCTCTTTCCCCGCAAGTGAAATTGGCTTATAATAAAACGTAAGTGATCGAGGGGAGGCAGAAATAATGGGAAATTGGTCAGCAGAATTCATGGATGTCAAATTATCCGATGCGAAAAATCATTTTGAGCGTGCATTAGATTGCAAACATACGGAATTTGATGATTTGTACCCTTATATGATTGAGCATCCGCAATTTTTCTGGTACAAAAGATATGTAGCATGGTCAGAGCTGCTTACGATCGTGAAGCTGTTTGAAGAGCTGGATCTGGAATGGCGAGAGCCGTTTAGCGAGCGTCAAGCTGAGTACATTGGCAAGCGTGTCATGTCCTCGCGCGTGCTCGACGAGTGGTATGAGACAAATGATTCCAAGGAACATGTTGGCTAAGGCATACGCAGATCAATAGCATATATCAGCCTCAATAAACGGTTCTACAGTTTATTGGGGTTTTTTTTCACCATATATGGGGAGTGCGGCTTAAGGGGAGGAGCGTTCGTGCATGGTTAGTGAGGAATTGCTGGATCAGTTCCGCATAAGCGGCGAGAAAGTGCGCGTTGTGCGCGATGGGCTGGAGATGAATGACGTCATTGGCATCGTCGTAGCTTGGGATGATGCTTCCGTCGTCATTCGCAGAGCTAACAGGCGGGTCGTCAAGCTGAGCAGAACGTATTTGTATGAGCCGGCATCTTCGGAGCGCGGCAGCATTTTGGAAGGGGAAGTATGACAGATGGAGCTTTTGAAGCAGAAGATTAGAGATGAGGGCATCGTGCTAGGGGAGCAGGTGCTTAAAGTAGATTCGTTTCTGAATCACCAGATTGATCCGAAATTGATGTTTGCCATTGGCGAGTATCTTGCAGCTTTGTTTGCTGAAGCGGGCGTGACGAAGGTTTTAACGATTGAATCATCAGGAATTGCGCCTGCCGTCATGGCAGCAATGAAGCTGGAAGTTCCGCTGATTTTTGCCCGGAAACGCAAGTCATTGACGCTTAAAGATGATTTATATACGCATAAGGTATATTCCTTCACGAAGCAGGAGGAGAGCGAGGTTAGCGTAGCCCGCAAGTTTGTACAGGCGGACGATGTTTTTCTTGTCATCGATGATTTTCTGGCGAATGGAGAGGCCGCACTTGGCATGGCACGTATCGTTGAGCAAGCTGGAGCCAAAGTTGCGGGAATCGGCATCGTCATTGAGAAGTCCTTCCAGCCGGGCAGAGAACGCTTGATAGAGATGGGATATCGAGTGGAGTCGCTGGCAAGAATTGCTTCACTTTCGAACGGACAGGTTGCATTTGTCGAATAGAAAGCAGGGTGGTTATAGTGACTAGCAATCGGTTTGCAGTAGCGATACACATCATGAGTCTGCTGGATTTGGATAAGGATGAGCGTTTAACATCCGACAATATTGCTGGCAGCGTGAATACAAACCCGGTTGTCATACGCCGCATCATCGGTATGCTGGCGAAAGCGGGTCTTGTGCAGACGAGCCCGGGAGTGGCTGGAGCGAGCATTACCCGCCCGCTGGACGAAATATCGCTGCTCGATATTTATCGGGCTGTCCAATCGCAGACGCAAGAGGAGCTATTCGCGATTCATGATAAGCCGAATCCGGATTGTCCAACTGGACGGAACATCCAGTCGTCGCTGGAAGAGGTTTTTGCTGAAGCGAAGCAGGCGATGGAAGACAAGCTTGCATCCATACGGCTGTCGCAAGTGACACAGAGCATCGCGAGTAAATTTTAAACAAACAAGAGCTGGGCCCATGGAGGCTCAGCTCTTGTTTGTGTTTCTTTTGCTCAAAGGAGCAAAATTATTCGGCTATTAACGCATGCCGCCAGTGCGGTTGCCACCAGTGCGGTTGCCGCCAGTACGGTTGCCGCCAGTGCGGTTGCCACCAGTACGGTTGCCGCCAGTGCGGTTGCCACCAGTACGGTTGCCACCAGTACGGTTGCCACCAGTACGGTTGCCGCCAGTGCGGTTGCCACCAGTACGGTTGCCGCCAGTGCGGTTGCCACCAGTGCGGTTGCCGCCAGTAAGGTGTGAGTTTTCAATGTTAGACATGTGCATTTCCCCTTTCGACTTCATAAGATACTATATGAAGCAAATCTATCATTTGTAACGAGACAATTGATTGTTTTATAGATTAATAGGCTCTTCAAGGAATAGAGGGGAAGGCTGGGGCGAATAGACTGGAAAAATAACTGACACGCCCTAATAAAAATCTATTTCATTATCCTTCAGGAGGTGCTCTAAGAAATGAGCGAAAATCCCATTCTAATTTCTTTCCCTGAATCATTTGAAACAGAGCGCTTGCTCATTCGGGCTCCACAGTGGGGGGACGGTATTTTTTGCAATGAGGCGATTGGGGAAAGCTTGGAGCAGTTAAGGCCGTGGATGCCATTTGCACAAACCATGCCTACCGTAGAGCAATCGGAAGCTTATGTGCGGAAAGCCCGATTGAATTTTTTGGAGCGAACCGATTTGCCGCTGCATTTGTTCGATAAGCAGACGGGTGAATTCGTCGGCAGCAGCGGATTGCACCGGTTTGACTGGGATGTGCGGAGGTTTGAAATCGGCTATTGGCTTAGAACGTCGCGCTTCGGCCAAGGTTTGATGACGGAGGCTGTAAATGGAATTACCGACTTTGCGATTCAGGAGCTGAAGGCTAGCCGAATCGAAATTCACTGTAATGAGATGAACCGCGCCAGTGCGCGAGTAGCGGAGCGAGCGGGCTTTACATTGGAGGGTATTTTGCGAAAGTCTGCCCGCGAACAGACAGGAGAGCTTGCAAATGCTTGTGTCTATGCGAAGGTCAAAGGGTATGAATTTTAAAGCTTTACAAGCGAGCCAGACATAAGAAAGACACCCGGCAGGGTGTCTTTTCCGCGCTAGTTGCTATTGTACCATTACAGAATAGTTTTGAATGTGTATTCTCCCGCTTCCAGTGAAAATTTCAGTTCCGAATTGAACGCCAGTAACATACTTTGAATTACTCATCCAGTTTTTGTAATAAACGACATGGTTGATGAAGTCCTTCAGGTTAAGGCTGCTGCTCGATGTGTTGCTTGTACGGACGAAGGAGTACACATTCCAGCCAGATGGATGTGTGCCTTTATACAGATTCCAAGTTGTACCTCCAACCGTAGCCGTCTCCACATAAGAACCCAGCGGCCACGCATTGGTTGAATTCAGCCAGACCATCAGCTCATCGGAAGGGGTAGATGTTCCAGTAACCGCATTAGTGGTGTGGAACCATACATCATAAGCCGCATTATAATTACCATTGGCGCTTAGCGTGTAATTAACCGAGGCATTAATGTTTTTAGCATCCCAAATTCGCGTTGGCAAGCCGCTTCCGGGAGTCATACTATTGGAGAATTGCCAGCCTGTTACGATACTAGGATACGCCTTCACATCATTGGGATTCGATGTTTTCCAGTCCCAAGACCAACCCATGTCAGAGTTGTTATTATAATAAATACTCTCCCACCAACCCGAGCCGGCGGTTCCACTGCCCCAAGTGTTGTTAAACACATAGTACTTATTATTACCCCAGAACAGTTGGGCATAAGGTGTTGACGATGATGCGGCATAAGCTACCGTGCCGATGAGCATGCTTATGATTAATGTCAAGAGAATAATTCCTTTTTTGCCCAAATTATTAAAACTTGCTTTCATTTATGATTACCTCCTTCAGGTTCAATCTGGCTGCCCTCTAACTATCCGCTAAGTCTCTATTTATCTTTTTGAACAAGAGAGCTTGGCATACCTCCTTTTCTGTACTATGAGTACCCCCCTACTGCGCAAGGTACTTAGAAGTGGAAAGTTGATATCAGTAACGGGTTAACTAGATTATATTCCCAAGTAAAACGATATCATATAACAAAAATATGTAATTTATAACAAATACTGAATGTTCATCGCCGCGCCAAATAGTTAACAGCTAAACGATAGGACGATTGACCATACAACCTAATAAAAAACAATGGTTCAAAGTGATGTTAGCTTCAGATCCGTCGTAGACATGAAGAGCACTACGATTTAATGCAACGCTATTGATTGGAAATATGATGCAAAATTGTACACGGATGTGATATAACTGAAATGAAAAAGAGGAGTGATATTATGGCGAGCTATGAATATACATCCAAAAAGGAATTGCTGGAAGTCATCCACTCCAATTATTTACTGCTGGACAAGGAGTTTGATGAAATCAGCAATGATCAAAAGGATGATAGAATACAGGACGTGGATAAAACGCCTACTGAAATAATCGCTTACCAGCTAGGCTGGCTTGGTATTGTGATGGGCTGGGATATGGATGAGAAAGCAGGGCGTCAGGTCATTATGCCGACTCCATATCATAAATGGAACCAGCTTGGTAGCCTGTACCAGTCCTTTTACGAGCGGTACGCTGCCCTTTCCCTGACTGAGCTCAGAGACTTATTTCGGAAGGAGGAGCAGCGCTGGCTGGAATGGATTGACGCATTAACCGAGGATGAGCTGTTTATACAAGGCACTCGCCATTGGACAGGCAGCAAGGAAAACTGGCCAATGGTCCGGTGGATTCATATTAATTCGGCGGCTCCATTTAAATCATTCCGTGCGAAAATAAGGAAATGGAAAAAATATCATATAAAGCGGGAAACATTAGCCCCATAGCATACGATACCTATGGTAGCCATTACGTAAATCGAATCAGCGATATTGTTGAATTAACAGCTTCTAACAGGGCAGCTCCAATTTTAAAAAAACATCCAATCCTTAAGGGATTTTAACCAAGGTATCGAGATGCCGAGAAACGATGCTTTTCATCAGCTCCTTGCTGAATCGCTCTGGATAGGTAACGCCATGCACGACAAGGCCATCCACCAAAGCGTGAAGCCTTGCCGTTTCGTATTCGGCATCTAAATTCGCTATCGTTACCCCTTGTTGGATAAGACTCTCGAACGATCTTCTTAAGCCGCTGTAAATTTCCTCATAGGTGCTTAGGCTTATCGCTCGTATCACTTCGCTTACGGACGCCCTTCCTGCAAAGGCGAGCCAAATCTGCGCTTCTTGCATGCTTACTTCCTCCAGAGGCATTAGCTCCCAAATGACCAATTCCATATCCTGACGGACCATTCCGGTAAAGGGCAGCGCTTGTATACGCTCATTTACCCGCTGCGAAACAAGCTGCATGGAAAAGCTCAGCAGTTCATCCTGCGAATTAAAATAATGTCTAATGGAGCCAAGCGACATGGTCATCTCATCGGCAACGCGGCGTACGGAGACGCTGTCCAGCCCTTCCTTGACAATAATGCGCCACACGGCTTCGGCGATTTGTTTTTTTCGTTTGTTGTGATCGACAATTTTAGGCATGAGTGTATTATAGCGCAGTTGTTTTTTTAATACAATTGAGCTATAATGACATTAGTTTAAATAATACATTTGTATTAAAAAGGCGGGAATTCAAATGGCCGTGTTTATTATTGGCTGTGAAGTTGCTTTCTGGGTGTTTGTGCTGGCAGGTCTGGTCAGTCGCTATATGCTGCGTTCCCCTAGGCTTGGAGCCTTTCTGCTGTTCTGCACGCCTGTTATCGATTTGGTGCTGCTTGCCGCTACAGTTATTCACCTTCGCGACGGAGCAGAGGCGAGCTTTATTCACGGGCTTGCTGCCATATATATCGGCTGTTCGCTCGCATATGGTCATTCCATGATCCGCTGGGCAGATGTGCGGTTCGCCCATCGCTTTGCCGGAGGCCCGGCTCCACAGAAGAAAGCGAAAATAGGTGAAGAGCATGCCCGCAATGAGCGGCTAGGCTGGTTTCGCCATCTTGTCGCTTGGGCCATTGGATGTGCAGTACTGTATGGGATGATTGCATTGGTTAATGAGAGGGCCCAGACTGTGGGCTTAAAGCAGGTTATTGAATGGTGGACAGTGCTGCTTGGTATTGATTTTGTAATCAGCTTCAGCTACACGATCTGGCCAAGAAAGGCTAAAGCGACTCATGAGAAGGCCGGTTGACTAACGGGCAGTTGAATATGAATGATAAGAACGGAGCAGGGTGTTTCTTCCTCTTGGAAGATCAGCTGTGCTTCGTTCTTTTTGCTATACAGCTATGCTGCAAGCCCTACCTCCTGAAAATAGAATGGGTATAATAGATATGATCGACCTGCTCAGAGTGGCATGGGCACATAAAAGCCATAGCTGATTGTTAAAGTGAAAATCAATATGGATAGAAGAGGAACTCAAATGATGAATAAAACGTTATTGCTAGTGGAAGATGAAAGCTTGATTCGGGAAGTGATAGCCGATTATTTCAAGATGAGCGACTGGCGCGTATTTGAGGCGGAAAATGGCAAGGAAGCGCTGCTTTGGCTCGAAACCGTGCAGCCCGATCTGATCATTCTGGATATTATGATGCCGCAATTGGATGGTTTCGAGGTGTGCCGGCAGGTGAGGAGCCGCTTGGCTGTTCCGATTATTTTATTGACGGCTAAGTCCAGCGATGAAGATAAAATTATGGGGTTCGAATTAGGAGCCGACGATTATGTGACGAAGCCCTTCAGTCCAAAGGTGCTGCTGGCGCGGGCATCGGCCTTAATGAAACGGGTGGAGGGCAGCGTCGTGCTGCAGCCGAATAGTTTAAAGTTTGGCGCTGCGCTGCTTAATTTGACGGCGCACCGCTTGGATGTAAACGGCGCCGAGGTGGTGCTTGCGCCCAAAGAATACGATTTGCTGTTATTTTTAGTTCGAAATAAAGGCATTGTTTTGCGCAGGGACGTCATTTTGAACCAAATTTGGGGAATGGATTTTGAAGGAGATTCCCGTGTCGTTGATTCTCATATTAAGAAGCTTCGCAGCAAGCTGGGCTTTGAGGCTCGGCATATTCGCACCGTTATTGGCACGGGATACAAATTTGAGGAGAAGTCATGAAGAAGCGCGGAGTCACTTTTAAACTATTTATTATGACTGTTGTCTTCTTTCTTTGTTTTTACGGCATGGTAATCCTCTGTCAGCTGCTGTTGTTTGACCAATTTTATGAAAATCAGAAAATAAGCCGCAACGAAAAGCAGCTGGCGAAATTTGCCCAAAACTATGCCGAGACGGGCTGGAGCTCCAGCAAAACGTCGAATGAAGCCGCCCGTTTCATGCTGCAAAATAAAACCCAGCTCGCCATTTTAACATTGGATGGAAAAGTGAGAATGGATGATCCTTACCACATTACATTGAAGGCGGACGATCAAAATGTGTATGTCATTCCCTTGTCCTTGTTCTTGAATAACTTCGAGGCGGAATTTCGGGCAGCTGGCATTCAGACAGGGAATGTTGTAACGGTGGAGGGGGAGATGGAGTCTGGGGTAGAATCGATGAATCAGGTGCTTTACCCGCTCCGCATCCACAAAACGGACCACCCAAGTGTAGGCTCCCCTTCCAATGAAACGCTGGGGGGCGAGTATAAACAGGTTACCGGCGTCGTCACCGAATTGATTCAACCCGTTTCAAGGACGTATACGACGCGGCAAGGCATTATGCTGGATGCCATCAGCGATTGGTTTCCACTCAGTGAGGAGCGAAGGGAAAAGCTCGAAAGCAGGGAAGTTGTGGAGGAAAAGTGGACGCAAACATGGTCTGGTGTCCGCAATTCGGTTATGATTTATCCCGTAGAGCAGCAATCGGGAGAAGTGGATTTGCTGTTTTCGGTCACCTCGCTGCAGGAAATAGGCGAAACGAATGAAGCTTTGCGGTGGTTTTATATCTATTTGGGCGTAGGGGGATTTATCCTCATCGTCATTTTATCGTTCTTTTTTTCAAAAATGGTTACCCGTCCGCTCATTTCGATGAATAATGCGGCCAAGAGGATGGTACAGCTCGACTTTAGCGTGCATGAGCCGATTCGGCAAAACGATGAGCTGGGAAGCTTATCAAGCAGCCTTCATACGCTTTCGCGCAGCTTGGACACCGCTTTAGGAGATTTAAAGAAGGCCAATCAGCAGCTTGTGCAAGATATTGAGGAGAAGCACAGGATGGAGCAGGTTCAGCAGGAGTTTTTCGCAAATGCCTCCCATGAGCTGAAAACGCCGCTTAGTATTGTGAAAAGCTTCAGCGAAGGGCTGCAGGATGGCGTAGGGGCTGGAAAACAGGATCACTATTTAAAAGTGATTGTAGAGGAAGCACAGAACATGGAAATGCTCGTGGAGGATATGCTTAATTTGGCTACGCTGCAATCCGATACGTTCAAGCTGCGAAAAAGCACATTTTTGCTTAGCGAGCTGCTTGAGGAAGTGACGGGAAACTATGTCCATATGCTGCAGGACAAGCAGCTTGAAGCTACCGTTATGACGAGCAACGAGCTTCCCCTGTATGCCGATATGAGATGGATGAAGCATGTGCTCTCGAATTTTATAAGCAATGCGATTCAGCATGCACAGTATAACAGCGCCATTACCATCCAGATCGAGGGGAGAGGGAGCAGGCTGTTTTTCTCCATTGAAAATGTTGGCGATACGATTCCTGAGGAAAAGCTGGAGAAAATATGGCAGCGTTTTTACCGCGTTGAAAGCTCGCGCAATCGGCGAACGGGAGGCACGGGACTAGGGCTCTCTATTGTGAAAAGGATTTTGGAGCTGCATGAAAGCGAGTATCAGGCTCAAAATACCGAGCAGGGCGTGAAATTTACAGCCATTTTCTCCTGTTAAACCTGGAATGTCAGCCACTGGGCAAGCTTGACTAGCCAGGCTGACAACAGCTAATATAGATAAATGAAGTCTTGTATTGAGGGGAATGACCCGCATGAAATATTCAAAAGCTACTAACTATGCTCTTCATACGATGCTCTTTCTTGTGGCAACCAGCCCGGATAAGCCAGTGGGTGTTCAACAGCTAGCCGAGCGGCAGCAGGTATCGCCTACCTATTTGTCCAAAATCTTGACCAAGCTGGTTAAGGCAGGCATGATTGAATCTGCTTCAGGTGCTAACGGTGGATATAAGCTAAAACGCAATTGGGAACAAATATCGTTTTTGGATATTATTCATGCCATTGAAGGCACGGCCTCCTTGTTTGATTGCTCGCTGGATCATCCTTCTACTTGTTTAATTCAACAGGTGATGGTGTCGGCCGAGGAGAAGATGGAGGAGCATCTAAGAAATCAAACGATATTTGAGCTTGCTCAAAAAATGCAGGTACACTTAGCATAGACGGATGCCCATAGACTGGACGCTTGGAGTAGAAGCGTGTAGGCTGTGGGTTTCTTTTTCATAACAGCGATAGGAAAGGAAGTGGGCTAATGAGAACGGATATGATGTGGATGGCACTCGAGCTTGAGGGCCAAAGGTGGATATTGCTTGCAACAGAGCTTGGGCTCTGCCGAATTATATTTCCGCATGAGAATTTGGAAAGCTGGCGCGTTTGGATGAACAAAGCAGCGCCCGGCAAGGAGCCGCGGGAAGATGCGGAGGCGATTAGACGCATGGGCATTGTGGATGGGCTGGAGCGTTATTTTGCCGGGGAACACAGCTCGTTTGCGGAAATACCGCTCGATTTAATCGGGACGACCTTTCAGCAGCAAGTTTGGACGGCGCTTGGTCAGGTGCCTTACGGCGAGACGCGAACCTATGGCGATATTGCAGCAGCCATTGGAAGGCCTCAGGCAGTACGGGCTGTCGGTGCTGCGAATGGCGCGAACCCGATTCCGATTTTGCTGCCCTGCCACCGAATTGTCGGGGCCGACCGCAAGCTGACAGGCTTTCGCGGGGGACTTGCGATGAAGCGCAGGCTGCTTGCGCTGGAGCGCATTGAAGGCATAGCGGACGGCGGTCATGCGAGATTTCAATTTTAGCTGTACATATCCTTCAATTGATTGATTCTTCGAATGAGCTCCAAGCGTACATGTTCAGGCTCCAGACATTCGCATTTATGACCAAAACCAAGCAAATAACCATATCCGAGGTCATTTTCTTTGAAGGGAAAGGTAGCGAGCCATTTATTTTCTCCATGATGCTGGATATTTTGCTCTCCACAGTACTCCACCATAAAGTCACGCAGTGATTCATCAATTAGAAGTTTAATGGTAATTGTATGTTTTTCGGTCATTTCGAACAGCTCTGGCCCAATTTCCCTTGGCACAAAGCTTTCATTAAAGGGTTTTAGAGCTGAAATGCGAGATAATTTAAACGTGCGAAAATCCTGTTGAACCGTACAATAGCCCTGTAAATACCAATGTGAATTTTTCAGTACTAAACGATAGGGTTCGATTTTTCTCTGTGTCCGCCTGCTGTTTTGGTCAGAATATTTGAAAGACAGCAGCTTCTTCTCATGAATCGCATTTTTCATTTCCTCGAAGTTCGGCTTTGCGCTGCCATTACCTAGCCAAGATGTATGATCAATAGAAATTTGGCTTTCAAAATCCTTCATCTGCTCTTCGGAAACGAGCCCCTTTACTTTTGCAATCGTCGTTAGAATTTCTTCACTGGACATAGAAGCCTGAATACTATTAAGCCCAATTAATAAAGCTGTTATATCTGATACGGTAAACAGCTTTTTTTCTATTTTGTAGGCTTCCATAATGCCAATGCCACCATGAACACCAGGATAAGAAATGATGGGAATGCCTGCCCGGTTTATCGCTTCAATATCTCGGAAAATCGTACGAGGAGTAACTTCAAACATTTTCGCAAGGGTAGAAGTACTGACCTTATTACGCTCAAGCAGCAGCATAACGATGGATAATAAACGATCAATCTTCAAGGCATCCATCCTTATTTTTTATTTTTTTTGCGAAAAAAACTATGACATACAGTTGTCATCATTCTATATGATAACTTTAAATATGTCGATGGACATAAACGAACAAATCCAATTGTATAAAAGAGACTTTTTATTAAAAAACAGAGCGGGAGGGTTATTTTTGTACCAATACAAGGAACAGTCCTACAATGAGGTTCAGTTTGATGGACGTGATTTGCGATATGGCGAATTATTTCGCTGTACGTTTACGAGATGCACCTTTACGAATACTTCTATGGAAGAAGTGACTACGACCAACTGCCGTTTTGTCGAATGCGATTTTCGCGGGACAGCTTTAAACGGCTCCGTTCATACGGGGACAGCCTTTGAAAATTGCAAGTTCAACGATGCCAATCTGTTTGTATCTATATTCAATGCTTGCAAAATGACAGGATCGGACTTTTCAAGTGCTCAAATGGACGGGATTACGATTGCTCAAGGAGACTGGGCTTATACGAACTTAAGGCATGCCCGATTTGCCAAGCAAGATTTAAGAGGCGTCCGTTTTTTGGAAGCCGACTTTACGGATGCTAATTTGGAAAAGGCGGATTTAAGAGATGCCGATTTGACGCGTTTATCTTTAAGCAAAGCTAGGCTAAAGGGTGCTGATCTAAGGGGCGCCAAGCTGGATGGGATTGATTTGAAGGGCCTTGATTTAAAAGGGGTACGAATGGATAGCGAACAGGCTGTTATTTTTCTGCGATCCTATGGAGCAATCATCAATTAATGTAAACCAAATGGAATGAGCTTGAAAAAACGATCAACACTACTGACATTAAGCTGTCAGTAGTGTTTTTGTATACTTAGTTTTACAAAGTACAAAGGAGAGAGCATGTATGATACGAAATGATGCATACGATACGAGGTTAATCATGAGGGAGCTCGAGGAAATGACAGCAAGTGGACGCCGTGAGCGACCGACACAGCTTGCGTTAACGATGGAGGAGGATGGATTATTCGTAGGAGCGGGCAATCCACTGGAGCAGCGCCGTTATTGGATCGGCGTCATATCGGAGGCTCATGTGCGGATTGGTGTGGAAGGGGGATTCGCCCAGCTTTGCCACGGTAAGGAAGCTGCGCTGAAGCGGATGCGCGCTGGAGATTGGCTCATTTATTATTCGCCGCGTACGGAGATAAACGGAGGAGAAGCACTGCAGGCGTTTACCGCTATAGGGCAGCTAATCGATAATCGGGTGTATTCGCACCAAATGTCGGAAACGTTCATTCCTTTTCGGCGGGACGTTCATTTCCTGCCCTGCCACAATGTAAAGATCTCGGGTCTGCTGGACGAATTGACGTTTACGAGTGGAAAGAGCAACTGGGGTTATAGCCTGCGCTTCGGACAACTTAAAATTAGCCAAGAGGATTTTTTGACCATTGCCACAAAAATGCTGGGGGAAAGCATGGATGAAGCGCTAAAGATTTAATGTGCTGATTTTGCTGGATGAGGTTGCAAGCAAAAAAGGCGATTTCGCCTTTATCGACAGCACTCTGGCTAGCAAAAGCAAGCAAGCGAGCGAGCGAGCGGTAGATAAAGGGGTAGACTATTTTAAGCGAAGTAATAGAATGGAAATAGGAAGCAGACGCGATATTACGCAGCTGTTTCCTATTTTTATGGGAGGACCCTTTTGCTGATGTCTGCTCAAGGCTCAAGCTATCAGTTCTGGATTGGTTGAAATTTCATCTAAAATGATTTAAAATATAACTAAATGATACTATATTGTATCACTTTTTTTGCAGATCATATCAGTCCATGATCGTATGGGCAGCATAGTGAAAAGTTTCTGATTACGAAAGGAGAGAGCCGCATGCTCATTCAAAATGTGCTAGGAAAAATTAATATATCCCATGATGCCATATCTAAAATAGTTGGCAAAACGGCAAGTGCCACCAGCGGTATCGCTGCTATGGCGACAGGTGTGGTAGAAGGCATCACCAAAAAGTTAAGCGGGAAAAGCCTGCAAAATGGCATTGAGCTAAAAATGGTAGAAGCAAAGCTGGAAATCGACTTAAAAATCATTGTTTATTACGGTTTTAAAATGCAGGATGTATGCAGCGATTTGCAGCAAAATGTAAGAGGAGCCATTGAAACGTTAACCGGGCTATCCATTCATGCTGTAAACGTGAGAGTTCAAGGAATAGCCTTAAAAGAGTAGCTTGAATTTAGCTCCAGTCAAGCAAGCTTTTTTACAAAAAGCTCGATCTGGTCCATATATTCGCTGACGGTCAGCTTTCTTGGCGCAAAAAGACTCATGAAGACCGCTTTTAGATTCGAATTAGCGGTGCTCGTGCTTAACATGGAATGCTCTGTATTTGGAAAGATAGCGACAGTAAGCAGCGACGGATCCACGCTAGCACGATACACCTGTTCAGTCTCTTTTATGTCCACGTTAATATCGTCCTCTCCAAGCAGCAGAAGCACTGGCGAACGGAAATGAGCCAAATCGCTCGCGGCGTCGGATAAAAAGTTTTTGCTCACAAATGTCCATCTATCCTTTGTCATTATGTCGCCTTGATGCGCCGTGTTTACGTATTCCTCATAAGGGGCATTGCGTTTTAGAAGCTGATTTATTTGCTGTTCATATGCTATGCGGGCTGCAATATCATCCTCTGAATACCCATTTTTTTTCATTTGTTTGCGAGTGTTGTATTGACCCTGAGACAGCCAGTTGATGGCGGGGGATACTAGAATGCTGAAAGCAAGCTGTTCTTTTTCCACAAGCTTCGGAATGACCCAGCCAGCCTGACTGGCGCCCCATACGCCAATTTTTGTGTGATCAATCATGGTCTGTGTTCTGGCCCAGGCTAAAGCTTGCTGCGCCTCTTCTACCCGGTCATCGATGCTCTGATTGAGCCAATTGCCAGCAGAACCGTCAATTCCCCGCTTATTGAGGGACAAGGAAGCGTAGCCCTGGGCAGCAAGCCGCTCCCAAAGCGGCTTGTACCCGTCCTGATGAGAGGCATTAATGGGGCCGTCGCCGTGTATGAACAACACGAGCCCTAGCTTTCCGGAAGCGTGTTTAGGCAATGCTAAAGTGCCGGTTAATTGGCCTTGAGGGCTGGAAATCTGTATCGTTCGCTCTATCATATCAAAGCTATTTTGCTGCAATACATAGAGGGTCGAACTGCCTATAAGCAATAAAATAACGATAAGGGCAATGCCTATTTTCTTTTTCATAGTGTCTCCTTAGTGGGGAATTCATTGTCGTGCAGCTTATATCTCATATATTCCCATTCCAATTCACGGAACAAGACATGCTTTAGCAGGCTGCGCTCTTTCCGATTGGTTTGGAAGGAAAGCTGCTCATATAACCGTTTTGCTCCCGGGTTCTGGCTGGCAACGTGCAGACTTAGCACTTTAAAAAGTGGTTGGGCACGGGCATAATGCTCCGCCCACCCCAGCAGCAGTTTGCCGATGCCTTTGCCTTGATGATTAGGATGAACCGATAGGTCTGCGACATAACATTCTCCCTCCTGCGGCTTGTACGACAGTAAATACAAACCAAGCAGCAGCTTGAATAAAGCCCATTTGCCAAACATTCGGAATTCCCGCCATGGGAGAAGCTTTGACTGCGCTGTGCTGACGTAAAGCTCAGACTCAGGCTCAGGCTTCCATTTGATGTACAGCGTTCCTACGACTATTCCAGCTTGTACCGCTACCACTCTAAGTGCTGTGGGTTCATTCGGAAAGTGCCGAAGCAGCTTCTCGAAAAAGAGAGCGAGAATACGGTCATTCAACTTTGCGAGTGTATGGAATTTGCTGTGAAAGCCGAGCGCAAGTAATTGGCCGACTTGCCCATTATATTCGGCCCGCATCGGCTCAATTGCAATAGGAGAAGCCTTCATTTATTCACCTCCTTGCTCGGCAGGCAAGCCCGCTTCAACCCGGCTGAGCAGCTCGTAATGGAGTTTGTCATGGCTAAACAAGGACAAATAGGATTTCTCAATAAGAATTAACGGTCCTTCCATAACATAGGCTTGGTCTGCTGCATAGCCGTAAAACTGTTCGATGCGTTGATCAAGCTCATCCCCCTCAAGCACCTGGAATTGGGCGGAAAGATAGTCTCCCGAAGGCAAGGCAAGGTCGCTGGGCTCTGTCATTTCGGTGCACAGCCTGAGGATGGATGCTTGGTCATACACATAATAAATATCCGACTCGAACAAGTCTGGAATAGAGGCAGCCTGTTCAGCCAGCAGCCTTGCATGCAGCTTAGTCTGTTCATCCTTGGCGAGCCAGCACCTCAAATGAACAGGCATTTGCCGTTTAAGCTGGTAGGGCTTGCTATGTGCATGAAAGTCTTGCTGTACTTGCAGCACTTTGGAAATTAAACGCTGGAGCTCCTGAAGTCTGGCAATCTCCTGAGTAGTTTCCAGCAAAGAGGTATGCAGCAGTTGCTCATATTGCTCGGAAGAAAAAGTGTCGAAGCAGTCCTTTATGGACGAGACAGGCACACCGAGCCTCCGCAGCAGCAAAATATGAGACAACCGGTAAATTTGATCCATGCCGTACATTCTATACTGGTTGTTATCGATATAAGCAGGCTCAAGAATTCCTTTTTCTTCAAAATAACGAATTTGATGAATGGATACCTGCATAATTTTAGCCAGACTGCTAATGGTAATGTCATTTTTCATCATGTCGCTCCTAAGATTTGTGATGGGAAACTGCTTTATTAGCTTCACTATATACCTTAGGTCTGACCTAAGGTCAAGCATGTCTCCTTCATTTATTTTTTCTAGGTTTATAGAGGTTTAGAAAAACGCCAAGAACAGACAGATTTCTACATAAAGATACAATTTTTTACAAGGATATTATTGACAAATTACTGGGAGCTGAGTAAAATTGAGAGGTAAATATGTAACATATTTTACAACTATTTGAAAATCTGAAAGGGGAATTTGTTCGATGAAAAAAAGTACAGTATCCGTAGCTTTAGCTTTTACCCTGCTTCTCTCAGCTCCAGCCGTAATCTTACAACCGCTTACAACGGTTATGGCGGCAGATGCTTCGGGTACCACAGCAAGCCTATCAGAGGTTTTGAAAAACCAGCAAGCGGATGGAGGCTGGAGAAAGGATTACTCTGAAACTAGTGGCGAGTGGTCCAAGTCTACAATCGACAACAAGGCAACTTATTCGGAGATTCGAAGACTCGCTAGCGAATATCAGAAAACGAAGGACAGCAAATATTCCGCAGCGGCGATCAAGGGCATTAATTTCCTGATTAATATGCAATATGCCAATGGCGGATTTCCGCAAGTTTATCAAAGCTCAGGCTATCATAAACATATTACCTATAACGATAATGCGATGATTAATGTGTTGATTTTACTAGATGAGGTCGCAAGCAAAAAAGGCGATTTCTCCTTTATCGACAGCACTTTGGCTGCCAACAGCAAGCAAGCGGTGGATAAAGGGGTAGACTGCATTTTGAACACGCAGGTTACAGTTAGCGGCAAATTGACAGCGTGGGGCCAGCAGCATGATTCCAGCACATTGAAGCCAGCGGGAGCGAGAATTTATGAAGTGCCGTCCCTCACTGCCCAAGAGAGCGTAAACATTGTGAAGTTTCTGAAGACGAGAACGTCCACTGCGAAAATAGCGGCAGCAATTAAAGGCGCTGAAGACTGGTTCAAAGCGGTGCAGATTACGGGAATCCGCGTGGAGAAAACGAGCAATGATGTCGTTGTAATCAGCGATTCCAGTGTGAAAACGCCAATCTGGGCACGTTTCTACGAGATTAATACCAACAAACCGATCTTTGTGGGCCGTGATGGTGTAGTGAAGTACAAGCTCAGTGACATCGATCAAGAAAGAAGAACAGGCTACGCCTGGTATGGCAATTGGCCATCCAAATAATAGGACATGCTTGAAGTCTAATAAACAATTGCTTTTGTTTTAGGAATAAAGAGAACGATTCGGCGAACAGCCCGGAAAACAACCTTGATTTTACAAGGGGTTTTTCCGGGCTTATTCGATTTTTTCCTTACAAGCAGTGTCGAATTATGATATGGTCGTTGAAGGCGGATTGCGGGAGCAGCCGCTTGGGATATGAAGGATGAGGAGAAGGTTTATTGTGCAGGAACAAATGGAAAAAGTGGAACAAAAGGAACAAAACAATCGAAGCCGGTATAGTGATCCTAAATTTGTAGCGCTAATCGCAACGTTGTGCTGCTTATTATGGGGGAGTGCTTATCCGTCTATTAAGCTGGGCTATCTCGCCTTTGACATTATGCCAGAGGACATCGCTTCAAAATATGTATTTGCCGGCTATCGCTTTGTGCTTGCAGGGCTGGTGCTGCTATTGCTATTCCGGGCAACGGGCAAGAAGGTGCTGGCTTTATCCAAAAACCAGATGACAAGTTTGCTTGTTCTAGGCCTCATGCAGACAGGTCTCCAATATTTATTTTTTTATGTGGGCGTAGGCAATACGACAGGCGTCAAAGGCTCCATTATGAATGCTACGACCACCTTTTTCAGCGTCATATTGGCGCATTATCTCTATAAAAATGACAAGCTGGGCAAAAATAAAATTTTCGGCTGCCTGCTTGGGTTTATCGGTGTTATCATTGTGAATTTCCATACAGATTTGCTGGAGTTCTCCTTTGCCTTTAAAGGGGAGGGATTCGTCATCCTGGCGGCCCTCATCTTCTCCATCACCGCCATTTATGCCAAAAAGCTGACCGCCACCATTGATGTTTTGCTGGTCACGGGCTTTAGCCTGCTAATTGGCGGGCTGGCCCTAACCTTGCTGGGACTCGTACTTGGGGGCCGTGTCACTCATTTTACACCGGACTCGGCGGGCAATCTTATTTATTTGGCGCTGCTGTCCTCGGCTGCTTTCTGTCTATGGAATTTGCTGCTGAAGTATAACAAAGTCGGACAGGTGTCTGTTTACAACTTTCTGATTCCCGTGTTCGGGACATTGCTGTCTGCATGGTTTCTCGGTGAACAGATTATGGAGTTTAAAAATCTCGTGGCGCTGCTGTTCGTATCTCTTGGCATTTACATGGTTAATCGGACGCGGAAAGAGGTCATAGTGCCGCAAGGCTCGGAAGGATTGCGAAGCAGCAAAATTTAAAAGCCCGCCAAAGGCCTTGTGAAATCAAGGCTTTTGGCGGGTTTTTTTGATCGTTTCTTTTGGAAGCCTGCTAGTCCGAGCACAAGCTGCCTATTTTCATCATTGACAGTGCTCCAAATTATGGTTATGATGATCTCGAATATTAATAGTAATCATTACTATTAAATAGCGACAAAGCAAAAGGAACGCGGGATCAAAAAATTGAATTAGAGGGTAGTTGTGATGAAACGAGAAATCGATTTTGTAAAGTTCAACCCCACGCAAAATATGACCATTCTTGTGAAAACAAATCATTCCGCTTCCGAGTACAAGCACATTGCTTCAAAAATGATGTCTTATGACAGTGTTTATGCTGAACAAGTAGGCTTCATCGAACAGCCGATTAAACACGAAGCGGCTGCCTATTTGCAAATGGCGGGAGGTGAGTTTTGCGGCAATGCTTGTATGGCGCTGGCTGCTTTTATCGCTTCTGAGAAAGGGATCGAACAGAACGATTTAATGGAAATCGTGTTAGAAGCTTCGGGAACCGATCAATTGGTCACCTGCCAAGTGAAAAAAAGCAAGGAAGAGTATTTTTGCCAAGTGGCGATGCCAATGCCTCGAAAAATCGAGCAGCAGACCGTTGTGTATGAAGGTAATGATTTAAACCTTGTCATTGTAAGGTACGATGATTTTTTTCATATTGTCATTGAAGTAGAGCAATTCAACAGTGCCGAGAAGGAAAGAGCACAATCATTAGCCAAGCTGCTGGGCATCACGTTTGGATCGAGCTTGATCGGCATATTATTGTTTAAGCCCGAGACTAATGAAATGGCGCCGCTCATTTATGTGCCTCCCTTAGACAGCATGATTTGGGAAAGAGGATGCGGATCAGGCACGGCTTCACTTGGCGCATACCTGTCATGGAAAAATAAAGGCGCTATTGCTGCACAGGTTAAGCAGCCCGGTGGCACGATTCAAGTAACGGCTGATTGCTATAAGGATGAGGTAACAAGCTTAATGATTGAGGGGTCTGTTGGAATCGTGGCACAAGGCAAAGCATTTATTTCTGTATAACGAATAATGGGTATGGGGGAGAAGCGAATGAATCAATTAACAACATTTGAACAAAGCTTGACCTTGTTTCGAGATCGATTTACCGATTTAGTAAAGCGATATGACGGCACATCTCATAATAGCTCGGAGCTGGAGCGGATCATCGATGACTATTCAGCTTTCATCCTAGATGAGAGTAACAAAGCATCGTGGGCAACCATGGAGCAGCAAGCCGGAAGCGGACTTCCTCAGCTTCTCGCCGACCTAAGGAAAATGTCTTCATTATGCGTCGCTATTATGGAAAAATATCGCGCCTTGAAGCTGCTTGCTGGGGAAACGGACAAAACGGATTATTTTAAAAATATAGAGTCCTGCATTGAACAAGAATTTGGAAGCTTTCAAGTCACTGCGGATTCCATCGTATTGTTGATTGGCTCAGGCTCGTTTCCTATGACGCCCTTATTTATCGCCAAGCGCACGGGCGCCCAAGTCGTTGGCATTGATATTGATGAGGAGGCCATCGAGCTAGGACGAAGAGTGGTACATCGTTTAGGAAACGGATTAAACATTCGCTTGGAGAAGGCGTTTGTGGAGCAGCTTGATATCATCAGGGATGTGACCCATATTATTTTCAGCTCAACGGTTTCCAATAAATATGAGCTGCTCGAGCAATTGCATGCCTTAACGAATGAGCAAGTGGTCGTGGCGATGAGATATGGCAATCAGCTGAAATCCTTATTCAATTACCCCATGCAAGCGGTCAATGAAGAGAAATGGAGGCTGGTGGATACAATATTGCGTCCTGAGCAAGTGTTTGATATTGCTTTGTACAAGCGTGAATATTAAGGAGGCTTATATGAGTCATTTCAAACGAGTCTTAATCGTAGGCACGGGGCCGGCGTCCATTCAACTTGCTGTCCTGCTGAAAAATAATTGGAACAGCTGCATCGGCATTGTGGGGAGAGAATCGGTTCGTTCCGAACGTTTTTTCACGGCGCTTAAGCAAAGCCAGAATCAAGTGGAGGTAAACGTTCAAAATAAAAAGCATCGGCCGATGGAAGGCAATTGTATAATCGATCATGTTTTTCAGGGATATGGGGCCATTACAGGGCAATGGGATACGCTGATCTTATCTGTCACAACCGATGCGTATATGGAGGTTTTGAAGCAGCTTAGTGATCAACTGCTCAAGCAAGCAAGGTGCATCCTATTAATTTCTCCGACCTTCGGTTCAAACAGTCTAGTCCGCCATTATATGAACGGTATACAGACAAATGTGGACATTATCAGTTTTTCTACCTATCTCGGCGATACACGCTGGATGAACGGCGAGCCTTCAACCCAAGTTTTGACGACAGCGGTTAAGAAAAAGGTGTTTATTGGCTCCTCGAACGAAACGTCGCCAAATGTCGAGCGGCTCTGTGCCTTATTTGAACGATTGGACATTGTGCTGGAGGTTATGGGCAGTCCGATCGAGGCAGAAACGCGAAATATCTCTCTCTATGTCCATCCGCCGTTGTTTATGAATCCATTTTCACTGAATGCCATATTTGAATATTCAGCTGTTAAGAAATATGTCTATAAAATGTTTCCCGAAGGACCTATAACGCAATATTTAATTCGCGATATGCTGGCCGGGTGGAAAGAGATGACGAATGTCATTGAAAAGCTGAATTTGCAGGGCGTAAATCTGCTGAAGTTCATGACCGATGACAATTATCCGGTAAGATTAGAGAGCTTATCGCGTCATGATATCGATAATTTTAATGAGCTGGAGACCATTCATCAAGAGTACTTATTGTACATACGCTATACGTCGCTGTTGATCGATCCATTCTCGGAGCCTGATCAAGAGGGGAAATATTTCGATTTCTCCGCCGTCCCCATTCGTCAAATCTTTATCAACCAAGAGCAATATTGGGATATTCCACGTATGCCCAGGGAGGATTATTATCGGATAAAAATCATCCAGGGCATTGCGAGATTTGTAGGCTCAAGCTGCCCAACCATTGATACATTCATAACAACCTACGAGCATAAAATCACGGAAGCTGCACAGGCACTTAAGGGTGAGAAAATATCGGAAGCATTTGTTATACAAAGCTTTGAAGAGGATTTGAAGATGATCTGTAGTGCGCACTTGTACAGGAGGATATGACATGACAAGAAAAATAGCTGTTTTATTATCTGCTTTCATCGTTTCAATTGTTTTATTGGCAGGCTGCACTGGCGGAAATACTGCGAAAACAGGAGCAGCGGATACAGGCGAGGAACTGGTGTATGCCACAGCAAAAGATATTAATGATATGAACCCCCATCTGTATCCAGGCTCATTGCCAGCGCAAGGGATGGTGTATGAATCATTAGTTGAAAATACGGAGGATGGTATCAAGCCACTGCTTGCCGAATCCTGGGACGTATCTGAGGATGGCAAAGTTTACACCTTTCATTTGAGAAAAGATGTGAAATTCCACGATGGCGAGCCCTTTAACGCCGAGGCCGTTAAGAAGAATATAGAAGCGGTGCAAAGCAACGCTGGCAAGCATGCCTGGATCAAGCTTTCAACGAAAATTGTGAGTGCTAACGTACTCGATGAGCATACGTTTGAATTGGTGCTGTCAGGGCCCTATTATCCGGCTTTGCTTGAATTATCGATGACTAGGCCTTATGTATTCATCTCACCTAAGGACTTCGTCAATGGGGAAACCAAAGATGGTGTAAGCGGCCATAATGGCACGGGACCGTATAAGCTAATGGAACAGAAAACCGATCAGTATGCCACCTTCGAAGCAAATGAAAACTATTGGGGCGGCGCGCCAAAGCTGAATAAGATTACCGCGAAAGTGCTTCCGGCAGGGGAGACGACATTTTTGGCGCTGCAAAAAGGAGAGGTCAACTTTATATTTACAGATGATCGTGGCTCCGACAGCATTGATGTTGAAGCGATGAATCAGTTGATGGATTCGGGCGACTTTCAGCTTATTAGAAGTAAAGCGATGAATACGAAGATGATCGTTGCCAATAGCAGTAAATCGGATAGTCCCGCCCATGAAACGGCTGTTCGTGAAGCGATTTGGTATTCGATTGACAGAGAAACGATCAGCAAGCAAATTTTTAGCGGCACGGAAACAGCAGCCAATACGTTATTTTCCCCCAACGTCAATTATGCCAATGTCGAGCTAAAGCAGCGTGGCTTTGACTTGGATACAGCGAAGCAGCTGTTGGAGAAAGCAGGCTGGATGCTGGGCGCTGGCAGCGAGGTCAGAACGAAAGACGGCAAGCCACTCGCGATGAAGCTTTATTATGATGTCAGCTCCTCCTCTCAAAAAACCGAGGCTGAATTCATTCAAAGCACCTTGAAAAAGGTAGGAGTCCAGCTGGAGCTTATCGGCGAAGAATCTTCTTCCATTGCCAATAGAAGAGCAACGGGAGACTATGATTTGCTGTTCAATCAAACATGGGGGCTCGCCTATGATCCACAGAGCACAATCTCTGCGTTTACTTCCGAGTCTGCTTATTATCACACAACAAGCGGCATTTCCAAAGCGGATGAATTGTACAAAAACATCGATGAAGTGATGGTCACGATGGATGAGGAGAAACGGAAATCGTTGTATGCAGACATTTTAACCATTGTCCATGATGAGGCGGTCTTTATTCCTCTTACCAATGGCAGCGTTACGATTGTTGCTCCAACAGGCCTTCAGGGTATCTCATTTAAGCAAACGCAATTTGAACTGCCCTTTGAGCAAATGTATTTTGAATAGATAACCCAAACAAGGAGCTTGCTATGATCAGCTATATTATTAAACGGTCACTCCTTTCGATTCCGTTGCTTGTGATCATATCCTTTCTAACGTTTGGCTTGAACCATCTTTCTCCTTTAGATCCGGCCGAGGTTATATTACATGCGCAGGGCGTGCCGACCATTACAGATGAATTAATAGCAGAAACGAAGGCCGCGCTTGGTATGGATAGGCCCTTTCTCATTCGTTATCTGCATTGGCTCGTATCATGCCTGCAGCTCGATTTCGGGAACTCTTATGTGACTGGCAAAACCGTATGGTCCTTGCTGGCTCCAGCTTTTCTAAATACGTTAAAGCTGACGTTGGTTTCAGCGGCTGCCATTATTGTGCTGTCCATTGGCTTAGGAGTAATTAGTGCACGTAGAGAAGGGAAAATGACGGACAAATCAATCAGAGGCGTCTCCTTTTTTCTGACCTCTATGCCACCTTATTGGCTAGCGGCGCTTATGGTTTGGTATTTTTCCGTGCAATTGGATTTGCTGCCGACAAGTGGGATGGACTCTTACGAAAGCTATATTTTGCCGGTCATTGTCATCACGATCAGTTATACCGGCATTTATTTTCGAATGGTTAGAAGCTCCATGTTAAGCAATATGAATGAAGACTACGTGCTGTACGGCAGGGCGAGCGGCTTGCCGGAGCAGAAAATAACGCTGCATATATTGAGAAATTCATTGCAGGTGGCTATTTCTGTATTTTGCATGGCGATCCCGATTATTTTAGGCAGTACGGTCGTCGTGGAAAATATATTTGCCTGGCCGGGTTTAGGAACGCTGAGTGTTAAATCTATTCTTAGCAGGGACTTTCCGATCATTCAGGCGTATGTCCTTGTACTCGCAATCGCTTTTGTTCTGTTCAACACCGTTTCTGACATTATGAATGCGGCGATGAACCCTAAATTAAGGAAGGGCCACTAAATGAAGAGATTACAATTTCTATGGAGTGATAAGCTGGCCGCTGCATCTTTAGCTATTCTTGTCGTCACCATTGTTGCTGGAGTATTCGCCCCTTTATTTGCGCCGCATGATCCCGAAGAAGTGCATATGGAGCTGCGATATGCTGCTTCCTCGTGGGAGTATTTGTTAGGAAACGACCATCTGGGGCGCTGCATTTTATCGAGATTAATTTTTGGAATCCGTCCCAGCGTCCTTTGGGTGCTTGCTGCACTTGCCGTATCTGTAGGCATTGGGTCGATTCTTGGCTTTATAGCAGGCTACTTTAGAGGGATAACCGATACGATTGTGATGAGAATTTGTGATGTCATGCTCTCTTTCCCGGGATATGTCATGACACTGGCTGTGATCGGCATTTTGGGGGTAGGTCTTGAAAATATTTTGATCGCTTTCGTATTGATGAAATGGGCCTGGTTTGCTCGAATCATTAGAACGTCTGTGATGCAATATGCCGAATCCGACTATGTGAAGTTTTCCAAGGTGCTCGGTATCAGCGATACCAAAATTATAGCGAAGCATATGGTTCCTGTAGCTCTTCCGGATATTGCGGTCATAGCAAGCAGCTCCTTCGGTTCAATGATACTGCAATTATCAGGATTTTCGTTTCTTGGTTTAGGCATTCAAGCTCCGAACGCGGAGTGGGGCATGATGTTGAACGAGGCAAGGGAAGTCATGTTCTCAAAGCCGGAGTTTATGCTCGCGCCCGGTTTAACCATTATTGTTGTCGTATCGGCGATCAACTTTTTGTCAGATGCGCTCCAGGTTGCTTTAGATCCTAAATTATTGGCCTCTAAATATAAGCTGCAAGGACAGGGAACCGCTGCCGCTGCGAGGCTTCAAGGGAAGGAGGTGGCTTGATTTTATGGCTATTTTGGAAGTGGCGAATTTAAAAATTTGGGACAGTCAGACGGGTCAAGTCCTTGTACCGGGTAGTTCCTTTCACGTCAAGCAGGGCAGCTGCCTGGCCATAGTCGGAGAAAGCGGGAGCGGGAAGTCGGTGACATGCAGAGCCATCATGAGATTAAACAAGCCTGGTATCCGCCAATCGGGGGACATTTTGTTTAACGGAGTCAATCTAAGCGAGCTTCCGGAAAAGGAAATGAGGAAAAAACGAGGAAAGCAGCTAGGCATGATTTTGCAAAATGGCATGCGCGCCTTTGATCCTTCTTGCGTGGTCGGCGTTCATTTAAGGGAAACGATGGCCTGCCATTTCGGTTGGGGCCGCGAAGAAATAACGGCTAAAATGAAACGCGCTATGGAAAGCGTAATGCTGAAAGACCCGGTCGCGGTGATGAATATGTATCCGCACCAGCTGTCTGGCGGCATGCTGCAGCGGATTATGATAGCACTCACCCTGGTGCTAGAGCCCGCTATTGTTATTGCTGATGAACCGACGACGGCACTAGATACCATCTCGCAATATGAGGTCGTTGAGCAATTTATGCAATTGAGGGAGAACATGGGCTGCTCGATGATTTTTATTTCTCATGATTTGGGCATCGTTCGAAAAATAGCGGATGATGTTCTGGTCATGAAAGAAGGGGAAATAGTGGATCGAGGGACGAAACAAGCTATTTTCTCGGAATCTGCGCATGAATATACCCGATATTTAGTATCCTCGAAGCAAGCGCTGAATGATCATTTCAAGCGATTAATGATGGGAGGCGTTAGCCTTGCTCAGCGTTGACCGTGTTTATAAATCCTACATAAAAGGTGGATTGTTTTCTAGAAAAACACAGCAGGTGCTGACAAACATGAGCTTCGAATGCGGGCAGGGCGAATGCTTGGGCATAATCGGGGAAAGCGGAAGCGGCAAGTCGACATTGGGGCGATTATTATTGGGGCTTGAAAAGCCCGATAGCGGAAGTATTTTATATGAGGGAAACAAAGTAGAGGATCGAAAAGCAAGACAGGGGCAGATTAGCGCTGTATTTCAGGACTATTCCTCCTCCATTAATCCCTTTTATACAGTAGAGCAGGCGCTGATGGAGCCTTTGAAGCAGCAAAGCAGAGATCATCAGGAGGCTCAAGGCAAGATTGATTCGCTCTTGCATCAGGTGGGCCTCAGTCCATCCTATCGAAAAAAATATCCGCATGAGTTATCTGGCGGGGAGGCTCAACGAGTGTGCATCGCAAGAGCTGTTGCAACAGAGCCGAAATGTATTTTATTAGACGAAGCGATCAGCTCTTTGGATGGTTCCGTGCAAATGCAGGTGCTGGAATTGTTAAAAAGCTTGAGGGAAATTTACAATATGGCCTATATTTTCATCACCCATGATATTCTGGCTGCCGCTTATATTTGCGATAGAGTATTGATTATTAAAAACGGCGAAATTGAAGAAATGGTCAAAATCGAGCATTTAAAAGACGTCCAGTCTGCGTATGCAAGGAAATTGCTGCAGATGATCATTACGTAACGCTAGCAGCAGGGTGAGTCCCGGAGACGGTCACAAGGAGAATAGAGGAAGGAGCAGGAGAGGTGAGAGGAGCTCTATCATGGCCTTTTATGCGTTTATATATGTTGACCCTGTTGTATTTCAGCGCTAACTCCATACTTAATGTCATTATTCCTTTAAAGGGTGAATCGCTTGGCGCCACCAATACAACGATCGGTATTATTATGGGAGCGTATTTATTTACAACGATGTTTTTTCGGCCATGGGCGGGCAAAATGATTCAAAAGTACGGCCCTATCCGTGTGCTGCGCACGATTCTTATCATAAATGGCTTTGCTTTAGTTCTATACACGTTTACAGGATTAGAGGGTTATTTTGTCGCCCGTATGCTGCAAGGTGTATGTACAGCCTTTTTCTCCATGGCTTTGCAATTGGGCATTATTGACGCACTGCCAGAAAAGGACCGTTCACAGGGGATTTCCATGTATTCCTTATGTGCTTCTATGCCGGGTATAATCGGTCCCTTATTGGCTTTAGGCATTTGGCAAGCAGGAAATATGAATCATTTCACAGTGGCTATGATCGCGATTGCTATCCTTACTGGGATTGTAGGCTATAGCGCCAAA
This sequence comes from Paenibacillus sp. J31R34, assembly GCF_059383715.1. Taxonomy (NCBI): domain Bacteria; kingdom Bacillati; phylum Bacillota; class Bacilli; order Caryophanales; family Paenibacillaceae; genus Paenibacillus; species Paenibacillus sp. J31R34. Next base: position 49,653 of record NZ_JBXENU010000003.1, read on the forward strand.
ATGGACAAACAAGCGGCCGAGGCTGAGCCTGATACGGGTCAGAAAGGGCAGGGCAGTACGATGTCCGAGTCGTTTGGCCAGTTATTCAAAAACCCGCATTTGTTCAAATGCAGTGTGCTGATGCTGATTGCTTCCCTTGTATTTGGGGCGGTGACCACCTTCATACCACTATATGCTGCACAAATCGAAGGAGGAAATGCGGCGATTTATCTCATGCTGCAGGCGGGAGCCGTAGTAGTGGCCCGCTTTGCATTACGAAAGAAAATTCCTTCGGATGGCAAATGGCATTCTGCTTTTGTCATGGTCATTATGCTGATGCTAGCTGCAGCAGCTTTATGTGTCAGCTTTTCTGCAATGGGCGGAGCCGTCTTTTTCTATGCTGGCGCAGGCTTGATGGGAATCGCTCAAGCACTGCTCTATCCAACATTAACGACGTATTTAACTTTTGTTTTGCCGCAATTGAATCGCAATGTACTAATTGGTTTATTTATTGCTACGGCGGATTTGGGCGTTTCGCTCGGTGGTGTCATTATGGGGCCAGTAGCGGATATTTTCTCTTATTCCTTTATGTATATGCTTTGCGCGATTTTAGGCGTGTCGATGATTGTTTTTTCTTATGAGCGCCGTGAAATTTTTGTTAAATTAAAATAAAGCTGCCTCGTAAAATCAAGGTTTGGGCTGTTCCCCCACCTTCCAAAGCGCGCTAACTGTGGGGGCCATCGCCTTCCATGTCAAACATACAGGCCACAATTCCTTTCTGCGAATACAATAACGTGTATTCCAAAACCGAAAGGGGATAATTATTTTGAATAGAAATAATTACTATAATATGGGTACTATAGGCAATATGGGTAATGTAGGCGGTTTGAATGACATGAACTTTTGTCCCGATTGTCCAACGCAGACGATCTATGATCCTCCGATTGTACAATACGAGAACTACTATCACCCACAGCTCGTGAATGTCGTTCAAAATATTGAAACAGTGAAGCAGCATCATTGTTGTCCAGTTTATAAGCAGCATTTCACGCATACGGAGAAAAATGTTATGGTTTCGAGTGCGAGACGCACGAAACAAGCTAAAGCAGCTTCCAAGAAACGTTCAAAAAAATAGCTTGAATATGAAATAAAGACCCTTAAGAACGGTCGCTTGTTGAGTGAAGCGGCCCTCTTTAAGGGTCTTATTTTTTTAAGGGATCTAAATGGCAATAGGCAAAACTAGGCTTGTACGCCTTCTCTAACCCTGTAGACACAGTTTCTGCCCCCCACCAAAATATGCTCCACCCGTTCGATAAGCGTCTGCTCCCCAAGAATAACTCGAAATAAATGCAGCTCATTTTTACATAACCCGGTACAGACAACAGCAGCCTCACAAATCGGACAATGCTTCTCAATGAACAGGTAGCTTCCATCGTCTTGATCCTGAATCTCAGCCATGTAACCTTCATTTGTACGAATCTCGGCCAGTTTCTCTAGTTTTCCCCGTATGCTCGATGTGTCACCAATGTGCTGAAGATACTGCACTTGCATCTTTTTATCCCGGACAGCAAGCAGCTTGTCTAACCCCTCGTTTCCGAAGGCTTCTCTCATCGAATGGATCAAACTGACGGACAACTCCGAATAACCGTTTGGAAAAAATGTATTAGCTTCGGGAGTTAATCTCCATAGCTTGGTCGGCCGGCCCATGGGGCGGGCTTCTTCTTCATGAGTAACAAAGCCTTCTTCTTTCAGGGCATTTAAGTGCTGGCGAATCGCCATTCCAGAGAGCGAAAATTCGGAGGCTAGCGCCATCACGTCCATCCCGCCCTGCTGCTTTAGCAGATCAATGATCGCTCTTCGGGTTCTGGTTGAGGAATCTTTATTGGTTTGATTTCGGCTCATGATGCCCTCCTTATTAAAAAACTGGATCTACATCGCTCCTTACATTTTAAATATAAATGTTGACAAAGTCAAAGGTGAACTGTACCGTAGACTTTGTAAAGAAAAATGTTTACTAAGTATCCGGATACGGTGTATACATAACAATCTTATTTGGAGGTTCATTTTAATGTCTAATCATCAAAGCATTTTCAGCCCGCGTTATTTTGCATTGTCTATAGGAATTATCCTGTCTGTGATGGCGGTTGGATTCGAGGGCCTTTCGGTAACGACGATTGCTCCTTCCATCGCTGGCGACTTGAACGGCATTGATCTTTTTGGCTGGATATTCAGTACGTATCTGCTTGCGCAGATTATTGGCACCTTGGTCGTCGGTCGTATCATTGATAGAAAAGGGCCGGCAGCACCGTTCACTTACGCCCTTATTTTGTTTATCGTCGGGCTGATCGCTGCCGCGACAGCAAGTGATATGTATATGATGATTTTGGCGCGAGCCATGCAGGGCCTAGGCGCCGGTGCAATGATGACTTGTGTTTACACGGCAATATCTTTAAGCTACCCCGATGAATTACGCGCAAAAATACTGGGAGCATTCGGTACTGCCTATGTGCTTCCATCTATGCTCGGTCCATACGTCGCAGGGCTTATCGCAGACCAGTGGTCTTGGCGGTTTGTTTTCTGGGGAATATTACCGATCCTGATCGTTTCAGCACTGCTTAGCCTGCCTGCTTTTAGGAAGTTAAAGACACAGGGAACACAAGGGGAAAACGGAGCTGCAGCTACATGGATGGCGCTGCTATTGACGGTCGGTACGGGAATTTTATTAGTAGGTCTCAGCAAGCTGCCGACCATTACAGGGTTTGTTTTAGCCATTATCGGCTTAGTGCTGATGGTATATCCGCTGCGCAAACTGCTCCCTAAGGGAACGCTTGCTATGAGAAGAGGCATGCCGGCTATTCTCGCAACACGTGGGCTATTCTTCGCCGCTTATACGAGCACACAAAATTTTCTGGTATTGGCTTTAATAGATGTGAAAGGAATTACGCCTTCTCAGGCCGGATTAATTGTAGCTAGCGCCGCACTAAGTTGGTGCGTCATTGCTTATCTGCAAGGACGTTGGGACTCGGCAGACCAGGGGCGTGGACGTCATACAAGAATTATTCTAGGTGTGCTGCTGCTTGCAATTGGGATTGCCTTCGTATTTTGGGTGCCAGTTGTAACAGTTACCGTAGCGGTTATTGGACAAATCATAGCGGGAATCGGAATTGGATTGGCGCATCCGATTAGCGGTGTTGTGGCCTTTTCCCAAACAGGCGCAGAAGGGGTTGGAAAAACCTCGGCAAATCTGCAATTTGCGGATTCCTTTACACCGGGCGTCGTTATCGGGATAGGCGGCTCCATCCTTGTCGTGTGTCAAGCTGCTGGGATGTCGATGCAAGCTGCATTAACGGTAACAATGGGTTTTCATCTCTTGTTAATCGTCATGAGTTTATTGGCGAGCACGCGGATTACACCAGCAACTGAAGCAAACAGAGCAAGTGTGCAAACTTTAGACTTGAAAAACAAATAAACGGTTGGAGAGATGTACAATGTTTAACACCTTAAAAGCTAATATTGATGGAAATCTCATTTTACCAGGAGAGCAAGGGTACGACGAAAGAAGAAAGGTATGGAATATGGCCTTTGATAAATATCCGGCAGCCATCTTAGTTTGCAAGACTTCAACCGATGTTGTCGCTGCCGTTCAATTTGCCAAGGAGAAAGACATCCCCGTTTCCATTCGGGGTGGTGGTCATCATGTTGCTGGAACAGCCGTTTGCGATAAAGGTATCATGATTGATTTATCCGATATGCGTAAGGTTACCGTAGACACTGTAAGGCGTATAGCTGTTGTAGAACCAGGCGCAACTTTAGGGGATGTCGATGCACAGACGCAGAAATACGGTCTAGCCACGCCAACTGGAACAGTTTCAGAAACAGGCATTGCGGGACTCGCTTTATGCGGTGGACTCGGTTATCTAAAAGGGATGTACGGCATAACAAGTGACAATTTGATTAGGGCGCGTATCGTTACTGCTAATGGGGAAGAGATTCAAGTAAGCGAACAGGAAAATCCCGATTTGTATTGGGCCATTCGTGGTGGCGGGGGCAACTTCGGAGTCGTCACTTCCTTCGAATTTCAGCTTTACCCTATAGGTCCTGAAGTTTTGGCCGTCGATGTCATGTATGACTATAAAGATGCGAAGCAGATTTTGCAAAAAGCGCAGGCTTTCCTGCAGCAGGCGCCGGATGAAGTGTCCTTTAATATGATGACCTTCCAGCTGCCTTCGCTGCCTAGTGTGCCTGAAGCACTGCATAACAAACGAGTTATTGTAATTGCCGGGCTATATGCAGGTGATAAGGCAGAGGGGGAAATGGCGATTCAACCACTGCGTGAATTGGCTATCCCGATTGCCGATCAAACGGGTATCGTCCTATATACTGAATTACAGAGTAGATTCGACCTAGCAGCTCCGAAAAATGTTCCCGTTTATGGAACGTCACTTTTTGTTAAAGAATTGAACGATGAAATCATTGATACGCTGCTCAGCAAACTGGAGAATCCACCAAGACCGTCTTTACTGGTACAATTCTGGAGCTGTCACGGCCGGATGAATCGCATACCTTCCGATGCTACCGCATTTGCTGTTCGTGATGCATCGTTTCTTCTCAGTTTGGATGTCGATTTTCCCATGGAGGAAGCGGAGAAGTGTACCGATTGGATAGAATCCGCTTACGAGGCGTTATTGCCCTATTCGCTTCGTAAGTCATCTTATCTGAATACCGTTCGAGCTGATGACCAAATAACGAAAGATGCCTATGCGGCTAATTACGAGAGGCTGCTTGCCATCAAGAAGCAATACGATCCGACAAACTTTTTCCGGAAAAACCATAATATTAACCCGGGAATCTAGATTTCTTTTAGAAGGATTAAGCTGCTGAGCAATGGGGGTAGAGCTTTTGAGGAGTGTTCGCCTTGCTTTCGAAAAATCGACAAGAGGAAAATCGTAAAATATATTTTCGATCCGAATTTACTTTTTGCCCGCATTGTGAGAAGAAATTACAGCGTGCCCATACGGCTTGGCACAAAGAAATTACGACGTTAAATGGTGTCATTGAAGTATGGAGTATAGCCTACACTTGTAAAAATAGGATTTGCTCACACAAAGGCATCTTCTACAAATCAGCGGAAGCTGAAATGCTCGGTATGAAACAGTCATCCTATGGTGGGGATGCGCTAAGCCTTGCAGGAGAGTTGTGCTTTACGCCACATATGACGGTAATCGAACTCACTGCAGCTCTTCATGTGACAACTGAGCTCAATGGCGGCATTGTTTTGTCGATGTACGGTGTGCAGCAAAAAAAGGGGAACGAAACGCTCTACATCTTATATGAAGTATTTAGCGGCACGGTAATTGCTGCGAAAAATATGGAAAGTGGAACGGTTCTGGAACTTCAAGCTCTCATTTTGCCCATCATTAAACTAGGATTTCCTATTGTAGGTATCGTGTTTGATGGCCAGTATAGTATACGCTTGGCCTTTGAAGGCTTGCTTCCCGGTTTACCTTACCAATACTGCTATTACCGCTATATCTCTACACCAATAACGGGTGCTGATCGCAAACTAAAAAAGCGACTGAAAAAGAATATGCGAGCTATAAGAGATTTTGAAAGAAAAATCGGGCAAATGGAAAAAAACATCAGCAAGCAATCAGATGAAGCCGCCACTTCAATTGGTGGAATGGCTGAAATTAAACTGGCCAAGAAATATATCGCAGCTGCTCGGGCTATATTGTTGGAAGGCGGGGATCCTCCGCCTAACCTCCCGGGTATGCTGATCTATGAACGAGCGCAAACCATTCAAGCTTCGTTATCGCGATACTTAGTGAGGAGTGACTGAGATGATAGAAATCAGTGAAAAGGCCAAATCGGCTATCCATCAAATGATCTTGGACAAAAATATGGCTGATCTGTTTCTTCGAGTAGGTATTGAAGACGGCGGCTGCAGCGGATTATCTTACAATATTAAACTAGACGACCTGTTGACGGAAGAAGATGAGGTATTGCCGACTGAAACCTTCAAAATCGTATGGGATAAACGAAGCATCGAATTTTTAGAAGGGATCAAAATTGACTACCAAAATCAAGGCATGACTGGCGGATTTACGATCGACAACCCTAATGCGAAAGCCTCCTGCGGCTGCGGTGCGAGCTTCAGAACAGCAACCTACAAAGGAAGCCGTAAAAAGTGTGACTGAACTGATTATTGAAATTTAGGAATAGAGGGGTGTGAAACAGAGTGCCATTTGTAATAACAGAAGCTTGTATTTTTGAAAAAGCAGCCGATTGTGTAGACGTTTGTCCTGTCGATTGCATTGTGGAAGGAGACGATCAGTATTTCATAAATCCTGATATATGTATTGACTGTGGTGCTTGTGAAGCGGCTTGTCCGGTTGAGGCGGTCTACTATGATGAAGACTTGCCAGAGCAACAAATTAAATATATAGCTAAGGCAAGAGAATTTTTCAAAACGCAATAATTTGCATAATGCATCTATTACAAAAGGTCGAGAAACAAACGGATGATGCTGCAAAGGAATTTACATGCAGCAGTAGTGACATGTAGCATTCAAAAATCTGATTCTGCATTTTTAGCTAAACTTATATTGAATATTAACTCTAGCCCTATTCAGATCGTCAACTTCGATCTAAATAGGGCTTTTTGAATTTCTGAAAAAGGGTGCATGAAAAGAAAATATTGGGACAAGTTAAAATTGAGCTTTATTGAAGAAAGGATGGACTAGCGTGTGGTCTGTTATAATAACGCACCTCCCTGATTGGAAAGTTTGTGCACAGGCTATTCTAAGCCTGATTATTGCTCTTGTGCTTTATTATCTGAATAAATATTTTAGGTCATTAGTTACGAAAAAAAATGCTCCTGCCCAGAAAGCAAGAAAGGGCGAGCAGCCTGCAGATCAATCGAATCTATCTGACGATTATGAAGAAAATTTGCATGCAATCAAACAAGCTATTAGCAGCAATAGCGATGTCCATTTTCGTGAATTTCAGGTAGCAGAACTTCATGCCCGGGCTACGCTCATTTATGTAGATGGGATGCAGGATGAAGAAATGATCAGTAAGTATGTAATGAAAATTTTGATGGAAGATGTTAAGCAGGATAGGGCGGACAGAGGCTTTTTATTTAATCCATTGGAATTCTCCTCTTATTTTCAAAATAAAGTACTACCTGTTTGCGAGACCTATGAAGCTGCAGAGCTTCATGGTTTAAATCAATCCATCCTGATGGGTTTTACGGCCTTGCTTATTGAAGGCATGCCTCATGCCCTGCTTATTGGCTCGTCAGGCATGAAGACCAGGGCAATCAATGAACCAAGCTCTGAAGCTTTGCTTCGCGGTCCTCGTATCGGATTTACCGAGGTGCTAAGTGAGAATACATCGATGCTGCGCAGACAAGGCTACAGTGAAGATCTGGAAATAAATATGTACGAGGTAGGAACTCGAATTAAAAGGAAACTGGTTATTGCGTACATGAAGGAAATTGTTAATCCAGATCTGCTTCAGGAGGTAAGAGATCGAGTTGGAAAAATCAATATGGATTTCATCGCGGAATCCGGTTATGTTGAACAACTCATTGAAGATGATTACCTAAGTCCGTTTCAGCAAACTCAAAATACAGAGCGTCCGGATCGGGTCATTAGCGGATTATTGGAAGGAAGGATAGCCATTCTATTGGATGGTACTCCTTTTGCTCTAATTGTTCCGGTAACGTTCAGCATGCTGCTGCAATCGCCTGAGGATTATTATGATCGCTGGCTGCCAGGGACTCTATTGCGTATGCTGCGATTTTTCGCCGCGTTCTTGGCACTTATGGCACCGGCTTTGTATATTTCGTTTATTTCCTTTCATCCGGGCTTAATCCCCACGGAGCTTGCCGTTACGATCATTGAAACCAGGCAGGGTGTCCCCTTTCCTTCATTAATAGAAGTGATGATTTTGGAAATATCGATTGAAATATTGCGTGAGGCGGGCATTCGATTGCCCAAGCCTATTGGACCGGCAATGGGCATTGTAGGCGGTCTAATTATTGGCGAGGCCGCTGTGCAGGCAGGAATTGTCAGTCCATTTTTGGTAATCGTAGTAGCTGTGACGGCTATATCTTCGTTCTCGATTCCTGTATATAGCGCAGGCATTACCTTGCGCATTTTACGTTTTGCCGGCATGCTGTGTGCGGCAGTACTGGGGATGTTTGGAACCATTTTGTTCATTTTGTTCATTTGCGGTCATTTAAGCAAGCTGAAAAGCTTTGGAGTTCCTTATGTGACCCCGATCTCACCGTTTCGCCTTAATGACTGGAAGGATTTATTTCTGCGAGCCCCACTACCCTTTATGAATAAACGACCAGACATGATGAAGACGCAAGACAAGAAGCGAAGATAGTGATGGCTTAGAGAGGAGGGGCAAACGTGTTTATTCGCAACGACGATAAAATCACCACAACACAAACATCGATTTTTATTACTGATTCAGTGCTGGGGGCTGGTATCTTGACCTTGCCCCGAGGTGTAATCGAAGCTGCAAAAACACCGGATGTCTGGCTTTCTGTGCTATTAGGCGGTTTTATTGTTATTTTGGTAACGATGGTCATGGTGAAATTAAGCCAGCAATTTCCTAATCATACGGTGTATCAATACGCTAAACGAATTGTAGGCACTATACCTGGTGGAATTTTAGGTGTTTGCTTGATTGGTTATTACATCATTATTGCCGGTTTCGAGGTAAGGATATTTGCAGAGATCACAATGTACTATTTGCTGGAAGGAACCCCTATTTGGGCTATTGTCATTCCCTTTATTTGGGTGGGCACCTATATTTGCTTTGGAGGAATTAATTCTATCGCACGGGTTTTTCAAATTATTTTCCCGATCAGTATTCTGATACTGGTGCTTTCGTATTTCCTGAGTATTCGATTGTTTGATATCAACAATTTACGTCCTGTAATGGGTGAGGGTATTCTCCCCGTATTTAAGGGATTGAAATCAACTGTGCTTGTATTTACAGGATGTGAAGTGATCATGACTCTCGTTGCGCATATGCAGCATCCAGAGCGGGCAGTCAAAGCGACATTTGCAGGAATAGGCGTTCCTTTTGTGCTATATCTGATGACTGTAATCGTCGTTATAGGAGGCATGTCGATGGATTCGGTGATGAATAGTACCTGGCCTACAATCGACCTTCTGCGAAGCTTTGAAATTACGGGATTAATATTTGAGCGTTTTGAGTTTCCGTTTTTGGTCATTTGGATGATGCAGTTGTTTTGCAATTTCACCAGTTTTTACTTCAATGCTTCTTTAGGAATTTCACAGGTTTTTCATCTAAAGATTCACCCGGTGATCTTTGGATTAATCCCCGTTATCTTTATTACTACGATGCTTCCCGAGCGAATAAATGAAGTTTTTAAGCTAGGGGATACGATAGGCAAAATGGGGATCTTTTTATTTTTTCTCGTGCCTGTCCTGCTTACTGTCATATTGCTCTTTAGAAAGAAGGTGTTGAATCATCATGTATAGATGTAAAAACTTGCTTGTTTTACTTCTCTTATCCTCCCTTTTCTTAACACAAGGCTGCTGGAGCAGTAAAGAAATTGAGGATTTAAGTGTTTATGCAGGTCTGGCACTAGATGTAGGTGAACGGCCTGAGCTTGAACGCAATCTGGAAAGAGAAGGCGCAACGTACGATAAAAAAAATCTATTGACAGCTACGATACAAATTGTTCCGATAAAATCGTTCGAACGGCAAGAAAAGTCGAGCGAGAAGCAATTGTTGAAGTATTCAAATTTGCGCCTAACAGGGGATTCTGTATTTGAAATTATGCGCCAATACTCAACTAGAAGGGAGCGCCCAGTCATTGGGCATCATCTTAAAGTCATTGTAGTAGCTACCAAATTGGCCGGGCAGCATCAGATGGACCAATTAATGGACTTTGTGCTGCGTGATAATGATATACGTCCAAGCTGTCGGGTGTTTTTTAGCAAGGGGAGGGCTTACGATACCTTTATCAGTAGTCAACCAGAAGAGGTTCCTGCTTTTCGGATAAACTCGATGATCAATAATAGCTTCAGAACCAATAAGGTCATGAAAGAGGTCAATCTAACTCGGATCGATGGATTGCTTCATTCGAAACAAAGCTTTTTGCTGCAAAATATCGTCTCTTCAAAAGGGGAAATAGAATTTTCAGGTGCTGGAATTGTTAAGGGGGCTACTAGCAAGTGGATTGGCGATTTGAATCAAGAAAATGTGGAAAGCCTATCCTGGATTCAAGGGACAGGTCAAGGTGGCGTAATCAAAAGTTATGATTGGAGAAATAAAAGCATTACCTATGAGATTAAATCCATGCACAGTAAAACGACTGCCAAATTACAAGATGACGCGATTTCCTTTCACGTTGCGATTGAATCAACCGGGAGATTAATTGAAAATTGGGATACGCAAGAAAACCCATCCAAACTTGAATATTTAGAGGGAGCAGAGAAGGTTTTTGAAAAAAGATTAACAACAATGATTGATCATGTCATGCGGAAAATGCAGTCGAAATACAAAGTGGATGTAGCTGGATTCGGGAAAGTGCTCTCTATAAAGTATCCCGATAAATGGAAAATGGTGAAGGATAATTGGGATGAAGTGTTTAGCCGGGTACCCGTAACCTTTGAGGTCAAGTTGACGATTACTGATTTTGGTTCTTCTACGGAATAATTACCAGGAAATGAGAGGTATTTTCGATTTATAAAGCTTTTTAGTCGTAGCAGAAATGTTATATTATTGTCTCTACGCTTTCTGTGAATAATCGGTGCGTTCTTGTTAGAAAATAAGCGAGCTTGTATTCTAACTTGAAGAGAGGTATGAAGATGAAGAAGTGGTTAGCGATTTTTAGCCTTGCAGCATGCTTAATGATGTTCCTCACTGTTCCTGCTTTTGCAGACAATATGACAAGGATGGACAATACGCAAGGCGATGAAATGCGTCACGAAGTCAATAAGGGAGTTAACGCAACAAACCGCACGTTGGGTACGGACATGAATCGCATCGACAACGGGAATACAGTAAGCACAAACAATTATCGAGCCAATGCCGCAGACGACGATGGTTTCGATTGGGGATGGCTTGGTCTGCTTGGCTTACTTGGTCTCGCGGGCATGAGAAACCGCGGCCGCGATCGCGCATAACCTTATTATTTCAAGGAACAGCACAAATAACTTCCCTTGTTAGAGGAAGGTTACTAAAAAATGAAAAAAGGTGCTGTTTCCCGAAATTACGGGAACAGTACCTTTTCATTTGTATAATGGAAAGCATCGCGGCGAGAGTGTGCTGTTTCATTATAAACAGGTTCGTTAAATCGCTTTGTGAGCAATTCAACGAACCTGTTAGTTGGAAAATTGATGCGGTCGAGAGGACTCGAACCTCCACGGCTGTTACACCACTAGAACCTGAATCTAGCGCGTCTGCCAATTCCGCCACGACCGCACATGCAAAATTTACATTTATAATTTAGCATGTTGTCATGGTGTAAGTCAAGTTAGCTTTAAGAAGTTGAAATTATCAGATTAATCGTATGCATCAGGATAGTAGTAGTAGCGTTCATAATCACTAATCTCAATCTCAAACCAAATTCCAGTGTCGGGGTAACTGGCGATGGAGTAGTCTATTCCGGCTTCCTCAATGTTGTTAATTATGTTATACAGATCAACATTAGAATCATCCCATAACAGGGCGTTCATAATATCATTGGCATTCGTATCGATTCTGGATACCGGATTTGCGGCAGCAATTGCCGTATGAATAGATCCCAATAGGTTATCTAAAGTTTCTGGCGTTTCATCGTTTTCTATGGATATCATCAGACCTTGGATGCTAGCGTCTTTTGGATTAATGATGCCGCTCAGCTTATGATTTTCTGAGAATTCATAATTGAAAAAATAAACGCCATCTTTACCCGCTGTTAAAGTCGCTTCCCCCATTTGTAAGGGATACTCCAGTAGTACGGCGGCCTCATTAAACCTTGTTTTCAAGTCCTCCAAGCTATCCCAGATGATAAAAGGAGCGGTCTCTGTTTCTTCTGATAGTAGCAGTTCCTTCTCTTCTGAAGGGGGGGGTGCCGTCTCCTCCTCGTCAAATACATACTCATCATCCAGTTCCTCTTCCATTGTAAAAGCAGGCTCCTCCTCCATAATGGTTGGAGTTGCTTCCGTATTAGCGGTTAGTCCAACCGAAAAAGACCGGCTCGGGTTGAGCGTCTTATTAATGAAATAGCCTAGCGTTATGGAGCCAATTAATAAAAGCATTACCGTCCAAATAATATAAAATGATTTATGCAAATAATCACGCTGCCTTTATGTAGAATGAGGTTGGAAAATGAAACATAACAAGCTTTATTTTTAACTATAGAGTGCCAGCAGCTGTTGCCAAATAAGAAATTTCTCGCCGCAGGCAGGGCAATTCGTGTGTCCAGCCAAATAAGGAAGCTGTGCCGAAAGCTGCTCATCCCCCAAACGCTCAGCTCGGCTGTGTATATAACGAAGACTGACTTGCGTTGAGCTTGCAGGATCAGCAGGGGTAATGGTACCAGGCGAATCCTTGTCGTTAAAAACGGGATCTGCCTTGTACGCGACAAGCTTCTCCTCGCTATCATCCGGCCAAATGAAGGTTTCATGCTCGCAAGCAGGACATGCCGCGACATATTCATCACCGATGCTGTGGGTTTGCAGCATGCTCGCAGCCGCTCGTTCGCCATGAAAAGCAGTATCGGCGATTGCTATATAACGTTTCTCGGAATCATCTTTATTAGGCTGGGCGTAGTCGGCGATCTGGTCGGACATTTCACGAAACTTTTTAATGGCATCGTAATAAGAAAGATAAATATCAGCCCGTGCCTTTGCATCAATATCAGGCACTAATTCCTCAAATACTGCGGGCATTTCCGACGTTAACTCACAAGTATTGTTTGCTTCAAATAAGCCGCAGGTGATGTAAATATCCAGCTTCACTTCCGGGTCGTTCGAGTGCAAGGCGATTTCCGCCAAATAAGGCACCGCGGCGTAGGTACAAGCGTAAATCGTATTCTGATGATAAAGCTGTTCCCAGTAAAGCTCATCTTTGACCTCTGAATCATAATTTTGGGCTAACTGCTGCAGCATTTCCGGTACGGAATCGGCGATGCCATACGGTCCTTCCAGTTCCGACCAAATCGTGCTATTTAAAGCGAGCATAATGAATCGCCTCCTCATGAATGAATAGTGAACGTCCTTCCTAGCTATTTTACTATGGAATTGGTGATTTTGGCGATATGTGACAAAGGAAGCAGATTAACGGCGAATGAATTTCCAGCATGCAGCATATTTTGCTGCAAGTTCACAAACAATGAAAGGGAATGAGTGATGACGCGTTGATAGCGAATGAGGAGTGTGGAAGTGTGAACGCGAATAGAAGCGATTTATGGAAAAAGAGGATGGTCAGGCTGCTTGGACTAATGCTGCTGGTTTTGTGCACGAGCAATGAAGCAGGAGCAGCTTCTGTATTTGCAGAACCCCAGGCACAGGAGCAGCGCCATATTGCTATCGTCATTGACGATTTCGGCAATGATATGGATGGTACGGAGGAAATGTTGAAGCTGCCGGTCAAGTTTACAGCGGCGGTTATGCCATTTATGCCGTCTACGCAAAAAGATGCAGAGGAGGCTCATCGTCTCGGGCACGATGTTATCGTGCATATGCCAATGGAGCCCAACAAGGGATTGAAAAAATGGCTCGGTCCCGGCGCTATTACGGCAGATCTAAGCGACGCCGAAGTCCGCAAGCGGATTAATGCGGCCATTGACAATGTGCCTCATGCGATTGGCATGAACAATCATATGGGATCCAAGGTGACTGCGGATGAGCGGATTATGCGTATCGTGCTTGACGTATGCAAGCAGCGAGGGTTGTTTTTCCTCGATAGCCGGACGACCTATAGGACCGTTGTGCCGAAGGTATCCAAGGAGGTTGGCGTACCGCTGCTATCCAACGATGTTTTTCTCGATGATGTGTATACGATCCAGCATATTAGCAAGCAAATGAATGAAGTGCAGAAGCATCTCGCTACGCATGTTACCTGCGTTGTGATCGGTCATGTAGGGCCTCCGGGCAAAAAAACAGCGGCTGTTCTAAGACAGTCGATTCTGTCCATGAACGCCGCTGTTTCCTTCGTCAAGCTGTCGGATATGGTCCTGCAATCATTTGGTGATCAGCTTGTATTGCCGAATCCCTGAAGCGATGGCGGATGCAATGTGCAACTGCTCGCGGGGGTCTGTCAGCATCGTTCGATCATCGCTATTGCTGACGAAGCCCATTTCTACAATAACGGCTGGCTGATATACGCGTCTAAGTAAATAAAACGGCTTGCCTTCCCTTGGGAGAAAGCGTGTGCGCTGCTGGCGATTAAGCGTGTCCTGAATACAGAAAGCAAGCAGGGCGCTTTCTCCGCTGCTTTGATGCAGCACCAGCGGCCCGCGCTCCGAGCGGTCGGGTGTCGAATTGACATGCAGGCTGACGAGCAGCTGCGTAGGAATTTCCTCGGTGAGCTGCCTCCTTTGGGATAGGTCACGCCGATGACGTGAGCCGCTAATATGCCAGCGATTATCGTCGCTAAGCGCATAATCGTCGGTGCGATTCAGCACGGCGGTAATGCCTTGGCTATTCAGCAGCAAATACAGCTTTTTGGCGACAGCGAGGTTAATATCTTTTTCCAAAATGCCCCCGGCCGACGCGCCGCCATCAATACCGCCATGACCCGCATCAATGAGTACAACGGATGAAGGCATCGTCCAATGTCCAGTATGGGGGTCGGAATGATGAGAGGGTACGGCAGGTTCATTTGCAGAAGCTTTGCTATTTCCTGTTGCCATAGCTGTAGAATGGGCGGGAAGGCAGAAGAGCAGCGTAATGATCAAACAACGAAAGCAAGCAAGCACATGCCATCCTCCTTTTGAAAGGCTTTTGTCTTAGCTATAGCGTGGCTCACCGGAGGAAATCTCATGCATGTTTATGATTGGAGATGGCAGGGCAAACTGATATCATCAATTGTTGTGAGAGGCAACTGTCCTTAAGAAGCGACTGCTTAGATACTCAAGCAAAAAGGGGAGCGACAGAAATGGCCAGCGGGGATGATTTAATCAAATATGTGACCGTTCAGGTTGTGGAGTATATGGAGAAGCCAAAAGGGGAACGCAAGCAAATAAAAGCGTCAGCGAAGGCGATAAGGGAGCCATGGCTGACGCGCTGGTTCGGCTGGGGGCCTGTCAGTCTTATGATGTGGTGGCGGGGAAAAAGCGGGCGTCAGCGATAAAAATCACCCAGCTCTGCAAGCAGCGACAGCGGCACATAACGCCGGCTTTCGCCCAGCTCGTCTGTTTCAAGAGCGACATACACAGCGCCGTTGTTCCAGCTGTGATAGCCAGTTGCCGACCACACATAAAGCATGTCGCCATTAAACCTTGCCGCTGTATAGGTAAGGTGTTTCTTTTTGTCCAAAATAAGCAGCGCCTTTAAGGAGCCTTTAGATTCCGCCTTGCCTACAGGTGCATCTGTCAGCCATTGCAGCTTCTCATAAGGGCTGAATGAAGGATTGGAAACGGCTTTGGCAATGCTCGCGGTGGCTGCCATAGGCGCTTCATTATGAATAAGCTTTAGCTCCTGACTTGCCTCGGCGTCCCAGAGCGGAGCAGTCAGCGGCAGCTCTTCACCGCTCATGGCATCGGTATATGCCGTAGCTTTTCCAGTGATTTTCCAGACAGACAGCAGTGGATGGATATATAGCGGCGTACTCGTAATGGCAGAAGGGATAAGTTCAAGCCGCTGGAGCGATTGCTGCAGCGTTGTTAAGCTATATAGGTAGTCGCCAAGCCCGTATTCGCCTAAAATATACCCGCCGCTCTCCGTTGCATGGACAACGAGGTAGCCGACGGTTTTTTTGTGCTGGATAACGCTGGCCATCCAGCTGTGTGTGCCGGGGCCGAGTGCAGAAATATCAAGCGTTGCGCCTTGCCAGCTCTTGAAAGCAGGCTGTGCTGCGAGCTGCGCTGTCCATGCTTCTACATGGGCGAGAAGGGATGCATGGTCTGCTTGTTCCAGCTCGGGCATGGCGGCAGCTTGCGGGAGCTGGAGGCTGCTTGTCCATAATATAGCGCTTAACAATATTGCGCCGATCATTAGCTTGCGAATGTGGCTCAGCAATAAATTCACCCTTTTCTTCATGAGGCAGCTCGCTAAAGTGGCGAATGCTGCCTATTATTAAAATATAAGAATTTATAGGTTTCACACTATAAATACGCTTATATTTCTCGGACGGAAACGCGCCGCGCCAACAGAGGATGGCGACAGCCGTTTCACCTTGACTCACAGCTTCATTATAAAAGGCAGAGCGGGAGAAGGCTGTTGGAATGTGTAGGCACTCGGCAGCCTGTCCCGTTCTTTTTTTGCCGCAAAGGTGCGGATCGGGTCTGATCTTCGACTATTCAATACCTTCCAGATGGAAAATACCGCAGTTAATGGCGGAAGCCGTCACGCGGGGCTCATATTGCCAGCGGATTTCCGCTTGGCGCTGTTCATACTGCACGCGTACGCTTTGCTTCAGCTCGTCGTCAGCCGCATGCTCGATTAGCGGCTCATAATACAGCCGAATGCGCTCCAGCTCCTCCTCCAGCCGCTCGGTTGCGGCACCTGCCCATTCATAATCGTAGCTTTTCAGCTTGCGCTCCAGCGCCTGCTCCATAATAGACAGCGCCTTGTTGAAAGAAAGGCCATTTTTCGCCAAATGAATGTTCGCGGGCAGGCGCGGCGTGAGCCTGAGGCGCTGAACTCGATCATGGAACTGCTCGGTGCAATGCCCCGTAGCCAGCGAAATCCCGAAGCTGTGTATTTCCTCGCGCTTGCGGTCGCAGGCGAACTCCACCCGCATATTAATGCCAAGCCAAGCAGTGTAAGGCGTAGAGCTATAAGGCGAGGCGGCACCACGCTCCGGTTCTTGAAAAAGAAAGACGTAGCTGCCCTTTGATTTTGCCGCACCAAACAGCTGATCGAGCTTGCGCGAGCCGAAATACATTTCCTCGCGCGGAATGCGCAGCCCCGTCTGATTGAGGCTGCCGTGTACAAAGCCGAGCGAGCGGCCAAGCGCAGCATCAGCCGCCGCCGCTTGGCTCGTGCCGGCTGCCGCTGCGCCCCCGCTGCTATTGGCGCCTTCTGCCGCAGCGCCAGTTGCCGAACTCGCTGGCGCGGCCGAAGCGACACCAGCCGCGTTAACTGGTGCGGCTGGACTTGCATTTGCCGCTGCACTTGCTATGCCCGCATCAGGCCTCACGCTGCTTGCGGCCCCGTTAAATGCAGCGGCATCTGTGCTTCCTGCAGCCCCGGCTGCGTTTCCTGCCACACCTGCTCCGCCCGAGCCCGATAAGGGTACGCGCTGCTGCGCGGGCAGCAACCCAGCTTGCCCCGCGTCATACTTTTCACGGTCGGTTACAAGCAGATAGGTCATTGTCTCGGGAGCAGCGTTCGTGCGATCGACAAAGCTCCAGTAGTAGGGACGGTTCGTCAGCTCCCGGTCTGCATCAGGCGACAGCTTAACCGTGAAATGACAGGGCGATTTCTCCAAAACCTGGCACTCGGTCGCCTCCAAATAACGCTGCACAAACTTGTGTACCTGCTTCTCATTCATGTCGTATCTCCACCGTCTGCCCAAGGGCTGTCATTTGTGACACAATTTGCGCACCTGCCTGCAGTTCAGGAGCAAGCTGTATCTCTTCGCGGATTTGCGTAATCGAGGAGGCGAGATCGCTGATCTTATCGCGCAGCTCCGTTTCGCTGCCGCCTGATTCGAGCAGCATGCGGGCAAGCTGCTGCTCCAGCGAGCCATCTTTTTTCTCGAAGCGCTCCAAAATATGATCCAGCTCGCCAATGACAAGCTCAAACATATTAATTTTCTCATGCAGCAAATGGACAATATGCTCCTCTATCGTGCCGAGGGTGCAAAGGTTGTAAATTTTTACGTCCTCGGTTTGTCCGAGCCTGTGGACGCGGCCAATCCGCTGCTCTACGCGCATCGGATTCCATGGCAAATCGAAGTTGATCATATGGTGGCAAAATTGCAAATTGATGCCTTCGCCGCCTGCCTCCGTTGCAATCAATACTTGCGCCCGGCCGCGGAAGAGGTCCATCATCCAATCCTTTTTGCCACGGTTCATCCCGCCCCGGTAAGGGACGGCAATCATGTCGTGGGAGCGGAAATATTGCAGCAAATACTCCTGCGTTGCCCGATATTCCGTGAAAATAATGACTTTATCATTCATTTCCTTAACGAGCTCAAGCGCCTTCTCAGCCTTCGTATTGGCTTCGATTTTTTTGATGAACTCGACGAGCTCCCATATTTTTGCGCGGACGGGCGAATCCTCGGCCGTCTTTTTGAACATATTGACGAGTGTCAGAAAGACGGCATCACGGCTGCTGCATACTTCGCGCTGGAGTGTGACCAAGGACAGCATGCTGCTAAGGTCGGGGCCGCTCTCATCGTAGCGTTCATGCACGAAGGCGGTCACTGCGTCGTAAAGCGCCTGCTCGTCAGTCGACAGCTGCAGCGGAATATTTTTCACAAAACGTTTCGTAAACGAAATGCCGCCGTCGCCGCGGCGATTGCGAATCATAATGCTGGACAGCGCCGTTTGGAGCTGCTCCTCATTTTTCGGAAGGCGCTTGTCAACGACGAAGTTGGCGGCAAACTCGCTTTGGCGGCCGAGCTGGCCAGGCTTGAGCAGCGTGATCAAATTGTACAGCTCGTCCAAATTGTTTTGCACCGGCGTTGCGGTAAGCAGCAGGCAATATTTTTTGCGCAGCTCGGTGACGAACTGGTAGTTGGTCGTTTTTTTGTTTTTGAGCTTATGCGCCTCGTCGATGATGACCATATCGTAGTCGGTGCCGAGAATGACGTCGCGATGGGGATCGCGCTTGGCTGTATCTATCGAAGCGACGACGACGTCGTAATGCCAGGTATGGGCTTTTTTCTGGGCAACGGCGGAAATGCCGAATTTCTGATTCAGCTCGCGCACCCATTGCAGAACGAGCGAGGCGGGAACGAGAATGAGCGTACGGCGCACGAGCCCGCGGACGATGTATTCCTTCAGCACGAGGCCAGCTTCAATCGTTTTGCCAAGTCCAACCTCATCGGCGAGAATGGCGCGTCCGCCCATTTCATGCAGCACCTTGCGCGCAGTCGAAATTTGATGGGGCATCGGTTCGAGCATCGGCAGGCTGCGCAGGCATTGCAGCTGCTCGAAGCTTTCAATTCGTTTCGCTTGTTCCGCTTCCATCGATAGTTGATATAACGTCCAGTCATCCCAAGGTCCGTTTTTGGCAATGCGGTTTTGCAGCTCGTCTAAGGTGGAACGGTCATATTGCAAATCTACGAGCGGATGAAGCTTGCGGGTGACTAGAGCAGCATCTGGAGCAGCGGATGATCCGTATAGCGGTAGTTTATTATCTAAAGACAAGGGAGCAGCTCCTTTCATCGTTTAAGCCAATATTCATCGTCCATTCAAGCAAAATGAGTAGGTTAAAATCTTTGTTTCTAGTATGACCCTTTCATCGCCTATTCATAAGAAAAGGCTAAAAAAAGCGTGAGGACTAGCAACGGAAAGCGCAGGCTTCGGCAGGCGGGTAAATTGGGCGTTTTTGGCTGGGAATGATGAGGAAACCCAATATGTAGTATGTTATAATGATTTTCAGACACAATATATCGGGTTAAGCATGATGTGAAAGGCCTTGTTAGCGGGCAAATAGAAACGTTTTTAGCAAATGTAAGGAGAGGCGGCGTTACTTATGGAGAAGAAACAAACCTCAAATGAAAATAGGAAAGGCACCAGCAGGCTGGAGGGGCTCAGCGAGAAAATTTTTCTCGATCGTTATGCTTGGAAAAATGCGGATTCCAGCGGCGCTAAGCCTGGAGACCTTGTGCTCGTGCTGACCAAAGATGATCCAAAGTTCCCAACGAAGGAAGTAGGAGAGATTGTGGCCCGTGAAGGTGAGCAGGTGGAAGTGCAGCTCAGAAGCGGTGGCTGTGTAACGACTGCGGTCGAGAAGCTGACGCTGACCATTGAGCAGACGCCTGAGGAAATGTGGGATCGCTTGGCGAAGGCGGTTGCCGGAGTCGAGGGCAGCGAGCAGAAGCGGGCGGAATGGACCGAGCGCTTTCGCTATATTTTGGACGACTGGAAGCTCGTGCCGGGCGGGAGAATTGCAGCGGGGGCAGGGGCTAGTGAGGAACTTACGCTATTTAACTGTTATGTGCTGCCTTCACCGGCAGATAGCCGTGGCGGCATTATGCAGACGTTGACGGAAATGACGGAAATTATGGCACGCGGGGGCGGTGTAGGCATTAATCTGTCGTCGCTGCGTCCGCGCCGCGCCATTGTGGCAGGGGTAAATGGCGCATCGAGCGGGGCGGTGTCATGGGGCGGGCTGTTCAGCTATACGACGGGGCTGATCGAGCAGGGCGGCAGCCGCCGCGGCGCCTTAATGCTAATGATCAACGACTGGCATCCCGATGTGCTGGATTTCATTACGGTGAAGCAGACGATGGGCCAGGTGACGAACGCGAATTTATCGGTATGCGTGAGCAACGCTTTTATGAAAGCGGTGAAGGAGGATTTAGAGTGGGAGCTGGTATTCCCGGATACGAAGGATACACAGTACAACGAGCTTTGGACAGGAGATTTGGATGCTTGGCGGGCACTTGGCAAAAAGGTGATTTTGTACAAAACGGTCCGCGCCCGCGATATCTGGCACATGATCATTGAATCAGCCTGGAAATCGGCAGAGCCCGGCGTCGTTTTTATGGAGTATTATAATCAAATGTCGAATAGCTGGTATTTCAATCCCATTATTAGTACGAATCCATGCTTTCATCCGAGCACCAGAATTACGACGGAATACGGGCTAATGACGATAGAGGAATTGTATAAAAAAACAGCTGGAGAAAGCTTTCTTGTCGGCACCGATGCGCGTCTAGTCGAACAAGCAAAAGTTGTCGGTGGGCGTTCTTATGAGGTTCCCGGTGTGAAGATGCGGCAAGCAACGGTGTTTCCTACAGGAGTGAAGGAGACGGTCGTCGTATCTTTGCAAAATGGGATGGACATCAGCGTGACAAAGGACCATCGCTTATATACGAATGTGGGCTGGAAGGAAGCGCAGCACCTCACCCAAGAGGATTGCGTATATGTCCAATCCGGTATAGGTCATTTTGCAGCGAAAGATGAACTAGGCGAACATTGGGGATTGTTTCTCGGTTGGCTCGCGGGCGACGGATGGGTATCGAAACGCGGGGATATCGGCATGGTTTTTGGTGGCGGGGATGAAGAGGTAGTAAGCCTGCTAGTCGAGGCAGGTGAGAGGATTACCGGAGTAAAGGCGAAGGTGTTTGATCGAACAAATGGGACAAAACAGGTATATTGGTGGCGTAAAGAGCTGCTTCAAAAGCTGAATGAGCTGGGCGTTAAAGCTGTCAAGGCTCCAGAGAAGGAAGTACCTGAGGCATTATTCACATCGTCAGAAGCTACCGTAACGGCATTTCTGCAAGGGCTTTTTAGTGCAGATGGAACGGTTTATGAACGGGATGAAATGCGGCGCTCCGTTCGTCTAACTTCGGCTTCAAGAAAACTGCTGCAGGGCGTTCAGCTTTTGCTGCTTAATTATGGTATTCACAGCTCGATTTATGCTCGTCCCAAAAAAGCGCAAACGAAATTTCAATATACGACAAAAGCTGGCGAGCACCGTACGTATGAAAGCAGCGGCTTTTATGAGCTCATCATGACCGGAAACAATATTGTTGCCTTTAAAGAACAGATCGGATTTCGTTATGTCACTAGAAAACAAGAGGCGCTTGAGCGAATTGCTCGGCGCTCACGTAAAACGGAAAAGTTTCTATCTAAAGTCACTTCGGTAAAGGCGGGAGAAACCGTCACCGTTTACGATATTACGGAGCCTATTACGCATTCGCTTCTAGCTGGTGGAATGGTTGCACACAACTGTGGCGAACAAGGCCTTCCCGGCTGGGGCGTCTGCAATCTTTCAGCTGTCAATCTTTCGCGTTTCTATAATGAGCAGCAGCATGATGTCGACTGGGAGGAGCTGGCGAAGGTGACGCGCTGGTCGGTGCGTTTTCTCGATAACGTCATTGACACCACACCGTACCATTTTCCTGAAAATGAAGCGAACCAGAAGCGCGAGCGCCGCGTCGGGCTCGGCACGATGGGGCTTGCGGAGCTGCTGATTAAGCTGCAAATCCGTTACGGCAGCGCGGAATCGCTCGAGTTTCTCGATAAGCTGTATGGGTTTATGGCCCGAGAGGCGTATCTTGCTTCGACGGAAATTGCAGCGGAGAAAGGTACCTTCGCTGCTTTTGAAGCGGATAAATTTTTGCAAAGCGGATTTATGCGAAGCTTGACGTCGCATTATCCCGAGGTGGGGGCTTCGGTAGAGCAGCATGGCATTCGCAACGTCACGGTGCTGACACAGGCGCCGACGGGAAGTACCGGAACGATGGTCGGCACCTCGACGGGCATTGAGCCGTATTTTGCTTTTGAATATTTCCGCCAAAGCAGGCTTGGCTATGACAAGCAGCTTGTCCCGATTGCCCAGCAGTGGAAGGATGAGCATCCTGACGAGGAGCTGCCGGATTATTTTGTAGCTGCGATGGATTTGTCTGCGAAGGATCATATTCGGGTCCAGGCAGCGATTCAGCGCTGGGTGGACAGCTCGATTTCGAAGACGGCGAATTGCCCGAATGATTTTACGGTGGAAGAGACGAAGGAGCTTTATGAGATGGCCTTTGATCTTGGCTGCAAGGGCGTGACCATTTATCGCGACGGCAGCAGGGATGTTCAGGTGCTGTCGACGACGGATGAGAAAGAGAAGAAGCAGGAGACGGAAGAGGAGCTTAAGCTGGCATCAGGAGCAGAAAGCAGGGAGAAAGAAGTTCAAGCTGGAGATCAGGGTGCCATAGCTATTGAGGGAGTGGCTTCTCAAGGGGCTTCAAGTGCTGGGAGTGTACCTGATGCAGCAGACCCCAAAACTACTACAGCTACAACCGCTGTGAGTAAGAAAACGCTGGACAAAGCGTACAAAAATCGCCCGCAGGTGCTGCGCGGTGCCACCTACAAGGTTAATACGCCATTCGGCATGGCGTACATTACGATCAATGATCTGTCCGGCTCGCCGGGCGAAATTTTTCTGAATGTCGGCAAGGCTGGCTCCGACGTGTTCGCCATGGCGGAGGCGCTTGGGCGCGTCTGCTCGCTATTCCTTCGTTATGGCGATCATGGTCATAAGGTGGAGCTGTTAATTAAGCATTTGAAAGGAATTGGCGGCACAGGTGCGATTGGGTTTGGCGCAAACCGCGTGGAATCAATCGCTGATGCTGTAGCGAAGGCGTTGGAGCAGCATATAGCGTCTGCTGACATGCAGCAGACGGATGTGGAACAGCGGGAGGAAAGCGGTGAAGTAACTGAAGCTAGTATAGACTTGAACGTCGGCTCATCTGCAAAAACGACATCTATAGCGGCAGCTAACGTCAGGCTTAACTCAGCTATAGGCGGCAGCAGCGTAAGCTCGCTCGACCTTTGTCCTTCTTGCGGCTCCGCGTCACTTATTAATGTAGAAGGCTGCAAGCAGTGCAGCAATTGCGGGTACAGCCGATGTAATTAATGGTTCCTTATAGGGAAAGTCTTGGAGTGTTTTTACTTGTTGCCGGCTGTAACTTGAAATTATGTTTTGTCGCTTGAAAATAATTTATTTAATCACCGCCTGAACCCTTGAAGGTTCAGGCTTTTTGATGTTATTTTCTCACAAAAGCAATAAACGACAATTCCCTGAAGCTGAACGGATGGAATAAGTAATAGTCCATGAACTTTTGCGCTTGGTCTCGATTCTGCTTTGCTATTGGCTTTTGGCATCGTCGAGGAAAAATTTGGACTCGCAGCCGATTTCCTCAAGCGGCTGTTGTGCCTAGCTTGTGTAACCGTTGTAGTTAATCAAGGATGATTTCAGCAACACAACAGGCGGGAAGGTCAATAAGTAAGCCATTGTTCTTTACGTTAATATTATTCATCGTTTTAATCTCTACCTGAGGTGGTTGTCCAAATGGGTTATGGCTATTCATATCGCCGGAGATGTAACGAACTTCGGCAGAAGAAAACACTTTTCCATTAAGCAGGACCTGTGCCTGTTGAGGCTCATCTACGGATAGATTTACAACGGTTACATGAATCCTGCCATCAGCTCGCTCAGATGCGCTAACGTGCAGTGCAGGCACTGGAGCTTCCTCTGTACCAGTCAAATCTTGCTGCACATAGCTTTCAATAAGTGTGGAGTCTTGATGCCCCTTAAAAAGATCGAATACATGGTAGGTGGGAGTAAGTATCATCTCTTCCCCTTCTGTTAAAATCACCGATTGGAGGACATTTACCATTTGTGCAAGATTGGCCATATGCACCCGATCACTATGGGTATTAAAAATATTTAGCGACACCGCAGCGACAATTGCATCACGCATGGTGTTTTGCTGGAAAAGGTAAGCAGGATTGGTTTCAGGCTCGACCTCATGCCAAGTCCCCCATTCGTCCAAAATAATCGACACTTGGCATTCAGGGTCGTATTGATCCATCACATGCTTATGTCTGCGGATCAGCTCATCCATATACAATGCCCGGCGCAGTGTTCGGTAGTAGTTAGCTTCGTCAAAGCCCACAGCGGGTCCTTTGCGCTCCCATGGGTATGGTTCCGTTTCGTAATATGCAGGCATGGTGTAATAGTGCAGCGATAGACCGTTCATCCTTTTCCCTGCAAGGCGCATCAAGGTTTCCGTCCATTTATAATCGTTTCCATCAGCGCCGCAAGCAACTCGGAAAATCTTATTGCTGTCATAATTGCGGACGAATGTTTCGAAGCGTTTGTATACATCCGCATAATAATCCGGACTCATATGCCCGCCGCAGGCCCAGTTCTCGTTGCCAATTCCCAAGAACTCGACCTTCCAAGGCTTATCACGACCGTTTTGGCGTCGCCAGTCGGCCATCGGTGACTCACCGCCGAAGGTCATGTATTCTACCCATTCGCTTACTTCCCTCGGAGTACCAGAACCAACGTTTGCGGCAATATAGGCAGATGCCCCAATCTGCTCGCAAAGATCTAAAAACTCATGGGTACCGAAGGAGTTGTCCTCTACCACACCACCCCAACCAGCATTAACCATGCGCTTGCGATCAGTCCCAACGCCGTCTTTCCAATTATAATATTCGGCGAAGCATCCACCCGGCCAGCGCAATACCGGAACCTGGATATGCCGCAATGCTTCTACAATATCGTTGCGTATTCCACGGGTATTGGCGATTGGACTGTTCTCACCAACATATAAGCCGTTATAAATGCCACGGCCTAAATGCTCTGAGAAGTGACCGTATATGTTTTTGTTGATTTTGGAATACTTTCGACCTGCGTTTATGAACAATAGAACCATGAATATCCTCTCCCATTCGCTAGATGATGTTCCTTTTATTTTTTAATATAGCGCTTTCATTCAGTCGATTGCAAATCAAAAACAGCATAACAGCGTGATTGTAAACAAATGATAAGATAGTTGAAAATGGTTAGGACTATCACAATTAATGAAGTAGACGAATGGTAAACATGTAATAACTAGATAATAGCGAATTGATTAATTTGGAGATATAGTTGAGTTGTTATTTAATGCTTAACTATTAAAAGGGGGCTATGAGTGTGAAAAGTAGCATGTTATCTAAAACAGTTACGATTTTAAGCTGTTTGCTAGTGACAACGGGAGTTTTATCAGCGTGCAGTACCAATTCTCCGAGCAATAACTCGACAAGCAGTCCAGCGGGAAGCATCGCACCAAGTGAGTCAAATGGAGAAGTTTCAGGAGATAAGGAACCTTTAGGGAAATATGATAAAGCGCTTACAATAAGATTTGCCCGTGATGTGGATAATGATATGCAGGATAACATTATTCCTAAAACACCAGGAGAGACAGTAGATGACAATCGCTGGCTTAAGGCGTATTCGGAAAAGCTGGGGATTGATGTTAAATACGATTGGACGGTAAAGGGCGGGGATGCCTACACCCAAAAAATTAACGTTACATTGGCTTCAGGTGAAATCCCTGACATGCTTCGCGTAACGGGTTCTCAGATGAAGCAAATGGCCGATGCTGACATGATAGAGGATTTGAAACCATATTGGGATACTTATGCTTCCGATCTACTGAAGGAATTGTACACGGTTCAAGGACCTGCTGTACTCAATGCTGCATCAATTGATGGGAAAATGATGGGAATGGGTCCTGCAGAGGTCTACGGCGATGGCACATTCATTTGGATTCGCACCGATTGGCTGGAAAATTTGGGAATTGACGCACCTAAAACAATGGACGATGTCCTGGCCATCAGTAAAGCATTCACAAGTCAGGATCCGGATAAGAATAATATAAATGATACCTACGGTCTAGCTATTACAAAGGATCTATACGGCGGTGCAATGGGATTAGAAGGGTTCTTTACCGGTTACCATGCTTACCCTAATATGTGGATAGATGATGGTTCAGGAAATTTAGTATGGGGCAGTACCCTTCCAGAAGTAAAGGAAGCTTTGAAAGCGCTCTCTACAATGTATAAGGATGGCCAGATTGATAAGGAATTTGGTGTAAAGGATGGCGGCAAGGTAGCGGAAACGATTGCATCTGGTAAGGTTGGCATGGAGTTCGGCGCGCAATGGAACCCTATGTATCCGCTTATCAGCAACTATCAGAACGATCCAACAGCAAATTGGGAAGGATACGCCTTGGTATCCGTAGATGACAAGCCTGTTCTTTCACCACAGAATTTTGGAGCTTCTGAGTTCTGGGTTGTTAAAAAGGGTTTCTCGAATCCGGAAGCATTGATCAAAATGTTTAATCTTCACGTAGAGCTAAACTGGGGGAAAACAGGTGATTTTGATAACTACTACATGCCTGCCGCAAATGACAGCGTAGGGGTGTGGAAGTATTCACCGGTTCAACCGTATCCACCATTTAAAAATCTTAATGCGTTTAAAGAGATTCAGGCAGCTCGTTCCAATAATACATTGGATCAGTTGACTGGCGAAGCGCAATCTATTCAAAACAACATCAAGGCGTTTGAAAATGGAGATACCTCTCAATGGGGCTGGCCTAAAATATATGGTGTGGATGGGGTATATCGACATAGCGTTGAATACGTGGATAAGGATCTATTTATGCTAGAGTCCTTCGCAGGCTCGCCAACCAAAACAATGGCGGAAAAACAGTCCACGCTGAAATCTCTGGAAACGGAAGTATTCGTGAAGCTCATTATGGGTGCTGCCCCAATTGACGATTTCGACAAGTTCGTGGAGAACTGGAATAAGCTTGGTGGTGCCGATATGACCAAAGAAGTCAATGAGTGGTATGCTTCTGTAGAAAAATAATAGCAACAAAGAGAAAGGATGCTAGGCTTTTTAGAGAGTGTCCTTTCTCTTATTATTCCCATTCCCAATCATAGAAAAGAAACAGGGTGAATCGTATGTTACAAAGAAGATGGAAAAGGGAAATACCACTGCATTTAATTATATTGCCTGGGTTTCTTTTTTTGATTGTTTTTAGTTATCTCCCCATAGGAGGTATCATCATTGCGTTCCAGAAGTTTATTCCGGCCAAGGGTTTGTTTGGCGATCAGCAATGGGTAGGACTGAGCAATTTTCAGTATGTCATGAACATGCCCAATTTCAACAGTATCATGTGGAATACGCTTTACATTGCGGTATTGAAAATCATTTTGGGACTTTTTGTACCTATCGTGATTGCGATTCTTTTAAACGAAGTCAAGAATGCCGGTATGAAACGAGGAGTTCAAACCGCCATTTATTTGCCCCACTTTTTATCATGGGTTGTATTAGGCGGCATCTTTATAGAAATTTTGTCGCCTACTGACGGCTTGGTAAATCAAGTCATTCAACTGTTTGGCTTTGAACCTATCTTTTTCCTTGGGGATAACAAATGGTTCCCTATAACCATGATATTGACTGATTCATGGAAGGAGTTTGGTTATGGTACGATCATTTATCTGGCGGCGATTACTGGCATTAACCCGGATTTATATGAAGCAGCACAGATTGACGGAGCTAATCGTTGGAAGCAGACCTTGAATGTGACCCTTCCAGGTATGAAAATGGTTATCGTTTTACTTATGGTTCTTAATTTAGGCAATTTGCTAAATGCCGGTTTTGATCAGATTTTCAATATGTACAGCCCAATGGTATACGAAAGCGGGGATATTCTTGATACCTTTGTATACCGCATCGGTTTATTGGATGCCCAATTCGGTATAGCAACAGCAGTAGGATTATTTAAGTCTGTTGTCGCACTTATACTCGTATCTGTGTCATATTTCATCGCCTATAAGGTTGCGGATTATAGGATTTTCTAGGGGGAGCTATTATGCATGTACAAAAGAAGATCGACTGGTTTGCCATATTTAATTCTTGCTTTCTCGCGTTAGTTGCATTGTTTTGTTTGATTCCGATGATTCACATACTGGCCGTTTCATTCAGCTCCAGCGCCGTTGCGGCAACTGGTACGGTAACTTTGTGGCCCAAGGATTTTACATTAGCCTCCTACGAATTTGTGGCGCAGCGGGCAGCCTTCTGGCAATCGATGTTTATATCTTTGCAGCGTATCCTTTTTGGCGGCGCTATTAATCTCTTACTCACAATAATGGTAGCCTATCCGCTCTCTAAGGAAAATGGCGAATTCCGCTTTCGCAGCTTTTACTCATGGAGCTTCTTCATTACAATGATATTTGGCGCTGGACTAATTCCTACCTATATGGTCATCAGACAGCTTGGATTGATGGATACCATTTGGGCGCTGGTACTGCCGACCGCAGTACCTGTGTTTAGTGTTATTCTGCTGTTGAATTTTTTTCGGATGATTCCAAAGGAATTAAGCGAGTCAGCCTATATGGACGGCGCTGGACACTGGATAACTCTATGGCGCATTTATGTGCCGGTATCGTTGCCGGCCTTAGCGACCATTCTTTTGTTTTCACTCGTTGGTCACTGGAACAGCTGGTTTGATGGCTTGATCTATATGAATGATCCCAGTCATTATCCTATCCAAAGCTACATTCAGACCATTGTAGTTCAACGCTCCTTCAGCACCATGACACCGGAGGAGGCCAAACTAATGGCAACTATATCAGACAAAACAATGCGATCCGCCCAAATTTTTCTAGGGGCGCTTCCTATTATTTGCGTATATCCGTTCCTTCAACGATTTTTTGTAAAAGGGATGGTGTTGGGAAGTGTTAAAGGGTAGTATGGAAGATATTATAGTTTAAATAGGATTAACTTTAAACAAATAAGGGAGGAGGTGCATATCAGAGGCAGTATTTTCGCAAGATTGGTTGCGACATTTCTAATGGCAATCCTACTTATCATCCTTTTGGGAATTTACATGTATAATTGGAGCCTAAACACAGTAAAGAATGAAATTATAAATTCCTCGACTGCACAAGTATCGTTTTATCTTGAAAGTCTGGAAGATGAGGTAGAACGCATAAAAATATTGCAATACGATAGTCTCAATGATGAATATCTTGCTAAGCTTGCCATCCGCCATTCCATTATGAATGAATATGAGACAGTGGAAAGCATGAGAAAACTGCAACAGCGACTTGTTACAATCCATAACAGCAGCTCCTATATTGCTAACGTAAGCGTGCATATCCTCTCTATTCAAAAAACCATATCCTCCACCACCTCCGTAAGTCCTATTGATATGGATAAATTCGAGCACCTCCGGGTGCCGGAAGGGGAGAGGGGGGCGCAGCTGGTGCAGTATGAAGACAAGCTCTACTTGACCACTCTTCACGCTGGAAACGCGGGTCTATCTCAAATGTACTTGATTGAGGTTGAGATCAATACGAACGCATTGCAAGAAGCACTAGGGCAGTTCCGAACGTATGCCGATAGCGGCACCTTTTTAATCGATTTGACCCACAATATGGTGATACCTGGAAAAGGAAATAATGATGCGGTGCTGCTGGAGGAGCTTGCAGAAAGCCATCTTAAAGTTGAAAGCGGAAACATTGGTTACAACAAGATTAATGGACAAACGATTTATGTTGTTTCCGTGAAGTCAAAATATCTGAACATGCTTTTGCTGCGTTATATCCCGCAGAATTTGATCTTTGTTCCCGTTCAAAGTTTTTATATTTGGTTATGGATATTTACAGGTGTGGGATTGATGATTATTATTCTCTACTGCGTATACACTTATAATTTGATTCATAAGCCAATGAGAAAGCTTGTGGGCTCTTTTCGGCAAGTAGAGAGTGGCAACTTCAATGTTCATATTCAAGTAAATAAAAAAAACGAGTTTGGTTATTTGTACAAAGGCTTTAATTCTATGGTTCAGAATGTATCGGCCCTGATCGATCAGGTATATAAGCAGAAGATTCTCAATCAGAAGGCAGAGCTAAAGCAATTGCAGTCTCAGATCAGCCCGCATCTTCTATATAACAGCTTGTTTTTAATTAATACGATGGCAAGAATAGGGGATGAGAATTTAATTGCTTTTACTAAGCTTTTGGGTGATTATTTTCAGTTTATTACAAGAAATGCTTCGGATTATTTGCCCTTATATGAGGAAGTTGAACATGCACGGACGTATACTGAAATTCAGCTCATGCGTTTTCCTAGCAGATTGTCGATCCATTTTGAAGACTGTCCGGATGCGGTCAGGGATATACAAGTACCTAGACTGATTCTTCAGCCAATAATTGAAAATGCCTTTAAGTATGCTGTGGAAAAAACGAAAGAAAAGGGAAGAATTTCGATAAGCTTTCGTCTCGATGATCGCGCATTGCGTATTATTGTTGAAGATAATGGAGCTCATTTATCGGATCAAACACTGGTATCCGTGCCTAAGCTTTTTTACGATAACACCAATATTGAGACTTCAGGTCTAATCAACATTCATAGACGAATCCGGTTGATTTACGGCGAAGAGAACGGATTGAGTTTAGAGCGAAGCTCTATGGGTGGTTTAAAGGTGACGTTGCGACTTAACCCGAAGGCGAGGGTTTAAGCATGTACAGACTCTTAATTGTAGACAATGAAGAAATGATTGTGAATCATCTTTACGAAATTTTTCGAGGCATGATTCATTTGGATCTTGATGTTTATAAGGCATATAGTGGAGAAGAAGCTATAGAGTGGCTCAATAGAACCAGAATTGATATTGTTCTGACCGATATTGATATGCCCATTTTAAACGGTATGCAGCTAATGGAGGAAATTTTTCGAAGCTGGCCCCAATGCAAAGTTATTTTTTTGACAGGCCACAGTGAATTTGAATACGTATACAAAGCCATTCAGCATCGGGACGTCAGCTTTATTCTTAAGGCAGAAGATATTGATAAAGTTATTCAAGTTATAGAAGAAACCGTATCAAAAATTCGTAAAGAAATTAAAACGGAAGATTTAATTCGAAATGCAAAAGAACAAATCCACATGGCGTTGAATTTGTTTCAAGAAAATTATTTACTGTGTATTCTAAAGGGGAATCAAGCGGTACAAATTAGCCAAGAACAGTTTGAACAGCTATCGATTCCGATTAATGTGCAATGGCCTGTTACTTTGGTATTGGGCAAGATTGATAAGTTACCTGAGGTCAGCGACTACATGCAGCAGATGCAGCAGGTCTATTCGGTTCGTCAAATTATTCAAAGGTATTTGGCCGCCCATGTGAATATTGCAATTGTTTTAGACGAAAATCATCGGTTTGTCATTTTTGTTCAGCCTAAGGAATCATTATCCATCACATTTCCGGCGAATTCGGATATGATCGAGCATTATTTCAATAAAACGGTTTCTTTCCTTAAAGGCATTTTAGAGGTCATACAGACAGCTTGTCAGGAAAACATCGGTATGCCTGTCAGCTTTACTGTCGGCAGTAAAGCCAGCTGGTGGGATTCTGTTTTCAATCAGTATCATTCGCTGCACCATTTGCTAAATTATCGGATAGGCATTGAAAATACAATACTTTTAGTTGACAGTGAGATAAATGACAATATGGGCAATGAGGTTGGCCCAGTTAATAGCTATGAAGAAGAATTCGATGAAGGAGAGAAGCTGGTAACGGCGCTCAAACTAAAAAATCTTTCTGTTATTGAGCAGCATCTGGAGTCAGGGCATAAGGAGAAGTATTTTGAAGCCTTGGAGCAGCTGCTTGTTCCTTTAAGAGGCATTCGCAGTAAAAATAATGTCAATGCGCAGGAAGCCTATTACACCGTAGCTCTCTATCTTATGTCCTATATAAACAGATGGGGACTGAATGTGAAGGTAGCCGGTCAAATTAGTCAGACGCAGCTGATGCGGACCGATTTTTTCGAAACTTGGAACGCTGCGGCATTGTACCTGACGGAATTATCTTCTGTTCTTTTTAATATGCAAAAAGTGGATCAGAAAAAGCGGGCGGACAATATGATCGACTACTTACAGGGATTTATTATGAGTCATTTAGACGAGGATTTGTCACTGGTCAGATTGGCAGAACAAGTACATCTCAATCCATCGTATTTGTCACGCATCTACAAACAGGAAACGGGAAGAAATCTGACTGAGTTTATTGACTCAACTCGGTTAATCAAAGCAAAGGATTTACTTAAGAGTGAAAATTTAAAAATAAGCGACATTGCCCGGCGTGTAGGCTACGAATCGGCTACTTCATTTACTCGCTTTTTTAAAAAAGCAACCGGACATTCGCCACAGGAATACAGAGAAAAGCATATTTTACGGATGCCGTAAATGTCAAAAGCAGATCTGCGATTGCCCCTATGAAGGGGCTTTTTTTATGATAAGAGTAAAGGGCTGCAACTCGTTCACCAGCCCATGTGCTCACATTGATTTACGATACTCGTTCGGAGACATGCCGGAGGCGTTGCGGAACAGCTTAATAAAGTAACTGGTATGCTCGTAGCCGAGCTGCTCCGCGATTTCTACCACGGTCATGTCGGACTGATTCAATAGCTCCTTCGCTTTCTCCATCTTCGTCCGCGTGACGAATTCGACGAAGGTTTCACCGGTTTCCTGCTTAAAAATACGACTGAAGTGCGATGGATTCAGATTTAACCGATGGGCCATCTCATCCATGGCGATTTTCTCTCCCATATGGGTTTGAATATAGCGCTGGGCTTCCGCGATTTCCCTCCGTACCGTATGGTCGCGCAGCATCTGAATATCGGTAGCTTTCTCTTCGAGAAAAATTTGCAGCCATTCCAAAAGATGCTTCAGCGTTTCAATAGAAGCAATTTGCTGCTGCTGCAGCTCACTGTTGAAGTTGATCACGAAGTTTTGCATCACCGTATACTTGAGCTCTAGCTCCAATGCCATTTTTAGTATCCAGCTTTTCACAGATTCAACTGGGTATACGCGATCCTGAATGAATGCTCCCCATCGATTCACCGTAGTATGAATGAGCTCCCGTTCTCCCCCAAGCATACTGTCCTTCAGCTCCTGAAAGGCCTTGGCATAATGCAGGAACAAATCTTCCTTCGTCGTTTGGAGCGGCTGCAGCTCCGCATAGACGAGCTCTCCTGCATAGAAACGGAACATCTTCACATTCATTAAATCTTGTAATTGCTTCTTCAATTGCAGGAAATCTCGAGCCACATCACCGCGATAGAATGATATCCCAATACTGAGATGTCGGTGCACTAATTGTTGAACACGCTTCAGCTCCGCCCGGATGTCCTCATGAAGATTGCGTTTCAACGTGGCCGGGAAAGGAAACAGAAGGAAGTATTGGCGTTCGTTCGGTACAAGCAAGATAACACCTTCGTATTGGACTAATTCCTGCAAGGCGTTGTCGATGACAAATTGCATATTCATGGCTCCGCCAAACCGGCTTTCAAGCTCGAATGAGCGCTCCGGCAGCACCGCAACAGGCAGATATGGCATGCCATCACGGAGGTGAATGCCCATTCTCTCGGCTTCGTCATTCCACTCCGCTTCGTTCCATATCGGCTGCTCCAGCAGCTTGCGAATAAATCGAGTATGAATGATGGACAGATTTTGCTGCACGACGTTCTGCAGCTGGAGACGGCTGTTCTCGGCTTGTTTCTCTTCGGCTAACGTGCAAGCAAGCTGCTGCAGAACCGTAACGACATGCTCCATGCGAAGGCTTTCCTTTAAGATATAATCGTTGACGTTAAGCTTAACGGCTCTTTGGGCATATTGAAAATCCTCGTGACAGGATAAAATAATGGTTTTCAGACGAGGATTCGCTTCGCGCGCCTTCTCGATGAGATCAAGACCGTCCATCACGGGCATGCCAATATCCGTAATGAGAATGTCCGGTTGTTGGTTTTGACAGGCTTCCCATGCTTCACCTCCATTGGAGCAGAGCGCGGAAAGCTCAAAGCCAAGCTTGGTCCAAGGAATGATATTGCTTAAATAATCAAGCACGGGGTAATGATCGTCTGCAATAACGACTTTAAACATGGTGTTCACCTACCTCTACAAATTCGGATGGCTCTGCAGCAGGAAATATTAATACGATGGTCGTTTGTTTGCCGTACACGCTATCAATGTCCATCTCAAAACGGTCACTGTAAAGGAGCTTCAATCGGCTGTACACATTAAATAATCCGATTCCTGAGGCGGCTGTACGCTCCTCCGCAATCATCTGCTCAATGACGTCCCGCTTCTGAACATTGAATCGATCCTTCAAATTCTGAAGCGTCTCCGGTGTCATGCCTAGACCATTGTCTTCGATTGTGATACGCAGCATATGGGCATCCGTTACTACCTTAATCGTAATGATACCACCGCTCTGCGTAAATCCATGCTTATAAGCATTCTCGATGATTGGCTGCAAGATAAACCTGGGTACGGTGATGGTTAACGGGTCTGGCTGAATGTCCAGGTGGCACTCAGTCGGGAACCTCATCGTAAATTTCATTAAATCAATATACTGCATCGTTGTTTCAATCTCGGCATAAAGCGTTACGAATTCATTTTGCCTCATTAAGCTTGCCCGCAGCAGCGAGGCTAAGGAGCCGACAACATGGGCGGTGTCTTCATCATGCTTCAATAATAATTTCAAGCGTATGGAACTTAGGACATTGAACAAAAAGTGCGGATGTACTTGCGCCTGCAGCATCGCCATTTCCGCTTGCCTCTTTAATTGCTGCTCGATCTCTACCTGCTGGAGCATCTGCTGAATCCGATCCAGCATCATGTCGAATGAGCGTCCCAAACGTCCAATCTCGTCACGGCCGCGAATATTGGAGCGATATTGCAAATCCCCGGCTTCCACCTTCTTGACCGCCTCGCCAAGCAATCGAACCGGTTTCGTGAATCTACCCAATAGATAGGTCAAAGCGAATAAGAAAAAAATGGCAAACAGCGATTGAAGCAATAGGGCGGACTGATAGAAGGTATTTAATTTACCGGTAAGCTGCTCGTAAGGCGCCAGACTTACGAGTCTCCAGTCCGCATAACGAAGTGGAAGCGAGAGATGAATTTGATTCTCTCCTCGCAGGTGAATAAAGCTTGGTGAAGAGCTTGTCTCCTCGTTCATGATCGTGTCGAAGGGCTGGCCAATGACGTCAGCGTTTCGATTGGATAAAATGATATTCTCGTCACTCAGCAGGTAAACATCCTCTTCTAGGCCAGCGAACAGATCCCGAATGGAGTCTTCCGTACGACTGACAATTAGATAGGCGAAGGGGGCTTGATCAATAGCCTCCGTCAATGCCCGAGCGGTCAAATAGACATATCCTTGATCATGATCTAGCAGCGGCAAGTAGTTACGCAATCCACCCAAAAACAACGTTTCGTATGCCGTCAGTCGGGATGCCTTGTCAAACCAGTCTTGCTGAACAAATTGCTGAGGCTCGAAATCGTAAAAGGAATAATCGGAATAAGCGCGGCCATTCCTTGTCAGCAAAGTTAGCCGTAAGTCCGGCTTCTCTCCCGCAATCTGCTCTAGCCGGGTCGTTAGTTGTCTAGCGGCAATCGGATGATCCTGGGCTTCCTCCAGCAAGGTTTTAATCTCGGGATCGAATTGGACGAAATTTGAGATGGACACAAGCTCCTCCATAATCGCATTGGCTTGAGATTGTACAATGGCAAGGGATTGCGTTGCTTTCTCAAGGGTGTGCTCTCGAATAATTAACTTGGAGTAGTAGCTGCTAATATACAGCATAGCTACCGTAGGCAATACCAGACAGGCAATCGATGTCAGAATCAGCTTTTGACGCAAGGATAAATGTTTTAGCTTTAATATAACACGCATGATGTTGTGCCACCCCTCGTTGCCATTCTTCTTTATAAAGCAATACTACAGCATGCTGATGAACGATTCATTCAACATTTTTTGCAATGAGGGAAAAAATATCGCAAAACTTTTTTGCTATAGAAAAAATCGTTGCATGTTTGTATGGAACGCGGCACCTATAATGAGGAAGACATAGAGGACAGTGAGGTGGCAAATTTGGAGCAGACAACGAGAAATGGTTTGGATCAGGAGGCGAAAACAGGCAAGGCTCTCCGAATCCGCAAGCAAGGATTTTACGACATGATTAATGGTTATCTATTTATTTTGCCCATGCTGTTGTTGACTATGACGCTGGTCGTTATCCCGATCATTTTGTCAGGGTTGATAAGTTTTACCGAGTGGAACTTCATTGCAGGGCTCGATGGGCTAAATTTTATCGGATTTGAGAATTATAATAATTTGCTGCATGATGAAGGATTCCATCGAGCACTTCGGAACAATGTCATCATGATCGCGGTTGTTCCCGTATCCATGCTTTTCGCGCTGGTGCTCGCGGCTTTGATTAACCAAGCAACCTACTTTAAAGATTTCTTCAAAGTCATCTACTTTATGCCTTTCATTTCAAGTTTCGTGGCCATCGCTTTATTATGGAGAGTTTTGTTCCATCCCAACAGCGGACCAATTAACGGATTTTTACGGGGGATAGGCATTGAGAATCCGCCACTTTGGCTGGCGGACCCGCAATTCGCACTGATTGCAGTCATGATTATTATGGTTTGGACTTCGCTTGGTTTTAATATGGTCATTTATTTGGCAGGCTTGCAGGGGATTCCAAAGGATATTTATGAGGCGGCCGATGTAGATGGTGCTTCTCCTCTGAGGCAGTTTTTCACTATTACCTTGCCCATGCTTTCTCCGACAACCTTCTTTTTGCTCATAACAGGGGTGGTTGGCTCGTTCAAGGTATTCGATCTCATTATGGTGTTGACTAGCGGCGGCCCTGCTGGCTCTACATCGGTTATCGTTTATTACCTTTACGAAGCGGCGTTTGTTAACCTGCAATCCGGCTATGCGTCTGCGATGGGGATCGTGCTGCTGCTGCTGATCTTATTCGTGACACTTATCCAATGGGTGGGGCAGAAGAAATGGGTAAATTACTAGGGGGAATACACATATGCAATCCGTCAGCGCGAGCCGTCTGATCGTCACGGCTCTAATGGGAATCGTCGGGATATTTTTTATCCTGCCATTCATTTGGATGTTATCGGCCTCGTTCAAGCCTGAATTGGAGGTTATGACATACCCCATACAATGGATTCCGAAAACATGGTACATGATAGAAAATTACACACAAGTCTGGTCAGGTGCTGTTCCCTTCACTCTTTATTACTTGAATAGCATTAAAGTGACACTGATGGCTACCGCATTGTCGCTAATCATCTCGGCTATGGCCGCTTATGGATTTTCCAAGGTGATCTTCAAAGGCCGGGAAGCTATGTTTATCTTAGTGCTGGCTACTTACATGATTCCTTCTCAGGCCATCCTGGTTCCGCAATTTATGATGTTTCGCTGGCTTGGTCTATTCGATAGCCATTTTGGTCTTGTATTGCTTGCAGCATCGGGAGTATTAGGCACGTTCTTGCTGCGCCAGTTTTTCATGAGCGTCCATAATGAGATTATCGAATCTGCGCGAATCGACGGCGCGAATCATTGGATTATTTTCTTCCGGATCGGGCTGCCGTTAGTCAAGCCGGCGCTTGCGACTTATATGATTCTGCGTTTCATTTGGACATGGAACGATTATCAGAATCCACTTATTTTCCTGCGCTCTGAAGCCTTGTTCACGCTTCAGCTGGGGATTCGGAAGTTTGCCGATTTTAATGGAGAGTTTTATTCGCTTATGATGGCGGGAGCCGTTTCTGCGATCTTGCCACTGTTGATCATCTTCATTGTAGGCCAGAAGCAAGTGATTGAAGGCGTGGCCTCGGGAAGTGTCAAAGGATAGAAAACTATTATTCAAGGGGGAATTTCGATGTTAAAGAAAAAATGGATTCAGGCGACTGTCGTTTCGGTTTTGGTTGCGCTTGCAACATCAGCATGCTCGGGGGCAGGCGGCAATAGTACGGCGGAGGAGACGGGAAGCAAGGGCTCTTCAGACGGGGCAGTCACCATTAAATTGCATACTTGGTATCCGAAGAAAGCTGATAATTGGGATATCGTAATCGAGGAGTTCGAGAAGAAACATCCTGAGATCAAGGTGGAGTTCAACTCCGCAGAAGACAACAACTCGAATGAATATTATAAAAAGCTGGATTTAGCCGCGGCTTCTGGCGACGATCTGGATGTTATTATGTTTAGTAACATGGCATTTCTCAGCCAGCGCGCCGAGCTCGGCTTGTTGGAGCCAGTTGATACGTATATAGAGAAGGAAGGTTTCTCTCTGGCGGACGAGTACTCCACGGACACACGAATCAAAGATGTAACCTATGGCTTGCCAGGCAAGCTTTCTACACCTATGGTTTTCATCAATGAGAGCCGACTCCAGAAAGCGGGACTGGAGCTTCCGAAGGAATGGACCTGGGACCAGTATATGGAGTATGCCAAGGCGATGACGACGACGGAAAACGGAAAAACGCAATACGGCACCTATTTCCACAGCTGGATTCAATTCGGTTATTTCATTCAGAATATGGGGCAATCGACTACCGGAGCTAATCTCACGACGGACGATGGCTTGAAAGCAAACATCGATACTCCTGCAATAAGGAAATCGTTGGAAGTTCGCCTGCAAGGGGAACGAGAAGGCTCGGCGACGCCTTACTCAGAAATTGTGAGCCAGAAGCTAAATTACCGTCCACAATACTTCAACCAGGACACGAGCATGATTACGATGGCATCTTTCTTGGTGCCGGAAGCAGGGGGAACGGAGCAAGTACCTGCAACGTTCAAAACCGTGTTCGCACCACTTCCGACGATGAACGCAGGGGATCCGCTCACAGGCAACGTCAGCGGCGACGTATTTGGCGTATACAGCAAGTCCAAGCATAAAGAAGCTGCTTACACCTTTATCCGCTGGTTCACAACGGAAGGAATCGTCCTGCAGGGCAAGAACTTCCCCTCGTGGAAAAAAGCCGATCTGAACAAGGTTGTAGACAACATTATTGCGGGCACGAAAACGCCTGAAAAAATCGATAAGGAATCCTTAATGTACGTTCTCGAAAACACGAAGCAGGCCACCCCAGCTGTCGCAGTTCCTTACCATGCGGAGTTAGAAAAGGTGTTCCTGGAGGAATTCGACAAAATGATGTTATCCGGCATCGACATTGATACGACGATTCGCAATACCCAAGAAAAGGTTCAGAAAATTATTGATTCCAAGCAGTAAAAAGTTCTGTGCAGCGCGGATGGGGATTCGCGCTGCACAGCTATTATCCATTATGAGGAGTGATAAGGATGCTATACCCTATTAATACGTCTTCTCGCAGCGTTATCGATTTGTCCGGCATTTGGAATTTCAAGACAGATCCCGGAATCGGCTTACTGGAAGGATGGCAGATGCAGTCGCTAAGCGACACGATTGCGATGGCTGTTCCGTCTTCCTATAACGATATCGGCGTTAATGCCGAAATACGAAATCATGTAGGATGGGTTTGGTACGAACGGGATATCATTATTCCGAAGACGCTGGCCTCGCAGCGAATCGTTCTTCGATTCAGCTCGGCGACCCATGAAGCGAAGGTGTATATCAATGGAACGCTGGCCGTAGAGCATACGGGCGGCTTTACACCGTTCGAAGTCGAACTGAACGGTCATCTGCTGCCGCATAAAAATAGGCTCACAGTTGCCGTCAATAATATTTTGGACGAATCGACGCTGCCCGTGGGACATTTCATGGAGCGAGATATTGAAGGAGTGGGCAAAGTCGCTCGAAATAATCCCAATTTCGATTTCTTTAACTATGCGGGGCTGCATCGTCCTGTGAAGATCTATACGACGCCTCACAGCTATATACAAGATGTACAGATTACATCAAGCGTAAAGGATGACGGCTCCGCGGAAGTGAGCTGCAAGATTGACAGCACCGGAGAATCCGACGTGCGTATCCATATCCTAGATGAAGCGGGAAGCATCGTTGCCCAAGGAGAAGGGGCGCAAGGAAGCTTCTTACTGCCGGATGCTAAGTTTTGGGAGCCTATGAATGCTTATTTGTACACGTTAAAGGTAGAGCTAGTTCAAGGAGGAGAAATCATCGATGAGTATGATCAACCCTTTGGCATCCGGACTGTGGAAGTGGCGAGCGGCAAATTCCTAATCAATGGCAAACCGTTCTACTTCAAGGGCTTCGGCAAACACGAGGATTCGCCGATTCATGGACGTGGCATTAACGAGGCGGCCAATGTCATGGATTTTCGATTAATGAAGTGGATGGGTGCCAATTCGTTCCGTACCTCCCATTATCCATATTCGGAAGAAATCATGAGACTGGCTGACAGGGAAGGGTTCGTCGTTATCGACGAGGTGGCTGCCGTCGGTCTGCATTTGAACTTCATTCCAACGCTGACGGGTGGGAAGAGACGGGACACGTGGAAAGAGCTGAGAACCTATGAAGCGCATCGGGAAGCCATTCGCGAGCTGATTGCGAGAGACAAGAACCATGCATGCGTTGTGATGTGGTCCATCGCCAATGAGCCTGCGACTTCCGAGGAAGGCGCGCGAGAGTACTTCGAGCCGCTGCTCCGATATGCGAAGGAATGCGACCCGCAAGGACGCCCTGTCACAGTGGTAACGCTTCAGGAAGGGAGCCCGGAGCATTGCAAGGTATCGGATCTGGTAGATGTTCTCTGCTTGAATCGGTATTACGGCTGGTACGTTGAAGGCGGGGAATGGGAGATTGCTAAATCGAGACTCCGCCAGGAGCTCCAAGGCTGGGGGAAGCGTTGCCCAGAGAAGCCAATCATCATGACGGAATATGGCGCGGATACGATTGCAGGCTTCCATGATGTTGATCCCGTCATGTTTACCGAGGAATTTCAGACTGAATTTTTACGGGCAAATCATGAGATGTTCGACGAGTGCAGCAATTTTGTCGGCGAGCATGTATGGAACTTTGCCGATTTCAACACCAGTCAAGGCATCTTCCGCGTTCAAGGCAATAAAAAAGGGGTATTTACGCGTGACCGCAAGCCAAAATTAGCGGCGCACGAGCTGAAGAAACGGTGGGAAGCCATTCCGGACTATTATTATAAGAGCTAGCCCGTTTTCCAGTCTTGATTTTTAATACTTTGATGATTCATCACACCATATATATGGTGAAGCCGCGTCTATCATTTTGTGGATGTCCGCTTTACTCTCGAAGATGTGTTCGCCAAGCTTGCCTTGACATATGGCAGCTAGAAGAAAGGTAAGGGTCTATATCTTGTTTCTTCGTGAGTCTCCGCGCACCGATAGGGTCGATGCGCGGAGACTCTTTGTCGTGGGGCGGCGAGGAAGCGATTGTTGTGACATGTGTACAAGGAAATTGTATTCAACCCAAATCCAAGGGGGGAAATTGCACGTCTCTTTTTGGTAAGTATTGAAAAATGTTTAAGGTCGAATTAGTATTTGGGTAATAGAACTTATAATACCGATAGTTCCTGCTATTATCAGGATAATAGATGTTTTCTTTTGTGAGGTATCTGTAATTAATTTAAAGACACCTAATCCCACAAGAACAACAGCGATAAATAAATTAATGTATACAAGCCAGATGCTCATTTTATTACCTCCAAGCTTCAACGAACTTATGAACGTGCCCAAACATAGTAGACAGGAGGAGCATATAAACCTCTAAAATAAATTCCTTTGAATCCACCTAAACTGTCTGCTAAACCAATTGCAGAGCTTCCAAGCCATAGTACTGCAGCAAGAATACCTGTTACTGCTGCACTGCCAACAGTAACAATACCGGCCGCTTGTAACGCTGAGGCAACAGCAGCTGATGCCGCTCCGGTATTCAATCCATTAATTAAAACTTGTGTTGCATACTCAGATAGAGAAAGCTCCCATCCCCACCAATAAAAATATAGACCAACAGGAGGGTTGTAATTATCTGCATGTACAGTGTTTCCGTTAAAAGAAAGTGAATAATTTGTTTCTCCTATCTCAACGGATATTCCTTGATCCTTGTTATTGACATCTTCAAAAAAGATATCATATTCTACATAATCAGTTTTGTTAGTTTCCAGGTTGCCCTTTTGGATATCTCCTGTGGAGTATACACGAAAACTTTCGTCTGTAACAAGATTACCGGACTCTATTAAATTGTTAACATTATTGACACTAAGTATAAGATGATCAAGAATTTCCTGTTTTACTGCTGGTTCACCAA
This sequence comes from Paenibacillus sp. J31R34, assembly GCF_059383715.1. Taxonomy (NCBI): domain Bacteria; kingdom Bacillati; phylum Bacillota; class Bacilli; order Caryophanales; family Paenibacillaceae; genus Paenibacillus; species Paenibacillus sp. J31R34. The sequence goes on from NZ_JBXENU010000003.1 coordinate 92,376, forward strand.
TAATCTCGAAGGTGCCGTCAGAGTTCCTATTTAAGTTGTTTTCTTCAATTTCTTTTATAGCGGTATATAAATCCTTTTGATATTCAATATCTCCTTTAACAGATGGGTCTATTGGGGTGGCTGCAAAGCTAAAACTGTTAAGGAAGAGGGTAAGAAACAGAACCAAAGATAGCATTAAACTAATTCTTTTTTCAAAATGATCAACCTTTCTTTAATTTGGTATTAATAGTTTCTATTTACTTATTTTAACTAAAAATATAAAAATGTAAATAAAAATGTAATTTTATAAGTTTTTATGGGAACTACATTCGGTTATGAGTAAGTGACGTGCAAAATGAATGAGAAAAGTCGATAATATCCCCCCTCCTCACGGAGAGGCGGAGGGCATTCCCAAGACTAATTTTGAAATTAATTTTCATTCCAATAATCTATTTTGAAAAGAAAGGTTAGTTGAATAAATCGACGGATGTCTAGGGCTTTATTGATTTTTCTTTATCGTATTTTAAACACTCTATTCCATAACAGATTCTGGATAAAGTGTGGTATATTAGCTATGAATCTGCTAAACAAGCTGTTGACCATAGAGAGAATTTATGTGGAGATCGAAGCTTTATACCGGAAATCCAAGAGGATGGTGTATATCGGTGGTAAAGAGTACGAGGGATCAGCAGCGATTGAACACGGTCATAACATTTGCAGACCATGTGCTTAAGGAGGGAAGGGGCCGCAGCGGATGGGAGGCTAGCCCGTTGTTCGCAGACGGAATTGACGTCAGGACGAAGGAGCCTGTCACATGGCGGTTTCCCGGAGGGCGCGAGGCGGTCATGTCCAATTTGGCGAGCCAGCAAAACCTTTTTCGCACCTTTGTTGGGCTGTCGAGGCTTACAGGCGATGAGCAGTATGAAAATGCTGCTAAATTAGCGATCAAATTTCACTTTGACCATCTTCAAAGCCAGTGCGGCCTGCTGCAATGGGGCGGGCACCGGCTGATTGATTTGAAAACGCTGCAGGTTGCCGGAGCAGAGGAAAAAAACGGAATGGTGCATGAGCTGAAAAACCATTTTCCGTATTATGAACTCATGTACGAGGTTGACCCTGCAGCTACCATCCACTACATTAGAGCGTTATGGAATGCACATGTTTTCAATTGGAGCACCCTCGAAATTAGCAGGCACGGCAGCTTTGGCTTGAAAAGCAGCAGGCTGTGGGCACACGAATTCCGTGATGCGGAGCCTTTTTCAGAGGTTAGTGGGCTGTCTTTTCTGAACGCGGGAAATGATCTAATCTATGCGGCAGGGATGCTGTACAAGCTGGCGGGCGAGAAGGGAGCCCTGCTCTGGCTGAAGAGGCTTGCCCGCCAATATAACAAGGCGAGAAATATGGATACAGGCTTAGGTGCCTACCAATTCAATCAAGCGAGAAAAGTGTATCATACGAATGACGACAGCAATACGCATTCCCGCTTCGGGGACAGGGCTGGGCGGCAATTCGGTCCCGAGTTTGGAGGCGCAGCTCTAGAAGGCAAAATGCTGTTGGAAGCGCAGGCCTCTACCGTCTATTATGAAAATACATTGATGCAGCTTCAGCTTGTGAGCACGATTGGGGAAGTCGTAAAGGAGCTGGCACAATGGTCAAGGCAAGGGCTCGGCGCTTTTTTGAAATACGGCTACCTTTCTGAAAAGAATGCATTTAAGCCGATGCTCACCGACGGTACGGATTTATCGGGATACGTCCTTAAACGGGACGGCTATTATGGAGATAAGGGCGCCATCATCGGCCAGTTTCCCGCTACTAGCAAGTTTTTGCTTTCTTATGTAAGGACATTTATACAAACGGGCGACGAAAGCCTATGGGAAGCGGCAAGAAGCATCGCTAAAGGGAATGGACTCGGCGATATAGGGCGCGAGCCTGGCGTGGATGCTGATCTGGATTTCAAGGCGCCATGCGACGATGCAAGAGCGCTTTATGCAATGCTTGATGTTTATTCGAAATTCGGACATTCGCAATACTTGGAGATGGCTAGAAGAATAGGCGATAATATCGTCAGCAGAAAATTTCATTTCGGCTATTTCCTGCCGGCAAGCAACTGCAAGTATGCGAATTTTGATGCAGCCGAGCCGCTTGCCCTTCTTGCACTGCATGCTGCAATTGAGGCAAAGCAGCACTGTGTTCCAGCATTTATCGACGGGAAGGGATTTTTTCATGCCAATATGCAAGCTGTGGATGGCGCCATCAAGACATGGAAGTCCCCCCAGCTGTACAAGGAAACGATCTGAGCTTATTCCTCGACCAATTCTATAATGCCTACATTATTTTTGAACAAAAATACGACCTTCTTATTGCCGATAGCCGGAGCCTCCAAAGCCTCGGCTATGACTATGTAGCCCAGCTTCTTCAATTGATCGGTCTTCTCCGAGAGATTCGCCGTTTCATAACAGAAATGGTAGGGTGTGCTGCCAACTTTTTTTAACAGATTTTTAACCGGGGAACTGTCATTAAGCGGACAAACCAGCTCCACTAAATAGGTACCGCTTTTAATAAATTGGATGACTATATTCCGTTGTTCATCCTGACATTTTTCACCATCCACTTCGTATCCAAGGGCAATAAACTCCTGTAATGCCTTATCTATATCCTCTACTACGTACCCTACATGATGGACCTTCATATGATTCCACTCCTACTTCAGTTTATTTTCCATATTCATCCTATTCATCAATATACAAAGGCTTATGGGTCTCATAGCCCACTTCACAAATATAATATAATCCTCTAGTGTCAAATAAACAAGATAATTGACATCATCGACAAGAAAAGGGAATTCATTGACAACGATTCGACGATAGTCTACGATAAAATTGACTTTGTTGTAAAAAATTATAAACTCCCAGATGTAGCGGCTAAAAGCTAGAGAAGGCTGTAAAAATGCTATCCTATTCTAAGCAAGGGGAGAAGTTTCGTGAATATGACCAGTCGTGATTTAAATCTCGTATTTTCGGCAACGTTTACAGCGGAACCAGTTAGAAGGTCTCTAGTATTTTGGTTGGAGAAGCTAGGAATAAACGCTGCCATTCAATATGAGAATCAGGTGTTCAAACAGCTGCTCGATCCTTACAGCGCTATGCGCCAAAACAACGGGATCAACGTCATACTCATTCGTTTTGATGATTGGTTCAGGGTTGAGGATGGTTTGGAAACGGAGATTAGGAAGGATGCTTTATTACAATCCAAAGTCGACCGAAATATCGTTGATCTGCTGAATGCCGTGAAAACATCCGTCGAAACCACATCAGCCATTCATATCGTGTGTATTTGCCCTCCTTCGCCACTAATGGAATGGAGCACCGAAACGGCTTGCGATTATAGGGAAATAGAGAACCGATTATATCAAGGACTTCAAGGATTGAATGGGATTGTGCCAGTTGCTTCCTCAGAAATTCTGGAACTATACCCCGTAGCAGATTACTATGATTTCCATTCGGATAAAATGGGCCATATTCCGTACAAACAGATCTTTTTTGATGCGCTCGGTACGGTCATTGCCAGAAAAATCTATTCGGCCACAAGCTTGCCTTATAAAGTAATCGTGCTGGATTGCGACCAGACGCTGTGGAAGGGCATTTGCGGCGAGGACGGAGTGGATGGGATTGAAGTGGACCCATACCGGAAGCAGCTGCAGGCGTTTATGCTGGAGCAGCAGCGCTTAGGGATGCTTTTATGTCTTTGCAGCAAAAATAATGAAAGCGATATCATAGAGGCGCTGAAGCGTCCCGATATGCTGATCAAGCCCGAACATATCGCGGCTTCCAGAATCAACTGGGAGCGCAAATCAGATAATTTGGAAGCATTGGCTAGAGAACTGAATCTGGGCCTCGACAGCTTCATCTTTATTGACGACAACCCTGTCGAATGTATGGAGGTTAAAACGCGCTGTCCTCAAGTTCTGACATTATGCTTGCCTGAAAATGACGAGGACATCCCACTTTACTTAAGCAACATTTGGGCATTTGACCGTATAAACACGACTGCTACAGATGAGAGCCGTACGGAATTGGTTAAGCAAAATACGGAGCGGAATAAGTTCCAGCAGGAAATGCTGTCCTACGAAGCTTTTATTAGCGGACTGGAGCTAAGCGTCAGCATTTCTCCGCTAGGTGATGCAGAGCTGGCAAGAGCCGCTCAATTGACTCAAAGGGTGAATCAATTTAACTTTACTACGATTAGGCACTCTGAAGCGGAGCTTAAAAGGATAGGCAGCGAAGCGAATGTGAGCTGCTTTACCGTAGCTGCCAGTGATAGGTTTGGAGATTATGGAATAGTAGGTTTGGTTGTATGCCGCGAGCAGGGTTCGAAGCTCATCGTGGACAGCTTCCTTCTTAGCTGCAGAGCTTTAGGCAAAGGAATAGAGTATACCATGCTTGCGAAACTTGGCGAATTGGCGGCGGACAAAGGTCTGGGCCAAGTGGACGTTGTTTTTGTTCCAACCTCCAAGAACCAGCCTGCCGCGCAGTTTTTAGACTTAATAGGAGCACAGAACGTAACAGCCTCCGCTGAAAACAAAGTGTATGCGTTCACGGCTGCGTTTGCGAGAGCAATAGACTTTACGGCCTACCTGGAACAAGCCGGCCACATACGTGAGGAGGTTCATGCAGCCGCACAGCAGACGGCAAGCGGTGCTGATCCGGTCATTTTAGATGTGCTGGACGATATTGGAAGGCATATGAATACGTCGAGAAGCATACACGCCAAAGTGGAGGCGGCCTCGCAAGGCAAGACTGGCGAGCGGGCGGAGTATGTAGCTCCAAGGAATGAATTCGAGAAAAGAATATTGAACATTTGGGAAGATGTTTTAGTCATTGAGCAAATCGGAGTAATGGATAATTTGTTTGAGGTGGGCGGCGAATCCATTAAAGCGATTCAGATTTTGTCCAGAATTCGAGAGGAATTTGAAGTGGATTTGCCAATGACGGTACTGTTCGAAGGGTCACTTACAATCGCAGGGCTTGCCGAGGCTGTCGAAACCAGCTTGCTCAGCAGCTTTGATGAAGACTCGATTGCGGAACAATTAGCGGCCTTGGAAAACCTGACGGAAGAAGAAATCGAGCAGCTGCTTCGGGAAGAGAGCGAGTGAGGCAGGGTATGAAGCTGTTACTAGCTCAAAATGCATCCTACTATCCTGCACTGGGTGGAGCCAATAAATCTAACCGAACGCTTATGGAAGCATTAAGCCGCTTAGGGCACGAGTGCCGTGTCGTTTCTACAGCCTTGGTCAATAGTGCCTCAGAACAAGACCCGCGGGGTGCTGGTGAGATTGAGGTCATATCCTCAAGTCCCGAAGTGTCCGTCTTCCATCTTAAAGGTGTTGCTGTTCATGCTGTGAAGGTGCGAGCAGCCATGGACAGCGCAAGGCTGAAAAATTATTTGATCAGGCAAATAAAGGACTTTGCTCCCGACAGAATTCTAATTTCTACGGAGGATGTGGGGCATGTACTGCTGGAGGCGGCTGTAAACCATGCAGCTTCGAGAGTCGTCTACCTTGCCAGAACAACCCTCTATCTGCCCTTTGGGCCGGATTGTTTTATAGAGGCGCCTGATAAGACGGAGCTGCTGCGCAAAGCGGCAGCCATTGTCGTCGTTGGCGATTATCTCAAGGACTATATGTGGCAGTGGGCCAAGCTCAAAGCAGAGGTGCTGCCCATTTCTTTATTTGGCGACGGTCCTTTTCCGGACTATGGAAATTTCGAAAAGGGCTATGTGGCCATGGTGAATCCATGCGCTTACAAGGGGATATCGATTTTTCTAGAGCTGGCGCGCTCCTTTCCTGAACTGTCATTTGCCGCCATTCCGACATGGGGTACAACCTCCGATGATATGAAAGCGCTGAGGGAGCTCAAAAACGTTCGTATTTTTGATCCAGTGGACGATATGAACAAGCTTTTCTGCCAAACCCGTGTTATGCTCGTTCCTTCCTTGTGGGCTGAAGCCAAATCAAGGACGATCGTTGAGGCTATGCTGCGAGGCATCCCTGTTCTGGCAAGTGACGTTGGGGGAAATCCAGAAGCCAAGCTGGGAGTAGAGTATGTGCTTCCGGTAAATCCGATTAAGGGCTACAAACAGGCCGTTGATGAACGCAGCTTGCCCGTATCGGACATACCAGAGCAGCCTATGCAGCCGTGGCAGGAGGCACTCGGACGTTTACTGAGTGAAAGGGAGCATTATGAGGATGTATCAAGGCGTTCAAGAGAAGCGGCACTGGATTATGTAGAAAATAGGGGAGGAAGCAGGCGGGTTGAAGCATATTTGCTGGATTTGCAGGCTGCAGCGGAAAATATGCCGCAAGATGTCCTAGTCCCTGCTGCTAAAGAGAGTACCGTTGCCCAAATGACCGATAAGCTTACTCCTGCGCAGAAGGCGCTGCTTGCCTTAAGGTTAAATAAAAAAAATCAAAGCCGGGGTAATGGCCAATGAGTAAAGAATTGGATAACAACGCGGTTGCAGAAAAATGGAGCGGACTTTCGGACAAGCAGAAGGCATTGCTGGCTCTGAGGATGAAAAAACAAGGGGCAGAGCAGCCCGCGCAAAGCTTGAAGATCACCCGGCTGGAAAGAACTGGTGAAGACCGCTTTATGGCCTCCTATGCGCAGAAGCGCTTCTGGTTTCTGGATCAATGGCATACGAACAAGGCCGCCTATAATACCCATCTTGTTTCCAAGCTGGTGGGCAGGGTGGACTTGAATGCGCTTAAGCAAACCTTCGATGCGATTGTGAACAGGCATGAGATATTGCAGATGGTTTATCGTAATCGCGAGCATGAGGTTGAGTGCAGCCGTCATTCCAATCCGGTTGTTACGATAGGAGAGAAATCGGTAAAGGCGTTCACCAGAAAGCAGCTGGAAGAGAAAGTCGAGGACTTTGTTCACGAAGAGGTACACAATCCGTTTGATTTGGCTAACGATCTGCCAATAAGGGTGACGCTGCTATCTGTTTCAAAAAAAGAGCATTACCTCATTATCGTCGTCCACCACATCGTGTCGGATATGTGGTCCTTGCGTGTGATGAACAAGGAAATTGAATGTTTTTACAATGCCTTTGCCAGAGGCCAGCAGCCGGAGCTTCCGGAGCTTCCCGTTCAGTATATGGATTATGCGGTATGGCAAAGGAATCTATTAGAGGGAAAAGTTACAGAGAGACAGACCCAGTACTGGAAGGAACAATTGGCGGGAGCTCCTCCGTGTCTGCCATTGATGACGGATTTTCCCCGTCCAGATGTACAAACCTATAATGGGAAGGTTCATAAATTTATTATTCCAGAAGGCATGGCAGGCAAAATTCAGACGCTTGCAAGTGAAGAAGCGATAACCCCATTTGTTTTTTCATTAACGGCTTTTGCTATTTTACTTAACCGTTATACCCAAGCGGATGATATCGTCATAGGTTCTCCGGTTGCGGGGCGTACCCATAAAGAGGTTGAAGACCTGATGGGCTTGTTCATTAATACGCTGGCGATCAGAGTTCGTTTGGAAGGCAATCCCCGGATCAGGGAGCTGCTGCAAACGGTTAAAAAAACCGTTATGGGCGCCGTGGCAAACCAGGAGCTTCCTTTTGAGAAGCTTGTGGAGGAATTGCAGATTGAGCGTGATTTGAGCTATTCTCCCGTTTTTCAGGCGATGTTTAATTTTCAAAGCATAGAGAAAACAGCCCTGCAGCTTGCCGAGCTGGAAGTCAGTCCTTTTTTGCGCAGCAACAATACGACAAAGTTTGATTTGAATCTGGCCGTCAAGTACATTGAAGGCGAAATGACCTGCTTCTTGACCTACAACACCGATCTATTCCTTCCCGAAACGATTCAGCGCATGGCAGGCCATTACATGGAGATCATTTCCTCTATGGCCGAAAGCTTTAGCTTAAAGGCTCATGAAATAGAGACGCTTACCCCACTAGAAAAACAAACACTGCTCTCAGAATGGAGCTTTTCCGAATACATGAATCATCCTGATGTTCCGTATGTTCACAAGCTTTTCGAGGAGCAGGTGCAGAAAAGTCCAGCTGCTATTGTTGCTGCTTGCCAAGGCAGGTCTTACACATACGAGGAGCTTAATCAAAGAGCCAATAAGCTTGCGCACTATTTATCCGCTAAAGGAGTTGGCCCTGAAAAACGTGTAGCCCTATTTGCCGAGCGTTCGCTTGAAACGGTAGTGGGCATTCTTGGTATTTTGAAAGCAGGCGGAGCCTACGTTCCAATAGATCCTCTGTTTCCTGTCGAACGTATCAAGTACATACTGGAGGATGCCTCCATTGCTATTGTAGTTGCCGAAGCGCATTTAGCGGTTTCCTTAGGCGATACTGCAACGGCGGAATGGGTGTATCTCGACGCTGACTGGCCTGCCATCGCAGAGCAGAGCAGTGACAATATGGCGGTGCCGCTGCAGCCTTCCAATCTGATTTACATCATTTATACATCAGGCTCTACAGGCAAGCCGAAGGGTGTTGCGGTAGAGCATGGGAATTTTCTGAATTACTATTTCGGCGTAATGCAGCGGCTGGATGTCGAGCCAGGCCTTAAATACGCGATTGCTTCCACCTTTGCCGCCGACCTCGCCACTATTAATGTATGGGCAGCATTAAACACGGGCGGACAGCTTCATATTTTGACCTATGACCAATCCGTCGACTCTCAGCAATATGCCAAATATTTCAGGGAGCACGGAATCGATGTCATTAAAATGGTTCCAAGCCATTTCAAGGCGCTGCGGGAACGGGCGAACCTGCGCGATATTATTCCGAATAAACGGCTTATCCTTGCTGGCGAGCCCTCCTATTGGGACATGATTGATGACATCAGGGCGGCTAAGCCTGAGACGGAGATCCAAATTCATTATGGACCGACCGAAACGACGGTGTCCATGCTGACGTATACCGTAACCGAAAAAAGGCCCGCTCAGCATACGTCGGTGCTGCCGCTGGGGCGTCCGCTGCCTAATGTTTCTATCTATGTGCTGGATGATAAAATGCAGCTGGCGCCTATAGGAGTTCCCGGGGAGCTATTCATTGGCGGGCCGGGAGTTGCCAGAGAGTATTTAGGCAGACCGGAATTAAACGCAGAAAAGTTTATTCCAAATCCGTTCGACGAGGAAAATGGCGGACGGCTTTATCGAACCGGAGATATTGTGCGTTATTTGGAAAACGGCATTATTGAGTTTTTGAGCAGAGTCGACGAACAGGTGAAAATCCGGGGTTTTCGAATCGAGCTAGGTGAAATCCAATCATCGCTGCTCGAATACCCCGGCATCAAGGATGCTTTTGTGACCGTTCATGAAGATGCTGGCGGCGAAAAGAAGATCGCTGCCTACTATGTGCCAGGCGGCTCCCAGCCGGTTAACCTATCCGCACTGCGGAACAGTCTGAAGGAGAAGCTTCCGGGCTACATGGTTCCTGCGGTATTTATGGAGCTGGATAAAATGCCCTTGAACGCAAATGGCAAGGTGGAACGCAGCGCTCTGCCTGCTCCGAATGCCGTAGAAGCAGCCTCTGAAAGCGACTATGAAGCGCCGCGGGACGAATTGGAAGCGAGGATGGCTGCTGTCTGGTCCGAGGTTTTGAACATCGAGAGAATAGGGATTAACGATGATTTTTTCAGTCTGGGAGGAGACTCCTTCAAGGCGGTCCAAGTCGTGCGGGGAATTGATCATGCGTTGAGCATTATCGACCTTTTCAAATATCCGTCGATTGGGGAGCTGTCTGCTATCGTTTCGCAGGGCAGTACGGACAGCGGGGACGTCCTTCACCGACTTTCGAGGGGTGGGAATGCCGCTGAGGAGATTGCCATCGTGTGTGTTCCCTTTGCTGGCGGGAGCGCGATTTCCTATCAGCCGCTGGCCGATGCGCTGGCGGATCATTATGCCCTTTATGCGGTTCAAGTTCCCGGACATGATTTCAGCAATAAGGATGAAGTCCTTGAGCCTTTGGAAGAAGTAGCAAGGCGCTGTGTACAGGAAATAAAGGACAAGGTTGCTGCTCCATCCATCGTTGTTTATGGGCATTGTCTTGGTGGCGCTCTGGCGATTGAAATAGCGAGGCTCCTGGAGCAAGAGAATATGAACCTGTCTGGCGTCGTTATGGGAGGAAATTTTCCTGTGTCCCAGCTGCCGGGCAAGCTGTTCAAGCTTTGGAATAAGCTATTGCCACGGGACCGCCGCATTTCGAACCGTGCCTATATGGATATGCTCCGCTCTTTGGGCGGCTTCAGCGAGACGCTGTCAGGAGAGGAGCGGGATTTTATTATCCGCAGCCTTAGGCATGACCGCCGTGAAAGCGAGCGTTATTACTCTGATCGGTATGCCGATGCCAAGCATGCAAAATTAAAGGCGCCTCTGCTTTGCATAGTCGGCGAACGGGACAGAACGACCGAGTTTTACGAGGAGCAGTATAAGGATTGGGAGTTTTTCAGCAGCCATGTGGATTTAGACCTGATCCCGAATGCAGGACATTATTTCTTCAAGCACCAGTCCCATGACGTAGCTGATTGTATTGAGAATGGCCTTGAAGCGTGGCAGCAGCAGAAGGCGAACGAGGCGAACGAGGAGAAACAGGGGAACCAGGAAAGTCAGAAGCAAAATAACCGGGAGACGGCAGCATCGCCGGAAGTGCTCCCGAATTTGCGAACGCTTTTCATCTTCGTTTTTGGGCAGTTTATTTCCATGATGGGCTCCAGCTTAACGGGTTTTGCGATGGGGCTATGGGTTTATAGCCATTCAGGCGCCATTATGGATTTTGCCGCAACGCTGGTGTTCCACCGCCTGCCGGGTATCTTAATGCTTCCTTTTGCAGGTGTTCTGGCGGACAAAAAGGATCGCAGGCATATTCTAATCTGGAGCAATGTATGTTCTGCGCTTGTAACGATTATGATCGCCTTGTTCTTCTACAGTAACGCGCTAGAGACGTGGCATATATATGTCGCGGTGGCGGCATTATCCATTGCAAATGCCTTTCAGCGTCCCGCCTATTTGGCGGCAGTTGCCCAAATTGCGCCCAAGCGCTATCTCGGACAAGCCAATGGAATTGTGCAGCTGGCTACCTCTTCGAGCGAAGTGCTTGCGCCGCTGCTGGGGGGCGTTCTGGTGATGACACTTGAGCTGCCGGGCATTCTTCTCATCGACTTTCTATCCTTCGTTTTTGCTATATCGACTTTGCTCTTTATAAGGTTTCCAAATTCCTTATTCCGCAAAATTGAAGAGCCATTTTGGACTCAAATGGCCGGAGGCTGGAATTTCATAAGGAAGCGCAAAAGCTTCGTAGCCTTGATTTTGTTTTTTATGATTTCCAATTTGATGCTGGGGATGGCCAACGTCCTCATTACTCCGCTCGTTCTAACCTTTGGATCTACCGTCGTACTCGGAATGGTGACCTCAGCTATTGGCATAGGGGGACTCGCAGGCGGGGTGGCTATGGGGCTGTGGGGCGGTACCCGCAGAAGAGCGGAGGGCATGATTGGTTTTAGCTTGCTTATCGGTCTTTCCTACATCGTAATGGGGCTTACGCCAATAACTTGGCTGGTCATGGCGGGAGTATTTGTTTACGGCGTCTCGCTGTCGATGACAAATGCCCACTGGCAGACATTGATCCAATCCAAGGTGCGGGCCGAACTGCTGGCAAGGGTATTTTCGATCAATCAGCTATTCGCTTTGCCTACCATTCCGCTGGGCTACTATATTGGCGGACTGCTGTCGGACAAAGTATTCAAACCGCTGTTTGTCGATCATCCAGAGCTTGTTAAGAGCCTGGGCTGGATTGTAGGCACGGGGCCAACACGGGGAATAGGCCTGCTGTTTATTTTAATCGGCTTATTTATGGCGGCCTGGAGCTTCCTTGGGCTAAGGTACAATCCACTCCGCTATATGGATGATATTTTACCTGATGCCATTCCGGGGCCGCTGTTTATAAGGGATAAGGATCGCATTCAGCAGGAGGAAGACCGGGAACTGGAGCGGATAAACAAGCAGCTGGCGAGTAAGAACGTTTTTAGCAGGGGGAAAAGCTATGATATTTAATGTAATGACCGTATTGAACAGTGATTATTTTGACTTTGGAAAGCTGTTTGTCAATTCCTTTTATGACAATGTCGATTTAAGCCGTGTCCATAAGCTTTACGTTTATGATACCGGACTTTCCGAGGACGATAAAAAATATTTGTCCGTTTTTCCGCAGATGGAAATCGTATCAACCGAGCTGAATACGAAGCATGTGCTGCTTCACGATGAGGACTGGCGCAAAAATGTATACTCGAAAACCGCTTTTTTGCTGCAGGTCATTGAAAAGGATTCACTGCCTACCGTCATGATCGATTCAGATTGCCTGTTCCTTTCTGATTTTACCCGCTTGATACCGGAAAATGCTGATTTTGTCGCCTGCCGCCGTGAAGAGCAGGAAGCCTTTTGTGAATATATCGCGTCCTTCTTTGTGATTAATTCCATCGAGAAAGCCCCTTCTTTTATACGGGAATGGCGAGAGGAAATGTATTATGGGACGGAAAATCATAAGGAAAGCCCGGCATTATCACGCTTAATCAATAAGGGCGGCTATCAGGTCTATGCGATCAAGGAGGATCTGGTGTCCTACACGGGTACTGAATTGACGGCGGATATAACCATCGCACACATGAAGTCGACCAGAGGATTGCGAACGGTAGAGCAGCGAGTTAACCAGCCGCATTTGAAAGCGTATAAGGAAAAGTATTTGACGGATATTCCTATTGCTGTGGTTGGGAAAGCACTTTCAGCGATGTTTCTGGAAACCGCCTCGGAGGCTGCACTGGAGCAAAGCTCCGGTAAAGATCGTCCCTCCGCTTTGGACAACCTTTCGCCAGAGAAAAGGGCACTGCTTCTAAAAAGGCTGAAAAAGGGCTGATTGCCCCTATGTATGACATACGTTGCCTTCACAAAAAGAGGGGTGTACGAAATGGAGCATTTGGAACAACGGTTAAAGCTCAAATATCCTCAATTGCAGCATACGGTTAAAACGATTAAATCGCCGCTTCGTTTTTGTCCCTTCGGGGCCCATGTTGATCATCAAGCTGGAATGGTAGCCGGAATGACGCTGGATATTTCTGTGGATATGGTTTATGTTCAGAACGAAGAGGAGTATATAAGGGTTCAAAGCTTGGATTTCCCCGACGAGGAGTATTTTCATCTGGAACAGGTTCCGGCGATGGTGCCGGGATTTTGGGGCAATTATTTAAGAGGGGCCGTTATGGCCCTAAGAAAGAACCATATATTAAAGCACGGTATTTATGCCTTAGTTAGAGGCAAGCATCCTATTGGCGGCTTGAGCTCTTCGGCAGCGGTAACGACCGCCTATCTTCTGGCTCTTTGCGATGTGAACGGGATTAAACTCCCGCAGCTTGAGCTCATTAACTACAGCCACTGGGTAGAGAACCATTTTATCGGGCTGAATAATGGCATACTGGATCAGTCAATCAATATTTTAAGCCGTGAAGGCTATTTGACCGTGATGGATACCAAAACCAAAAGCTATGAGCTGATCAAAAGACCGCAAGCGATGCCGGAATTTGAAGTCGTGATTGTTTATTCTGGTGTGAGCAAGGCATTGATTGGGACCGATTATAACAACCGTGTAGATGAATGCAAGGTGGCCGCATGGCTTTTGCACGAGATGGCTGGCTTGCCTATGAAAAACCTGAAAGGCACCCAGCTCCGAGATATCGAGTATGAGGTTTACCAAGAGTATAAGTCAGGCTTGCAAGGCAGATTTCAGAAGAGGGCGGAGCATTTTTTTACCGAAAATGAACGGGTTAAGCAAGGCGCCGAGGCGTGGAAGCAGGGGGACCTGCAAAAATTCGGCAGCCTGATGCTTGAATCGGGGGAAAGCTCCATTCATAATTATGAATGTGGCTGTCCAGAGCTGATCAGCATTTTCCATATCCTTAAGCATACACAAGGCGTATATGGAGCCAGGTTCAGCGGAGCGGGCTACAGAGGCTGCTGTATTGGTCTGGTGGACCCGGCGTATAAGGAGCAAATCAAAGCCGCCATTGATGCACAATATCCAAAGCAGCATCCGGCGTATAAGGATTTGTATCAAGTGTGCTTTAGCAAAACCGATGATGGCGCGCGAATCATATAACTGGGGTTAGAAGCGAGGGAAATACGAATGAAGGCAATTATTTTAGCAGCGGGTTATGCAACTCGCCTCTATCCTTTGACAAAGGACTTTCCAAAACCTCTTCTGGAGGTTGGAGGGAAAGCGATCATGGACCATATTATGGAGAAAATCGAAAGGGTTAGCTTGATTGACGAGATTTTTATTGTGACCAATGCCCGTTTTTATAGCCACTTTGTAGACTGGGCGAGCCAATCAGATTATTTCAAGCCGATTAAAGTCATTGATGATCGGACGACAAGCAATGAGAACCGCTTAGGGGCTATTGCCGACTTGCAGTTTGTCTTGGAACAGGAAAAGCTCGGCGATGAGCTTCTGGTCATGGCTGGCGACAATTTGTTTGATTTTGAACTAGCCGAAATGATTCGTTTCTATCAAAGGGCGAGTACGGATACGATTGCAGCCCACGAGATAGAGGACATCGATTTTCTTAGGCGCACAGGTGTTATCCAAATCGATGCTAAGGGTAGAGTCATAGATTTTGAGGAAAAGCCGGCACAGCCTAAATCCAGGTTGGCCTGTCCTCCCTTTTATATTTACCAGCAGTCAACACTCCCTTTAATCAAGCAGTATTTGGCAGAGGGCAATAACCCTGACGCACCGGGCAACTTTGTTCCTTGGCTGATCCAGCATAAGGAGGTTCACGCCTACAAGTTTGAAGGGAAGCGCTTTGATATTGGGACATTGGAGAGCTATCACGAGGCGAGGGAGCTATTCGCAAAGCAGAGTTAATTGGTAAAATGGCTGGGGTGTGTATGCAAGCGGGAGTCGCACTGCCACTTCTATTTGGAGGACTGAGGTTCCGCTATTTTGACTTTTGAATCGATTTCAGGCCGTTGGCGGACAGGAGATCCGTTATGACCTTCATCTTCCCGTTAAAATGGCTATTGGCGGGACAATAGCGGCTCCTGTGTCCGGGGCCTATGCCATAACCCGTGATTCAGTAGAAATAGCGGCTGCTGTGTCCGGCAAGTCCATCTTTATGGAAGTAGAAACATTAAAATCCCCAGCTCCTCCAATCCGTGAAAAAGGAGGAGCTGGGGATTTATTATGTTGCGAATAATCGATTCTTAATGAAGGGTCTGCAGAGCAGCAGGCGTAAACGGAATTAATTCATCCTGTCTTCCGCCTTGGACTTTATCTGCCCACGCAGGATCGACGAGCAGGGCGCGGCCAACAGCTACAAGATCAAATTCGCCCGTATCCAGGCGTGAAGCAAGATCATCCACATTAGCGTTTTCTGCGCCTTTGCCTTCGGTAAAGAGGCTCATGAAGTCGCCGTCCAAGCCTACGGAGCCAACGGTAATCGTTGGTTTGCCGGTAAGCTTTTTCGTCCAGCCTGCAAAGTTGAGCTCCGAGCCTTCAAATTCCGGCTCCCAGAAGCGGCGGGTCGAGCAGTGGAAAATATCTACGCCAGCTTCTACAAGCGGAGCAAGAAACTGTCCCAATTCCTCAGGAGTGCTCGCAAGCTTAGCTGTGTACTCGGACGATTTCCACTGCGAGAGGCGAATAATAATCGGGAAATCAGGTCCCACAGCTTGGCGGCAAGCTTCAATAATCTCGACCGCAAAACGTGTTCTCGACAGCATATCGCCACCGTAACGATCCGTCCGTTTATTCGTTTTCTCCCAGAAAAATTGGTCGATCAAATAGCCGTGCGCGCCATGGAGCTCAATGCCGTC
Source organism: Paenibacillus sp. J31R34 (assembly GCF_059383715.1). Taxonomy (NCBI): domain Bacteria; kingdom Bacillati; phylum Bacillota; class Bacilli; order Caryophanales; family Paenibacillaceae; genus Paenibacillus; species Paenibacillus sp. J31R34. The sequence goes on from NZ_JBXENU010000003.1 coordinate 108,233, forward strand.
AAAGCCAATTCGTTTCGCATCGGCTGCTGCTTGTGCGTAAGCTGCAACAAGGTCTTTAATTTCGGCTTCGGTCAAAGGCTCATTAACGACATCGCCCTCTGCAGTAATACCGGAAGGGCCGATCGGCAGTGCTTCTGGGTTCGGATGGGAGCCAACCTTGCGCGTTGTGCCAACATGCCAAATCTGTGGAACGATTTTGCCGCCAGCTGCATGAACAGCCTCGACGACCTTCGCCCAGCCATTTAATGCCGCTTCGCCATGAAAGTTAGGAATGTTTGGATTATCGGTGGCAGCCGGATGGTTAATCAGCGTGCCCTCTGTCACAATTAAGCCAACGCCATTTTCGGCGCGGCGTCTATAGTAGGCGACAACATCTTCACCAGGAACGCCATTTGGAGAAAAACCGCGGGTCATAGGTGCCATTACGACACGGTTAGGCAGGGAAAGTGGACCAGCAGAGAATGGCTTGAACAACGATTGAATGGAACTCATGAATAAAATACCTCCTAATCGAATGGAAAATCTATAATTCTATAAAAATAGATATAAAAGCATGAAATGAACAGGCATAAGCAAGGTTATAGCTCATCCTGAATCATTTCTTTGAAAAGCCGAATGTTAGCTTCATTGCGTCTGTAATAAGTGTGCTGTCCGATCCGCTTCGACTCCAGCAAGCCTGCTTTATGCATTTTCACTAAATAGCCGGATATAACGGATTGCGCAAGGCCCGATTTTTCAGCAAACGAACCAACGCAGACGCCTCCAGCAAACTGACAAGCATCGGTTAGATGGCATTGAGGCCCGAAATGCTCCTCAGGTGTTTTCAGCCATTTTAAAATATGGTACCGTTTCTCGTTAGACACAGCTTTAAGTATTGATAAAGTATCCATGAGGATTAGTATATCTACTTTTATAGAAATGTCAAATTGTTATTTTGTAAAACAGAAAGGAGCAGGCAGCCAGTTGAGCGAGAAAAAGAATGGCTCCAACTCATGAAAGATGAGCCGGAGCCATTATTATAAATATAGGAAAAGATATCGTAACGCGATCCTTTCCTATATTTCTCGGGTTGAAACGGGCCGCGCCGCCAAAGGACGGCGCGGCCCGTTTCACCTTGTGCCTATTTGTGATCGATAGGGTGGACTTTGCAATTATTCCGTTATCGGAAACCAGCCTGGCGCATGCGTAATGGCTCCCCACAAGCCATTCGGGATGACAAGACGCTCCTGATCCTGCTTGGACAGCGTAGTCACAATATCCTGCTCGTTACCTTGCTTGATTTTCTCCGTCCAATCCGGGTCGATAATGAGCTCGCGGCCTAGGGCGATGAACGGCACGCCGGAGTTTTTCGCTTGCAGAGCCTCTTCGGCAGTTGTGATGCCGCCAACTCCGATGAATGGAATGTGCTCGCTGTATTTTTCGACGAACCAGGCCATGCGGCTTTGCGAATCCTGTTCACCTCTGCGCGGCTTCGACCAGAAATCATTAAGCGACACATGCAAATAATCCAGCTTCTGCTCGATTAGAGCGTTAACCAGATGGTACGAATGCTCCATTGTCAAGCCTTCCTCTTCAGGCTCCTCAGGCGAGAAGCGATAGCCCACCAGAAATGGCTGTGGCGCTATAGCTGCGGCTTTCTGAACGGCTTCAACGACGTAGAGCGGGAAAGCCATCCGTTTATGGAGCGAGCCGCCCCAATCGTCGGTACGTACATTGGAAGCAGGGGAGTAGAATTGCTGCAGCAGATAGCCGTTGGCACCGTGAATTTCTACGCCGTCAAAACCAGCCTCAATTGCTCGGCGGGTCGCTTCGCCAAAGTCGGCGATAATCGCTTTGATTTCATCCTCGGTTAGCTCGCGTGGTACAATACCGCCTTCTTGCTGGGCAATGCTGCTGGCGCTCACCAAATCATCATTCGGCACTAGGCCAGGAAAGCAGGATCTTCCGCCATGAAAAATTTGCAAAATCGCCTTCGCGCCGCGGCTTTTAATCGCATCAGCCAGACGCTTGAGGCTTGGGATCATTTCGTCGGTATCCGCGCCAAATTCGCCCGGGAAGCCTTTGCCGTTGCGGCTTACGTAGACGCATGCTGTAACGACGATGCCGGGCCCCGCACTGCGACGGCTGTAGTAGGCGAGCTCCTCATCAGGCACTGTACCGTCCGGATTGGACGAGCAGGTTGTCATTGGCGCCATTACAATACGATTATGTACAGACATGCCATTCGTGAAAGTGAATGGTTCAAATAAAGGCTGAAATTGTGGTTTCATCAGTCGTTCCCTCCAGTTACGAAATGCTATCTACTTTATTTTATATCAGAAAATAAACAAAGGAAAGCGGAGTGGAAAGGTTGCTTAAATGAAAGGGCTGGTATATAATCAACCAGATTTGCAAACAACTGAAAAATTGTGGGAATAAGGTGCGACAGCTGCGGCTGGAGCTTAAAAGGGAAGTTCGGTGCAAAACCGACGCGGTCCCGCCACTGTTACGGATTAGCTGAAGCTACAAGGCCACTGATCTCGCTTAGCGAGAATGGGAAGGCAGCTTGCAGCATTATTTCCGGTAGCCAGGAGACCTGCCTGTTCTGACAACACTGCTGTAACCTACGGAGAATAGGGAAGTGTTAGCGCGCATGCTTATTTGCTATGATGGAAAATAACAATAACAGGCAGCTCTATCCTTCCTATGACTGGAGGCAGAGCTGTCTTTTTTTTGCGGATTTTTACAGGAAGATGATTTTACTAGAGGGAGAGGAAATAGAGAAGATGAAACGTACACAAACGGCAAGAAATAAAAAAAGAATGGGTGTTTTATTCAGCCTCTGCTTGCTGCTGGCGCTGATGGGCTGCAGTGGTGCCAATGGCTCCAATGAACCGAGCAGCAATAATGGGCTGTCGCAGCAGTCTGCTGCTCCTTCCGCCGCTGCGGATGCTGCTTCTGAAGAAATCGTGCTGGCTGCGCCGCGGGATTTAGCACCAGGACCACAAGATGCTTATTACACGAGCACTATTCTATACGTATGGGAGCCGCTAATTGCTGCTTCTGAGGATGGAAAGCCTGCTCCAAAGCTGGCGGAAGCGTGGGAAATGTCCGCTGATGGCAAGGAATGGACCTTCATGCTGCGCAAAGGCGTGACGTTCCACGATGGTGCGCCATTCAACGCGGACGCGGCGCTTGCAAATTTTGCCCGTTACAAGCAGGTGAGCCCGAAAAGCTCGCCGTTCTATACGCTCGACATCAACAATTCATACCCAAGCCTTCAGGAAGTCGTGAAGGTTGATGATAGCACGATTAAGCTTGTTTTCGAAAATCCGCAGCCGACGCTGCTGTATTCAATGATCAACTTCTCAAGTCCGATGTACAGCCCGAATAATTTTGACGACAACGGCGATTTCAACGGCCTGCCGCAAGGGACAGGGCCTTTCAAGCTTGTGCAGCATGAGAAGGATCAATTTTCTCTACTAGAAGCTTACGACGGCTATTATGGCGAAAAAGCAAAAGCTCAAAAAATCCGCGTCCGCGTCATACCGGATCCTGATACAAGGCTGGCTGCCCTGAAATCTGGCGAGATTTTGGGCGTCATGGATTTGGGAGCTATTCCTCCTGCCCTTGCCGAGGAGCTGCTGAAGGATGACCGCTTTGCTGTTTCGACGGCAAAATCGACGATTTCTCACTATCTGCATCCGAACGGTGCCAAAGCGCCCTTCAATGATGTGAAAATGCGTCAGGCGCTGAGCCTGATCATTGACCGCGAGCAGCTGGTGAAGGAGCTGTATTTGGGTTATCCGACCGCTACAGCCAACATTCTAAATTCGACCTCGCCGTTTTACAAGGACATTCCTGCCATTCATGATTCGGAAAAGGCAATTGCTCTGGCGCATGAGGTGCTTGGCGATAGCAGGCAGGCGGTTACGCTAATTGTGCCAACCTATGGGCTTGACCGTTATCCGTATAAAGCGCAGGCCGAGCTGCTTCAGGCTGTGCTTCAACAATTGCAGCTGGACGTTACGATTCAAATATTGGATGGCGCAGCTTACAAGGAAGCACAGGCACAAGGAAACTTCGATTTGGCTTTGGCCATTCAGGGGCTGCCGAACGGCGATCCTTATTCGATTTTAAACAATTATATGGCTAGCGAAGGCTCAAGCAATAAAAGCTATACGCTCGGTTACAGCAATGCCCGTGTGGATGAGCTGTTGAATCAGGTGAAGACGACGCTGAATATGGATGATCGCGCTGCGATTTATAACGAGCTGCAGGATATTGCAGCCGAGGATTTGCCGACGATTCCGCTGTTTAATGATGCGAGCTTAATTGCGTTCAGCAAAGAAATTACCGGATACGGGGCACTTGTGTATGGTACAACGCTGCCGCAGCTGGAGCGGGTACAATAAGATGGCCTATTTCATTCGGAGGTTGGCGGCGGCTGTTCCCGTCCTGATCGGCATTACGTTTATAGCCTTTGCATTAAGCGTCGCCTCTCCGGGTGATCCGGCTGTCGAGCTGCTCAGCATGAACGGCTTCAGCCAGCCGACCGAAGAGCAAATTGCTTTGAAACGGGAAGAGATGGGGCTGAATGATCCGCTGCTCGTTCAATATGGACATTGGTTATCAAAGGCGGTACAAGGTGATTTGGGAACGTCATATATGACGAAGGAATCGGTTAGCGGCGAGCTGCTGCGCCGCCTTCCTGCAACCTTAAGCCTATCTTTGTTAGCTGTATTGTTCGCCATTCTGCTTGGCGTGCCATGCGGCATGCTCATGGCGATTCGGCGCAATCGGCTGTTTGATCATATCGGCAGGGCGCTTGCGCTGATTTTGGTTTCCATTCCCGGATTTTGGCTGGCGATCATGCTCATGGCCTTATGGTCGGAGAAGCTGCAGTTGCTCCCAACCAGCGGCTATGGGACATGGAAGCATCTGCTTATGCCAGCCGCGGTGCTTGCTTCCGGTACAGGCGCCATATTGATGCGGCTAACGCGTGCGGCGCTGCTGGAGGAGCTGAATAAAGATTATATGCTGACGGCCCGGGCTAAGGGGCTGCGTGAGAGCTTCATTGTGCTTCGGCATGCGCTGCGCAATGCTTGTATTCCGCTGCTCACGGTCATCGGCAGCTATTTTGGAGCGATTGTTGGCGGCTCCGTCATCGTGGAAGTTATTTTCGCGGTGCCAGGCATCGGACGCTTTGCGATGGACGGTATTTTTCGCAGAGATTATCCGGTCATTCAGGGCTATGTCGTATTTACCGGTCTCATTTACGTCCTGTTCAATTTGGCAACGGATTTATGCTATGGGCTTGCTCATCCGCAAATCAGGCTGGGAGGGAAGCTTCGATGAAGATATCCTATAGGTTGGCTGCAGGCGTGCTTGCCTTTTTTCTGATTGCCAGCTTGCTGGCACCGCTGCTTGCTCCCTATGACCCGAATCAGATTAATATGGCGGAAAGGCTTACACCGTTATCCGCTGCACATTGGCTAGGAACAGACACGCTGGGTCGGGATGTGCTGAGCCGCATTTTATATGGCGGAAGGGTGTCGATCTTGCTGGCGGTAGCTGTTACGCTCGCTACAATGCTAGTCGGCCTGCTGCTCGGAACCATAAGCGGTTATGCTGGCGGTTGGATCGATGAAGCCATACAAATTGTGGTTAGCATTTTTCAAGGACTGCCGGGTCTTGCGCTTATGCTGGCCATTGCAGGTACGCTCGGTCCCGGTGTGAAAAGCCTGTTTATCGCGCTTCTCTTCACCTCATGGGCAGATTTTTCCCGGGTCGTGCGCGGCGAGGTTATGAAAATACGCGAAGAAAGCTACGTGGAAGGCATCCGTGCTTTAGGGGCGGGCCATGCGTACATAATCAGCAAGCATATGCTTCCGAATTTATTGGGGCCGCTTATTGTATTGTTCACGATTCGGATTGGGCGAGTGATTCTATCTATCGCCTCGCTTAGCTTTCTCGGTCTAGGCTTGCAGCCGCCAGCGGCAGATTGGGGAGTGATGGTGAACGATGCCCGGCCATATTTTCGCAGCTATCCACATCTAATGTTCGCACCCGGACTCTGTATAGCCGCTGTATCCCTATGCATCAATTGGCTGGGTGATGGTCTTCGCGATAAGCTGGATACACGGACGGAGAAAGAGCATTCACTGCTGTAGGAGGAATGATGTTGACCGATACGCTTATGGTAATCAAGCAGCTTAATGCTTCCTTTCAGACAAGGGAAGGGCTTGTGCAGGCGGTTGAAGGGGCAACGCTTGAGCTGAAGCGGGGCCGCATTTTTGGACTGATTGGCGAGACGGGCAGCGGCAAGTCGGTGCTAGGTCTATCACTGGTGAGGCTGATTCCCGCACATGCTTCCGTCAGTGGAAGCATTCTGTATAAAGGCCGAGATTTGCTGCAGCTGAGCCCAAAAGAAATGAGGCAAATACGGGGAAGGGAAATCGCCCTCATTCCGCAAAATCCTGCAAGCTCTCTCAATCCAGTTCTGACGCTTGGCAGCCAGCTTCGCGAGGCGATTCGCACTTATGGCGGGAGAGCGGGGAACAAGCAGGTCAACGCTGAGGCGGCTGGTTTGCTGCATGCGATGAATATGCCGGATGCGGAGCAGCAGCTGCGGCGCTACCCCTTTCAGCTAAGCGGCGGAATGAAGCAGCGTGTGCTGGCGGCAATGGGACTTGCCGGAAGCCCGTCATTGCTTATTGCCGATGAGCCGACGAAAGGGCTCGATGCTCTAATCCGCATCCAGGTGACGGAAATGCTGGCAAATATGGCACGGCGCACAGGCGCGGCGCTGCTGCTCATCACGCATGATCTGGATGTAGCGCGGGTGCTTTGCGACGAAGTGGGCGTCATGTATGCCGGTCAAATCATTGAGCAGGGGCCAGCGAAGGAGCTGTTTGCACAGCCGATGCATCCTTATACGCGCGGATTAATCGCATCGATGCCTAGCAGAGGCATGATTCCGATAGCTGGAACAGCGCCGAGCTTGACGGATAGGCCTGCTGGCTGCAAGTTTTATGATCGCTGTGCTTCAGCGATGCCACGCTGCGAAGCCGAGCAGCCTGATTTTTACAAGGCAGCTCACACCAACATAACGAATAAGCCAGTTGACCAAGTAGGCGGCATGGCTGAGGGTCAGCAAGCAGCCGCCCAGCCTACAGCTGCCTTGCCTACAGCCGTCCCGCAAGCAGTCTCCCAGCACAAAGCGAGGTGTTTTCTTTATGCTTGAAATGATTGAGCTGCACAAACGCTATCGGAGCAACTGGCTAACAGGCAGAGGCCATCAGGCGGTGGAGCCAGCAACCTTTCAAATTGCTGAAGGTGAGTCGCTGGGGCTGGTCGGGGAGAGCGGCAGCGGCAAGTCGACACTTGCGCGTCTGCTGCTAAAGCTGATTTCGGCTGATGGCGGCCGTATTTTATATAAAGGAACCGATATTAGCGGGTATTCCATGAAGCAGATGAGGCCGCTGCGCCGGGAGCTGCAAATCATGTTTCAGCATCCGCACTCCGCGCTTAATCCTCGGCGGACGCTGCTGGATAGTCTGCTTGAGCCGGTGCTGCTGCATCGACTAATGAATAAGGCAGCAGCCATGGAAAAGGCACTTGAGCTAATAGACGTTGTCGGGCTGAGGGCGGAGGTGCTGACGCGGTATCCACATCAGGTAAGCGGCGGCCAAATACAGCGAATCGTCATTGCTCGAGCCTTGATGCTGGACCCAAAGTTTCTTGTACTGGATGAGCCTACGTCGATGCTTGACGTTTCTGTACAGGCGCAGGTCATCCAGCTGCTCCAGCGCATTCGCAAGGAATTTGGGCTGACTTATTTGTTTATTTCGCATGATTTGGAGCTGGTGCGGCATATGTGCGATCGAATCGGGGTTATGAAAGAGGGACGTATCGTTGAGCTTGACGAGAGCGAGTGTATAATGGAGCGCCCGCAGCATCCTTATACACAGCAGCTGGTGAATGCTTTTCAAGCCTTCAAGCGGTAGGTAATACAGCTTAAGCCAGACTCTGCAAAAGAAAAGGAGCATGTATTAAATGATGAAATGGTACAGCGAAGTCGGCTTGACGCCAGCTGCCTACTGGACGCTGGCTTGGGAACAGGCAGCCCAAAGCGACTCCCGCGTCAGCAACGATGCCGAGGAGGAAAGCTACTGGCAGCAGCATGCGCCTGTCTATGATGAACGCAATCCGCTTGCGCCGTATACGGCGGAACTGATGGGCAGCGTTATCGCAAGCTTACGGGCCGACGATGAACTCATTGAAGTGGGGCCTGGCACAGGCGGATTTACGCAGCTGCTTGCTCCACATGTCGGCAAGCTTACCGTCGTGGAGCCTTCGGCGGCGATGTATGCAATACTAGCAAAAAATTGGGAGCAGTCTGGTTTGGCTCAAGCCGTGCCGGAGGCGATACGAACGAAGTGGGAAGAGGCATCGGGGCTCACTTGTGATGTGCTGTTCAGCGCCAATGCATTTTACCGGATTCGCGACATGAAGGAGAGCCTTGCCCAGATGAGCCATGCTGCCGGCAGGCGCGTCTATCTTGTACAGTCGATCGGGGTGCCTTTTGCCCATCCGCTGCGGGCTATGCATGGCGGAAAGCAGCTGGAACGCAGCCGCGCACAGGTGATTTGCGACATTTTGCAGGAAATGGCGATTTCCCATCAAATGGACACTTTTGCTGTGCAGCGCAAAAGCGGGGCAGTTCATAATGTGGCCCTGATTTCCTGGGATACATAGCGTACCGGACCTTACCGGACATTACGCACTGTACATAAGAGCATGCCTTGATAGAGCAGCAGCATGAAAGCGGATATCGCTAGCATCTGCTGCTTTTTGTTTTACGCAAATTCATCTATTCCCTTTTGCATCCCAGTACTTGTCGATGCCTTGCCACTCAGAGTATAGTAATAACTTATAATGCATGTGCAGGCTCCTAAGTGCTGCGCAAGAAAGGAGCCTTCCATGAAGCTGCAGCGGCTGTACGATCAATACGTCCGAAATAATCTCTTTATGAAAATGATTTTGCTGTTCGTATTGATTACGACGGGCACAATCGTCACCTTTGCTTATTTTATGTATGATTTTATGTCGCAATCGATCGTTCGCAATGAGCTGGAAAATCAGAAAAAAGCGATGGATAGCGTAAACAGCTATATGACCCGCAAATATGATTCCGTCCAGTCCATGATGGTGGATGTATACCGCAATGAGCCGCTATCGCTGAATTTATCTTATTTTTTGCAAAACCCCTTCGATGACTATATGAAATTCAGGCTCGATCAAAATGTGGATGAGGCGAGTGCGAGTCTGCCGAAAGGGCTGGACTATTTTGACAATAAGCTTGAGGACGATCCGGATATCGAAAATTTGCTGCTGTACAGCTCGAATCGGCAGTTTCTATATGTGTATAAGAAAAATCATGTCACGAAGCTGATTTCGTCGAACGCCTCACGTTCCTTTATTCCCGATGCGATGGCACAGGAGGACACCCGCGTATCCGTTCCGAATATTTGGGTGCGGCGCGCCATTGAGCAGACCGATCCTGAGCTGTACGCCTTTCGGCTCCCGATTAATGACAAGCAGACGCTTAAAGGGCTAGGCCAATTGCTCGTCTACTTCAAATCGGAAAATATTACGCAGGTGCTGAAAAATTATGAGGGTCAGCTTAAAGGCTACATCGTCGTACTGAACCCAGCCGGAGAGGTGCTGTTCGATTCCTCGGACACCTATTACGGGCAAGTTTATCCCTATATGGACAAATTGGATACGCTCTATGGAACGGCGATGCTGGAGCAGGAGTCCTATGTCACGACGCTGACGCAAAATCAGGCGGGCTTTATCGTCGTCGGTGTAGCGCCGAAGGCGGAGGTCGCGGCAGCGGCCCACGGGCTGAAGCAGATGATTATGCTGATCAGCGCGCTGTGCATTGCCGTCGTGCTGCTGGTGCCGACGCTCGCCGTCGTCAATTTTGCCAAACGGACGAATAAAATTATTCGCTTCATGCGCAAGGTGGAAAGCGGCGAGCTGACCGCGCGCATCCAGGATGACCGAGGCGACGAGCTGGGGCAAATTTCGCGCAGCTTTAATGATATGCTCGATGAGCTGAGCCGCCATATCGACACGGTATACAAGGCGGAAATCAAGCAGAAGCATACGGAGCTTGCGGCTTTGCAGGCGCGGGTCAATCCGCATTTTCTATACAATACGCTGGAGGTTATTCGCATGCGGGCCGTCTCGCAAGGGGCGAAGGATGTGGGAGAGATGATTTACAGCCTGTCGGTGCTGTTCAAAAGCTTTGTGCAGCCCAAGGGGAGCAATACCTTAAAGGATGAGCTGGAAACGGCGCGCCTTTATTTGGAGCTGTTTCGCATCCGCTATAAGGACAGGCTCTCCTATGCTATCAGCTGTGAGGAAGGGCTTGGCGACAAACAGGTGATGCGGATGGCGCTCCAGCCGCTAATCGAAAATTATGTGGTACATGGCTTGCGGCCCCGCAGCATGGACAACGAAGTTCAAGTGGACGTGCGGCGTAAGTATGAGCGGATTTGGGTGACGATTGCCGATAACGGCAGCGGCATCAGCAGCAAGCAGCTGGAAGAAATTCGGCAAAGGCTGGCACTGCCAGAGGAAGCTGGAGGCGACTCCTTCGGGCTTAGAAGCGTGCATGAGCGGCTGCAATTGCTATACGGAAGCGAATATGGGCTTGATATCGACAGCAAAGAGGGAGATGGGACGACGGTCACGCTGTCCTTTCCCTATGACAAGGAGGCAGAGCATGTATAGAGTATTCATCGTGGATGATGAGCCATTCATTATTGATGGACTATATGACATTATTGACTGGTCGGCCTTTGGCCTGGAAATCGTCGGAAGCGCGGAAAATGGCCAGGAAGCGCTGGCAGCTTTGATGGATTTGCCCGCAGATATATTATTGACCGATATTTCGATGCCGACGATGGATGGGCTCACTCTTATTCGGGAAGCGCGCAAATTCCGCCCGGACCTGAAAGTGATTATTCTAAGCGGCTATAACGAATTTAATTATATAAAAGAGGGTCTGAGGCTTGGCGTCGAAAACTATTTGCTCAAGCCGATTAATCTCGACGAGCTGCAGGAAACGCTCGCGGGCACGATTGACAAGCTGAATGCCAGCAAGGCGGACCGGCTGTTCAGTGAATACGATATTCGTATTTTGCGTGATAATATATTGTACCGCTGGCTGACAGGACGAATTGCGCCCAGTGAGCTGCAGGAGCGAATGGAGCTGCTGCAGCTAAGTCTCGACCGACCGTATGTCGTTACCGCTGTAGTACGTACGGATGAGCCGGCATCACCGGCCTATGAGGCTGCTCAGCGATTGGCTGTGCAAGATTCGTCGATGCTGCCGTTTGTCGATATTGATGGCGATTTGGTCATCGTATTTATGCTCGATGAGCCTGAGGAGGGCAAGCGTGAGGCGATAGAAAAGCTGCGCAGCATGCAGCCGAAGCTGACGAGGCGCGCCATGCGGCTCTCCATCGGCAGCGCCGAGCCAATGGGGGAAGCAGCGCCGCGCAGCTACGCGAATGCGAAGAAAGCGCAGGAATATTTTCTGCTGTATGATGACCCCGAAATATTGGATTACGATTTGCTTGTGCAGGCAGGGCCGCCAGGGACGGCAAATGAGGCTGCTGCACCGCTCGATTGGCCCTCCTTTGCGAGACTGATTAAAGCGAGGGAAATAGAGAAGCTGCATGAAGCGATTGAGGCGGAGTTCGAGCGCTGCCACGCTAGGGAAGGCATTACGCCCGCTTTTATGCAAAGTATGGCCATTGAGCTGATGATTCGCTTCAAGATGGAGCTCAAGGAGATTAAGCAGACCGATCAGCCGGAGCTGTATGAGGCGGGCTTCGCCAAAATTATGCAGCTTGCTTCGATTGACGGTCTGATGGCGGTTGTGAAGGAAGCAGCAGCCCTGACGGTGGAATCGCTGCTGAGGGATGTGAAAAGCCCGGTCATTCAATTGGTGCTGACCGAGGTGCATGAGCATTATGCACAGCCATTGTCGCTTAAGCTGCTGAGCCAGCAATATAATATTCATCCGGTTTACCTCGGCCATCTGTTCCAGAAGGAGACGAATGAAACCTTCACCGAATATATAAATAAATACCGAATCGGCAAAGCACAGCAGCTGTTGAAGGAGACACAGCTCAAGGTGCAGGAAATTGCGGCAACCGTCGGCTACTGGGAGACAGGCTATTTCTACAAACAATTTAAGAAATACGTCGGAATTTCCCCGACTGAATACAAGGGACTACTCTAATCGCAGGATGGAGTAGTTTTTTTCTTTAATTTGTACATCATACCTTTAGTTTGTGGTCTATATGAAAATTGCCGTATCCGTTAATTTAAAACATAGAGTACAGAACATAGATTGGGGAGGAAACAAAATGAGTAACAAGAGAAAAAGATTTATGCCGCTGCTTGCCTTGCTGATGGTAGCATCGCTTGTGCTTGGCGCTTGCGGAAGTAAAAACGAAAGCGGCGGTGAAGCGGGAACAGCCGAGAAGCCGGTTGAGCTCATCTGGTACACCATTGGTACACCGCAAAAAGATGTAGATAAGGTTATGGCTGAAGTGAGCAAATACACGGCTGAAAAAATTGGCGTTACGATTAAAATGAACATGGTGGACTGGGGCGATTACGCTCAGAAGCTGCAAGTTATGACAGCATCCGGTGATCCGGTTGATATTATGTTTACAGCGTCATGGGCGTTCGATTATGTGCAAAATGCAAGAAAAGGCGCTTTCCTGCAAATCGATGATTTGCTGAAGGAAAAAGGCCAAGGCATCGTTAGTGCACTAGACCCAGCTTTCCTTGAAGGCTCCAAGGTCGATGGCCACAACTACGGTATTCCAGCTAATAAAGAATTGCCAGCTCAAGAAGTATGGCGCTTCAATAAACAGCTGCTCGACAAGTACAACCTGGACATGTCCGGCGTATACACGCTGGAAAGCCTAGAGCCGCTGCTGAAAACGATTAAAGAAAACGAACCGGATGTATACGCGCTTGCGGTGGATAAAAACCAAATGCCGTATGTGAAATACGACTACATTATTGAGAAGCTGCCAATGGCGGTTGCGCTGGATACGACAGATTACAAAATCGTAAACGTGCTTGACACGCCTGAGATGAAGCAAATTCTCGGCACGATGCACAAATATTATAAAGCAGGCTACATTCCGACGGAAGCCGCAACAATGGATTCCATGACAGATGCGCAAACGACGGGCAAATGGTTTGCGGACCGTGCGACTTCGCAGCCGTTCGCGGACAATCTGTGGTCGGCGAGCTACGGCTACCCGGTTGTATCGACGCCAGCGAGCGATGCGCTCATTTACAACTGGTCGGTTATGGGCTCGATGCAGGCCATTTCCGCTAACTCCGCTTACCCAGAAAAAGCGATGGAGTTTCTGAACCTGCTTAATACGGACCCTGTTCTGCGCAATATGATCGATTCCGGTATTGAAGATGTGCATTACAAAAAAGTGAGCGACACCGTCATGGAAAATCTCGACGAGTCGAAAAACTACGATATGCCAACCTTCTCGCTCGGCAATCTGATGATTACGTATTTGAATACGACAGACCCGACGAACAAATGGGAAGAATTCAAGAAATTTAATGATGCGGGTACAGTAGCACCGCTGCTGGGTTTCAACTTTGATACATCGAAAGTGACAACAGAAATTGCTTCCGTACAAAACGTTAAAGAAGAGTACTGGGCAGCTCTAATGACCGGTACGGTTGACCCTGAAGTTTATTTGCCGCGTGCCAATGAGAAGTTTAAAGCGGCAGGCCTGGATAAAATTATTGTGGAAGCGCAGCGCCAGCTTGATGAGTGGAGAGCCGCGAACGGCAAGTAAAGCGGAAGGCGTGGGGCGAATGGATCGTATTCGCTTCATGCCTTCTCTCATTAATCCGACTGCGAAGAGGTGAAGAAATTGGGAGCTATAGGACGTTTTTTCAAGGATATGAACAAAAATACCGCCATGCTGCTAATGGTGCTTCCAGCTACAGCGTGGTTTATTCTATTTTCCTACCTGCCGATGGCGGGCATGATTATTGCCTTCAAGGAATACCGCTACAGCCGCGATGGCTTTCTAGCCAGCATTATTGAGAGCAAATGGGTAGGCTTTCAAAACTTCAAATTTCTGTTCAGTACGAATGATGCCTACATCATTACCCGCAATACGGTGCTTTACAATGTCGTGTTTATTGTGCTGGGCCTTGTCATTGCGGTAGCAATGGCGATTATGCTTGCTGAAATTACGAACAAGCGGCTCGCTAAGCTTTATCAAACGGGCATGTTTTTACCTTATTTTCTATCGTGGGTTATCGTGGGCTACTTCGTCTACAGCTTTCTGAGCTTGGACAGAGGGGTGTTCAACCAAATCGCCGAGATGCTGGGCATGGACCCGGTCAACTGGTATTCGAGCCCGGGTTATTGGCCGGTTATGATTGTCGTCGTTTTCCTATGGAAATCGGTCGGCTATAACAGCGTCATCTATTTGGCCGCTATTATGGGGATCGACAAGTCGCTTTATGAAGCGGCGATGATTGACGGGGCCAACAAATGGCAGCAAATTCGCAATGTAACGCTGCCGATGCTGATGCCGCTCATGACGATTCTGACGCTGCTGGCGATCGGGAAAATTTTCTATGCCGATTTTGGTCTCTTCTTCCAAGTACCGCGCGATTCGGGTACGCTCTACAGCGTAACGAACGTTATCGACACTTATGTTTACCGCGGGCTAAAGTCCACGGGTGAGATCGGCATGACAACGGCTGCGGGCTTGTACCAGTCGATTATCGGCTTCATTCTGGTTATTACATCCAATGGCATCGTGCGCAAGTTTAATAAAGACAACGCATTGTTTTAGGATGGATGTCAGCAAGCTTGTTTATTGAATTTTCTAGGAACAGAAGTCCAAAACAAAAGGGGGAAACGGCTGTGTCTGTTGGAACGATTAAGAGCCGTGATTTTCATAAGCTCTCGCCAGCGTGGAATTTTATTTTTCATGCCGTGGCTGGCATTTTTGCCTTGTTATGCGTATTTCCTTTCCTCTTCGTGACGATTATTTCGTTCACGGATGAGGCGACGCTAGCAAGCAATGGTTATCAAATTATTCCGGAAAAATGGAGTGTGGAGGCTTACCGCTATTTATTCAAGGCAGGCGACCAACTGCTCCGCTCCTATGGCGTGACGATTACGATTACAATTGTAGGCACGATTATCGGTGTCGTATGCTCCGCTTTGTTCGCTTATGCGATATCGCGGCGCAACTTTAAGTATCGCAACTTTTTCGCCTTTTTTGCCTTTTTCACGATGCTGTTCAATGGTGGCCTTGTACCTACTTATATCGTTATGACGCAGCTGCTGGGGCTTAAGGATTCCTTATGGGCACTCATTTTGCCGCTAGCAGTTAATGCCTTTTACATTATGATCCTGCGGACGTTTTTCTCGACGATGGTGCCGGATGCCATTATTGAATCAGGCAAAATCGACGGCGCCGGAGAGTTCGGCATCTTCTTCCGCCTCGTACTGCCTTTGTCGCTGCCTGGTCTTGCTACCATTGCCCTGTTCTGTACGCTCGGCTACTGGAATGACTGGTTCAATGCGCTCTTGTATATTGATTCGCCTAATTTGGTGCCGCTGCAATCGATGCTGATGCGGATCGAAAACAGCATGCAATTTATTATGAAAAATTCACAAAACGCTTCGCTAAGCGTAGGCGTTCTGCAATCGATGCCGCAGGATACGTCGCGGATGGCGATGGTTGTGCTGGCAACCGGCCCGATCGTGTTCGCATATCCGTTCTTCCAACGTTATTTCATTCAAGGTCTGACGGTAGGCGCTGTTAAAGAATAAATAATAGTCAAAGGAGCTACACCCACTATGGAACAATTCAGATTGCCAAAAATTCCGCTGCCAGAGCTTGCTCTGCCGCAAGCGGTTCAGCAGGTATTAGAAGAAGCAGAGCAGAAGCTGGCGCACCGCCCGAAGCTGCTTCAGCTGTTCAAAAACTGTTTCCCGAACACACTGGAAACGACGACGAAAAAAATGGACGATGGCACAACCTTTATCATTACAGGAGATATTCCCGCGATGTGGCTGCGCGACTCGGTTGAGCAGGTCATTCATTATGTGCCGCTGGCGAAAAATGATGCAGACTTGCAGCGTGTGATTAGCGGCTTGATCAAGCGCCATATGGCCAACATCCAGATTGATCCTTATGCGAACGCCTTTAATGAATCGGCCAATGATTGGCACTGGAACACGACGGATGAGACGGATATGTCGCCGTGGGTATGGGAGCGCAAGTTTGAGCTGGATTCGATCTGCTTCTCGATGCGCCTTGCTTATGCGTATTGGAAAGAAACGGAGCTGACCGATATTTTTGACTCCGGCTTTAAGGCAGCGATGCGCCGCATCGTGGAGCTTTGGAAAACCGAGCAGCGCCACTTCGAGCTTTCCCCTTACCGTTTTGTAAGGGACAATGGGATTCCTACCGATTCACTGCGCAATAGCGGAATGGGTATGCCGGTAAATTATACCGGAATGATCTGGTCGGGCTTCCGTCCGAGCGATGACGCTTGCGACTTCCATTACAACATTCCAGCAAATATGTTCGCGGTTGTAACGCTGCGGCAGATGAGAGAAATGGCCGAGTGGGTATTCCGCGATATGGATTTTGTGAAGGAGCTTAAGCAGCTTGAAGATGATGTCGAGCATGGCATTCAGCTGTACGGCATTTACCGTCACCCGGAGTTTGGCCCTATTTATGCTTATGAGACGGACGGCTTCGGCAACTATTGCTTGATGGATGATGCAGGAACTCCGGGCTTGCTCTCGATTACTTATTTGGGCTACACGACCGCTGACGATCCGATTTACCAGAATACGCGCAAATTCGCGCTTAGCAAGGAAAATCCTTTTTATTATGAAGGGAAAATCGCCAAAGGCATCGGAAGCCCGCATACGCCGCCAGGCTATATTTGGCATATGGCACTTTCGATGCAGGGCATTACCGCGAATAATGATGAAGAGAAGCTGGCCATGATTGCCCTGCTGGAAGCGACTGATGCCGATACCGGCTTTATGCATGAAGGCTTCCATTCGGATGATCCAGCCATCTTTACGCGAAAATGGTTTGCTTGGTCGAACAGCTTGTTCTCGCAGCTCGTTTATCGGGCGATGAAGGATGGATTGCTATGAGCAAGCAGCATGCCATCATCTTTTATGATCCGTCCTTTCCGATAGCCTCGGAACCTTCTGCCCAATTAGATGGTCTGCTCGCAGGAGCAGGCCGCGTTGTCCGGGCAGACGAGCTTGCGGATGCGCTTGGCGCCGCGAAGGAAGGCTGCTTCATTAATATGCATGCCCCTTATTTTCCAAAACAAGCGTGGAGCGCGATTATCGGCTATTTACGGCGCGGCGGCAGCTTGATTAGCTTGGGCGGCGCGCCGTTCAAGCGCCCTGTTCGCCGCAGCGAAACAGGCGAGTGGCAGGTGGAGTCGGAGCAGACAGCCTATCACCGCGAGCTTCATATTCATGAAATGCTGCCAGTCGCCGCTGCTCCGGTAGCTGCGCTTGCAGCAGCAGAGGATCTTCCGCTGCTGGCAGGCAAGGAAGCGCTGTTTAGCGTGACGCCAACCTGGAATCTTGTGCCGCATGTAACAAAAAGCAGCGATTTGCCGCATCAAATGGGCTCTGCCGGCCCAATGGATGCCCATATCTACCCGCTGCTGAAGGGGATTTCTTCCAAGGGGCGCGAAGTAGCTGCGCCTGTCGTACTTTGGGAAAATACGAAGGGGATTTTCGCAGGCGCGCGCTGGATGTTCGTTAACCAGCCGCTGACGAAGGCGTTCTGGCTGGAAGGCGGAGCAGCTGAGCTAGGGCGCTGGGCAGCTTTTTGTGCCGCTGGCGTAACGGAGCTGTGGCTGAAGCCGAACTATGCTTCCTTTGAGCCGGGCGAGCGGGCTATGCTGACGCTGCAGGTGCAGCAGCTTCGCCAAGAGCTTGCAGGTGGATGTGAGTCATCTGCTTATGAGCGTGCAGAGCAGGAAGCTGCTGTCGATGGACAGGCCGACCTGTACACGGCGGCGGAGTGGGATTTTGCTATAACGGTTGAGCATGAAAACTCGCAGCAGAAATGGACTTGTAGCCTGCAGCAGAAGGCGGGCAAGCAGCAGCAGATTCTAAGGCTGCCCGTGCCTCTTGAGCTGCAAAGCGGCTACTATAAGGTCGTATGCCGAGCGGAATCGACGTCGGGCGAGGTGCGTATTTTGCGCCAAGGCTTCTGGGGCTTTGATCAGGAGCTGCTCACAGAGGGAAGCCCGGTGACGAGCGGACGGGATTATTTTCAGAAGGACGGGCGTCCGCTGCCTGTTGTTGGCATGACGTATATGACGTCGGATGTGGCACGGAAGTTTCTGTTTCTGCCGAATGCTTCGGTATGGGACCGTGACATGGCGCAAATGCGCAAAGCCGGCATCAACTGGATTCGTACAGGCATTTGGACGGCATACCGCAATGTGATGCAGGTTGACGGCCATGTGTCCGAGGAGGCGCTGCGTTCGATCGATGCTTTTCTGCTGACGGCGAAGCGTCACGATTTGCAGGTGACCTTTACGTTCTTCTCCTTTACGCCGGAAACATGGGAAGGGCTAAACCCTTATCTTGATCCGCGCAGCGTAGAGGCCCAGAAGCGTTTCGTGCGCGCTATCGTTTCCCGCCACAAGCAGACGATGAATGTCGACTGGGATTTGATCAATGAGCCATCGATGTTTGATCCGCTGCGGATTTTCTCGAATGGGCCTCGTTCGGCGCGCGACCCTTTTGAACAGAAGGCGTATACCGCATGGCTGAAACAGCGCCACGGATCGCTTGAGCGGCTTCAAGAGCTGTGGAATATGTCACCGGAGCAGCTGCCAAGCTATGAAGCGGCTGTGCCGCCGGAGCCAGAAGAAATCAACTTCGATGTGCAGGACATGCACCAGGGGAAAAATGGCACGCGCTGGCTCGATTATGTGCTGTTCTCGATGGATATGCACAATCGCTGGGCGAAGCAGCTGTATGAGGCGATTAAAGACGAATGTCCAGACCATATGGTAACGGTCGGTCAGGATGAGGCGCTTGGCGCACAGCGTCCTTCGCCGTTTTTCTACGAGGAAGCCGCTGATTATACAACGGTTCACTCCTGGTGGCTGAACGACAATCTCGTATGGGACAGCTTGTTTGCCAAAACAGCAAACAAACCGAATGTCGTGCAGGAAACCGGCATTATGTATGTGGAGACGCCAGATGGCAGAGCGAAGCGCTCGGAAACGGAGCTTCACAGCTTGCTGGAGCGCAAATATGCGTATGCTTTTGCGACAGGCGGCGCAGGTGCCGTGCAGTGGATCTGGAATACAAACTTCTATATGGACAATGCCAATGAATCTCATATCGGCGCACTGCGGGCGGATGGAACGGAAAAACCGGAAGCGGATGTATCGTATGATTTTGGCAGCTTTATGGAGCAAATCCGAGATTTATTCGAGGATCGCAAGCTGGAGGATACGGCGGTATTGTTCCCGTATTCCAACGACTTCTCCAATCGTAAGTTGGCGTTTGATGCGACAACACGAGCCACGCGGGTGCTTGCTTATGAGCTGAATACGCCATTCCGCGGCGCTTCGGAATATCATTTGCAGGAGCTGGAGGCGAATCCGCCGAAGCTTCTCATTGTGCCAAGTGCGCATAACTGGGATGATGCGGCCTTTGGTCGTCTTATTGCACTTGTAGAGCGGGCGGGCGTTACGTTATTATGGATGGGACCGATTGGCCTAGACGCTTACTGGAAAGCGAGCGATCGCTGCTCGGAGCTGCTCGGCCAGCTTGAGCTCCGCAACGTGCAGCGCGAGGAACAGCTGCGCATTGGCGAAGCCACTTTCCCTGTATCTTACGGCAATCGCCGCATAGCTGAGGTATGGAAAGAGGTTCTAATTGGCGGCGCTGCTGCGAGTGAAGCGGCTGCCAGTGCTGCTACCGCTGTTCACCGAGCAGCAAGCGCTGGCGACGAGCTCGTTGAGCTGGCTGTAGGCAAAGGACGCCTGTTATGGAGTCCGCTGCCGCTGGAGCTGAACGAGCGTACGGAGCCGATTAAGGAGCTGTATCGCTATGCGCTTGCCTCGGCCGGCTGCGAGCAGGAGCTGAATTGGCTGCAAGGCGGCCAGCTGCCTGGCGTTTATGGGCGTAAGCTTACATTTAAGAGCGGCGCGCTGTTCGTATTCGTATCCGAATCCGGATTCGATGCCAACATTGAAGTACAAGACCCGGCGACGGGAGGGCGGTACGCTTTTTCACTGGAAAAGGAACGTTCTGTGCTGTTCGCAACGGATGCAAGCGGGAAGCTGCTGGCTGTCTATCGCCCGCATCAAGTAGAGGTAGCGGTTTCGCTGCCCAATCAACATGAAGAAAGAAGAGGTGCGCAGTAATGGCTTCTAAAAGAAAAGCCCACATTATTTCCCACACACATTGGGATCGCGAATGGTATTTGCCGTATGAGAAGCATCATGTGCTCCTTGTGAAGCTAATGGATACGCTGCTTCATACGCTGGATACGGACCCCGATTTCAAAAGCTTTTATTTGGACGGCCAGACGATCATTCTCGAGGATTATTTGCAGGTACGCCCGGAAAATCGGGAACGCCTTGAAAAATATATTAAAGAAGGACGTATTCCGATCGGCCCTTGGTACATTTTGCAGGATGCCTTCCTGACGAGCAGCGAAGCGAATTTGCGCAATTTGCAGCTGGGACATCAGGATGCGAGCCGTTACGGCATCATAGCCAAGGTCGGCTACTTCCCGGATACCTTCGGCAACATCGGGCAGGCGCCGCAAATTTTGCGTCAAGCCGGCATTGATAATGCGGTATTTGGCAGAGGCGTGAAGCCGACTGGCTTTAACAATACGGTAGCAGATTCTAACTATGAATCCTCGTTCTCCGAGCTGCAATGGGAAGGTCCTGACGGCTCGCGCGTGCTGGGCATTCTTTTTGCCAACTGGTATTGCAACGGCATGGAAGTTCCGGTAGATGAGCAAGAGGCGAAAATCTATTGGGACAAAAAGCTGGAGGAAGCCGAGAAGTATGCGGCTACTGGCGAGCTGCTGTTCATGAACGGCTGTGATCATCAGCCTATCCAGCAGGATTTGTCTGCGGCGCTGGCGACAGCAAGAAAGCTGTACCCGGATACGGATTTTATCCACTCCAACTTTGAAGATTATTTGGCAGCGGTAAACAGCGGACTTGACCGCGAGCTTTCGGTCGTGAAGGGCGAGCTGCGCAGCCAACGTACGGATGGCTGGTCTACGCTTGTGAACACGGCTTCGGCTCGTGTTTATTTGAAGCAAATGAATCAGCTTGGCCAAGCGATGCTCGAGAAGGTAGCCGAGCCGCTTGCGACCATTGCGCACAAGCTTGGACAGGAATACCCGCATCATCTGTTTACTTATGCATGGAAGACATTGATGCAAAACCATCCGCATGACAGCATTTGCGGCTGCAGTGTGGATGAGGTTCACCGCGAGATGGTCACTCGTTTTGACAAGAGCCGCCATGTGGCAGAGACAATTGTAGCGGATAGCACGCAGGCGATTGCCGAAGCGGTGGATACATCGGTATTCGCTTCGTACGGCCAAGCAGCGCTGCCGTTCGTTGTTTATAACACGACAGGCTGGAATCGCAGCGGCGTTGTTGAAATTGAGCTTGATGTTGAGCGTCTGTACTTCCGTGAAGGCTTGCCGCTTCCAGAGGTTAATCGCCGGATGAATGCCGTAGATATTTCGGGCAGAGTGCTTGTAGATCATAACGGCGCAGCGGTTGCTTGCTCTGTAGAGGATTTGGGGCTGCAATTTGGCTACGACTTGCCTGATGACAAGTTCCGCCAGCCTTATATGTGCCGCCGAGTTAAGCTGACGTTTGATGCGGTGAACGTGCCAGCGCTTGGACTGTCGTCCTATGCATGGGTTCGTAATGGTGCTGGAGCAGATGCAGCGTTGGCTGGCGAAGCGACTGCGAGTTCAGCGAATCAGCTTGCGGATTCGGCCGTGTTGGAAAATGAATGGCTGCATGTCTCCATTGGAGAAGATGGCTCGTTCGATTTGACGGACAAGCACAGCGGTCAAGTGTATCGTGGTTTGGGCGTCTATGAGAACACAGGCGACATTGGCAACGAATATATGTACAAGCAGCCGGATGGCGAGCAGGCGCTTACGACGCAAGGCTTGAAAGCCGCGATTCGTCTGGTGGAGCAAAACGCTTACCGTACAGCTTTTGAAATCGTCCATGAATGGGCGGTTCCGGCATCGGCGGATGAAACGTTTGAGATTGAGAAGCAGGAGGCTGTTTATTACCCTGAGCGTAAAGCGCAGCGTGCTTCCGACATGGTGCCTTTGACGATTAAGACGGTTATAGCACTTTCCAGCAGCTCCAGAAGTCTGGACTGGCAAGCTTCGTTTAACAATCAGGCGAAGGATCATCGCGTGCGCGTGCTGTTCCCGACGGATGTAGAGACGGCGGTTCATCATGTGGATTCGATTTTTGAAGTTGCTGTGCGTGACAATGAGCCTTCGGCAGAGTGGGAAAACCCGAGCAATACCCAGCATCAGCAAGCTTTTGTTGATGTGAGCGGCGAGCAGGGCGGACTGGTTGTAGCGAACCTTGGCTTGAACGAATACGAGGTGCTGCGCGATGGCCGCAATACGATTGCCGTTACGCTGCTTCGTTCGGTGTCCGAGCTTGGCGACTGGGGCGTATTCCCGACTCCAGAAGCACAATGTCTAGGCGAGCAAAGCTTCCGGTTGTCGATTATTCCGCATAACGGCGATGGTGCTTCATCAGGTGCTTATGCGCAGGCGTATCAGTTCCAAGTGCCTTGGACGGCGAGCCAGACTGCGGTTCATGCAGGCGTGCTTGCACCAGTTGGCGGATTGTTTGCTTGGGAAGGCGACAGCATTGCATTCTCCTCGCTGAAAGTAAGCCAGCAGTCCGGCGATGCTGTACTGCGCTGGTTTAATATGAAGCAGCAGGCGGCAGAGCTTAGCTTGTCGAATGTTGGCTTTGGTGGCGGTAACGCTGATGCGTTCAAGCAGCTGTATAAGAGCGATGTGCTGGAGCGCGTGGGGGAAGCGATTGAAGTGAGTGCGGAGCAGGGAGCGGCTTTGGCGGTTGGTCCTTGTGAGATTGTGACGGTGGGGTTTAAGCTGTAGGAAAATAAATAATAAATTGTGATAAAAAAGGATTAGAAGGAAGGCCCTTATGCCGGTAGTGTGGAGGCATAAGGGTCTTTTTATGCTGTTTTGAGAAAACTAGCAGTTTGACTGAGCTTTTTCGGGAAAAATGAGATAGGTGAACAACCACCCTCAATAAAGTTCGGTCCTATCACTCTTTTCCTTTGGTTTCTTCATAAAACACTACTGACATACTGTTGTCAGTAGTGTTTTTGTATAGTCGGAGTAATTAATCGTAAAGGAGCAGGAGTAAATGCGAAGCATTTTTGGTCCAAAATGATATATACGGTATTGTATCACTTATTGTAGGAAGGATGGTATCTCGTGAATTTTGCTTCTGTACGCATCATTACTGATGACGTGGATCGTCTCGTCGAGTTCTATGAGAAAATCACGGGTGTTTCGGCGGAACGCCCTGCGCCTGTCTTTGCCGAACTCGTTATGCCATCGTGCACCCTGGCGATCGGCCACTCCCAAACGGTGCAACTGTTCGGCGCTGGTTCCGCTGTGGCGGCCAACAATCACACTGTCATCATCGAGTTCCACGTCCACAATGTCGATGCCGAATACGAGCGCTTGAAGCCGTTTGTCGATGAGTGGGTAAAGGAACCTACCACAATGCCGTGGGGGAATCGTGCTGTGCTGTTTCGCGATCCTGACGGCAATCTTGTTAACCTCTTCACGCCGGTGACCGAGGAAGCAATCAAACGGTTCAGTGGTAGGCCTTGAAGGACAGTTGAAGTGAGTGAGGCGAATTTCGTAATTCGTAATTTTACTAACTGCTGAAAGAGACCATAGCGACGAGCTATGGTCTCTTCATTTTGTCTAGGTACTTCATAATTTTAGAGGAATGGATCTATTTCGCGATCTTCGCTGATGCTGGTAGCCTATTTGTAATTGCGCTATCCTTACCAGTTAATTCAATAACGTGTGAATTACTCAACAGTAATCTTTAATCAATGAAATTTTTCCTTTCTTAATTTTGAATTTTGACTTTCCTTTTAATTGCAGCGTATCCGCTCCAACCTCAACTTTGTCATTTATATCGTGGTGGTTTAACCATAATCGTCTCCTCTCCTTCACAGATTGTGCATAGGCAGATAGATTGGTGACGTTCAAAGTTGCATTCCTCCGCTAGTTGTCGATTTTGCTGTTGTAACTCCCCGCATAGCGTTCTGTCGTTTAGCCAAAGGCAGGTATCACTTAAAGCGGAAATTTAGCAGAGCAAGTAGAATAGATTCCTCCCGAAAAAAAGGTATCGCCCCAGAAATTTTCACTAGGTCAATACCTTATTTGTATATTAATTTAATGCTCGTGCAGCTTGACGATCCGAGGTTAACGAAAAAGAGAATATCTCTGACTTTGAGGCAGTATGGATAGGAGGTGCTCGCGCTTTTGGCGGACTGACGTTCCGCTAACGAAGCGTTTTTGCCCATTTTGGCAGGTGAGCGGACTGGAAATCGCTTATTTCCTTAATCATCGCGATAAAAAGGCGATTCGGGAGCCCTTAGCGGATTCTGTGTCCGCCAGCCTCTCCAATCACGACATTTGGAGGAAATAACGACTGCTGTGTCCGCGAAAGTTCAGCCGGCCCCTTTTAGCCAATACGCTATTAAAATCGAAGCTGATCCGTTTAGCATAAACCCCTCACGCGTTCCCTTCGCCCCTCGTTTGCGAGGTTCGAAGGTTAACTCTAACTCTAACTCTAACTCTAACTCTAACTCTAAAACTAAAATCCTACCCAGCTGTTGTCCTGCCCCCAG
This sequence comes from Paenibacillus sp. J31R34, assembly GCF_059383715.1. NCBI lineage: Bacteria > Bacillati > Bacillota > Bacilli > Caryophanales > Paenibacillaceae > Paenibacillus > Paenibacillus sp. J31R34. Next base: position 133,314 of record NZ_JBXENU010000003.1, read on the forward strand.
AGCGGCTATCCGCCCGCTCTTTAATCAGGTCAGCCGTCAACTGACCCGACAACGTAACCATCGGCACGCCGCCGCCGGGATGGGTAGAGCCGCCGACAAAATACAAGTTGTCCAGCAGCTCGCTTTTGCTCGGAATTTTGAAGCCGCCGTTCAGCTTGCGGTCGGTGACAACGCCATAGATGGAGCCGCCGTTGGCTCCATAAAGCTGCTCCAGATCATTAGGCGTAAAGCTGTATTCGAACGTAATGTGCGAGCGCAGGTCATCCAGTCCCATTCGCTCCAGCTTATCCAGCACCAGCTCGCGATATGTCTCTTTGTAAATGTCCCAGTCCTCGCCGGGCTTAAGCGGGGGAACATGGGTCAGCACGAATAAATTTTGCTGTCCTTCAGGTGCCTGCGTCGAGTCGGAAATGCTGGACACTCCAATGTAGACGGTCGGATCAGGCGATGGAATGCCAGAGACGAACACATCCTGGAACTCCCGCTCTGGATTGCGCGAGAACAGGAAATTGTGATGGCGAAGCTGATCATAGGTTTTGTCGATACCGAGCAGCAGCACAAGGCCGGATACGGTAGGAGCATATTTCCTCATGCCGCCTGCCGCCGCGGCAGCGCCGGGATGGTGGCCGAGCAGCTTGCGATGGGTCGGAATGGCTTCCAAGTTCGAAACGATGAGATCGGCGTTGAGCACGGTGCCATCCGCAAGTGTAACGCCCGTTGCCGCCTTACCCAGTGTATTGATCGCTGCGACAGGCGTGTTCGTCCGAACCTCCGCGCCAAGCTCGCCCAGCAGCTTCAGCATGCCAAGCGCAATATTGTACATGCCGCCCTTGACGTAATAAATGCCTAGACCAAGCTGCACATGGATGAGCTGAGAAAGCACCGCTGGAGCTGCATAGGGCGAGGACCCAATATACATAATGAAAAAATCAAACAGCTGGCGCAATCGCTTATCCTTGAAAAAGCGGCTCGTGCTCTGATGCATCGTGCGAAGCGGGTCCATAGCCAGCAGCTCCTTCATGCTGTGCTGCCCCCGCAAATCCTGCAAGCCGCTGAGGCTTTTGCCATACACGCTTTTCATGCTGAGCTCATACATTTGCTGGCAGTATTGCAAATAAGCCAGAAAACCCTTGGCATCCTCACGCGATACGCTGCTGAGCTGCTCCAGCATCATCGGCAGATCTCCGGTCACGTCGAGCTGCGATCCATCCTCGAAAAAAGTCCGCCACTGCGGCTCAACCCGCTCCAGCGTCATATAGTCCTCCAGCCGTCTTCCTGCACTAGCGAACAGCTGCTCCAGCACCCAAGGCATCGTCAAAATGGACGGGCCCGTATCAAAATGAAAGCCTTCGCCCGAGCGGATGTTCAGCTTGCCGCCAACGCGCTCCTGCTGCTCCAGGACGGTGACGCGATTGCCGTCAACCGTTAGTCTGATGGCGGCCGACAGGCCACCTAAGCCTCCGCCAATTACTACGATTTTTTTACTCATCGATCGTTTCTGCCTCCCTTTTTACTAAAGCCAAACGTAATTTTTTTAAAAAAATAGTTATATAAACGAAAAAGATGTTTTATAATATACCGTAGGGTTAATTAATGATTAGATAGCTATAAATCTAGCAGGTGAGGGCCTGTATTTAAGGTGTTGCCCATTATTGGCGAATTAAAACCTGCTAGGCTCATTTTCCAATGGTATAAAGGCGGCTCCTGCTGGAGGGATGGAAGGATGAAGGAAATGTTCGCTGCCCGCGCTGCTGCTTCGAGCTGGAGGGAGCTGCCTGTGCAGGGCAGAATTCGGCATATCCGTTCGGTGCGCCAGCTGCTCGTCCGTGATTTGGACGAGTGGATTGCGCTGCTGGGCCAAGAGGCTGGCAAGACGCCAATGGATGCGCTGACGACGGATTTGCTCACTGTCATTCAAGCTATTTCTTATTATGAAAAAAATACGGCGAAGCTGCTGCGTTCCCGCCGCGTTCGCACACCGCTCTGGCTCGCTGGCTCCTCCTCGCATATTACATACGAGCCTTGCGGCGTTGCGGCCATCATTGCGCCGTGGAATTTTCCGCTTCAATTAACGCTCATTCCTGCACTTGCGGCAGCTGCGGTAGGCAATACGGTGCTGCTCAAGCCATCGGAGAAGCTGCCGCTGCTGAGCAAGCGTATCGCTGCTCTAATCGAGGAGGCTGAATTTCCAGCAGGTGTCATTCAACTGATTGAAGGCGGGAAGAGGGAAGCCGAGCGCTTAATTGATGCACGTCCTGACAAGCTCTGGTTTACCGGAAGCGAGGCGGCCGGGCGCAGCGTGCTGGCGCGGGCAGGGGCGCTGCTCATTCCTTGCGTGCTGGAGCTTGGCGGCAAGGACCCGCTGATTGTGTGTGCGGATGCCCATGTAGAGCGGGCTGCTCGCGCGGCAGTATGGGGTGCTTTTTTACACAGCGGCCAAGTATGTATTAGTGTGGAACGGGTTTACGTACACGAAAGTGTTTATGCGTCTTTTCTGGCTGCGGTCGTCGCTTATACGCAGGAGCTCAGGCAGGCCGAAGGCGGTTCCTGGTCAGAGCTAGGCGCATTAGGCACGGAAGAAGGCTGGTTTAAAGTGAAACGCCTGCTGGACGATGCTGTAGCCAAAGGCGCCAGCATCGCCGCAGGAGGGCTGCTGCCCGGAGCGGAGCCGCCGCTGTTTCCGCCGACGGTACTGACCGGAGTGACGGAGGAGATGCAGCTTATGCAGGAGGAAATTTTCGGCCCGCTGCTGCCCGTTATGGCCTTTCAGTCAGAGGCGGAAGTCATTCGGCTGTCTAATGCTTCGCCTTATGGGCTTAGCGCAAGCATTTTTACCGCGAATCGGAAAAAGGGGCTTGCGCTGGCAGCTCAGCTGGAAACGGGAAGCTGCTCCATAAATGATGTTGTACGTCATATTGGCAACATGCACCTGCCTTTTGGCGGGGTGAAGGCGAGCGGCTTCGGCCGTGCGCATGGCGAAGAAGGGCTGCGCGCCTTTTGCCGCTCGAAGTCGATCATGGTGAATGCTGGACGCAGAAGCTCGCAAATCAATTGGTTTCCTTATCGGGAGCAGGCTTTCAGCGGGCTAAAGCAGGCCATTGGCTATATGTACGGGAGAAAGAAGGGGAAGCGATGAGCCTCTCGATGATTTGGGCCGTTTTTGGCTGGTTATGCGGGTGGCTGCTGCAAAATCGGGTAAGCCGGCTGCCGGAATGGGACGTTCTAGACGAGCCTGAATGGGCTGGGGCAAAGGGTGCCCATGGAGCGAGCATGAAAAATAACGCTGCTCCGATTTCTCTCTCCGTCATTATTCCTGCGCGCAATGAAGCTGCTAATATTGGCAAGCTGCTGCATTCCTTAGGACAGCAGAAGCTGCCGGGTGTGGAAGTTATCGTTGTCGATGATGGCTCAGAGGATGCAACGGCAAGCCTTGCTGCCGCGAATGGCGCTACTGTCATTAGGGCTGAGAAGCTGCCGGAGGGCTGGGTCGGCAAAAGCTGGGCCTGCTGGACGGGCGCCAAATCGGCACATGGCGAGCTGCTGGTTTTTCTGGATGCTGATGTGGAGCTGGAAAATGATGCTCTGCAGCTGCTAGCCGCTAGCCAGAAGGAGGCCGGTGGCCTCGTATCGGTGCAGCCTTACCACCGTATGGAGCGAGCTTACGAGCAGCTGTCAGCTTTCTTTAATCTTATCGTCGTCGCTTCAGTTGGCGACGGCGACAGCCGGGCTGGGGCGTTTGGGCCTTGCCTCATATGCCGCCGGGATGACTATTTTCGCATCGGCGGGCATGAGGCTGTGCGCGGCAAAGTATTGGAGCATTTCGAGCTGGGACGAGCTTTTAGCTCCGATCAAATGCCGGTGTCCAATTTTATGGGTTATGGCCGAATTGCCTTTCGCATGTATCCGGACGGTTTGAGCAGCATGTTCCGGGGCTGGAGCAAAAGCTTCGCAGCAGGCGCTGCATCGACCGCACCTTTCGTAGCTTGTGCCGTATCGCTCTGGCTGGCCGGAGCCGTATCAGCTGTATCCCTTATGCTTTCTTCGCTTGCGGGACAGGTTGAAGCGGATTATTGGCTGTTGAGTATAGGCATCGCAAGCTATGCGGCGTATAGCTTGCAGCTGGCGCTGTGGCTGCGCAATGTGGGGAGCTTTAAGTGGTGGACAGCGCTGCTGTACCCTCTTCCACTCGGTTTGTTTATGCTATTTTTCGTCTATTCGCTGTTCTCGACCTTTATTAGGCGGAAGGTGGCTTGGAGAGGGCGAGTCGTATCCATCGGCAGACGGGAACGAGGCAAGCTATGAGCATGCAGGCATTGCAACCGCTGGCTGTCCTCGCTCTGAATATAGGCGGATGGCTGATCGTTCATCTCGGTGTTTCCTATTTGCTCGCGAGCCTGCCGCAGCGCTGGTTTGCAGTTGCAGGCGGGCGAAGCCTTGAAACGGGGCGCAGCAGCAAAGGGAAGTGGCGCTTCGAGCGAGGAACAAGGCCGAAGCAGCCTGGTAAAAGCGGCGAGGAGCGCTTTCACGAGCAGGTGCTCTTCATCCGTGTCTGGAAGGATCGCATGCCGGATGGCAGCTTTTTAGTCCGCAAGGGATTCCAGAAAAAAAGGCTTGCTCGTCGAGGCAAGGCCTATTACCAGGAGTACCATGGGGAAACGCTTAGAGGGGAATGGGCGCATTGGCTGTCCATCGTGCCTGCTCCGTTATTTTTCATCTGGAACGAGCCGTTGTATGGCTATTTAATGGTAGGCTACGCGCTGGCGGCCAATTTGCCGTTTATAGCGATTTTGCGATATAACCGGCTGCGGCTCAGGCGAATTTGCATGGGCGAGCGCCTATGAGGGGCATATAGAGAAAGCTGATTCTAGCATGGGAAGGAAGAGACTATAAATGAAGACAAGGCATGTTGCCATTGTAGGCGCCGGACCAGGAGGACTTGCTGCCGCCATGCTGCTAGCAGGTCAAGGCTATAAAGTTACGGTGCTGGAGAAGCAGCCGTACATTGGGGGGCGGACTTCGCTGCTGCAGGTGGGCGATTTTAAGTTTGACCGCGGCCCAACCTTTTTTATGATGCCTCATTTGCTGGAGGAATTGTTTACGGCAGTGAACCGAAAGCTTGCAGATTACGTGGAACTGATTGAGCTGGACCCGCTGTACCGATTGAAGTTCGGAGATTCGGCGTTCGAGCCTTCTCGTAATATGGAACAGACGCATGCAGAAATTGAACGGCTGTTTCCCGGAGACGGAGCAGGCTATAGACGGTTTATGCGCGATGAGGAGATCAAGTTTGGCCGCGTGTCGCCGCTGCTGCAGCGTCCTTTCAGCAAGCCCCGCGATTATATGGCCCGCGATGTGCTAGCAGCGCTGCCTAGCCTTCATGCGACGGATACGGTGTATAACCGTTTATCCAAATATTTTAAGGACGAGCGGCTCAAATACGCCTTTACATTCCAAGCGAAATATTTAGGAATGTCGCCGTGGGAATGTCCGGGCACCTTTACGATTTTATCCTATATGGAGCATAAATACGGATTGTTTCATCCGGTAGGCGGCTTGAACCGGCTTTGCGAGGCGATGGGCGAGGTCATTCGTGAGTATGGAGGCGTCATTTCTACCGGAACCGGCGTGCAGCGCGTGCTGACAAAGGGCGGGAAAGCTAGTGGGGTTTTGCTTGCCAATGGAGAGAAAGTTGAAGCAGACCATGTTGTTTTAAATGCGGATTTTGCGACGGCGATGAATGAGCTGTTTGAGCCGGGTGAGCTGAAGAAATATACGCCTGAGAAGCTTGCCAAGAAAAAATACTCCTGCTCGACCTACATGCTCTACCTTGGCATCAACAAAGAAATTAAAATGCCTCATCATACGGTATTGTTTGCCGGCGATTATAAGACGAATGTCAATGAAATGATGGCGCAGAAAAAGCTATCCGCAGATCCGTCCATCTATGTCCATAATCCGGGCATTCATGACCGGACGCTCGCTCCGCAGGGCAAGACTGCGCTGTACGCGCTCATGCCTGTGCCGAATTTGACGAGCGGCATTGACTGGCAGGAGCAGGGGGCGCTAATTAGGGAGAAAATGCTGCACCGCATGGAGCAGGAGCCGGAAATGCGCGGCCTTTCCCAGCATATTGAAATCGAAGCGATGATTACGCCGCAAGATTGGCAGCAGGGTCACGGGGTATACGAGGGAGCCACGTTTAATTTGGCGCATTCCTTTAATCAAATGATGATGCTGCGCCCGCATAACCGCTTTGAGGAATACGGCAACTGCTGGCTCGTTGGGGGCGGAACGCATCCCGGCAGCGGGCTGCCAACGATTTTTGAATCAGCGCGAATCAGTACCCGGCTGCTTATGGAGCAGGATCGGCTGAAGGAGGGGGCCATATGAATAACTTCGCTATAGCAGGCGGTGGCATCGGCGGCCTCATTGCGGCGCTGCTGCTCAGGCGACAAGGCAAGCTCGTAACGATCTATGAGCGGATGAACCGCCTCGGAGGCAGGCTTGCCTTCGAGCAAAATGGGACATACCGTGTCGATCAAGGTCCAACGATTGTACTGCTGCCGGAAATGCTGCTGGGCATTTTGGCGGAGGCAGGCATTGACCGCTCGCGAATCCCGCTCGTGCGCTGCGATCCGATGTACCGCATTCATTTTGCCGACGGCACCGTGCTGCATAAGTGGAGCGATAGAGAGCGCCAGCTGGAGGAGCTCGGACGCCTTTTTCCGGGCGAGCAGGAAGGGTTTATTCGCTATATGGAAGAGATGAAGCGTTCCTTCGTACAGGGGAAAAAAGCGTTCTTGGAGCGGCCATTTTTGCGCAAAAGGGATTTTTTCACCGTGCGCAATATCGCTCTGCTGGCCAAACTGCGGGCTTACAAAAGCGTGCGCGCCCTCGCCGCCGAATATTTTAAGGATAAGCGGCTGCACGACGCCTTCTCGCTGCAGACGCTGTACATCGGGGGCGCGCCATTTGAAGCGCCGGGCTTGTATTCGCTGCTTCCTTATGCCGAGCATGAATTTGGCGTCTGGTGCTTGAAGGGCGGCTATGCGAGCCTCATTCCGCTGCTGGAGGAGGAGCTTGAGCGCCAAGGCGTTGCTGTGAAAAAGAGGACGGCCGTCAAGGAGCTCCTAATCAGCGATGGACGCTGCTATGGCGTGCGGACTGCCGAAGGGGATACGCGCTATGATGCGGTCATCTATAACGGCGAATTTCCATCTATTGCTGGCGTACTGCCTGTGCAAGAGGCGGCCCACCCGAAAAATAAAATGAAGGATTACAAGCCTTCATCCGGCTGTGTGCTCGTCTATTTGGGCTTGAACAGGCAGTGGCCGGAAGCGTCGGCGCATCAGTTTTTTCTGCCGCCTTCGCTTGAGAAGGGGCTTAGGGAAATTTTCAAGGAAAACCGGCTGCCCGATGATCCGTCTTTTTATGTTTTTTATCCGTCCGCCTTTGATGATAACGCTGCGCCAGCGGGGGAGAGCGCGATGTATGTGCTGATTCCATCGCCTGCTGCTCCGCATGTCGATTGGGCGCAGGAGACGGCTAAGCTGGTCGAGCAAGTGCTTAGCGAAGCGGAGCGCCGCGGCTTTCCTGGACTGAGGGAAGCGATTCGCTGGCAGCAAGTCCGCACGCCTGCGGATGCCGAGGCTGACGGCTTGTACAAGGGAGGCAGCTTCGGCATTGCACCGACGCTGCTCCAGTCCGCCGTCTTTCGTCCGCAAATTGTGCCGTATGGCATCGATGGGCTTTATGCCGCAGGCGCTTCGGTTCATCCCGGCGGCGGGGTGCCGATCGTTATGCAGGGCGCGAGAATGCTTGCCCAGCATTTATCTACCGCCGTTGCGGCTCAAAGAGTAGCAGCAATGCCCACAATGATCCAGGAGGTGCAGGATGGAAACAGCATTTAGCCTAAATCAGTGCGAGGCGATGATTCGCAAAGGTTCATCCAGTTTTTATAAGGCATTTGGTTTTTTGCCAAGCCCACGCAGAGAAGCGGTTTACGTCATTTACGCCTTTTGCCGGATTATAGACAATGCAGTCGATGAACCGGAGCAGTCTCCCTATACGATAGATGAGCTGGAGGCGCTGTTCGCTCATTTGGAGCAGGCGGACGGGCATTTTATATGGCCGGCGCTGCGCTGGCTGTTTCATCATTTTCCGGTCAGCAAGCAGCCTTTTTTCCGCCAAATGGAAGGACAGCGCCGCGATTTGGTGCTGACCCATTACGAGACGATGGAGCAGCTTGAGGACTACTGCTACTTGGTTGCGGGAACGGTTGGCGAAATGCTGCTGCCCGTCCTGCATAACCATCCGAACGAGCAAATTGTAGAGGCTGGCATTTATTTGGGCAAGGCGATGCAAATCGTCAATATTGTGCGCGATGTTGGCGAGGATCAAGACCGTGGCCGTCGCTACCTGCCGCTTGAAATGCTGCGTCAGTACGGCTATAGTGAGCAAAGCTTTGAGGCCGGGGTCATTGACGATCATTTTCGGGCGCTTATTCATGCGCTGGAGCGCCAAGCGAAGGATTGGTTTCACAAGGGGCTGGCGAATTTAAGCAGCTATCCGCCGGAAAGCGCGTTTGCGGTGGAGCTTGCGGCTGGCTTTTACGGGGCTATTTTGGATCAGGTAATCGCGAATCGTTATGAGGTGTATGCGAAGCGGGCGGTCGTGGGGCCGCTGACGAAGCTGAAAATTTATAAATCGATCAAAGAGAAATATTTAACGGATTCTGTGCTGGAAAGCGGAGCCGTATCGTTATGATGCGGCAGCTGTTCTTATTCTGGTATGTGGTGGGCCTCATTCTTATGCTGACGATTGGCGTTCCGGCGCCGCTGGCCTTCTCGAACGGCTTGTTTCTCGTCTTTTATGCGATGTATGCAGTTAGCCTGGAGCAAGGCTTGCGAGAGCGGACACCTTTAAGCTGGGGGCGCATCGCATTTGTCGGGCTCTCGACGTTCGGTGTAGAATGGCTGAGCGTTACAACGGGCTGGCCGTTTGGCGAGTACAACTATACGCCAGTGCTCGGTTTTCTGCTTGGCGGCGTGCCGGTAACGATTGCTTGCGCCTGGGTCGGCGTATTTCTGAACGGCATGCTGCTGTCCTTCGGCAACAATCGCTGGGTGCGGGCGCTGCAAACCGGACTTTTCACCGTCACGCTGGACTTGGTGCTCGATCCGGTAGCTTATGCTCGGGGCTTCTGGCTGTGGGAAGAGGGCGGTGCATACTTTGGCATTCCGGCGACGAATTTCATCAGCTGGTTTATGATCTCAGCGGCGCTGTCGCTGCTGTTTCCGGTTCGCGAAATCTCGTATGCTGTGCGCCGCGAGGCGGCAAGGCTAGGCCAGCTCATGCTGCTCATGTTCGGTGTGCTTGGCATGAAGGAAGGGTTGTATGTGCCAATGCTCATAGCTGTCGCTGCGGCTGCTGTGCTGGAAGGAGTCGTGATTCGCTATCATCACATCGCAAAAGAGCAGGTGGTTTGAGGAGGTATTTTCCCGTTACAATAAACACTATTTGCTGAAACGGCATTTTCATGAAGTGTCGCTGCGAGGAGAGCTGGAGCAGGCTCCGGCCGATCGTCCTTTGCTGATTATTATGAACCACAGCAGCTGGTGGGACGGGCTGCTCGTCTACCATATGATTCGGAGCGAGTCGCAGCGGCAGCATTATATGATGATGGATGAGCGGCAAATGAAGCGATATGCTTTTTTTCGCCGCATTGGCGCCTTTTCGGTGAATAAGGAAAATTTGCGGGAAACGGCAGCCTCGCTGCGTTATGCAGCTGACCTCATGCGCAGCGGCGGAGCCGTCTGGCTGTTTCCGCAGGGCGATATTTTTCATTTGGAAAGCCGTCCGCTGCAATTTCAGACGGGGGTCGGCTATTTGCTGGAGCGCTGCCGAGATGCAGCTGTGCTGCCTGTAAGCTTGTATTATACGATGGGGCTGCATCAGAAAGCGTCTGCCTCCTTCTCTATTGGCAGCTTGATCGAGGCAGACTGGTGCGCTCTGGGACGCAAAGAAGCGACTTTGCTGCTGGAACGCAGGCTGGAGCAGCAGCTCGGCGAGCATCGGCTGGCTGTTATTGCGAGTGCAGACGGTGAGCGGGATGGTTTCCGCCTGCTGCTGGCGACCGGGCGCTCGGTCAATGAGACGTTCGACCGGATGAAGGGGAGGACGGCGAAATGGAAATCGTTTTTTGGACGATAGCAGCCGTTCTGGCGCTGCAGCTGCTGTTCGTGCTTTGGAATTTGCGCCAGCTGCCGCAGCTTGGCGGCACGGGGGAAGGCCGGCTGTGGCTTGCTGGAGGCGAGGGGGCGGTCGCTGACTTGCTGCCAAGGCTGTCCGTGCTTATTCCAGCACGCAACGAAGCGGAGCGAATTGGGGCCTGCGTGCAGGCGGTGCTGGCGGCGGAGCAATCGCCGCTGCTTGAGGTGCTTGTGCTGGATGATCAGTCTGCCGATGGCACGGCTGATGTGGCGATGTTGGCCGCGCAGGGAGATAGGCGCCTGCGCGTGCTGCGGGGAGCGGACTTGCCAGACGGCTGGCTGGGCAAGTCGCATGCTTGCCAGCAGCTGGCGCAGGAGGCGCGCGGCGAATGGCTGCTGTTTCTGGACGCCGATGCGACGCTGCGGCCGGGAGCTCTGCCTGCCGCGATGGACACGGCGCTGCGTCAAGGGAAGGGGCTGATTACGGGCTTCCCCCATCAGCAGACTGGGTCTTGGCTGGAGCGGCTTGTTGTGCCGCTCATGAATTTCACCATCGCCTGCCATCTGCCGATCGGGCTGGTGCGTGGCTCTGCTGACGCCAAATTCGTGGCGGCGCATGGCGCTTTTCTGCTGATCCATGCCGAAAGCTACGCGGCGATTGGCGGACACCACAGCTTCAAATCCAAGCTGCTCGATGATATGGAGATGGCGCGTGCGGTGAAACGGGCGGGCTTGCCCATGACGCTCGCCGATGTATCGGGGCAGGTGAGCATGCGCATGTATTCAGATGCAGCGGGCGTGTGGAACGGCTACAAGAAAAATATTTTTGCCGGAACGGGTCGCCAAACGGGCCTTCTCGCGGCACTGGGTATATTTTATGTGCTCATCTATTTGCTGCCGCCTGCTATGTTCATAGCAGCTTTGCTTGCTTACGCCGTTTTTTCGGCAGGAACGCTGGCAAGTACGCTTGCCGCCTGCTTGCTGCCGGCCGCGATAGGCTGGCTGCTGGCGCTCATCATTAAAGGGGTGATCGATCATCGCGGCCGCTTGCCAGTGTGGTTTGCTTTATTGCTGCCGGCCGGCATTGTGATGCTCATTGGCATTGCTGCCGCGTCATGGCGTGCAGCGGCGAGCGGGGAGGGGTATGTATGGAAAGGCAGGCGTTATCTATGAAGCGGGTTGTCATCATTGGCGGCGGCATCGGTGGTTTATCAGCGGCGGCCCGCCTTGCGCATGCAGGCTATGCGGTCACTGTGCTGGAGCAGCAGGAGAAAGTGGGAGGCAAGCTCCAGCGTATCCAGCTTGGGGAATATCGCTTTGATCGGGGGCCAAGCACAATAACGATGACGCATGCTTTTCGCAAGGTGTTTGTTTCAGTAGGCCGCCGCATCGAGGATTATATTGATTTTTATCGACTGGAGCATGGAACGCGCAACTGCTTTGCAGATGGCTCGGTCGTGGATTTATCCGCTGACCCGGCCGTGATGGAGGAGCAAATTTCCTGCTATAGTCCGGAGGATGCGCGGCGGTATCGGGCTTTTATGGCCGAGGCAGCGGTGATGTATAAACAGGCGGAGCGTCATTTTATGAACAAAATGATGGTTTCCTGGCAGGATAAGCTGAGTCCTGGGCTAGCGGCAGCATTTGTCCGCATTCGCCCGCTGACGAAGCTGTCCGTGCTGCTGCGCCGTTATTTCCGTCATCCCAACACGCTGGCCTTGTTTGGACGTTATGCGACCTATGTCGGCTCGGCCCCTGATCGGGCGCCAGCCATCTTCGCGATGCTGCCGCATGTGGAGGCGGAGCTTGGCATTTTCGGTGTTCGTGGCGGCACGTACAGCATTGTTGAAGGACTTCGCCAGCTGGCGGAAGAAATGGGGGCGGAAATATACACCTCGACACGTGTACAGCGCATTGTTGCCAGTGGCGGCCGTGTAAGCGGGGTAGAGACGGACGGCGGTTTTGTGCCAGCTGATCTGGTTCTCGCGAACGGTGATGTGCTGTCCGTATGCCGAGATTTGCTCGGCGAGCAGCTGCGGCCCGCGATGACAGACCGCAAAATAGCAAGCTACGAGCCTTCGCTGTCCGGCTTTGTCACTCTTGCCGGCATTCGCAGACGTTATGATAAGCTGCTGCATCATACTGTATTTTATCCGCAGCGGTATGGGGAAGAATTTGAGGCGATTTTCGAGCGCCGCGTGGCGCCATCTAATCCTGCGATCTATTTATGCTGCTCCGCCTATTCAGAACCGGACATGGCGCCGGAAGGCGGCAGCAACCTGTTTATTTTGGCGAATGCCCCTTATACGTCGGACGCTTGGAGCTGGGAGAGGGAGGCGGAGCGTTATCAGGGACGTCTGTTGAAGCAGTTAGCTGCCTATGGCTTGGAGGGACTAGACCTTAATACGGAGCAGCTTGCTGCTTATACGCCGGAGGATCTTGAGCGGGATACGTCAGCATTTCGCGGCGCCATCTATGGCATTTCCTCGAATTCAGCGAAGCAGACGTTTATGCGGCCGTCCAATCGTGCGGATTTGCGTGGACTATGGTTTGCAGGTGGAACGACCCATCCCGGCGGAGGAACGCCGATGGTTGCCATGTCAGGGCTGCTCACCGCAGAGGCGATGATTCGGCAGCATTCTTGAGAGAAACTAATGGTGCAAAAGAAAAGCCGCACTTGGCTGGGTGCAGTAATGCATCCAGCCAAGCGCGGCTTATTTTTAAAAATATAGGAAAGGATAGGATTGTTCCATCCATTCTCTATATTTCTCGGAATGAAACGCAAACTAAAAAGGGTCAAATAAAATAAAAAACCCTTCTAGGATTAGAGGGCCTGCTTGAAACAACTTATTAAATATCGGGACGACACGATTTGAACATGCGACCCCCTGGTCCCAAACCAGGTGCTCTACCAAGCTGAGCTACGTCCCGAGAAAAAATGGTGCCGTCGAGAGGACTTGAACCCCCAACCTACTGATTACAAGTCAGTTGCTCTACCAGTTGAGCTACAACGGCGTGGTTATGAATCGGACACAAGATGTATTATGCCACAGAACTTTAGGAGGATGCAATACCTTTTTTTAATTTTTCGAAAAAAAATTCGGGCAGCAGTCAAATGCCCGAATCGGCCTATTTTTTAACTTTAAAATGAACGACTGCGCTGTACAGCATTTTCCCGCGATCGGGATGAAAGACCGCATGATGGCTAATGGCGTGAACTTGTAAAAGTAGTGCCTTATTCGCTTCAATTTGCTGGTCAATATGCTTCTCCAGCGTTCGTAAGTCAAAAGCCTCAAAAAATTCGATTTTATCCTCAATTAAATCTAATCGGAAATCCATCATTAACCCCCTCAAATCTCTTGCATGCCTAGCTTTCGTTAATAGTATAACGTTGTTCAGAACTAGTTTCAAAGTATCATGTCAGCTAATCACGCTTTTTGTAATTTACAAAAGGGTTTCCCTAAATTATACTTTAAAAGTGTCGAAATAAATAGAAAATTACATACTGAAAAAGGCAAACTTATTGAAAAATAAGGGCGCAAAGTTATGGGCCTAAGGTATTAAGCTATGGCTGCCAAACTACCGGTACAGGACTATAGGCTGATTCAGCTATTCAACTCGTAACGGTGGTTGAATAGCTTTTGTTTTTTTTCAGTGTATTAGGAGAGATGGAGAGAAAATGGCGATTAACCGATTGAAAGAGGCAAAATGGTTAAAATGGACATCAAGAATTTCTGATTTCTTGAAGAGACAAAAGGTTACAACGAAGCTACTGTTCATCACTTCATTAATTACATTGTTTAATGTGGTGGCTGGTGGTTGGATTTTTATGCAAAATGCTTCGGTTAGAAGTGCAGTGAACGCTTCAAATGAGCTTCAGGAGGCCAAAAAAGAATATCAAGGTGTATCGGATTCAATGCTGCGCACGCTGCTTTCAATGATTGATGCGGTAGAAAACGGCAGCACCGGCGATGATGGCATCAATTTGGCGCTTAAGACGATGCCCGAGCGGGTAGAACATCTGAAGGTTACACTAGAGTCGCTGGATGCGAAATATCCTCACGGAGATAATGGCAACGCCTATTCGAACCAAGGCAATGTGTTTGGGCTTGCTCTGGAGCAGCTTAATAAAGAAAACGGCAATCACAGCCTGCTCTCGATTGAAGACCGTTCCGCCAAGGTCAAACAGCTTGTCAGTACATATACGATTGTTCTCAGCTTTGCGAATGAAACGGTAGAAAAATGGCTTGAAGTGGATTCGGTTGCAACACAAGATGCATTGAACAGAAGTCTTGCGGCTGCCAATACGATTATTATAATCAATATTGTGCTGCTTGCCGTTTTGCCGTTCATCATGTCCTATTCGTTAAGCCGAAATGTGAAAAAAGGCATCGTTGGCTTAATGAATCGAATTGCCTCCTATCAAAATAACGATTTTACCTATGATGGGAAGCTGGATCGCCAAGATGAATTTGGTCAAATTGACCGTTCGCTGGAGCAAATGGGAAGTGCGCTTCGCGACACGCTTCGTTCGACTATGGATGTAAGTACGGTTGTTCTGCAAGCCTCGCGCAATATGGGAGATATGATTGTTCGCAATCAGAATGCTTCCGAGCAGGTGAAAGAAGAGATTGGCAATGGCAAAACGATTTTGATGACCCAGTATGATGATGCTACTTCGATCTCGGCCGTAACGGAGCAAATATCGGCAAGCTCGCAGCAAATTGCAGCTTCAACCGAATATATTAACCGCGATATGAAAGAAATGAGAGAGTCGTCGCGCACAGGCTCCACCGATATGAAGGGCGTCGTGCAAATGGTCAATCAGACGGTGCAGCAATTTTCCCGAGTAACGGAATCCTTTGACCGGATTAATGAGCGCTACAATAATGTAACGAAGTTTTTGGGCGGCATTCAGGATTTGAACACTCAGACGAATTTATTGTCGCTGAATGCTTCGATTGAATCGGCGCGTGCAGGCGAGCATGGCAGAGGGTTTGCTGTAGTAGCAGAGGAGATTCGCAAGCTGTCGAGCCAGACGGATATCATTTCCAAAGATATTACGAAGGAGCTTAAGCTTATTCAGAACGATTTTGCCGACAGCAGCCAGAGCTTGAGCAGCTTCTCAGAAGTGATTGAAACGACGAAGCAGGCATCGGTGACCGCGAGCGAAATGTTTAACGGCCTGGAAAATCAAAGCAGCGTCTTGTCCGAGCAAATGGGCGAAATCTCCGTCGGTATTGATGAAATTACAAAGGGTATTACCGATATTGTTGGTTCTGTAGACAAGCTGCTGCAAACCTCCTCCGAGGTGAATGGCAAAATGGAGCAGATGAGCGGAATGTCCGAGGATCAATTTGAGGTATCGATTCAGCTTCAAGAGCTGGCTGAGAAACTACAGGGCTCTTCCACTAATTTGCGCGAAAAAGCGGCTGTATTCAAGGTGTAAGCTCGCTTTTAATGGATTAGTAAATGGAACAATAAAAAGGAATAGTAAAGAGTAAATAGCTGCTTTCAGCGCCCGTGGGCGATTGGAGGCAGCCTTTTTTTTATCCAGCCCTTTACAACAACAGAATACTAGTGTACTATTTAGATATAACACTAACACATTAACACGGAGGTGACTTATGCCGATTGAATTTGACAACAACCAGCCAATCTACATCCAAATCATGAACTACATTAAACAGCAAATTATTAGCGGGAAACTTAATCCCGGCGATAAAATCGATTCGGTGCGCGAGCTTGCAGTGGAGCTGCAAATCAATCCGAATACGATACAGCGTACTTTTCAGGAACTGGAGCGTGAAGGCATCGTCGAAACAAGGCGCGGACTTGGAAGATATGTAACGAGCGAGGAGGCGGCGATTGTGAGTATTAAAAAAGAGATGGCGGCTGATTTGCTCGGACGTTTCATTCAGGGGATGCGCGATTTGGGCTTTAAGCAGGAGGACATTGTAGCGATTGTATCGGAAGCAGTTAGCAAGGAAGAGCAGAAATAGGCGGGGGGAGAATATACGAATGAAGAAGATTGTTGAACTGCAAGCCGTAACAAAAAACTACGGATCGAGAAAAGCGCTGCATAATATTAATTTAAACCTGGAAGCTGGCAAAATTATTGGTCTGCTTGGCAGCAATGGCAGCGGCAAGAGTACACTCATGAAGCTGGCGGCAGGACTCATTCAGCCAACCTCAGGAAGCGTTCGAATTTGCGGAGAGCCGATTGGCATCGGGACAAAGGCGGTTACGTCCTTTATGCCGGATCAGCCGGTAACCGAGTCGTGGATGCGGGTGAAGGATGCCCTTCGTTTTTTCAGTGATTTTTATAAGGATTTCGATCAGGAGAAAGCAGGGAGCATGCTCGACTTTTTGAAGCTGGATCGCAATGATCGCATTAGCTCTTTATCCAAAGGAATGAATGAGCGGCTGCAGCTCACGCTGGCGCTGTCGCGTCAGGCTAAGCTTTATTTACTCGATGAGCCGATAGGCGGCGTTGATCCCGTCGCGCGGGGCAAAATTTTGGACGCCATCGTTAAATTTTATAATGAAGACAGCTGTGTGCTCATCTCGACGCATTTAATTACAGATATCGAACGGGTTTTCGATGAAGTCATTTTTATTCAGAACGGTGAAGTTTCACTGCGTCAGGATGTAGAGAGCATACGCTCCAAGCATGGTAAAAGTGTAGATGAACTATTCAGGGAGGTATTTTCAGAATGATAAACTTATTGAAATATGACTGGAAACGCAATGCGAATTTAATTATGGGCTCGGCGGCGGCGCTTATTATTTTGCAGGGAGCACTTTCCTTTTTTACTGCTACTCGTAATTGGCAGCCTGCAATGTCGCTTACATTAATGTTCATGGGCTATTTATTCGTTGCCCTTATGTTGATCATATTTTCCTCAAAGACGTACTCCCACAACCTTAAATCGTACGGTCGCCGCTTATTGCCGCTGGCCACGTGGAAAACAATCGCTTCGCCTCTTCTGCTGCAATTCATATTATCGGCTGCGCTGAGCGGACTGGTGCTGCTTCATATCTGGCTGTTTAAATGGCTCTCTCCAAGCACCTCACTGGATTTATTGAATCCGCCTAATTTCGAGACGGGCGTCCTGTTTTTTATTTTGATATTTTGGATGGTTCTATTTTTGATGCTGATGGTCTACTTTTCGATTACAGTGGGGCATCTCTTTAATAAAAAGCTTTTTCCATGGGTAGCAATAGCGGTCTTCGTCCTGCTGCAATTTTTCATGGGCTATGCGGAGAAATGGTTGTTTAACGATGATTTATTCGGCACGATGGCCTCAGAGCTTACCTCTTCAAGCTTGACAATTTTAAAGTCCCCAACAGGCGAAATTTCGATTGGCAACTGGGGCGTTATGTCGTTTGAAATCGTGATCGGTGCTATCCTTGTGAGCATCATGCTGTACTTGCTCAGCAAAAAGCTGGATGCGTAGAGGAAGGCGCAGCGAAGGCCTGCAAGCCAAAGGTTGACAAACCTGCCATTAGCGCGTGACAATAATCGTATACAACTTCGAAGATAGAAGGGACAACGAACTCATGACGCTAATGGAAAAATTCAAGCTGGCTGCCGCAGGCTATGATGCCGCTACCGTTCAGTCTATTGTAATTGAACCGCTGCTTATTGAACGTGGAGCTACTGGGCAGGTTGCACCTTATTTGCAAAAGAAGGGCTATCGCAACGTTTTAATCGTGTCCGACAGCATCACGTACGAGATAACTGGAAAACAACTGGAAGCGAAAATTGCCGCTAGTGATATTTCCGTTAAGGCAACGCTGATCAAGCCTGACAAACAGGGAGATGTCATTGCGGACGAAGTATCCATTGTGCAACTGCTGCTTGATATTCAGCATTATGCTGCGGAAGTAGTCATTGCGGCTGGTTCCGGAACACTTCATGATATTACGCGTTATGCGGCCTATACGGCGGGCATTCCGTTTGTATCAGTCCCGACCGCTCCGTCCGTTGACGGCTTTAATTCCAAGGGAGCTCCGATTATTATTCGTGGTGAAAAGATTACGATCGCCGCGATTGGCCCGGACGCGATTTTTGCCGATCTCGATGTGCTTACGCAGGCTCCTGTTGCGATGGTTGCCGCAGGCTTTGGCGATATGCTCGGCAAATATACGTCCTTATTCGATTGGTCCTACGGCTCGCTAGCGGGCGACGAAGCTTATTCGGATATCGTGGCGACGATTACGCGTGACGCTTTAATGCAGTGTGTGGAAAATGTAGAGCTGATTGCATCACGCAGCGAAGAGGGCATTCGCGTGCTGATCAGCGCCTTGATCGAATCGGGCCTTGCGATGCTGCTGTTCGGGCAGTCCCATTCGGCCTCGGGCGCGGAGCATCATTTGTCCCACTACTGGGAAATGGAATATATTCGCCTCGGCAACCGTCAACTGCTGCATGGAGCGAAGGTTGGCGTCGCATGTGCAGAAATTTCTGGGCTGTATCACCGCTTGGCGGCTGAGCAGGTGCCAGCGATTAGCGGGACGGAGCATGCGGAGCGCATCAACCAGCTGATCGCGGAAATTCCGGATGAGGAGACGATACGCGGCTGGCTTAGTCTGGTTGGTGGTCCATCCACAACGGCTGAACTAGGTGTGAGCGATGAGTTGCTTGCCCGCAGCTTGAGTCAGGCGCATCTGGTGCGGCCAAATCGTTATACGCTGCTGAGAGCGTATAACGAAGAGGCGGGAAAATAATATTTTATAGATAGCGAATAGAGTGGCGTCGTGGTGCGAATGTGAAGCTCCCATAAAAACCATAGGGGATTCGCGCCTCGAAATTTGTCGAATCATACATAAAATGAGTGAATTCTTTAAAAGTCAAGAAATTTTTGCGAATGTGCTAGCATTATTTTGTTGTGATTTAGATAAATGAATGCCATAATGGCACTTATTTATCTATTTTTCGCTGTCGCACTCTGTGTGAGTGCGTGGATTGAAACGATATAGGATACATGCTATCGCTCCGTTAGTGTGGTCGCACTCTGTGTGAGTGCGTGGATTGAAACGTCATACATCAGGCGTGGGCATATCTTGCCTGACCGTCGCACTCTGTGTGAGTGCGTGGATTGAAACACCTCATGCACGCCTATAGCAGGCATATCATGATTTGTCGCACTCTATGTAAGTGCGTGGATTGAAACTGCAGCTCCTGTTGGTATCTGGATGCAATCTGCATGTCGCACTCTATATGAGTGGGTGAAATTTCACGTAATTAAGCTACTAATCCAAAAAAGTTAGGGGAAACTTGTTAAATCTGTTAATAGCCATTTATCTAAAAGCATAAGAAGCTTTGTTGTATAAGGCTTCTTTTTGCTAAGTAACAATATTAATAAACATATTTTGATTCTCAAATAGTTGATGCTTTCTTTTTCAAGCTAATATTTAACTGAGGGATTACATTTGGGCGATATGCCATATCTGTTTCGAATGATGTGCCTTTATTGTCTTGGTGGAGCGAATACATGGTTGCTATATCAGGGTGTGTATGCATACGATAATAGGGATATCGGCAACTTGGCGGACACAGAATCCGCTAATGCACTGCCAATTGCCCTTTTGAAGGGATGAATAAGGCAATAGCGGATCTCCTGTCCGCGTACAGGCTGAAAACAAATAAAAAGCTAAAATAGCGGAACCTCAGTCCTTCTAAAAAGGAAACGGTTCCCAACTGACCATTTATTCACATTATTACCTCCTCCAGTCCACGAACTGGAATAATTAGTTTAGAAGGTACGTGCCTCAAACAAACGTCCGATGCAATGGGGAGCAGAGCAACTTAGGTTTGTATAAGGATTCGTGGTCCAAATGAGCGTTCAATTTCATGACTATTAGTTATGAAATAAACAAAAATAAGACCGCCAAAAGTCACAGGCGGTCACGCATTTTTCTAACCATTCGTACTGTCTCCCCTAAGCGCAACAATTCTCAACCTCGTTGAACCCTACATAGCTAAACATATCCGAACATATCCAGGCACTCACTTCATAACCATCAGCAACAAATGAATCGCCGCAATTATCCCCATTGGATAAATAAAGGCTCGCGAGAACGTATTTTTGAAGCCATTGCGGGGATGCTTTTCAAAAAAGAGATGCAAAATAGCATGGATGATAAAAAATATATCCAGCACCCAAAACGTAACCATCTGATAATCGCTGAAAAGCAGAGCGAGTATGATCGTGTACATCGGAAGATGAATGAAGGTGAATACCTTATAAGCTTTCGCATCCTCCATATCCTTAAGGAAGATAAACAATCGCCATTCCGAATGGCGGATCGCATCCATTTCGTGCAGCAGAAATAAAGATAGATTGAACAAAAATAGCACAAGCAAAAAATCGGGCATAAGTGGCCTCCTACAATTTTATAACAGCACGGTAGTTTATGTATTTCATTTATATACTCGAAAAAATATATAAGCCGCCTTCTCTATACGTATAAATGACGACAAAGTAACAAAATAACCATTTTGAGGTATGTACAATAAATGTCTGAACTCCTAATCTCATGAATAGGCAGGCAGTACTATGCCAATCGCCGCACATATTTTCTCAGAGGCTTGACGCTTTCCGCGCTCCGCTATATGGTTAGAGCAGAGCATTAAAGAGAGCATATAGAGAGAAGAGGGCTGCGGCGTGTTATTTGTCCTAATTGCCTTATGGGGAATTGCTTTGATTTTGATGCTGTCCGACCCACGTTCGGTTGTGAGCAGGCGGCTTAGCGGGGTACCTTTTACGGGCGGAGCCGGGGCGATGTCTGTCGTGCTGGATGAGCGAATTATTCCTTATGTAAGTCGACATTATATGAATGAAACGGCTGACCAACTGTTGTACATGCTGCAAGCATTTTGCTCGCTGCTGTCCTACTACGGCTTGCCGTACACCTTCCTGCTGTTTGCCTTAGCGTATCGTCCAATTGACCGGTTGCAGCCTTATGAGCGTGTATTGCCGCTGCTGCTGTTTATTCCGATTGCGGCCTGTCTGCTGTTTACTCCGGGCTACACGGAAACGTATCCGATTACATTTACAGTTGTTGTCTGGTGGGCTGTGCCTTATGTAGCGGTCGGAGCGGTGAATATTTTATTAAAAAATCCGGGCTATTTGGCCCAAGCAAGACGCCACTGGATCGTATGCACGTCGGTGCTGACTCCGGTGCTGTTTAGCGCAACGATGAATTATGTACTGCCAAGCCTCGGCTTCCTGCGGATGTGGGTGTACAATACCTGGTTTGTCGGCATAGGGGCGCTGGTTTTTGTTATAGGTCTGTTTACCTACGGATTTCTGGGGGTACGTGTATTTATCGACCGTCGCCGTCTGGATTCGACACTGCGAGCGGTTACATCAGGTACGGCTATTCTCAATCATGCGATTAAAAATGACGTCGGCAAAATGCGGCTCTTCGGCGAGAAGATGCGCGCTTACGCGGCATCCACGAACCAGGAGGAGCTGCTTGCCGATGCGGAGACGATGCTGCGGACAACGCGGCACATCCAGGAAATGATTGGCCGTGTCCATCATGGCACCGAGGATTTGGCGCTGAAGCCTACGCAGGAAGAGCTTGGGGAACTGCTGCTCATGACGCTTGAGCCGTATAAGCTGCTTGCCGAAGGGGTTCATTTTACTAGTAGCCTGCCTGATGGCTGGAGCTGTATGATTGACCGCGCGCAGGTTACCGAAGCTCTCGGCAACTTGATTTCGAACGCCATTGAAGCCATGGATGGCAAAGGCGCGCTGAGCCTTATAATGAAAGAAACGAAACGCGATATCATGATAGAGGTGCGCGATACGGGGCCGGGTATGGATCGTACGCAGACGGCCAAAGCGTTCGAGCCCTTTTATACGACCAAACGCGGGGGCAGTACGAATTTCGGCCTTGGCCTGCCATATGCGTATCATGTGATGCGCAAGCATGGCGGATCTTTGCATATTCAGAGCAGGCTTGGAGCAGGGACGCTCGTATCGATGATATTCAAGAAAAAGGCGATTCAGGTGCGGCACGTATCGGGGGCCGATTCTGCATCCGAGCACAAAGAGTCAGAGAGATAAAGAGTCAGAGAGATAAATAGAAATAGACAGAGATAAGGCTGAGAGAAGGGGAACATGCCGATGGATAACATACAAGTATGGATTGTGGAGGACGACAAAGATTGGCTGCGCGGGCTGAAAGCTTTTCTGGCGGCCCAGCCGAACATTGAAGTCGTATTCACCTCGGATAATCCGCAGGAGGTACGGGAAGCACTTGCTGGAGAGCGGAAGGCGCCAGATGTCGTACTCATGGATATTATGCTCGGTGATGAGCCTGCCGGCATTGAGCTGGCGGAGGCGACGGCGATGTCGACGGGGGCAAGGGTCATTATGCTGACGTCGATGGAGGAGAAGGAGCTGATTTTGCAAGCTTTTCAGGTGGGGGCGATCGATTACCAGATCAAATCCGACTTTGAATCGCTGCCTGCGGCAATAGCGGCGGCGGCAAAGCGCCAGTCTCCGATCAGTGCGGCGGCGGCGGAGCAGATGCGCGAGGAATTCCGCAGGCTGAAGCAGCTGGAGCGGGATTTTGAAGTGAAGAAGGTGCGCGATCTGATTACGCCTGCGGAGCTGCAATTGCTGGAGCTGGTCGATCAAGGCTATTCGCAATCGCAAATGGCAGATAAGCTGTTCGTTTCCATTCGAACGGTCAAAAACCATATTAACCATATACTCAAGAAGCTGCAGCTTGGTGGCTCGAAAGAGGCTGCGCAGCAGGTGAAAGCGCTTGGTCTATTAGAAAAAGAAAATAAGGATGGAAATGGTACCACGTAAAGTTGGTACTATTTTTTTTGCCCTATTTTTCTAAAATAGAACTAAGACCAAGTCACAAAAATGCAGCTAAACGGAGGTACAACCAATGAATGTATGGATTCGCAAACAATGGACTTTGCTGCTCGGCGTGTTATTTGTCCTATCAGCGTTCGTCACTTTGTTCAAATATACGGTGGAGCAGGGCTGGGTAACGAATGCGATGAAAATCGGGCTGGGATTGCTGAGCGGTGCAGGCTTTGCCGCAGCAGGATTTTCGTTGATTAAGCGGGAAAAATGGCCGCTCGTCGGCGAGCTGTTAATCGGACTAGGTGCCTGCCTGTTGTATACGACGGCCGCTTTTGCCGGTGTCTATTATGAAATGTGGGACTCGATGACAGTGCTGCTGGGCATGACAGCCGTTACTGCGGCGCTTACGGTTTATGCTTACCGCTTTGAATCGCGTCTGCTAATCAATATTGCTTTAACGGGCGGCCTGCTGTCGCCATTGCTCATGCGTCCGGAAACGGATCAAGTCTTTACTTTATTTCTGTATATGCTCGTGCTCAATTCCGCTTTTTTCTGGCTCAGCACGGTGAAGAGCTGGAATGAGCTCAGACTGACCTCTTTTATTGGAAGCTGGATCATGTATATCGTTTACTTTTTCACCTTTGATCCCGTAGTGGAAGGGGTTTGGAATTTGCCGCTGCGCTACGCGCTCGCCGCATTTCTGTTTTATCAGATCGGCTTTCTGCTTGCTTCGCGGGCAAATAAACAAAGCTTTGACGGGATGAATATGTTTGCGGGACTGTCCAATGGCGTTATTTTTGGCTTCTGGTCACTGCTGCTCATTCATGGTGAAGTGCATTATGCTTATCCGCTGGCGTTTATCGGCTTTGTGCTGCTGCTTGCCAGCTGGTTTATTCACTATCATATGAAGCGCATGGAGCCAGCCTCGGCTACGTATGGTTCTGCTGGTGTGCTGCTGATGCTGCTTGCGCTTAATCAGGTGGGCAGCGGTCTAGCTGTTAAACCGATCTTTAATGTGTTCCTATGGTCGGCGGTGGCCGCGCTGCTTGTTTTAGCGGGCAAAAGGTTCCGCTGGCAAGCTTTGAATCTGGCATCGCTCATTATATGGTTTACGACGGTATGCTATTGGTACGTCATCACATGGTTTACACCGCGCGGCGAATGGTTCGGCGTCTTCATTCCGTTTCTGAACTGGGGCGCGATGGCATGGCTGGCGCTTGCGGCATTGGGCTTCTATTATTCGGCACGGCAGAAATTTGCGTCACTTGGCGATGCAGGCAATCGCGTAATGGGGAACATGTATGCGTTGTGCTCGCATTTAATAATCGGCGGTTTGCTGACTGTTCAAATGATTCGGTTGTTTCAGGAGCATCTTTACGATCTTCCAAGCTTCTATATGCAGCTCAGCCTGTCAGCTTCCTGGGGCGTATATGCGCTGCTGCTCGTATTGTGGGGCGTCAATCGCGGTCAATCGGTGTTCCGCTGGTTTGGCTTCTCGGTTTTGGGGCTGACAGCCATTAAAGCCATTTTCTTCGACCTGAACGGCCAAGAAAGCTTGTACAAGGTGCTTGTGCTGCTATTGCTGGGGGGAATCTCCTTCCTCATCGCTTGGATCAATGGCAAATGGAACAAAGTAAGAGAGCTTGGCGACCAGTCTTGGGAGCAGCATGGTGCAGAGACTGATAGCAAGAAAGATAATGTGTGAATGTCAGCTCATGAAAGATGAACAATTGGGGAATGAATAAAGCGGTGCGAAAGGCTTATTTTGATAAAAAGCCAGCGGAAAAGCTTGACAAATCGAGGGGTAATATATTATTGTTACTTACGTAAAGTAATTAATATTACTTTGGTGTGCATCTAATCAAGCATGGAACTAAACCATTTAACTGGAGGTATTTGATTATGTCACAAAGCTTTTTGGAATCTGTGCAAGCAAGACGTACTTACTACGGAATTAGCAAAGAATCCGTTGTTTCTGATGAGAAAATCGTAGAATTGGTTAACGAAGCCGTTAAACATTCCCCTTCATCCTTTAACTCTCAAAGTGCTAGAGCAGTCGTTCTGCTCGGCGAAAAACATGATAAATTGTGGAGCATTGTGCTGGAAGCTCTTCGCGCAATCGTTCCTGCTGATCAATTCGCTTCGACAGAAGGCAGAATTGCTTCCTTTAATAATGGCTACGGCACGATTTTGTTCTTCGAGGATCACAATGTTGTTGCAGGCTTGCAGCAGCAATTCCCTTCGTATGCTGACAACTTCCCGCTTTGGTCGCACCAATCTTCGGGCATGCTGCAATTTGTAGTATGGAACCTGTTGGAAGAAGTAGGCTTCGGCGCTTCCCTGCAGCATTACAACCCGCTGATCGACGAAAAGGTAAAATCGACATTTGGCCTGCCAGAATCATGGGGCCTGATTGCGCAAATGCCTTTCGGCAAGCCAACAGCAGAGCCAGGCGAGAAAACATTCCAACCGCTTGAAGATCGCGTTAAAGTATTCAAATAAACTTTAAATCGAACGAATAAGCTTTAAATAGAACCTGAACAACCTCCGAAGCAAGCTTGGGAGGTTGTTTTTGTGCGCTATTCGCTAATCCTCCAATCGAATAAACTTGCGTATTTTACGATTTGCTGGCGAATAGGGGTAAAAACATGTACAATAAAAACCGATACATCATTATAGAGTTTTTTTAAAATATAAGCATTTATAAGTTTTCCCTTATAAATAGGCTTATATTTCATCGCGAAACGGTTACTTTGCCGCCAAAGGACGGCTTCAGCCGTTTACGCTTAGACTAGCAGAGCCAAGCGATTTGGTTCAAGGAGGAAATTATGAGTATCGATCCGCGCATTATGAAGCAAATGATCAAGACACAGCTTGCTCCTAATCTTGACTTTAAGACAGTAGCGAATCCGCTAGGCACGAATAAGGACAAAAGTGTAACTTCGTTGTTCGACATGCTGCTGTCCCAATATATGCATGAAGCTTCGAACGGCTCAGGTGAAGGCACGGATGTACCCGCTCAAGCGTCCGAGGCGCTGGCGCAGCTTGCCAGCTTGAATAACGCTTATCAGGCGGAGGGCGAGACGTTCGCAGCTGGCTCGACTGACTATGATGCGATGATTGCACAGGCAGCAGCCCAATATGGCGTAGATCCCGCTTTAATCCGCGGCGTCATTCGCACAGAGTCCGGTTTCCAGCCAGATGTCGTATCCGGCGCAGGCGCCAAAGGGCTCATGCAGCTAATGGACGCGACGGCACGCGGCCTTGGTGTAACAGATTCCTTAAATCCGCAGCAAAATATCGATGGCGGAACCCGTTATTTATCCTTTCTACTTCGCAAATACAATGGCAATGAGCAAGTAGCTCTAGCCGCGTACAATGCCGGCCCAGGTCGTATCGACCGCCTTGGTATTACGACAGACAGCGAGCTGATGGCGAATTTGGACAAGCTTCCTGAGGAAACGCAGCGCTATATTGTGAAAGTACAAGCAGCACGTTACTAAGGAACTGCGAGGAAATGAGTACCCGCTTTTGTCAACAAATTAGCGGTACTTTATTTCGTCGCAGTCTCCAGGCTGTAAAAGCACTTCTTTTAGATCACGAATGGCAACCCGCTTGCCGTCGCTGATCTTTTTATTTTTTCTAATAGGAAAGGAACGTTCGGCTTATGCTATATTTTGATCATTGCGCATCTTCGCCTCCTTACGAGGAGGTTATTGATACGCTGACTGAGGTGATGAAGGCGCATTATGCAAATCCATCATCGATTCATCATGCCGGTGCAGACGCAGATAAGCTAATCTCGCGCTCGCGTTCGCTGCTTGGCGAGCTGCTTGGCGTAAAGGCTGAGGAATGGCTGTTCACTTCTGGCGGCACGGAGAGCAACAATCTCGCGATTAAAGGAGCGGCAAAGCAGTACCAGAGCCGTGGCAAGCATCTAATTACGACCCAAATGGAGCATGCCTCCGTCTACGATACGTTCAAGCAGCTGGAGCAGGAAGGCTACGAGGTTACTTATTTGCCGGTTGACCAAGCGGGGCAGGTTGAACTGGAGGCGCTGCGGATGGCTTTGCGCGACGACACGATTCTCGTCAGCATTATGCATGTGAATAATGAAGTTGGCAGTGTGCAGCCACTCGCAGACATTGGCAAGCTGCTGCAAGGGCATCCGCGCACGCTATTGCATGTGGACGCGGTGCAAAGCATCGGCAAGCTGCCGATTGATTTGCGAGGCTGGGGTATTGATCTGCTCAGCGGCTCTGCGCATAAGCTGCGCGGACCCAAAGGGATCGGCTATTTGTATGTCCGCGAGGGTGTTACCCTGACGCCGCTGCTTTCAGGCGGCTCGCAGGAGCAGGGCATGCGCGCGGGAACGCAAAATGTGCCCGGCATCGTGGCATCAGCGAAGGCGCTGCGCATGGCGATGCAATCGGCGCCGGAGCGGCGCGAGCGGATGTACCGTCTGCGCCAGCAATTGACGGATTTCGTTGAGGCTGCGCCGGAGCTGAGCTTGACTGGCGGAGCGCCGGAGAGCATGGCGCCGCATATTGTCCATTTTTCCTATCCGGGCATGAAGCCGGAGGTTGTCGTTCACATGCTGGAGCAGCATGGCATTATCGCTTCTACGAAGTCGGCCTGCTCCTCGCGCGACAATAAGCCAAGCCGAGTGCTGCTTGCGATGGGACTCGGGCAGGAACGGGCAGCCAGCGGCGTAAGAATTAGTCTGGGCGACGAGCATACGGAGCAGCATATTTCGCAGCTGTGCGAAATGCTGCGCCTTACAATTAGCAAGCTTAAGCCGCTTGAAAGGAGCGCAAGGTAAAGTGATGTATGATAAAGTGATCATTCGCTACGGCGATCTGGCTATGAAGGGACGCAACCGCGGGATGTTCGAGAAGCGGATGCTCCAGCAGCTTCAGCTGCGATTGAAGGATTTCGCCGCGCTGACGTATTCAAAAATGTTCGGCCGGCTTTATATTAATTTGAACGGGGAAAATTATGCGCTCATCGCGGAAAAGGTCAAGGACGTTTTCGGTATTTCCACCTTTAGTCCAGTCGTAAGCGTTCAGCCGGAGCTTGCGGAGATTCGGGCAGCAGCGCTTGCGCTGATGAAGGCGATCCCGCAGGAGCCAGCGACCTTTAAAGTAAGCGTAAAGCGCGCATGGAAGAAGTTCCCGCATACGTCGCAGGAGATGAACCATTTGGTTGGGGCGCATGTGCTGCGTGCGATGGAAAATTTGAAGGTGGATGTCAGGAAGCCCGAGGTGGAGCTGAAGGTTGATATTCAGGAGGAAGCGGCCTATATTTTCAACGAGGTCGTTGACGGTCCGGGCGGCTTTCCATTTGGGACGAACGGCAAGGCGATGCTGCTGCTTTCTGGCGGCATTGACAGTCCGGTAGCGGGCTGGATGGCGATGCGCAAAGGGCTGGAGCTTGAAGCGGTCCATTTCCACAGCTATCCGTTTACGAGCGAGAAGGCGAAGGAGAAAGTGATTGAGCTTGCTAAAAGACTTTCCTATTACAGCGGCGCTCCGCTGAGGCTGCATCTGGTGCCTTTTACGGAAGTTCAGACGACGCTGGCCCAGTCAGGACAGGACCCGCTTATTATTACGCTGATGCGCCGGGCGATGCTTCGCATTACGGAGCGTCTTGCGGAGCTCAATCACGCTCATGGCATTGTAACAGGCGAAAGCTTGGGCCAGGTAGCAAGCCAGACGCTCGTCAGCATGGATGTCATTGGGCGGGCGACCGTGCTGCCGCTGCTTAAGCCGCTTGTAATGATGGACAAGCAGGAAATTATTAATGAGGCGGAGCGGTTGGGCACGTTTGCCACCTCGATTTTGCCTTATGAGGATTGCTGTACGTTGTTTTTGCCGAAATCCCCAAGCATTAAGCCGAATTTGCGGTTTGTGGAAAAGGTTGAAGGTTATTTGAATCAGCAAAAAAATCTGGATCAGCTGCTGAATGAAGCCGTGCAGCAAACGGAAGTGATGTTTCTTACGCCAGAGGACCCGGAGCCGGAAGCAAGTGCCGGTGAAGACCGTTGGTTCTAAAAGCAACGAATAGCAGCTTGCTGTAAGCTGCTTCAATGTATAGACCGTCTCACCATGAAAAGGGTAAGGCGGTCTTTATTTGTTAAGAGGCAGAAAAGCAGAGTGGCCCGCTTTAGGCTTTCCGGCATATTCGCCCCAGCTTGGACATACAGGTGGTAGTATAGGGGGCGAGTATAATGGACAGCTTTTTTATATTTATGCAGATCATTCTGATTAATCTTCTGCTAAGCGGCGATAATGCTATTGTAATTGCAATGGCAAGCAAGCATCTGCCAGAGCAGCAGCGCAGGCGGGCGATTTGGTGGGGAACAACGGCTGCTGTTGTCCTGCGCTGCGTGCTGACGATGGCGGCGATTTCCTTGCTGCAGACACCGTTCTTGCAAGCCATTGGCGCTGTAATGCTGTTTTATATTGCCGTAAAGCTGCTAGCGGATGCGGGCGAACTGGGTGGCGAAGGCGGAGCTTCGCATAAAATAGGCCGTGCGACCTCGCTGCTCGCCGCGGTATGGACAATCGTGACGGCTGATTTTATTATGAGCCTTGATAATGTGCTTGCAATAGCGGCCGTGGCGAAAGGGGAGACCCTGCTATTGATTGTAGGAATCGCTTTAAGCATCCCGATGATCATTTGGGGCAGCCATATACTGACGAAGCTGCTGCAAAAATTTCCTTCGCTCATTTATATTGGCGCCGGGCTGCTCGGTTTTGCGGCTGGAGGCATGCTTGTGAATGATCCGGGCATGCACCGCCTGCTATTCAGCAGCTCAGCCACCGCTACTCAGGCGATTCCGCTGCTGAGCATCCCGTTCGTCATTATTATCGGCATCCTGATGCGCCGATCGGCGGTGTCGTAAGCCGTTATGCGTGCCAGAGGAGTCGGCAGCAGGAGTTCGGAAAGGCACAAAACGGCAGTACAAGCGTTTGTTGATTTTGTAAAACGCCTACAGGGAGAGGGCGTTTTAGGCGCTTTGCTAATTTTTTTTTCATGTTGCCATAGTTGCACTGGTATTTTCACTTCACTTCCTTTAAACTAGTAAAGATAAAAACTGTCGTCTTTCGTCAGGATATGCGTAAGGCGTTGTAAGGAGCGGAAGCGCGGATGCCTAACAACAAATATTCCGCTGGAATTATTGTGCTGCTGGCTGGTATCGTAATATTGCTTGGCAAACTGGGTGTGTTCAGCTTTTTGGGATCCAATTTTTGGCCGCTTCTCGTTCTTATTCCGGGAATTCTGCTGCATGTGCTGTATTTCGGCAGATTGTTTCCGGCAGTTGTTCTTATTCCGGGAGGCATGCTGATCGTTTATTCGATCTTGTTCATGCTTTGTATCATGTTCGGATGGGAGACGCTCAAATATGTTTGGCCGCTGTTTATAACGGGTGTAGCGGTTGGGCTGTACGAGTACCACTTGTTCGGCGCATCCCGCGAACGCGTTTTTTTTAACGCCTCCGCCATTCTCGCTGTTACATCGGCTGTACTGCTGATTTTGGCGCTCGTTTGGAGCTGGGGGATATATGCGATTGCTATTATCCTGATTGCGGCCGGAGCATGGATGATGATGGGGAAACGATCCCGCTGGTAGACGGCAAGCAATCGGTTAGGATTATACAAAATTAGACAAATGGAGTGGATTATTAGTTATGCAAGCAAGAGAGAACATTCGGAACATCGCGATTATCGCGCACGTTGACCACGGCAAAACAACATTGGTTGACAAACTGCTTCAGCAATCAGGAACTTTCCGTGAGAACGAAGCGGTTCAGGAGCGTGCGATGGATTCCAACGATCTAGAGCGTGAGCGCGGAATTACAATTTTGGCGAAAAATACTGCGATTACGTACAAAGATTATTTGATCAACATCGTTGATACACCAGGACATGCTGACTTTGGCGGCGAGGTTGAACGTATTATGAAAATGGTTGACGGCGTATTGCTCGTCGTTGATGCTTTCGAAGGCTGTATGCCGCAAACAAAATTCGTATTGCGCAAAGCATTGGAATCGAACCTGAAGCCAATCGTAGTATTGAACAAAATTGACCGTCCTAATGCTCGTCCATCAGAAGTTGTGGATGAGGTGCTTGACCTGTTCATCGAGCTAGGTGCAAGTGATGAGCAGCTGGAGTTTAATGTCGTTTATGCTTCCGCATTGATGGGTACTTCCAGTCTTGACCCTGACAAACAAGATGAGAACATGGAAGCGATGTATGAAACGATCATTAACCATATTCCTTCGCCAACAGAGAATGTAGAGGAGCCGCTGCAATATTTGGTGACGCTGCTTGACTATAATGAATACTTGGGTCGTATTGCGGTTGGCCGTGTAAACCGTGGTATCGTTCGTCAAGGACAAACCGTTGCTGTTATGACGCGTGATGGCGGCAAGAAGCAGGCTAGAATCGAGAAGCTGTTCGGCTTCCAAGGTCTGAAACGGATTGAAATCGAAGAAGCAGGCGCTGGCGACATTGTAGCGATTGCAGGTATTAAAGATATTAACATCGGTGAAACGATCGCTGATCCAGCGAATCCGGAAGCTTTGCCGGTTCTGAAAATTGACGAGCCTACGCTGCAAATGACTTTCCTTGTCAACAACAGTCCTTTTGCTGGCCGCGAAGGCAAATGGGTTACTTCCCGTAAATTGCGTGAGCGTCTGTTCAAAGAGCTTGAGACGGATGTTGCTTTGCGCGTAGATGAAACGGAGAGCCCGGATGCATTTATCGTATCGGGACGCGGTGAGCTTCACTTGACGATTCTGATCGAGAATATGCGTCGCGAAGGCTTTGAGCTGCAAGTATCGAAACCTGAAGTAATCATTAAGGAAATTGACGGCGTGAAGCAAGAGCCTTACGAGGGTCTGATCATTGACGTCCCGGAAGAAAGCATGGGCGCGGTTATGGAGAGCCTTGGCTCGCGTAAAGCTGAAATGGTCAACATGGTGAACAATGGCACAGGCCAAGTTCGCTTGGAGTTCATCATCCCAGCTCGCGGTCTGATCGGCTACCGTACTTCTTTCCTTACCCTTACACGCGGCTACGGCATTATGAACCATGCGTTTGACAGCTATGGTCCACTTGCTGGTTCCGGTGTTGGTGGACGTCACCAAGGCGTGCTTGTTGCTACTGAAAATGGCGTAACGACGTTCTACGGCATGATGGGCGTAGAGGATCGTGGTATTCAGTTCCTGGAGCCAGGTACTGAAATTTACGAAGGCATGATCGTTGGCGAGCACACGCGTGACAACGATATCGTCGTAAACATCTGTAAAGAAAAGCAATTGACGAATATTCGTTCCGCTGGTAAAGATGATACAGTCAAACTCAAAACTCCTCGTCTGTTCTCTCTGGAGAGCGCGCTTGAGTATTTGAACGATGACGAATATTGCGAAATTACGCCGAAGTCGATTCGTCTTCGTAAAAAAATCTTGAACAAAAGCGAACGCGAGCGTGCAGAAAAACAACGCAAAACATCACAAGCTGGCGTTTAAGGCGCTAGCCGCCTGATTGGAGGTTTAACGGCATGCAGCAATGGTTTAGTGAACATTGGGTCGTTTCTTATTTGCTCATATTAGGATTCACGATTTATATTTTCAATACCGTGTTTCGGGCGAATAATGCGAAGCTGCCAATTCTAAAGGAAGTACTGGTTTACATTTTGATCGTATTCGGTTCTTTCGTGCTTTGGATTTTACAGGTGGATTCGCTGCCGATTATTCAATGTATGGGAATTGCTGTATTAATGATGCTTATGCTTCGCGGTCGCCAGCTGTATGACAAGCTGCAAAGTAAACGGGCAGGCAAGCACGCTGTAAAGGAATCAGACTCCGGAAGTAACGGCATATGAGACGTTAGCGTGTTCTTAAGATCGGATCTGCCTTCTGCAGCAGCGCTATCCGCGAGAATTCGTGGGTATCGCTGCTTCTTTGCGTAAAGAGGACGGAAACGAAATACAAAGGATTTGAAGGTGGTTGCTATGACCGAAGGCTCTAAAGGATTACCCCCAAGAACGGCTGCAAGCAGGCCGGGTGGTGCGAAGAAAACAGCTCCAAAGCCTAAGAAGAAAAAGAAAAAAGGCAGCATATGGATTAAAATTATGTTTGCTGTGCTTTCCGTTCTTATTTTAATTATGCTCTATGTCGGTTATCTTGCTTACGTGGCTACTAATGCGGTTGATACGATTGGTACAGCGAATAATATTGTCGTGCCAGAAGAGGAGTCCGTTAAGAAAAAGCCTACGGGCATGGTGCTGCTCGGTATTGATTCTCGTGAAAATGGCGGAGGTTTAAATACCGACGTTATGCTTGTCGCTATTTTTAACCCGAATACAAAATCAGCCTCCGTCGTCTCGATTCCACGGGATTCGGTGCTGCAAGTAGAGGGCTATCGCGAGCGGAAGGCGAATGCGAATTACAGCACTTTCTTCAATAATGCCCGTACTGAGAAGAAAATGGACAAAGAAGCGGCAGAGAAGGATGCAAAGAAAGAAATTCGTGATATGCTGTCGAAATATTTTGGCGTTGATTTGAAGTATACCGGCATTATTAACTTTAAAGGCTTCACCGATGTTGTTGATGCGCTTGATGGCGTTGAGGTGAATGTCGAGATGGATATGCGTTACCGGGATACGGCCGATGGCACAAACATTAATTTGAGCAAGGGCCAGCAGGTGCTTGATGGAAAAAATGCCCTCGATTATGTGCGTTATCGCAAATCGAATCAGGGAACAGCCGAATCCAGCGACTTCGACCGCAATCGTCGGGAGATGGAAGTCATCGGAGCGATTTTTGATAAAATGAAATCGTTTGAGGGCGTTACGAAATACGATAAGGTCATCGGCGCAGTCGGTAATAATTTGACGCTCGATATGCCTCCATCTGAAATTAAAAATATGCTGAGTACATATTTGGGCATGGGCAGCTCCGATATTGCGTTCCAAGCGTTAAACGGAACGTGGAAGAGCCCGTATGTATATGTTGATTCCACATCCCTTGAAGAAGCGCGTGCGGTGCTTCAGGCAAAAATGGCTGAATAACCATAGACGCTGGATTCAATAATGGCTATAATAGGAGCTAAGGATACCGAATGCTATTCCTGTTAGAAGGAGGTCATGCTGATGACCGTGTTCCTAGCCGCCAATTTCGAGCAACTCATCGAAGCTGATTGCATGCCTCGTTTTAAACGTGGTTCTGCAGGTGTGGCTATGACGGCAGCAGCTTGTCCAAAGGTCGTTTCGGTTATCTGTACTTCTCATGAACAAGTATGTACGTCTATAAGAAAGCCTGACGATCACTCGATCGTCAGGCTTTCTGTGCGTTTGCGTTAGTGATTAATGCTTGTCTCCATTCGTTGCGTGCTTTTGGATTTGCTTCTCATGAAGGTGC
The DNA here is from genome assembly GCF_059383715.1 of Paenibacillus sp. J31R34. Lineage (NCBI taxonomy): Bacteria > Bacillati > Bacillota > Bacilli > Caryophanales > Paenibacillaceae > Paenibacillus > Paenibacillus sp. J31R34. Next base: position 167,795 of record NZ_JBXENU010000003.1, read on the forward strand.
TGCTCCTGGACTGGCGATTGGGTGTGGGATTGCGTTTGTGGCCGCTCCGGCTGATGAGACGTCACATTGCGTGGTATTTGCGGGATGATGCGGCTGATAATATCGGCCATTTCTTCAGCGAAGCCTGTTATCGGCTTTCCACGCCTAATGTCGGCTCCCATTTCCTTCAACCGCTGAGAGACATCCATATCGGCTGTTACAACAGCATCCATGCCGTACGGATCTTTATGGAAAGCTTCGGCAACGGAATATTTAATCGTACCGACACGTGCGCGATCCAGCTTGCTGTCGATATCAATGCCGACAACGGCTGTTTTGCCTAACACGACGCAATGCGCATTGTTTACGCCGCGAACGCCTTTTGCCAGCTTTTCAAGATGCTCAGCAACTTCCTTATTCGTTTTCAATGGTTTAACGGAATCTTCCGCAAGCTGCTGCGCCCTTACGGCGCCATTCGCATGATTTTGATGTGGAGAGGGTGATGCCATTTCGTTTCGCTTGACGGTGCTGCAACCAGCCGCAATAACAGCGATTGCGATCAAAACCAATAACCGTTTATACACGTGAGCCACCTCGTCTTTCTTGTTGCAGATCGTTATGTCAGAACCTAGTGTGCCCGCAGTATAGTATGGCTATGTATAGGCCTTTCAATTGAATGTCCACGCCGGGAGGGTTTTTCATGAAAAAAATATTCGTGCTCGATACAAATGTGCTGCTTCATGATCCGCAAGCGATCTTCGCCTTTGGCGATAATGAAGTAATCATTCCCGCGGTGGTATTGGAAGAGATTGACTCCAAGAAAAGATTGGCAGACGAGCTTGGCCGCAACGCCCGCTCTATCTCGCGTTCGCTCGATAAAATGCGTGAGCAAGGACGGCTTCACGAAGGTATTCCGCTGCCTGGCGGCGGCGTTCTCAAGGTAGAATTAAATCACCGCAGCTTCGTGCGGGTGCAGGAAATGTTCGGTGAGATGTCCAATGACAACCGAATACTGGCAGTAGCGCTGAATTATCATTTAGAGCAATTGGATCGCCAGGAGATAAGCTCTGTCGTGCTGGTGAGCAAGGACGTGCTCGTCCGCATTAAAGCGGATGTGCTCGGACTGATGGCAGAAGATTACATGTCTGACCGCATCGTAGCACCTTCTGACGTATACGCCGGGTATGTGACGTTGTTCGTTCATCCTTCAATTATTGACGAGTTTTATTCGTATCGGTTTTTGACGGTGAAAAATTTGCAGCTTGGCAGCAGGCTGAATCCAAATGAATTCGTCATCCTGCGAGATGAAATGGGCACCTCCAAGTCCGCGCTGCTCAAGGTGTCTCAGGACGGGGTTAAGCTGGAGCCGCTGTTCCTCAGCAATGATCCAGTGTGGGGCATTACGGCCCGCAACGCGCAGCAGCGCATGGCGCTGGAATTGCTGCTTAACGATGAAATTCCGCTTGTCACCTTAACGGGTAAAGCTGGCACAGGCAAAACACTGCTTGCTCTAGCTTCGGGCCTGCTCAAGGTAGAAGATGAGCATAAATACAAAAAGCTGCTAATTGCTCGTCCGGTCGTTCCAATGGGCAAGGATATCGGATATTTGCCAGGGGAGAAGGAAGAGAAGCTGCGCCCTTGGATGCAGCCGATCTACGACAATTTGGAATATTTATTCGATACGAAAAAATCCGGAGATATTGAAAAAATATTGATGGGTCTCGGCAGTATTCAAGTAGAAGCGCTGACCTACATTCGCGGTCGTTCCATTCCCGGCCAATTCATTATCATTGATGAGGCGCAGAACTTGACCAAGCATGAGGTGAAGACGATTGTATCGCGCGTAGGAGAAGGCAGTAAAATCGTCCTCATGGGCGACCCGGAGCAAATCGACCACCCGTATTTGGATGCCACAAGCAATGGCTTAACGCATATTGTGGAGCATTTCAAAAACGAAGGCATCAGCGGCCACATGACGCTGGAGAAGGGCGAACGCTCCAAGCTGGCCCAGCTGGCAGCAGATTTGCTTTAATAGCTGGCTCATGGTTCTGTTTGTATAAGAGGACTGCGACGAAATGAGCGCAGTCCTTTTCTCTGCGCTTCCCCATTTGGTGAAAAAGCCAAACCTTTCATGCAGCGCCGCTCCGTTTTCGCCAATTTCCCGCTCTCTACTAATTTGGACAATACTTGTATTAATTGCTATGATATAAAATGTGCCCAGATGAAGGCAGAGGGGGAAGGGTTGCTGTGTCGATTAGGAAATACGCTACAATGACAGCGGTATTGGCTTTATTCATTATTATTTTTCTTCTATTAAACTTTAGCGATAGGACCCTTAACCGGGCTGAAAATTTAAATAGAGATACGAATGCCGAGCCGGCGGGCGGAGAAGAGCAGGCAGATCAATCGCAGATACTAAATGTAACCGTTTCCATGGATGAAGATGAGTTTTCTAAGCTTAAGGAAGCGACGAATAGCTATCAAATGAAGCATGCCAACACAACGGTCAAGCTGACAAATATTGCGGATGAAGGCGATGGCTATGCCCAGTGGAAAAAAGCACTGGAGCTTGGAGCAGCGCCCGATATTATGCTCATGGACAGCGAATGGGTACGCGAGTTTGCGGTGCGCGGCTTGCTGAATCCCGTCGATGTGCCCAGCACCTCTGACACGATGGCAGAGCGGCCTGCGAGGCTGCTTGATCCGCTAAAGTGGAACAGCTATTTGTGGGGCATCCCTGTTGATGCCAACCCATATGTGACGGTGTGGAACAAGGCTTTGCTCGCTGATGCAGGCTTATCGAAGCCTCCAGCGGATTGGGACGCTTTTAGCAATCTGCTTCATAAGCTGGAAAGTGGCGCCAAAGATTGGCAGGCGCTATATGTAGAGCCTCATAATGTCGCATCCTTGCTTGTCTGGCTCGATGAGTGGACAGCAGAAGGAGAAGAGGCTGGAGCGGCCTATTTGCATTTTGACAGCAAGGCTGTGCAGGAACAGCTAAAACGTCTGGACTCGTTATCCGGACGAATTACGTCGTCAGCTCTGGCAGATTATAGCTTGTCCACTGGCACGCAAATGGAGGAGCAGCATATCGCCGCTGCGAGTATTCCTTGGTCCATTTACAGCAAGCTTTCCGCGAAGGAGCAAAATAAGCTGCTGCTTGATAAAGGAGCGATGCATGATGTGTGGCTTGGAAGCAGGAGCTATGTCGTCGCGGGAACGAGTAAAATGAAAGAAGAAGCGTTTACGTGGATTAAAGAAATGGTGGAAATTGGCGGGCAGCAGCAAAGCTATGCTGTAACAGGGAAGCTGCCCGCCAAAAACTCCTTGTATACAGGGGCCGATAATAGTCAGGAAAGCGGTACAGCGGGGGCCGGAGGTCCGCCACAATGGTGGCTTAAGGTGCTGAATGGCGAGCCTTCCGCTCAGCCGCCCGATCCTGACTGGCACGAGCGCTGGATGCATACGCAGCTGCTTTGGCAGCAATATGCAGAAGGCGAAATCACGATGAAAGCATTCGTCCAAGCTGTACAGGCTATAGGGAAATCCCTATAGCTTGACTTGCAAGGTGACGATAAGCTCGCCGTCTTTAATTTCCACATCCGTTGCTTGCAGGAAAGAAATAATGAAGGAGGGGTAGAAGCCAAGGTCAAACTGCTTCTCCAGCTCCTGCTTCGTTGTGTCAGGCAACGAAAGACCGTTGAATAGAAGCTCGTCTACATGAAAAATAATGCCATTGCGGGGCTCTTGCTCAACCGTATAATGGCCAGTCACGCTTAATTCCAGCGCATCCCGCTTGCCATATGCGGTTAAGGAGCCATCTTCAAAGGAGAAGGAAAATTGCTCAAAGCGGTCATCTTGTTCCCGCAAAAATGTATTCAAGGCATCTTCGGGAATACGAATCGTGTAAGTTAGGCCACTGGTTTCCAAATACTGCTTATTATTTTGCAGCCAATCAGGCAGCTTCTGCATCGCTTTGGATAAGGCGCTGAAATGCTGTTTGACTTCATACAGGCCAATTGACTCCCAGTAGTTGGTCAATTCCTCCATCATAAGCCGCAGCTTGTCTGCGTCCGAACGTCCGGCAAGTCCACCTTCTATTTGCTCCTGCAGTGTAAGCACCCTGGCACGCTGCTCTGTGAGCCTCTGCTCGATTGAGGCGAGCTCTTGCTGCTTCTTGCTCAGTTGCTCGATTCCTTGCGCGAGCTGGGCATATTCCTCCTTGTACAGCTTCATTACATCGCGGTCATGCGCGAAAATCAAATCCGCATATTCCATGACCATCAAAAAATCCGATAATGATCGTGACGACAGCAACGCGGTCAGCCAAATATCCCGATCCCCCATATAATAAGCACGCAGTACTTTACCGGCTTGCTCGCGTTTGTGAGCGATTTGCTGCTCCTGTTCTTCCAGCGCTTGCTTGGCGCTTGCTGTTTCTTTGGTCAAGTCAGCCTGCTGTACCTGGACGCGCTTGATTTCATTATCGATTTCAACGACTGACAGGCTTTTTTCCAGCAGCAGCCGGGTTTCCTCGCTATTAGACGGCTCAGGCTCGGCGAATGCAGGCATCACGCACCAGAGGGACAGCATGCTGGCCATCAGCGTAATCAGCGCGAACCGTGTAGGAAAGCTTTGAAATGCCACTCTCGGCCTCCTCTCTTCTTGGCGACATAAAGGGATGTCGATATCCTACAGCCATCATTATATGCGGCGAATTATTCTATTATATCTTACATTTGGAAAAGCATGAACAGGACTATAGGGCAATAATCGCGGCATTTCAGCGTATACAGCCCGTTTAGCACACCAAAAAAACGGCGGACCCATAAGGATCACGCCGTCTTTTCCCAATATTCAAGCGGAGATTAAAAAGGATTGCCCATTTGGAACACGGTCCAATATGTAAAGCCTCCAAATGCGATAATCATGTAGCCCCAGAACATAACGATGTACGTTTTTTCTGTAAAGTTCAAATAGCCTAAAAATACGAAAGCTACTGCTTGGGCGAAAAACAATAATGCAAATTCTGTCATATGTCCAGCAAACGCCATAAGGCCAATGACAAGGGTCCAGAAACCCAAAACCCGATACATACGTGCCATATCTGTATATCCCCCTTTCGCTTTAGACACGATTTTCTACAGATTATTATAACGTTTGTACAAATAGGTGTAAACCTGCTATTTCAACTGCGGACAACATTTTTTGCGAAGAAAGTTTGCTTTCTGCATAAGTTTGCACCATAAACAGCCTGAATATGTATGAGGGCTTGAAAAAATGGTTATACAATTTAGTATCCAATAGATTCTATGAACTCTACCAAGGGCATAGATATAAGGTAAGCGTCTTTACGTTAGGAGGTTTTGGTTGCATGACAGCAGTCAGACAAGATGCGTGGAGTCCAGACGATGATTTAATTCTCGCCGAAGTGACCCTGCGCCATATTAGAGAAGGCAGTACCCAGCTTGGAGCTTTCGAAGAGGTAGGGGAGCGGATTGGCCGTACATCCGCAGCATGTGGATTCCGCTGGAACAGCTGTGTCCGCAAGCGTTATGAAGAAGCCATACAGATAGCCAAGCAACAGCGGCAGAAACGCAATTATTTGAAAAAACAAGCGATAGCGGCAACTCCGCAAGTATCTTCGCTGCCCTCTTATGAGGCGACAGATGAGAGAGGTTTCAAAGCGGAATCGCAAGCAACGGAAGAATTGCTTTCCATTGATTCGGTTATCCGTTTCCTGCGTCAAATCAAGACAACATATCACGATGTAGGACGTCAGCTCAAGTCGTTCGAGAAAGAGCTGAGAGATAAGGAAGAGGAGCTTGGCCGTTTGCGGGGCGAAAATGAAAGATTGTCTCGTGAGGTGAACAATGCTCAGAGTGATTACCACACCGTTAATGATGATTACAAAACGTTGATTCAAATTATGGACCGTGCCAGACGGCTTGCTGTGCTGACGAATGATGAGGAAGCGAAGCCGCGCTTCAAGATGGATGCCAATGGCAACCTGGAGAGAATTGAATAGAATCGATAACAGCCCGCCGGATGATTCGGCGGGCTGTTGGCGTCTTTAAAGGATATGCGTATAATGGAATAAAGCGTAAGGAAGCAGGGGGTAGAGGGTATGCATATCGCCATAGTAGGCGGAGGAGCGCTGGGACTGCTTCATGCAGCGAAGCTGGCCTCTACGGAAGCCGAGGTTACGGTATGGACGCGAACGGAGCATCAGTCCGCTCTACTGGCGGATGAAGGCATTCGCTTGCTGGAGCTTGACGAAGCGGGCGGAGCCAGGGAAGCGTCACCGCAGCCTGCAAAGATAGCAAGGGTACATAGCAGAAGTTTAAGTGCGGCAGCAGCTGAAGCAGAGGCAGAGACTGGCTGCGTAGGGCAGCAGCAGGTGCCAGATTGGATAATCGTCACCGTCAAGCAGGCGGATTTGACGAGGGAGCTGCTTCGCGCCATAGGGAAGCTCGCGGCGCCTGCTGCGGCTATTCTTTTTTTGCAAAATGGCATCGGACATCTGGAGCTGGCGGCGCAGGAGCTTCCGGGGCTTCCTTTATTTATTGGAGTTACGACCGAAGGGGCGCTTCGCCAAGATGAAAGAACGGTCCGACATACCGGCAGAGGGCAGCTAGCACTCGGCCCAGCGTCTTTAAATAGACAAGCAGCGGGCAAAAAGGATGAAAATCAACAAATTATGTTGCAAAATGCCTTGCATTTGGCAGGATTTACGGTGTTGCTGTCGAAGACAATGAACAATCGAGTTTATGAGAAGCTCCTCATTAACGCAATCATTAATCCGCTTACAGCTATATTCGATGTGACGAACGGCGAGCTGCCACAGCATTCGGCAAGGCTGCGGCTTATGCGCGCTTTATATGAGGAAACTAATGAGATTTTACGCGTGGCAGGCGGGGCAGAGCTTGGCGAGGGCGCTTGGGAGAGAGTGCTTGCTGTTTGCGAAGCTACTTCCGCCAACGTGTCATCGATGCTTAGCGATGTACGGGCAGGCCGTCCTACTGAAGTACAGTGGATTAATGGGGGCGTTTCCAGCCTCGCTAGACGTGGTGGCATGGAATCGCCGCTGAACGATGCCATGAGCGAAATGGTACGGCATTTGGAGGATGATCGGCTATAGGGAGGCGATACGGATGGGGATAATATGGGAGAGCATCAAGCATTTTTATGCTTATATGGCGGTTATTCCAGTAATACCTTTTCTCTTGATTTATCTTGGCTACGGAGCTATTATACAGGACCGCAAAAAAGCCTTTCGTCTGGCGATGGATGTGACGACCGCATTGCTGATCGGCTGTGTGGCGGTATTGCTTGATTCCTTGTTCAATAATTCTTTCGGCTTGTATGGCATTTTATTGTTTATGCTGATTGGCGGAGGCTTGCTGGGCAATGCCCAGTTCCGCAAGCGCGGCAGCGTCAATGTGAAAAGAATATTTCGCGCCGTATGGCGGCTTGGTTTTTTCACGATGAGCATGCTTTATCTGCTGCTAATGTTCATCGCCATCGGCCAATCTATATTTTCGATATAATTGCGGACTGTGATCAGACTGCAAACGGCTTCAAGACGGGTCTTTTTGCAAAGGGCCTGTTTTTCTTTTTGACGCGCGCCCTATATCTTGTGTACAATCAATTTGTCTGTTACAGGCAGAATCATAAGCATTTACGCTTAAATATATGGTTTCAATTAGGAGGCAGGGGTGGCTTATGTCTACCGAAACTTATTCATTACCAAGCACTCAGCCGCTCACGGACGCCTATGTTAACCTAACGGACTCAAGGCTTGAGTCCTTGTTTGGCTATCATCCGGGTCGCAAGGGCGATTGGGAGCTGCGTGCCAAGCGGCTTGCTGAATCAGCGGGCACAAGGGCGGATGCTGCGACAGTCGCAGCTGTGCTGCGTGATTACAATAGCAAATGGAAGGCTGCGCCCGAGGCGCTTGCTGCCATTGATGCGATTGCGGAAGGCGCGCCAGTTATCGTTGGCGGCCAGCAGGCTGGACTATGGTCTGGACCACTTCTCGTTATACATAAAGCCGTATCGATTATCGGCGCAGCCCGCCATGCCGAGCAGTTGCTGGGAAGAAAGGTCGCTGCCGTATTTTGGATTGCTGGAGAGGATCATGACTGGGACGAAGCGAATCATGCCTATGTGCTTACTGCTGACCAAGGGCTGCGCAAGCTGGCGGCTGCGCGTCCGGAAGGGGCAAGAACATCGGTTAGCCGGACGGCTATTGATTCAGGTACGTGGGCTGAGCTGCTAACCGAGCTGGAGCAGGCGCTGCCTAATTCCGATTTTAAGCCGGAAATTCTACAGCAGCTGGGACAAATTACGGAGCAAGCGCAATCGTTATCGGAAATGTTTGCAGGTGTAATCAGCTGTTTGCTGAGCAAGCAAGGCCTCGTTATTATGGATGCTGATGATCCGCAGCTGCGCCAGCTTGAGGCTCCTATGTTCGAGAAGCTGATCACTTACAACGACGAGCTGGAGCAGGCGTATACAGCTGCAGCCAATCAAGTGAAGGAGTTTGGCTATCCGCTGCAGGTTGATGTAACGCCTGGAAGCTCTAATCTGTTTGTTTTCCAGACAGATAAAGGCCAGGAGCGGACCCTGCTTTATAAGCAGGAAGGAAGCTTTCAGAGCCGCAAGGGCGAATATTCGCTAACGAAGGAGCAATTGCTGGACATGTCGCGGCAGCAGCCGGAGCAGCTCAGCAACAATGTGCTGACACGCCCGCTGATGCAGGATTATTTGTTTCCGGTGCTTGGGACGGTGCTGGGCGCTGCGGAAATTGCTTATTGGGCGATTACTGGGGAAGCTTTCCGGAAGCTGGATATGGAAATGCCGATTGTATTGCCGCGCCTATCCTTTACGCTTGTAGAAGGTACAGTAGCCAAGCATATGGGCAAGTACGAGTTGACGCTCGAGGATGTGGCATTGCGCTTCGAGGAGCGCAAGCAGCAGTGGCTGGCTGAGCAGGATCAGCTGTCCATTGACGAGAAGTTTGCCACAGCGAAGCAGGCGTTTGAGGATTTGTATGCGCCGCTGCTTGACCTTGCTGCTTCGGTACAGCCGGGCCTTGCCAAGCTTGGCGATACGAACCGTCAGAAAATCATCGAGCAGATCACGTTTCTTGAGACGCGCACGAAGGATGCCCATGAGAAGCAGTACGAAGCGGCTATTCGCCAGCTGGACCGCATTGCGCTGTCCTTGTGGCCAAGCGGAAAACCGCAGGAGCGGGTGCTGAATATGACCGCTTATTGGAACCGTTACGGAACCTCGTGGCTCGACAAGCTGCTGGAAGCTCCTTTTTCCCCGCTAGGCGGTCATCAAATCATTTATTTATAAACTTAAAATTGGAGGATGAATATACCATGAGCACAATAGATAAAAGCATTATTCGCGATATTAAGCTTGCCCCGGAAGGGCATTTGAAAATTGACTGGGTTAGCGCCCATATGCCGGTGCTTTCGAGCATTCGCGAGCAATTTGAGAAGGAACAGCCATTCAAAGGCTTGAAAGTATCGATTGCGCTGCATTTGGAAGCGAAAACGGCTTATTTGGCTAAAGTCGTAAAGGCTGGCGGAGCGGAAGTTACAATTGCGGGCAGCAACCCGCTGTCCACTCAGGATGACATTTGTGCGGCGCTCGTAGAAGACGGCATTACTGTTTTTGCAAAGCATAATCCTAGCCCGGAAGAGTATAATGAGCTGATTATTAAAGCGATCGAATCGAAGCCGGATCTTATTATTGACGACGGCGGAGAGCTGATTACGTTGCTGCACAAAGACCGTCCGGATCTGCGTGAAAATCTTCGTGGCGGCGCGGAAGAAACGACGACGGGCATCATTCGTCTGAAAGCGATGGAGAAGGATGGCACGCTGCAGCTTCCAATGGTTGCGGTTAATGATGCCTACTGCAAATATTTGTTCGACAACCGTTATGGTACTGGCCAATCGGTATTTGACTCGCTAAACAAAACGACGAACCTCGTTATTGCTGGCAAAACCGTCGTCGTTGTAGGCTACGGCTGGTGCGGCAAAGGCGTAGCTATGCGCGCCAAAGGACTTGGCGCCAAAGTTGTCGTAACGGAAGTGGACGCGATTCGTGCGGTTGAAGCACATATGGACGGCTTCACTGTGCTGCCGATGATGGAAGCGGTCAAGCTTGGCGATGTGTTTATTACGGTAACCGGCAACCGCGACAACATTCGCGGCGAGCACTACAAGGTGATGAAGGGCGGCGCAATTTTGGCGAACGCCGGACATTTTGATGTGGAGTTCAATATTCCGGAGCTTAAGGCGCTTTCTACTAATGTGCGCACAGTTCGCAACAACATTGAGGAGTATCAACTGGAGGATGGCAGAAGCATTTATGTCATTGCCAAAGGACGCCTTGTCAACTTGGCAGCCGGCGATGGCCACCCGGCAGAAATTATGGATACGACGTTTGCGCTTCAAGCACTGTCGCTCCGTTATGTGAATGAGCAATATAAAGCACTGGGCAAAAAAGTAGTTAATTTGCCGTATGAGCTGGACGAAAGCGTAGCACGCATCAAGCTGGAATCGCTGGGTATCAGCATCGATACGCTTACAGCAGAGCAAATTGCTTATCAGGATAGCTGGAACGTTTAATCCCGGCTCCTTGTTGTATAGCAACAGAGAAATAGAGATATAGAGGAACAGCCGCTATTGCCGCTTAAACGCGGTAGCAGCGGCTGTTTTTGTTTCCTAATGAGCAACCTTTTGTCAAAATTTACGTCTAGGACGGTAAATAGAGCAAAGGGGGCCATTTTTATGAACAAAATAGAGAAAACAAAATGGAAAATGAAAGAGAGAGCAAAACAAAGAAGCTTAACTAAAACATTCGTTTTGCTGTTGGCATCGTTTATGTTAGCTATAATGCTGCTGTCGGGCTGTTCGTCTGCAAACAGCGATTATGCATCTGAAGGGGAAATGAGCAGAGCCGAGACTTCTAGCGAGCAGCTTCAAAATCAGAGCAGCAGCTCAGCAGCAAGTGATGGCGCGGCTGCTTCTACTGAAGCGGGCTCCGCTGCTGACAATAAAGCATTGACAGATGCGTCCACAGACAGCTTGATTGACAGCATGACTATAGGCGGAGAAGCGTTTAACCAAAAGCTGATCTATACGGCGACAATGACGATGGAGGTTGCCGACTATGAGGCGGCGGCCCAGCAGCTGCGTAATGCCATCCATCAGGCTGGCGGGTACATTCTTGCTTTTCAGGATGGGCAGTATGGCAATGAGCAGGGGGCGAACTATACGATTAAGGTGCCGGCTCAAGGGTTTATGCCATTTGTGGAGCGGCTGGAGGGAATCGAGAACAAGCATCTGGAGCGCGAGCTGAAAGGAACCGATGTGACGGAGGAATACGTCGATCTGGAAGCGAGGCTGAAGGCAAAGCAGGTGGTGGAGCAAAGGCTTCTTTCCTTCATGGATAAAGCGCAAAAGGCGGATGACCTGGTCAAGTTTTCGCAGCAGCTTGCAAAGGTTCAGGAGGAAATTGAACAAATTAAAGGGCGTACTCGCTATTTGGACAAAAATGTAGCTTTTTCCACGATTGAGCTAAGGCTGTATCAGCCTATCGATAGTACGATCAAGATGGACACGGAAGAGAAATCGCTAGGCGGCAAAATGCTGGCGTCCTTTAAAACAAACTATGAAGGAACATGGAACGTCATTCAAGGGCTGCTCGTCTTCCTCGCAGGAGCGCTTCCCGCACTCGTTATTCCAGTCATGATTGGACTTGTAATTTGGTGGTTTGTACGTCGCTCCCGCGCCAAAACTCCGCCTGCAAAGCCGGAGCCGGAGCAGCAATAAAGCACATCAAGCTTGCTTTCCTTGCTGGATACGAAGGGTAAGATGAAAATTTATTAATAAGGTCAAACATTTTAACAAAATCCTGCTCCTATGAGCAGGATTTTATTGTTGTATGGCGAATTACACTATGTTATGTGGAGCAAAGTGGGGAATAAGGGAGAGAGGGTGGAGGCGATCTTATGTTCATGGGCGAATATCAGCACAGCGTTGATGACAAAGGTCGGATTATCGTACCAGCCAAATTCCGTGATTCACTAGGCGCTTCCTTTATTGCCACCCGCGGTCTCGACAACTGCTTGTTTGTTTATCCAATGAGCGAATGGACCGTACTTGAGCAGAAGCTCAAATCGCTTCCGCTCATGAAGGCGGATGCTAGGGCATTCACCCGGTTCTTTTTCTCCGGGGCAACCGAATGCGAGCTGGATAAACAGGGAAGGGTAAACTTGCCGGGACATCTTAGAGAATATGCAAAAATTGACAAGGATTGTATGGTTCTGGGGGTTTCAAGCAGGGTAGAAATATGGAGCAAGGCGGTCTGGGACGGCTACTATGCAGAGTCCGAGCAAACCTTTAATGAAATTGCCGAGAAGCTGGTCGATTTTGACTTTAACTTTTAAACGGGCGATTTCGAAAACTTGCTAATGATGGAACTGGGCGACCATGACTAGACAACAAGAACGGGAGGGCAATTGCGTGTTTCAGCATGTAACAGTACTTATGGAGGAAGCGGTTGACGGCCTGGCCATTAAGCCGGACGGCATTTACGTCGATTGCACGCTCGGCGGGGCGGGACACAGTGAACGCATTGCGTCGAGTTTGGGCGAGGGAGGACGGTTAATCGCTTTTGATCAGGATGATATTGCGCTGAACCACGCAAAGATCAGGCTTGCACCGTATTTGGATAAAGTAACACTTGTGAAGAGTAATTTCCGGTATTTGGAACAAATGCTGCTCACCTGCGATGTGCCAGTTGTGGACGGCGTACCTCAAGTCGATGGCATCCTGTTTGACCTTGGTGTTTCGAGCCCTCAGCTTGATGAGGCAGAGCGCGGCTTTAGCTATAATCATGACGCGCCGCTCGATATGCGGATGGATCAAGGTGGTGCCATGACCGCTCATGAAATTGTCAACACCTGGGATGAACGTGAAATATCGCGGATTCTTTCCCATTATGGCGAGGAGAAGTTTGCCAGATCCATCGCCAGGACGATTATCAAGACGAGGGACAGCAAGCCGATTGAGACAACTGGAGAGCTTGTGGAGCTTATCAAGCTATCCATCCCTGCTGCGGCTAGACGCACGGGTGGGCATCCTGCGAAACGTACGTTTCAGGCGTTGCGCATTGCGGTGAATGATGAACTTCGGGCAGAGGAAGAAGCTTTGGCACAGGCGATTCGCTGTCTGAATCCAGGGGGCCGGGCGGCTGTTATTACGTTTCATTCCCTTGAGGATCGAATCTGCAAGCAACTATTTGCGAGCCTTTTAGAAAAATGCACTTGTCCGCCGGATTTTCCGAAATGTGTATGCGGCGGCACAGGAAAGCTTCGGTTGGTAAACCGCAAGCCGATCGTTCCGAGTGAGCAGGAGCTGGAGTCCAATCCACGTGCTCGTTCGGCCAAGCTGCGAATCGCAGAAAAATTGTGAGACCTTGAGGAGGTTCTGGAGTGGCCTATACAAATGGAAATTTGGCTCTGCAGCCTAAGAGAAAGCCTGAGCAGAAGCCAGCAATTAAGCAAAACAAACGGGTGGTCGTCAAAAGAAAAACGTTAACGATGCAGGAAAAGCTGCTGTACCTGTTTACCGTAATTGCATGCGTGCTTGTTGCAGGCGTTATTATTTTCAGGTATGCCGAAATTTATAAAATGAGTGTGGAAATTAAACATGTGACCAGTGAATATGAAGCGGTGAACGTCGAACTGAAAGAGCTGAAGAAGCAGGTTGAAATGCTGAGCGATCCGGAGTTTATTCGGAAAATGGCGGAAAGCCAGGGGATGGTCAACAATTATCAGCCAGGCATAACCGTTAATACAGGCAAAGAGGAATCGGCTACTGCAATGGGTGAGTAAGGAGGACGTATGGTAAAACGAATCAGAATGCGCACGCTGTTTTTTGGAGGGGTAATTACCCTCCTTTTTCTTATTCTAATTGGTAGAATTTTCTATGTGCAGGTAGTTGATAGAGACACTTGGTATACGATGGCAAAAGAACGCTGGGCTGATTCAGAGACTTTAGTAGCGAATAGGGGGACCATTACGGATCGCAATGACAATGTGCTGGCGATGGATGCACTTGCGTATAATGTGGCAGTCAGTCCGAAGCTGATTGATAGTTTGGGCATTGCCGATGAGGTTGTAGAAGGGTTGAATGCGATTTTGAACAAGCCGCAGGATGAGCTGCGAAAAATCGTAACCGCGCAAAACGATAAAGGCGAATTTTACGCGCAGCGTGAACTTCGCGATGGCGGCTGGAATATCGACAAATCGGTGGCCGATAAAATCAAGGAGCTGCGGGATGAGCTAAAGAAAGAAAGCAAAGTAAATGACGTTGGCATTTATTTATATGATGATCAAAAACGCTATTATCCTCGCAACACAATGGCATCCCAGCTGCTAGGCTACGTAGATAAGGATGGCAAAGCGCTCGCGGGCATCGAGTCCTTTTTCAATGACAAACTGCAGGGCAAGAATGGCGAAATCAAGTATGAGAAGGATGGCAAGCGTGTTCAGCTAGCAGAAGGCGACGTCGTCTACGAGCCCGTCGTAGATGGGCAGGATATTACGCTGACGCTGGATAATGAAATTCAGCATTATGTAGAGGACGCGATCAAGCAAGTAGCGGATAAATATCAGCCTAAAAGCATCACGGCTATAGCTGCTGACCCTAATACGATGGAAATTCTTGCAATGGCGAATTATCCGACCTTTAATCCGAATACGTATTGGGATACGAACTTTGAAAATGCGTACAACCACGCGATCAAGTCCTTGTACGAGCCTGGTTCAACGTTCAAAATTGTAACGCTGGCCGCTGCGGTTGAAGAAGGGCTGTTCGAACCGAATGCGACCTTTCAATCCGGTAGCATTAATGTACCAGGTAGTCCCGTCCGTGATTCCAACCGGGTAGGCTGGGGTAAAATCTCTTATTTGGACGGCTTGAAGCATTCCAGTAACGTCGCTTTCGTTAAGCTGGGCTGGCAAATGCTCGGCGGAGAGAAGCTGGTTGATTATATTAATCGCTTCGGCTTCGGGCAGCCGACAGGCATTCAGCTGGGTAATGAATCAAAGGGCGTCAACAATATCAATTTGAGCATTCCCAGTGATATTGCACGGGCATCTTTCGGACAAGGCCCCGTATCCGTGACGCCGATTCAACAAATTGCTGCAGTCGCTGCAGTAGCAAATGGCGGTAATTTAATGCAGCCGCAAATTATTAAGCAAATTTACAATCCGAATACGAATACAACCCAGAAGTTTGAGCCGAAGGTTGTACGCAGGGTAATTTCCGAGGATACGTCTAAGAAGGTAGGCGAATATTTGGAGCAGGTTGTATCCGACCAAGTAAACGGAACTGGAAAAAATGCATACATTGAGGGCTACCGTGTAGCAGGTAAAACCGGTACGGCACAAAAAATTATTAATGGGAAATATTCCAAAAATAAATATGTTGTTTCGTTTATTGGCTACGCACCGGTTGAAAATCCGAAGGTCGTCGTCTATATCGTCGTCGATGAGCCGAATGATCCGCTTGCGGGCGGGGGTACGGTTGCCGCTCCAGCCTTTAAGGAGATTGTCTATAAAACTTTGCGCCATATGGGCATCCTGCCGGATAACGCGTCGGAGGAAGCGACAACGGATAAAAAGACGCCAACCATTCAACTGCCGGATGTCACCGAAATGAATTTGTCTCAGGCGCAGACTGAGCTTAAAGCGCGCAATGTAATGTTTGAGGTCGTTGGAACCGGGACCACGGTAGTCAAACAGGTTCCGGCAGCAGGGGAAAACATCGCTCCCACCCAGCGCGTTTATCTCGTTACCGAGCAGCAGGACAAGCTAACCATTCCCGATATGACGGGGCTGTCACTTCGTGATGCTCTGGAGGTTGCTTCACTGATGAATGTGCAGCTGCTGGCAGAAGGTGAAGGCTTCATTATTTCCCAGAAGGAAGACAAGCAGGGAGATAAGCGGATTTTGCGTGTACAGCTTTCGCCGCCAACTGGGGCCGAAGGTGCTATCACTGCAGAGGAAGCATTGGAAAATGCGAATGCACAGAATGAAGCTGAGTCTGATACGGAAGAAGAGGCCTCCTCAGGTAGCTCCATGCAGGATGATGTTGAGGATACAGGAGAAATTCAGGAGCAATAGAATATTCAGCAACGACTGGCATGGGCTAGTACGGGTAGTATAATGGACATGTCAGAGGCTTGTTCTATCTCCTCCGCCGAATGAATAGGCTGGGAATGAGCGTCAGTGTACGCTCTGCCTTAAGCAAAGGGCGGAGGAGGAGCAAGCGATGAAAGTATCAAATGTGACGGTGCGCCGTCGATTGTTTATGGTGCTGATTTTTGGAGTCATTGCATTTGCCGCTTTAGGTGCGCGGCTAGGGTATGTTCAGCTTTGGCAAGGCAGCGAGCTGGCGGCCAAGGCGGAAAACTCATGGCGCAGGGACATTCCCTATATGGCGAAGCGGGGAGAAATTTGGGACCGTAACGGCGTCAAGCTGACTTACAATGTAACCTCGCCTACCATTTGGGCGATTCCTGCACAAATTAAAGACAAGCGGGCGACGGCTGATGCGCTCGCACCGCTGCTGGATATGACGGCAGATGAGCTGTATGGCAAAATTAATACGAAAAAATCAATGCTCGTCCAGCTTCGTCCCGGCGGCCGCAAAATGACGCTGGAGAAGGCGCAGCAGGTGCGGGAGCTTGCGCTTCCTGGCATTGTTGCCGCCGAGGACAATAAGCGTTTCTATCCCTTTGGCAGTTTGGCGGCACATGTGCTAGGCTTTACAGGCATAGACAACCAAGGACTGACGGGTGTGGAAGCGAAGTATAATGACGAGCTTAGCGGCATTCAAGGGAATGTCTCTTTTCTGTCGGATGCGCGCGGCAGGCAGATGCCGAATTCCTCGGATACGTATGTGGAGCCGAAGGAAGGGCTGACGATGCAGCTGACGATCGACAAGCAAATTCAAGCGATTATGGAGCGAGAGCTGGACCAAGCGATGGCGCAGCACCAGCCCGACCAGATTATGGCCATTGCGATGAATCCGAAAAACGGTGAAATATTGGGGATGGCAAGCCGCCCGACCTATGAGCCGGATAAGTACAAGGAAGTCGCGTCCGAAGTGTACAATCGGAATTTGCCGATTTGGATGACCTATGAGCCGGGTTCTACGTTTAAAATTATTACGCTCGCGGCAGCTATTGAAGAAAAGAAGGTTAACCTGAACAATGAGCGTTTCTATGATCCGGGTGCAATTGAAGTTGGAGGCGCAAGGCTTCGCTGCTGGAAGAAGGGCGGCCATGGCAGCCAGACTTTTTTGGAAGTTGTCGAGAACTCCTGCAACCCGGGCTTTGTGACGCTTGGGCAGCGGCTGGGCAAAGATAAGCTGTTCGAATATATTAAAAATTTTGGCTTTGGCACAAAAACAGGCATTGATATTGGCGGCGAGGAAAACGGCATTATGTTTAAGCTGAGCAGGGTTGGGCCAGTGGAGCTGGCGACGACCGCTTTCGGTCAAGGGGTGTCGGTTACGCCCATTCAACAAATTACCGCTGTCTCGGCTGCTATTAATGGCGGTACGCTGTACAAGCCGCATGTGGTGAAGGGCTGGATTAATCCAGATACCGGGGAGACGGTGGAAACCGTAGAGCCGGAGGCGGTGCGAACGGTCATTTCTGAGGAAACGTCGAAGGCGGTTCGGGAAGCGCTGGAAAGTGTCGTAGCGAAAGGAACCGGGCGAAATGCGTTTATTGATGGCTACCGCGTTGGCGGCAAGACCGGTACGGCGCAAAAGGTCGTGAACGGCAAATATTCGCCAAACGAGCATATCGTTTCCTTTATCGGCTTTGCCCCAGCGGATGATCCGGAAATCGTCATCTATGTAGCGGTCGATAATCCGCAAGGGATCCAATTCGGGGGCCTCGTTGCGGCGCCGATCGTCCGCAATATGATGGAGGATGCATTGACGGTATTGCAAGTGCCGCAAAGGGAAAAGCAGATTGGAAAAGTATACAAATACGGAGAGACCCCAATTGTGACTGTACCTAATCTGATCGGCAAGACGGTGTCCGATATTTATGAGGATTTGAATATGAACTTCAACTTAAGCTCGGCGGGAACGGGGCAGACGGTTATTCGTCAGGCGCCTGCTGCCGGCACGCGGGTAGATCGCGGTTCTACGATTCGCATCTATTTGGGCGACGAGGAAGATATATCACATACGCATTGACTATACGGGTAGACATAATAAATAATAATGAAGGACATCATGCTCGGTCAGGCAGCAGGGCTTCAGGTTTGCCGAGTGATGGGAGGAGAAGATAGGCATATGAAATTAAGCGAATTGGCAAGCAGATTAATCACTTCCAAGCTAATTGGCAGCGGTGATATAGAGATTACAGCCATGGAGACGGATTCACGTGCGGCACAGGCGGGCAGCTTGTTTATTTGTTTGCCGGGCCATACGGTGGATGGGCATGACTTTGCTCCGCAAGCGGCGGAGCGCGGGGCGTCTGCCTTTGTAGTCGAGCGCGAGCTGCCGCATATTGCGGCTCCGCAGCTCGTTGTAGGGAGCAGCCGCCATGCGATGGCGGTGCTTGCGGACTATTTTTACAAGCAGCCAAGCAGCTTCTTGCATTTGATCGGGGTTACCGGCACGAATGGAAAGACGACGACAACGTATTTAATTGAGCAAATTTTGAATGATCAGCAAAAACCGACAGGTGTTATCGGTACAGTGGAGCGGCGTTATGCAGGGATAACCGAGCCGATGTCCGGCACGACGCCGGAAGCGCTCCAGCTTCAGCGTTATTTGGCGGAGATGCGAGCTGCTGGCACGCAATATTGTGCGCTGGAAGTTTCCTCCCATGCGCTGGAGCAGGGCCGGGTGAAGGGCTGCCGCTTCCGCACGGCAATTTTCACGAACCTGACGCAGGATCATCTGGATTATCACGGAACGATGGAGCGTTATGCTGAAGCGAAGGGGCTTTTCTTCTCGCGGCTTGGCAATGTGTATGCTAGTGACGAGGCGGAGCGCTCCTATGCGGTGCTCAATGCGGATGACCCAGCCTCGGAGGCTTTTGCAAAAGGGACAGCTGCGGATACCATTATGTACGGCATTGATCATGAGGCGGATGTCCGTGCCTCGCGTATTCAAATTACGGCGCAAGGCACGTCCTTTCATGTCGACACCTTCGCGGGCAGCTCGGATATTACGCTCAAGATGGTCGGCAAGTTTAATGTGTATAATGCGCTTGCGGCCATTAGTGCGGCATTGATTGAAGGCATAGCGATTGAGCAGATCAAGGCCAGCCTGGAAAAAATGGCCGGTGTGCCGGGGCGCGTGGAATCGGTAAGCGTCGGTCAGAACTTTGCCGTTATCGTGGACTACGCTCATACGCCGGATGGACTCGACAATGTGCTGCGCGCGGTCAAGGAGCTAGCGCCGCCACGCATCATTTGCGTATTCGGCTGCGGAGGCGACCGCGACCGGACGAAGCGTCCGATTATGGGCGCCATTGCTGCCAAATACAGCGATTATGCGATTATTACCTCGGATAATCCGCGTACGGAAGACCCAGAGCTCATTTTGCGGGACGTGGAAGCCGGGCTTTTGCAGGGTGGTGTGGACAAGAGCCGCTATGAGCTGCTCGTTGATCGACATGCCGCTATTGAAAAAGCGGTTGAAATGGCAAGCCCTGGCGATGTAGTATTGATTGCGGGGAAAGGTCATGAAACCTATCAAATTATCGGAGGCGTTACGCATCCGTTTGATGACCGACTAGTTGCGAAAGAAGCGATAAGGGGATTATTACATTGATTAGACGTACGCTGGAACAAATAGGCGGCATGTGCAAGGCGGAGTGGAGCCCGGCTTATTCCGCCGTTGCCATCACTGGCGCAGGAACCGATTCTCGTAAAATTACAGCGGGGCAGCTGTTCGTGCCGCTGGTGGGAGATAAATTCAATGGGCATGACTACGTAAGCCAGGCGCTTAAGGATGGGGCTGCCGCTGCGCTGTGGCAGCGCGGCCAGGCTATTCCGCAGGAGCTCGCAGACGCCCCTCTGCTTTTGGTCGATGATACGCTTGCAGCGCTTCAAGCGCTTGCGAGTGCCTATCGCACCGAGCTTGCAGGACTGCGCGTTGTGGGTATTACAGGCAGCAACGGAAAAACGACAACGAAGGATATGGTTGCCGCAGTTCTCGGCACCTCGCTTCGCGTGCACAAAACGGCAGGCAACCTGAACAATCATATCGGGCTGCCGCTGATGGTGCTGGAGCTGGATGAGCAGACGGAGGTAGCCGTGCTGGAGATGGGTATGAGCGGCTTTGGTGAAATTGAGCTGCTGACGCAAATTGCGAGGCCTGATGCTGCCATCATTACGAATATTGGCGATGCGCATATGCTTCAATTGGGCTCGCGCGAAGGCATCGCGAAAGCGAAGCTGGAAATCGTTTCCGGCTTGCAGCCCGGTGGCCTGCTGCTGTATAACGGTGATGAGCCGCTGCTCGCCTCCGGTCTTGGCGCTGCGGCGCTTCCAGCTGGCGCGAGATTGGAAGCTTTTGGCCTGATGGACGGAAACCAGTGGACAGCTGCGAATATGAATATAGACGCGGTATCGGCAGCCTTCGAGCTGAAAGACGGAAGCTCCAGCGCGCAAGCCCATGCAGTGGTGCCGGAATCGGCTGTAACAGCCGAAACAGCTGAAGGGGAAAGCTATGCCATTCCTGTGCCGGGCAAGCATAATGTCAGCAACGCGCTGGCAGCTATAGCCATTGGCCATCATTTTGGCATCTCTGGGGAGCGGATTCGCCAGGGATTGTCCAGCCTGCAGCTGACAGGCATGCGGATTCAGCCGGTAAAAGCTTTTAATGGCGCCATGATTTTGAATGATGCGTATAACGCGAATCCGACTGCGGTAAGGGCGGCCATTGATTTGCTGGAGAGCGTAAGCGACTTCCGCAAAAAATGGATCGTGCTTGGCGATATGCTTGAGCTAGGACCGGATGAGGAGCAGCTTCACTATGAGACGGGCGCCTTCATTACGCCAGCGAAAGCGGATGCCGTGCTTACTTGCGGGCAGCTGTCGCGTCACACGTCGCGCGGCGTGAAGAGCAGCTTTGGCGCTGCGGCTGATGCAGCGGACATTATTCATTTTGAAGAGAAGGAAAAGCTGGCGGAGTGGCTCAAACAGCAGCTGCAGCCTGCGGATATTGTGCTGGTTAAAGGCTCGCGCGGTATGCGTATGGAACAGATTGTCCAAGCTTTAGAGGTGGGGTGAGAGCATGGACATGATGATTATTTTATTCACACTAGGCCTTTCATTTTTGCTCGCGGCTCTGCTTGGACCGATTTGTATTCCCTTGCTGAAACGAATGAAGTTTGGCCAGCAAATTCGTACAGACGGACCGCAAAGCCATTTGAAAAAAAGCGGCACACCAACGATGGGCGGCATCATTATTATGCTGGCGCTGCTCATAGCCTTTTTGAATTTTGCCGATAAAACGGCGGATTTTTGGGTGCTGCTTACCGCCTCGCTAGGCTTTGGCCTCGTTGGCTTTCTCGACGATTACATCAAAATCGTCTTCAAGCGCTCGCTCGGCTTGACCGCGCGCCAGAAGCTGTTCGGGCAGCTGTTGTTCTCGGTTATCGTCTGCGCGCTGCTGTACCAGATGCACCATAGCACAGAAATCATCGTTCCCGGCACGTCATGGAGCTTCGATATGGGATGGTTTTATTATCCGTTTGTCGTCATTATTTTGTTCGCGGCCAGCAATTCGGTTAATTTCACCGATGGGCTGGACGGACTGCTCGCTGGTACAAGCGCGATTGCCTTTGGCGCATTTACAATTGTTGCGCTGCAGGTGTCGGCTTATGGCTCTGCCATTTTCTCAGCCGCGATGATTGGAGCCGTACTCGGCTTCCTGATCTACAACGCCTATCCTGCCAAAGTGTTTATGGGGGATACCGGCTCACTTGGCATCGGCGGCGGCATTGCGGCGGTAGCGATTTTGACGAAAATGGAGCTGCTGCTCATTTTAATCGGCGGTATTTTCGTACTCGAAATGCTGTCGGTTATTTTGCAGGTCGGTTCCTTCAAGCTGCGCGGCAAGCGGATTTTCAAAATGAGCCCGATTCATCATCATTTTGAACTGTCCGGCTGGTCCGAGTGGCGCGTTGTATCAACGTTTTGGGCAGTTGGCCTCGTGTTTGCGGTGCTGTCGCTGCTGTTGATACGCGTATTTTAAATTCACTGCACACAAACAAAAACGACTTCGTCGTCCTTCTAGGACGAGCGAAGAGCTTTGCCCTAGAATTCAAGGTGAAACGGCTTTCGCCGTCCTTTGGCGGCCAAGCAACCGTTTCGCGTAGAAATATAGAGAAAGGATGGAAAAATCATATCCTTTCCTATATTTTTCAAAAAAATAGGGATAGCAGCTGGCGCTTCAAGCAACGCCGAGATTCTAACTTTCGAATCACGGTGTTGTGGGGCTCATGCTGCTGGCCTTTACAAGGAGCTGTCATTTATGGATCATCCGGCATCATACCGGGGCCGCCGCATTGTGGTGCTTGGCCTGGCGAGAAGCGGGGTTAGCGTCGCGAAGGTGTTTCATTCCTATGGGGCGGAGGTAATAGTAAACGATAAGAAAGAGCAAGACCAATGTCCCGAAGCGGAGGAGCTAATCGCTTTGGGCATTTCTGTGCTTTGCGGTTCTCATCCAGACGACCTGATTACAGCTGATACAGCGCTGCTTGTGAAAAATCCGGGCATCCCTTATTCTACTCCGCCCATCAGGCAAGCCGCAGCAGCAGGCGTTGAAATTGTGACGGAGGTGGAAGTGGCCTATTGGCTTTCGCCGGCACCGATTATTGGCATTACAGGCTCGAATGGCAAAACGACAACGACAACCTGGATCGGCGAGCTGCTGGAGGCGGCGAGCAAAAATCCCATCGTGGCCGGCAACATTGGCCGTCCATTATGCGAAGCGGCAGTTGAAGCGACAGAGGACAACTGGCTTGTCGCCGAGCTGAGCAGCTTTCAGCTTAAAGGGACATCGGGCTTCCGTCCCCGCGTCGCCCTGCTGCTCAATGTAGTAGAGACGCATCTGGATTATCATGGCGGCATGGAAGATTACATACATTCGAAGGCAAAGCTGTTTGCCAATCAGACGGCAGAAGATACGGCTGTGCTGAACTGGGATGATCCGGTTTGCCGGCAGCTCGCTGATCGTCTGAATGCTACTATTTTTCCCTTCTCGCTTTATGAAAAGCTAAGCTATGGGGTGGCGATTGAGCCTCCATATGTGAAGACAGCTGCGAACGCTTCTCTGGGTGAAACTGAAGCTGCTGACGTACGCCATATCGTATGGCATAAGCAGGATGGAACGCACACGAAGCTGCTTGAAGTGGGCGAGCTTGGCATCCCAGGGCGCCACAATGCGGCAAATGCGCTTGCGGCCATTGCGGCATGTCTAGCAGCCGGAGCATTGCCGGAGCAGCTTTCCGAGACGCTGCGGAGCTTTAAAGGTGTAGAACACAGGCTGGAGTATGCAGGCGAAGTAAAAGGGGTCAAATATTACAACGATTCCAAGGCTACGAATCCGACAGCGACGATGATGTCCGCCCACTCATTGACTGCGCCAATCGTGCTGATTGCAGGCGGCCTTGATCGCGGCTCGGATTACATGGAGCTGCTGCCGCTGTTCCGTGACAGGCTCAAGGGGCTTGTGGCGCTCGGCGAGACACGCGGCAAGCTGGGCCATGTTGCGGAGCTGGCAGGTTTAGCAGGCGTTCGATTGGTCGAACCTGAAGACAGCGCCGAAGCGACCTTGCGCGAAGCGGTGCGGCATGCAGCCGCGCTAGCAGCGCCGGGCGACATCGTATTGCTGTCGCCGGCCTGTGCCAGCTGGGATATGTTTACATCCTATGAGCAGCGCGGGCGCATTTTTAAAGATTCGGCGCATACCTTGTAAGTAGGGGGCTTGTCCCTACTTTTACATGCAAAGAGGTGTACGCTATGGTCAAAGCCAGGTCTGCCCCGGACGTATGGATGATCGTCTCCATTGCGCTCATTCTGGCTATCGGAATCATTATGGTATACAGCGCGAGCGCAGTGCTCGCTTTTCATGAATTCGGAGACCGCTATTATTACGTCAAGCGCCAGCTGCTGTTCGCCGGTCTCGGAGTTTGTGCGCTCATCTTCACCATGAATATGAATTATCTCGTTTGGCGCAAATGGGCAAAAATCGCCTTGATCATCTGCTTCGTTCTGCTTGTCATCGTACTGATCCCCGGTGTGGGCGTCGTGCGCGGCGGAGCGCGAAGCTGGCTCGGCATCAGCTCGTTCGGCATCCAGCCTTCCGAATTCATGAAGCTGGCGATGGTTTTATTTTTGGCAAAATGGCTTTCCGAGAAGCAGCAGACGATTACGCTGTTCGTCAAGGGACTGCTGCCTCCGCTTGGGATGGCGCTGCTCGCCTTCGGCCTTATTATGCTGCAGCCGGATCTTGGTTCCGGCGCAGTCATGGTCGCGGCATCGCTGCTTTTGATCTTTACGGCAGGCGCACAGCTCAAGCATTTGGGACTGCTTGCGCTTGCAGGCGCCGCGGGGCTTGTCGGCCTTATTTTGGCTGCTCCCTACCGGCTGCAGCGTATCTCGGGCTTCCTTGATCCATGGGCGGATCCGCTGGGCTCAGGCTATCAAATTATTCAATCGCTATATGCGATTGGCCCAGGAGGACTTGTCGGGCTTGGCCTCGGCATGAGCCGGCAGAAGTTCAGCTATTTGCCGGAGCCGCAAACGGACTTTATTTTCTCCATCGTTGCAGAAGAGCTTGGGTTTATCGGTGGTTCAGCTCTGATTGTGCTGTTTATGATCGTGATATGGCGCGGCATTCGAACGGCCATTTATGCGCCTGATACGTTCGGCAGCTTGCTCGCAGTCGGCATCACGAGCATTATCGGCGTTCAGGTGCTCATTAATATCGGTGTCGTTATCGGAATGATGCCTGTAACGGGCATTACGCTGCCGCTTGTCAGCTATGGGGGTTCATCGCTTACGCTTCTGCTCACATCGCTGGGCATTTTACTTAATATTTCACGTTATTCAAGGTGAATGAACAACTAGGCTTGCGGCGCTTGCTCCATTCAATAAGCGGGCTTGCAGCCTGACGCTATAGGCATTTGTCACACTACCCGGGCACAGGGCATAGGATACTCTTATAAATCGTGACCATCGCCGAGCGGGCCTGTTCTTCACCTTGAAGCAGAAGGAGGTTAGACAGCATGGAACATGTAGCTGAGCTGTTTGAAAATGCAAAAATTGGAAAAGTACTCATTAATGAACGGCTGGAAAATCATACTACTTGGAAAATAGGCGGTCCTGCCGATATTCTTATTATACCGGATGGAAAGCAGCAAATGATGTCGGCTGTCCGGCTGCTTCATGAAAACGGCATACCGTGGACCCATTTGGGACGCGGCTCCAATATGCTGGTGAGCGACAAGGGCATTCGCGGCGTTGTCATTAAACCGCGGGGCGGACTGGATTATGTGCGCTTCGACGGGAACACTGTTCATGCCGGAGCGGCTTATTCCTTCATTAAACTGTCTGTGATGTCCGGCAAGGAAGGACTGACAGGCTTGGAATTTGCCGGGGGCATTCCGGGAACCGTAGGCGGGGCCGTCTATATGAATGCCGGAGCGCATGGATCGGATGTGTCGCGTATTTTCAAGTCAGCCGAGATTGTGCTGGGAAATGGTGAATTGGTAACCTACGGACCTGAGGATATGCAATTTTCTTACCGACATTCCGTGCTGCATGAACGCAAAGGGCTCGTGCTTTCAGCGACCTTCGAGCTTGCGCCTGGAGACCGTCAGGAAATTGCTGCAACGCTGGCCTCATACAAGGAAAGGCGGCTGCGTACCCAACCGCTGCAGCTGGCATGTGCGGGCAGCGTCTTCCGCAACCCGCCAGGCGATTATGCCGCCAGATTGATCGAGGAGGCGGGGCTTAAAGGCCACCGTGTAGGTGCAGCCGAAGTATCCGGGCTGCATGCCAATTTTATCGTCAACACCGGGCAAGCGACAGCTGAAGATGTGCTTACCCTCATGGCTCATATTCAAGGCGTCATTGTGGATCGATATGGGATCAGCTTGGTGCCGGAAGTGCTGGTGGTGGGTGAGCGGTAATTCGGAGGTGAGACATTGGACAAATTGGTGATTGAAGGCGGGAAACCACTCTCAGGAACCATGGTTATCCAAGGAGCGAAAAATGCCGCTTTGCCAATATTGGCAGCCAGCTTATTGGCCGAAGGCGAAACGACGCTGGAACATGTGCCGAAGCTGCTGGATATCGACGTCATGCTCAGCATACTGCGGGAACTCGGATGCCATGCGGAGCATGAGGGCGATACGGTACAGCTGAACACGGAAAGCTTGCATCTCTCCCATGTGCCGGAAAAGTTAATGGGGCAGATGCGCTCGTCCATCTTTCTAATGGGGCCGCTTCTTGCGAGGTTTGGTGAAGTGCAGGTGTATCAGCCTGGCGGCTGCGCAATTGGGCAGCGCAAAATTGATTTGCATCTGGAGGGACTTCGGGCGCTCGGGGCCGATATTGAAGAAGCGGGCA
This sequence comes from Paenibacillus sp. J31R34, assembly GCF_059383715.1. NCBI lineage: Bacteria > Bacillati > Bacillota > Bacilli > Caryophanales > Paenibacillaceae > Paenibacillus > Paenibacillus sp. J31R34. The sequence continues at coordinate 194,487 of NZ_JBXENU010000003.1, forward strand.
ATCGTATCATTTGCCGGGCAGACCGTCTCAAAGGAGCCGATATTCATCTAAGCTTCCCTAGTGTCGGAGCGACGGAAAATATGATGATGGCCGCGGTGCTTGCTGAAGGGCGAACGATGATTACGAATGCTGCTCGCGAGCCGGAAATTCAGGATTTGCAGCGGTTTCTGAATGCGATGGGTGCCGAGATGATCGGTGCTGGTACGGATACGATTACGATTAATGGCGTAAAGTCGCTTTCTCCCTGTAAGTACAAGGTCATTCCTGATCGAATTGTAACCGGCACCTTAATGGTTGCGGCTGCTGCGACGCGCGGTCAAATTACTCTTCTGAATACATGCCCCTCCCACTTGTCTTCCTTAATACACGTGCTTCGCCGGTCAGGTATTCAAATCACCACCCACGATGATATAATAAAAGTTAGCTGTGCATCCCGCCCCAAAGCCATTGAACGAATTGTTACTTCTCCATATCCTGCTTTTCCAACCGACCTGCAATCTCAAGTGATGGTGCTGCTGGCGCTTGCAGACGGAACGAGCATTATGAAGGAGACGATTTTCGAAGGCAGGCTGAAGCATGTTGACGAACTATCACGAATGGGTGCGGATATACGGGTTGATATGAATGCGGCTTTTATCCGGGGCGTTCCGCGTCTTTATGGAGCGACGGTGGAAGCAACGGATTTGCGGGCAGGGGCAGCGCTTGTAATCGCGGGCCTCGCTGCGCAAGGGAAGACGGTAGTGGAGCAAATTCATCATATTGATCGGGGTTATGATCGCATTGAGACGATGTTAAGCAGACTGGGAGCAAGGATTTCTCGCAATTCTCCTGTTCCTCAAGCTCCTAATAACTAGTGTATGCGAACAAGCGCCTGAATAGAAACTCCCGGATCCTGCTATTTGGGAACCGGATGTTTTTGGGGAAAGAAGGGACAAGTTATGAGCGCGCCGATGCCAGTGCTTAAAAAACCGGTTGGCAAACGAAAGGGCAATCGCAAGCTGCTTAGCGTGCTTGTGCTGCTTTTTATCATTTTGCTGTCTGTGCTGTTTTTTAATTCTTCTATTAGCAAAATTTCGGAAATTCATATTGAAGGCACTGCCTATACAACTACTGCAGAAATTGGACAGGCTGCCGCTATATCGGTGGGAGACGCTTTTTTTGGTACAACGTCGGCAACGATCGAGGAAGCGGTTAAAGCGATTCCGACCATTAATAATGTCACCGTGGACAAAGCTTTCCCTGGGAAGGTGACGATTACGGTAGAGGAATATCCGGTCGTTGCCTTTGAGCTGTTCAGTGATGGCAATTTGACAGCACTGCTGGCGAACGGGTCGGAGCTTCCTGCAGCCAATGAGGAGCTATTGGTCAATAAGCCTGTATTGTCTGGGTGGAAGCAGGGAGATGTTTACCGCGTGGAGCTTGCGGAGCAGCTTGGCAAAATTCCGGCGAAGCAGCTGTCTGATTTATCCGAAATTATGCCATATCCATCCAAGGCGTATCCTGACCGCATCAAAATTTATACGCGCACGAAATTTGAGGTAGTAACAGCCATTTCATTGCTGAGCGAGAAAATCGAAACGATGAATGCGGTCATTGAAACACAGGAGCCTGGAAAAATCACCCTGCTGCTAGCCGATACTTATGATTCTTTTATTAAGACAGATCCAGAAAATGAAGAGGGCAGTTGAAAAACAGACTACTCATTTTTAGAAAACAGTGATAAGATTTTATAGGTGGACTTTTTAAAAGAATGCAAAACGACGTGCTTGGCGCTTAAACACCATATGAGTATTCTTTTAAATATAGGAAAGGATCTGCTATTCCCATCCTTTCTCTATATTTCTATGCGAAACGGTAGCTTTGCTGCCAGAGGACGGCGACAGCCGTTTACGCTTGATGAAATTAAAATTCATATAGAGTTAGAAAAATAGTGCTCTTAAAAAGAGGGATACTATTAACTGCGTTGAATATGTAAAAAGGCGTTTTGTGATTAAACTGATACAAGCTGTATAATTTATAAGTTGAAACGGAGGTGCCGCGGGTTGAGCAGCAACGACATCATCGTCAGTTTAGACATCGGTACGTCCAAAGTTCGTGCTATTATTGGCGAAGTGAATAACGGAGCCATTAATATTATTGGAGTTGGATCTGCCGACTCAGAGGGTATTCGCAAAGGAGCTATTGTAGATATCGACCAGACCGTTCAGTCGATTCGCAATGCGATTGAGCATGCGGAACGAATGGTAGGTATTCAAATATCAGACGTCTATGTAGGTATTCAAGGCAATCATATTGCTTTGCAAACCAATCATGGCGTCGTTGCCGTATCCAATGAGGACCGTGAAATTGGCGAAGAAGATATTGAAAGAGTTGTGCAGGCTGCGAAAGTAGTAGCCTTGCCGCCTGAACGCGAGATTATTAATTTAGTGCCGAAGCAATATTTGGTAGACGGACTGGAGGGCATATCCGATCCTCGGGGGATGATCGGCGTGCGTCTGGAAGTGGAAGCCACCATTGTAACCGGTACTAAGACAGCGATACATAATTTGATGCGCTGTGTGGAGAAAGCAGGGCTCCGCATTTCTGGCGTCATATTGATGTCATTGGCATCCGGCGTCATATCGCTGACGAAAGACGAGAAAATGATGGGTACTGTACTTGCGGATATCGGAGCAGGCTCCTGTACGATTACGATTTTCGAGCAGGGCGGACTTGCAGCGACTGCTACGCTTCCTATCGGCGGAGAATACGTAACGAACGATATCGCTTACGGTTTGCGTACCCAAAGTGATCAAGCCGAGAAAATCAAGCTGAAATACGGCTGCTCCTACATTGGCGATGCTGCGGAAGATGTGAAGTTCAAAGTTCTCCGTATGGGAAGCAATGTAGAGAAGGAATTTTCTCAAGTCGATTTGGCGAGCATTATCGAGCCTCGGATGCAGGAGATTTTCAGCCTGATCAAGCAAGAGGTTCGTCGTCTTGGTTATCATGACAAGGTCAGCAGCTATGTGCTGACTGGAGGAGCAGTGACAATGCCGGGCACATTGGCGCTTGCTCAAGCGGAGCTTGAATCCACCGTACGCGTGGCACTTCCGGATTATATCGGCGTGCGCGATCCCGCTTACAGCAGCGGTGTAGGAATGATTCAATACGTATCGAAATATATGGGAGCGCGCGGAACGACCAGCACAGTGAAAAAAGCCGCAAGCAGCCGCAAAACGGGTTCCACCGCTTCATCCAAACCCGGTATGTTCGAACGGATAAAAAATATGTTTAATGAATTTATTTGATCGGGGGAAATTGATGATGTTGGAATTCGACATGGAATTGGAGCAGCTCGCTCAAATAAAAGTAATCGGCGTCGGCGGCGGCGGCAGCAATGCGGTTAACCGAATGATTGAAAATGGGGTAAAAGGTGTTGACTTTATTACCGTCAATACGGATGCTCAGGCGCTGCATTTGTCGAAATCCGAGCATAAGCTGCAAATCGGCGATAAGCTGACACGTGGACTTGGCGCGGGCGCTAACCCGGAAGTGGGTAAGAAGGCGGCTGAAGAATCTCGTGATCTCGCACTCAACCAGCTGAAGGGCTCGGACATGGTATTCGTTACCGCAGGTATGGGCGGCGGCACAGGAACAGGCGCTGCGCCTGTTATTGCCGAAATCGCAAGAGAATGCGGAGCGCTGACTGTAGGCGTAGTAACCCGTCCATTCACCTTCGAAGGCCGCAAGCGCGCCGCACAAGCGGAAATGGGCATAGAAGCGCTTAAAGAGAAAGTAGATACGCTGATCGTTATCCCAAATGACCGTCTTTTGGAAATTGTCGACAAGAAGACGCCTATGCTGGAAGCGTTCCGTGAAGCGGATAACGTGCTTCGTCAAGCGGTGCAAGGTATTTCCGATTTGATCCAAGTACCGGGTCTGATCAACCTTGACTTCGCCGACGTTAAGACGATTATGACAGAGCGCGGCTCTGCACTGATGGGAATCGGGGAAGCCAGCGGTGAGAACCGTGCAGCAGAAGCCGCGAAAAAAGCGATTATGAGCCCGCTGCTGGAAACGTCCATTGATGGCGCACGTGGCGTTATTATGAACATTACAGGCGGCAGCAACCTGAGCTTGTATGAAGTTAATGAAGCAGCAGAAATTGTTATTTCCGCTTCCGATCCGGAAGTGAATATGATTTTTGGTGCCATTATTGACGATAATTTGAAAGATGAAATCAAAGTTACCGTCATTGCGACTGGCTTTGAACATAAGGCTGCTCCGGCTGCTAGACGCTCGCCGCAGCAGCAAGGAGAATCAGAGACTCGCCAGCCGGCAAGTCCGACCTCCGCGCCTGCTTCGACATCGTCTGTCAAGCCTTTTGGTGCCAGCACTTCGAGCGATCAGCTTGAAATTCCAGCCTTTTTACGCAACCGTCCACGCAGCGATCGCTAGATGGCGGTTTATAGCTTGCAGCAAAGTCCGCTTTTCCCGTTATCCTTGGGGAGCGGGCTTTTTGCGTTCTCTAAAATATAGGAAAGGATAGGGTTTTCCTTCTTTCCTATATTTCTCGTACTGAAACACGCCGCGCCGCCAGAGGATGGCGACAGCCGTTTCACCTTGCTCCAAGCAGGAGCTAGTCAAAAACACTTTTGCTGCTGTCAAACGACCGCTTGTCCTGCCGTTTTTTATTCGCGCGCTCGACAAAAAAAGATGGCTCACCCCGTCATGATTAGACAGACTTTGAAATAGGATTTTAATATACTAGTCTCAATCGTTCTCACCGGCGCCATGCACCAAGCTTGGCGGACGGAATTCGCGGGAAGGTGACGATTGTGGCTGTATATGTCGATGTCATGTTTGTGCGGGAGCTGCTAGTGGACGGCGGGCTGCTGCTGACGACAGCATGGGCGAGGAACATTCGTGCCAAGCCATGGCGCGTGCTCGCCGCTGCAAGTGTTGGAGCCAGCTACGTCGTGCTCATGCTGTTTCCGATGCTGTCCGTCCTGTTTACCTTGGTTGTCAAGCTAGGCATCTCGATGCTGATGCTATGGATTGCCTTTGGTTATGGGTCGACTCAGCATTTTCTTCGCACGACGGCAGCCTTTTATGCCGTTAATTTTGTGGCGGCAGGAGCGATCATCGGCATTTATTATTTGCTGATGCAGGGCTCGGGAGAAGTATGGCGAACGATTGCCTTTGTCGATGGAAGCATGCATGTTGAGCTGAAAATGAGCCTTATTTATTTATTTGCAGCGTTTTGTATCGGGCTGTATATATACCGCACCGTGTTGACGCAGCGTCGTGAAAGGGAGTTGGTGCAAACTCATCTTGCCGATGTAAGTATTCATATTGAAAATCAGGAATTCCGCTGCATCGGATTGATTGATACGGGCAATCAGCTCTATGATCCGTTGTCACGAACTCCGGTAATGGTCGTTGAAGCCGCTCTTTGGCAAAATGAATTGCCACCTTCATGGCTGCAAAGCATTCGTGAGGCCGAGGTGGATCGTCTGGTAGCAGGCATGGGCGATGATATCTTTATTTGGCAGCATCGATTGCGTCTCATTCCTTACCGCGGCGTCAACCGCGGCTCGCAATTCATGCTGGCGCTAAAGCCGGATTTTGTCCGAATAGAGCGGGATGGCTGCATTTATGTGGCGAAAAAAGTGTTGATTGGGCTCGATGGCGGCAAGCTGACAGCAGACAGCTCGTATCAGGCGATTATTCATCCCGCTCTTGTGCAGACCCCGCAAGCGGATGTGAAACAGGAGACTGAAAAAACTACGATTATCGGGGAGGGATAGGCCGGATGCTCGTCAAGTGGAAATTGGTTCTGCAGTTATATTATTATCGGACTTTATTTTTATTCGGACTAAAAAGCGAAGAGATTTATTATATTGGTGGAAGCGAGGCGCTACCGCCTCCCTTGACTCGGGAAGAAGAGGAATATTTGCTGGGCAAGCTGCCTTCTGGGGATACGGCTATCCGGGCGATGCTCATTGAGCGCAACCTGAGGCTTGTCGTATACATTGCCCGCAAATTCGAAAATACAGGCATTCACATTGAGGATTTGGTGTCCATCGGCGCCATTGGTTTAATTAAAGCGGTCAACACCTTTGATCCTGAGAAAAAAATCAAGCTGGCCACCTATGCGTCGCGGTGTATCGAAAATGAAATTCTCATGTATTTGCGCCGCAATAATAAAACGCGTACCGAGGTCTCTTTTGACGAGCCGCTGAATATTGATTGGGATGGCAATGAGCTGCTGCTGTCGGATGTGCTCGGAACGGAAAATGATACGATTTACCGCAATATTGAGGAGCAGGTCGATCGCAAGCTGCTGCATAAGGCGCTCGACAAGCTGACGGAGCGTGAACGCATCATTATGGAGCTGCGCTTCGGGCTTGCGGATGGGGAAGAGAAGACACAGAAGGACGTTGCCGATCTGCTCGGTATCTCTCAATCTTATATTTCGCGTTTGGAAAAACGCATTATTAAGCGGCTGCGCAAGGAGTTCAACAAAATGGTATAAAAGGGCAATCCATAGAGTTGCAAAGCGGAGGTCAAAATAGGAATATTTCGGGCGTCCGAGGAGATAATGAACATTAATGTTTCTCCTTGGGAGGTAATCACGTTGGCACGAAATAAAGTCGAGATCTGTGGAGTGGATACCGCGAAACTGCCTGTCCTTACAAATGTTGAAATGCGGGAGCTGTTCACCGCTTTGCAAACCCGCAATGAGTGGGCAGCCAGAGAGAAATTGGTTAATGGCAACCTGAGGCTTGTGCTCAGTGTCATTCAACGGTTTAACAATAGGGGAGAGTTTGTAGACGACTTGTTCCAGGTCGGCTGCATTGGACTTATGAAGGCGATAGATAATTTTGATCTTGGCCAGAACGTCAAATTTTCCACCTATGCCGTCCCGATGATTATCGGGGAAATCCGCCGTTATTTGCGCGACAATAACCCGATTCGCGTATCGCGAAGCCTGCGGGATATCGCTTATAAAGCGCTGCAAGCCAGAGACAGCCTGACGAATCAAAATTCGCGCGAGCCGACGATTTTTGAAATTTCCGAAATGCTGAATGTTCCAAAGGAAGATGTCGTGTTCGCGCTTGATGCGATCCAGGACCCGGTATCGTTGTTTGAGCCGATTTACCATGACGGCGGCGATCCGATTTATGTGATGGATCAAATTAGTGACGACAAAAACAAAGACGTGTCATGGATCGAGGAAATCGCGCTCCGCGAAGCGATGCATAAGCTGAACAATCGGGAAAAAATGATTTTGTCGATGCGTTTTTTCGAAGGCAAGACGCAAATGGAGGTCGCCGATGAAATCGGCATCTCGCAGGCTCAGGTATCACGCCTAGAAAAGTCGGCAATCCAGCAAATGCAGAAGCATGTTAAGACGTAGATGCTCGTGAAAAAGATGCAGGGCTGCGTGAAGGCTTAATTTTCACGCAGCTCGCCTTTTGGGAAGCAGGCCGGACAATGATGTCCGGTCTTTTTAATTGCCTTTTAGTACCTTTTAAACGCTTTTTTCAAGGGAAGAGGCAGCTGATTATGCCTGCTGGCCGCTGCTAAAGGCGGTTATTTTGCGAAAGAGGACATTTTGGGCGCGTCTTACATATACTGATATAAGAGACAGCATAGCTAGGCTAGGCAGGGTGCCCGGTCATAAAAAAAGTTATTCATCCCGCTGGAAAAGTGGTGAGCAGAAGATGAAAATATCTGATTTTCAGACGAAGGATGTCATTAATATTGTGGACGGCAAGAAGCTTGGACATATTACCGATTTGGAGCTGGATTTGCGGCAGGGACGTATCGATTCGATTGTCATTCCGCAGTATAGCCGCTTTATGGGGCTGTTTGGCGGGCCTGGCGGCGAGGTCGTCATTCCTTGGCGCAACATTGTGAAAATCGGGGCAGATGTTGTGCTCGTTCGCATGGATGAAACGAAGCAGCGCCTGGAGGAAGAGGATTTGCACGCCAGAGGATAACAGGGTAAACTGCATAAAGAGGTGATGACCCGAATGGAAGCTTTTAAGTGGAATCATTCAGCGAAGAATCCTTCGCTTTTTTTGTTGTCTAATTGGATGGATGAAAATAAACAGCTGACAGCCGGTTTTACCGGCCGCGATGGCGGTGTAAGCGCCGCGCCTTGGGCGACGCTGAATATGGGGCTCCATGTCGGCGATGCCGACCCAGACGTCGTTCTTAACCGCCAGCGGGTTGCTGCTGCGGTCGGCTTTCCCTTCGAGGCGTGGACCTGCGCGGAGCAGGTGCATGGCGCTGATGTATATAAAGTAACCGAGCAGGACGCTGGGCGGGGCAGGGATTCCCGCAGCGATGCGATTGCGGATACCGATGCCCTGATGACGGATGTGCCGGGCATTTTGCTCGCCTCCTTTTATGCCGATTGCGTACCGCTTTATTTTTATGATCCGGAGCATCAGGCGGTAGCGCTTGCCCATGCAGGCTGGAAAGGAACCGTTGCGAACATTGCCGAAGTGACGCTCGAGGCGATGGCCGCGCAATATGGCACAAGAGCAGAGCATGTGCGCGCAGCCATCGGACCATCGATTGGCGGCTGCTGTTATGAGGTAGATCAAACGGTCACGAGCAAGGTGCAGCCTATGCTGGATACATTCGCTTTGCAGGGCGAAGAAGCGCGTAATAAGTTGATGAAGCTGCTGCCAAATGGCAAGGCGATGGTCGACTTGAAAGAAATTAACCGTCAGATTATGATAAAAGCAGGAATTATGCCGATCCATATCGAATTAACACTGTGGTGTACTGGCTGTCGTCAAGATCTGTTTTTCTCCCATCGGATGGAGGGCGGCAAAACAGGACGAATGGCCAGCTGGATAGGAATTGCAAAGAGGTGACGAAATTGGAGAGCTCATTAACAGAGCGAATAGCAGAAGTACAGCGCCGGATCGATGCAGCGTGCGAGAGAAGCGGTCGTAAGCCGGAGGATGTGAACGTTATTGCGGTGACTAAATATGTATCGCTCGCTACCGCTGTACAGGCGTTTGACGAGGGGCTTCGCCATTTAGGCGAAAACCGTTTTCAGGACGCGCTGCCCAAGTGGGAAGCGATTAGCGGCGAGACAGCCGAAGGAGGCGATGGACAAGCCATCTGGCATTTCATCGGTTCGCTGCAGACGAATAAGGTTAAAGATGTCATAGGGAAGTTTACATACATTCACTCACTGGATCGTTTGTCGCTTGCACAGGCGATTGAGAAGCGAGCAGCGCAGCTTGGCGTGCAGGTGCCCTGTATGATTCAGGTTAATGTATCGGGCGAAGACTCCAAGCATGGCCTTGAACCGGAGCAGCTGCCGGAGCTTTTGGAAGCGATTAAAGGCTTTCAGTATGTACAGCCCGTTGGCTTAATGACGATGGCGCCTTATGAGGCTGAAGCTGAGCACACCCGGCCTGTATTCCGCGCCTTGCGGGAGCTGAGGGATAAGATGAATAGGGCAGTGGTTTTGAACGCTCCGCTGACGGAACTTTCCATGGGTATGTCAAGCGACTTTGAGGTCGCGATTGAAGAAGGCGCAACGTGGATTAGATTAGGAACGATACTTGTGGGAAAAGAGGGATGACGAATGGGCGTTATGAATAAGTTTATGAATTTTCTTGGTTTGCAGGAGGAAGAAGAGATCATTGAACGGGAAAGAAGCGCGCAGCCGGAGGAGCCAGACCATGAAATTGAAACCTCTCCGTTCGAAGCACGTAAAAATACAAAGGGCAACAACATTGTAAGCATACATTCGCAGAAAAATGTACGAGTCATCTTGAGCGAGCCGCGCTCCTACGATGAGGCGCAGGATATTGCCGATCATCTGCGTTCGCGACGTGCCGTCATTGTGAACCTGCAGCGTGTGCGTACAGACTTGGCGCTTCGCATTGTTGATTTCCTCAGCGGTACAGTGTACGCTTTGGGTGGCAATATTTCGAAGCTTGGCCCGAACATTTTCCTATGTACGCCGGATTCGGTTGAAATTCAAGGGTCGATTACGGAAATGATGGCAGAGGACAATGAATACTCCCAAATGAGGTGACCACCGATTGTTTAGTAGTGTATCAGGGTTCATTATGAACCTTCAAAGTATTTACAGCTTTATGATAATTGGTTATGTTTTAATGTCGTGGTTGCCGAATGCGCGCGAAAGCTTTATAGGCGTATTTTTAGGCAAGCTGGTTGAGCCTTACTTAGGCATTTTCCGCCGTTTCATTCCATCGATTGGTGGCATGATCGATATTTCCCCAATCGTAGCGATTTTTGCGCTTCGTTTTGTGGCAATGGGGCTCATTGCGGTAGTAGGCTTTATACTGCCGGGCTAGACTTCAAAAGTTAGGAAGGGAATTTCAATGAAATTACCTATATATGACCATTTCCACCCGGACGAGAAGCCATTCGTTGACCGGGCATGGGAATGGGTGGAACGGTCCGCACAGCAGCATGAGCTGAAGCGGACCGATTTTTTGGACCCGAGACAGGCGCAAATCGTGCAAAGCCTCGTCAATCGTCATCCGGATGTGGAGCTGAGGCTTGATGGCGGTTATCCTGAGGCCGAGCGCCGCCGGGCGATTATTGGGCCAGATTATCGGGATCTGGATCAGGAGCTTGCCGCTATCGCTGTGCTGGAGGTTCAGGTCAGCGGCCCTGGCGGGACAAGCCAGCAGCTCGATCATGGCGACTATCTTGGCGCCTTGCTGGGCCTTGGCATAAAGCGTGACCGGGTAGGGGACATTCATGTCCATGAAACCTTCACTCACATTATGATGACGGAAGACATTGCGGATTATTTGAACGTTCATTTGAGGCAGGTGCACCGGGCGAGCGTATTGACTGAAATAATTCCATTGTCCTCTTTATCGCCAGTGGTGCCGGAGCTGCAGGAAATGAGCTTTACAGTAGCTTCAATGCGGGTGGATGGTATTGCGAGCGATGTGCATCGAATCAGCCGTACAAAGATCGTAGATCCTATCCGCGCCGGCAGATGCCGGGTGAACTGGAAAACGGTGGAGGACCCGTCCGAGCAATTGCGTGAAGGCGATGTCGTATCAATCAAAGGGCTGGGCCGATTTAAAGTTTTGGAGGCGGATGGCGTGACGAAGAAAGGCAGAATTCGGCTGAAGGTAGGCAAATTTATTTAGCCCTATTGCAGGATTTTGCTGGCGGTTGTCGAATCCTTTCCACAGCAAATGTTTTCCGGTATGGAAATAAGTCGAGGAGGTGCGCCGATGCCGTTAACGCCATTGGACATACATAATAAGGAATTTGGTCGCCGGTTGCGCGGCTATGACGAGGATGAGGTCAATGAATTTCTTGACCAGGTCATTAAAGATTATGAAACGATTATCCGCGAAAATAAGGAGCTGCAAAACCAGATCCTTAATATGCAGGAGAAGCTGAACCATTTCTCAAACATCGAAGAGACGCTGAGCAAGACGATTATCGTCGCACAAGAGGCGGCTGACGAGGTTCGAAGCAATGCGAAGAAGGAAGCGCAGCTAATCATCAAGGAAGCGGAGAAAAATGCGGATCGCATTATTAATGACTCGCTGAGCAAGTCGCGCAAAGTATCGGTTGAGGTTGAAGAGCTGAAGAAGCAGGCGTCGATCTTCCGTGCACGGTTCCGTACGCTTGTAGAAGCGCAGCTGGAGCTGCTCAGCCAGGACGATTGGAGAACGCTTGATCCAGGCCAGCATCCGGAGCTGGAACAGCTTTCCCGCGGTTAATCCGCACAAGGCTGATTGACAACAGGTCAGCGATACGCTATAAATAGGATTAATGATTGTTCAGATGTAAAACTTCGTTGACGAGAACGAGTATGTATCGTTGCTTGATCCCCAGAGAGTCGTTGCTTTGCTGCAAGACGACGTTCAAGCGGTTACAGAATATCCTCTCCGAGAAGCGGCGCCGAAACTTTGCCAGACCAGCTGCGTTTTTTTGGCTGTAAGGTACGAGGAGTAAGGGCTGACGGTCTGTCCTCCGTTACAAGGACCGTGGATGCTAAGGCATTCACGCCAAAGGTGCCGTCTTTTAGGCTGCTTATGCAGTGTAGCTGACGGAACAAGGGTGGTAACGCGAGCAAGCCTCGTCCCTTCTACAGGGGCGGGGCTTTATTTTTTTTTCGGGAGGAAATTGAAGATGCAACGTGTAGATGTGAAGGAAAAAGCAAGAACGCGCGAGCTTCGCGTATTGAAGCAGTGGGCGGATAACGATACGTTCAAAAAATCGATTGAAAACCGCGAGGGCAAGCCGAATTTCGTATTTTATGAAGGTCCTCCGACCGCTAACGGCGCGCCGCATATCGGCCACGTGCTGGGCCGTGTCATTAAAGACTTTATTTGCCGCTACAAAACGATGTCCGGCTACCGCGTTGTTCGCAAAGCGGGCTGGGATACGCATGGCTTGCCTGTTGAGCTTGGCGTTGAGAAGCAGCTCGGCATTTCTGGCAAGCAGGAGATCGAGAATTACGGCGTAGAAGCTTTTATCAAAAAATGCAAGGACAGCGTCTTTGAATATGAGAAGCAGTGGCGTGAGCTGACCGAGGGCATCGCTTATTGGACAGATTTGGATAACCCGTACATTACGCTTAAAAACGAATATATCGAAAGTGTGTGGCATATTCTTTCGACGATTCATAACAAGGGCTTGCTGTATCGCGGCCACCGCGTCAGCCCGTATTGTCCTTGCTGCCAAACGACGCTAAGCTCCCACGAGGTTGCGCAGGGCTATGAGGATGTTAAAGATTTGAGTGCGACCGTCAAGTTTAAGCTTGTCGGCAGCGGCGAATCTGTATTGGCATGGACGACTACACCTTGGACCTTGCCAGCAAACGTAGCATTAGCTGTCAATCCTGAGCTTGAATACGACCGTGTAGCAAGTGGCGGCGAAGTATTTATCGTTGCTCAAAACCTGGTGGAGAGCGTATTTAAGGAGGAGCACGAAGTGCTGTCCTCGCTTAAGGGCTTCGAGCTGGTAGGCCAAAGCTACGAGCCGCCTTTCAGCTACGTTGCCGTAGAAAATGCACATAAAGTCATCGCTGGCGATTTTGTAAGCGATACGAGTGGTACAGGTATCGTACACATTGCGCCGGCTCACGGTGAGGATGACTATAGAGTGGCACGCCAGAACGGCATCAGCATGCTGAACGTCGTGAACAATGCCGGCCGTTATGTCGATGAAGTGACGGACCTTGCTGGACGCTTCGTCAAGGATTGCGATGTCGACATTGTGAAAATGCTCAGCGAGCGAGGCCTGCTGTTCTCGAAGGAGCGTTACGAGCATAGCTATCCGTTCTGCTGGCGTTGTAAATCGCCGCTCTTGTATTACGCGACAGAAAGCTGGTTCATTGAGACGACTGCAGTTAAAGATCAGCTGATCGCTAACAACAATGGGGTAGACTGGTACCCAGGCCACATCCGCGATGGACGCTTCGGCAAATTCCTTGAGGATCTAGTGGACTGGAACATCAGCCGAAACCGTTATTGGGGAACGCCGCTGAACGTATGGATTTGCGAAGCGACAGGCAAGCAATATTCGCCTGGCAGCATTGCCGATCTGCGCGAGCGTGCAGTTGGCGACGTGCCGGAGGACATTGAACTGCATAAGCCTTACGTCGATGAAATCAAGCTGAAATCGCCGTTTGCCGAAGGCGCAGTCATGACGCGTACGCCGGAAGTGATTGATGTATGGTTCGACAGCGGCTCGATGCCGTTTGCTCAGCATCATGTACCTTTTGAAAATGCCGAGCGTTTCGCCGAGCAGTATCCGGCTGATATTATTTGCGAAGGCATCGATCAGACGCGCGGCTGGTTCTACAGCCTGCTTGCGGTATCGACGCTCTACAACGGCAAAGCGCCGTATAAAGCGGTTATTTCGACCGGACATATTTTGGATGAAAATGGTCAGAAAATGTCCAAATCCAAAGGCAATGTTATTGATCCTTGGGAAATTATCAACGAGTACGGCACGGATGCTTTCCGTTGGGCCTTGCTTGCGGATAGCGCACCGTGGAACAGCAAACGCTTCTCTCGTTCGATCGTTGGCGAAGCAAAATCCAAAGTCATTGACACCATTGTCAACACGCATGCTTTCTATGCGCTGTATGCAACCATCGATGGCTTCGAGCACCAAAAGCATGAAGAGCGTCATTCGGCGAATAAGCTGGATCGCTGGATCGTCTCGCGTCTGAACAGCCTGATTAAGACGACTGTGAAGGGCCTTGACGGAAATGACTTCCTGAATCCGGCGAAGGCGATTGAAATTTTCGTTGACGAGCTGAGCAACTGGTATATCCGTCGTTCGCGTGACCGTTTCTGGGGCAGCGGCCTGACCGAGGATAAGATCAATGCCTATCAAACGCTGCGTCATGTGCTCCTGACACTGGCACGCGTCATTGCACCATATGCGCCGCTGCTGGCGGAAGACCTCTATGGCAACCTTGGGGGCGGAGAAAGCGTCCATCTCGCAAACTATCCTACAGCAGACGAGTCCGCTATTGACCTAACGCTAGAGCAGGATATGGAGAGCGCGAAGCAAATCGTCGAGCTTGCCCGCAACGTCCGCAACGAAACGGGCATCAAGACGCGTCAGCCGCTGTCTGAGCTGATCGTGTCCCTTGACCGTGAGTTTGATGTAGCAGGCTATGAGGACATTGTGAAGGATGAAATCAATGTCAAATCGATCGTTGTGCAAAACAGCGACAGCGGATTTGTTGATTTTACATTCAAGCTGAACCTCAAAGTCGCTGGTAAAAAATACGGCAAAAACGTTGGTCCGATTCAGGCGCATCTGAAATCGCTGACGGCAGACGAGACGCGCGCCATTATAGCGCATGGCTCGCTCGCTATGGCGGTGGATGCGGAGGAGCTGTTCATTCCTGTCGAGGAGCTTCTCGTTGAAAAGCAAGCGAAATCCGGCTTTGCGTCCGCCTCGGGCAGCGGCATTACCGTAGCCTTGAACACGGACATTACGCCAGAGCTGGAGCAAGAGGGCTGGGTGCGTGAAGTGATCCGTGCGGTTCAAGATACGCGCAAAAAGCTGGATCTGCCAATCGAGAAGCGCATTGACCTGGTGCTTAGCGTCGATGAAGGTCTGCGCGCAGCGCTTGAAGCTTTCAGCCATGTGCTGGAGGAAAATGTACTGCTGAGCAGCGTTTCCTATGAAGAGCTGGAAGGCAGCGAGCGGATCCAATTGGGCGAGAAGGAAATTGGTATTTTGATCAAGGGTTAAAACGAAGGCGAAGGTGTAGGCGCGAACAATTTTGTGCCGGGCTTCTTTTAATCAGCATAAGAAAAAGGCGTTTAAGGATATAGTATAAGGAGCTAATAAAAAACGAGCATAGCCTATGCTCGTTTTTTCCTTATTTTATGCCTAGGAGGGATGCCGAGATGAAAGAGCAGGAGCGCAAGCCGATTCGTTCAGTGAAGGAAGAGCAGTCGCTTGAACATACGCTGAGCAAGCTGGATAGCAGGCTTAGCAAAATAGCGGCAGAAATGGAGCGTACGCAAATCGCAGAATATGTAGATTTGCTCAATCGGCCGATTAGCCTCATATGGCGCAATGTGCTTGCCGGATTGGCCAGAGGCGTCGGTATCGCGATTGGCTTTACCTTTTTTGCAGCGACGATTCTGTATGTATTGCAAATATTAGGGGCGCTCAATTTGCCAATTATCGGCGACTATATCGCGGATATCGTTCGCATCGTGCAGATTCAGCTGGAAGGGAAAAACTACTAAGCAGCTGTTCACATACACGGACCAACGCTCCGCTATTTATTCATAACGCCAGTAGGGCAAGAGCAGGGGCATTTTATGAACAAATAACGGAGGCTGCCGTCCGTTAGCGAAATGGCTTTAACTGTCCTGCTCCAAATGATGGTCGCCTTCGCTGCTTTCCATATAACGCTTATATTGTGAATTATGAATAATGGACACATGGCGTCCGGTTATATCGGTGGCGACGAAGCTTTCAAGCTGCTCCACAAAACCTTCATTTTCCTCTGAAGCAGAGCCAATATGCTCATAATCGGTGGCCTCGCGGTTAGCAGACATGGCCGGGGAGTCCGAGTTGCCCCATTGCTCGACAATCTGCCATGCATCCTCACCGTCGAAGCCGGCCCAGCCCGTATATGCTTTTTCACTGGAATAGCCGTAAGGCAGTTGGATCGTTTCTTCCTCCACAGGACGATGATAAGTTAGATCCTGACGCGGGGCATGGTCTAGACAATATAAGCAATCGGGGATCGCCTCCAGCCGCTCATAAGGAATCGGCTCCTTGCAAACGATGCAGGAACCATAGGTCCCGTTTTGAAAAGCTTCCAGCGCCGCATCGATTCTGTTCAAATGCAGCTCCTCTTGCTCCAGCAGGGCAATATCCTTGCTGCGCTCGAATAAATCGGTTCCAGCATCTGCTGGATGATTGTCCACCGCTGACAGCTCGCTGTTGCTTGCTTTCCACTCGGAATCAAGGCCATAATGCCCGTTATGCTCAAGTCGTTGTTCAATGTCTTGCTTGTCCGATATTAATCGAGCGTGAAGCTCGCTAAGCTGTTCCATCGTAGGCAGCCGCATGGCAGGCACCGTCCTTTGTTCATTTAGTCCTCTGCGCCGCAGAGGCTGGCTCATTCCATATTGACTATGCTACAATAGCTTGGGACATATGACGGAATGTTATGCAGACGGATAGGCCTTGCATGCACAACGAAAGGAGAAAGTAGATGCGTTATTACTACTACTGGATCGCTTTATTCGTATTTGTTGTAGATTTTATAACGAAGAAAATAATTGCGACAAAGATGAACCTGGGTGATTTGATTAGTGTAATTGGCAATTTCTTTTACATTACTTCGCATCGCAACAGGGGAGCTGCCTTTGGTATCTTGCAGGAGCAGCGTTTATTTTTTATCGTCATTACAATTGTTATTTTAGCCGCGATTATCTGGTACATACAAACGACTCGGAAACTCGGCAAAGTATGGTTGTTAACAGGTCTTGGACTTGTGCTTGGCGGAGCGTTCGGCAATTTTCTTGACCGGGCGATGTACGGCGAAGTTGTCGATTTCCTGTTGTTTAATTTCGGCAGCTATTCATTCCCGATTTTTAATGTCGCTGATTCGGCGATTTGTGTAGGTGTCGTGCTGATATTGATTGATGCCTTGCTGACCTCGAAACAAGAGAAGCAGGATCAAATGAGAAGTGAAGAGGATAAGGAGTCTAACCCGAATGAGCAGCAAACCGTTTGATGGACAAGAGGTAGAGCAAGAGATGGATCAGGAAGAACAGGAACAAGTGGGGTTTGTCATTGACGAGGATCAAGCTGGCGAACGTCTGGATAAAGTCGTAACCGAAGCGATGGATGATCCGGCAATATCGCGTACGCAAGTACAGGAATGGCTTAAGGCTGAGGCGGTTACGGTGAACGGACAAATAGGCAAAAGAAATTATAAAGTTGCTGCCGGCGATGTTATCGTCGTTACGATTCCAGAACTGGAAGAGGCGGTCATCGATCCTGAAAATATTCCGCTTGATATCGTCTATGAGGATAGCGACGTTATCGTCATTAATAAGCCGCGTGGATTAGTCGTTCACCCTGCGCCGGGTCATTCATCCGGTACCGTTGTCAACGCGCTCATGTATCATTGCAAAGACTTGTCGGGCATTAACGGTGTACTGCGTCCCGGCATCGTCCACCGCATTGACAAGGACACTTCAGGACTGCTGATGATTGCGAAAAATGATTTGGCTCACGCTTCGCTCGCTGCGCAGCTGAAGGACCACACCATTACGCGCAAATATATCGGTTTGGTGCATGGCAATTTGCCGCATGACCATGGCACGATAGATGCGCCGATCGGCAGAGATACGAATGATCGTAAAATGTTCACGGTCACGGAGCGCAACAGCAAGCATTCGGTCACGCATTTCATGGTTATCGAGCGTATTGGGGAAGACTATTCGCTAGTGGAGCTTCAGCTGGAAACAGGGCGCACGCATCAAATCCGCGTGCATCTAAAATATATCGGCTATCCGCTGGCAGGCGATCCGATGTATGGACGCAATAAAACGGTCGCGCTCAAGGGGCAAGCCTTGCATGCAGCCGTGCTTGGCTTTAAGCATCCGCGCACAGGCGAGCTCATGCATTTCGAAGCGCCGATTCCTGGCGATATGAACCATGTATTGAACGTGCTTCGCGGTCGTTAAATCGAAGACAGGCTAGCAGGTGTGCAGCTTTGCAGTAGCGCAAAAATACAAACTTTTGGGCAAATCCTTTATTAAGTCTCAGGGAAAAGTAAGCTATTCTAGTAGTTAAAGGATTGGTGATAAATAATGACGAACATTAATCATAATTACCAGGAGCTGCAAGGCAGCTATTTATTCTCTGAAATTGCGAAACGCCGTACACAGTTTATTAAAGAAAATCCAAATGCTGAAATTATCAGCTTAGGGATTGGCGACGTTACGCGGGGTTTGCCGGAAGCGGTTGTTAAAGCGATGCATGAAGCAGTGGACGAGCTGGCTGTTCCCGGTTCATTCCGCGGCTATGGCCCGGAGCAAGGGTATGATTTCTTGATTAATGCAGTTATTGAGAATGATTACAAGGCACGCGGGGTCGATATTCAAACGAACGAAGTTTTTTTGAGCGATGGCTCGAAATGCGACGTTGGCAACATTCAGGAGATTTTTAGCCAAAACAGCATCGTCGCTGTTCAAGATCCGGTTTATCCGGTTTATGTGGACACGAATGTGATGGCTGGACGCTCCGGCAAATACAATACCGATTCGAAGCGTTATGAAAATATCGTTTACCTGGAATGCACGGCGGAAAACAACTTCACGCCAAGCCTGCCAGACCGCAAGGTGGATCTGATTTACCTTTGTTACCCAAACAACCCGACGGGCATGACGCTTTCCCGCGAGGAATTGCAAAAATGGGTTGATTATGCGAAAAGCAACAACTGCATCATTCTTTACGATTCAGCTTATGAAGCCTTCATCCAAGAATCGGATGTGCCGCATAGCATTTATGAAATCGAAGGCGCGAAGGAAGTCGCCATCGAATTCCGCAGCTTCTCCAAAACTGCAGGCTTCACAGGCGTTCGTTGTGCTTACACCGTCGTTCCTCGCGAGCTGAAAGGCTTCGATGACAACGGCAAGGAAGTATTGATTAATGATCTGTGGAACCGTCGTCACACAACGAAGTTCAACGGTGTGTCTTACGTTACTCAGCGCGGTGCAGCAGCGATCTACTCGCCAGAAGGCAAAGAGCAGATTAAAGCGCTGGTTGACTACTACATGACGAATGCGAAAATTATTCGCGACGGTCTTGCTTCGCTCGGCCTTGAAGTATTTGGCGGCGTAAATGCGCCTTACATTTGGCTCAAAACGCCACACGGCCTTGATTCATGGGCATTTTTCGACAAGCTGCTCTCGGAAGCGAACATCGTGGGTACGCCAGGCGTCGGCTTTGGACAAAGCGGCCAAGGCTACTTCCGCCTGACTGCCTTCGGCAGCCGCGAGAACACGGAAAAAGCGGTTGAGCGTATTCGCAAAATGTCGCTGTAAGCCAAGCGGCTTGCATAAGATATGCGTTAAAAAAAAGCTTCGCAACCTCAGGTTGCGGAGCTTTTTTTAATAATAAGTATGGATACGGCTATCTCTTATGTGCAGCGCTGCTGTTCTCGCGTTGGTTATCCTTGTTTGAATTTTTTCTTCATATAATAAACGACAATGAGCAGCAGGGGCAGCACAAAGGCATAGGTGAAATCCCAGTCAATCCAATAAGGGACAATGGTTTTAACATAATATAAAAGATTGGGCGCCACCATCATCGCCAGGCCGAACATCAGAAATGACGTCGGGATGATCAGCGGCTTTGCAGTAGAAAGCCTGAGCAACTGTGCCGTCCCTACCATAAACGCGTAATAATAGAGCACCGTTTTGAAGAAGGTCGAAATGACCCACGCTGTTGCCATGAAAGCTTCTATTCGTTGAAGAAAAGCGCCAATGTTAATTTTTTGCGTTAGCACATACGTGGAGTAAATATTGTGCTCGGTAAAATAAGCCCCAAGTACGGTCAAGGAAATAAACACAAGCGAGAACAGGAGCAGGGAGGCGCACCAGGCGGCGAGCAGCACATCCTTATGGCGATGAGCCGGCCTTGCAGCATAGGGAAATATCATGAGAAAGGAGCACAATTCTCCGAACGGGTAGACGCTGGCCATTAGAGTGGCATGGGCAAAGGATAGCCGCTCCGAGCCTAGAAAAGGCTTTAATCGTTCCAAATCCATTTGCGGGATCAGGCACACGATTAAACCCACACAAATAATAATAAACAGCGGCAGCAATATTTCAGCGCTTCTGGCAATGGGCTCAAGGCCATTCCATACGCCCCAAAGTAAAATTAGCACAAACAATAAATGAATGTAACGAATGGGTGTCGATTGAAAGAGCTGTGTCGTCAAAAAATCGCCTACTTCCCGGATGAACGTTGATCCGGCCAGTAGGAAAAAGAGCAGATAGGCGCAGCTCATGAGCGCTCCAAGCCATTTTCCAAGTATGCGGTCGTTTATTTGAACGAGATTGAGCTGCGGATAAAAGCTGCTTAAATGGAGCATAAGCCAGAGAAAAAACAGCCCAATGGGCATGCCGAGCAAGGAGGCTATCCAGCCATCCTGCTGCGCATAGCCCGCTACTACAGCAGGTATGATCAAAATCATATCGCCGATGACGGCTAAAAAAATAAGCACGGTCAGCTGTCTAGCGCTAATTCTTCCTTTTTCCAGCATGGCAAAGGGCTCCTTTCATAGCTTAAGATCGAAACAGTCGGTCGAAAAATTGGTTAATGGGCTCGTAAATGGTAATTAAAGCATTAAGCGGGCTTGGCACGGGCTGCACATTGGCTGCATAAATGCTGAAAGCCGTTCCGGCACTTAGCAAAAAGAAATACGCCCATGCTTCGCGTTTTAGCTTTTTTTTGAACAGGGCGGGCATTTGAATCATACCAAAGGAGATGGAGACGCATAACACAACAAGGGTTGGAAGGGACATCGCTTTACTCCTTTATATCCTGCAAAATGGAATCGTCCAGCATGCCGACCCGACGCGTCTGGACATGAACCTCATATTCTACTTTCAGCTTTGGAAACTCCTCTTCCCAATGATCGCCGAGCTGTGCCCACAGCTTCGGATTGTTGCGGCTAATGTTTAGCCCAAACCCGAAAATATCTACTTTATAACGTTTTTGAGCAGTGGCAATGGTTTTTTTCATCAATCTGATTATTTTGTCGCTTGCCATTTTTTCTATTGCCTTGATTTGTTTCTGACCAGAGATTGGCGTAGTGCAGCTGTCTCCCATAATGCTGGACATATGGTTGATTTTAACAAGCATGACCGGTCTGTTGTCTACAAGCTTGGGAATGACATCGGTTTGGGATCGCAAGACGCTAATGCTCAGCTTGCCATTATTGTCCGGGCAAGGCAAATTGCCCGTCGTGCTTTTTACATTATTCGTAATATAGTTGTAGCCTTTGCTTTCCTGCTCATTCATCCATCCAATCAGCTTGTCTTTCCTAAGCACGGCCATTCCGGTAAATGTCAAATTTGCTTTTGGTTTAATGGTAGTCAAATTATCTTTGCTGCCGCCTTCGCTTTTATTTCCAATAATCTCTACGCCTGTCAGTACAGGCTCCACACCGTCGCTAACCATTTTTTCCAATAAATCGTCAGAGGAGGCCGTTATGGTGGGAGCCCAGGTTTTGGATGAATTTTGCAAAGAAAGGAACAAGTTATTGGCTGGTATGCTTTCCAAAGGGGTTAAAATGTTCAGAATATCCGCAGCTCTGGAATGACGCGCAACCATAACATAATAATCTGGACGTACCTCCGGCTGCCTGATTAGATTTTCCAGTTCATCAGCAATCCCCATTTTAGCGGCAGCTTCACTGAAAATAAGAACGCGAATGTGGGACAAATAATTAATCCTTGGACTAGTAAGACTTATTTTATGTATCGCCTCAAGAATGGTAGGGGCGCTTGCCTGATACAGCGTAACGGGCGTTGTCGTGCTTTTTCCCGAATTGGAGGCGACCTCTGATGGGACGACGATCTGGCAGGATATTTCCAGCATATTGTTTTTGCCCTTATCGATTGCCATTGCAAGTACAATACCCAGATCATTCATTTCCTGTCGATCCCAGCAGCCCGATGTCAGCAGCAGCAATGTGGAGGCCAGCAGGGAAAGGAATGTTTTTTTCATGTGCTGTGCTGCCCCTTCCTTATAAGCGCTTTGTACGTTTTTTTTGCCTTTTTTTTTGTCCGCTGCCATTGGAATAGGGCCGATTGATCATATGCGTCCATGGCATGCGAAACAGTGAATCCTTTATATCTGAGGCTACGAATGGGCCGAATGGACTCATGTAGGCTGCACCAAAAGAACGCAAATTCGTCAAATGCAGCAAAATGGCCAGCAGTCCAAGCAAAATACCGAAAAATCCGAACGTTGCCGCTAAGATCATGAGTAAAAAGCGCAATATCCGCACGGAAATCGCCATGCCGTTCTCTGGAATGACATAGCTCGATATGGCGGTAATCGAGACGATAATGACCATCGCCGCCGATACGACCCCAGCGTCAACAGCTGCCTGTCCGATAACGAGCGTGCCGACGATGGATACAGCCTGTCCTACCGTTTTCGGAATGCGTACGCCCGCTTCGCGCAGAATTTCATAGGTAAGCTCCATAAGCATAGCTTCGATGAACGCAGGGAACGGTACGCCCTCGCGCTGTGCTGCGAGATTAATCAGGAGGCTGGTCGGCAGCATTTCCTGATGAAAGGTCGTAATTGCGATATAGAAGGAGGGAGCAAGCATGGCTATGAAAAAGGATAAATAGCGAATGAGCCGCAACAGGGTGCTGATATCTGCACGCTGATAATAGTCCTCGGGCGATTGGAAGAAATGGACGAACAGTGAAGGGACAAGCATGACGAACGGCGTGCCGTCTACGATAATAGCTACCCGTCCTTCCAGCAGTCCAGCAGCGACGGTATCGGGACGCTCGCTGTTGTAAATCGTTGGGAACGGCGTAAGCGTGACGTCCTGAATCAGCTCCTCAATATAACCGCTTTCCAAAATGCTGTCGATATCAATATCATCCAGTCTGCGCCGCACCTCTTCGAGTACGCCTTTATCGACGAGATGATTCACATACATGAGGGCAACGGATGTTTTTGTTATTTTTCCGATTTGCCGTGTTTCCATCCAAAGCTGAGAATCTTTAATTCTTCTGCGGATTAAAGTCGTATTCGTGCGCAAATTTTCAGTGAACGCCTCCATTGGCCCGCGAACGACCGATTGCGACTGTGGCTCGGTTATGCTGCGGTCTTCCCAGCCAGCTGCACTAATACTAATGGCTTGCGAGCTGTTATCCAGAAGCAAAATAATAGCCCCAGACAGCAGGCGATGAAACAGAAGCTCCATCTCATCGATATAATCGGTGTTTCCAGCGATTAAAACGTCCTCTTTTACATGGATCAGACGATCATTTGGATCATCAAACTTAGGCGTATGCTCATTCGCATAGCCCATAAGAGAGCCTAGAACCGACTGATGAAGCATTTGAACATCTATCATGCCTTCAATATAAACGAGAGCACCAGGCCACAGATGCAGGCAGGAGAAGCACTTGATGACGAGATCGGAGCTGCCGCCGATTTCAGTCTGAATATGCTTAATACACGCTTCGAGCGAAGCGGGCAGGCTGATTTTTTCATGCGGCTGAGATACGTGCGACTGCATCTGTTTCCCTCCTGCTGGCAAAATATCCGTAATTTCTTGTTAGTATGCCAACTTCCTGTAAAAAATATGTTAGTTATCCAATCAAAGGATGGCGGTACGTATTTACTGCTGCTGCCCCTTGACATCTTATGTCGAACGTGGGATAATTCCTTTGGTATAAAGTTGTACCTTTAACTCAGTCCTGAGAGGCTGGCAAGGTAGCGTGAATAGTTGATTAATTAAGCTGGGGACTAGCAACTCCTCATCTTCCGCAACTCATGAGGTTGGCGGAGATGGATGGAATCCACAGCGGTTAATCATGGGCTCCTTGCGAATACGCAAGGAGTCTTTTTTATAAAGCGCCTTGATGAGAGTTGGCAGTTCAACCTGCGCTAGGATGGGAGGTAACGTAACGGTGGAAGAAGAGCACTTGGTCATTATGGATGATGCAGCCATTCGCCGCGCACTCACCCGCATCGCCCACGAGATCGTGGAGAAGAACAAAGGCATCGACAACTGTACGCTGGT
This sequence comes from Paenibacillus sp. J31R34, assembly GCF_059383715.1. Taxonomy (NCBI): domain Bacteria; kingdom Bacillati; phylum Bacillota; class Bacilli; order Caryophanales; family Paenibacillaceae; genus Paenibacillus; species Paenibacillus sp. J31R34. Next base: position 218,803 of record NZ_JBXENU010000003.1, read on the forward strand.
CGGCATTCGGACAAGAGGCGTTTATTTAGCCCGAAGAATAGCGGAGCGCGTTCAGGAAATTGAAGGCAAGCCTGTTTTGGTGAAGGAGCTGGATATTACCCGCTATCGCGATGATGGCAAGGCGCTAGGCAGCCGCACCGAGATGGAAGCAGGCATAATCGGCGAGATGGATGTCGAATTGTCGGTCGTACAGGACCGCAACATTATTTTGTTCGACGATGTGCTGTATACCGGCCGGACGATTCGCGCCGCGATGGATGCGGTGATGGATTGCGGCAGGCCGCAAAGCATTCAGCTTGCTGTGCTGGTTGACCGCGGTCATCGGGAATTGCCGATAAGGCCGGATTTTGTAGGCAAAAATGTGCCATCCTCCAAACAAGAGCAAATCTCCGTTACGCTAACCGAGATTGATTCCTTAGACCAGGTGAAAATTATTCATCAGAGGGGGCAAGCCTAAATGACACTTTTACAGCTCAAACAGCGCAGTTTGCTTGGTTTGAAGGAGCTTGACGCAGAGGAAATTATCGCCATATTGGATCGTGCCGCTCATTGGGAGCAGCAGGAGACGAAAGTGCAGAACGTGCTGCAGGGCAAGTTTGCAGCTAATATGTTTTTCGAGAACAGCACGCGTACACGCTTTTCCTTCGAGGTAGCGGAGAAGCGGCTTGGGGCGGAGGTGCTGAACTTCTCGGCAGCCGTATCGAGTGTGCAGAAGGGCGAATCGGTATATGATACCGTTCGTACCTTGGAGTCGATGGGCATAGACGTCGGCATCATCAGGCTTAAGCCGATTGGCTTGCTTGCCGAACTGGCTACGAAAATTAAAGTGCCGCTGATTAACGCGGGCGATGGCAACAACGAGCATCCGACGCAGGCGCTGCTTGATCTATATACGATGCGCAAGCAATTTGGCGCGATTAAAGGTTTGACCGTCTCGATTATCGGAGACATTTTGCACAGCCGCGTAGCGCGTTCGAACTTATATGCGCTGCAAAAGCTGGGCGCTACGGTGAAGTTCTGCGCTCCTGCGAACTTGCAGGCGTCCGACCTTGACGCCCGTTATGTAACGATGGAGGAAGCACTGAAATCCGATGTCGTGATGATGCTGCGGGTACAGCTGGAGCGTCACGAAAGCGGCATGCTGAGCTCAGCTGAAAGCTACCGCGAGCAGTTTGGACTCACGGTGGAGCGAGCAGCGACAATGCCGGATCACGCGATTATTATGCACCCGGCGCCGATCAACCGCAATGTTGAAATTGACGATGAGCTTGTCGAGCATGCCAAGTCCCGGATTTTTAAGCAGATGGAGCACGGGGTTCCGGTCAGAATGGCCGTCATTGAACGGGCTTTAAACTAACTTTTAGATGAAATCGGGAGGGTGAACAACTATGTCATTATGGATTATTAACGGCAGCGTATGGGATACAGCAGCAAACGGCCTAGTGAAGCAGCATATTCGAATTGAGGATGGCAAAATCGCCGAGCTTGCAAGCGGCGAAACAGCGCCAGATACAGGATCAGCAGAAGTGATTGACGCAGAGGGCAACCTTGTATCAGCCGGCTTCATCGATATGCATGTGCATTTGCGCGATCCTGGCTTCGAATATAAAGAAGATATCGCAACAGGGACGCGTTCAGCAGCGAAAGGCGGATTTACAACAATCGCCTGCATGCCGAACACTCGCCCGGTGACAGATACACCTGAAACGATTAAATACATTTTGGACAAAAATGCGAAGGAAGGCGTCGTTCGCGTCCTGCCTTACGCCGCTATTTCTAAAAATCAGCTCGGACGTGAGCTGACGGATTTTGCAGCGCTGAAAGCGGCTGGTACGATTGGCTTTACCGACGATGGTGTCGGCGTACAAAGCGCCCAAATGATGAAGGATGCGATGGCCCTGGCAAAGTCGCTTGACATGCCGGTCATTGCGCACTGCGAGGACAATACGCTCGTTGAGGGATTATTCGTCTCGGAAGGCAAGTTCTCAAGCGAGAACGGACTGAAGGGCATTCCGAATGAATCGGAAGCGATTCATGTTGGCCGCGACATTTTGCTGGCTGAAGCGACAGGCGTTCATTATCACGTCTGCCACGTGAGCACCGAGCAATCAGTAAGGCTGATCCGCCTTGGCAAGCAAATCGGCGTCAACGTAACCGCTGAGGTTTGCCCGCATCATCTAGTGCTGTCGGACGAGGACATTCCAGGCTTTGATGCCAATTGGAAAATGAACCCGCCGCTGCGCACGCCGCGCGATGTGGCTGCGGTCATCGAAGCGCTGGAGGACGGCACGATCGACATGATCGTAACGGATCATGCGCCGCATAGCGCGGAAGAGAAAGCTCGCGGCATGCAGCTTGCGCCGTTCGGAATCGTCGGCTTTGAGACAGCTTTCCCGCTGCTTTACACGCAGTTTGTTAAAACCGGCAAATGGACGCTGGGCTTCTTGCTGGATCGTATGACAGCTGACCCGGCACGAGTGTTCAAGCTCGAGACAGGCCGCCTGGCAGCAGGTGCACCAGCCGATCTGACGATTGTGGATTTGGATAGCGAGCGCGCAGTTGATCCGGCAACCTTTGCCTCGCGCAGCAACAACACGCCTTTCGGCGGCTGGAAGCTGCAAGGCTGGCCGGTAGCGACGATTGTGAATGGTGCGGTTGTGTGGTCGGAGCAAGCATAAGAACGTTAACTTGGTTATGCTAATTGACATATAGGAATACGAAGACCTGAGGAGTGAGACGGATGCAAGCGAGATTATTATTGGAAGATGGAACATTGTTTACAGGACTATCCTTCGGCGCGGAAGTGCAAACGATGGGTGAGGTTGTTTTTAATACAGGAATTACGGGTTACCAGGAAGTATTGTCTGATCCGTCCTATTGTGGACAAATCGTAACGATGACTTATCCACTAATCGGCAACTATGGTATTTCACGCGATGACTTTGAGTCGATTCGCCCGTATATCCACGGCTTTGTCGTACGCCGCAATGAACCGGTGCCGAGCAACTGGCGCGCCCAATATTCGCTTGAGCAGCTGCTTAAGGAATATGGCATTCCGGGCATCAGCGAAATCGACACGCGCATGCTGACGCGGATTTTGCGTCAGCATGGCACGATGAGAGGTCTGCTTACAACAGGCAATGAGCGTATTGAGGAGCTGCAAGAGCGCCTTGGCTTGTCCACGCTAATGACGGATCAAGTAGCACGCACATCGACGAAGCATGTATTCTCAAGCCCAGGCAATGGTGAGCGCATTGTGCTTGTAGACTTTGGTGCAAAAAGCGGCATTTTGCGCGAGCTGACTAAGCGCGGCTGCGACGTCGTAGTTGTGCCTCATGACACGACGGCTGAAGAAATTCGCCGCCTGGCACCGGACGGCATTCAGCTGTCCAACGGCCCTGGGGACCCGAAAGATGTTCCACATGCGGTTAAAATGATTTCCGAGCTGCTCGGCGAGTTCCCGATCTTCGGCATTTGCCTTGGACACCAGCTGTTCGCACTCGCTTGCGGCGCTGACACAACGAAGCTTAAATTCGGCCACCGCGGCGGCAACCATCCAGTGAAGGAATTGGCAACGAACCGCTGCTACATTACTTCCCAGAATCATGGCTACACCGTAATGGAAGATTCAATTGTGAACTCCGGTCTGATTGTAACGCATATCAACAACAATGACCGTACGATTGAAGGGCTGAAGCATAATACGCATCCTGCATTTTCGGTGCAATACCACCCGGAAGCTGCTCCAGGACCGTATGATTCCAGCTATCTGTTTGACGAATTCCTGAGTATGATTCGCACACATAAAATAAATAACCCGCAAAAGCGTCGCCAAGCCGTACTCGCGGAAACGTTGAAAGTGAAGGGGGAGCTTCAGTATGCCCAAAAATAATAAACTCAAAAAAATTCTCGTGATCGGCTCCGGCCCGATTGTTATCGGCCAAGCCGCTGAATTCGACTATGCCGGCACGCAAGCTTGCCAGGCGCTTATGGAAGAAGGCTACGAGGTTGTATTGATTAACAGCAACCCGGCTACGATTATGACAGACACAAACATGGCTGATAAAGTATATATCGAGCCAATTACGCTTGAATTTGTATCGCAAATCATTCGTCAGGAGCGTCCTGACGGCTTGCTGCCGACGCTTGGCGGCCAAACAGGCCTTAACATGGCGGTAGAACTGGCTCGCGCTGGCGTATTGGAAGCGGAAAATGTACAGCTTCTCGGCACACAGCTGACAGCTATTGAGAAAGCTGAGGACCGCGATTTGTTCCGCGAGCTGATGCGCGAGCTGGAGCAGCCGGTACCTGAGAGTGACATCGTAACGACAGTTGAAGGCGCAGTTGCTTTTGCCAACGAAATTGGCTACCCGATTATCGTTCGTCCTGCCTACACGCTTGGCGGTACAGGCGGCGGTATTTGCGCAAATGAAGAAGAATTGCTGGAGACGGTTGCTTCCGGTATTCGGTACAGCCCAATCGGCCAATGTCTGATTGAAAAATCGATTGCCGGCTTGAAGGAAGTGGAATACGAGGTTATGCGTGATGCGAATGACAACTGTATCGTTGTCTGCAACATGGAGAACTTCGACCCGGTTGGCGTACATACTGGTGACAGTATCGTAGTAGCGCCTAGCCAAACGCTGTCGGACCGCGAGTATCAAATGCTTCGTTCCGCTTCGCTTAAAATCATTCGCGCTTTGAACATCGAAGGCGGCTGTAATGTACAGTTCGCGCTTGATCCACAAAGCTTCCAATATTATGTAATTGAAGTTAACCCGCGCGTTAGCCGCTCTTCGGCGCTGGCTTCCAAAGCGACAGGCTACCCGATTGCCAAAATGGCTGCTAAAATCGCAATTGGCTACACGCTTGATGAAATCGTGAACCCAGTAACAGGCCAGACGTATGCTTGCTTTGAGCCTACACTGGATTACATCGTATCGAAAATTCCGCGCTGGCCGTTTGACAAGTTCGTGAATGCGAACCGCAAGCTCGGCACGCAAATGAAAGCGACAGGCGAAGTTATGGCGATTGGCCGTACATTCGAGGAGTCGATTCATAAAGCGGTTCGTTCCCTTGAAATTGGCACGCATCGCATCCACTTGAAGGAAGCGACAGAGCTCAGCGATGATGTGCTGCGCACACGCCTTCAAAAGCCGGATGATGAGCGTATGTTCCTGGTAGGCGAAGCATTCCGCCGTGGTTATGCTTTGCAGGAAATTCAAGATCTGACGAACATTGACTGGTGGTTCCTGGACAAAATCGAAGGCATCGTAGCATTCGAGGATAAAATCCGTCAGGAAGCAACGCTTTCCCGTGAAATGCTGTACCAGGCGAAGCGCAGAGGCTTCTCCGACCGTTCGATCGCTGAGCTTCGCAAGGAAGGCAATCCGAATGGCAGCCACACGAATGAGCATGATATTCGCACTTACCGTAAAGAGCTTGATATCGTACCTGTATACAAAATGGTTGATACATGCGCCGCTGAGTTTGAAGCGAGCACGCCTTACTACTATTCGACATACGAGGTAGAGAACGAAGTAACGCCTTCGACGAAAGAGAAAGTGCTTGTTCTTGGCTCTGGCCCGATTCGGATCGGACAAGGCATTGAGTTTGACTATTCGACGGTTCATGCGGTATGGGCGATTCAGAAAGCTGGCTATGAAGCGGTTATTATCAATAACAATCCAGAGACGGTGTCGACCGATTTCAGCACATCGGACCGCCTGTACTTTGAGCCATTATTCCTTGAAGATGTCATGAACGTTATTGAGCAAGAAAAGCCAATCGGCGTAATCGTACAGTTTGGTGGCCAAACGGCGATTAACCTCGCAGCTCCGCTGTCCAAAGCTGGCGTGAAAATTCTCGGCTCCAGCCTGGAAAGCATCGACATGGCAGAGGATCGCAAAAAGTTCGAAGCTTTGCTTCGCAGCTTGAACGTTGCTCAGCCGGAAGGCAACACGGTAACCTCTGTTGGCGAAGCAGTAGAAACGGCACAAAAACTCGGTTATCCTGTACTCGTTCGTCCTTCCTACGTATTGGGCGGCCGCGCGATGGAAATCGTATATTCGGATGAGGATTTGCTGAGCTACATGGAAGTAGCTGTGAAAATCAATCCTGAGCATCCTGTACTCATCGACCGTTATATGCTTGGCATGGAAGCGGAAGTTGATGCGATCTGTGATGGCGACACTGTACTGATTCCAGGCATCATGGAGCATATTGAGCGCGCAGGCGTTCACTCCGGCGACTCGATTGCCGTGTATCCGCCGCAATCGTTGTCTGACAGCGTGAAGGAGCAAATCGTCGACATTACGATTAAAGTATCCAAGGCGCTGAACGTAATCGGCTTGGTTAACATTCAGTTCGTTATTCATAACGAAATTGTATATGTCATTGAAGTAAATCCGCGTTCGTCGCGTACGGTTCCATTCCTGAGCAAAGTAACGAACTTGCAGATGGCTAACCTTGCGACACAAGCGATTCTTGGCACGAAGCTGGCTGATCTTGGCCATAAAGACGGTCTGTGGCCTGAAGATGAATATGTATCGGTTAAAGTTCCGGTCTTTTCGTTCGCGAAGCTGCGCCGTGTTGACCCTACCTTGACACCGGAGATGAAATCGACGGGTGAAGTTATGGGACGCGATGTGCAATATGCGAAAGCCTTGTACAAAGGTTTGCTAGGCGCAGGCATGAAAATCCCGACAACGGGCTCGATCATTGCCACCGTTGCGGATAAAGATAAAGAAGAAGCGCTCGAATTGCTTCGTGGCTTCTACAGCATTGGCTACAAAATCATTGCAACTGGCGGTACGGCAGCTATGCTTGAAGAAGCGGGCATGGTGGTAACGACAGTGAACAAGCTTAGCGAAGGATCGCCGAACATTCTTGATCTGATCCGTGAAGGCAAAGCACAATTCGTCTTCAATACGCTGACAAAAGGCAAAACGCCTGAGCGCGACGGCTTCCGTATTCGCCGTGAAGCGGTTGAGAACGGCGTCGTATGTATGACGTCGCTTGATACGGTTCGCGCCTTGCTGCGGATGATGGAAACCATCAACTTCTCCTCGCGTTCGATGCCTACACTGCTGCACAAATAAGTTTTAGCAAGCACGGCCAGCGCCGATTGCCTGCGGCCCGCAAATGGCTATGCTTTTGCGGGCTGCTTGGCCCGGCGGATGGCCTTTTTAATGCGCATATTTCTTGAAAATACGGCAAAGGGGACGGTTAACGATGAGTTTGACACGGGAACGGGAACAGGCAGCCGGAAAAATTATGGTTGCGCTCGATTATGCGGATGCGGCTTCTGCCGAGCGTTTATTGAATGAGCTTGAAGGTATTCCTTGTTATATGAAGGTGGGCATGCAGCTGTTTTATGCAGCAGGACCTGCGTTTATAACGGGGCTCAAGGAGCGGGGCTACAAAGTTTTCCTTGATGTGAAAATGCATGATATTCCGAACACGGTCAAAGGCGGCTCAGGCAGCGTCACCCGGCTTGGCGTCGACATGTTCAATGTCCATGCTGCGGGCGGAAGCGCGATGCTTGCGGCAGCGGTCGAAGGCATGGAAGCTGCGCTTGCTGTGGGACAAGCAAAGCCTAGTATCATTGCAGTGACTCAGCTAACCAGCACCAATCAAACGACGCTCAATGAGCAAATTGGCATTGCTGGAACGGTTGAGCAGGCTGTTCTGCGTTATGCAGAGCTTGCCCGCGCTGCGGGTCTGAATGGCGTAGTGGCATCTCCTGCTGAAGTGCAGGCCATCAAGCAGGCATGTGGCGCTTCCTTCCAGACGGTGACGCCAGGCATTCGCCCGAAAGGTGCCGATATAGGCGACCAATCGCGCATTATGACACCAGCAGAAGCTTTAAAGCAAGGAACGGATTATATGGTTATCGGTAGGCCGATTACGGCTGCAGCAAATTCAAGAGCAGTATTAGAAGAGATTATTGAGGAGCTGATTTAAGATGAGCCAAGTTAAACTTTCGGAGTTGCCTAAAACAATTGCTGCCAGCCTGCTCGAAATCGGAGCAGTAGCCCTTAGCCCAAATGAGCCATTTACGTGGACTTCAGGACTGAAGTCGCCGATCTATTGCGACAATCGTCTAACGATGTCTTACCCGGCTATTCGCGAGCTCGTTGCTGATGGCTTCGCTGCTGTCATCCGCGAGCGTTATCCGGATGTGGAAGTCATCGCAGGCACCTCGACAGCCGGTATTCCCCACGCGGCTTGGGTGGCGCATAAGCTTGGGCTGCCGATGGCTTATATTCGTGATAAAGCGAAGGGCCATGGCAAGCAGAACCAAATTGAAGGCCGCATAGAGCCTGGGCAAAAGGTTGTCGTCATTGAAGATTTGATTTCAACAGGAGGCAGCTCGCTTAAAGCAGGGCTTGCCGTTCGCGAAGCAGGGGCCGAGGTATTGGCGGTACTGGCGATTTTCACCTACCAGTTCGAGCAGGCGACTTCGGCATTTGCCGAGGCGAATATGCCGCTTGAAACGTTGTCCAATTATTCCGAGCTTATTGAAGCAGCTGTAGAGCTTGGCAAGGTGCAAAGCGATGATATGCTGAAACTTCAAGCATGGCGCGAAGATCCGCAATCGTTTGGCAAATAGAGCAAGCAGTGCTCCAGTCTTTCCCATTCGGAAGGGCTGGAGTTTTTTTGATTATTCAAGCTTTTGTAAAAATTTTATAATCGTCGGATTTTGTTGTAACTTTTTGCTGTAATCGTTCGTCTAACACGTTAAGATGAGAATTATGAAGGTTTTTTAATTGAGCAGCCTGATTGTCATCCTAGGGCGCTCTGCTTAAGAGGAGGTATAGAAATCAGCTATGTTATTTAGCAAGAAAAAAAAGGATGAGCAACCGGCGCATGAGTCCGATCTAGTGAAGGAAGAAAAGCAGGATCTGAAGCTAGAGAAAGAAGTACATAATGAAACACTGCTTTCCGTTGTGAATGTTGAACGGGTATTTCAGGCTGGCGGTGCGCCGCTGCGCGTGCTCAAAGGCATTAATATGGAGCTTAGGCAAAATCAGCTCGTTATGCTTCGCGGCCGTTCCGGCTCGGGCAAGACTACGCTGCTGAACTGTCTGGGCGGACTAGATACGCCAACTGAAGGCGAAATCTGGTTCAACGGCAGGCCCTTTCATAAGCTGAGCGATGACAAGCGTACACTTGTCAGGCGCAAGGAAATGGGCTTTATCTTCCAAGCGTTCGCGTTGATGCCGCTGCTGTCTGCGAAGGAGAATGTCGAGCTGTCGCTGAGGATGGCTGGCGTTCCGCGTGGAACGTGGAAGGAACGGGTGGACCACTGCCTGGAGCTGGTTGGTCTGGAGAAAAGGATGAACCATCGTCCCTTCGAGCTGTCAGGCGGCGAGCAGCAGCGCGTAGCTATTGCGAAGGCGATTGCGCATAAGCCAATACTGCTGCTGGCGGATGAGCCGACCGCAGAGCTGGATTCAAACATGTCCGCTCAAATTATGAATGTTTTTAAAACCATTATTCGCACGGAACAAGTCACGATCTGTATGACGACACATGATCCTACTATTATGGAGGTTGCCGACCATGTCTATGAAATGGTTGACGGGAAATTTATTTAAACGTCCCGCAATATTAAGTCTTGCTGCAATCATGTTAATAACTAGCGGCTGCTCCTTGCTGCCCGCTGAAGATGAAGAGGAAGTTTTGCCTTCCATTGCACCGCCTCAAATTTCCAAGAAACCAGAGTATGAGGTAACGACAGCTACGCTGGAGACGAAGGTTAATGTAATCGGCAAGCTGATTTCATCCCGCGAGGAGCCTGTCTTTTTCACCCTTGACGGTAAAAACCTGAAAGAGCTGAACATTAAGGTCGGCGATAAAGTCTCCGCTGGCCAAGTAATTGGCCAGCTTGATGTCGATGCCCTCGCCAAGACGCTGCGTATGGATAAGCTGGCCTTCCGCAAGGAAGAGACAGCGATGAAGGAAGCGCTGAGAACGCGCGATGAGATGGACCCGATAGAATTCGAGGAAAGATCGATTTTATTTGAAGAGAAGAAGCAGGCACTGGTCGATCAGGAGGCTGACATTGCGAAAGCTACGCTGACAGCGCCGATTAGCGGAACGGTTGTTTCGCTGAATGTCGAGAAGGGCGCAGCGATTAAAGCATACAGCACAATTGCGGTCATTGCGGATACAACGACGCTTATTCCGGCAGCGAAGCTGACGAAGGATGAACGGGCCAAAATCGTTGTCGGCATGCCGATTGTAGCTGAAATCAGCAATGCTGGCCAGTTCAAGGGCACGGTGAAAATGATGCCGCTGACCAATGACGATTCCACTGGCGGCAACAACGGCGGAGGCGGCAATGGCGGCGGCACCGGAAATAATACGGATAAAGAGAAGCCGGAAGATTTTATGCAGGTGGATATTAAAAATATGCCTAAAAACTTAACTCGTGGCACTCCGCTTTCGATCAGCATTATTACGAAGCGCAAGGAAAATGTCATTGTAATCCCGCCATCTACCCTGCGTTCTATTGGATCGCGTACTTACGTTCAAGTCATTGATGCGGACGGCAAGCGTGAAGTGGACGTTGAGGTTGGACAGCAAACGGCGACACAAATTGAGATTTTGAAAGGCTTGGAGCCGGGACAGAAAGTTGTAGGTCGATAGCCGATGGGAATACCTCTACTGCGATTTTTGTTCCGCAAAATGTGGAACACCCGTTGGCTGACGTTTAGCGCCTTGGCAGGTCTGACGATTGCGGTTGCTTTTGCAACCAGCATCCCGATGTATGCGGATGGGGCACTCAAGCGCGTAGTCGCGGCTTCGCTCAAAGAGAAGAGCACCGGCTTGCCGGCAGGCTCGCTGCTGATGCGGTATCAGTCGCCAGGTGGCCAGACAACCGATCTTTCAGCTTTGACTGAAGTCGACCGATACATTAAAGAGGATGTACCGAATGAAATCGGGTTTGCTCATCAGAACTTTGTTCGCAGCTTGTCGCTCCGCGGCGCCGATGTCGTGCCAGAAGACCCGACCAAGGTGGATGCGAGCCGTACTCGTCAGATGACACTGATGTCCATGACAGAGCTGGAAGGCAAAACCGAAATTATGCAAGGACGCTGGTTTACCGACAAGGTCGATAAAGACGGCGTGATGGAAGCGGTCATGCTTGAAGAAGCGATGTACCGCAATGATGTTCATATTGGGGATGTATTCGAATACCCGATTTATAGCGGACTGAATTTAACGCTGCGCGTCAAAATCGTCGGAGCTGTCAAGCCGCTGAATGACACCGATCCTTATTGGTATCAAGGGCTTGAAGGACTGATGAATACGCTCCAGATTCACGAAAACGTCTTTTTGAAGACGCTGCTGGAGCAGCAAAAAATTCCGCTTAACAATGCAAGCTGGTATTATGCCTTCGATTTGTCTCAAGTGCAGACGAGTCAGCTTTCGCCGCTGGGAAGAACGCTGGATCGCTTAAATATTGAGCTTTATCAGCGTTTGACGGACACGAAGGTGGAAATTTCATTTGCCGATACGCTCATTGAATTTAAGCGGCAGAGCTTGCAGCTTCAGACGCTGCTGTTCACGCTCGCAGCTCCAATGCTTGCGATGGTGTTTTATTTTATCGCGATGAATGCCAGGCAGTCCCTTGATAAGCAGCGCAGCGACATTGCGGTACTCCGCAGCCGCGGCGCTGGAACGAGGCAAATCATTTGGATTTATTTGCTGGAGGGCTTGCTGCTTGGGGCGATCGCTTTAGTATGCGGTCCGTTCCTCGGCTGGTTTATGGCGAAAAGCATCGGTTCAGCCAATGGCTTCCTGTCCTTCGTCAATCGGACGTCCATCCCTGTCGGCTTCTCGACAGAGGCGATGATTGCTGGCGTGGCTGCCGTTGTGCTGGCGCTGCTCTCGACCATTATTCCGGCGATTATTTATGCCAGATCGTCGATTGTAAGCTACAAGAGAGATCTAGCCCGTTCGGACCGCAGTCCGTTTTGGCAGCGCTGGTTTATCGATGTTTTGCTGCTTGGTGCAGCGGGATATGGCTGGTACATGTTCAATCAGCGCCAAATGCTGACCTTCCAGACGGGACTGACGACGGATCAGCTTAATGTGCAGCCGTTTCTGTTTTTCGTGCCGGCTTTATCGATTTTCGCAATGGGATTGTTTTTCCTGCGGTTGTTCCCGTGGCTGCTCAAGGTGTTTAACTGGCTGGGCCGTAAGTTTTTGCCTGTTCCGCTTTATTTAACACTTACCCAGCTATCGCGTTCTTCCAAAGGCTATTACCCTTTGATGATTTTGCTCGTACTGACCCTTGGGCTAGGTGTATATAACGCATCTGCCGCCCGTACGATCGATTTGAACTCGACGGAGCGTACGCTGTATAAATTCGGCTCGGATGTCGTCATTCAAACGGTGTGGGATGGTACGCCAGAAGTCAAATATACCGGTGGAAACAATGGAAACGGCGGCGGCAATGGCGGCAGCGGTGGAAATGGTTCCGGTGGTGGCGGGTCGTCAGGCGGCGGCTCTGGTGGTGGAGCTGGCGGAGGCTCCGGCGGCGGTGGAGGCGGTGCGCAGCAGCCTGTGCCTACGCGCATTTTGTACAGTGAACCGCCGTTTGAGCTGTTCCGCAAAATGGAAGGCGTTGAAGCTGCAGCACGCGTGCTGCAAACGAAAGGGAATATCGTCGTATCGGGACGCTCCATTGGTCAGGGCACGGTGATGGGCATCGACAATGTCGATTTCTCCAAGGTAGCTTGGTTCCGCAATGACTTGTTCCCTACACATCCGTTTACGTATTTGAACTACTTAGGGATGTATGAGCAAGCGGCGCTTATTCCAACTGGAGTAGCGGAGAAATATCAGCTTAAGCCGGGAGATACCATGTCGGTTGGCTTTACCGAAGGCAAGCTGGATTTTGTGGTCGTAGGCATCCTGCCTTATTGGCCGACGCAATATCCGGATCAATCGCCGTTCGTCATTACGAATCTCGATTACATTTACGATCAGCTTCCGATTATGCCTTATGAGGTTTGGCTCAAAATGAAGGATGGCGCCAAGGTTGCGCCGATTTTGGAAGAGCTGCAGAAGCAGGGCATTGATGTCGCTACCGTCAAGGATGTACGCAATGAACTGATTATCCAGTCCAAGCTTCCGACTCGAGGCGGCGTATTCGGGATTCTCAGTCTCGGCTTCCTCGTATCCGTCATCGTTACATTGACAGGGTACGTGCTGTATTGGTTCTTTAATCTTTCAGGACGGGTCGTGCAATTTGGCGTACTGCGGGCGATGGGGCTGTCACGCAGGCAGCTTACGGGCATGCTCATGCTGGAGCAGCTGTTTACAGCGGGACTTTCCATCGGTCTAGGCGTTATGATCGGCAAGCTGACGAGTATACTGTTCCTGCCATTCCTACAGACGGCGGAAAATGCGACAGAAACGGTGCCGCCGTTCCGCGTCGTCTTCGAAGCGAAGGATACGAATCAGCTGTTTATCGTCGTCGCTTTCATGATGATTACTGGAGCGCTGCTGCTCTTCCTGCATATTCGCAGGCTGCGGGTGCATCAGGCGGTTAAAATGGGAGAGGAGCGCTAACAGCTATGATCGATTGCGAAGGCTTAGTCAAAATTTACAAAACGGATGATCTCGAGGTTGTCGCTCTGCAAGGTCTTAATCTTAAAGTAAACCCAGGCGAGCTAATGGCGATTATCGGGAACAGCGGAAGCGGGAAGTCGACGCTGCTCAATATTTTGGGCGGCCTCGATCACCCGTCTGCGGGCCAAGTCAGAGTGGGACCGTGGGATTTGCTGAAAATCAACCCGGACGATCTCGTGAAATACAAGCGAGAAACGGTCGGTTTTATCTGGCAAAATAATGCCCGCAACCTGCTGCCGTATTTAACGGCGCTGGAAAATGTCGAAATGCCGATGATGCTTTCGGGCAAGGTCGACCGGGCCTATGCCAAGCAGCTGCTGGAATGGGTAGGACTCAAGGAGCGAATGAACAACAAGCTCCATCAATTATCCGGCGGGGAGCAGCAGCGGGTCGCGATCGCCATTTCCTTGTGCAATCGTCCGCAGCTGCTGCTGGCGGATGAGCCGACGGGATCGGTAGATACCGCAACGTCGGATCTGATTATGAATATTTTTCGCAAGCTGAACCGGGAAATTGGCATTACGATTGTCATTGTTACCCATGATCTTTCACTCGCGGGCAAAGTGGACCGCGTCGTTGCGATTCGCGATGGCTTGACGAGTACCGAGTTCATTAAGCGCAATCCCAATATGAATACGGTTGGGGGTGAGGAAGAGCATTCAGGCAAAGGACTTCAGGCGGTGCATGAAGCTTATGTCGTCGTAGACCGGGTGGGAAGACTCCAGGTGCCGAAGGAATATTTAACCGCACTAGGCATAACAGATAAAGCGACAATGGAGTTTGATGGTGAGCGAATCGTCATTTCGCCGCCTAAATCATTAGGGGGGTAATATAGGATGGAGAAACGGTTGTCTAATAGAAAAATGATTAAAAAGTGGGTTGTTGTCCCTGCGACACTGATGGTGGCGACATCGATTTTGGCAGCTTGCAGCGGCGGTGCCCAAAGTACAGCAGAGAAGCATGTACTTCGTATTGGTGTACTATATGGCGGAGCAGATAATGAACCGTATTTCCGTTCGCAATATACCGATACGTATGAAATGATGAACCCAGAGATCGATTTTGAAATCGTAAGCGCGATTGACTACTCGGATATGCGCTACCAGACTCCAGACGAGAATGGCAATATCGATCAGCCAGATCCGTATGCGAAAATGAAAGATATGCTGACAGGCGATAATCCTGTCGATGTTGTGGTATTGGATTACAGCATGCTGCGCCGCCTGGTGCAGGATAATTTGCTGAAGCAGCTTGATCCATTGATCAGCCAAAGCAAATTCGATTTGACTGATTATGTGCCGACTGTCATTGATGGCATTAAATCTGCAGGCGACAACAATATTTATGCGCTGACGCCAACGTTCAGCTCATCGGCTCTTTTTTACAATAAAAAGCTGTTTGAAGAAAATGGCGTAGAGCCTCCTACTGACAATATGACCTGGAAGGACGTTATGGACAAAGCTCGTCTTGTGAGCAAGGGAGAGGGCGCTGACCGTAAATATGGCATGACCTTCAGCCGTTGGAACGGCGGCGATTTCAACTCCGATATCCAAACCTACAGCTCGGCGCTTCAATTGAAAATGTGGGATGATAAAGGCGAGAAAATGCTGGTCAACACGCCGCAATGGGAAAATGTATGGAATACGGTCTCTGGCTTGTACAGAGAAGATGTTGTGCCGGATCAAGAGGATATTAATAAAATCAATGAAGCGTCCAATAAAGAAGCTGCCGATGGCAACTACGTTTATAACCCGACCCAAGGCGATTTGTTTGCTAGTGGCAAAGTTGCCATGACGATTTCGGACTTTTATTATGTCAATGAGCTGAACACTACGATGAACAATGCATCCAAAATTAAAGACTTTGAAGCATTCGATTGGGATGTCGTCACTTACCCGACCCATGAGGAAGCACCAGGCATTGGCGGCGCTATTTCCTTTAGCCAGCTGATGGGGATTAATAACAACGCTCAGAACTCCGAGGATGCTTGGAAATTCATTCAATTTACAAACAGCAAGGAATGGGCGGAAATGAAATCCCGCAGCACGTATGAGCTTGTAGCGCGCAAGGAGTACCTGAAGCCTAAAAACGGCATGAATTACAACATTGATGCGTTTACTTCCCTTAAACCGATTCCGCCGCAAAGCGTGGATACCGAGCAGCTGTACCGCGACAAGCCGGGCATTTGGGAAGCGCAAAATGCCTCTTATGAATTGTTCCAGAAGGTCATTAAGGGCGATATCACTTCGAAGGAAGCGCTCGCTGAGTGGGAAACGAAGGGTAATGCTATACTTGAGAAGATTAAAAAACAGCCGGCTAAGACAGATTCCTCCAAGGCGGCTGAGAGTGGCAGCATGGATGATGCCGGCACGCAAGTAGAGGAGGAAGGAACAACAGCAACAGAAGTACCAGTAGCACGCTAAAAAAGAACGTCCCGTATGAGGCCTGAAATGGCTTTGTACGGGACGTTTGTTTTTGAAGGTGTAAAAGTCGATGCATTATTGTATTTGGCCTTTATTGGGTATTCTAAGGAGTGAGGAGGGATACCAATGAGGTGGATCTATTGGGTTCGATTATATGAGACAAAATTTCAGGCAGGCTGCCTAGTGCGGAGAATGGAAAATGACTGGTGGATCTACGGGTACGAATGTCCGCAGGAGGTCGAGGTTTTTCGCTCCAAGCGGGGACGTTACGGCGTGAGATTTTTGATTTAATTCAAAAGATTAAAAAAATGAAGAAAAATGCTTGACTTCACTATCTCATATATTGTATATTAATTCATGTCGCCATTTCAAATTGATGCGTTGTACGAATGGAATATACAGCCGCTTTCTATTAAATCGTCTTACTAGACGTTTTATGAGGGCCCTTAGCTCAGTTGGTTAGAGCGGTCGGCTCATAACCGATTGGTCGGGGGTTCGAGTCCCTCAGGGCCCACCATTGTACACCTCAATCTATTATGCCGGGGTGGCGGAATTGGCAGACGCACAGGACTTAAAATCCTGCGGTAGGTGACTACCGTACCGGTTCGATCCCGGTCCTCGGCATACCGCTTTAAATCACGGTGGCTTTACGGTGTCTGTACGCATCCTGCACGAATACTGCGATGCTACATTCACGTAGACCTGTGCGCCTGCTCTTCGTAATATTCGTTTCATTAACGAATTTTGCGAAGTGGAGGCGTTTTTTATATGTCCGAAAATAGTAAGAAAGGCCGCAGTCGTCGCGTTAATCTAGCGTCGGCTGGCGGCGGTAAATCTCCGATTCAATACCCTGCGGAATCCCTCGATTTAGACGCAGCTATCACGTCATTTATCCGTTACTGTCGCATCAGAAACCTTACGCAAGATACGCTCAATTTTTACCGCGATACTTTACTAGAGTTAACGCGGCAGCTTCAGAAGCAAAACGTTGAGAGACCGATAGATATCGTAAAGGATACGATCATGGTCGCATTAGAAACGAAGCGAAGTACGCCGATTAAGCGCGGTAAGGCGGAGACGCCCGCTGACGCAACGATGGATAAACTTGTCCGATCTTGGCGCGCCTTCTTCAATTGGATGCACACGGAAAGCTTCGTTGAGAAAAATCCCTTCGCAGGAATCGGTAAGGCGAAATCTGAACGCAGCATAATAGAGACGTTCTCCAACGCGCAAATGAAGTCGTTATTGAATACGCCTAATCGATCTACGTTTACAGGTCTCCGCGACTACACGATCATGTTAACGCTGCTAGATACGGGTATACGCATATCGGAGCTTGAAGGTATCAGCCTTCATCACGTTAATTGGAGCGACCGTACGGTTAAGGTTTACGGAAAGGGACGAAAAGAACGGCTCGTTCCGATATCTCGCGCTTTAGAAAAGGCGCTTCGCAATTACACCGAGGTTCGCGGCGTGCTGGACTGCGACTCGTTATTCGTAAATGTCGATAACAACACGTTTAAGGTTCGCGGCATTCAACAAGCGATTAAGCTGTACGGTCAGGATGCGCGGGTTAAAGGCGTGCGAGTATCGCCGCATACGTTCCGGCACACTTTTGCGAAAATGTACATTATGAACGGTGGGGACGCGTTTAGCTTGCAGAAAATACTCGGACACACATCGCTGGATATCGTCCGAATGTACGTAAATCTTTTTGGTACGGATATCTCCGAAAAGCACGATCGGCACTCACCGCTAGAGAATCTATAGATTACACATTGTTACCGCAATTTCCTTCGGGCGATTGCGGTTTATTTGCGTTCTTTACATTGTAAAATCCGACACTTCTTGCGATAATGTGAGTATTACATATAAAGGGAAACATAGGGGGTCTTGTTTTTGAGAAGGAATTACATTTTATTATCACTATTATTACTAATTACGGTTTTACTTATCGGCTGCGCAAAAAATGGAAATGTAGAAGAGGCGCCTAGTCCCGAAAATCAGTCAATCATGTTTTCGTCTACTAGTCCGACGGAAGAACCAACGCCATCTCCAACACCTTCACCTAGTCCAAGCCCAACGCCAGAAATCGGTCCGGCGGTACTCGGAGCTGAAGCGGTAAGTTTCGATAAGGAGTTCGGAGAACGCGGACATGACGATGGAGAAGGAGTTACATGGACATACGATGACGGCCGTATATTCTGCCTTGGTTACGATTATACTTGCGTGAACCTTACGATTGTATTCGACAGAATCCCGTTAGAGGACGCTTTGGCGGAAACGTTAAAGATGTCGCCAGCAGACGCGGTAGAAGTATCACGGACTGATAAAACGGATGACGGTATTACATACACATACGTTATCTATAAGAGTGAAACGCTGGCCGCGCAATTCGATGCGGAAAGTTTCGGCGATTCCGAGCCTGGTACGTTTATAGTAATACTCAAAGCCGATAAAGACGGAGTATTTTCGTCGGTACAAGGATTAGGTAATCGTTAGCAAAACAAATTACGCCAAACAGCGGTCATTCCTTACGGGGAGTGGCCGTTTTTTTTCGTTTATATTAACTGGATTTAAGATAAGCCTAGCATACAGGGCAACGCAGCGTGCTCTCGTTTAAAGGGGAGAACGAGTGTGGAGGCGTGTTATCCGCTATATATAGAAAGTTGGTCTAGATCAAATTAAGAAAATAATCTATATATAGTGTTCATTAAGAGAATTTATAATTTCAATCACCATATGTTGTATTTATATCTTGTGTTTGTAAGCAGGATTTGTTATTCTATGATTGGCGTGATTTGGAAAAATCCGAGCATCATGCAAATAAAATACGGAGAAAGTTGAGATTTATAAAGCTGAAGTGTACTTTAGATGATGCTTATATTGCATACGCTCTTACACGAAATTGATAAAGAAGTCAACAGAAATTCGCCGCGGCGAATTTTTATAGGCTACACTAGAATTACTGTGTATAATTATTTGTAGGTAAAGGCGGTAAGGAGAAAGGACGTATATTGAAGACAAGCGAAGTAATTAATTTAATGCTTCAATTCGGAATGTTCGTTGTATTTCTGCTTACTCTAATCGTAGCAATTATTGCTTTAGCAGTTCAATCTTAAACAGGAAAAAGCCCCGTTATCTTGGCGGATGGGGGCTTCACCTATACCATAAGTTTGTTACTAAACGTCTTACCGCTTTTACCTACGACTGATTAATATTAACATTAACATTAATGTAGTCTACTCAACTAATAATAATACTTCAGCTTGGTTGTGTAAATACAGATTGTTACGTGAATCATTGAAGAGAACTCTTCGCTTAATTACCTGAGTCTCGTTAGTGGAGAGAATTTCGCATGCTGTTTTCGTATATGCTCTTCATCAGCTCGCGAATAACTTCGGGTTGTCTCAATATCAGCATGCGCGACTATACGCTGAAGCGTCATTATGTCCCCGCCGTTAAGTAGATACATCGTACAAAAGTAACTACGGAATTGGTGCGGACGCGATAACTTAGGATCAACGCCTGCCCTTGCGGTATGCTCGCGCAATCTTTTACGAAAATGATCAATCTTAAGGGGGAGGCCGTTCTTCGCTATGAATAGATAATCCGATTCGTAGTGTACGCGGTTTAATTCGATAAGCTTGTCAATTTCGGCCAGTGTCTCCGTTGATATAGGGACGCGGCGACTCTTACGATTCTTATTCATAGATGCCGGTAAGTATATGGAGCAGGTTTCGTGATCTATTAAATCGGTATTGATTCGTAGGGCCTCGTTTATACGGAATCCACCGTCCACTAGAAGCAACATTACAATACGATCGCGAAAGCCTGCGTGAGTTGTAATATCCGGAGCTGCGAGAAGCTTCCGCACATCGTTGTCCGTGTAGGTCTGCCGTTCGTCTATGTCGACACGCGGTTTTTTGATCGTTTTGACCGGATTAACTTTAATCATGTGTTCATTCATCCAGAAAATAAACATCGTTTTCATCGTTTGTATCCGCGAAATAACGGTGTGCGTAGAAATTTTACTTCCTTTTACAATTCTATGCGGTATGTCGCTAAACTTAGTCTTATTGTGCATATAGTTGATGTACTCGCGCAGTAAGGCGGAAGTTATTTCGTTAACATACTGTATATCCGCATGTTCACTGCGGAGCCATTCCCGAAAGTACGTCCAGTGGCTCCGGTAATTCCTTAACGTCTGACCACGTAATGCCTCCGCTTGTTTTGCGTTATAAAAAACGATGAACGCATCCTCTAAGCTGTAAGCTGTAATTTCCAAGATATCTCCGTTAGTAGTCATCTAAGTTACCTCGCCTATTTTAATATTCTCCACCGGTGAAAATGATTTATGCGCGTCTCGCACTTCGCTGCTGAACAGATTAACGTACGTCAACACTTGGTCCATCGTACTGTGACCGAGGATAGATTGCAGCGCAAATAAATTCGCTTTATTTTGTACGCTGAGTCGGGCGAATGTATGCCGCATTGTGTGGGGCGAGCAGCGGACGTTTGTTATTCCCGCATTTTTACCGTGTGTTTGTATTTGTTCGTGGACGGCGCGCCGATCGATTGGTTTTTGATTTCCACGTTTAACGAAAAGGGTACGATGAGGAACGTCGCCGCGCCGATGAATGTACGTGATTAACTGCTGGCGCATTTTATCTTGGAAGTAGACGAAGCGTTCACGGGCTCCTTTGCCGTTTATCTTAATAGACATGACGCTCCAATCGATGTCATCGAGTGTAATTTCGCATAATTCACGTACGCGTATGCCCGTCTCTAAGAGAAGTAAGATCATAGTATAATCACGAACGCCGCTGAACGTATTTAGCTTTGGTTGGCGGAAAAGGGCAAAGAGCTGCTCGTTCGTAAAAGTGTTAACTACGGTTCGCTTAACCTTGACCAACGATATTTTTTTGAATGGGCTTTCCGGCAAAAGCTCTTCCTTTACGAGATAGTTAAACAAAGCGCGGGCGGCACGTAGTATGCAGTTAATTGTTGTCGGCTTTAACTCTTCTTCTTCCATGAGGTAAAAGATAACGTTCTCCTTCAGTACGCTGTACGTTATCGCGGCTGGATCGGTCGATAATTGTTGTATCTCTAAAGTATTACGTAGCTTCAGAAACTGGCGGTAATAGAATTCCAACGTATGCTTGCTTAAATTGGCGTACTTTCTATCACGTAGGAACAATCGAACAGCCTCTTCTAACGATAGCTCTCCCATTTAACCGCCTCCTCATATACTGTCCTCTCCGTATATATCGGCAAATCATCGCGACACTTTAACGCGTTACTGTGTTAACGAATTATGCGCGCATTTATAGCGAAGTCTCGACGCAGGATTGGCGAAAATAGACGCAGCTTAAAAACATCAAAAAACCGCTCGTTTTTTTGAGCGGTTTAGGTTATGCCGTGTGAAGGTGTGAATTACTTATTCCGATAAGCCATCATTCTTGCCAGCGTCAATAAGGGTTATTATTTGCCGAATATCTGAAATGTTTAAAGCGCTGGCTATTTTCTCGATGTGTGTAAAATTGATATTCTCTCTTTTGCCGTTTGTCAATTCGGAAAGAGCTGCCCTACGAACGTCAGTTAATAGCGATAATTCGTTTAGGGATATACCTCTTTCTGCGAGTAAATCACTAAGAGAAACGATCACTTTTTTATCCAATATGAAACCTCCCAAAAAAAGTATTGACTGTACTCATAAGCGTACACTATAATCAAAACAAATGACGTACGTATAAGCGTACAATACAGGAGGTTTCATCCGTATGTCTAAACAACCGCAAATTACGCACCGTCTTCGCTTCGTACTCCGCACCGACGGACTTATATTCGTTTCTATTCTCGATCGCCCATCTCCGTTATCCTTCTTGTCTCAGCCTGCCTATTTCCGTCGTATCACCGGCGTATCACCGCTCAAAACGATCGGTACTGTCCGCGTAACCGACCTGCAGTTCCGACAGCTTGGTTTTATTCCGCAGAAAGGAGGCGTCGCAATATGATTCTCGCTTATCCGAATATTAACGAGGTCCCGACGCCAGTTCGACGCAGAAAAACGCGCCTTGTAATCCGTATTATTGCCGAACTCGCGGCTGAAATTTCCTTCGCTATTATCCGGAGGTGCTTTCCGTAATGACAAACCGCTATAGTATTCGCGCTATCTATCACGGTCCTGCGTATTGGCTGCGGGGAAAGCACCGGTTTACAGATGTTTTCGGGGTTTTCGTAATAAATGACGGAGAGTGCGTATATTTGGAGTTGTTCCGATGAGAACGCGTCCGGATTACTGCAACGAATGCCGCACCGCCGTCCAATTCCGTTATGTGAAACACGATGCTGATTCCGTTTACGCTCGCTGCGTGGATTGTGGCGCGCTGTACGATCTGATTAACCACGGTCGCATACTCCGCGAGTTCCGTCCGTCGTTTACGCGAAGGCTGACGTACTATCTTCACAAAGCAAACGCATATGGGACGCAAAGATACGCAGCCCTACGCGGTCACTCAACGGTGCAGCCGCCCGCTTCCCGTTATAGGCGCCTGCTGGCGTATCAAGCCGCGATGAAAGAGAGGGCCGGCCTATGAAGCCCATCACCGTAATTAACGGACCGTACAGCGAGGGCGGTTCCGTCAAAATAGAGCGCGCATATCTCGTTTCGCCTTCAATCGCAATGTACGTTTCTGACGGTAACCTCTGGCTCGATCGCGTAATCCCCGTTCCAGGCCGTTTGTTTGAAACTTACGTAAGCGACGCAGGCATTATCTTGACGGAGGAGGCAAGCGGCGAAGCCGAATCGCTTATCGCGAATATGTACGCCGCGCTCCGCAGCATGGACGCGTTCGAGTTCGTAGTAACCGTTCTATTAGAAATCGGTATCGATCTCGATTGGATTCCGTTACCGCCTGACGAGGCTCCAACGACAGGAGCCGAAACCTAGCGCCAATTAAACGGCGCGATGGTCGCGGATCGTCGTTTCTGATGATTCCGTAAATTTAATCGCCCGTCCAGGTCGTTTTATCGTCCAAGTAGCGCTAACTGCTCGGATAAGGGTACGCGGCAACGTATCCGCTGTTCTAAAGTCCGTACCGGCTGCAACCGGATCGCTATGCGGGCCTTGTTTTACCGTCGCCGTAGTATGTACGGAATAGCGTCAACTATTTCGGCTACTCGGCGGCCGATCGATTGTTCACGAAGCTTTAACGGCGGCAACCGTGATAGCTTCGGTTCATATAAAGGGTAAGCTCGCGGTGTCTTGGACACTGGCGGATTGGCGTCCGCTATTGGTACGCGCTGCTTGCCGGAAGTATTGGCGCTCGGCCGGTGTGAGTCCGTTGTCGAGCGTCTTTCTATGTATTACGGGGGAACAAATGTTTGGTTTCGGATATTCAGAGTTTTCTTTAAAAATATGATGGGTTATGTCCCAATTTCCAGATAACAGGTACTTACTATAAAGTAACGAACCACATGTCCCAAACTGCTAACGGTTCATAGGTATATATAGTACGGAATAAAATTCACATGTAATACCGATTTCACGAACGACTAAGGAGGTGTTTGCAAAAAAAACTTTGCCCGTAAGTGTGAGAAATCGAATTGGCGAACGACTATGTGAATGTAGGCTGCGGATTCTTCCGTTTCAAATAAAACCAACCAATAAGGGAGACGATCGACAATGTTAAAAATGAAGACGATAAAAGCCGGTTATGCAGTATACATTCCTCGGAATAACGACGCAGGGCGCGCAATCATTGAGCGGCTCCTGAGTAATGGAATCGAACTGGACGTACGTCCGCTATCGCAAATGGGGCTGCGAGTTACGTCGCGCGATCCTCAGCTAATGGTTGAAGCGCTAAAAATCGTCGAGGAGTGGCAGCGCGAAGAATTAGCGGAACACGTTGCTTGGAAGTTTGCGGACAATATTCCGGTTTACGAAGGCAATGTGGTTAGTCTCTTTGGGCGGAGGGGGTCATTTAAAATGACTCCCTTCAAAAGGAAGTGAGGAGCGTGATTAGACAATGCAAAGAGTCATAGACAGGCTATTCGATCTATACCTTATTCAGCATTACCATTACCTTATCCAAATGCTCAACGGTAGCTATGTAACACGAAACGATACCCGCAGGTCGCTGCGCCTCCATCACTTACAAGGTCACCTCAACGGAAAACGTCCGATAGGCACGTTCGCGGGTGCTTACCTCACAAAGTTTATCTGTTTTGACGTAGACTACCGCGATCCAGTCGTCGCCAAGTGGGTGACGTACAAGCTGGCCCATACATTAGACGGAGTAGGCCTTCATAATTACGCGATCTCGTATAGCGGCTCTAAAGGGTATCATGTCGAACTGTTTTTCGACAAGGCGATTAGCCTCGAATCTTCGCGCCAAGTTTTTAGCCTTATTATTGCGAGAGCGGATTTATCCGGAGCTACGGGCGGTGAGGTCGAGTTTCGTCCGTCATCGACGCAAGGAGTGAAGTTGCCGCTCGGTGTTCATCAGAAAACAGCGGCATTCTGCGGTTTCTGTGAGATTGGTGACGGCTTGCGCGTGATGGACCGCGACGAATCAATAGCGTATTTTCTTACGCTAAAGAAAACGAATCATGCGGACGTGTTGGATCTGATTGCGGAAGACCGGGCGTACGAAAACCGTGAAGCTGCCGATATGGAGGACGCGGTTAGCCTACATAAACCGCTTGCTACATACGACCAGTCTGAGAGCTACACGTTGGCTCACGCAGCTAATCGCTTTAACGAAGGAATGACGGGGCCGGGCCAGCGCCATAAATCGTTTCTACTACTAGCGCGCCTAATGAACCATAACGGAGTTGAGCGGCCATACGCGTTAAATGCAATAACGGAATGGTTTGCATGGCAGGACGCGCGGCTCTATACGTCAGATTGGGCGTATTGTATGCGAGACTTACGGGAATGCGTAGACTACGTATACGATCACGATAAGACGTTGATAACGGAGCAAAATCGCGATTTGACCGTCTCATTTAACGAAATTGACACGATAATTAGGAGCTGTCCAGGGAAGGCGCAAAAGGCGCTGACTTACGCGATGTTAATTCATTCAAAGCGGTGGGCGAACGAGTCCGGAGTTTTTTATATGACATCAGCGCAAATGGGCGAGGCTGCGGGGATAGATGCAAGGACGGCACGGCGGAAGATAGACGAACTCGAAAAGATCGGAGTTATCGCGATTATAAGTCGGAATCAAGCGCAGAAAGGGACGTTCAAGAAGAAGCCGAACCTTTACCGGATGAATTTAGGTGGCGAAAGTTTGGACAAACGTAGTTACGAAGCTGGTAGCGGTGATTTTAACGCGTGTGTTAGGCACTTCTATACCGAGCAGGAGATAAGGAGATTACTACCACGTAGGCAGGGAGTGGCGGTACTTAAAGAGTATAGAGCATCCTTAATTAATAAATAAACCTATTATAGGACAAAACGTACACACTAATTGCATTATCTTTATTCGTCAAATATAGCATTCAATTAGTCAAAGGTCAACTTAAACAGGGGGTACTTATGAACAACATAGAGCCAATACGAAATTTGAATCGAAAAAAGAGGGAGCAAAGAATCGAAACGGGCAATGTAAACCGTTACTTAAACTTGTATGCTTTCTGGGATGCACATTACAAGATAATGGACGACGATCTTCGTGTAATGATAATCGAATCAGCTTTAGAAATGCTTGGAAGGTCGGGATGGCTCCGTAAGCAGCTTGAATCACGAAAATATCGACATCCGATGACTAGGCGTAAGAGTGGGCGGGCGCGCTTTTCTGTGTTGGACATATTCGCAGATTTTCTCATGCGTCCGGTGCAGGGAGAAGAACGAACTGTAGAATATCCGGTGAAAAATGCAGACGCAGAATGGTACGATGTCCAAAAACGACAGGATAGAGAGATTTCGTATGAGTCATTTACAGGCGGCGGCGGACAGGTAGACTTAGATAGGCGGGTTTATATCCCGAAAGAAAATAAAGAAATATCCTAATTTTTTCGAAAATTCCCTATATTTTTGTCTGCTGGTTTCCATATATAAGTGACGGGGAGAAATACCCCTTTATTTATTTGACACCTAGTAAGGATTCGATAGAACAAAGGAGGTAACAAGCGTGAACAGCGAAACTATCCGAGCTATTCGGGTGAGTAAGGGCATGTCACAGGCAGCATTCGCCCACTCGGTCGGGGTAGCCGAGTCAACGATTGCAGCCGTTGAGAGCCATCACCGTAGTGTATCCGACAGATTATCGCATCTAATCAAGCAGCGTTACGGCGGCGACACGGACGTGCTTGAAGCGATTCGACGTGAGAAACAGTTCGACAATATGACGCTATAAGGCGTCTTTTTCTTCACACAAAAATCGTCTTACAGCCGGACTCTAAACGGTTGGGAAAACGCGGGCTCCAATTCAATAAGGAGGCAGACCGCAGCACTCCGTAGCGAGGAAGATCGGAATGGTTACCGTATCTGCTAACGAAGAAGGGTACACGCTTATTAACTACGCTGAAGGCAAGCGGCCGCTGAAGGTTACCGCCTACCACATTGACGACGAGGTTTACGACGGTTATTTCTCGGAGGTCGTCCGGTTCGTAAAGGCGGAAGCAAATGCGCCCTCACACGTCATCAAAATGGAAGAGTCGAAGTTCTTCGCGCTTGCCGAGCGCCTGGCGACGGTATTCTGCAAAGCCTATGCGCCGACGCGCAATGCTGCTATTACAAAGCCGGAGATTCGCGCGGCAATTCTGTTCGTGCTTTATGCCGGAATTGAAGCAGGCCATTATCCGGACAGATTTACGATGACAAACACGACGCTTGTCCAGCTAGGCGGTGATTATCATGCAAGTCGCTAACCGGTTGTGGCGTATGGACAGCGATAGCCTGGCCGCTTATGTTGAGGACCGCGAAGTAATCGCGAAGATAAGACGCAGTTATCCGGACTTTATCGAAATGGCCCGTTATTATCGCGAGGGTAGTTTAATCGCGATTCAGTACCGAGTCCCGTCGAAAAGGAAGCGTTCGGCGCGAAATCTACTCGGCGTTAACGTAGATCGCTAAACGCCGTTTTAACCGCATATTAGACGTTGCAAGCACGGGAGGTGTAAATACCTTCGGGGCTTCTTTAGCGCGCCTAAAATACGGCAGAATCAGCGAAAAGCGTACCAAATACGCAGCTATTTCGAAGGAGGGGCCAATGTGAAGCAGCAACGTGAAGATACGACCTATTGCGGCTACCTAAACGCGGCGAAAAGCTGCTCATTACTAACCGCTATGGGCAAGGCGGATACGCGTTGCAAGCTATGGCGCGATGAGGATTCGATTGCGTGTCGATATCTCAGCACAATAGCCAAGCGGAGGAGGTAAGCGCATGTTATTCGTTTCCAGTATCGAAAAGCTACCGCCTAACGGCTACCAACGCCTTGTTACCGTTGTAAGTACGGATACGGGAGATGTGGCAGGAACGTTAATGTACGGAGATTCCGTGAGCGATGCGCATATCCGGCGTTTAGCTCCGTTATTGATTAAAAAACGAAGGGGAGCAAGTAGAAAATGAATGGAAAGCAAACGAATACGAAACCAGTAGCGTCATTAAAGAGTTTTGCCCAGCGCCAGTTTGAGCCGGTTATGTGGCCGGAGAATGACGAACTTACCGGAGCTGCGATCGAGTTTATCGGACCGTCGCTCGGCAAGTCACCGCGAAAGCCAGCGATTGAACGAAGAGAGCCGGATTATCTACCGGTCAGCTCGTCCAAGCATACCGATAAGGTTCGCTATTACAACGCGGAAAAAGGATTCGGCAAGATCGGAGAGGCGCGGCTTTTCTTCCACGTTAGCGCGATTGTAGACGGCAACGCGTCATTCATTCGCGATGGTGTAACGGTAGCGTACGAGGAAAGTGTAGACCGACGCGGCCGACCATGCGCCGTAGACGTGCAGCTCGTAGAGGTATCACGCTGATGCGGCCGCTCGTCGAGATTATCGTAGCCGATGTCGGTAGACTACGCTTTATGTCCGCTATCCTTTATGACGAACATGGGCGTCAGGCGGATAGTATTGTGAAGCCGATCGAAAATGAATGTAATATCAAATACGCAATTATTGAACTCATGAGCGTACACAGTGTTGAGGCGATTGATTTACGGACGGATAACGAAGAAGTGTTTAAAGCGTTCTTACCCGTTTTAGGGATTAACGTTGCTTTTACGCATAAAGAAGAGTTGGCTTCGCTGTATCGCGTGTTTCAGCCAGATTCGCAGGAATATGCGGTTATACGTGAATTATGGATGGCACCAGAACCGCCGCCATCTTCTACGCCAATTAGGAAGCCGACTCGATGGGAACGAATTAAAACAAAACTAAAAGGAGTGTTTAACATTGATTAAATGGAAATTGCGGGAAGCATTTCTCGAACAAGGTGCGAGGCACGATAAGGTCGTAGCTGGTTATCAACAAAGAGTGACTGAAGCGGCCGACCGTTTATCTTCTGATTTAGCAGAAATGGACGGGTTAATGCGTCGCGAGTTTGAGACGGGCGAAGATATGAGTGCGAAGAAAAGCGAATTACGGGCCAAAATTTCCGCGTCAGAAGCAGCTAAATCGGCTGCGGAGTCTGAATTACGCGCAGCATACGACTTTTTTCGTCAAGCAAAGGCGAGTGAACGGATTAGTGTTCGAGACCTGACAATTGACTGGAACGGTCCTTATCGAACGGAAGTACAGCAAAAGGAGCTTCAGCCTATCGTTGATCGAATGGTAGCCGCTCGTTTGGAATATTACAGCGCTGTACTCGACGTTTATAAACTAAAAGATTCCTACACACACGCACAGGGAGAGATTAGAGAAATGGTTCGCTTAGACGATAAAAGCCGACCAGGTGACCGCATTTCCGTTCATGACATTATTGACATGAGTAGCCTACCGCGAATTCGGGATGAGGAACTTATGTACATTTCCACTAATCGAAAGTTGCCGGAAAAGGGGATTAATTAATGACGATAATGACCGCGAGTAAATTGGAACGCCTGCGCCTCGAAGCGAAATCGTCCGGAAGTTCTCCGCACAAGATGGCGAGGTATGCAACAGCCAAGCACGATTTCGAGGCGCTGACTAAGGCGCTTTTTGACGACGGAGACAGTCCGTACGCCAGCTGTCCTTCAGACGAGTACCTCCGCAAGTTGGAAGATCGCGCTAAGGAGACGGGTTCCGAAGAAGACGCTGCCCGTTACGAGTTAATGAAAGATCAACGCAAGTTAGTTGAAGGTAATCCGCAGCAGTACCGCGCAACTGTCTATGAACTACGCCAGTTTGTTGAAAGCGGAGCTAAGATTACGCAGCAGCACGTTACAGAGGCCGGTGTATTGGCTGCGGGGCATCCGTCGATAGATAATCGCGTTCTATTTGCGGCAATGAAACGGAAGCGCCAGGAGCAATTAGCTGGCGCGGCTCCGGTTGAAGACGATATGCCAGCGCCAATTACGGAAGCTGACGTTCAAGAAGCGAGAGAAACAGCAGCGGTAAGCGGCCGTATAGAGGACCGAGTTAAGTATGCCGATCTGAAACGGCAAATATCCGAACAGGGGGAAGCGTAATGAAAATCGAAAGAAAGTCGTTTAGCGGAATGGGACATGGGACTGTTCCAATTGCGGGATGGCCTTATATTAGATTAACCGGAACAGTTGAAGCTCTAAGTTATATCCGTGAGGATGGTACAAGTCATCTTCACTTTCTACCGCAAGGAGCGGAGTATATTCACCTTAACGTAGGAATCGAAAATACTGAAAATAAAGCGTCCGTAGGTGTATACACAAATTCTTCCTATGACACTTGGCGTTTTGATGTATCGAACGTTGCTCCATCCTCGTTGGATCAATCGGCAGCGCAGTTCTCTATTCTAGATAATGGACAAATTGCGGTTACTGGCGATGAAGACGTCATTTATCGCGGCCAGGACGTTGACCTTAGTACAGTTTCTATCGCGGGCATTCGCGTCAACATGGACGAGCTTGCGAAGATGTATCATGCGGCAGCGTTATCTAAGTCCACAACGGATGCGGCACGTTATCTTAAACTTAAAGAAGCGGTGGAGGCGATTGTACGATGAAAAAGACGGAGGAACAATTATATGCGGAGGTATCACGCATTACTTCCGCGCTGAATCCTTACAACGGAACGTATTTCCGCCTGTGTGGAGAGGCGCTGATAAACGGAGATATAACACGCGAACAATTTGCAGATAAAATGCGCGTTGCTGACGCTGTATTCGCGGAGGTCATTACGCAACTCCGCAGCCTGCGCTTTCCGAAGATGAAACAGCGGTCAGCACTTACAAAGCTTCTGAGCGGATTACAAGCGCATAGGAACGGAATCGCTGCCGCAGTTAGTGCGAATTGGGAAACGGCGAACGTACACTTTGACAGGGCAACGGCTTCAGCTAGAGAATATACCGGCTTTATATTCCGCGATCGCATGAAGGGGGCGTGATAGAATGAGTTTTGACATTACGGCTAGTCTTCGATTAGTAGATAACGTCTCTAAGCCAATGCGTAGCATCACATCTTCACTGGCGGGTGTAGCGGGGAGGTTTGGCGCATTGTCGTCGGCGGCGATCGGCGTGTCTGGCGCGTTTGCGGGTATGTCGGTTATTACGGACTCATTCAAAAAATCGATGGATTTCGAGTCGCAGATGCTTTCAGTTAAGTCCGTAATGGGCGGCACAAACGAAGAAATGGCGGAAATGCAATCACTCGCGCTTAAAATGGGCGCAAGTACGAAGTATAGCGCGATGGAAGCGGGCCAAGCAATTGAAGAGCTGCTAAAAGCGGGTATGGCGTCCGCTACCATTGAGGCAGGCGGATTAGAAGCAGCGCTCAATCTTGCGACTGCGGGCGGGCTTGAGCTACAAGAAGCTGCGGAAACAATGGCTACTTCAATGAACGCGTTCAAGAAAGACGGTTTGAGTGCCGCCCAAGCATCGGATATACTCGCGGGAACAGCTAACGCAGGCGCAACGTCAGTCCATGAAATCAGTTACGCGCTCGCCTCGGCTGGTGGAGTAGCGGATATGTTCGGTCTTTCCCTCCTTGATCTGAATACCGCGATCGGGATTATGTCCAATGACGGACTTAAGGGCGGTTCGGACGCGGGTACGAGCTTCAAGTCGATGCTTATGTACTTGCAGCCGCAGACGAAGAAAGCCACGCAGCTATTTAAAAAGCTAGGCATTGGCGTAGGCGAAGCCAACAAGTTCTTTGAAGACGGAAAAATCAAAGACATCGGCGGGATTGCGGACGTACTACAAAAAGCGTTTAAAGGGTTTTCCGAGCAAGAGAGAACCGACTTAATGCTGGAGATGTTCGGTACAGATGGTGTCAAGGCTGCGTCCTCTATGTTTAAAGCGGGGTCCAAGGGGATTAAGGAGTTTCAACGGGAACTATCGAAAACGACCGCACTAGACGTCGCCAAAACGAAAATGGAAGGTGCGGGAGGCGCGGTAGAGCAGTTTAATGGCGCGCTTGAGACGTTGCAGATAGCTGCCCTAGCACCGACGATGCCGATCATACGTGATTTCGCATTATCAGCCTCGGACATGATCGAAAAATACTCACCTACGATAACGGAAGCCGTACAAAGCGCGGTTGATAAGGGGAAGGATTACATTTTTGATAATTTTACGAATAACCCTGAATTTCAACGCTTGACTACGTTTGAGAGTAAAGTCGAATTTGTCTTTGATACCGTTAAAGATACGTTCGATACTTGGTGGGCGAAGTCAGGCCAAACCGCGTTCGAAGGTTATTCAGAAAAGATTACAAAGACGTTAGTTGATGCGTTGGAAGGATCGTCCGAACAAATAGCGGGCGTAGGACTGAGCATCGGAAAAAGCTTAATGACCGGTATCATGAACGGTATGCGCGAGTCGGATTACTTCGGCTGGCTTATTAAAACGATTGACATCGGTATGGCGTTTGATAAGGGCATGACCGACGTCAGTAAAGGCGCTTGGGACTTAATTCTCTATCAAGAACTAGGCGCAGGCGACGAAAAAGCTGCGGCACGCTTGGCAAAAGAGAAGCTACAAGCGGAATACTCCGCGACGCCGAAAGGTACGCTTAATCCAATCGGAGGTTTTAACGCTGGCGGTATGGCGGCCGCGCGGGACGCTTATGCGCAGTCCGGCCCATTCAATACGAGCGTGTCAAATACTACGACGGTCAACCTTGTGATGAATAACGAAATTACGAAGGAAGCCGATGCAGACAAGATAATATCTGTCATGTATACGAAAATACGTGATGCAGCCGCTGCGAACGGTAAATTCGGAAGCAGCAGCCGAGGAGCTGCGCCAGGAGGGCCGATACAAAACTAATACGCAATACAACGGAGCATCGGCGGTATGTGTACGCTGGCGCTCCGTTTATTTCTGTTTACGGAGGTGAATATATGCAAAAACGAAGGGGGAAACGGAAGAAGCGGCCGCTATCGGAAATACAACAATGCGCTATCGAACTACTCGTAATAAAACGGGGAACTAATTACGCAGATATTGCGAAGAAACTCAGTATTAGTGTCCGCACGCTTTATCGTTGGAGACAGCGTGAAGACTTTGATGACGCACTTAATATCGCGATACAGCGACATTTAAAAAAGCTTCGTATGAAGTCGAAGTCGCCGACAATAGCGCAGATACTTTCAGATGAACGGTACATGGGGCTCATAATTAGTACGATAATGTGAGGCAGAGTCGTGTTTTTACGGTAATAGGCGAAATTAGATAAAAGGAACGTGAATCGGCGTAGATACAGGCTTTTCTGGAGTTAATTATACGTCAAAAGGTGTCCGAAAATTACACTTTTACGGAATTTTCCTGCAACCGCGTCCAGGTGCGTGCCCTTCCGAAACTTTTCATGTAACCTTGACGCTAATAGTTACGCAATGAGCTGGAAACGCCCGAAATCCCTTGTATATCAACCGATAGCGGCGTTTTTCTGGCGTTATTTTTCGCGAATTTTATGTCCTAAAAAGTTACATACGAGCAACATCGGGGGGGTGGCTTCCGCACTTGCAAGCGCCTCTCTCCGGGCGAGGCTCCGAAATCTCACGGGGTCACGGAGGCTCTGGCGTCTGCATAACGTTGCATAAACGATGTATAAACGGTGCATAGAACGTTTCTGAGCGGTTCGGCAGACGGACGAAAACGTAAGAATCCAGTAACGGCGCGGGTTTGCGGCGATTAGACTATTGCGTAAAAGGCGGCTTTTGTGTACATGCCAACGCGTTAATGCGGTGAAGTGACGCATACCCCCAAGGCGGTGGTCAAAAGGCGCTAAATCAGGTGTATCTAGTTTCCGCGCAGTTTTTAAATCTTAGGAGGTATGGGAAGACAAGAGTGAATGACAAGCGTAGTCCGTCCGTGTTATACTTCGTCTCGTTAACACCAACGCGTAGGTACACGACAAAAGTGCGCTCGCATATCCGAGTGCTTTCCGATTGTCTGTCCGTATCCTGTGCGTTGTGACGAATATTACGAAGAGCAAAACGCTGGGAAACAGCGGTATGTATACGATAATTGCGAATTGGCAGACGCACAGGACTTAAAATCCTGCGGTAGGTGACTACCGTACCGGTTCGATCCCGGTCCTCGGCATACAGAAAAGAACCTGAGATCCCTTGATACATAAGGGGTCTTTTGTTTTTGTATGGGGCTTTCCGATTCGACAAACTCAAGAAGATTGAGCGTCTTTTTTGCCGTTGGGGACGGATTTGGGGGCGGAATTTGCTTTGTTTCACTATAATTCACTCTGATGTAATATGGTACCTAAAATCGAAACCCATATGTATCAAGGGTTTTCGTGTTTCTGCTTTTATTAAAAAGTATACTGCGATGTTATATTAACATAGACCTGTACGCCTGCTCTTCGTAATTATCGTTTCGTTAACGAGTTTTACGAAGTGGAGGCGTTTTTTATACGTCCGAAAATAGTACGTCCTAAACGTCTGATCACGTAAGACCTCTGCTTGTTTATATTGAAAAAATGTTAAATACGGCCACGAACACTTTTTTTATTTGCGCTACCTGCATTCGGAAATTTGCAACATATGTTATCAGTGCTGCTGGGTCAATTTACTGCGGACTCACGATTCGGCTGATTTATCACATCTGGCAGTCGTTGAGAGCAAGCCTTCCGCGCAGGTTGGGGCAGATTTATTTCTCAATCTGTTAATAAATGATAAACTCAGAACTATAAGTAATCATTGATAGAGCTCCCAACGGGGAGCTAAAGGAGGAAAAGAAAATGACTCAGTATAGTCGAGCGGCGTTCATCGAGACATTAGCGCCTCATGTACTGCGAGCGCGGCGGGAGGGATCGCCAATGCTACCATCGGTGAGACTGGCTCAAAATATTTTAGAGACTGGCTGCAAAATTCACGATTGGAATAATCTTGGCGGCATTAAAGTCGGTATCGGTAAGCCTAACGCCTACTGGCGTGGTAAGGCTGTCAATAAAGGAACGTGGGAGGAGTACAACGGTAAGACGGTCAATATCACGGCTGCATTTAGGGCATACGATACCCTGTATGATTTTTACATGGATCAAGACCTATTGTTTGGCCTCAGCCGTTACGCCCGTGTGAGGACAGCTAAAACACCAGAGGAGCAAGCGGCAGCGCTGTATGCCTGCGGATATGCGACTGACTCGGCTTATGCAAGCAAGTTGCTGGCGATTATCAAAGCTAATGACCTTAAAAAATATGATGCTGTTGAGGCAGAGTCAGAGGCAGAGGCAGTAGAAGATGAACAAGAAATGAAGCTATCTGAGGCTCAAAAGAAAATGCTTGTAGCGGCGCTGCAATCCCTATTTGATAAAAAGGTGATTACTGACAAGACATGGATTGAGAAGGCGCAAAAAGGTACGCTTACCCTGTGGGAGTTGACCTGGCTAAATACGATTATACTCGCACGTAAATAAGTGAATGCCCTGCCGACCCAATGGTTAGTTAAAATAGAGCTACAGTTTCCTAAACTGTCAAGCCTCTTAGACGTTCTCGACAGCCACACCTTGAGAAATCAGGGTGTTTTCTTTTGTGCGACAATATTTTACAAAGAAAATAAAATAGCTCGCCAGAGATGGTAATTAAGCTGACATGCTGCATACCATAAATAGTTTGTTGTATAATATATCAATAAAAAGATATATTCACGGAGGAGTTTAGCATGGTGAGACCAACTATAGGCGTATTGCCGTTGTATGATGGGGACAAAGAAAGCTATTGGATGCTTCCAGGCTATATGAAAGGGATTGAAGAAGCAGGTGGAATTCCGTTTGTATTGCCACTTACCTCAGATGTAGAGAATATAACTAGAATAGCAAATATGTTTGACGGATTTCTTTTTACAGGTGGACACGATATTAATCCTGAAATTTATGGTGAGCAGATAGAGGATATTTGCGGAGTGCTCTGCCAGGAGCGAGATGTGATGGAGAGCGCCTTATTCAAACAAGTTTTAGAATTGGATAAACCAGCGTTCGGCATTTGCCGCGGCTTACAGTTGTTCAACGCCTTACTAGGAGGCACGCTATACCAAGATATGCCGACTCAATTCAAGTCGGAGAGCAGCATTAAACATAAACAAGCACCCCCCTATTCTGAACCCGTTCATAATGTTTACATAGAAAAGGGAAACCCGCTTTACCGTATTATTGAAACGGAGAATTTAAGAGTCAATAGTTACCATCATCAGGGGATTAAGGAGCTGTCCAAGCAACTCATTGCTGTGGCAAATGCTGAAGATGGTTTAATAGAAGCCGTTATGATGCCTGAGAAAAAGTTTGTTTTAGCCGTTCAGTGGCATCCAGAGTTCAGTTACAAATCGGATAGTTATAACTTTAGGCTGTTTGAGGAATTTGTAAAATCATGTTAGAGGTTATACTGGAGCATATGGATTAGCGCGGACATTGAGTCACATGCTACAATTGGGATAAACAATATGGATCTATAACATCTATCAGAAGCCATATCTATTAAAGGAGGTAAGCGCTTTGAATTCAATATTTTTTATAGCGGGTTGGGCTATAGTTGGCATTTGTATTGGAGGTTTAATTGTGTTTATAAAATCCATGCCTAAGAAAAAATAAGCATGTCTTGTTAATCTCGCCGCTTCAGCTGAAGCGGTTTTTCTTCTGCTAACTTTATATAGTAAGAGAGTGAGGAAGATTACCGTTGGGTGATGAAAATGTATAAAAGAATTCGGGATTTACGTGAAGATAAGGATTTAACTCAGCAGGAGATGGCCAAGTTGCTGCATATTTCACAAGCAACCTATTCTCGATATGAGAGTGGAGAGTTGGACATACCAACCGCAGTATTGATCACATTATCTAAATTTTATAGTGTCAGCATCGATTATTTGCTTAATCAAACAGACATTGCTAAGCCGGAAGAACGAAAATCAAAGTAATAGGAGATTTAAATGCTTACAAATGATTATTTACGACGCTCACTTCAAGTATGTATCGTATAAGCTGATGTCCCTTTTTTTGCATAAAAATGCTCCTAGAATAGATATTGAATAATAGCAGTGCGTTATTCTAATATTTATTCCAGGAGGGCATTTCAGACTGACTAATGAACTTGAGCCCTTTTTCAATACATCCTTCGCTTGCGTGTATTATATTCCCCCTGGTTCCCCCAGCCCCAAACGATTTGCCCCAATTCAATCATAGACCGTTTGTTACCCGCTCTAGACTTGGCGAACCCTTCCCCTTTGTCTATACCATCCTTTCAAAAATTTATCAGCAAGAATATGATCTGCTCTACTTAGTTAAAAATATGGATTGCTCAAATGCTGTATTTTTGGATGTACTCATTCATTCCAATGACTGATATACTAACGGAAATTCAGCATTTGAGGAGTGGTTGAGAATGGATGGAGTTCGTTACA
Source organism: Paenibacillus sp. J31R34 (assembly GCF_059383715.1). Lineage (NCBI taxonomy): Bacteria > Bacillati > Bacillota > Bacilli > Caryophanales > Paenibacillaceae > Paenibacillus > Paenibacillus sp. J31R34. The sequence goes on from NZ_JBXENU010000003.1 coordinate 255,845, forward strand.
AGATAAGAGAAGTGTTGGACAGTGACAAAATAGATGCCTTTTTGCATAAAGCGCGAATTGGTCATCTTGGTATGGTTGATGGTCAGCTGCCGTATGTGGTTCCGCTTAATTTTGTTTGGGCAAAGGGGAAGCTTTATTTTCATGGAGCCGCGGGCGGGAGGCGTAATCAGGTCATGAGTGCGAATTCCGAGGTCTGTTTTACGGTTTGCGAAGAATATGGAACCATTACCGATCCCGTACCAGCTAAGACGGACACAGCATATATGAGTGTTATGATTTTCGGTAAGGCCGAGCTTATCGATGATCTGGAAGAAGCTACCTATATGCTGCAGGAAATGCTTCATAAATATGTGCCTGGCTACTATAACCGTCCGTTGTCCAAGCAGCATGTAGAGAAATATAAGTCAGCTATTTTCCAATCATCTGTTCAAGTCTACCGAGTTGATCCTTATCATATTACGGCGAAAGCCAATCCAATCGAGGAAGAAAAAATGTACAAATAAGAAAAATGAGGTTGTTAAAATGTTAAAGAGAGTGCAAATGAACCCAACATCATCTTCGCTGCGCGGCCGTGATTGGATATCGCCCACTATAGCTGCGTTAATTTCTGTCATTGTCAACTACGGGGGGACATTTATTCTCGTATTTCAGGCGGCAAAAGTGGCGGGTCTGAGTCCCGAAATGACCGCTTCATGGATATTGTCGATTTCCGTTGGTGTGGGGATAACGGGTATATGGCTAAGCTATCGATACCGTGAACCGATTATTACAGCTTGGTCAACACCAGGTGTGGCTTTTCTCGTTTCGGTATTAGCGATAACTCCCTATGCGGAAGCGATAGGTGCTTATATCATCTCCGCTTTAGGATTTATTGTTTTAGGAATATCGGGAATGTTCGAAAGGTTCGTCCGGCTTATTCCTCCAGGCATTGCTTCTGGTCTGCTAGCAGGTATTTTACTACAGTTTGGTATTTCCGCCTTTGGCGGAGCGAAAGCTGATCCTTTGCTGGTCATTGTCTTGTTTGCTGCTTATGTACTATTAAAAAGGTATACGTCCCGTTATGCTATCGTCGGCATTTTAATCATTGGGCTTATTTATTTAATCAGCTTGGGGAAAGTAGATTTCAGCACGATTAAATTAGCTATCGCATCGCCGGTATTTATTGTTCCTGAATTTTCGTTGCATGCTTTATTGGGTGTTGCCTTGCCGTTGTTCATTATTACATTGACGGGACAATATATGCCTGGGATGCTAGTCTTGCGAAATGATGGGTTTAAGACGAGTGCGAATCCAATTTTGATCGTAACGGGTCTGGGCTCACTGTTTGCAGCGCCATTTGGCTCGCATGCATTCAATGTAGCAGCCATTACAGCGGCGATTTGTACTGGTAAAGATGCGCACGAGGATTCTACAAAACGTTACCTTGCAGGTATTGCCTGCGGCATTTTTTACATGGTTGTTGGCCTATTCGGTGTGACGCTGGCTGCTCTGTTTCTAATTCTTCCAGCTACCTTCATCGCGACGTTAGCGGGTCTCGCATTGCTCGGGACAATTGGCAGCAGCCTTGCGGGCGCTTTAACTGAGCCTAAGGGCCGTGAGACAGCGCTGATTACTTTTTTGGCAACGGCTGCAAATGTTACCTTACTTGGTGTTGGCGGTGCATTCTGGGGTCTTGTTGCAGGCTTGGCTGCGCATATTTTGATACATGGACAATTTCGCCACAAACATGATAGGACGAGTGGAATCCAACAAGCTGAACAAAAATAATAAGCAGCATGAAAATGAATACGGGTGCAGATGGACTAAAAAGGGATGGAAATTGTTAAGCTTAGCCGGAGCTGCTTAAATTATAAAAGCAGCTCCGCAAGACGATGAATGCCTGTCTCTATTGCTGACTCGTCTACTTTAGCAAAGCCTAGCACCCATCCTTTTCGATCGCTTTCCAAACAATACTTGCTAAGTGGATAAACACGTATGCCTTTTTCGAGCGCTTGGTTTGTTGCGGCTTCTTCATCAAATGAGTCTTCAGCTTCAAGAAGCATATGCAATCCCGTCTCTACACCGCTAAGTTTAAAACGTGCACTTAGACCGGTCGCGATGATGGCCTTTGTCATGGCTTCATGTCTGCGCCGATATACATTTCTGACTCTTCTCATATGGCGCATGAAATGCCCATGCTCGATAAAATGAGCAAGCGTCAATTGCTCCATAATCGGAAGATGGCGATAGGTTAATTCATGGACATAGGCAAGCTGGCGAATGGCCGCTGTTGGACCAACGATCGCTGATATCCGAATGCCAGGAGCGACCATTTTGGAAAAACTCATCATATACAGCGTGTTCTGAGGCTGCTGGCTAAACAAGGTTGGGAGTGGGTCGCCACGATATCGAAACTCACTATCGTAGTCGTCCTCAACTATCCAAAATTGATGTTGGGCCGCCATATGCAGCAATTGCTGTCTGCGAGGCTCCGACGTAATCACTCCAACTGCACACTGATGTGAAGGCGTAACATAAACAAGCTTTGATTGAGGGGGAATACGGTCTGCTTGTATTCCGTAATGGTCGACAGGGATGGGAATAACATTCATCCGCCGATATTTCATCGCCATCCATGAAGCGGGAAAGCCGGGATCTTCAACGCAAACGGTTTCTCCTTCATTTAACAGGGCTTGGGCAATTAAATCCAGACTATGCTGTGCGCCCGAAGTTAATATGATTTGATCGATATGAACGTGGACGCCTCGCTCAAGTGACAAATAACGTTGAATCTGCTCGCGCAGCGGCACGAAACCATAGGGATTGCCGTAAGCCCAGCTGGCTAGATCCGTTTCTTTGGAGGCTTGTAAAAAGGATTGTCTCCAGTTCGTTTGAAAATGTTGATCCAAATAAGGCTCGTGTGGGCTGAAATCGATTTCCACATTTCTATTTTCCTTGCCTCTGAACCAATTTTGCAACTGGCTGACTGCATCGTTTAATAAAGGCAGCTCAGGAGTAACAGGCCCGCGAGCAATAACCTCCTCCATAAAACGGGTTTTGTGGGTCCAGTCACTTACTCTAGTTCCGCCGCGCCGGGAAGTAACCGTGTAGCCACGACTGAATAATTCCTCATAAACAATTTGTATAGTTGAGCGAGAGACACCGACGAGTAGTGCGAGTTCGCGAGAAGGAAGCAGCAATTCACCGGGAGGCCAATTTCCAGTTGTGATATTATGGATAGCTTGATCAAGCAGCTGCTGCCATATGGGGCGTTCGTCGTCACGGTTAACTTTTAGCATCTGTTTCACCTCTAGTTGTATATGTATCAAAAATATGGATTGTTATATTAACCTCAATATGTATGTTTTAATGCATGCCATTAACTGATATACTAGCATGTCTTTGGTTGATCAAGCAATATGATCGTGATTCAACTGATCCCTAAAAATGAAAAAGCAACAGCCTCATAACCGTTGAAGCTTCAGCGGCAGAGGCTGTTTTTTTGACTTATCCGTCTATATAGCTATCTATCTTGCAAAGGAGGGGACTGATCGATCCAGTTCCATTCATTGTTCTGAATAAATCGAGTGACCGCTTGCTCAGATGATAATTTCAGGTCTAGAAAACCTAGTATAACGTCGGTTAATTCCTGGCATTTTTCATGGGTCGGATTTAACAACAGCTCATGGCAAAGCTTGAGAAAGGTATCCGGTTTTTCCGGTGCTTTTTCGACCTCAGCCATCATGGACTTGTGGCAAGGAAACAATATGCGATTATGCGCCAAAATAATTCGGCTTCCGAATAACACCAGATTGCTGACGACTTGCGACAGCAGATAAGGGTTATTCTTTTTGACGGCTTCCCCCGCAAAATAATAACCGTAAAGCAGCACCTGTGCTTGAAAATCTTTGATGTTTTGGGTTCTGTTCTGCTCGGGATATACCGGTATTTTGGTTAGCAGTTCATTTAACCCTGGAACGACGGAGTAGTAAGCCTGCGAGCCTGTAAAAGAAGCGCGGGTCGGCTCGCTGCCTTTCTCGGCGGCCAGCTCCAAAAACCGCATATTGATGATTTTGACATCGATATAGCCATCTTCATAATTGCAAAATTCATGGGTCGTGTAAGCTAACGCATGGGTTTTCTTCCGCTCTTCAAATTCTTGATCCGTGACAAGCAAATATACGTCGATATCCGATGTCTCCTTGGCCGTACCTTTCGCGATAGAGCCGGCCGTTATCACGGCTAATAGGTTTGGATCAGATTTCAGCGACTCTACGAATTTGTCCAGTGATTGCTTATGGTGCGTATACATATTCTAGCCTCTCCTTCATTTTTTGATGTTCTCACTGTAATAGTCGTTATATTTTGTACGAACGGGCATGTACCAACGTACATTTAAATTTGTGGTTTTACGTATATAATGATACATAAAGAGGTGGGGAGATGGAAAGGAACAGGATATATGAGTTAAGCATTTCAAGGGCTCCTATTTTATTATGGGTGGGGCTTGTTTATGCAGCAACCATTATTTTGCAGAATACGCTAGATCCGCGTTTATTGCAAAGTTTAATATTTTCAGTAGTGATTTCGCTTCATGCCGTTTTTCATTGGAATAGTCATAGTCTTGTTAAAGATCGACCATGGGTATACTTTCTCATACAAGGACTGTTAATTTTTGTTTCGGCCCTACTAATGCCTTCAGGTTTTCCCGCAGCTTTAATCGGCCTTTTTCCAGTTCTCATTGCACAAAGTGTAAGTATTTATTACCGCAAAGCTAAGATTATTTATCTCTCATTATTATTATATGCATTGTTTTGCCTGGCAATCGTCAGTGTAAGAGATACAGAGCGACTGGGTTTGTATATTCCACTGTTCCTCCTGATGATGATTGTTGTTATTGCTTATGCCATATTATTTTATCAACAAGTCCGTGAACGTGTTCGTACACAGACCTTTCTAAGTGATTTGGAAATAGCCCATTTAAAGGTAGAAGAGCTCACACTTGCTAATGAGAGACAACGGATGGCACGGGATCTGCACGACACACTTGCGCAAGGGGTTGCCGGTCTTATTATGCAGCTTGAAGCAATTGATTCCCATCTTCTGAAAGGAAACTCAGGCAGAGCGCATGAGATTGTAGGTCAATCCATGAGGCAGGCTCGCAGGACGCTTGCGGATGCCCGTAAGGCGATAGATGATCTGCGTTCCGTATCATCGTCTGATCTCAATTTTGAAGAGGTGATTCAGGAGGAAGTAGAACATTTTATTCATTCGACTGGGATTAGAGTTGCTCTTACCATGCATGTTCGGTTAACTTGGCCGAAAATCGTAGTGGAGCATAGTTTTCATATGGTAAGTGAATGCTTGACGAATATTGCGAAGCATGCGCAGGCGCAGCAGGTCTGGGTTACGGTTACAGACAAGCTTGAAAGGCTAATCATAGAAATTAGGGATGATGGGAAAGGCTTTGACACCGATGCAGTTGGCAAGGTAGCAGGCCATTATGGGCTAATTGGACTTCAAGAACGTGCCCGCCTGATAGGCGGCATGGTAGAGATTGTGAGCCGAGCAGGAGAAGGCAGTTCCATTCGAATTTCCAAGCCGGTATCCAAAGGGGAGTCATGATGAAATATAAAGTGTTGATTGTCGATGATCATTGGCTGGTCAGAGAAGGGCTAAAATTAATTCTCGAAACCGATGACAGATTTCAGGTCGTTGGGGAAGCAGGGGATGGTTCGATAGCCTTACGCATGATGAAGGAGCAGAGGCCGGATGTTATTTTAATGGATTTGAATATGCCCGTCATGAGCGGTCTTGAAACAATGGATCAGATGCAGCAGCTCGGGATAAATATTCCTGTTATTATTTTAACGACCTATAATGAAGACGAGCATATGATTAATGGTTTGGCGAAGGGAGCGAAAGGGTATTTGCTCAAGGATACAAGCAGGGAAAATCTAATTCGCACGATGGATTCGGCACTTAGAGGAGAAACCTTGCTTCAGCCTGATGTGACAGAGAGAATCTTTAGAGCTAGAACAGCTCCTGCTGTACGTAAGGAAGCTATTCAAATAACAGAGAAGGAGCTCCTTATTCTTGAATCGATTGCTAAAGGCTTTCGCAGTAAGGAAATCGCCTTTAACCTTGGCATTTCAGAACGGACAGTTAAAGCTCATTTAACCAATATTTACAATAAATTAGGCGTTGATTCTAGGTCCCAAGCTGTGGTAATAGCCATTGAAAAAGGGATTCTTCAATTATAACCAACAAGATATTGAAGATGCACAGTAGGTTGTTTTAACAGAAATAAATAATGCCCGATCGTACATAAGGCTGCTGCCCTTATGTACGATTTTTTTTATTGTGACTTCTTTTATTATAAACCTATGAGGTCGAAGGCAACAGTAACTGCGAGAGGAGCATGAAAATTGGAAGGCACATATGAAGGAATGATTCACATTTCAGATCAGGTAGTTGCTAAAATCGCCCACAAAGTCGTTTTGGAAACAAAACCAATTGTGTCTATGCCAATGGGCATAGTAGAGAACCTTGTAAAGCGGCTGCGTGGCGTTCATGCGCAGCAGGGCGTTTTAGTAGAGGCGAATCAACAAGACGTGGCTATTAACTTGACCATTAACATCAGTTATGGCTGCAAGATCCATGAGGTGTGTTACGAGCTGCAGCGCAGGGTCGCGAAAGAAGTGGAGCATATGACGGGTCTGGCGGTCAAAGAAATTCATGTAACGGTGGAGGGTTTGGTGTTTTCATAAGTACCCAAAACTAAAGTGAGAGTTAAGAATAGAGACTCCTCACTTAAGTTGAGATCCATTTATCCTGCCTTAATATATCGTTATATAACGAGGTTGATCTGTCCGTTAAACTTGAATTATTACACCATTTCATCAGTTGGGAGAGTTGAATATGGAACGTTCCGTGGAGAGGCGGATTTTTATTGCTCGACCTTGTAGGAGGATTAGATCAGTCTAGACGAAGGAAATGAAAGTGCAGAGGATATTCTTGTGCACTTTTTTTTATTTAGTGAATAAGCTTGCTGCCCTAAAGTACATAACGTACATGCCCTTATGGACGATTTCCGTGGAAGGAATGTTAGCTACAATGAAATAAGCGACACCATGAGTGTTCATCCTTATTTCACGGAGGTAAAAAAATATGGCCAAGTATTTGTATTTGCTGGGACGTTGGGCTTATCGGTCCCGAATAAAAGTCATTATTGGCGGGTTACTCGTTTTACTGCTGAGTGTAGCAGCTGCACTAAGTATGGGAATCTCATTCACTGGCGATATGTCCATTCCTGGCACGAAATCGGAGGAAGCAGGCAAAGTATTAAGTAAGGAGTTTGGCGTGTCGGAACAAAGCGGAGGGCAGGTGATGCTGATATTCAAAGCGCCAGAAGGTCAAACCCTTAAAACGGATTCTATCGTTAAGCAAATTGAAAATGTATTGAGCAAGGCGGCTGAAGACCCTGCCGTTGATCAGGTAATCAGTCCATATGAAAACGGATCGCTCAACGAAACAAGTCAAATAGGGTATGCTTCGCTCGTTTATAAGCTACCCGCAGGTGAGGTGAGCGAGGAATCAAAAGAGCATGTACGGAGCATTATTGAAGATACACGGAATGAAGGCATTCAGACAGAACTTGGAGGAGACGTCGCTTTCTCTGAATTGGAGATCATGAGTGCAATGGAAGCGGTTGGTGTCATCATTGCCTTTATTGTTTTGGCGCTTACCCTAACGTCCTTTCTAGCGGCAGGTATTCCGATTCTTACCGCGATTATTGGACTCGGCATTGGTTTGATGTGTATTTTTATCGGTTCGAATGTTTTAGACATGTCATCAGCCTCTATTTCCTTGGCAGTCATGCTAGGATTGGCAGTTGGAATCGATTATGCCTTGTTTATTCTGGCCCGTTTCCGGCAGCAGCTGGCAGAAGGTTATGATGTGGAGGATTCGGTCGCCATTGCGAATGCAACAGCAGGCAGCTCTGTCGTATTTGCCGGCCTAACGGTTGTCATTGCCTTATTGGGTTTAGCCGTTGTCCAGATTCCTTTCCTGGCTATGATGGGGCTCGCAGCTGCAATTTGTGTTTTTGTATCCATTCTGATTGCCATTATCTTCGTACCAGCTGTGCTTTCCATTGCAGGCCATCGCATTGGCCCAGCACGAAAAAATGCTTTCATAAACAAATTCAAGAGGAAGAATTCGAAAACTTCGGTGCTGGAGTCATGGAGCAAGCTGATTGCGCGTCGCCCCGTTTCTGTGGCCATCGTTGGAATCATTATTCTGGCGACGATCAGTATCCCATTTTTTCATATGCAGCTTGGCCTTCCTGATAATGGTACGAAGTCAGAAGAAACAACTGAGCGTCGCGCATTCGATCTGCTTTCGGAAGCTTATGGTCCAGGCTATCATTCGCCGTTGATCGTTGTGGCTGTGGCTGAAGGAGAAAGTGATCCACAGGCTGCAATTGCCAAGGCAACAGAAGGGTTAAGCTCCTTGGAAAATGTAGCGAGTGTTACACCAGCTTACCCTAGTCCTTCAGGCAACGCCGCCATGCTGACCGTTACCCCGCAGTCAGGTCCGCATGATACCGAAACCGGGGATTTGGTTCAGCATATTCGGGAGCTGTCGCTAAATGTGGAGAAGCAGGATCATGTCAAATTACTGGTTACTGGTGCTGCCGCAGTAAATATTGACATATCAGAGAAGCTAAGCGAAGCTCTCCCTAAATTTGCACTCGTTATTGTCATCCTTGCTCTTATACTATTGACCATGGTATTCAGATCCATCCTTGTGCCGATTAAAGCCGTTGTTGGATTTTTACTATCACTGACAGCTACGCTAGGTTTTGTGGTGTTTGTTCTTCAGGATGGCAATATGACCGGTCTATTCGGAATACCGGAGCCGGGGCCTATTTTAAACTTCCTCCCTGTTATCGTCGTTGGCATTCTGTTCGGGCTGGCTATGGATTATGAGGTGTTTCTGGTTAGCCGCATGCGAGAGGAATTTACACATACGGGCGATGCACGTAAAGCGGTTATTTCGGGCATTCGCAACAGTGGAGCAGTCGTTACAGCCGCAGGCCTGATCATGATTGCCGTATTTGCTGGATTTATTTTCGCAGAGGATCCGATTATAAAATCAATGGGGCTTGCACTAGCTTTCGGAGTACTGTTTGACGCATTTGTGGTCAGAATGGCAATCGTTCCAGCCATTATGATGCTGCTTGGCCGATCTGCGTGGTATTTGCCAAAGTGGCTGGATCGTATATTGCCTAATATCGATGTGGAGGGTGAGGCGGTTATGAGTCAAATCGCCCGTCCTGAGAAAAAGAGTGCTACCTCTGACATTCAGCCCTATGAAGAAAAAGCGGTATAACTCACGACAAAATAATGAATCTATACAGGAAAGAGGGCATTCAAATGATGAATCATCAGGAAAAAAATGGTCCGAAGTCAAAGATTGATTTTTTCGATCAGGCGTTTACTCGTAATCCATTTCCCGTCTACAGTGAAATTCGCAGAGAAGATCCGGTTTATCGTTTTATGATGCCTAGCGGGCAGTATGCATGGATTGTTACCCGATATGAAGATGCACTTGCCATTTTGAAGGACCCGCGTTTTGTTACTAATCCTCCTTGGATGCAACAGGAAGAGCCAACAGATCATCATAATATTCTTTCGAAAAATTTGCTTAGCGTTGGGCCTGCTGATCATCGGCGTCTTCGTCATTTAGTCCAGAAGGCTTTCACCCCGCGGATGATTGAAGGGCTGCGAGGCCGAATAGAAGAAATTGGCAATCATTTGCTTGACAAGGTACAGGATAAAGGAGAAATGAACTTAATAGAAGATTTTGCTTTTCCTTTGCCGATTATCGTTATTTGTGAAATGCTCGGCGTGCCAGTTCAAGATCAGGATAAATTTCGCGATTGGTCCAATACGATTATGGAGGGAGCCTACAATCCATCCTATACCGAGAAGGGCTCGAAAGCTGTTGAAGCTTTTATAAGCTATTTGCATGGTTTGATTACAGAGCGGCGGCAGAATCCTCAAAATGATTTGATTAGTGATTTAATTAAGACGGAGGAGCAAGGAGATAAGCTGTCTGAGCAGGAAATGTATGCTCTCATATTTGTCTTGATTATTGCAGGCCATGAAACCACTGTTAATTTAATTGGGAACGGTGTGCTTGCTTTGCTGGAGTTTCCGGAGCAAAAGGAAAAGCTGCTGAAGCAGCCTGAGCTTATTCATTCAGCTATAGAAGAGATTTTGCGTTATAACGGACCGGCTGAAGCCAGCAATATCCGGTGGGTGACAGAGGCTGTTGAGTTCCAAGGAAAGTCTATTCTTGAAGGAGAAATGGTGCTTATATCGTTTGCTTCAGCAAACCGGGATATCGAGCAATTTAGTGATCCAGATTCGCTGGACATTACAAGACAAGCGAATCAACATATTGCGTTCGGCAAAGGTATCCATTATTGTCTTGGAGCTCCGCTTGCAAGGCTGGAAGGCGAAATGGCCATCAGCACCTTGCTGCGCCGTATGCCTGAGCTTCGTTTGAAAACCGATCTGGCAAAGTTGGAATGGCGCCCAGGCATTATCATCAGGGGAGCAACAGAAATTCCGGTTACATTTTAATGGAAATGTTCTTGCAGCTGACAAGCTGCCATTTTCCTAACGGGAGCTAGTTGAAAGTTAGATAAAGCTCGCTATGTCAAGCGCTGCCCGGTGGCCGCAAATAGTCCAGAAACACGGTCTTCAACACTTGAAGCTGGCCGATTGTCCCTGCATTATCTTTGAAAATGACCAAGTTGTAGGACATCGATACTTTTTTGGCAAAACTGCCGAACACATTGATCATGGTCATTAACGTATCATCGACGGAAATGTCGTTGCGAATGGAGCCGTCCTCGCGGCCCTGTTCGATAAGCGTTTTAAATAGCAGCTTGTTGCTCTCGAAAATGGCATGATATTCCTCAAGCATATCCGCCTGCTCATGAGGTAAGTAAGCCCAGCTATCAAAAGCTTCAATCAGTTGTATGTTCTCGCGGTGTTTCTCTTGATGGAATGAAATGAACAGATCAAATAGATAGCTGAGTTTTTCAAGGCAATTGCCGTTTATTTCGCTCACCGAGCGGAAGACTTCTGACTGGGAAGCGATAATGGCGCTTGCGACCGCAACGATCAGCTTCTCTTTTTTGGGAAAATAACGAAAGATGGTGGCGATACCGAGCGGCACTTCATCCGCAATCTCCTGCATCGTTGTTTTATCGAAGCCCTTGCGGACAAACAGCTTCTTAGCTGCTTCCATAATGCTTTCCTCGCGCATTGATTTAATGCTGCGTCGTTCTTGCTCATACCTGCTTTTTGCGTCCAACATTTCACTTCCTCATTTGCGTTTGTTCGTGTGAACATGCTAACAAACTTAATAGTATCTGTCAATTTCGTTGGGAGAGGGGGCGAATTCATAGAGGTTGTGCGGAAAATAAAAATATGATATTGTTAATATCTAAGTGATAGCATTACTATCATTAATATTTTATTTATCATCCAGGAGGTAATTTTACATGTCTTATAATGAAAAATGGACAATTGGCGAGCTTCTCGCGAGCGAGCAAGCGGTTGCCATTTTGGCCAAGCATCTGCCAGAGTTTATTAATGAGCCGACCTTCAAGATGGCAGCTATGCATACACTGGATCAACTGGCTGCGATTCCGCAGGTGGATTTGCCTCAGGGTAGGCTAAACGCTTTGAAAGCTGATCTGAGCTCGGTGGAAATTACCCAAGCTCCTGCCAAGCCTGTGGCAGCCGCACCGAAGCCGGGTACCGCTCACGCATTGTCTCATGAGGGTAAAGTGATCATTGTTACTGGAGCGGCTGGCGGTATCGGCAGGGCAAGTGCGCTTAAGCTGGCTGCAAGCGGAGCTAAGGTAACGGTTGTTGATTTTAATGAAGAGGCTGGCCGGGAAACGCTTCACATGCTCAAGGAGCAAGGCGGAGAAGGGATCTTCGTACAGGCGGATATTTCCAAAAGCGCGGATGTGCAGCGTTACATGGACGCAACGCTTGAAACGTATGGCAAAATCGACTGCCTATTCAATAATGCGGGCATCATCCAGAAGTTTTCGCTGCTGCAGGACATTGACGAGGAGCATTTTGACCGTATCATCAATGTAAATCTTAAAGGCGTATTTCTTGGTATGAAGTATGCACTGAAAGTAATGGACAAGCAGGGCTATGGCAATATTATAAATACAGCTTCAACAACTGGCATACGGGCGGAGCACAGCCTTGCAGCGTATACGGCGAGCAAGCATGGTGTAATTGGTTTGACAAAAGGTGCGGCCCTCGAATATGTGAAGAAGGGCATTAGAGTAAACGCGATTTGTCCGGGTGGAGTAGCGACTGGCATTACGGCAAGCGTGCCGCAGCAGCTTCAGGAAAGCGGTTATGTGCCAGAGGAGTTCCCGAACATGCGGATGGGACGGTATGCAGAGCCTCAAGAACTGGCGGATGTGGTAGCTTTTCTGTCTTCAGACGCTTCAAGCTATATGACCGGCTCCGTTGTGCTGGTCGATGGAGGTTTGACGCTGTAGTTTTTCAACATAGATGGCGCGAAATCCCGATACAGCTAGTCTGTTTCGGGATTTTCACATCAATATAGCGGCAGCAAGGGAGCGAGGCACCTAACAATGGGCCAGAGTAAGAAATCGTTATGCGGTCTTAATATCGCGTTATATAGAGGGCGCATTTATTTTTGTACAATAATAGTGGATGGATAAGGATGATTATAGGCAGAGAGGATTTGACTTATGAAAATCGTAAATTTGAAAACGAACCGTATCGTCAACCCGTTAGGCTTCACTTTAGATAAACCGCGTTTTTCGTATGTGGTAACGGATACAACCGCGAAGAAGCAGACCATGGCACAAATTCAGGTCGCCCTGGATGAAGCATTCACAGCCATTATCTTCGACAGCGGACAATCAGCCGATATTGATAGCCTTTCCTATGAATGGAATGCAGAGCTATTACCGCGCACTCGCTACTTCTGGCGGGTTACGGTATGGGCGGATAATGGAGATACGGCAACAAGCGAGCCTGCCTGGTTTGAGACTGCGAAGCTGGGTGAAGCTTGGACTGCTAGCTGGATCTCTCCCGAATTGGATAAGCAGATTCATCCGGTTCTGTTCCACACCTTCAGCCTGCCAGGAGAAATCGCATCTGCACGCGCATACGTCTGCGGACTGGGCTTGTATGAAATGGAGCTAAACGGCGTCAAGGCAGGAGATGAATACCTGACGCCATTATACAATGCTTATCATAAATGGCTGCAATATCAGACTTATGATGTGACAGCATTGCTGCAAGCCGGAGAGAACAAGATTGAAGTTAGCCTTGGGAACGGATGGTACAAGGGGCGCTTCGGTTTCGATGGCGGCGAAGAAAATATTTATGGGGACGAATTTGCGCTGCTAGCGGAAATTATAGTGACATTCAAGGACGGGTCCACGCAAGTGATTGGAACCGATCAAAGCTGGTCTGCGCGGAGAAGCAAGGTGATTGAAAGCAATATTTATGATGGCGAGAAATATGACGCTACATTTGTGGATTCAAGTGTGTATCAGGTGAAAGCAGCGGATCTGGGCTATGATCGATTAATGGCGAGGCTCAGCTTGCCAGTGGTCGTGAAGGAACGTCTTGCGCCTGTGGAGGTTCTGACTACCCCTGCGGGCGAAACGGTTATTGATCTGGGGCAGAATATGGTTGGCTGGCTGCAGTTCCGCACAAATGCGCCAGCGGGAACCATCATTCGACTTCAATATGGAGAGGTGCTGCAAAACGGTAATTTCTATCGGGAGAACCTTCGTACAGCCAAAGCGGAATATGTGTATACAGCAAATGGCGATAAAGCGACTGTGCGCCCTTATTTTACCTTTTATGGCTTCCGTTTTGTTAAGGTAGAGGGATGGCATGGCGAGCTTGACCCGAAGGACTTTACAGGATGTGTCGTTTATTCGGATATGGAGCAGATCGGGCATTTCGAGACGAGCAATCCACAAGTCAACCGTTTGTTCCTCAATGCGCTATGGGGACAAAAGGGCAATTTCCTTGACACGCCGACGGACTGTCCGCAGCGTGACGAGCGAATGGGCTGGACCGGAGATGCCCAGGTGTTCTCGGGAACAGCTTGCTTTAATATGGATTCATACGCATTTTTCAGCAAATTCGGCTACGATTTGTACCAGGAGCAGAAGGATCAAGGCGGTATGGTGCCGATGGTTATACCGGCTGGCATCGTACCTGGAGGCGGCTCCAGCGCATGGGGCGATGCCGCGACGATCATACCTTGGAACGTCTATTTGCATTCCGGTGATAAAGCGATTCTCGAACAACAATTCGAGAGCATGCGCGCCTGGGTAGATTTTATTAGAAAAACGGAGGAGGAGTCAGGGGGGGGACGGCTATGGACAACCGGCTTCCACTTCGGAGACTGGCTTGCGCTTGATGGTTCGAATCCAGACACTCCTATGGGCGGAACGGACACACATCTGATCGCAAGCGCCTATTACTGCTACTCATCCGAATTGGTCGCAAAGGCTGCAAGGGTATTGCAGAAGGTGGAGCTTGCCAAGCAGTATGAGCAGCTGGCTGCGGAAATCCGTGCGGCGATTAAAGATGAATTTTTTACCGCGAATGGACGATTTGCAGTGGACACCCAAACCGGGTATGCGGTTGCTTTGTTTATGAATTTAGTGCCAGATGAGTTCCGCTCCCGCATAGCCGCCGATTTGCGCATGCGTATGCGTGCTGACAACCATCATCTGCGGACCGGCTTCGTTGGCACGCCATATTTGAATCGTGTTTTGTCTGCAGAAGGCAGTAATGACATTGCGTATACGCTGCTGCTCAATAATGATTATCCAAGCTGGCTCTACGCTGTCGAGCTTGGTGCCACCACGATATGGGAGCGCTGGAACGCCATTCTTCCGGATGGTTCTCTTAGCAGCACCGGCATGAATTCACTTAATCATTACGCTTACGGAGCGGTAGTTGAGTGGATGTTCCGACATGTTGCCGGACTAAATCCAGCGGAAGACAAGCCGGGCTTCCGACATGCCATCCTTGCTCCACAGCCTAATCTGCGTCTTCAGTGGGCCAAAGCCGTCGTCCATACGGCAGCAGGTTTGTATCGAAGCGAGTGGTCTATTGATGAAGCGGGCAAGCTTGCCTTTCGTTTCACGATTCCTTTCCATGCAACCGCCACCGTTCTACTGCCGGATGCCATCGTCTCAAATGTGGCCATTAATGGCGTAAATCTGGAAGAAAGCGAAATAGAAGGGGAGCAAGCAGGGGAGGCGGTCAGCCTACTGCTTGACAGCGGCATTTATGAATTGTCGTATGTTCCTAGTAAGCCTTATAAGAAAACATTCAGCACTCGAACCACTATTGATGAACTGCTGGGTGTAAAGGAAGCTAAAGCGATTCTTGTCGAGTTCATTCCTATTGCCGCTGCTATGACGCCTGGAATGGCGGGACCGATGGGAGCTGCTTCGATTAGAGATTTGGCATCCTATCCGGGCTATGAGGCAACCGAAGAGCAATTAAACAAACTGGATAAGGCGCTCGGAGCGATACCCGTTAGCTAATGAAGCACTGATTATACAAATGAAAGAGCCTGCTGTCCTACACTAATGTGGATAGCAGGCTCTGCTTTATGTTTTATTGCGGTATTCTTGCGGAGTGGCGCCATAATGTTTCTTAAAAATTTTGATAAAATGGGGTGCGGCTAGAAAGCCGATTTGGCTGCTGACATCGGCAATTTTCAAATCGGAATTTTTGAGCAGGTAGGCAGCGCGTTCCATTCGGACAGCATAAAGGTAATCGCCGATGGTCTCGCTGGTTACGGTTTTATACACTTTCGAGAGGTATACCGGATGCAGGCCGATATAATCCGCCACGGATTGCAGGGAGATGCCTTCAGCCAAGTGCTCCTCGATAAAGCTGCGAACCCTTGAGGCAATCAACTGGTGCGAATCCTCTAACTGTATAGCTGATTGGTCCCTCAGCCCAATGATGATTTTCTCCGCCCATTCCCATACCCGCTGTCGCGATAATTGGCTTTTCTTGCGGAGCAGCAAGTTAAACTCCTCTCCAAGCTGCTCCTCCAATGGTCCGTTCTGTTCCGAGAACGTTGTCGCTAGTGCGGAGGAAACCAGCAGCACGATAGCGAGCAGTTGGTCGTGCGAGGGCTCAAGCTCTGTATTCATGCCAAGTGCCCGGCTTAGTATACCAAGTGCTTTATCCCACTTTCCTGATTCCAGCATACTAGGCAGCAAAGGCAAATCGTATAAGGGGAGGAGCCTATTCTCCTCATGTTCCACAACCGTTTCATCCGTCTTCAGGAAGTAGCTTTTGTGACCGCCGACATTGCGCTGAATGGAGATTACGCTTTTATGATAAGTGTCCTGTATATGGTCGGGAAAAGATCTAGCTCCGCTAATACAGATTGTCAGCGAGCCCTTCAGAAATCGCTGTACATGTTTTTGCAGCTTGACTGCCGAAGAATCAACTAAGGTTAAAGTCTCCTGCTCCTTGCTTTTGATCAAAAAGACTAAATAGCCGGCATCCGTTGTGCAATGCCACAGCTCAAAGAGATCCTGAAATACTTCCTGCGCAATATTAGTCACAGCATATTCAAGCAGAGAAAGGGAATCAAGGTCATATTCTGCGAACTGCTCATCCAGCCTGACCAGCATCATGATAAACGGATCGCCCGTCTGGAAGGAGATGTCAAGCAACGACAGCCGCTCTAGCAGCATCTCCTGGCTGATCGCCTTTTGCTGAATGAGATCGTTTAGCAATCGGTCTTTTAGCAGCGGAAGATTGGCATGCAAGGTGCGCTTCAGTCGCTGATGCGAGCTGAATTCGGTCCATTCCTGTTCGATGGCGGCAATGATCACTTGCACAGATTTAATTAATTCCCCAATGTCTACCGGTTTGAGTAAATAGCTTTCTGCACCGTAGCTGATCGCCTTCTGGGCATATTCAAATTCATCATGCCCGGATAATATAATGGAGCGGATTTTCTTGGACAGGCGGCGAAGCTGGTGAATGAGCTCCAGCCCATCCATTTCCGGCATGCGGATATCGGTAATCATAATGTCAATCGTATGCTTGGCAGCAATGCGCAGCGCTTCCTCTGCCGAATAGGCGGGATAAACGGTGTCAATGCCATAATCGCTCCACGGAATGGTAAAGGCGAGACTATCTACTACAGAGTGCTCATCATCTACAATTAATAGCTGGTACATGGGGAAACTGCCTCCTTATCTAACTAACTATGCGGCTTAGGCCAGAACAACGTGACCGTTAGTCCACCGTGGGTGTTACTGGTAAATTCGATGCCGGAAGGCGACTCGAAGTGAATGATCATTCGCTGCTGAATATTCCATAGCGCACAGCCCATGGCATCGTCAAGCGGAAGCTTGATGCGGGACGAGAGGGCGACGATTTCTTCGCTGCTCAGGCCCTTCCCGTCATCTTCAACGCTGATACGGTACTGAACTTCAGTCTCGCAGCCTGTTACGCTAACAAGGCTCGCGCTCCGCTTGCCTTCAATACCGTGCACAACGCTGTTCTCCACAAGCGGCTGGATTAGAAGCTTGGGAATCCGGAGCTCTCTCATTGATTCAGGGATGGAGATCGTGTATTGGAGTCGTTCCATCCGCAGGCTTTGAATGTTCATATAGTTCTCGACAACGGCGATTTCCTTCTCCAGGGTAGTGATTGGTTCATTCAGCCGTGTAGTATAACGAAAATATTCAGCAAGATTTTGCGTCATTGCGGTGACTGCCTCGTCATTGCCTAGCCGTGTCATATTGTTGATAAAGAATAGGCAGTTATACAAAAAATGAGGATTGATTTGCGCTTGAAGCTGTTTGACCATCGCCTCGCGCGTTACGATTTTTTCTTTGTATACCTTCTCAATCAGCTCTTCAATCTGGCTGGCCATGTCATTGAAGCTTTCGTACAGAATATCAAATTCGTTGCGGCTGGACCGCTTAATCCTGTAAGTGAAATCTCCATGCTTAAGCAGTCGCACACCCTTCAACAGGGCAACAATCGGCAATTGCACCTTGCGATAAAGAAACAATATCGTCAGGATGCTGGTTAACAGCAGGATAATGCAGGCAACGTAGAACGTATTTTGGGTTTTCATAATGGGCTCCAAAGCCTCATTAAGCGGCACATAGTCGATCATATACCAGCCAAGCGTCTCGGAACGAAAATAATTGACCATATAGGAGACATCGCCAATCGGCAAGATTTCCGTGCCTTCCGTCTGGTTCATAAGGGGGGAGAGAAGGTGCAGCAATTGCTGCACCTTCTCTCCATCCGATTGGTCATTAAGAAGAACGGTGCTGCCTTCCTTGAAGAAAAAGGGATCGTTGCTGTCAATAATTCCTCGATTCAACATATCGGTTATATTCGTCTTCGGGAATGCTACCTGAATGGTATATCCAGCATGATAGCGATACAAGGCAAATGTTTGACGCGGCGAATCCATCACCCAATCATTGCTGTTCTCACTAGCAAGAGGAGCCTCTGGAATATAGGGTGTGCCGATCCAGGTGCTCAAGATAGTGGAATAGATGGATACGCGATTATTCCAGCCCTCCGAGAAGCTTTGAAGATTCATCTTTTCCGTCAAATCCCGGATCAGCACCATTTGGTCGAAGCTGTCCATCAAATCGACGGAAGGCAAAAGCGCGACCTTGGAGTCTGTCTCCAGCGCAGCGGCCAGCATATTCAGCTGCTCGACATTATGGTTCAGACTGTTTACAGCAAATTTGATGCGATTGAGGTTATTGGCCTGTATGTCCTGACGAACCGTATTCAAGCTGGATTGAATGGTGTAGCTGTACATGATCATGACGATAATGGTTGTAGAAAGAATTAACATCAATATTTTGATGAAGGTTGGATATTGCCTGAGCATTTTCGGATATGGTTTGAACATGGCATCTTTTCCTTTTTGGTACGTGTGGAGCTTATCCTTATTGTAGGCATAAGCAGGGCTGTTTACAACGCTCGACCGGTACTCAGGACCGGAATGTTAAGAATGAATAATGGATGTTTGTAAAACGATATCCCGCAAGACCGTTCAAGTTAAGAAAACGTTATCATTTCTTTGTATTGCATTATATCCCGGACCATGATTCAGCACTTAAACTAAAGCCATCGGTAAAATTCATTTCGTAGGGGGCTTTTTATGGAAGTGGCAGCTAAGAATCACAGAGGGAAAATGGTGCGCAGAAAGGACAGCTGGCAGCTTTATCTGATGCTTATTCCGGCAGTACTGGTTGTCCTGATCTTTGTTTATATGCCAATGGGCGGGCTGGTTATGGCTTTTCAAGACTATAAGCCGTATCTAGGCATTCTGAAATCTGACTGGGTGGGCCTTGAGCAGTTCAAATTTTTATTTGAATACCCGGACAGTGTACAGGTGATCTGGAATACGCTGAGAATTGCTATGCTGAAGATGTTTTTTGGCTTTATATCTACTCTTGGTTTTGCGCTTCTGATCAATGAGGTCCGGCGCAAAGCGCTAAGAAGTACCGTTCAAACGTTCGTATTCCTCCCGCACTTTCTTTCATGGGTCGTGCTCGGCGGCATTTTCGTTGAACTGCTTAACCCGGACACCGGCTTAGTCAATCTGGCGCTGCAGGCGATGGGCATAAAGCCAATCTTTTTTCTGGGTGACAATAACTGGTTCCTCTTTACAGTAGTCTCCAGTGAGGTGTGGAAGGAATTCGGATATGGGTCGATTATCTTTCTGGCAGCTATTGCCGGCATAAATCCAGCGCTTTACGAAGCCGCGCAGCTGGACGGGGCTGGCAAATGGAAGCAGATGCTTCATATCACACTGCCTTCGATGATTCCGACGATGGTAGTCGTCCTTACATTATCGCTGAGCCAAGTTCTGAATGCGGGCTTTGACCAAATTTTCAATTTGTACAACCCTCTCGTCTATGAGAAAGGCGATATTATTGATACATTTGTTTACCGTATTGGCTTAATTGACGGCAATTACAGCTTCTCCACAGCCGTAGGTTTATTCAAATCCATCGTTAGCCTGATTCTCATTATGGGAGCGTACAGATTAGCCTACAAGGTCGCTGACTACAAAATTTTCTAAGGGGGATTTCCATGCAAGTGATTTCAACGCCTCAACGCTGGTTTCAGAGCTTCAATAATGTCATTATGATTTTGCTGGCGCTTATCTGTATTGTGCCTTTGCTTCATGTCATTGCGATATCGTTAAGCTCTAGCGCAGCGGTCATGGCCAATAAGGTTACATTTTTTCCGATTGAGCTGAATTTTAATTCCTATACCAAAGCGCTCGAAAATCCTGTATTTTTGCCTGCCATATGGCTTTCTGTGCAGCGAACCGCGCTGAGTCTGGGTCTTGGGCTAATGGTTAACTGCATGGCAGCGTATGTATTGTCCAAGGGTGGTGGAAGGGATGGTATCGCTGGCTACAAGGGTTTTGTCGGCCTCTTCATCGTCGCTATGCTTTTTAACGGGGGTTTGATCCCGACGTATTTACTCGTAACCAAAATCGGATTGTATAATTCGATTTGGGCGCTTGTGCTCCCTGGATTGGTTAATGTTTTCTATTTAATCCTGATTATGAATTTTTTCAAGGCACTGCCCAAGGAAATTGAAGAGTCGGCTTTTATGGACGGTGCCAACCATTGGCAGGTGTTCTCCAGAATGTTTCTGCCGCTGTCGCTGCCTGTTCTGGCTACTGTTGGTCTGTTCATGGTCGTAAGTGATTGGAATGAATGGTTTGCGGGATCGATTTATATGAGAGGAGACAATGTGCCGCTTAGTACGCTGTTGAAATCGCTGATTGCTGTTCCGATAGTCGATGCCGGCAATGTCAATGAAATTGCAAAGATCAACAACCGCTCCATTCGGGCTGCCCAGGTGCTGATCGGGGCGCTGCCGATTCTGCTTATTTATCCTGTACTGCAAAAATTTTTCACTGCGGGCATTGTTATAGGAGCAGTTAAAGAGTAGCGGAGGAAAGTTAAGATACCGCTATGGCATCTTGCATTATCGTTATATTCACGCTTTGAAAGCGCTATTAAAATAAAGAAGAAAGCAGTCACATATTAATTGGGGGTAAACAAATGCGCAACCAGAAGAAATTTATTTTCACCAGCCTCGTGCTAGTGCTCAGCCTCAGTTCCATTATGGCCTGCAGTAACGGCAGCGAGCCAGGAAATACGAAACAGCCTGAAACACCGGCAGAATTTAAAATTGTAGATGGTAAAATCGATCCCGCTGTAACAATCACGATGGTGAGGGGCGAGGATCCGACTGTCAAATTCAAAAATGGCGAAAGCTACATGGATAATGTGCATACCCGCTGGGCAAAGGATACGCTAGGCGTAGAGTTGAAGACGTTATGGAGCTCACCTTCAGGAGATAGCTCTTACGATACGAAGCTGAAGCTGATGCTTTCCTCTGGGGACGACCTCCCGGACCTGTTCGTCGCTTATCAGGGTAGCACGATCAATACGTTTATTGATTCGGGTAAATTGCTGGATGTTACGGAGGCATTTGACAAGTATGCGTCCGATACGTGGAAGGCTGCTTTGAAGGAAGAGCCGACTGCCTGGCAGCCCTTTATGAAGGACGGAAAGAAATTTGCCATTCCTGTACTGAGACCGACCGTGGGGACCCAATCGACCCTCTGGATCCGCCAGGATTGGTTGGACAAGCTAAATATGAAGGCTCCGAATACACTGGAGGAGCTGGAGGCGCTCATGGACGCCTTCGTCAATGAGGACCCGGATGGGAACGGAAAGAAAGATACTGTAGGGCTGGAAATTGCAATGAAAGATCAAATGATGGGGGCTCCCATGGGAGACTCGTCGTGGATTTTTGGCTTGTTTGGAGCCATACCAGAGAGGTGGTATCCAGGCGCTGATGGCAATCTTCAGTATGGCTCCATTCAGCCCGGTATAAAATCGGCGCTTGGAAAATTAAATGAGTGGAAGAACAAGGGCTATATCGCGAATGATATTGCGCTTCATGATTTCAATAAGGTGGCGGAGAACGTAACGGCAGGAAAGGTGGGTATGCTGGGCGGCGAGAGCTGGATGATGGTGTATCCGGGCTCCATGTTGATGGCGTCCAATCCTTCGGCTATCTATAATCCATATCCGCTTCCCGCAGGTGTCGATGGAAAAAATATGCGCACTATAGCCAATCCATATTCCAGTGCGATTTTGATCAGCAAGGATATCTCCGAAGAAGCATTGCAAGCGTTTTTCCACTATCAGAATGCAATGTTTGATGCATACAATTCGGATGACCCCTATATTTTCAAAGGCTTTCAGGATGGCTACGATTACATCATTCAAGATGGCAAAGCGAATATGGACGAGAAGCAGATTCCTGGTGGGAAAACGCCTACGATGAAGTATACGATTGCCGGAGCAGATGCCGTTTATCCTTCCAAAAGGCTGGAGGCTAATCTTAAAATGGCGAAAAATGAACCTTTGACGAACAAGGATCTTGCTGCGCTTGCACCGACAGGCATTTTGGGCATTGACGATACCAATCCACTTGAGCATTTTACAACCAAGGCGCTTCTGGTGGCTACCGAGCAGACTGATGCGGATGTGCGGGATTACTTCCAAGGACCGTCAACGAAGACGATGCTGTCGAGAAAAGAATTGCTGACCAAAATGCAAATGGATACGTATATCGAAATCATTTATGGCAAAAAACCGGTAGACGCATTCGATGCTTTCGTCCAGAAGTGGAAATCGTCTGGCGGAGATGATATTACCAAAGAAGTAAACGAATGGTATGCAACCGTCAAGTAATAGCAGTGATACAGGAAGGCTCTGGGGTTTAGACCATAGCCTTCTTGTTTTTTAACAGGAACATCATTTAATAAGAATGGAATGATTCTATGAAATTAATTACTCAGCCATTAACGAATGAAAAAGTCACCTTAACTGCTTACCTGCTTGAGCAGTCTCATGAAATGCCAAACACGCGAATCCGGCCCGCCATTTTAATTTTTCCGGGTGGTTCTTACCGAGGCTGTTCGGACAGAGAGGCCGAGCCGGTGGCGATGGCTTTTTTAGCTGAAGGCTATCAGGCTTTCGTTTTGAGATATTCGCTTAATCAAAATGCTGCGTTCCCCCAACCTTTGAACGATGCGGAGGAAGCACTCGAGCTTATTCGCGAGCAAAGCGAGCAATGGGGTGTAGACCCGTCGAAGGTGGCGGTATGCGGCTTCTCGGCAGGCGGGCATTTGGCTTCGGCATTAGGCACGATGGGACGCCTTCGTCCGAATGCGATGATATTGGGTTATCCACAGATTTTGGCTTCCGATAGCAAAATATTTCCTGTTGAATTGCCGGGGATCGACACCGCTGTGGATGCCTCAACGCCACCGGCCTTTATTTTTCATACGTTTGAGGATACTTTGGTGCCTGTAAACAATGCTTTGGCTTTGGCGTCCGCTCTGGAGCAGTCCAAGGTGCCGTTCGAATTGCATATTTTTGGGCATGGCGTACATGGCCTGTCTTTAGCAACTCCTGTTACCTCAGGCGGGCTGCGATCTATGGTGGATGGCGATGCGGCTAAATGGTTTGGTCTATGTGCCGCCTGGCTCAAAAAGGTATTCGGTGAATTTGCATCAGATCAGGATATTTTATTGGATGAAAATATTAGTGAATACGGTATAGATGTTCAACTTGGCGTACTCTTAAAAAATTCTGCTTGTGAAAAATTAATCTATGGAGCGCTACCGATGCTTGAAAATAGTCCGCAGCTGCGGGATGCCTTACAAGTCTCCATTCGACAGATTAACGAATTTGGCGGGGGAATGCTTTCACAAGAGGTAATGGAAAAATTAGATCGGGATCTTAAGGGTATTCTGCTCGTGTAAATGGCTTGCTGCCATGCAATCTTAACATCGCGATATGTAAAGTTCAAAATGCGTTATATCGGCAAGCCTGCGGGGGTCTTACACTTATCTTAGAACACCAAGATAGAATTATAGGAGGAAGAGAAGTGTCAAGAGAACGCACGAACCGCAGTCTAGCAGGAGATGCAATGGGGCAATTTGGCTTGAACATCAGCACGGGGCTTGTAGGTATGATGATGTATTACTATACGGATGTGGTAGGGGTTTCGGCTGCTATCATCGGAACGATTATGATGCTGACCAAGATATTAGATGCGTTAGCCGATGTTGGAATGGGCGTATTGGTTGATCGAACAAAGTCAAAGCATGGCCAGGCGAAGCCATGGCTGCTGTGGATGACCTTGCCGATGTTTGCTTCTATCTTTTTGCTCTTCAGCATGCCCGATTTGAGCTCGGGGGCCAAAATAACTTACGCGGTGCTTACGAATCTGCTCTTTTTTATTTGTGTCTATACCCCTACCTCTATTCCATACAACAGCCTTATGGCGTTAACGACACGCAATCAGCAGGAACGGGGATTAATGGGAATTTACAGGGCAGGCTTTGGCTATTTGGCTGGTATGGCTGTCGCTATAGGTTTTATCCCGATTGTGAATGCAATGGGCGGAGGAAAGCAGCAATGGACGATTCTTGCCTCTATTTATGGGCTCATTGCGGCCGGAGGCATATACATCGCCTTTCGTTCAACAAAGGAAAAATATAATACCAACCAGCTTAGAGAGCTAGGAGAAATCAAGAAATCATATTCGCTCTGGACGGGGCTTAAGCTGCTTGTGACCAATAAGTACTGGGTAATCGTCGTAGCTGTAGGATTGCTTTCTAACATCTTGTTCGCCTTGTCCACAACATCGGGTATGTATTATGCCAAATACATTTGGGGCAATGTGAATCTCGTTAGCATTATGGGTGCGATCGGTTTCATCCCGGTTGTTGTCATTTTCTTAGGTTCAGGGCCAGTCATGAAACGAATCGGCAAGAGAAATACGGCAATCGTTGGGCTTGTAATTGGGATAGCTGGATCACTGCTTCGTTTACTAGACGTAGAAAGCGTGTCTCTGGGGCTGGTCGGCTCCATCATGCAATCCTTCGGCATGATTCCGCTGATGATTGTGCTGATGCCGATGCTTACAGATACGATTGAGTATGGGGAGTGGAAGCACGGACAGCGAATTGTAGGACTAACCAATAGCGTCAGCAGCTTTGGACAGAAGATCGGTACGGCTATCGGTACCGCGCTGATCGGCTGGATGCTGGCATGGGGAAATTACAAGGAAGGAGCAGCGGAACAAGGTCATGCTGCCCTGCAGATGATTATCGGCTTTAATATTTATATTCCTATTATCGCCTATATTCTTATTGCCATTCTGCTGTCCAAATTCTCTTTAGAGAAGCAATATGTTCAGATTTTGAACGATTTGGAGAATAGAAAAATCCATAAACCGTAACCCATCCTTCATACTTCATAAGTGCTAAGGTGTAAAATCTGCCTGCTCGACCTGAAACGGATAGATATTGTATAAAAGGAGAGATTTATTCATGGAACGGAACATTAAGCAATTGGTGCAGCAATTAACGCTGGAAGAGAAGGCGGGACTATGCTCGGGTGATTCCTTTTGGACAACAAAAGGGATAGACAGGCTGGGGATTCCTTCTATTACCTTGACAGATGGTCCGCACGGCGTGCGCAAGCAGAAGGGGCCCTCCGACCATCTTGGCTTGAATGAAAGCGTCCCTGCGACCTGCTTTCCGTCAGCTGCCGGACTGGCAAGCTCGTGGAATCGTGAGCTGGTGCAGCGCGTTGGAGAGGCTTTGGGTAAAGAAAGCCAGGCGGAAGAGGTGGCTATTTTGCTCGGACCTGGAGCTAATATTAAGCGTTCTCCGCTTTGCGGGCGCAACTTCGAATATTTTTCCGAAGACCCCTATTTGACAGGAGAAATGGCGGCTGCACATATAGCAGGCGTACAAAGCCAGGGAGTCGGCACTTCGCTGAAGCATTTTGCCGTCAACAATCAAGAGCATCGCCGAATGACGACCGATGCTGTGGTGGATGAACGGACGCTTCGGGAGATCTATCTGACCGGTTTTGAAATGGCGGTCAAGAAGTCGCAGCCATGGACCGTCATGTCGGCCTATAATCGGCTCAATGGCGAATATTGCTCGGAAAATGCCAGCCTGCTGACATCTATTTTGAAGCAGGAATGGGGACATCTCGGTATCGTCGTTTCCGACTGGGGAGCAGTCAATGAGGCGGACGCGAGTGTTGCTGCTGGCATGGAGCTGGAGATGCCGGCCAGCCACGGTGTCGGACAGAGCAAGATAGTTGAAGCCGTTCTTTCCGGCAAGCTTGATGTGTCAGTACTCGATGAATCGGTTGAACGCCTGCTCACTGTCATTTTCAAGGCGGCAGACAGCCGTCAGCCAGGTGCTGAATATGATCAAGCGGCCCATCACGCATTGGCGCGGGAGACAGCCAGAGAAACGATGGTTTTGTTGAAAAATGAAGCTGCTATTCTGCCTTTGAACAAAAATGGAAAAATCGCTGTAATCGGGGCGATGGCGGACAAGGTGCGCTATCAGGGCGGCGGAAGCTCGCATATTAAGCCAACGCGGTTAGATCATGCTTATCAGGAAGTCGTCAAGCTTGCAGGCGAAGCGGCTGCGGTTGTTTATGCACAAGGTTATGAGCTGGAATTGGACGACATCAATGAAGAATTAATGGATGAAGCAAGGCGGCAGGCAGCTGCCGCTGATGTTGCTTTGTTATTCGTGGGCTTGCCTGATCGATATGAATCCGAAGGCTATGACCGCAGCCACTTGGACTTGCCGATTAATCAACAGCGATTGATTGCGGAGATTGCCCAGGTTCAGCCGAATATTGTCGTTGTGCTTAGCAATGGTGCCCCTGTCGTCATGCCGTGGCTGCCTCAGGTAAAAGCGGTGCTTGAAGGTTATTTGGGCGGACAAGCGGCGGGCGGAGCGATCGCTGATCTCTTGTTTGGCGAAGCCAATCCAAGCGGCAAGCTTGCAGAAACGTTCCCGGCCAGTCTCAGACATAACCCTTCACACCCCTATTTTCCAGGCGAGGGTGATCGTGTGGAGTATCGTGAGGGTATTTTTGTCGGTTATCGTTATTATGATGCCAAAGATATTGATCCCTTGTTTCCATTTGGATATGGACTAAGCTATACGACCTTTGACTACTCCGGGCTGCATATAAGCAAGGCACAAATGACAGACCAGGAAACGCTAAACGTGACAGTAACCATTAAAAATACGGGGACACGCCGAGGACAGGAAATTGTCCAGCTGTATGTGAAGGATGAGGAGTCCAGCGTGATTCGGCCGGAGAAGGAGCTTAAGGGCTTTGCGAAGGTTGCACTTGAACCGGGCGAAGAACAGACCGTTCATTTCTCGCTAGACAAAAGGAGCTTTGCCAGCTACAACGTGTCTCTTGGGGATTGGGAAGCTGAAACTGGCGATTATCATATTCTTGTAGGAAAATCTTCGCGCGATATTCAGCTTCAAGGTACAGTACATGTCGTTTCAACGCTTGAATCGGTACCGGTATTCCACCGCAATTCAACGCTTGGCGAATTAATGGCAAATCCGAAAACCGCACCTATTCTTGAATTTTTGCAAAGCATGGCGCCGCAAGCTGGCCCCTCGGATGCGGTATCTTCTGATATGATGCTCGCAGCGATGCGTTATATGCCGCTTCGTGCCCTGCTTCCGTTTACGGGAGGAGCGATGACCGAAGAGACCTTAAGTCAACTGCTGGAGCAATTTAATGCGGCAGTGAAGCTGGAAGCCTGATGGAAATAAGAAATTATGGGGTGACGAGACTATGCTTTCTATTTCTCAGGTCCAATGTGATTATTTAACAAATCCGATTGGCTTGGATAAAAAAACGCCTGTCTTTGGTTGGAAAATTTATTCTGACAGGCAAAATACGTACCAACAAGCTTATCAAATTGTCGTTCATCATGGAGTTAAGGTGATCTGGGATAGTGGACGGATTGAAAGTGGGCGTACATTTGCCATACCGTACGAGGGGGAATCCTTGGTCTCTAGAACGGAGTACCGTTATCGAATACTGATTTGGGACGACGCTGATCATCAGGCGGAATCGGAAGAGCATACATTTGAAACGTCTTTTTTCAATGAAGAAGACTGGCTTGCCTTATTCGTGGAACCCGATCCATTAGAGACGCTGGAGCATAACCCTTATACCACAGCAGAAGAAATATGGTATCCATTCGTGGATAAGATGATGAAAGGTGAACAACCCGATTATGTCGATTTGGATGCGGTTATGGCAAGCCTTCCACTACAGCCGTACCATCCGGCTGTCATGATTCGAAAAGCATTTGGCGTTTCCAAAAAGGTTGAAAAAGCTAGAATATACATGACTGCACATGGGGTCTATGACATTCAAGTTAACGGCAGGGCTATCACTGACGCTCTTCTTGCGCCGGAATATACATCGTACGATAAGCTCCTGAAATACCAAACGTATGATGTTACTAACCATATGGTTCATGGGGAAAATGCCTTAGGCGTAACGATTGCAGACGGCTGGTACAAAAGTAAATTAGCGACCGGCCGAGGCAATGATTATGGGAATACGCTCGGCTTGTTATTGCAGCTGGAAATTACTTTCGAGGATGGCTCATTTGAAACGATCAAATCAGATGAAACGTTCAGATTTTCGTACGATGGGCCTTATCGCTACGCCGATTTATTTACTGGCGTTAAATACGATGCAAGAATGGAAAAGGACGGATATTCGGTTGCAGGCTTTGATGATTCTGCGTGGAGAAACGTTCAGGTAAAGGATTTTAATAAAAAGCGACTGTTTGCGCAATCCCATTCGCCGATCCGGGTATTTGCCGAAATTAATGCGGAAAGCATACTGACAACGCCTAATGGAGACACGGTTATCGACTTTGGTCAGAATATGGCCGGTTATATCAGGGCAAGGATAACCGGGTTCGAGGGAATGGCAGTTATCTTCGAACATGGGGAAACGTTGGACGAACATGGAAACTTCTTCTATCCTTTCTCGAACGACCATCGAAAACAAGCTGATACTTATATTTGTTCCAGCACGGGTACAGAAGTATTTGAACCGAAATTTACGTACCATGGATTTCGCTACGTCCGGGTCAAAGGATATGTCGGCGAGCTGAATAAAGACCAATTTCAGGCGATTGCCATTAGTTCAGATAATGATATTACCGGCAGCTTTCATTGCTCGAATGAAAAGCTAAATCAGCTTCAGTCCAATATCTATTGGAGTCAGCGCTCCAACATGGTCGGTATTCCTACCGATTGTCCAACACGAGAGAAAGCAGGCTGGACTGGAGACGTACTCATTTACGCAAAGACGGCTCTTTATAACCAAAATCTCATTGGATTTTTTGATTCATGGATAAGAAATCTTAAAGCGGATCAGTTGCCGGATGGTCAGGTGCTTAATATTGTTCCAAAACTTAGAAGCTACATGCATATGCACTTTTCAGGCTCTATCGGTTGGGGTGACGTAATTGTGACCCTGCCATGGGATTTGTACCAATGTTACGGCGATCACAGAATATTGTCGGATCATTACGAGGCTATGGAAAAGTGGATGAAGCACTTGGAAAGGACTGCATCGGAGCTTCCTCCTGAAGCCGCGGAAATGGAAGGAAGAAAGCTAGATAATCAGAAATACATCATCAATACCGGATTTCATTTAGGAGATTGGCTGGCACCAAGCATTGTCGATGAAGCAGGTTTTGCGGACGGTCCGATGTCTGCCTATTTGACAAAAGATTTAGTGAGTACATCCCTGTATGCAAATAGCGCTGAACTTTTCAGTCAAATTTGTCTTACACTTGGCTATGCTGACAAAGCTAACGAATACCAACGTTTAACCGAAAGAATTAGGCAAGCCTATGAAGAGGAATATATCGCGGAAGATGGAACCTTGAAACATTCGTTTCAAGGGAATTATGTGCTGGCTTTACAGATGAAAATGGTGTCAGATGCCAAGAAGCCGTTGTTGGCAAATAAGCTTGTCGAACGGATTCGATGGAATGGAAATCGTTTGGATACCGGCTTCATGTCTGTTCCGTACCTCTTGGACGTTTTGTATGACAACGGTCATAAAGATGTCGCATACGAGCTTCTGTATCAGAATCAATATCCATCGTGGCTCTATGAAATCGAAAATGGAGCGACGACGATGTGGGAATCATGGGATGCGATCCGACAGGATGGCAAGGTAGGAGAGGGTTCATTTAATCATTATGCCTTCGGCTGCGTTGGAGATTTTATTTATCGCCGCGTTCTTGGCATAGAGCAGACGGGTACAACGTTCGATCAACTTTTGATCAAACCCGATTTTTCATGTGGGCTTCATTTTGCAAGTGGTGCTTATGAGAGCATACATGGAACAATAAAAGTGGAATGGAAACAAGATGAAGAGCTACAAGAAGTTAAGCTGCACATTCCTGTTAATACGAAGGCAACGCTGCTATTAGAAGATGCGGAACCTATCTACCTAGGTAACGGGGAATATAAATTCACTAGTAGTCGGTATTTGGTATGATTAATGTCAACTCCAAAAGCAGTCCGTCCCTTTTCAAAGGGCGGGCTGCTTTTGCTTTACTCTTGGACGAATTGTTGTAGGATCTAATAGAAATAATGTATATAATCAATCGTAGGCAAAAAAGCAGAAGATCAACAGGGCGGTGAAGCAAGATGTTGAAGCAGCATAGTATGATTAGAAAAATTACTGTGCAAATGACGGTGATCCTGACGATTCTGTTAGCAACCCTTATATTGAGTAATTTTTATTCTTTGGAGGTCGTACGAAAAAATCAGATTGCAAGCTCCAAGAACACGTTGGCGATTTTTATTAACAGTATTCAAAATAGCTTGAATAATACATCTAGGGATTTGTTAGAGGTGTTCGATACCCAGATTAATAGCTTTAGTACGTTTGGAACAAAGGATGAGAGCCAGAAGTATTTTGAAGCGATCAGACTGCAGGAGATTTTGGCTTCGAAGGTGTCTAATACTAGTGGAAGTGACGGATTGTTTATTTCAGTTCCGAATGAGGACTTTCTATTAGCCTCCTTCAGTAACCGAATGTATTCGAAGGAAGGCCTGTTTTTGAATGACTTTCTAAAGGCGTATGACTTTGATGCCAAGAATGTAACGGGCGGGGCAGAGTGGATGCCTGTCGAAGTGAATGGCGTTGCTTATTTATTGAAATCAATCACTTATTCTAATGTGATTTTTGGAGCGGTCATAAAGACGGATACACTAATGTCTGCCATAAAGAAAAATGCAAATGAACAGAACTTATTTTACCTAACCGATAAGTCGGACCGCATGCTTTCGACAACGAACCCAGTCGATCTTTCTAAGGAGAAACAAAACCTTACCTTTACCTCCAAGCATTTTTTCGTTACCGAGCAGATTCCTGAATTCGGAAGATTAACGAACGTTGTCGCAAGTCGAAATGTTTTCTACGGCTTGGAATGGATTCAATGGCTTATTATTTTTTTAAGTATGTTAGCAGTTGTCATCACGTCGATTATTTTCAGATTTTTTGCAAAGGATTTGATTCAACCCATATTAGAGCTTGTAAAAGGCGCAAAAGAAGTGGAAAAAGGCAACTGGGACTATCCGTTTTCCAACAAAGCCTCCTCAATCGAGTTTGCACGGTTGTCCAATTCCTTCTCCTCGATGATACGCGAGATTAAGACGTTGAAAATCAACACCTACGAAGAGAAGCTTGAGCGGAATAAAACGGAATTAAAATATTTGCAGATGCAAATAAGGCCCCATTTTTTCTTGAATGCAATAACGACCATTTCAAGCCTCACCTACCATAACAAGAATGAGGAGATACGACTGATCATTAGCCATTTATCCGAGCATTTGCGTTACATGTTTAGAGGAGGCTTGGTTCAGGTTCAGATTCAAGAAGAAATGAAGCATGTTGAAAACTACATCCAGATGCAAGAAATGAGATATCCGAATCAAATATTTTACATGGCGGACATCGATCGGGAATTGCAAGCTTTTCCGCTGCCGCAGTATTTGATTCAAACCTTTGTGGAGAACACGTTTAAGCATGCTTTAGCGCATAAAGAAATGCTGTCTATTTTTATCAAAGTGGATAGCGTTCTCACAAATGGCCAGCCTTTCCTTCGGGTCGTAATAGAAGATAATGGAGAGGGTTTTCCCGAAGAAATGATGGAAGAAGTGAATTTTTCGGAGCTGCAGCAAAGCGGAACGGGGGAAAGAGTGGGAATCAGCAACATCCAAAGAACCTTAAAACTTTTATACAAACGGGACAGGCTGCTAACGCTATCCAATATACAGCCATCCGGCGCCAAGGTGGAAATCGTGCTTCCTATGGAAGACGCAGGGTAAACTTCATACAAAGGGGATGAAACAGATGCAATGTTTATTAATTGACGATGATATCCCGACAGTAAACGTCTTGAACGATTTTGTAGACTGGGATGCATTCGGCATTTCCAAAATCACAACCGCACACAATATATCCGATGCGAAATTGCTATTTGAACAGAGTATCCCTGACATTATCATATGTGATATTGAAATGCCAAAGGGTAGCGGGCTCGATATGATCAAATGGGTAAGAGAGCATAAATACGACTGCGGCTTTATTTTCTTTACCTGTCACGAAAGCTTTGATTTTGCCTCCACAGCCATTTCGTTTAATGCGGATGCGTATGTCATTAAGCCCTTCGATAAAGATAAACTGGAGACGTCTCTAATAAAGGCGATAGATGTGATCAAGCAAAGAAGGGAACTCAATGCATACAGCAAATACGGACAGGCATGGTTGAAAAATCGTGATCTCGTTGAGCAGGGCTTCTGGAGAGACATTATGTTTGCGACGATACCTCCCCGACTCGATGTGATTCAGTCCGAAATGGGGAAAAGGGATTTGGACCTCCATTTAGAGGAACGTTACCTACTTGTGATTACCAGCGTCAGCAAAAACGATATGGAGATCGAATGGAACGATAACACGTTCAAATACGCCTTGCATAACTTATGTTCGGATATATGGTTTGGGACGACCGATCACTCCCAAATCGTCACTTACAAAATGGAGGATGTTTTTTACAGCGCTTTAATTATACCTGAGCTGGAATCCATCGATGTGGTAAAGGAGAAATGCAATAAACTCATTAAACAATGCAGGGAGCTATTCCGCTGCACGGCTACTTCCTATCTTGCAGAAGGGAATGCCATTTTCCAAATCGCCGAAGCTAAAATAAGGCTAGAGGAAATGGATAAAAAGAACATCATTTATAAAGGTAAAGTTCATGATGGCAAGGAGCGTTTTATTCATTCCTACTCTGAACCTTATTCGCTCGATGTTGCTCTAATGAATACGTTGTTTATTCAAGGGGAAAGAGTGAAGATCGTTCATTTGTTGAAAAAGGAACTAGAGCTGCTTGCGTCCCTAAATAAACTGGATGTAAATACAATACGTGCCATACACCAAGATTTCGTACAGGTTGTCTATGCCCTACTGTATAAAAACAATATTCAGGCTCATAAATTATTTTCGGATGAGGTCGCTCAGCAATTGGCTCAAAGCTCGAATGGCAGTGTATTTGAATTCATGAAATGGGCAAATTATGTAACGAATACAACGATTGATTTTCTAAAGCTGATCCTAGCTTCTGAAGGTGTCGTTGAAAAGGCAAAAAGATTCATCCAAGAGCATTACGATCAGGATTTAAATCGGGAAGATATAGCGGCAGTCGTGTTTTTAACGCCGGACTATTTAGCTAAACGCTTTAAACTGGAAACGGGCTTGTCGGTCAAGGAGTATTTGAATGAGTACCGGGTAAAGGTTGCGCAAGAAATGCTTATCCATAGTAAGGAAAGTATTAGCCATATTGCAACCCAAACGGGATTTGACAGTCTGTCCTATTTCTCCACTGTATTTAAAAAAGTCACAGGCGACACTCCGAATGCGTTTCGGGCTAAATATAACGTACTGAAGGTTTAACATCTGAAAAAATAATCAACGGCAACTAGGTTACCCAGAAGAGGTGGCGAGGTTGCTGTTTTTTTATCGAGTAAAGAAGATAGATCGGGATTCAAATACGAAGCAGAGTGCTTATTTTTTAAAAAAGAGCACGGATTTATTAAAGTTTTGAAAGCGGATTGAAGTTAAGATAAAGGAGATTCATTATTCGAATGGAGGCAGAACAAATGAGCACAAAGAGGGGAATCACTGCACTGCTTTTGTCCGTAACCTTAATCGGTTCGTCGTTAACCGCGTGCGGCACAGAATCCGCGAACGAAACGACTAAAGAGGCTGCTGGAAAGATTGAAAAAGTGGTATTCGCACTCCCGTCGTTTAACCGAATTCCTGACGATCTGAGCCGCGTAACGGACGCTATTAATAAGATTACGAAGGAAAAGATTAATGTAGAGGTTGAATTGAAATTGTATGGACCAGCTGATTATAGCCAGAAAGTAAACCTGGCGCTGCAAAGCGGTGAGCAGTTGGACATCTTTACGGGCTTCGAGCAGTTCGCGAATTTTGCATCGAAAAAGCAGCTATATCCGATGAATGATCTTCTGCAGCAATATGGGAAAGAAATGAAAGGAATTCTAGATAAGGATTTCGGTGATGATCTCCTTGAAGCTACAACGATTGATGGTCAAATTTATGGGATTCCCGCAAATAAAGGGATGGCGCTTCCAACTAATTTGGTCTACAACTCCGATATGATGTCGGAAATTGGTGTGTCCGCTGACGATATCCAATCGGTAAAGGATCTGCCGGCGGTATTTGATGCCTTGAAAGAAAAGCTTCCAGATGTCGTTCCTTTCGGACCCATCAATGTCAGCCCTAGTGATACGGGCTTGGTGAGGCTGTTAAGGGGAACCCATAAAGTCGACTTTCTGACGGACAGTACGGGTGTCGGTGTCGTCATCGGAAATGACGGCAAGGTGCGGAATTTTTACGAAACGGATGAATTTAAAGCTGGCGCTTCAATGATGAGAGACTGGTACAACAAAGGGTACTTGCAGAAGGATGCGGCAACCGCTTCAAGTCCATTTTCTGAAATCATATCCTCAGGCCGCGGGTTCGCCTTTATGGGAGGGTATAGCGGCATGGCTCTTGCACAAGCGCTTAGCGCACAAACGGGAAAGAATCTGGAGACAAAACGCATTGCACCCTTCTATTTCGATACGATTGCAGTCAATGCTGTTGTTTGGATGGTCTCTAGCAGGAGTAAAGTTCCAGATGCTTCCATGAAGTTTTTAAACTTATTATATACGGATGCTGAACTTATTAACACGCTGCTGTATGGCATCGAAGGCGAGGATTATGTGAAGATTGATGAGCATCATGTCAAGTTCCCGGAAGGCAAAAATGCTTCTACGGTTGCTTACACCGCGTATTTGAGTTCCGGAATTGTTGGTTCGGAGTCTCTTCAGTATCAGCTTGAGGGTGCAGATTGGTCAGATATTGAGCTGAAGCTGAAAGAAAATAAAGAGACGGAAAGATCTCCGTATTTTGGATTTATTTTCGACCAAAACAGTGTGAAAACGCAAATGACCTCTATTAACAATGTCGTCAATCAATATCTTCCTGGGTTGGTTACCGGATCGCTTGACCCAGAAACGACGATACCAAAATTCACAGAAGCGCTGAACAATGCTGGAGCGGAAGCCATTATCAAGGCGAAGCAGGAGCAGCTTGACGCTTGGCTGGCGAACAAGAAGCAATAAAACAAGTAAGATGTCCAAGGTGGAGCTTATAGCCTGGTGCAAGCTCCACCTTAGACAAAAGGAGACATGTTGATGAATGCTACGGTTGCAAAACGCCGGGAATTAAAAAAGATGATGCCGCTGCTGCTGCTTGCGGCTCCAGGTCTGCTTTATTTGCTCATTAATAATTATATTCCGATGCTGGGAATCTTTATTGGGTTCAAAGAAGTAGATTTTACGAAAGGGATATTTGGCAGCGATTGGGTTGGGTTCGATAATTTTAAGTTTCTCTTTAATACAAGCGATGCCTTCATCATGACAAGAAATACGATTTTATATAACGTAGCTTTTATTGTTTTAGGCACGATCTGTTCGGTTTTTATAGCTTTGCTCATGTCTGAGCTGTTAACGAAGGTATACTCCAAGTTTTTCCAGTCCGGTCTAGTACTCCCGAATCTGATATCTATGGTGGTGCTGTCTTATCTCGTATTTGCTTTTCTTAATTCGGATAGCGGATTTATTAATCTTTCCATTTTGCGTCCGTTGGGACTTCCGGAAATCAGCTGGTATTCGGAGGCCAAATATTGGCCCTATATATTAGTTATCATTCAATTGTGGAAATCTGCGGGCTATGGCTCAATCGTTTATTTTGCATTTATCGCTGGCATCGATAAGAGCATTTATGAAGCTGCGAAAATCGATGGCGCAGGCAAACTGAAGCAAATTTTCAATATAACGCTGCCTTTGCTGAAACCGACGATCATTATACTAGGACTCCTTTCGGTTGGGAGAATCTTTAATTCTGATTTTGGCTTGTTCTATCAAGTGCCGATGAATGCAGGCGCCTTGTACAGCACCACACAGACGATCGATACGTATGTGTACCGTGCTCTCATTCAATTAAATGATATTGGAATGTCCGCAGCAGCCGGCCTCTATCAGTCGTTAGTTGGTTTCATTCTTGTGTTGATTGTGAATGCGATTGTCAGAAAAGTAAATGCTGACAATGCTTTATTTTAGGGGGTAACTACGTTGATACAAACAAGAGGGGAACGGACCTTTGCCCATTTCTCAGCCATCGTTATGTCTTTGATCACCTTAGCGGCTTTTTTACCCTTTATTTTAATTTTCGTGGCTTCTTTTACGGAAGAGTCGGCCTTGATCAGCAACGGATACAGCTACTTTCCTGAAAAATGGAGCCTGGATGCCTATGTGTACATGTACACAACCGCTTCAACTTTTGTGAGAGCCTACGGTGTATCCTTCTTCGTCACCATCGTCGGGACCGCGGTCAGCACGATTCTGACCGCCATGCTTGCCTATCCGATGGCAAGAAGAGACTTTAAGCTTCATAATGTTTTGGCCTTTATTGTCTTTTTCACAATGCTGTTTAGCGGGGGAGTAGTCCCTAGTTATATGATGTGGACGAAATTTTTTCATATTAAGGATTCAATGTGGGCGTTAATCGTGCCTAGCTATCTGATAAGCGGTTTTAACGTTCTGCTCGTTCGCAACTATTATAAAAATAATGTGCCTGTGGATTTAATCGAATCGGCACAAATCGACGGCGCTTCCGAGCTGAAAACCTTTTACAGAATTATGCTTCCATTATCCATTCCGGTTTTGGTGACAATCGGTTTGTTTACAGCCTTGACGTACTGGAATGATTGGATCAATGCCTTGTATTATATAACGAAGCCTCAATACTATGGCGTTCAAAATCTTTTGATTCAGTTAATGAACAATATTCAATTTTTAAAGTCTGACCAGGCGAGCAGTATGATTGGTGCCGGCGCCGTAGAGCTTCCAAGCACGGCAGTTCGGATGGCAATGGCTGTTATTGGTATTTTGCCGATTTTAGTTGTCCTTCCCTTCCTTCAGAAGTATTTGACTAAAGGCGTCGTAATTGGAGCAGTAAAAGGATAGATAAAGGAAAGTCAAAGGACAAATAAAGGAGAGAAGACTATGAAGGTACAAGAAGTGATTGACAGAGTTATATTCGATACTTGCGGCGACCATAAATTGGAAAAATCAGGGGATGTACTAATGAGCGGTGAACCTGACATGGAAGTGACAGGTATTGTCACGAGCTTTATGGCTACCGTCGAGGTGATCAGAAAGGCGATTGCGCAAGGCGCAAACATGATCATTACCCACGAGCCCACCTTCTATACGGGAAAGGATGAAATCGATTGGCTGGAACATGACCCCGTTTATTTGGCAAAGAAGCAGCTCATCGAAGATAGCAAGATCGCGATTTGGAGATTTCATGATCATATGCATATGGGACATACAGACCGAATCTATGATGGCCTATTGAAGGATATCGGTTGGGAGGAGCAAATGATCGAAAAGAACCAGCCGCATACGTACGAGATCGCTCAAACTACGCTGGGAGAACTGGCTGATTTTTTCAAGCAAAAGCTAAATATGTCGGTCATCCAAATCGTGGGCGATCCCGCAATGCCGTGTTCAAGAATTGGCATACTCGTCGGCGGTGGCAGCTTGGGACTTGGCAGAGAACAAATGCCGATAGAGCTTATGCGGGATAAAAATCTTGATGTGATGGTGTGTGGAGAAATTGTGGAATGGACGCTATGTGCCTATGTTAATGATGCCAAGATGCTTGGTCTTAATAAAGCCATGCTGGTAATAGGACATGAACGAAGCGAGGAGTCCGGCATGAAGCATATGGCGCAGTGGCTGCAGCCTTTGGTCGAAGGTATTCCAGTCTCCTTTATCGATGCTGAAGAGCCCTTTATCTACTTATAAGAGGTAAGGACCCTTAGAGAAGGAGTGCAAAAATATGCAACCATCATTAGAACTCGCATTGGAGCTTGTTGTCCATTGTGATCCGAACTTAGAAATCGGACAGACGCATGCGGGTATACGCCGGGTTGTACCGATTACCGGAGGTTATTTCACAGGGCCAAGCATCAAGGGGAAAGTGGTGCCAGGCGGGGCGGATTGGAACTTATCAAGAGCTGACGGTACTGGCGAGGTTTGGGCCCGTTACACGCTGCAGGCTGAGGACGGAACGCTGATTTCAGTATTAAATCAAGGAAAAAGTTATGTTAAGGAATCAGGCTCTGAGAAGGAAGTGTATATTTACACGACACCAACCTTCGAAGTAGCAGGGGAAAAATATCGTTGGTTGAACGATTGTGTATTTGTGGGAACGTTATCTCCCCATGAGGAAGGCGTACATCTGCATTTTTATCGCCTAATTTGAACGATGCCGGTTTGACTTTCTAGCATAGACAGGAGGAAATCGTTTGTTTCATTTTCAAGATAAACTGGTGTTTCCATCTAAGAAGAATGATGTTCTAACCGTTGGAGAGCTGTTAATCGACATGATGTCCGAGACTTATGACGATAACGAGAATAATATGAACTACCACAAGCTGTTCGGCGGATCACCTTCTAATATCGCGATGAATGTTAAGCGCTTAGGGTTCCATTCCATCGTCGCTTCGGCGGTAGGGGAAGACGATCTGGGGTCGGTTTTGATCCCAACTACCACCCTATGATCTGGCAAAAGGGCGAGGATGGGGTTCAATATGTGAAGTCGATCATCCATAAAGTCGATATTATCAAGCCGTCCGAGGATGATGCGGAAAGACTGTTTGGAAAGGATTCGCATGAGAATCAAATCGCAAAGTTTTTGGAGCTGGGAGCTAAACTTGTCATTATGACCTTAGGCAAGGATGGCGCTATCGTCTCCAATGGAAGAGAAACGATGCGATTTGACAGCTTTGCTAAAGAGATTGTTGATACGACGGGGGCGGGTGACGCCTTCTGGTCGGGATTTTATGCGGCAGCCGTTAAAGGCTACACAATAAAAGAGGCATTATCGTTCGGGTTTGCCGTTAGTGCCTATAAATTAAAATATACCGGTGCCATCGTCGATTTACCTGAGCTAGACATATTGAAACAACAATACGCAATATAGGAGAACTTGATATGGCCGTGAAAAATCAAGTACAGTTAATTACATATCCTGATTCAATGGGAGGTGATCTGAAAGCGCTTCATCAAATGCTGACGAAACATTTCTCCGACGTTTTTAAAGGAGGTGTTCATATTTTACCTCCTTTTCCGTCATCGGGCGACAGAGGGTTTGCGCCATTAACCTATCTGGAGATCGATCCTGCCTTCGGGAGCTGGGATGATATCAGAGCCATCGGAGAAGAATTTGATGTATTGGTAGATTTAATGGTCAATCACATCTCAAGACAATCTGAATACTTCCAAGACTTTCTGGAAAAGGGCAGAAACTCGCAATACGCCGATTTGTTTATCACTTTAGATAAGATATGGGAAGACGGGGAGCCGGTACAAGCAGATATTGATAAAATGTTTTTGCGGAGACCGCTGCCGTACTCTACCTTTACCATTCATGAATCCGGCCAAGAAGAGCGAGTATGGACGACCTTTGGAAAAGCGGACCCATCTGAGCAAATTGATTTAGACATTCATTCGTTGAAGGTAAAAGCTTTGCTAACCGAGTTTTTTACTAACTTCAAGAAACAAAACATAAAGATTGTAAGGCTTGATGCAGTCGGATATATGATCAAAAAGCTGGGGACAAGCTGCTTCTTCGTGGAACCGGAAATCTATGCGTTTCTAGATTGGATCATGGAGCTTGCTGAATCGCTTGACATCGAATTGCTGCCCGAGGTCCATTCCCATTACACGATTCAATACAAACTGACGGAGCGTGGGTACTGGATATATGATTTTATATTGCCCTACATCGTACTTGACACCTTGATAAATAAAACTAGCAGCCCACTACGCCACTATCTCATATCAAGGCCAGCCAAGCAGTTCACCATGCTGGATTGCCATGACGGCATTCCCGTCAAGCCGGATTTAGACGATCTGATTGATACCCAAATGGCGAGGGCAGTTGTGGATGAATGCTTAGCTAGAGGCTCGAACCTGAGCTTGATCTTGTCGGATGAGCACAAAGCCGCAGACGGTTTCGACGTCCATCAAATCAGATGCTCGTATTATTCGGTCCTCAATTGCGATGATGATGCCTATTTAGCAGCAAGAGCGATTCAATTTTTTGTGCCAGGTATCCCTCAAGTTTATTATGTTGGACTGCTGGCGGGTGAAAACGATATTAAAAGCGTGTTCCGAACCGGAGAAGGCCGTGAAATTAATCGCCATAATTATACCGTTCAAGAAATGGAAGCCTCTCTGGAACAAGAGGTGGTTCAGCGGCTGCTAAAGCTCATCAGATTCAGAAATGAGTACGACGCTTTTAACGGAGAATTTAACGTGTTGGATTCGGCAAACGATGAAGTTTGCTTGGAATGGAAGAAGGATAATAAGCAATGCACGCTGTTTATTAATCTGAGGACGAGTAAGTCAGTGATTCATTATATGGATGATGGCGGGTTTACCGTTGAATACGACGTGTAATGATGATAAAAATAGATTGGGGATATGAACAATGGCAATGATGCAGGTTCATTTTTATTCAAAATCGCTGAGAAGAGAAGTCACTTTTAATGCGCTGATTCCATTAGACAAGTTTGAAATACCGGGTCAAGCGGTAGCGGAGAAAAAACCGATGAAGGCACTCTATTTATTGAATGGTTATTCGGGAAGCTGTATGGACTGGATTAGCTACACAAGAATTAGGGAGCTATCCAATAACCATCAAATCGCGGTGTTCATGCCATCTGGAGAAAATCATTTTTATGTGGATGACCTGGGCAAAGGTGAATTGTTCGGAGAATATGTCGGCAATGAGCTGGTCGCCTTTACACGAGAAATGTTCCCTTTGTCGACAAGAAGAGAAGATACCTTTATTGGCGGTTTATCCATGGGCGGCTACGGTGCGATCCGCAATGGCTTGAAGTATGCCGGGAATTTCAGCAAAATTATGGCGTTCTCCTCTGCCATTTTACCCTATCAAATTGCGGGAGCTGCTGAGGATTATCGGGATGGAGTAGCTGATTACAACTATTTTACACGGGTATTCGGCGACTTAAATCAACTGCTAGGGAGCGATAAAGATCCGGAAGCGCTGATTTTAAACCTAAAACGAAGCAACGAGGAGATTCCTCGTATTTATATGGCTTGCGGTACCGAGGATTTTCTACTCGACGTCAATCAGAAGTTCCATAACTTTCTGGTTTCTGAAAATGTTGAAATCTCGTATACGGAAAGCCCTGGTGCCCATACATGGGACTTTTGGAATGTTTACCTCGAAAAAGCTATTCTTTGGGCGCTGGATGATGAAAAATAACGGTCTAGGATTCGATCTCATCCATGGCTGCCGCTGTCCTATTATTTTCGTCATTCGAACGTCGATACTCACTCGGCGAAGCACCATGCCAGCGCTTGAACTGCCGGCTAAAATGCGAAATATCGCGGTAGCCGAGAATCGCGGAAATTTGGCTGATTGACATTTGTGGATCATTAAGCAGCACCTTCGCCTCATGCAGCATCTCCTTGGAGAGAAACACGCGCGGCGATATTTCAAAAACCTTCCTAAACACGCGGTTGCAGTGGGAGACACTGATGCCAAGCTCGGCCGCAATGTCGTCAATGCCGTAATGCTGGTTAACTGCAGTAGCATCCTGCTTGAATTGCTGGTAGATAAGTCCCTGCAGCTTGTCGCGAATTTGATGAGCCAGCTGGACTTTTTCATAGGAGACGGAAGAGTGGAGGTCAGCTTCCGCAGAAAGGGCTTCCCAGAGCTGGCCGAACAGCTCAAAAACAGCGGATTGAAGCCGCATCCGTTCCGTAAGCTTGACTGCGGAATGTTCAGCGAGCTGGCTCGACATTTCGATAACTTTGTTGAGAGCGGGCCTTAATTGCTGGACGACATTGCTGTCGGTATCAAAAAGGACAGAATCGAGCCGACTTAATAAGGATAAAAACATGCGATCATCGATGTCAAAATGCAGGCAAAAATAAGTGAACGGTTTGCCGTTCCCGCTTTTGCTGGCGTGAGAGGCGCCTGGCTGAAGGAACATGAGGGCCCCAGCCTGCTGGATATAAGGACGGTCATTGACGATAAACAATTGCTCGCCCTCAAGCACGTAATTGATTTC
Organism: Paenibacillus sp. J31R34; assembly: GCF_059383715.1. Classification (NCBI taxonomy): domain Bacteria; kingdom Bacillati; phylum Bacillota; class Bacilli; order Caryophanales; family Paenibacillaceae; genus Paenibacillus; species Paenibacillus sp. J31R34. The sequence continues at coordinate 298,714 of NZ_JBXENU010000003.1, forward strand.
ATATTGGGGATGGGTATGCACCGGGTAATCCCATTGTCCGCTTACTTTGCGCAAATGCATGCCAAACAGGTTTATCGTTGTTTTGACATCGGGAACAATAGCTTCGCTAATGCATTGCCCCAGTATAGGCGGTATAAAAGTGGCTGCCATCATGCAACGCCTCCGTTCCATTCCTCGCAAATTTCCATGCTATGCTTAACTACGAGTATAGCGCATTTAGCCCGATTTGGGTAAATAATTGATCGATTTGACAATGGCTTCGGCTCAACCCGACGTGCTAGGATGAAAATAAATCATGCAAACGCTTTATTTTTATTTTAGATAACGGTTAGGAAGGGGTAATAACATTGGCTAATCAAAATAAATTTTATAATGTTCAGCACTCTCCCATCGGAGCTTTTTCGAGCTTCACCTTGGGCTTCAAGGGAAAGAAGGGCGGACTTGCCTCAGAGCTAGGGAAGCCAGCCGATCAGAACATATATATAGGGATGCAGGCAAGAGATGGAAGCGTTTATGAGGCCTTGCCGTTTTTTGAAGCGGCCGCCGACGAAAGCTCCAGATATGATGTGGAAAAAGTAGAGCCAAGCGATAAGGATCAGCAGGCGACAGCTAAGCTGAGAGCATTTAATGACGATCAAATTTCGCGAACGCTCGGCGCAGGTACAGATACATGGCAGGCGGGTGATGTAATGCTGCGTATTTATTCTCCTGTCCGCTCGGTACCAGATCCGGCAACAGCCAGCCCAGAGGAGCTGAAGCAAGCGATCGTTCCGGCTGTGTTCGCTGAATTGACGCTGGACAACAGCAAAGGATCCACCTCCAGAAGAGGCTTTATTGGGTATGAAGGCAGTGATCCCTACAGTGCGATGCGCAGACTGGGCGATACGAGCGGAGGGCAATTTGAAGGCATCGGGCAAGGCCGCTTGACCGCTATCGCTTGCGATGCGGACGATGTTCAGAGTGCGCTGGGATTTACGATGGAGAAAATTTTGGATGAGCGCTATGAGCATAACTATGCATTTGGCTTGGGCGGAACCGGAGCCATTCTAATGGAGGTGCCGCCGGGCGAGACGCGCACGTACAAGTTTGCGATTTGCTTCTATCGCGATGGCATTGTCACAACAGGCATTGAAGCCTCCTATGCATACACCCGTTATTTTAAAAATATCAACAGCGTGGCTGCGTACGCCTTGGAGCATTTTCAGGAGCTGACTCTCTCTTGTCAGCATGCAGATCAATGGATTAATGATTCCAAGCTTTCGGTCGATCAAAAGTTTATGCTCTCGCACGCTATTCACAGCTATTACGGAAGCACCCAAATGCTGGACCATGACGGCAAAGCGCTATGGATCGTGAATGAAGGCGAATATCGGATGATGAATACGCTGGATTTAACGGTGGATCAGCTGTTTTTTGAATTGATCATGAATCCTTGGACGGTAAGAAACGAATTGGAGCTGTTCGTAGAAAGGTACAGCTACGAGGATCAGGTGACGTTTCCTGGTGAACAGGAGCCATTTCCCGGAGGTATAACGTTCACCCATGATGTCGGCGTGGCGAATGTTTTTTCGCGTCCGCAATATTCGGCGTATGAGCTGGCGGGGCTGGACGACTGCTTTTCTTATATGTCCCATGAAGAGCTGGTCAATTGGCTTTGTACGGCGCTTGTATATATAGAGCAAACGAAGGATGCGGAGTTTACGGCAAACATGCTGCCGGTCATCCGCTCCTGCTTTGAGAGCATGCTGAACCGGGATCATCCGGTAAGGGAGCAGCGTAACGGACTCATGGCGCTGGACAGCACGCGTACGCAGGGCGGGGCCGAAATTTCCACCTATGACAGTCTGGATACCTCTTTGGGCCAGTCCCGCAACAATATTTATATGGCGGGAAAATGCTGGGCCGCTTACGTGGCGCTCGAGCGCCTGTTCCAAGCAGAAGGCTTGCTAGAATTGTCGACAGAGGCTGGCGGTCAAGCAGATAAATGTGCGGCGTCCATTACAGCTGCTTTGACAGAAGAAGGCTATATACCGGCTATTATCGGTGAAAATAATCACTCGCGCATCATTCCTGCGATTGAAGGGCTGGTCTTTCCACTGTTTACGGGCTGCAAGGAGGCCCTTGATCCAAATGGCAGATTTGCAGACTATTTGAGCAGTCTTCACCTTCATTTGAAAACGGTGCTTGTGCCTGGCGTATGCCTATTTGACGACGGAGCGTGGAAATTATCTTCCACAAGCAATAATTCATGGCTTAGCAAAATTTATTTATGTCAATTTATTGCAAGGGAAATTATGGATATGCCGTGGGAGGAGAGCGGTCAGCTTGCCGATTCGGCTCATGTCGATTGGCTGCTGCATCCTGAATTGTCCTATTGGTGCTGGAGCGACCAGGTGTTGTCCGGTCAAATTGTAGGCAGCAAATATTACCCCCGCGGCGTGACCGCCATTTTGTGGCTATATGAAAAGTCGGCTGACTATTCGCTTGTCAAAAGCAGCTAACGCAAATTCAAACAATAAGGCGAGGTGCTAAAAAGATGAATGAGACTGAGAGGAAACATAAGTCAGCGGAAAGCGGCTATCATGCTTGGCTAAGCTATAACAAGGCTTTGCCAGGTGCGCAATTGGAGCAGTATCGGCAGTGGGGCGGCGCAATCGTTTCCTTGGAAGAACAGGAAACGATTCAGGCTGCGGCGGCTGAACTAAAGCTCGGCCTAGAAGCTATGCTGGGCCATTCCGTGTCAGCCGTTGCCGAGCAGGGGCAGCGTTATATCTCGCTCGGAACGTTTGATTCCTTAAATGTGCGCTATCCAAGCTTGTTTCGCGAAAAAGATATTCAGGCCGCAAAAGCGGAAGGGTTCATTATTCGCACGAGTTTTGCTCATTCCTGTCTAGCAATCGGTGCTGCATCTCCAGCAGGTGTGCTTTATGGCGTATTTCATTTGCTGAGACTTATAGGCACAGGCGCGGCAATCGATGAGCTTGATCTCGTCAGCGCTCCGGTAAACGGACTGCGGATGATTAATCATTGGGATAATTTCGACGGCAGCATTGAGCGTGGTTATGCCGGAAGCTCTTTTTTATATCAAAATAATCGTTTTACGGAGGATCAGGAGCGGCTGCGCGATTACGCCAGAATGATGGCTTCGGTTGGCATTAATGCGATTGCGATTAACAATGTCAATGTTCATCAGGAGGAGACGCTGTTTATTACGCCGACCTACCTGCCGCAAGTGGCGAAGCTCGCTGATATTTTTCGAGTTTACGGCATTCGCTTGTACCTCAGCATCAATTTCGCGAGCCCGATTCAGATCGGCGGGCTTGCGACGGCTGATCCGCTGGATCAGAATGTGCAAGCCTGGTGGAGCAATAAAACTTCGGAAATTTACGCAGCCATACCGGATTTTGGCGGTTTTCTGGTCAAAGCCGATTCTGAAAATCGCCCGGGTCCCTTTACGTATGACCGCGACCATGCAGAGGGAGCCAATATGCTGGCGCAGGCGCTGGAGCCGCATGGCGGCATCGTCATTTGGCGCTGCTTTGTTTACAACTGCAAGCAGGATTGGCGTGACCGCACGACCGACCGTGCGCGGGCGGCGTATGACCATTTTAAACCACTGGATGGAAAATTTAACGATAATGTCGTGCTGCAAATTAAGAACGGTCCGCTTGATTTTCAGGTCAGAGAGCCTGTATCGCCGCTCTTTGGCGCGCTTGCACATACGAATCAGCTCATTGAATTTCAAATTACACAGGAGTATACAGGGCAGCAGCGGCATCTGTGTTATCTTGTTCCTCAATGGAAGGAAATTTTGGAGTTTAATACGTATGCAGGTGGTAAGCAGGCTCCGGTCAAGCGTGTAGTGGACGGCTCCTTGTGGGGCAACCCGATAAACGGGATGGCAGCCGTCACTAATGTAGGAGCAGACTCAAACTGGAGTGGGCATTTGCTGGCTCAAGCTAATTTATATGGCTACGGAAGGCTGGCATGGAACCCGGATTTAACGGCAGAACAAATTGCGAGTGAGTGGATACAGCTGACCCTAACTTTGGATACAGCCGTTCATGATGTCGCTCGCGGACTGCTGATGGATTCGTGGAGCATTTATGAGTCGTATACCGCACCGCTTGGCATTGGCTGGATGGTCAATCCGAACCATCATTACGGTCCTAACGTCGATGGTTATGAATATTCGCCGTGGGGAACGTATCATTTTGCAGACAACAAAGGATTAGGCGTTGACCGCACGGTGCAGACCGGAACCGGATACAGTGCGCAATATATGGGGGCGAATGCGGAAGTCTATAATTCGCTGGAGCATTGTCCGGATGAGCTGCTGCTATTTTTTCATCATGTTCCGTATACACATGTCCTTCATTCCGGAAAGACGGTCATTCAGCATATATATGATACTCATTTTGAAGGGGTGGAGCGGGCGGCGCAATTGCGGGCAGCTTGGAGCACCCTAGAGGGGCAGTTAGAGGAAGGGCTGTACTTGCAGGTAGAGGAGCGTTTGCGGGAGCAGGCTCGGCATGCTGAGGAATGGCGGGATCAAATCAATACGTACTTCTGGCGCAAAAGCGGCATAGAAGATGAGCATCACCGCAAAATATATTAACCTAAATGCTCGGTTGCGAATGAAATTGATTTGTACGGCATTTTCCGTTATGCTAATTCTGCATGAAAGGTGGCCGCGATGAACATTACCATTGGACATGTGATGAAAGATTTGAAAGCAGGCCTAGAGGTTCCTGCTTCTACCGTTGATAGATTGCTCTTTGGTCAAGAGCATACCGTAGTCACAGGGATTGTTACAGCCTTTACAGCCTCGCAATTTATTATTGAGCGGGCATCCGCTTTGGGCGCCAATTTAATCGTATCGCACGAGGGGATTTTTTATAGCCACCATAAGGCCGGAGATTGGATTCGCAACGATGCTGTTGTTGAGGCCAAAGCGGCTGCTATTGAACAAGCAGATGTCGGCATTTTTCGCTTTCATGATTATATGCATCGCTACCAGCCGGACCCTATCATGATTGGATTGTTGCGTAAGCTCGGTTGGGTCGCTTCCGAAATGCAAACAGTAGGGGCCATTGTGGACATACCAGCCATGCAGCTGGGAGATGTAGCTGAATATTTGAAGAGCAGGCTGCACATTCCCTATGTGCGGGTCGCAGGGGAATCCACAATGCTGTGCAAACGTATAGGGGTTTTGGTAGGGTACAGTGGGGGCGGAAGCTTGGCGATTCCCTTGCTCCAGCAAGAAAATGTGGATTTGATTATAGCTGGCGAAGGGCCTGAGTGGGAAACGCCAGAATATATAAGGGATGCGCTGCACCAAGGGCACAGCAAAGCTTTAATTATGCTCGGGCATGCCGAGAGCGAAGCGCCGGGGATGGAATATTTAGCTGAATGGCTAACGGAGAAGTATCCGAAGCTTCCGGTTTATTTTTTGGCAGATGACCCTGTATTCCGAGTGTTCTAACAAAGTGAATAGTTCACGACTTTCAAATACTGCTTTGCTACTAGGGGAACTTTATGAAGTTCCTATTAGGGCAGAGCAGGTTTTTTAAAATATAGGAAAGGATATGCTTCTCCATCCTTTCTCTATATTTCTGGGACTGAAACGCGCCGCGCCGTTAAAGGACGGCGACAGCCGTTTCACCTTGAAATATAGGAAAGGATATGCTACTCCATCCTTTCTCTATATTTCTGGGACTGAAACGCGCCACGCCATTAAAGGACGGCGACAGCCGTTTACGCTTGCGGTAAGAGGGCTCAACTTGCGGAGGCAAAGTATGAAACAGCAGAAGTTTGTTTTTAGCAAAAGCATTGCGTTTAGGTGGATTATTTCCTATGCCATCATCATGCTCATCCCATTGATAATTAGCGCTGTCGTGTACACCCAAACGAAAAAGGTAGTAGAGTATGAAATTCAGCGAGCTAGCGGTGCGATGCTCAAACAGGTTAAATATATGGTGGACAGTGAAATTAGCCAAGCGGAAAAGCTGGCTATGCTGCTGTCTATTCATAATGACGTGAATTCCTTTCTGAACATGAATCCGGACTCGGAGCAGAAGGAGTCCTTTCAAATTTTTAAAATACAACAGGAGCTGAGCAAATATAAATCCGCTAACCATTTTATAAAAGGGATCTATTTGTATTCCGGGAAGCTGGGTACGATGCTTACAGATGAAACCTACGCGGATTCGGCCTTATTTTATGAGATGAACCGCCAGCAGCTTAACATCAGCGAGCAGGAATGGCAGCAAATTTTGGACACGCCGATTATGCAATCGGGGAAGCTGAGGCCTTTTATCCAATTTAAACGGGTAGGAAATATGGTATTGTTAATTAAGCCATTAGCGAGTATAAAGGAAAAGAACACAACGCGAGGCGTTCTATTCATCGCTTTAAATAGCAGTACCGTGCAAAAAATGCTGGCGAATGTCGATTGGGTAAACAATGGGGACGTCTACATCGTCGATCAAGCGAACCAAATTATGTTTCAAAATAATAAAATAGAAAGTCCGTCGATTTTTTCTATGGTGGAGACAGACGATGAAGCAGCGGATTCTTCCCTTTTGACTATTGCCGGCACGGAAAATATGGTTTCCTATATTGCCTCGGATACGTCTGAATGGAAATATGTAAGCGTTTTCCCTTCAGATACCTTTTGGGAAAAAGCGAGGGAAATTCGCAATTTGAATTTGCTTGGCTTGCTGGTCTGTTTTTTAATTGGCGGGGTCGTCATTTATGATGTTGCCCGCCGAAATTATAATCCTGTTCGCGAGCTGGTCAATGTTTTTTCCTACTCCAAGCAGGAGCGCAGCATGTGGCGGGCAGACGAGTTTTCGTTTATTAGGGAAAATGCGCTGGCGACGATTCGCGAACGGGATGATATGAGCAGCCGTGAATACAAGCAGCTTCGGGTGCTGCAGGCCTACTATTTAACAAGGCTGCTCAAAGGGCAGGCAGAGGAGGGCTTGTCTGCCCAAGAGGCGGCGGGACGTTATCATTTGAATTGGAGTTCGGAGCATTTTGCCGTGCTGCTCTTCGATATTGGGCCAGACGATGCAAGTGTGACGTCGATGAATTTATCCCATTTTATCGTATCCAATATTATGCTCGATGTTGCCCAGGAATTTCATAGCCTAAGCTTTACCGATATGGACGGCATGCTTGCTGCGGTTATTAACATTCACCCTGAGCGAATTTCCGTCTGGAAAGAGGATATGGAGCAGGCTTTGGTGAAAACGCTGGAATTTACCGATAAGCGCTACCGCTTGCAAATTTTTATGGCGGGGAGCGAGCAGGAGTTAGGTGTAGCCGGCATACACCATGCCTATCTGCAAGCGCTGGAAGCCCAAGAGTACCGATTATTTTCGGAAGAAAATGTGTCGATCTGGTATGGAGATATTGAGCCGCTGGAAGCAGAATATTATTTGTCAATCAATGATGAGCTTGCATTTATCAACATTATTAAGACGGGGGATCTGGAAAAAGCGACCGAGAAGGTAGACGGGATTTTGAACCAGGTGTTCAGCAGCCAATCCTCCATTGAAATGGTCAAATGTGCGATGATCGATTTGGCGAGCTCCATGATGAAATCCGTCCCGCTTGAAGCCCAGCATGCACAAATATGGGAAGAATCGCGCCCGATGAAACGCCTGCTCGCCTGTACAACGAGAGGGGAGTTCCGGCAGGAGCTGCTGCAAATTTTGCAAATGGTGTGCGATAAAATCAATGAAAAGCTAGCTTTGCTATCCAATACGGGAATTGGAGAACAGGTGGCGGAGTACGTAGAAAAAAACTTTGATGATAGCAATCTCAGCGTATCGATGATTGGGGCCGAGTTCGGCATTACCCCGCAATACGTATCACGATTGTTTAAAGAGCAGATGGAGGTCGGCTTGCATGACTTCATCAGCCAAACGCGTACTTCAAAGGCGAAATTGCTGCTTCAGCAAGGAGCCAGCATAGAAGAGACTTCAGCCAAATCGGGCTTTTCCAGCAGCAGCGCCTTCATTCGTGTATTCAAGAAATATGAGGGAATTACACCGGGCAAATATAAAAATCTACAAGTTTAGCGGAGCTGAAACATACATACATGCAAACGGAGGTCTTTATATTGGCAAAATGGTTCAGCAAAAAAACGGTAGGCAAGCCTGTCCTTTTTCTACTGAGTTTCATCATGCTGGCAACTGGCTGCAGCCATTCGAATTCAAACGGCAATAATGAGAGTGCTGTTAATCATAATGTCAATAATCAAATAGGAGGCGTGTTTTCTTATCCTATGCAGGGGAATGTCGAGCTTTCTTTTATGGATGAGCAGCTTGGCAGTTCGCCAGAAGTAAAGCCGATTGATGAAGAATACGAGAAGCGGACCGGTGTTAAAATCAAGCATTTGGGCGGAACGCCGATGACGGATCAAAAGTTCAGCCTGCTGCTGACCTCGGGAGAGCTTCCTGATATTTTTCTAAATACGTGGCTGCAATATCCCGGCGGACCTGACCGGGCGGTGGAACAGGGGTATATTTTAAAGCTGAACGATTTAATGGATCAATATGCGCCAAATCTGAAGAAAGTGCTTCAGGAAAATCCGGACATCGATAAAATGATTAAGACGGATGATGGCACGTATTATGCTTTCCCCTTCATTCGTTCAGATACTGGCCGTGTATATGGCGGACCTATTATCCGCAAAGATTGGCTAGACGAGCTGAACTTGGATATCCCAGAAACAATCGATGAATGGCATACCGTATTGACAGCGTTTAAAGATAAGAAAAACGCCAGCTCACCTGTTACGTTCCGGACGATGTTTCTGGGCGAGCGCACGGGCGGTTTTGCCGGCGCGTTTGGCGTAATGGGCAATTTCTATGTCAATGATGGAAAAGTGACGTACGGCTATGTCGAGCCGCAATATAAAGAATATTTAAGAACGATGAGCCAGTGGTACAAGGAAGGGCTTATTGACAAGGATTTTGCTTCCATCGATGCGGCAACTGTTGATAAAAAGATGTCCTCTGGCAGCAGCGGAGCAACGATTGGCTGGCAGTTTTACATTGAAAAATACAATGCTGCGGCTCAGGAGACAGATCCGAAGGCGAACTTCGTTGCCGTCCCTTATCCAGCAGCGGCAAAAGGGGAGCTACCAGAGTTCGGTCAGCTGGACAATGCTTATGCAGGTACGAGCTCGGCAGCGATTGCCGCTACTGCGGCAAATGTAGAAGCAGCCATCCGTTGGCTGGATTACGCCTATTCCACTGAAGGAAGCATGCTGAACATCTATGGTCTGGAAGGGGTCACGTATAAGCTGGACAACGGCAAGCCTGTCTATACGGATTTGGTCGTCAACAACCCGAATGGACTCGCCAGCGACCAGGTGATGCTGCAATATTCGCATGGCACCAACTTCCCCATGATTCAGCAGGATAGTAATCTGCCAACGAAGTATAAGCAGACGACGGAAGCACTGGGCATCTGGAAAAATACGAATCATGAGAGCCATCTGCTGCCGCCGGTGACGCCTACGGCTGAGGAAGCGGATGAAATGAGCAGCATTATGAGCGATATTAACGCTTTGGTTAAAGAAGCGGAGCTGAAAATTATTTTAGGCAATGAGTCTGCCGACAGCTACGATAAATACGTTCAGCAAATGAAGGAGCTGGGCATTGAAAGAGCGCTGGAAATTCAGCAAGCCGCCTATGAGCGTTATTTGAAACGTTAAGGTTATAAAATAAACGATTAGGAGCCCCTTTAGATAAGCGGAATAGGGAGGCTCCTTACACAAACGATCCCCTTGCCAACTGTTAAAACTCCCAAGTGATACGCATATGAGTACCGAATTTGAAATTATTATATGGTACGTTAATGCGTATAGTCAAGAAGAGTTTATAGGATGATGGTGATTTAGAATGGCTAAGAGAGTAGTTGTGAAAATAGAGAAGTTAACCAAGGGTCGTAAAATCTCCCTCCGTGAATTGTCGCGTTTATCTGATGTTCGTCATGCCGCATTAAGCGAACTGGCTAATGGAAAGCGTGAAAGTATTAGCTTTGCCCATATCGAGCGAATTGCGGAAGCACTGAACATAAGAGATATTCGTGAAATTATTGATATAATTGACACAGAGGAATAATGCCGTAATATACGTGATATAGCTATTTGTTAAATCGCTTCCGCTGGAGCGGTTTTTTATTTTGGAATAAGTAATGGTATACAATATGATGGCGTTGGGTGATGAAAATGTATAAATTAACGAGACTTTACAGCGTAAGCATCGATTATCTCCTTGGACAAACAGACATAGCGAAGCTAAATGATGGGAAACAGCAATGAGCACATTATTTAAGCGGCTTTATCACTTGCTGAGCAGCAAAGATCGCAATCAGCAGGAGGATTATTTTACAGAGATTTTTGCGGAAGTGTTTGAAAAAGAAGGAATGCTGCAAGATTTTCTGAATTATCTTACGACGATTAATGTAGCTTCAACGAATATTCATGAAATCACTACTCAGAAAACATATGGGAAGCAGATCGACCATGTAACCGATAGCAGGCCTGACATGATGATCCGTTTTGCAGAGGGCAAACAATCTCATATTATTTTTATCGAGAATAAGCTAGGCACAGGTGAGGGAGATCAGCAGTTGAAGCGTTATGCAGATCATTTGCGCAATTATGAGGCTGATGGCTGCAGCACGCATCTCATTTACATAACGAAAGCTTACGACCCCAAGCGAGAGACGGATATTTTACAAAATGGCAATCAGGCGACCTTTCATCAACTCCGTTGGTTTCAAGTTTATAACTGGCTGCAAACGCAGCGCAGCGAGCTTATTGATATGATTTTAGAGTATATGGAGGAGATTGGGTTGAATGACAGCAGGCGTTTTCTGCCACAGGATATGTATGCGATTCAAAACATGGAGCGAATCGTTCGAATGATGGACGCATGTCTGGACGGTCCAGTGGAGCATACCATAACTAAGCTTTTTAACCGCTCGACCTCATGGACAAACCGGTTTGTACAATTGAAGGAAGAATATCGCTATATGAAACAAAATGACCAAGGAAATTTCAGTGCAATTAATTATGGATTTCATCAGTCGGAAGAGGATTATCCGATTATTTCTATTATGTTTCAGGTGAATCCTAAATGCCCTAATCGACCAGCCTTTATAAAAGCTATGAAAAGTTTTTTAGAGAAAAATGAAGGCTGGTCATCGCAAGATATCGACGATCACACCGCATGGTCAATGATTCATTACGACAAGAGCCTGCTGCAATTTTTATCAACAGATGATCATATCGAAAGTATTCAGGCATTTTTCATTGAACGATTGAATGAGCTGTACAAGCTAAAGCAGCAAACTCCGGAATTGGAGTGGAAATCCAAAGGCAGCGGAGCTGCTGACTAAGGGAAGATACTCCGTCCACTTATACCGACTTCATAATAATTGCCGCACCATGGGACAAATCCGGCTGGAGCCGAAGCTCATTTTTTAACGGAATCGACGTTATTAAGTGAATTTCTGCCAGCCGATGCTGCTTAGCCAGCCGGAGCACGACGGTATGCTTTTTGCCCAAAATAAACGAGCATTGCTGCCCCTTCCTTGAAAGTTCGGCTCCCGCAAAAATAAGCTTATAGCTTCCAATCCAGTGTTCGAGGTCGGGCACATCAATGACCAGCCTATCTATACCGAGCGCGCCATTGTTATGTGTGATTTCTTGCTCTGTACACGCTAGTTCTGGATCATACGCACTCATTAGAAAAGGCAAACGAGGTTCCTTGGGAACGGCCAGCCACCAGGTTTGCTTGCGTCCATCAGGCAAGGTTTTACTCTTTTTGATCGTTTTGCCGAGCCTGGCACCAGTCTGACTGATTTCTCGCACATTCGCCTCGGCCTGCTCTGGCTGAACGCTATCCAGCGCATAATCATTTAAGCCTTCCTGACTATTCAAATAATAGAGGAAACGATTAACCATGGCTGGATGGAGAGGACGAAGCAGCTGAAAAACAGTTCGAAGCAGCTGATCTGGAAGATTAATGGGCTTGGGATTGAACAGCTCAAGAAAAGAGCCATCCTGCAAATAAATAAGTGCATTATGTGTTTTGGAAGGATCAGTGCGGTAGGTTACGGTGAAACCGAGCTGTTGAAAGTTTTTCACAGCCAGCTGAAGCTGCCTAGTTTTGATTAAGACATGTCCGATCGCGAAGCGGTTCATGTTGTTTTCCTCCTCTTATGTATTTTTTCCTAGAACCGTACTCCATCCCGCATATAAAAAAGGAATCAACAGCTGCATATATTCCAGCGCTTCCTCGCGGCTCATTTGCGAAGCTACGATTTCCAGCACCTGCTTATAGCTTTGCTTAACAAGAATAGCAAGATGGCGAGGCGGAGGGCTTTGTGCCAGCAGCTTCCTTTGCACCATTTTTTCAAGGTAGGCTTGGGTAGAGGTAAGGTCGAGCTCGATTAAGGAATCGATATAATGCTCCCACGCAGAGCCGGCTGAACGATTGATTAATAAATCAAACACCTCGAACCGGTTGAAAATGAAGTCTACGACTTGAAGCAAGCCATCGCTAGACTCTGCAAATTCCTCTATTTTGTTATGTTGCTCCAGCATCCTCATTTGGAAGTGCGCCAGCTTCTCGAAATGCTGTTTGATCTCATCAGCAGTAGGGCTGACTAAAGCGGCGAACAGCGCGTTTTTATCGGGAAAATAGCGGTAAATGGCGCCTGTAGTCATTCCCGCCTTCTGGGCGATCGTGCGCATATTTGCGCCTGCGAATCCATTCTCCATAAACTCTGCTTTGGCAAAGGCGAGCAGCCGTGTTTCGGTCATTTCTGCTTTGCTTAATGTGATTGTTCTCAGCTCCTCATAAAAAATAACAATGTTATTTTATCATGCATGAATTGTTTTTACGATGCAGGATTATGATTATAATTAAATTTTTTATGTTTGCTTGGGAAGTGGCAAAGATTAAATCGCGCATAAAAAACCCTGATGGGCAAGAGACGGAGGATAGTTTAAGAAGATACATTTCTTCGGTGAAACAAACGTTTAATCTATTTTTTAGATTGCCATAGCACCACAAAATATGTTAAATTAGAAACACTAACGTAAAGGGAGGTGAGGTAGGTGAATCACGAATGGGTCAATAACCGAATTAGCCAGCTGCCGATTGCTATGGCTGGCATTATGCATGCATTTTCCGCGAACGGGATCAGTCTGTCCATTTTTAATCATACGGATATACCATTCGCGAGAAGACGCCTACCTTAACCACAACGGATTGCTTTGCTATTCGAAGGGTCGCGGGCTTGTTGCTGCGGCTCTTTTTGAATTATAGAAAAGTTTGTGATGTTTCTATCCTTTCTCTATAATTCTCGGAATGAAACGCGCTGCGCCGTCAGAGGATGACGACAGCCGTTTCACCTTGTGTTTTCAAGCTAGGGTCTTCCTCATCAAATAGGAGGCTCTTCAAATGATCATTGTAAATGTACAACAAATAAAAAAATACCACGCGGCAAATCTGGTGCTGGATGGCATAACGCTTCAGCTTCAGGAGGGAGAGAAGGTAGGGCTCATTGGCCGCAACGGCAGTGGCAAATCGACGCTGCTTCGGCTGATTGCCGGACATGAGCAGGTCGATGATGGGCTGCTGACTGTGAAAAGGGATTTGCTAATCGGCTACTTGCCGCAAATTCCAGCGGCGTTTGAATCGCTTACCGTATATGAGGTGATGGCTTACGGCTTTCGCGAGCTGATGGCCTGCAGGCAGGAAATGTCGGAGCTCGAGCGAGAGATGGCGGGGGAAGAAGCGGCAAATGACCCTGTGAAAATGGAGAGGCTGCTGAAAATATACGCTGTTGCACAGGAAAAATTCGAGCAAGGCGGCGGCTACGACATGGATACGGCGATTGATCAGGTTGCTAGCGGCCTGCGCATTGATCGCAGCTACGATCAGCGGAGCTTCGGAAGCTTGTCGGGCGGCGAGAAAACTCGTATTGTTCTAGCTTCACAGCTCGTTGTACGTCCAGCCTTGCTGCTCCTGGATGAGCCGACAAATCATCTCGATCTCAAAGGAATTGAATGGCTGGAGCAGTTCATTCAGCACTATGAAGGCGCTTGTGTGATCGTATCGCATGACCGCTACTTTCTCGATACCGTCGGTACAAAAATGATTGAGCTGGAGGATGGCGAAGCCCATACCTATCTGTGCAACTATAGCGGTTATCTGAAAGAGAAGGAGGAGCTGCTGCTCCAGCAATTTGCCCAGTTCCAAGAGCAGCAGAAAGTCATTCGAAAAATGAAAGAAACGATTCGCCAGTTGGAAGAATGGGGCCGCATCGGCGGCAACGGGAAGTTTTTCAAGCGTGCGGCGTCGATCCGTAAGGCGCTAGAGCGAATAGAAACGGTAAAGCGCCCGGTTTTAGAGCGGAATACAGCTGAGTTTGAGCTGTCGCCGCTTGACCGTTCTGGACGCAATGTCATTTCGTTTGAAGGTTTGACGAAGCAGTTCGGGGAACGAATGATTTTACAGGAGGCAGAGGGCGGTCTGCTATATGGCGAGAAAGTCGTGCTGCTTGGCGATAACGGCTCCGGAAAAACGACGCTGTTCAAGCTGCTGCTAGGCGAGATGGAACCTGACAGTGGGCAAGTGGAGCAGGGAACACGATTGGAAATCGGGTATTTGGCGCAGCAGGAGCCGTTAAAGGGCAATAAGCAAACCGTGCTGGAGCATTTCCGTCTGGAGGGCGGCTTGGAGGAAGGCGAAGCACGGAATGTGCTGGCCAAATATTTATTTTATGGGGCGGACGTATTCAAGCCGCTCGCAGCGCTTTCCGGTGGAGAGTGGTCACGGCTGCGGCTCGCGCTGCTTGTAAGACGCAAGCCAAATCTGCTGCTGCTCGATGAGCCGACCAACCATCTGGATGTGGCATCGCGCGAGGCGCTGGAGGAGGCGTTGGAGGAATTCCCGGGCACGGTGCTTGCGATCTCGCATGACCGCTATTTCATCAATCGCTTGGCGAAGCGGGTGTGGGAGCTGGGACAAGGAAAGGTCGCCACTTATATAGGCAACTATGATGATTTTAAGGCAAAGCGGGAGGAACGGCTTCAAGCAAACTCAACCGTAAAAGGAACGCAAGGAGCAGCCAGTGGCGCAGGCATGGAGAAGAAGCGCTCGAATAGAAGTACTGCTGCTGATGCCGAAGCACCCGCTAATAAGCAGAAAACACAGCAGGCAAATACAGCAACCCATTCGAGTGCGTTAAGGTACAAGACAGAACTTGAGCATGTCGAGCGGGAGATTGCAAAGCTTGAAGCCGAAATTGCGATAGCAGATGCAGAGCTGGAACAAATCGAGCATATGGGCGATACGGCAAATCTTGAAAAGAAATGGAGGGAGCGGGAAGAGCTGCAAGCGGGGCTGGATCAGCGTTTGGAACAGTGGCTGGAGCTGTCAAGCTAACACCCATTCGTCCAATTTTCAAAAATAGTTGTCACCAATGGCGCCCAAAATAATACGCTATATAGACAAATGACTATATCAAACGGAGGTATTATTATGGATCGTGCATTTATTCCTGGTGGTGGCTTTGGTGGTGGGTTCGGTCGTCCTTTCTTTCGTCCGTTCCCGCATCCCTTTTTTCCTAACCGTGTTCTGTTCCCGTTTTTCTTTTTCTCACCATTTTTGTTCCCTTTTATTAGAGAAGGCAGCTCGGACGACATGATATATGCCCAGCACCAGGCTCAGCATGGTGAGACGCTGGCGGCAGTTTGTCACAAATATAATGTCCCTCATGCAATAATGGAGGAAGCCAATCCCCATATTAACCCGGCTCAATTGAATGCAGGAGAAATGGTATACATTCCGCGAATTTCTAATATGATGTGTCAAAAGACATATTCCGAGATGCCGGCTGGCGGCCAGCAAACTCAGCCCATGATGTATCACGGGCAGCATTCCTAATCTTTTCATTTGCAAATGAGAATAAGCCGCCGATCACTGTGATCTGGTGGCTTATTTCTTATATCTGTAAATATTCAGTCGATAAACAGCATAACCTTTTGAAAAGCTATGCTTACATAGAGTGTTATTATTGAGGGAATTGGTGTAAACTAGATAATAGAATAAACTAAATTTACTATTAAAGGAGCTTGTTTTATGTATACGATTCATTCGTCGCAGCTGTTACTGCCGAAAGTTTTTCGGGTCTTATTTCTTTCCCTGATCGTATCGCTTGTCGGCTTCTTGATCGGTCAGGTCGTTCCACCTGTACTAGCTATGCCGCTGTATATTGTGGAAATCGGTTTGCTGATTGCATTGCTCTTTTTACGGAAAAAGAAATCGATCGGCTACACGCTGATGTACAGCTTTATGTTCGTCTCTGGCCTGACGATGTATTTCGTCATTGTTAGCTACATTAGCATCCTTGGCGCTTCGCTGGTATTGCAGGGCCTTGGCGTTGCGATACTCGCTTTTGGCGGCACGGCGCTTTATGCGATTAAGTCGAAGCAGGATTTTTCATTCCTTGGCGGCTTCTTGTTCGCTTCAACCATTGTGCTTGTACTCATGACGCTCGTTGGCTTATTCCTTCCGTTCTCGGGAACGACAGAGCTGATGGTATCCGGCTTCGGCATTTTGATTTTCATCGGTTGGACGCTGTTTGACTTCTCGCGTCTTACTCGCCAAGGCTTTAGCGATGAGGACATTCCAATGATCGTCGTGAGCATTTATCTTGATTTCGTCAATCTGTTTCTGTTTATACTGCGTTTCCTTGGTGCTAGTCGGGACTAAGGAGCTACTCATTAAGGAACTACTCATTAAGGAAGAGCGATCAGCGCTGCTGGTCGCTCTTTTGCAAAATATAAGCATTTATAAGCTTCATACTTATAAATGGGCTTATATCCCACCCGCGAAACGGTAGCTTTGCCGTTAGAGGACGGCTTCAGCCATTTACGCTTGTTTAATTCTGTCGTTCGGGTGGACAGGAGCTGCATTTTTCGATTTAATAGAGGAATGGACGTTTGGTAAAGGTGGTAAGAACACGCTAATGGCGAAATCAAAATATTATGTCGTATGGGTAGGCAAGCAAGCAGGCGTATTCGCAACATGGAAGGAATGCCAGGAGCAGGTGAACGGCGTTCAGGATGCGAAATATAAATCCTTTGAATCCAAGGCGCTGGCGGATACCGCCTTCAAGGAAGGCTGGCGCAGCCACTGGGGCAAGGGGAAGAGCACGACGGGCGGAGCAAGCAGCAGCTCGGGTGGTTTTAAGAAGACGGCTTCCAAGCCGCAGGAGTCCGGAGAAATCGACTATGACAGCATATCTGTAGATGTCGGTACGCGGGGCAATCCGGGTCCGGTGGAATACAAGGGCGTCGATACACAGACGGGCGAAATTTTATTTTATGTCGGACCGATTCCAAATGGGACAAACAATATCGGAGAATTCATCGCTGTTGTGCACGCACTCGCTTATTTGAAGCAGAAGGGCAGCGCGAGAACGGTGTACAGCGACTCTAGGACAGCGCTAAGCTGGCTGCGTAATAAGAAGGTTGCTTCAACGCTCGTAAGAGACGCCTCTACAGCGAAAATTTGGGCACTGACCGATGAAGCGGAGAAATGGCTGAAGACGAACACCTATCCGAACAAGGTGCTCAAATGGAACACCGAGGAATGGGGAGAAATTAAAGCCGATTTTGGACGAAAATAATGTTGTACATAGAGAGGGGACTTCGCGGTGTTTCAGCAGTTGAACAATGATTGGGCAGATAGGCTGCAATCTGAATTTGAACAGCCTTATTTCAAGAAGCTGGAAGCTTTCTTGACGGAGCAATACAGCACGAAAACCGTATATCCGAAGCAGGAGGATGTGTTTAATGCGCTTAACTACACCTCTTATGAAGGAACGCGCGTCGTTATTTTAGGCCAGGACCCTTATCATGGAGTTGGCCAGGCTCATGGCCTGAGCTTTTCCGTGCAGCCGGGAGTAGCTGTGCCAAGGTCGCTCGGCAACATTTACAAGGAGCTTCATGCAGACTTAGGCTGTATCATTCCAACCCATGGCTCGCTGCGGGCGTGGGCTGAGCAGGGGGTATTGCTGCTTAATACGGTGCTGACAGTGGAAGCGGCGGCAGCTAACTCGCATAAGAAAAAGGGCTGGGAAACCTTCACCGACCGCATCATTACCGCGCTTAATGAACGCGAGCGTCCAGTCGTATTCATTTTATGGGGAAATCCCGCGCAGAAGAAGCTGGAGCTCATTGACACGGGCAAGCATAAAATCATTACCTCCGTGCATCCTAGCCCATTGTCAGCTCGTGGCGGATTTTTCGGCAGCAAGCCGTTCTCACAGGCGAATGCTTATTTGCAAGAGCTGGGAGAGCGTGAAATCGATTGGAGCATCCCGGCATTATAGTTCTTCAAGCTAGGCAAGCGCTATGCCCCTGACCGGGCAGCTGGTGCATATTGTAAAAACCAAAAAGCCGCTGAACACGCGTAGTTGCTTACGCGTTGTTCAGCGGCTTTTTCATAATGGCTTTAGTTGGAGTCCGTCATGATATTAGGAAGCGACAGACGTATTGCTGCCCGCAGGAGCAGCAGTGGAGCTGCCTTGAAAGGCAACAGAGGCTGCTGGAAGGACGGGCTTGAATTTGGCATCCACATACGTCGTAACCTGTACTTCTGTAATAACTTGAGGATACATTTGATCTGGTTTAGGCTCCGTGCGCTCTAGCTTAATAGTAGCTTGGTCACCATCAAACGTGATGCCGGAAATTTGAATGCCATATCCTGGGTGAGGCACCGTTGCTGTTACCGTCACTTTATTGACTTCCGCATTAACGGCTGTAACCGTTAGTCTCGCATCCGTGAAGGGGTTATCAGATGGCTCTGGTTGGCTAACAGGTGCTTCATTTTCTTTCATTTTCTTCATAAAAGCAATGCCATCATGCAGCCATGCTGCAGCGTCACCACGTTTGATCGAAGCGGTTGGGTAAAAATTTTGCTTTGCATCGAGCGTTGCGATTTTGCTGAGGAGCAGCTTTTGAATATTGCCCATGAAGTCTGGATTTACATCAGCCTCATCATTAAGCATCACGTACATTTCAATCATCGCATAAGTCACTTTGTGATCAATCGCTTTGAACAAATGCTGAGCGAATTGCTCACGAGTCATCACGTCATTTGCTTTCACATCTTTAGCTACACCCAGATCGTAGAAATGGGCGATGATGAAAGCTTGGGAGTACCATTTGTCATCTTTAATATTCGTATAATAGTCGGCTGCCAGCGGCTGCTTAATAAAACGAATATGATCAAAGTTAAGCTCCAGTCCTTTGACAATCATGGAGATGCCTTCCGCATAAGTCAGATTGCCCTGCGGACGGAAATTTCCGTTTTTGTCACCGGTAATAATGCCCTGCTGCTGGAGCGCTTCAATTTTTTTGGCATTCGGTTCGTTTTTGACATCGTTGAACGCCCAAGCGCTTTGTCCGATTGTCAGCATCATCATGGTCAAGATAAGGGTTAATAGTAGTGGTTTTTTCTTCATTTCCAGTCACCTCTTTATATTTTTTGCTGCCTTATATGATTCCAGACGTTGCTATTTCTTTTATTGTTGCAGAACGAAGCAAAAACAATTCATTTGTTCGCATTTAGGCTAATGAGCAAGCATGTTTTTTCTGTACGGCATGAAAAAAACGGGAAGGATTGACCTTCCCGCTCCACGCTTGCCTGTGACTATACCTTAATATCTAGTAGGCTGCCGACATTTGGATTGACACTGAGCTCCATCATTTTGATAAGCCCTTGCGCCTGCACCTGCATCTGCTCTTGACCCATATCCAGCATGCTAATCGATACGGCCGTGCCGAGTGATGCTTGACTAAGTGACGTTGATAATGCTGCTATATCCATTATTCACCACCTCCACCTTTATTATCGGCAGGCATGGCGGAGGGATGAATACAAGTAGGCAAAAAAAATAACCCGCATCGCTGCGAGTCACAACAATATATGTCGAAAAGAGAGTAACGTCAGTATGCGCCTCGTACCTTAAAAAGAAATGAAACGAAGCTGATTTTTACCTTAATCCTGTTTTTTTATCATTTAGACCGCCAATAACGCATCCTTGAGCAAAAAAAGAACCCGCCGGAAGGCAGGTCGTCAAGGTTATACTATATAAATAGTGGGGGGTCATGTGATTAGTATAGGCAGCCAACCTTAAAATAAAATGAATGCCAACTGATAACAACATTAACATTTAATTTGCCGGCCATCCAGCAGATTTTTTCTGAAAATAGGCAAGGTGAAACGGCCGAAAGCCGTCCTTTGGCATATAGAGAATGGATGGCGAAATCATATCCTTTCCTATATTTCAAAAAAATGGCCCGCTATTCAAGCGGACCCAACTGTATATTAAAAGGGAGTATGTTGCTAGTATGGATTAACCATCTGAAGCCGCACTGAAACGAAGCTGAAAATAAAATAAAAAAAGCTCCCATTGTGTCCGGGAAGCCTTGGCGCTGCATTATTCTTTTTTCTCCTCTTTGACAACGACTTCATCTGGCGCATCAAACGGTACGCGATCTTCATCATAATACATGGGCAAATCACCTCCTGCTTAAAATCAGTATGCACCTGTTTGATTATCTGGGAATGAACGTATTGTAAACGGAAAATTAAAATGAAGGGGTAGCGCCTGTCTTGCGAGGCGAATACCCATTTTGCCCGAAAGCCCAACCCTTTTAAGCGTTTGACCATATGATGCTGTGTACCTTAAAAAAAGGAGATGAGCAACGAAATGGGATATGAAGTAGGAAATGTAGGAGTAGGTCCAGGATACGGTGGCTGCGGAAATAAAGTAGGCGGTGCTTTCACAAGCCCAGGCGCTATTCTAGTACTGTTCATTCTATTGGTCATCATCATTTGCTCCTGTATGTACTAATATAAGTGGCTTAGCTCGATCCTGACCGCATCAGTCATTTCCTTAACCATGCATTTTAAGTTAAAAATAGAGAAGAAGCGTCCCCTTGCCAGGCTTATGGCAGGGGGATGTTTTTTTGCCTAATTTCATAATCTCCATGACAAATGCTTTAAAGAAAGGGTATGATTTAAAGATGGGTTAAAAAAGGCATGGATGACAGCAAAGGTCATGTACTAAAACATAGAATGGAGACGGAGGCAATGGCAAAGAAACCAAAACGCCCGACAAGGGATGAGTTTGAATTAGAGGAACTCGGAGAGCGTCTGGTTGAAGCGTATCAAGAAGGGATTGAGCTGCTTTTTGAGGTGTGGAACTGGGAAGAACCTGTGTCGGGGCTAATTGTGAAAATGGATTCCCGAACGAGGCTGGTGCACGTAGCGAAAGGCGAAGAAATTACCAAAATCCCTTTTATGGATATAATGAAGGTGAATAACAACGCAAGCTAGTCAAAGTGGCGGGTGCTTCTATTTTTTTGGCGAATAAAGTGTGTAATTGTTGGCTAATGTCATCAAAATGCAAGAAAAGAAGTATCAAAAGTGATAGCAAACCTACCTCCTCACCACTTAGAATGGACTCTACTGGAAGATTTAGGGTTTCCAAAATGTGGAGGAGGTTTCAGTCATGAAGAAAAAGCACGGTGCAGTCAAGTTTGGAATCATTTGTCTTGCGATGTTCGTTTTGTACCCTGCGGTGCAGGCATTTGCCGCTTGGAATGATGTGCGGACAAGCTATGCGACTTATACAGGCTCAGGATATTCTGGAGGTGCGGTGCTGCTGGACCCGATTAATCCGAATATGGAAATAACGGCGTTAAATAAGGCCGACATGAATTACAATGGGGTCAAAGCAGCGCTTGCTGGCGCTTATTTGGAGGTTACGGGGCCTAAAGGCAAAACGGTAGTCTATGTCACCGATCTGTACCCAGAAGGCGCTCCGGGAGCGCTGGACTTGTCGCCAAACGCTTTTGCTAAAATTGGGGAAATGTCAGCAGGCACAATTCATATATCGTGGAAAGTTGTGAAAGCACCGATAACTGGCAATTTTTCATATCGGGTGAAGGAAGGCAGCAGCCAGTGGTGGGCGGCGATTCAAGTGCGCAATCATTTTTATCCGGTCATGAAAATGGAGTATAAGAAGGCTGGCGCATGGATCAATCTGGAGAAGATGGACTATAATCATTTTTTGGGCACGAATATGGGTACAAGCCCGCTGCAGGTGCGAATAACTGATATTCGCGGTCAGGCTGTTCTGGATACGATACCCGCGCTTCCGGCAAACGGTACGTCAGGAGCTTATATTGTTCCGGGAAATGTCCAATTCCCAAGCTGAAATTAAAAGTAGGTTGAAAATAATAGGGAAAATAAAAAGCTTCATTCTCCGATTTGTAGGAGGACGAAGCTTTTTGTTTGAAATCCCAAAAAAGTAGTAGTAAAATGGTTGACTTTTCCGCCCGAACTTGGTATATTAATAAACGTCGCTAATATACGATCTGTTAGCTCAGCTGGGAGAGCACTATCTTGACAGGGTAGGGGTCAGTGGTTCGAGCCCACTACAGATCATACAATTAAAAATCCTGAAATCCTTTATATAAGGGTTTCAGGATTTTTTTGCGTACTGTCAGTGAAAAGCGGATGGGGACAAACCGGCTTGAGCATCCACGGGCTTGAACTTATTGCCTTTTTCATTCGCCATCTCCAAACCCAAGTAATCTAGGTTGTCTTAATAGGCCGGATTCCGTAAATTCGAGCGCACTTACCCGGCAGTTGAAGGGAGAAGCAATCCAAACGACGTCAGATTTTTTCATGCCATTAGAAAGGTCGGGGAAAGGGCATTCACCCGGATGCTCCATCATAAATTGCTTCAGTACCTGCTTAGAGGCATTGTCCAGCCCTGACACATGCCCGATGTATCTGCCTTCATATCGTAGGACCAGGCTTGATACCTGTCCGTCACGCTGTTTAATGCCGACGACGTCTGCAACTAACCGGACTTCTTTTCGCTTTTTAAACCAATATTGATGTTTCTTTCCTTCCATATATGGGCCATCTAATCTTTTTGAGATAATTCCTTCCCATTCACGATCATTAAGCCATTTCCAAAGCTGCTGTCCATCGAAGTGCAAATCAGTTACAAATAGACGTGGCGTTTTCTTAGGGAAGGAAGCTTGTAACTTCTCAAAACGTTGTTTAAAAGGGAGCTTTCGTATATCCTCACCATTTGAGTTGAGCATGTCAAACATTACAAATATAAGGCCATCCTCATGGGCTCGTTTTCGGACCCCGAGCTTGGCTCTTTGAAAGTTTGGGCGTATACCATCAAAATAAGCGATCTCGCCATCCAAAATGCAAGGCCCTACACGTATGGGTTCTAATAAGGACACGATTTCTGGAAAAGTGTGATTACGCGGCTCTAAACGCCGCCCAAACAGTTCTACCCCTCCTTTTCCGTCTAAACGAACCAAAGTACGAACGCCATCCCATTTTATCTGATAGCACCATTCAGGGCCGCTCGGTATATCAGGAGATGTTATAGGAGCCATAGGAACGGCAGGAAGCTGCAATTGCATCATGATGCAGTTCCTTTTGCTTTGGAGGCGCGTTTTTTCTTAGGAGCCGGCGCAGGCGGTGTCGCGCTCTTTGTTGCATCCAAGCTGGCCTGCAGCGCGGCCATCAAATCAATGACATTGGTTCGTCCTGAAGCTGCTGGAGCGGATACAACGTCAACACTTTGACCGGCTATTTTTTGCTGTATCAGCTCGGTAAGCGCGATGCGGTAGTCATCCGTATATTTAGCAGCGTCAAAGGGCTCGCTGAGCTGCTCAATCAGCAACTTAGCCATATCGAGTTCCTTTTCATTCACAGCTGTTTGTGCGGGTAGGCTTGGAACCTGGCTGATAGCACGAATTTCATCGGGAAAGAACATCGTCTCCAAACACAAGCAGTTCCCGACTACCCGAACCGCTGCAAGACTGTCTTTGGAGCGAATAGATATTTTGGCTATACCTATTTTGCCTGTTTGTCGAATCGCCTCTAGCAGCAGGCTATACGCGCCAGCGCCCGCCATGTCGGGAGAAAGGTAATATGCTTTTTGATAATAAACGGGATCAATTTCAGCGAGGTCTACAAAATCTAAAATCTGTATGGTCTTGGCGGAATTTGGCTTGATTGCCTCCAACTCTTCCTCTTTAACAATCACATATTTATCTTTTTCATACTCGAAACCCTTCACAATTTCGTCAGGGCCAATTTCCTTATTACAATGGCGACATGTTTTCGCATAATTAATTGGCATGCCACAATCCTTGTGTAAGCTGCGAAATGATATGTCCCTATCCTCCGTGGCCGAGTGCATTTTAACGGGGACATGAACCAACCCGAAGCTAATTGCGCCTTTCCAGACGGTATGCATATATAACACTCCTTGTTGTTTTAATTTAGAGTGTACATTTACTGGGAAGCTATTCATTTAGCATCAAATTCTGTATTGCATTCAGCATGTCCCCATGCAATGATGGATTAAAAGATAAAGGGAGAAAATAATGATAGAGTTTGTATTATTTATGCTTTTTTCAATTATCGAGGGTTTTGGCATTCTCTTTCTGATGCTAAAGATTTACAGTCATGATACTTCCAGCTTTTACTCTGCTTTTATCGTCATAACGCTATCGAGCCTGCAGAGTTATTTTTTGAGGGAGGAGCTTTCGCTTGAAAGTATAGTTCCAGTCATTAATATTTTCATATTCGTAATATTCCTGAGTGTTATTAAAAAGATTCCGTTTTTTGCATCGTTGATTATTACCGGATTGGGCTATTTTATTTTTGCCATGATTCAGGGCGCAATTGTAAACACATTTCCGTTCTTTTCATTAGCAGAGATAAAAGCACAGCCATATATGGGATATTTGCTACAGATGTTCACAGCCTGTATTAATTTATCTATAGCTTGGTGCTTAAACAGGCTTAGAATAGGTTTTGTGGAGGAAATTTCTGAGAAAATGCGCTTTCCGCATGAACGGCGTGTAGTCGGAGGTTTTATAATTGCGATCTTAATAGGATTTGGTTTCATCCTGCATCAGCGCAGCGAGATTCTTAATATCGTTTATTATTTTGCAACTGCGTTATTTTTCTTTGTTTATTCGTACCTGAAGGAGGTCAGGTCCAATGTTGGAAACTTTTTCGAGAAGACTGGCAATAAGCATTAAGACCATTGTTCCAGAGCATCCAGCTTCGGAAGCGCGACTCCAGTACGCTTTGTCATTAATCTTAAACGCTCTATTTATTATTTCAGGGGCGCTGCTCATAGCGTTATTCACAGGCAAGCTGGGCGGTGTATTAGCGGCTCTTATCTCGTTTGCTGTACTTAGGCAGGCATCGGGAGGGTTACATCTTAAATCGGGAACGATGTGTGTCGTGGTATCGATTGGGGTGGCGACGGCGCTGTCATTCACCCCAACATTTTCGAGTGGAACGCTGTTGGTAATCAATTCAATTAATCTGCTGCTTGCACTGTTATTCGCACCGTCAGACATCGAGAAACAGTCGCGTATTTCTAGGCGCTTCTACCCGTTACTAAAACTGATATCAGCTGTAATTATATGTAGCAATTTATGGATAGAATCGTCTATAATTGCAATAACATTGTTAGTGCAGTGCGTTACGTTAATTCTGGCTAAGGTGGTGAGTACTCATGCTAAAAAATCTAGTATATAAATTGGCTACATTACTGGACGGAGCGGCTGTTCTTTCAGTAAGAACAGCAAGCTTTCTTTACGTCAATCAACCAGAGACACCGAAAGAGCTTTTGAAATAGTGGCGAACACAAGTGCACACAAAAGAAACCCTTGATAAAATACTATTTTTGAAGTGAATGAATATTAGGCGGTAATGTATTACCTAACTAAGCAGCCAGTTGTCGATGTCTAATCGATGACTGGCTCTTTCCTCAATGGTTTAAATGCGATATGGTTAGAAAATTGAAGGTAATTCAAGACTGTCTGCTTCAAGTTTTTTCTGCGTATAATCCATCCCGCATAGAATTCTCAAAAGCTACGCATCCTATCGATTGAATGCCGAGTGGCGAGCGGTAATTGCCGCTCACAATACGAAGGAGGCGAGCTTGATATGAGCGCGAACGAATGGAGCAATGGGGAAAGAGAGCAAATTGTAGCGGTACAGAAAAATGGTGACGGGGATCTGACGAGCTTTAAAACGTCATCGGGCCGTGTACTGGATTACCAGACGGCGCTGCAAGAGGTGCAGGCAGGGCAAATCGCTGGCGTGAATGCTTTCAAAGGTAGAGATGGCGAAACGTACATCCGTGGCGACGCAGACGGCGACCCTACGAACAATTTGGACCAGCTCCCGCTGTTTTAAGCAGAGAGCCCGATCTGAGCATAGCCAGCAGAGAAAGAGCCTGACGCGAAAAAACGTCAGGCTCTTTTTGCAATGGATGTTGTTCATTTATCAGACTCACATCTACACCGTATAAATCTCACGCTGCTGTACAAACCGCATTTTCCCTGTATGTCCTATGTAATTTTCCATCGTATCTCCATAATGCATGAGCCATACCTTCTCCTGCAGCGGCTCCGGCAGTGTTAGCAGCTCGTCGAGACAGGCATGTACAACACCTGGCGCAATCAGCTGGCAGTCGTGAAAAATCGTATCCACGCCATCCTCCACAAGCTGCTCCAGCAAAGACGGGCTGAACTTCATATCTGCCGAATAGAAGAAGTGCTGATTGAAAATAAACGAATAGCTGTCTTTCAAGGCAATATGTTCGGTCTTAAGCAGCTTTACCGTCAACCCTGCATGCAGCTCATGCTGGGCGCCTTCTTCGAGCCGTCTCACTTCAAAGAAATCATCAATCGATTGCAATGGTCCTTGCGTCAGCCCGCCGCGCAGCGTCTGCTCCCACAGCGGCTCCACTAGCGAGGAGGCGATGTACAGCACGGGTTTTTTCCCGTAAAGGAACATCATTTGAAAAGCATATTCCTCCAGCCCGCCCACATGGTCGCCATGAATATGGCTGATCAGCACCGCATCCAGCTCATCGAATGAAAGATTCGTCTCATGCAGCGCTTTGGGCAGCGTAATGCCGCAATCGACCAGCAATTTAAACCCTGGCACCTCAATTAGCGCATTGTTATTATCATATTTCTTGGCAAAAGCACTCCCTGTTCCGATCATTTGTATATGCAATGGAACACCCCCGTCTTCGAAATCATCTCGCTACATTTAATGTATCAAATGATTGGCAAACTGACAAATAGAGATACCCTTTGCCGGGTACCTACATATAATGCAGGAGCAAGATCCGGCAGGGAGGACAGAGCAGCAATGAGCAAAGGAAAAGGCAAAAACGTAAAGAAGAAACAACCGTCAGGTGAACGGAAGCAGTACCAATATAAATTGGTGCTATCCCCCGTCTGTGAAGTGTGTCCGACACCTTGTGCAAGGGGACTCGCGTATTTGGATCGAATGTCCGAGCCGGGCGCAGTTGGAAAAGGGGTTCCTTGCGTGCTCACCCGCACCTATCATTAACCGGAATATTTCCCAGGCAACCGCATATTTCTACATTTTTTTTCGCACGGGCAAGCAGCTTAAATCCCTGTAAATGATGGTCTGAAAAAAGGGAGAGCGCAAGCCTGTGCTGGAGCCATCATATAGCGCTGGTACAGGGCTGAAAAAGTTTCTGTAACAGCGCAACTCTATTCATTTTGAAGAGTATAACCATATATCCAGACAAAGCGGATGGAGGGTACTCACCTATGAAATTCAGAAAAATAGCGATTTTGCTGCTGGCGCTTTTTTTATGCAGCAGTACCTTAATGATTGCCAATGCGGCCTCGCAGACCGTGAAGGTTCTCCTGAATGGCAGCGAGCTTGAAGAAGGCGGCATTATGGTGGATGGCAAGACTTACCTGCCGATTCGGGAAATAGCCAATAGCCTGCAAACCATCGTCAATTGGGATGGGCAGAATAAGAAGGCAACCTTAACGAGACCGAATGTACATATTGTACTCATGCAGGATAGCAAGCTGTTTGGCAATGTGACGAAGGGCAACTCGTATACATTCAGCGTATTGTCGCAGGTCGACAATTTGAAGACGGATATTGCCGCGGTTAAAGTATCCATATTTGATCCGTATGGCAGCGAGAAGGTCATTCAGACGCAGACCGATAAGATTACGAAGGATAACTTTTGGTATCGGACGGAAGACTTGAAGTATAATTTCGAGTATTCGGGGAAATATGCGGTGAGATTTTTCCTGAAAATGAGCTCATCCGACGATTGGACGCTCGTCTCGGAGAAGCTGATTTCTTCGCAATAACGGCGACGGCCTGCGTTTCTTCCAAGTGGAGGAAATGCGGGCTTTTTCGTTTGACCGCTGCTAGGTCTCATGGTACGATACTCAGGTATGGATAATTGACTGAAATGGGGTAAAACAATGACTGAGCATAATCATGGCGCAGATTGCGGTTGCGGAGAAGACCATGAACATGAAGAAAGTGTATTTATTGTAACGGACGATGAGGGCCAGGAACGCGAAATGGTCATGGTTTATACGTTTGAATCCGAGAACAACGCTTATGCGGTATTGCTGGATCGCAATGATCCTGAAGCAGACGGCGTTATTTTCCGCATCGAGGAAGAGAACGACGAGGCATACCTCGTTGGGATCGAAGACGATGAAGAATGGGATCGCGTAACGAAGATTTATGAAGAAATCGCCGTTACAGAAAACGCAGCAAAAGAAGAGTAGGTTTTCCTCTCTTTCCGCTGACCTAGCAAGTCATCATGCACCTTAGCTGTGCATGCACAAGACACCTGCGTCACCAAGGGCGAATGCTCTTGGGACAGCAGGTGTCTTTTGTTCGAATATTAGGAAATAGCCGTTTCCTCGAAAATTACTTTAACGAATTCAACATTGCGGTCCTCTGGACCTTTAACAGGGAGGCCAACTTCAACATGCTCCACAATATAGTCAATATTTTTCTGGGAAATAACCTCGCCTGGGAGTAGAATCGGGATGCCTGGCGGGTAAACATAAATAAATTCGGCAATAATCCGGCCGGCCGACTCTTTGAACGGAACGACCTCGGTCTGTCCATAGAAAGCATCGCGCGGCGAGAGAGACAGCTGTGGAATATCTGGGATTTTGACAACGAGCTCGCGAGCCTCGGCGCCTTCATGGAAGCTGTTCGATAGCGCACGCAGCGCCTCCAGCAATTTTTCTATTGAATCGGATGTATCACCCGGCGTAACAAGGCAAAGAATGTTATACATATCGCTCATTTCAATTTCGAGGTTGAAATGGTCACGGAGCCAGTTTTCCGTCTCATAGCCGGTAATGCCGAGATGGCGGACATGAATAGCGACCTTGGTTGGGTCGAGATCAAAGGTAGCCTCTCCACCTAATATTTCCCGTCCAAAGCAGTACAAGCCGGGAATTTCATTGATGCTCTTGCGGGCATACTCGGCCAGCTCGATCGCTTGTTCAGCCAGCTTGTGGCCGTTTAGAGCCAAATTTCGGCGCGACGTATCGAGCGACGACAGCAAAATATAAGACGTCGACGTTGTCGTCAGCATGCTGATAATCGTTTGAATACGGTGGGGATTAACCCGGCCTCCGCGTACGTTCAGCACCGAGCTTTGCGTCATGGAGCCGCCCAGCTTATGAACGCTCGTCGCTGCCATATCTGCGCCAGCCTGCATGGCGGACATCGGAAGCTTTTCATTGAAATGAATGAGCACGCCATGCGCTTCATCTACCAGCACAGGAATATCGAATGTATGCACCAGATCAACGATTTCCTTCAGATCGGCACATACGCCGTAATACGTCGGGTTGATAACAAGCACGGCTTTAGAGTCGGGATGCTTGTCCAGCGCACGTTTGACAGCGCGTGTCGTAATGCCGTGATCAATGCCGAGATTTTCGTCACGCACGGGTGAGATAAAGATCGGACGGGCACCTGCAAAAATAATTGCCGCCATAATGGACTTATGCACATTGCGCGGGACGATGATTTTATCGCCGGGAAGGCAGACGCTCATGATCATCGTAATAATGGCACCGCTCGTACCTTGTACGGAAAAATAAGTATAATCTGCGCCGAAAGCATCGGCTGCAAGCTTCTGGGCTTCCTCAATAACTCCGGTAGGCTGATGCAGGTCATCCAGCGGAGCTATATTTATTAAATCGATCGATAACGCGTTATCGCCGATAAATGCACGAAATTCGGCATCGCTGCCTAACCCTTTCTTATGTCCTGGAATATGAAATTGGGTTGGATTCTGTTCCGCATGGCGGCGTAATGCGCTGAAGAGCGGGGTTTTGTTATGATCCATCGCTTTCATCCCTGCCTCTCTAGTTAAAATACAAACAAGGTTGAGTATAGCAAAAACAAGTCGGAATGCAAGAAGCTTTTTTTTAAACGCTTGCTTGCGGCAGAAACGGAGGCTCGATATTAAATGAAAGAACGTACAGGCAAAAAGCCATCCGGCGTCGTTATTTGGCGCTCACCTTTTATTATTCAACTGCTGATCATTATGTTTATTATTGAATTTGTAAAGGGAGCGCTGCTCATTTCCATTCTGCCTGTGTACATGGGAACGGTGCTTGGCTTATCAGCCTACGCGATTGGCTGGGCACTGGCGCTGCAATATATTGGCGATAATTTGTTTCGCAGCCCGATTGGCTGGCTCATCGACCGTTTGGGCTACCGCTCCGTGATGCTCGCGGGTATTGTTCTGACCTTTACGGCCGTATTACTGGTCGCTTTTGCCCATCATACAAGCTGGATAGTTGCCGCTTGTCTGCTGCTTGGCATTGGGACGTCCCCACTATGGCCGTGCGTCATTACAGGGGCGACAGAGGAGGCTGGAGAGGAAGCGAATGGCCGGGCGATGAGTGTTGTCTATGTTGCTTGGCTGGTCGGTGTGGGCGCGGGGCCAATTGCGATTAATTTTTTGCTATCCAGCTCGTATACGGCAGCTTTCCGCCTCATCATTGGCGGTATGATCGTCGTTGTGCTGACGACGATGTTTCTGCCCGGACGCGGGCGCATGAAGCAGCGTTCAGGTGCAGCGGAAGAGTCTGGGTCACAGACGGCTTCGCATGATGCTGCCAGAGAGCCTTTCAAAGTTCGCGCCAGCCGTTATTTTGCCAAAGTAGGCAAGTCGCTTCATGCCAGCAAGCTGCTTTATCCGGCTATGTTTGTGCAGAACTTCTCGCTTGGCCTGCTGACACCGATCTTAACGCTGTTCGCACGTTCGGTGCTCCATCTGACGCCCGCCCAGTACAGCTGGTTTCTCATCGCTGGCGGCGCCATTACGGTGCTGGGACTCATTCCGGTAGGGAAGCTTGTGGACCGGGTTGGGACAAAATGGTTTTTGCATGTCGGGTTTCTCCTCGCCGCCATCTCGCTGCCGCTGCTTGGCATCACTCGTTCGCTGCCGCTTGTACTTGTTATTGTGGCGATTGTAGGCATTGGCTATGCCTGCATCATTCCAGCCTGGAATGCTTTAATTGCCCAAGCGATTCCGAAGGCGGAGCGTGGTGCGGTATGGGGCTTCTTCCTGACGATCGAAGGCTCTGGCATGGTGCTGGGCACGATTTTATCCGGCAAGCTGTGGGATACCTTCGGCCATCAGGCGCCATTTCTAGTAAGCGGAGCAATGCTGCTTGTCCTATTTGTTCTCCATTTGTTCATTACCAGAAAACAGCCAGTTATGATAACATAACGTGTGGAGGGGATGAGCTTAATGGATAGACGCTTGTTAATTGTAATGGCTACCTTAATGACAACATTTATTGGCTTCGGGATTATTATCCCGGTGATGCCCGAAATTATTAAAGCAGCAGATCCGCTTGGCGCGGAGGCGCATACGGGCTTAATGCTCGCGGTATATTCGGCTGTATCGTTTGTGCTTTCTCCGGTATGGGGAAGCTTGTCTGACCGAATCGGCAGACGGCCTATCATTCTCATTGGCGTACTTGGCTTCGCTCTAAGCTTTGTCTTATTCGGCTTGTCGTCGGGCAATTTGACGCTGATGTATTTATCCCGTGTGCTGGGAGGCTTGTTTTCCGGTGCGGTAACCTCGGTTATTGTTGCTTACGTAGCGGATATTACAACGCCTGAGGAACGCACCAAGGGCATGGGACTGGTCGGCATGTCAATCGGCCTTGGCTTTACGATTGGGCCTGGCTTTGGCGGGCTGTTAAGCCTTGTGTCGCTGGAAACGCCGTTTTATGCAGCTTCTGCGCTTGCGCTGATTACATTCGTGCTCGCATGGGCCAAGCTCAAGGAGTCGCTTGCACCGGAGCAGCGCCGCAGTGGGTCAAGCCGCCGCGAGTCGCGCTGGAAAGCTTTTACCGGGCCGCTAAAATATTTGTACATACTGGCTTTTTTCGTCACGTTTACGCTGGCAGGATTGGAAGCGACGTTGCAGTTTTTCGGCATGAGGCGCTTTGATGTAACGCCGCTGCAGGTGGGGATTTTATTTTTCGTCTGCGGCTTTGTTGGAGCGTTAATTCAAGGCGGTGTCGTGCGCAGACGAATCAAGGCGGGAGAAGAGGGCAAATACATTGCCATTGGCCTAGTCATATCCAGCATCGGCTTTTTCATGCTGCTCGCTGCGCATTCGCTTTGGTGGGCGACACTTTCCTTGGCCGTATTCGGCATCGGCAATGCGCTCATTCGCCCTTGTGTAACGTCATTAATTACTCAGAAGACGACGGTTGGACAGGGCGTTGCCTCAGGGCTCAGCTCGTCGATGGACAGCTTGGGACGTATTGCGGGGCCGCTGGCAGGAACGTTCCTGTTCACGCTTGATTTAAGGCTTCCATATGTATCAGGGGGCATTCTATGTTTGGCAGCGCTGCTGCTGCTCGTACAATTCCGGCAAATGGATAAAAAGAAGTCGGTAGCGCAAGCCTGATTTCTACAATACCGACATCCAGATCAAACATAATAACTCTATTTGGGGCTGCCTTCGGGCAGCTCTATTTTCATTTCTTAGGGGACTTTTTGGCTAAACGCAAATGAGAAGTGACCGATGTCCCGCGACTGTTCGGTGCGTCTACATTCAGTCTACATTCATTTGCCTTCTTCGTCGGCTGATGCACCGTAGAGAGCAGGCACCGGAATATCGAGCAGCCGGTAATATACCCCAAGCTGGGCCCGATGGTGGACCATATGGCTGAGTCCGAAGGTGCGAAGCGCAAGCGCCCGCGGTTGGCGCAGAATGATATGGTCGCCGCTGCGCAAGGTCCATTCCTCCCCGAGTGTTTTCTCATCGCAATCGGCTAACAGCTTTTCTAGCTTGACGACGTTCGTATCGAATTCCTCCAGTACGTCCTCGCGTCTTTCCAAAGCTTCCCGCCGAAACGGCGTGGTCGCTAGATCGAATTCCGGAGAATGGAAAATAGCCAATTGCCAGTTCAGCAGATTGACCAGGTGCGTGACGAGCCCTCCCAATGTCATCGATTTTTCATGCGGTTTCCACATCAAATGCTGCTCGGGCAAGCGCTCCAGTATTCGGCGCGTATTAGTCAGCTCATGCATGACGTCTCCGATGATCAGTTTTTTCACCATAAATTAACTCTCCTCCCTTATATAGTGATAATACTATAATCACGATGGAGTGGAAAGGCTTGTTTCAGTCGCTTTGGGCATCAGCAAGGAATGCCTCGTGTTGTGTTTTATATGAAGAACAAAGGGGACAGCTATTTAATTTTCCGCAAAAATATATGGTAATATGAGGATATGAATGCAAAGAGAGGTGAAGTAGATGAAAAAAACGATTTTTCGCGCATTGCTGACAGGAGTTGCCTTTGTCATTGTTTATTACGGTGCGCAAATACTCGGCGGCATGTATATGACGGAGCATTATGTCCCTGACATAATGGAACAATATGCATCTGTAGACTATTTGCAGAAAAATGTAACCGCTGGCTGGGTGGACAACACTCCTATTTGGGCGTGGCTGCAGGTATTGCCCGTCATGCTGCTTGGAGTTGCTGTCTACTACTTGGCAAGGCTGCTGAAAAGCAAGCTATCGAAATAATCAGCGATAAACGAACTCATACTAATCAGGCCATCATCCCCCATGTCCGAAATATCTGCGAATAGGAAAAAAGCCGCTGCACCTTGCAAAATACAAGGGCAGCGGCTTTTTGCGTATGCGATATTTTATGTGTCTTATTCCTGCACAAGCGAGCGGCGATACAGCGGCAGCAGCGATTCATAGGTTGAGGAGGCAAACTTCACAAGCGCTTCGCCATCGCGCAAAATCGGGTCGTCGGCCGCAATATGCTGGCCGATGAGCAGCTCTGACTTCTTCACGTCGCGGAAGCGGACGAGGGCATGCTTCCATTGCTCGTTTGTCATGTCGCTGACGGGCACGGATTCCTTTTTCGTATGATCCAGCGAAATGACATAGGAGGAAGGAACCTGCGCGATGACCTCATCCAGCTCGTTTAAGTAAGCGGAGGCGATGCGGGATTTATTTGGCGTCTCGTAAATGAGGGCGAACCATATAAACAGATGATCGTCAAAAAGGCCCAGTTGAAAATGCGGATGCGCCTTATACCCGCGCTTATTATTGCAAATCGCGAGCCACGTATCCTTAGGCGGATTTACGGAGCGGCGGGCATGCTTTGCTACGTGCAAAAACATTTCGTCGCCTGCCTGCACGGAAAGCTCGATGCGCAAGCGCTCGCCAATGGCGTGAAACTTAGGCTGGATTTTTTCTTGGATTCCCGCCATCCGCTCCGCTAGTCCCTGAAGCTGAAACACATCGAAATCCTCTTGTGTAAATCCTTTAAGCTCGGTCGTGCTATTCGCTATCGTATTTATGCTCATACGCTTATCTCTCCTTGCTTGGAATGAATGATAATTTCAAATAAAAAATCGCCATTTGCGTACGATCCCGCAGCCCCAGCTTGTGAAGCATGTCGGAAATGTAGTTTTTGATGGTGCCTTCACTCAAAAAAAGCGATGCGGCAATTTCCTTGTTCGATTGCCCTTCGGCAACGAGGCGAATAATTTGCTGCTCGGCCTGCGTCAAGCTGTAACGTGCCGCAAGCTCACTGCTGGTCTGCTCTTCCGAAGAAAGCTCGGTCAACGCAGCTTCTTCTGTGTCTGGCATCGTAATCATGCCCGCCAGCTTGCGGGCGATATCGGGATGAATGAGCAGCGAGCCTTCAAAAACGGTTTTAATGCCATTAATAATGCGGCTTGGCGGTACGTTCTTCAGCAAATAGCCGCCGGCGCCGCAGCGGATTGCCTGCACAATATAGTCGTCATCATCGAAGGTGGTCAGGATGAGGACGGCAGGGGGCTGCTCCAATGCCCGAATGAGCCGCGTGCCTTCGACGCCATCACAGCCGGGCATGCGAATATCCATCAGTACGACATCGACCTTCGTCCTTTGCACAAAATCAGCTGCGGCCTTGCCGTCGGCACATACTCCCGCCACGTGGAGCTCCGGGTCGAGCTGCAAAATAACCTGCATGCTTTCCCGAATAAACGGATCGTCATCTACAATTAATACGGTAATCATAGCAGCGGCCTCCTCCTAGCCTTTCACAAATGCATGTTTCTCGTCAGCACCGCTAGCGCCGCCTAGCAGCGGGAGCTCGGTCGTCACGCTGAAGCTATCCTCCGCTTGCCAAGACAGCTTTCCGCCGATTAATGATATACGCTCTCGCATGCCGCGCATGCCAAGCCCTGCTGTAATGGACCCTTCGGGCACAGCGCCATTGTTGGCGATCGTTAAGGCTACGGTGTGCGGTCGAAATAGCAGTGTAACCTTTACCCTTGTGGCGCCTCCGTGGCGAACCGCATTTGTAATGGCTTCCTGCGCGTTTTTGAACAAAATAAATTCCATGCTCGGGTAGAGAGGGAGTGGATTTCCCTGCACCTCAAAGGCGACTGCGATGCCGAGCGCTTCGCCGGAATCTTTAACGAGGCGGTCCAGCGCATATTGCCTGGAGTCTCCTTCGCTGGGCACCGCGAGCCTGCGCACGGTTTGGCGCATCCGCTCCATGCTGTCCTGCAGTTGGTCGCGAATTTGCCCGACCATCGTCTGTGCGCGGGCAGGGTCCGCCTGAAATAGATGCAGCGCGGCCTCGGACATCATTTTCACCCGGATTAAGCGATGTCCAAGATCATCATGTATGTCTCGCGCAATGCGATTGCGTTCTTCAGTCTGCGCGTATTGCTCGATTTGCGAGGCATAGCTCTGCATGCGGCGCCTTGCGGCTTCCAGCTCCTCATGGCTTTGCGCAAGCGCTGCATACAGCGTCTCCACTTGGCTCCGCTTGCCCTCTACCTGCTGGGTAGCCTGCAGCACCGCCCCAATCGTCAGCCACAACAGCAGCATTGCAGCCATCATGCTCGGCGCTAGACCGTACATGGCGATCCAGAGGCATGCCCCTCCAGCCATGATCCATATTGCGGCCATACCAGCTGATGGCTTCGTGCTTAAGGCTGCTATTAAAGTAGAGAAGAGGAGCAGGAACAAGACGCCGCCATAATGATAGGCGAACCATCCGAAGCCAAGCAGCTCCAAAAACAAAATCAGCACCGCGTATTTAGGAAACAGCGTATCTAGTTTAATGACTGACAATGCTATTAAGACGCCGATCGTATAAAAGGCATAGCTTGCGGCTGAAATCGAGAATACGCTGATGACTGCGGGTACAGCAATCAATAGGCCTCGAAACCAGTGAAACGGTACATTCATGTCGGATTAGCTCCCGCAGCGCAATAGGCTTTTATCGTCCTAAGGCGTTTTTTCATTTTGATTCCTATCGTTTCATTATAGCATAATCGCCCAAAAACCGGCTGTATACAGCAGGCGCTAATGATATGACTTTCGTCACCTTCATTTTGTGACTTTGTAGAGCTGTATGCTTGCAAGCGGCGTTTTATAATGGACACAAGATGATGAATAGGGAGGATGAGGGCTATATGAGCCTAGTAACATTTAAAGATGTCGTTAAAAAATATGACAGCACCATTACCGTCAACCATTTGACTTTTGATATTGGCGAAGGCGAAATATTCGGACTGCTAGGGCCCAATGGGGCGGGGAAAAGCACATCGATCCATATGCTTTCGGGGCTGCTGCCTCTGAGCGGCGGCGAAATTACGGTAGGGGGATATTCCATTCGCAAGCAGCCGCTGGAGGTCAAGCGCCTCATTGGCCTAGTGCCGCAGGAGCTGGCGATTTACGACATGCTTACCGCTTGGGAAAATGTATCTTTTTTCGCAAAGCTGTATGGACTCAGAGGCAAGCTGCTGAAGCAGCGGGTGGAGGAGTCGCTGCAATTTGTTGGGCTGCTGGAGCGGGCAAAAGACAAGCCGTCAACGTTTTCGGGCGGCATGAAACGCAGACTTAACATTGCTTGCGCGATTACCCATCGCCCAAAGCTGATTATTATGGATGAGCCGACGGTTGGCATCGATCCGCAGTCGCGCAATCATATTTTGGAGTCGGTGCGCGAGCTTAACCGTCTGGGTTCGGCCATTATTTACACGAGCCATTATATGGAGGAAGTAGATGCCATTTGCTCGCGAATCGGCATTGTCGATAAAGGCAAGCTCATCGCCTGCGGCAGCAAGGAGCAGCTGAGGCAGCAGGTCGGGCAGGAGGAGCGGATTATTTTCGAAGTCAATCAGGCCCATCGGGCTGCGGCGAAGGAGATGGGCGAGCATCCGGCAGTTAAGCAGATAGAAGAGCAGGATGGCCAGCGGAGGCTTGAGGTCACCGTGAAGGACTCTCCTTCCGTGCTTCAGGATTTGCTGTTTATATTGCAAAAGCATGGCATTTCGCTGCGCCAGCTGACCCGCGTCGAGCCGAATTTGGAGTCGTTGTTCCTCCAGCTGACCGGCCGCTCGCTGCGCGATGAATAGGAGGTGCGAAAGCATGCGGACATGGTGGATTGCGTTAACCTATGAATGGATAAAGATGAGCCGAATGCACACGCTGCTTGTTGTGCTCGCGGGGCTTCCACTGCTGCTCATCTATTTGCTAGGCAGTGCTTTTGACAGTGAAATAAAGCCAGCGAAGGTGGCGGTATACAATGCCGATCAAGGGACGATGCGAGAAGGTGTAGATGTTTTTTGGCAAGGGGCTGACATCCTTCCATACGCCCGTCCCATAGTGCTCTCCTCGGAGGCTCAGGTGCGGGAGGCGGTGCAGGATGGAACGGCCGATTACGGCGTTATTATTCCTGCGGATTATTCCGACAAGCTTGCAGCGGGAGAAAGCGTTAGCTGGCACACCCTCGAAGGCCATGACGGGAGTAAAAACATTGCGGCCCATTCTATCGTTCGTGCGTACCTGTCTCAGGTGAACATGCAGGCGGCGGCCTTCAAGGTGCTTGGGCCCGAAAGCCTATCCGCGCTGGACAACCGCCAGACGGATGCCGCCGCACTCGTTAAAGTACAGACGCTGGGCGGGGGAGCGGATCAATCCTTCGGTTCTGTATCGGCTATTCAGTATTATTCTGTCGCTTATTTGATCATGTTTTTGCAGTATGGCGGCATGACGGGAGCCATTTCGCTGCTGCGGCAAAAAAGAGAAGGAACCTTGCAGCGCTTGTATGGCATCCCTGCTTCGCTCAGTGCGGTTGTAGCCGGCATTATTAGTGGAGCGGCACTGCTCGGCGTGATGCAGACGATTATTATGATTGTTTTTACCAAGTATGTTTACGGCGTTGATTGGGGAGGGGCGTACGGGGGAATCGCGCTCGTCTCACTGCTGACCATTATCGCTGGCTCTGGACTAGCACTGACGATAGCTTCTTTTGCCAAAACCGTTAAAACGATGCAGACGCTGTTTAACACGCTTATTTTCAGCATGACTTTTTTAAGCGGAGGTATGGTTGCGATGGTTCAGAATAAGCTGGGTCTCATCAGCAAGCTGAATATTAATTATTGGGCCAATGCGGCGCTGCGTGGGCTGATGGATGGATCAAGCAGTGTCCTCGTTTGGCAAAATATCGGTATTTTGGCGGCTATAGCCGCAGTACTAGCCATTGCAGCGATTATTCGCTTGCCTAAGGTGGTGAAGCAGCATGCGTAGCTTGCCAATTGCGATGCAGCTCATTCGCAGAACGATGGGCACGCGCCGGGGCTTTTTTCTAAATGTGCTGCTTCCTGCAATCGCCTTGTCGGTTATCGCTGGTTTGTTCAGCAGCCTGCAAGCGGATAAAGAAATTATTGCTGTAAGCAATGCAGATCGAGGAGCTTTCGGCGCTTATATGCTGGACCTTGTCAATAAGGACTCGCTTTATGAGGTGAAAATGGAGACAGATTCGACGGGCAAGCTGGTTAGGGAAGCTGTTGCAGCTGGTGACGCAGATGCGGCGATTTTTATTCCCGCCGATTTCACGGAGCGCTTGCTTGCCGGCGAGCAGCCACAGCCGGTGCTATATCGGTGGACGGAGCAGTTGTGGAACGCCTCTCTATTATCCTCGCTTGAGGCTCAGGCGAGCAGCATGGCAGCTTCCGTCGAATTGCTGCAAGCGGCCTCTGGCGGGGCTACTCTGGATGCCGAGAAGCTTAGCGAGCTGCTGGAGCAGCAGGCGAGGCCTGCGGTCAGCGTAGAGCATACTCCGATGAAGCTAGGGGTCGTTGCTGCCAATCCGATTATGATTGGCGTGATCTTGCTTTTTCTCATGCTGCTGGTCAGCCAGTCTGTCGGCTTCATTATGGAGGATCGGGAAATGCGGACGATGCAGCGCATGTATACGGCGCCGCTTCGATCCCTTGATATTGCGCTTGGCAACTATTTAGGCAGCATATTGGTTGGCAGCATTCAGCTTGTGCTGGTGCTCTCGCTTACTTATTTTGTGTTTGGTTATTCGCCGGGCGTTTCCTTCGGGGCTATGCTTTTCGTATTGGAATGCTTTATGCTTGCGGCGATAGGCGTTATGACGGCAGTTGGGGGACTCGTGCGAAATGCCCATCAGCTGAGTCAAATCAATTTGCTCATTGTCACGCCTACCTCGATGATCAGCGGCTGTTTTTTTCCGCTATCGATGCTGCCGGAGTTTTTGCAGAAGCTGGCCAATTTTATGCCGCAAAAATGGGCGCTGCAGGCCATTGACCGACTGAGCATAGGTGGTGGGATCATAGATATTGCGCAGCCGATCCTGATTTTATTGCTGTTCGCCGTTGTCCTGCTTATTTTCGGCGGGGCTGTGCTTCGGCCAAGTCATCAATAATGAAGATTCAGCTTCCATATTGAATCGTTTACAATAGTGCATGTACTTGCTCACTGGCGCAGCTTGCTGGTGGGGAGGGCTTGCACTATTTTTGCGTGGAATTATATAGAGCGTGCCTTACATATTGAGTTGTAGAAAAATAAGGAGCGAAAAATGAACCTTTTGACTCCGTTAATTGTTTATAGGGTGTACATGGCGAGAGCGAGAGGAGGGAAAGCGGGTTATGACGGAAAGAGAGCTGTTTGAGCAATATAACAAGGATGTCTATAAAACGTGCTACTATATGCTCCGAAATGCAGCGGATGCGGAAGATATATGCCAGGAAGTTTTCGTGACGGCATTCCGCAAGGAATGGCGGCAGGTTGAGCAGCTTAGGGCGTGGCTGATGCGCTTGACAGTCAATAGCTGCCTGAATGCAATTCGTCGCTCCAAAAGCGGGAGGCTGAAAGAAAGCTTAAGCGAATGGCTGTCGCGGAGACAGCCGGACTCCGTAGAGCAGGTAGTCGAGAACCGGGAAGCGCATCAAGAATACAGCAGGCTCGTGGAGCAGCTGCCGCTGAAAATTCGCACAGTTGTAGCGCTGCGCTATATGCAGGAGCAGACGCTGCCAGAAATAGCAGACATTCTAGGTATTCCAGTAGGCACGGTGAAATCGCGGCTGCACAAAGGACTAAAGCTGATGAAGCAGTCGCTGGAAAGCAGTTCGAGGCATAATAAACAAGGAGGTTTAAATTATGAAACCATCAGAGAACGAAATGATTCAGCGCTTGAAAAAAGTTGAACCGCCAGCCTATCCTGATTTTGAGGCGATGTGGGGAAGGATCGAGCAAGCAGGCTTGCAGCAAGGAAGAGCTGATGCAGCACCATCCGGACACGAAGCTGTGCGCGTTATGCGGAAGCCGCGCAGCCTGAAGCGCGGTCTATTTATAGCGGCGGCAATTGCTTTAGTCGCGGCGACTCCTGTTTTTGCCTATCAACTAGATTGGGTTCATCTGTTGAATGGCAGAAGCGGTATTCAATCGGCTCTTGCTCAAGGCATGGGACAAAAAATGGAGAAATCGGCCGTACAGGACGGCGCGACCTTTACAATTCATACGGCGGTTGTTGATGACAACCGTACAGTATTGCTTTACAGTCTCGCTCCAGCGGGCGGAGAGGACGGTTATTTATCCTTTTCAGATATGCGATTGACGGATTCAAAGGGAAAAGCGATTGAAGGCAGCTATTCGATGAGAGGCTGGGATAAGGCCAGCCATTCATACCGTGGTTATTTCGAGACGGAATGGACGCCAGAGCAGCTGGTGGATCAGGTGGATTTTTCGGCGTCGGGGGCAAGCTTTATTTCGAACGCCGCCATCCCAATAGAGCTAGACCTAACTAGCGATGGCATACAACGCTTTAATTTGGATCAGGATGGGATGGGCAAGCTGGAGGTCCAGCTTTTCAAGCAAAATGGGGATGAGGTTTTGCTTTCCTCCGCGCTCAGCTTTACAGATGAAACAGTAAAGGGTTATGCGTTCCCAGAGTTAACAATCAAGAGTGGGGACAGTCTCGTTAAAACAAGCCGCAGCGGTACATTTGGGAAGCCGGGGCCTAATGGTGAATATACGATGCTGCAATATTTTAAGCTGAGTGATTTAACGAGCAGCGATTTAACCTATAGCCTCAGCTATGCCCGTGAAGAAGGACAAATTGACGGAGGTTGGAGCATACCGCTTGAGCTAGACAAGCAGCAGATGCTTTCTGGCACGATTAAACGTGACGTTCAGGTGCCGATTGATTTGCAGCAAAATAGCTTTAAAATCGATCAGATTGTCATTACGCCAACCCAAATCAGGCTTACAACAAGCCATGAGCAAAAATATATGCAGTACCCTTTCCAAAATTATAAGCTCGATGTAGGAGGAACCTTGTTAGAGGGTTACCTTTGGGGAGGCAGTGAACCTTATAACAATGCTATACGGTTTGAGCGTCCGCAGGGACTTGTCATTTCGGAGCAGACCCCGATTGCGCTCATTCAAAGCTATGAGGTAACAACGCATACAGACAAAGATGCAGTCATTCATTTGAGCGACATAAAGGAAGAGAAGCAGTACATGACGACGGAAGTAGGCGGCTATCCAGTTAAATGGACCTATTACCGTAAAGGTTCAGATGTGTTCCTCCAAAACGAAAGCGACGACAAAACGTTCGGCGGTGTCAACCAGACGTTCCGCGGAAAAGGGAGAGACAGCGTGCCTAGCGAAATACTAACCGCTAATTTCTCCGGCGACGGCATTAACAGCTCGACAGAGGTTTACCGGAACTACGAGGGAGACAGCCTTGATTTGTCCATCTATTATTACACGACGGACGCACCGGATAAGGAGCTGCGCACGCCGCTGCTGCCATAAAAACCAAAAGCTGCTCCAAAATGATTCGTTCGAGCGCATCCAGCACTTGCCGCAAGCCGCCCAATTTGGGCGGCTTGTATTATTTTTTTGCCCAAAATCAGCTTTTGCTTTAAAATTAGTCAATAAACCAAGTTGCCAGAACATAAGATGGAGTATAAGATAGAAACAAGAACAAATTGTCAGAACATTTAGTCAAATTTATGAAAGGTGTTACGACACTGTTTTGAAGGAGGGATTGCCGTGAATAAGAGCCACGAAGTCGAGTATTGCAATTTGGAGCTGCGATTTGAACGGCGGCAAATCCAAAATCTCATCCGCGATCTCATTCAGGAAGGGTACTCCTTGTATTGGAGCGAAACGGAGGTCCAGTTTCTCATCTCGATTCGAACAGGCCGCAAGCTGGTGAAGCTTAAGTTTCAGCGGATGAAGGATAGCTACAAGATGGTGGGAGACTATGTAATCCGGGACGAGAGGTTGTCGGAGCTGCTGGAAAAGCTCATTAATGATTCTAGAGGTCATGCGGTGGTCAAGCGAATGAAGGATCGTCAAATCGTCATTGAGAGCATTATGTTCGGTGAGATTATACGACTTGTGGAGGTGTCCGGTATGGAACATCGGATTATTTATCAGAAGAAGCCGCTTGTCACCATGGAAGAAATGATCAAAGCTTTTCAATCCAAACGAGCAGAGGAGCGCGCTCCGGTGCTGCGCTATGAGCTTGATTACGAGCTATCCGTTCTGCATGAAGCACTGGGAGCTGAGGATGAGGCTGCTGTCCTTTCGTCAAAAGCAAAGCTTGGCGAGCTGCGGCTGGAAATGCTGCAACTCGAATTGTAAACGCCGTCTATTTCAGAACAAAGGTTGCACAAAATAGATAAAGCGGGAGCAGCCATTGCGGTTATTCCCGTTTTTTTTGTTTTTTCTTAAAATATATTCAGAATGGCAACGCCCTTTGCTAGTGGAAGGTCGCATTCTGGCGCAATATAAGGTAAACTTTCTAAAGCGGTCAATAAAACTGATGGTGTTTTGGTTATATTTTTAAACCCTACTAGTTTTCTTCTCTGCACAAAAGGAGTAAAATAGAGCTATTGTTGACCCAAATACAATAACAAAGGATGGAAGAACCAGATGTCTAAACAGCAAATCGGTGTAATTGGCTTGGCAGTCATGGGCAAAAATTTGGCCCTTAATATTGAAAGCAGAGGCTTTACGGTGTCGGTATTTAACCGCTCCCGCGAGAAAACGGACGACCTGATCCAGGAAGCAGCAGGCAAAAACCTCGTTGCTGCTTATACAGTGGAAGAGTTCGTACAATCGCTTGAAGTGCCGC
Organism: Paenibacillus sp. J31R34; assembly: GCF_059383715.1. Classification (NCBI taxonomy): domain Bacteria; kingdom Bacillati; phylum Bacillota; class Bacilli; order Caryophanales; family Paenibacillaceae; genus Paenibacillus; species Paenibacillus sp. J31R34. Next base: position 342,689 of record NZ_JBXENU010000003.1, read on the forward strand.
GCAAAATCCTGATCATGGTACAAGCAGGCGCGGGTACTGATGCTACAATTGACTCCCTGTTGCCGCATCTGGACAAAGGCGACATCATTATCGACGGCGGCAACGCTTATTTCCCTGACACACAGCGCCGTTCCAAAGCGCTTGAAGATAAAGGCATCCGCTTCATCGGCACGGGCGTATCCGGCGGCGAAGAGGGCGCACTGAAAGGCCCTTCCATCATGCCAGGCGGACAAGAGTCGGCTTACAAGCTGGTTGAGCCAATCCTTACAGCTATTTCGGCAAAAGTCGGCGACGACGCTTGCTGCACATACATCGGACCAGACGGCGCAGGCCATTATGTAAAAATGGTGCACAACGGCATCGAGTACGGCGACATGCAGCTGATTTGCGAAGCTTATGACCTGCTCAAAAACGTGCTTGACGTTAGCGTTGAAGAGCTGCACAGCATTTTCAGCGAGTGGAACAAAGGCGAGCTGGACAGCTACCTAATTGAAATTACAACAGACATCTTCTCGAAATACGATGAAGAAACAGGCAAGCCGATGGTAGATGTGATTTTGGACTCCGCTGGTCAAAAAGGTACTGGCAAATGGACAAGCCAAAGCTCGCTCGATTTGGGCGTTCCTCTTTCCATCATTACGGAATCCGTATTTACCCGCTTCCTGTCCGCAATGAAGGAAGAGCGCGTAGCAGCTAGCAAAGTGCTGAGCGGTCCTGCAAAACAACCATTCCAAGGCGACAGAGCGGCATTCATCGAATCCGTACGCAAAGCCTTGTTTGCAAGTAAAATTTGCTCTTATGCGCAAGGTTTTGCTCAAATGCGTGCAGCTTCCGATGAATATAACTGGAACCTGCAATACGGCGAAATCGCGAAAATCTTCCGCGGCGGCTGCATTATCCGTGCCCGCTTCCTGCAAAACATTACAGATGCTTACAACCGCGATGCGGATCTGCGCAACCTGCTGCTTGATCCTTACTTCAAGGAAATCGTTGAATCGTACCAAGGCGCATGGCGTGAAGTGGTTTCCGTGGCTGTATCGAACGGTACGCCAGTTCCGGCATTCGCAAGTGCGCTTGCTTACTTTGACAGCTACCGTACAGAGCGTCTCCCAGCGAACCTGCTTCAAGCACAACGCGACTACTTCGGCGCTCATACGTTCAAGCGTCTGGACAAAGAAGGCACATTCCACTATAACTGGATTCAATCTTAATCGGGACCTTAAGAGGAGCGAGCGGCATTATTCGTGCGGCTCGCTCCTTTTTGCTGCGATTAAACCGTGGGACGCTTCCTTCAGCCAGCTCCGCAAACGATCGGCTTCCTGGTCGGAAGCGCGTCCACGATGAATGAGGCTCATGGCCGCTTCAGCAAAGCAATGAAAATTACGCAACAATCGTGGCTGCGACAAACCTGTTAAACCAGGATCATCGTCAGCCACCTTTTTTTTAATATATTCGAGCATCCAGATGACATCTTCGCGGGAAAGCGGATGATTGGGGTTTAAAATACGGCTAATACGCAATTCCGCCTTCTGTGCGGCTGAGTATTCACGATCATGGGTCATGACGGCAGCCCTCCTATCATTCTAATTATTATCAACGATACGGCAAAACGAACTTTTTTATACCCGATTCGCTGCAAAAAATGATATGATGGTTGAAGAAATTAATAGGATACACTAATTTGATGGGGGCACTAGAGAATGAATCAGGAGGCAGGCCGCCACGGCAAAATTGTGCTGGTAGGCTTTATGGGAACAGGGAAATCGACCGTCAGCCGCCTGCTGGCCGAGCAGCTCGGTTATGCAAGATTCGATACCGATGAGGAAATCGAACGCTCGCAGGGCAAGCGGGTCGCAGAGCTGTTTGCGGATATCGGAGAAGCAGGCTTTCGTGATTTGGAGAGCGGCATGATTCAAGAGCTGCTAAGCCGCAAGGAGCCAGCTATTATTGCGACAGGTGGGGGCGCTGTTTTGCGTGAAGCCAATCGTGAGGCGATGCTGAGAGGGAGTCTCGTTGTCGCGCTCAAGGCTAGCGCCGAGCAGATTATTGCGAGGGTGCAGTCCGATTCGTCAAGGCCGCTGCTGCAAGGCGACGTTGCCGCGAATGTGAACCGGATTATGGAGCAGCGCAGGCATGCTTACGATTTTGCGCATCTTGTGCTGGATACGACATCGCTCAATGTGCATGCCGTATGCGCAACTATATTACAAACAAGGGAGACAAAATAAATGACAGATGTTTTAGTTACGCCAACACCTAAGCTAAGCGGGGAAATTCAAGCGCTTTCCTCGAAAAATTATACGACCCGCTATTTGCTTGTTGCGGCTCTTGCTGAAGGCACGAGCACGATTTATTATCCCGCTCACAGTGAGGACAGTGATGCGATGCGCCGCTGTATTCGCGATTTGGGTGCTGTTGTAGAAGAGGACGAAGAGAAAATCGTTATTACCGGCTTTGGTCGCAATCCAAAGGATGTAAAGGAGCTGGACGTAGGCAATGCGGGAGCTGTTCTGCGTTTCTTGATGGCTATTGCATCGCTTTGCCCGGATGTCACGTTTGTAAACCGTTATCCGGATTCGCTAGGTAAACGCCCCCACAGCGATTTAATTGATGCGCTTGGGCAAATTGGCGTGCAAGTGTCCCATAATGAAGGCAAGCTGCCGATCACGATTAAGGGCGGACAAGCGAAGGGTGGCAAAATTCAAGTGTCCGGCGCTGTAAGCTCGCAATTTTTGAGCGCCTTGCTGTTTCTGACTCCGCTGCTTGCAGAGGACAGTGAAATTGAAGTGCTGAATGATTTGAAATCCAAGGTTGTTGTTGGACAAACGCTGGAGGTGCTGGAGCAAGCGGGCATCGTCATTCATGCGAGCGAGGATTTGATGAGCTATCGCATTCCAGGCGGCCAAAGCTACGAAGCGAAGACCTATATCGTACAGGGAGATTATCCAGGTTCGGCGGCGATTCTCGCGGCTGCTGCAGTGACGCAATCGGATGTTATCGTGCACCGTCTCGCTGAGAAAAGCAAGCAGGGCGAGCGTGCGATCGTGGATGTGCTTCGCATGATGGAAGTGCCGCTTACTCATGACAATGATATTGTTCATGTCAAGGGCAATGGCAAGCTGAAAGCCATTGAGTTCGATGGCGACCAAGCGACGGATGCGGTGCTGGCGATGGTAGCAGCAGCAGTATTTGCAGAAGGCACCTCGCGTTTCTATGATGTTGAAAATTTGCGATATAAGGAATGCGACCGCATCACCGACTACTTGAACGAGCTTCGCAAAGCGGGAGCAAATGTAGAAGAGCGTCAAAGTGAAATTATCGTCCACGGACGTCCAGAAGGCGTTGAAGGCGGCGTCGAGATTAATGCGCATTATGACCACCGCGTCATTATGGCACTCTCGATTGTCGGACTGCGCTCGAAGCAGCCGATTCGAATTCGTGACGCGCACCATGTGGCGAAGTCTTACCCGATTTATTTTGACCATTTAAAGGCGCTTGGTGCGAACGTAGAGTGGGTAGAATAAACTTGAGGTAGAAGAAATAAATAGGTGGAATAAGGGAGGAGCGGTTCATATGGCATTTGAAAATCCATCACGCGAAGAAATTAAGCAGCTGCTTGAGCAAAGCGCTACTGTAGCAGTGGTCGGCTTGTCTGACAAGCCTGACCGCGTCTCCTACATGGTATCGCAGGCGATGCAGGCGAAAGGCTATCGCATCATTCCAGTTAATCCAGCTGTGAAGTCGGCAGAAATTTTGGGTGAAACCCGCTATGAGACGTTAAGTGATATTCCATTTAAAGTGGACATCGTCAATGTGTTCAGACGCAGCGAGCAGACCCCGCAAGTCGCGGAGGAGGCCGTTGCCGTTGGTGCTAAAATTTTATGGCTCCAGCTTGGCATAGCTAATGAGGAAGCGGCGAGCATTGCTGAAGCTGGTGGATTGAAAATGATTATGGACCGCTGCATTAAGGTCGAGGATTCGATTTTGCTCCCACAAGGAAAATCCAAAACCTGACTGTAATAAAAAACCGATCGACTTAGCACAATAAGAAAGGCTTCAAGGGGCGATGCAGCATGTCGTTCATGAAGACTTTCTTTTTAAATGTCGAGGAGGACAACACGTGAATCAAATGTCGCAACAGCCAGGATATTTCCAAGGGCAGCAAGGTCAACTGGGTCAACAAGGTCAGTTTTCGAACAATTATCAGCCATCGGGCTTCGTACAGTCGCATTATCAAGGCCAACTGAGCGAGCCAACCTTCAACCAGAACCCAAGCAGCATTGTGCAATCTCCAATTGGCGGTTATCAGGCGACGAATCAGCACAGCTATAGCTCTGCTGCATATTTGCCAAGCCATCAACAAAATACGGGCATGACGCAGCATCAATATCAGCCAAGCAGCGGTTACCAATCGTTTACGGCGCAGCCACATGTTTCAAGCTATACTTCGCACCTAGGCTCAACTAATTATGCAACGAACCCGGTAATCTCGCACTTAGGCTACCAAGCGAGCCCTCAGCAGCATTATGTACAGTCCCACACGGGGTATTCGGGCCAAAACCAAAACTTCTCAAGCGGCGGATATGCAGGGATGTCCAATAACCAAAATCAAACGCATGGCGGCATGCCAGTACATTCGGCGACAGGTCAAAATCCGGTGTACCACGCAACGAACGCTTATGCGCAGTCCGGTCCGGTCATTTCGCAATTGGGGTGGCAGGCTGGCCCAAATCGCTAAGCCATTTACGCAGGGCTTAAGCTAAGCCCGCCGCTGTAACGTTATAATAAGGAAGAATCATCAACAGGAGCGGGCCGAAAGGCCCGCTCTTCACTTTGACAAAACGTGCGGAAAGCCTTACCATCGAGAAAAAGACATTTTAATCAGCAAAGGGGGTACGAAAGTGAATATATTAGGAAGCCTGCAGCAGCTCGGAAGAGCATTTATGCTGCCAATGATTGTGCTTCCAGCAGCAGCTATATTTTCGAGCCTCAGTCAATTGCCATGGGATTATATTGGACTGCCGCAGCTAACGCTTTATTTGCAGGCCGCAAGTCATGCCATTTTTACTTATCTGCCTTATTTGTTTGCGGTAGGCATTGCGCTTGGCATGACAGGAAATGCGCTTGCAGCTGCTTTATCGGCACTCGGCGGGATGTTCATTTATGTAGGCATCACGCAGACAGCTGTGCCGGAAATTGAACCGACGGTGTTTATCGGAACGTTGATGGGCATTATCTCGGGCTTTAGTTATGAACGATTTAAAAATTTGCGTTTGCCTGAATACATACAGTTTTTTGGAGGGCCGCGGTTTGTACCGCTGTTCGTCAGCTTTTTATCGGTCTTATTTTCCATATTTATGATTGGACTCACGCCATATATTGAACGGATGCTTGAAGAGCTTGGCAACATTGTAGCTTCAGGAGGAGGGTTCGGTGTTTTTCTTTATGGCTTTGTCCATCGGATTTTGGTCGTGTTTGGCCTGCATCATCTCGTCAGCCATGTTTTCTGGTTCCAGATTGGCGGTTATACGCTGGCGGATGGGACAACCGTGTATGGCGACTTGCCGCGGTTTTTCTCTGGAGATCCGACAGCAGGCGTGTTTATGGCGGGGATGTATCCGACGATGATGTTTGCACTGCCCGCTATCGCGCTTGCCATTATTCATGAGGCAAGGGAGGATCTTAAGCCTAAAATCCGCAAAACGTTCATGTACGCGGCGCTTGCCTCCTTTTTAACCGGTGTGACCGAGCCTGTGGAATTTGCCTTTCTGTTCGTTGCGCCATATTTGTTCGTCGTTCATGCACTGCTCTCAGGCGTCATTATGTGGGTGACGTATGAGCTGGGCATTCGCCATGGCTTTTCATTCTCGGGCGGAGCGATTGATTTTATCGTCAACGAGCATTTGGCTACGCGGGGCTGGCTGCTCATACCCATTGGTATCGTGGTCGGGCTCATTTATTATTTTCTGTTCCGCTGGGCGATCGACCGTTTTCAAATACCGACTCCTGGGCGCGAGGAAGGCTCGCATCTCGATGAGTGGGCTGGCGATATTCCGCAGCGTGCGCCGCTTATTTTACAGGCGATTGGCGGCAAGGACAATATTGTGAAAATGGAATCATGCATTACCCGGCTGCGATTGAAAGTAGCTAATGAGAAGCAGCTTGATATCGCGGCACTGCGCAATTTGGGAGCAGCCGGGGTCATTCGACTTGGCGGCGGCAATGTGCAGGTTGTCTTCGGCACATATTCGGAGCTGATTCGCGGTGAAATTTTGAATACGATTCAGCGGGATCAAGAGCAGGTGCTATTCAGCTCGCCGATGCAAGGAAAGATGATCGCGCTCAGCGAAGTGCCTGATCCGATTTTTTCCGGCAAGCTGGTTGGCGACGGTGTTGCTTTCATACCGGATAAAGGAGAGCTTGTCTCGCCCGTCAAAGGGGAAGTTATTCATATTTACCCGACGATGCATGCGATTGGCATTCGAACGCCGGAAGGGCTTGAGGTGCTGCTTCATATCGGCATTGACACGTCCCTGCTTGGCGGCAAAGGTTATTTCAAATCCGCTGTCAAAGAAGGGGACAAAGTGCTTCCAGGCGACTTGCTCATCCGCTTCAATTTGCAGCAGGTTCGCAAGGAAAGCAAATCGCTGGCGACTCCGATGGTCATTACCAATTCGGATCTCGTGCGTTCATGGCGATTTGCACCGTATAAAACCGTTAAAAAAGGACAATCTTCCGTAATGTCGGTAGTGCTTAAAGAGATACAAGTTGGAGGGGAAAGGCCATGATACAAGGTATTGGAGCGTCAGCAGGCATAGCGATCGGAAAATCTTTCGTATTGCCCAGCTGGGAGTGGGAGCTGCCGGAGCAGCGCATCGATGTTGCTGATTTTGCCCGTGAGTTCGAGCGAGTATATGAAGGCATCCGAACGTCAAAATTCGAAATCGAGCAAATGAAGGACGAGCTGCGGGAAGTGGTTGGTCCTTCGGAAACCCATATTTTTGACGCGCATCTTGCGATTTTGGACGACCCGGTGTTTATGAATGAAATTCAAGGCATTATTAGCCGGCAATACAAGGCAGCAGAGGTAGCAGTCAAGGAAGCGATCGATCACTTTGTGACGATGTTTGATTTGCTGGATGATGAATATATGAAGGAGCGTGCGCTGGATATAAAGGATGTCGGCAATCGGCTGCTCAAGCATTTGCTTGGCGTGCCGGAAATTAAGCTTCCGTCCAACACAAAGCCGTTTATTCTCGTCGCCAAGGAGCTTTCTCCTTCGCAGCTTGCCCATATAAATCCGCAAAATGTACTTGGCATAGTTACGCTGGCAGGCAGCACGACTTCCCATTCCGCTATTATGGCGAGGGCGCTCGGCGTTCCGCTCGTCGTTGGAGTGGAAGCGAAGCTGGAGGAACCGATTCAGACGGGCCAGATGATCGTGCTCGATGGCGGTGACGGTGTCATGTATGTACAGCCGGCTCAGGAGATTGTCGCGCTATATTCAGCGAAACAGCGGCAGCAGCAGGAAGCGAAAACCCGTCTGCGCGATATCGTCGATCATAAGCCGATAACGCCGGATGGCAAGCGGCTGGAGCTTGCGGCCAATATCAGCTCCTTCAAAGAGCTGGAGATTGCTTTATCGAGCGGGGCGCATGGCGTCGGCTTGTTCCGCACCGAGTTTTTATATATGGACCGCAATCGCTTCCCACTGGAGGAGGAGCAGTTTGACGTATACCGCAGCGTAGCGGAGAAGCTGGAAGGCAAAACGGTCATTATTAGGACGCTTGATATAGGCGGTGACAAGCAGCTCGATTATTTTAATATTGCTGAGGAAGACAATCCGTTTCTAGGCTATCGTGCCATCCGCATCTCACTGGATCGCAAGGATTTGTTTAAAGTACAGCTTAGGGCGATATTGCGGGCAAGCCATTATGGACAGGTTAAGCTGATGTATCCGCTCATTTCCTCGGTTGAGGAAGTTCGTGCAGCAAATGCAGTATTAGCTGAGGCGAAGCAGGAGCTGGAGCAGGAGGGCCAGCCATATAACCGGGATTTGCAGGTTGGTGTCATGATCGAGGTTCCGGCTGCGGTTATTATTGCTGATTTGCTGGCAGGCGAGGTCGATTTTTTCAGCATTGGCACGAATGATTTGGTGCAGTTCACCCTTGCTGTAGACCGAATGAATGAGGAGATTTCGCATTTGTACGAGCCATTTCATCCCGCAGTGCTGCGGATGCTTAAGCTCACGATTGATGCGGCGCGCCGAAGCGGCATTAAGGTGGGGGTATGCGGAGAGCTAGCTGGCGATGTCAAGGCGCTGCCAATATGGCTGAGCCTTGATGTCGACGAGCTTAGTATTTCATCGCATTCGCTGCTGCAGGTGAAAGAGCGGCTGCTCCGCACAAGGCAGGAAGACAGCCGCTTGCTGCTTCCGAAGCTGCTGGAATGCCGCACGAGTGCGGACATTCATGAGCTGCTTGGAAAGTTTATGGATGAAAATGATGCCAGAAGGCAAAGCGCCTCTATTTCTTAAAATATAAGAATTTATAAGTATTACATTTATAAATAGACTTATATTTCACCCTTGAAACGGTTGCTTTGCCGCCAAAGGACGGCTTCTGCCGTTTACGCTTGGCCTTTGTATTGCTCTAATGCGTCAACGAAAGCTTTGGCGTATGGCGGAAGATCCGGCGGACGTCTCGCAGAGATGAGGTTTCCGTCTACGACAACCGCCTCGTCAAACCATTCGGCACCGGCATTTTCCATATCGTCACGAATGCCAGGCGTGGAAGTGACCTTGCGGCCTTGCAATATTTTAGCGGAAATGAGCACCCAGCCCGCATGGCAAATTTGGCCAATCGGCTTGCCGGCTGCGTCAAGCTCCTGCACAAGCTCAAGCACTTTAGGATAGCGGCGGAGCTTGTCCGGCGCCCAGCCTCCAGGAACGAGCAGACCAATAATGTCGCTGCTGTTCACTTCATCAAAGCTGAGGTCGGCAACGGCGGGCACGCCATATTTCCCAATATGCTTCTTGCCCTTCTCAGGACCTGCATACAGAACGGTAGCTCCCGCCTCGCGGACGCGATATACCGGATACCATAGCTCCAAATCTTCAAATTCATCATCCAGTAGGCAAATAACGGTTTTATTGTGTAAGGTCACAGCTTTTCCCTCCATTTCATATTGTCTTACCTATTGTATCGAAGGAGAACTTATGAAGCAAACCATAGCAAAGCGTACGGTGAGAGTGCTTCGCTGTATTCCAGCCGTATTCGGCATGGCAGCGATTTTTGCCGCATCAGCGACGACGGGCGAAGAGATGAATACGCTGCTGCCCTTTTTTCAGAAGCTGTTTCCGCAAATGGCGAGCTTTGATTGGGGACATTTTGTCGCATATTTTATGCTTGCTGCCACCATCGATTTCGCAATCGGTGCGAGAGCCGACCGTTTAGGCATCAAAGTGCTGATCGTGCTGTTGTGCGGCCTCTATGGCATTACAGACGAATTTCATCAATCTTTCGTAGGCGGCAGAATGCCGGATGCGGCCGATGTCCGCAATGACATGATTGGCGCGACTGTGTGGGTTATTCTAGTGGCACTGCCGCCAGTACGCCGGTTATGGCGGCGCATCGCTCGGTAATCCCGTTGTTTACACAAATGATATAAATCAGCAAAAGCAGTGGCCGAAAGACCAGGATTTATTAAAGTGGTAGCCCACGCTTTAATCGTGCATTTATCGTTGAATTATCGTTCATTTTCAATAGTAAAAATTACATAAGGCTGAAAGCAGGAGTTTTCGCGAAAAAGGTCGAATATTTTACGCATCTCAAATTATGAGCATAAACGGAGATGAAGGGCGGTACAGCCGTCCGCGTGAAGGAGTGGACCAACTTGGAAAAGCGGTGTCATTGTGGTGACATCATGAAGATGAAGCTGCGTACCGTCATTTATTCTGGGAAAGTGGAAATAGACAATGTGCCTATTTATTCCTGTGTAGCCTGCAGTCGAAGTGAAGTGTTTCCAGAAGTAAAGCCCGATTTGACTGGTCTGATTGCTCAACTGGGAGCGGAGCCAGAGAAGCAGACCTTTTTTTTCGATGAATGTAATGAATGGGCCAGCCTGCTCGTCATTGCGAGAAATACGAAGAAGCAATCCGATCCTGCTGCAGTGGAACGGCTTATTCAGGAGCGGATCGATGCGCTGCTGGACCTGCTGCTGCTTGCTCAAGGGCTTGAGGATGAAGGTTGGATAGCGGATATTACGAAGCGGCTGGGCCAAATCAGCCGGCCGACAAGGCATACATAATGCAATAAAGCGATGAGTTTGCAAGCAGATGCTTGTTCGGAAATGAAGGCGCCCCGGCGCTAACATTGCGAAAAGTAATATTTTGTCGTATGATTATTCTATTGTGCAGTGGGCGAAAGTAAAAAATCTGAGATAATGGAGAGAAGGACCTTGACGGTAACCATTTATGATGTAGCAAGAGAAGCAGGAGTATCTATGGCTACGGTTTCCCGGGTTGTCAATAACAATCCAAATGTGAAACCCGCAACCCGCAAGAAGGTTTACGAGGCCATTGAGCGTCTGGGATACCGTCCTAATGCGGTAGCTAGGGGCCTTGCAAGCAAGAAAACAACGACAGTTGGTGTCGTAATCCCCGATATTTCCAACGCTATTTTTGCTGAAGTGGCACGGGGTATTGAAGACATTGCGAATATGTATCACTATAATATTATTTTGTGTAATGCGGATAAGAAGAAGGATAAAGAAATCCGCGTTATTAACACGCTGCTGGAGAAGCAGGTTGACGGTTTGCTCTTTATGGGCGGTGCTGTAACGGAAGAGCATATGCAGGCGTTCAAAACAACGAATGTCCCAATCGTATTATGTGCAACTACGGATGAGAACGGTGAAATTCCTTCCGTTGATATTAATCATGAGGAAGCAGCTTTTGATGCGGTCAACAAATTGCTGGAGCAAGGCCACCGCCGGATTGCGATGATCAGTGGCACATTGCAGGACCCTGCGAATGGCTATGCCCGTTTCCAAGGGTACAAGCGGGCGCTGGAGACAGCTGGCATTGCTTATGATGACACGCTTGTTCGTATCGGCAACTATCGTTATGAATCCGGTATCGATGCCATGAAATATTTTATTGAGCTGGACGAGCGTCCGACTGCGGTATTCTCGGCAACAGATGAAATGGCCATTGGTGCCATTCATATGATTCAAGACTCCGGTCTGAGCGTGCCAGGCGATATTTCCGTTATTAGCGTAGATAACAGCCGTATGGCTTCGATGGTTCGTCCGCAATTGACAGCTGTTGCCCAGCCTATGTACGATATCGGAGCGGTATCGATGCGTCTGCTCACGAAGCTGATGAATAAAGAAAATGTGGATCACTCCAAAGTTATTTTGCCGCATGAAGTGATTGTGCGCCAGTCTGTTGGAGGGGTATAGGAAGTATGACTTTTAACAAAATAGGCATCATTGGGGCGATGGTTGAAGAGATTGAACTTCTCGGTCAGCACGTCCAAGTAACCAAGGAAACGGTGAAGGCTGGCATTACTTATTACGAAGGCCAGTTTCATGGCAAGACCATTATTTATTGCAAATCCGGTGTTGGCAAAGTCAATGCTGCTGTATGTACACAAATTTTAATTGATTTGGGTGCGGATTGCGTGCTGTTTACCGGCGTAGCCGGAGCCGTTGATCCAAGTCTGAATATTGGTGATATTGTCGTGTCCACAAGCTGTGTTCAGCATGATATGGATTGCTCGCCGCTAGGCTTCGCACGCGGTGAAATTCCATTCCATGCGCGTTCGGAATTTGTGGCGGATGAGCGTCTGGTCCAGCTGGCAGTTGATTCGAGCAATCGCTTGTTTGAGGGGCGCAGCTTGAAAGGCATCGTGTTATCCGGCGACCAATTTATTGCTAGCCGTGAGACGGTTGCGCTGCTGCGTGAAACGATGAACGGTGCTTGTGCGGAAATGGAAGGCGCATCAGTAGCCCATGTATGCGATATGAATGAGGTGCCCTTCGTGGTCATCCGCTCCATGTCGGACAAGGCTGACGGGTCTGCGCATGTCAATTTCCCAGAATTTACGGTGAAGGCAGCCAATAACTCCTACGCAATTATTGACGACATGCTTCGACATATGTAGTTCATAAGAAGGTACAAAACCGCCATCCGGGCACACGGGATGGCGGTTTTTGTCGTTGGAAAACGACGTTCAAAATAGGAAATAGATAGAAATAATTATATTCCGATAGGAATTATCTATTTTAATTGACAGCGATAGGAAAAGCATTGTACGATTCATCTTGCCACCAGCATTTTACTATTTTTGGTTAAATGAGGAGGAGAGAAGAAAAAAGATAGCCTAGAGCAGTACTGAGACGAATTAAAAGACAGAACATTCTGAAAATAGGGCTGTTGGCGAAAATTAAACTTTAGGATAGGTGGAGATAGGTAATGGCAGACGTTAGCTGTGTCGTATGCAAATCGGAAATTAGCGTGGAGTCGGATGCAATAAGTGGGGAAATCGTAGAGTGCTCGTCATGCGGACAAGAGCATGAGGTGCATGCTGTAAATAATAGCATTTCAGTAGCATTAGCTCCCGAGATTGAAGAAACTTGGGGCGAGTAGAGGAGCCTGGGGTATGAAGCAGACAAATACGGATATTTTGCTTTGTGTGACGAAGCTGCGAGAGGAAGAGAAGCGTATTTATGAACTGCTCCAGCAGGCTGGACACCATGTCCAGGTGAATTTGGATTCGATGGAGCTGCCGCTTGAGCAAGGCTGGGCCGATCAATATGGTGTCGCACTCATTCGCTGCCTCTCGCAGAAAAAAGCGCTAAGCCGCTCAACGATGCTGGAATTATCCGGCATTGAAACGATCAATTCGGTTAAAGCGATTAACATTTGCACGAACAAAATTCATCAAGCAATCGTGTTTCAAAAGCATAACATTCCGCAGCCCCGCTTCAAAGTCGCTTTTACAGCAGACAAAATCCTCGAATCGTTCGAGGATTTTGGCAACATATTTGTGATCAAGCCACCCAGCTCCTCCTGGGGAAGAGGCATTGCCCGCATTGTTGGCAAGGAATGCCTAGATGGCTGGATTGCGGCACGGGAATCGCTTGATCCGACCCAGCAGTCCTTTCCTGTACTCGTACAGGAATACGTGGACAAGGGGGATTATGATATTCGCGTTGTCATTGTCGGCCGGAAGCCAATCGTTGCATTTCGGCGGGTATCGGTCGACAACTGGAAGACGAATACGCATTTGGGAGCAGAGGTTGAGCCTATTGCTATCAATCAGGAAATAGAATGGATTTGCAGCAAGCTGACCGAGGTGCTCGGTGAAGGCATCTATGGCTTGGATTTATTTTATGACTATCAAAATAAACGTTATCTCGTATGCGAGGTCAATCAAAACCCGGAGTTTTCAAAGTCATGGAAAATTCATGGCGTCGACGTAGCCGCTCATATCGCGCTTTATTTGCAGGGGAAATTGGCATCTAGAACAAGGCAGGAGGTTAACGCCTAACGCAGATTAGACGATGGAACTCGAGTTAAAACGATGAAACATGAACCATAGACCATGAAACATGAACCATGAAAGCAAGCTAAGGATAAAGGAGAATCGGCAATGGCCCATACGACAATTATTACAGCTCCAGAGAAGGTGACACCAGTAATCAAAAAGGAGCAATATTTTTCTCTATCCTTTGTTTTATCCCGTGTGCTGAATTCCGGCGTCATCATGAGTATTGAAAAAAATGAGAGCGAGCTAAAGGGGCTTGAGAAAAGTATCGGCAAGCTGACACAAAGCAAATATGTCTCCTTGTTTAACAGCTATACGGGCGCGGTGCATGCCGCGCTCTGGGGACAGGATATCGTCCACGGCTCGCTGACACGCCTGGAGGGTGCAAGCGAGCAGGATCAGCGTTTTGCAAGCTGGCTAGGAGTAGGGCTGGTGACGGATCCGGAGGTTTCACAAGGCTTCGAGAAGGTTAGCGTTACGTGGGGAAATTTGCCCCGCATTGAACAGGAGCTGCAGCCGAAGCTGCAGCAGTCGCCGGTGCTGGTGCTGGATTTCACGGAGCTTGGCTTCGGCCCCTGCGCCTCTATTTCGGTAAATGACGAGAGCGTCTGGACCAAGGCGGAGCGTCTGAAAATATTCGGCGCCTTCGACTTGAAGACGATGTGGACGCAGGAGGAGGCGGAACCGGACATTCAGCCGGGCGCACAATTCAACTATAGGCTCAGCCCGCTCGTGGCGGCATGCGTCAAATTATCGCTTTTAAGGAGGAACAGCAGCCATGAAGACTGATTTTATCCGCAAGCCGCTGAGCTTGCCGTCGGAGGCCTGGATTAACGAGCAGCTTGCTTATTATGGGGGACCAGCGGTCATTCCCGAGGATAGCCGGAAGACGACCTTTCCTTCCATTACGAAAGAGGACATCGTGCAAATGCTAGTGTCTATTCAGCAAAGCCCGGAAGATGTGATCGATGAGTTTACGGAAAAATACCGCAGCTACGTGGGGGCGAATTATGCGCTTGCTACCGCAAGCGGAACATCAAGCCTGCATCTGGCACTCGTTGGCGTTGGCGTACAGCCGGGAGATGAGGTCATCGTTCCAGCGTTTACGTTTATTGCGACCGCACAGGCCGTTGTGGCGGCGAAAGCGATTCCTGTATTTGTGGATATCGATCCACTGACCTATAACTTGAATCCCGCGCTGGTAGAGCAGGCGATCACGGCGAGGACGAAGGTCATTATGCCGGTCCATGTCCATGGCTTGCCAGCTGATCTGGCTCAGCTTAGGGAGCTGGCTGACAAGCATCAGCTGCGCCTAGTGGAGGATGCATCCCATGCGCATTCTGCCTCCATTGGCGGACAGCTGTGCGGCTCTATCGGAGACGGAGCGGGGCAAAGCTTAATGGCGGATAAAAACTTCCCTGTAGGCGGAGAGGGTGGCATCGCCTTCTTCAAGGAGCGGGAGGATTATGAACGGGCATTGAGCTTTTTGCAGGAGACGGGCATAGATTACCGCATGTCATGGATCGCGGCGGCGTTTGGCATTAGCCAGTTGGATCGATTGCCGTTTTATGATGCGATTCGGGCGAGAAATGCGAGCTATTTAACAACTATTTTAGCGCAAACGAAGCTGTTTAAAGGGCCGTATGTGCCTGAGGGGCATAAGCATAGCTACAATATGTACCGCATTAAGCTGGACCCGGAAGCAGCGGGGCTGGGAGATTTGCTGGATTATCAAGTGAAAGAGGCTATTCAGGAGCTGGCATCAAGCGAAGGCGTGTTTGCACGGGAATGGCAAAACGTGCCGATTCCGGGCCATCTGCCTTTTCAAAATCGCAAAGGGTTTGGCAGAGGGTATCCCTTTACGTTGTCGGAGCGCAAAGACTTTGGCTACCACATCGACCATTTCCCCGAGACGCTGAACATGCTGCGCTCGACGCTGACTATCTGCCGGGAGCTGCGTTCGCCAATTGAATATGAGCGCATAGCCGCTTATGCGCTGGCGTTTCAGAAAATTGACGCAAACCCGTCGATTATTCGTGAACTAGTGCTTCAGAACACGGCGGTCAAAAAATCATATGAGAGGGATGCGAGACTCGGATGAGTGTAATGGGTAGCAGCGTGAAGCGCGTCGCCATTTTGGGCGGCAATGGCTTTACAGGCGGAGAGCTTTACCGGCTGCTAAAGCGGCATCCTTATTTTAAAGTGGATTTTGTATCCTCGGAATCAAAGGCGGGGCTGCCGCTGGATAAATTTTTTGTTTCGTCGGCGCGCCAGAAACGGTCGGAAGGCGGGAAATTTCATAAGCTGGCAGAGCTTGCCGGACATTATGATTTCATTTTTTCCTGCCTGCCGACCGGGGTATTGCCACGCCATATCGACCATATTGCCGAGCATGCCGAGTATGTAATTAACGTCAGCGGAGATTATCGCCTAAACGATCAGGAGCTGCTGCGGCAGCATTATCCAGAAAGCCTCAGCCATCCAGCGAAAGGGGGCAGCCATTATTTTATTCCGGAGTTTAGCGACATTAATTTGGAGGCGAAGGTGGTCAATTTGCCCGGCTGCATGGCGGTTGCAACGATTTATACGCTGTTTCCGCTGCTGGCAGCTAATCTGATTGAACCGCGCGTCATCTCGGACGCCAAGACGGGCTCCAGCGGCGGCGGCAAGGCGAGCACGGAGCATCATGCGGAGCGCGCCCATAATTTTCGTCCTTATAAAGTGCATGGGCATCGCCATAGGCCGGAAATCGAATTTGCGCTCCAACAGCATCTGGAACGTTCCGTGGAGCTGCAATTTTCCGTGCACAGCCTGGATTTGCCGCGGGGCATTCTCGTTACGTCCTACTCGCTGCTGAAAGAACAAGCGAGCGAAATCGATGTGAAAAAAGCATTTTATGGCGCCTACGCGGCAAAGCCGTTTGTCCATTATTTCAATTCCAAAAACGGTTCCTATTCGTATCCAATGATTAAAACGACAGCAGGGACGAATTACGCTGAAGTTGGCGCTTATGTAGAGGGCCGCAATTGCGTATCGATCGCCTCGATCGACAACCTGATTAAAGGAGCGGCAGGGCAAGCCATTCAGGCTGCTAACCTTTACAGCGGCATTGCGGAGGAGGCGGGCTTACAATTTGAGCTAGAGGGGGCGTGGCCATAATGTCGAGCCAGAGCTTGTATGTCATTAAACTTGGGAGCAGCACGATTATGCACCATCCCGAAGTATTTGCGGAGCTCAATGATCTGGTGCAAAAAGGAAAAAAAGTCCTGCTCGTAGCGGGCGGAGCAGAAGGCATCCGGCAAAAATACGAGCAGCTGAACCGGAGTATTCCGATTCTCGCTTTAGCGAACGGAGATGAGGCGCGGTACTGCTCTCCGTCAGAGATGCCGCTCATTCGGGCGGCATACCAGGAGTTTATTTTAGCGAAGGTCCAGGAGCAATTAAAAAGCTACCAGCTCAAAGTATTCGCCCAAATCGGCGGGGACAACGAGGTTGTATTTGGACAAAAATCGAAGCCGGTCAAAGCTGTCATTGATGGCAAAACCGTTATCGTTCGCGATTCCCTGTTCGGTTCTTTTACAGGCTGCAACGTCGATTTTCTACAGGGTGCCCTGCAGGTGTTTGACGTCGTATGCTTGACACCGCCTATTTATGACCGTGAGCTAGGCGAATACATCAACATCGATGCGGACATGCTGGCCGCTCATCTTGCAACCGAGCTTGGAGCCGAGCATCTGCGATTTATTACGGGTACGGCGGGTCTTTTGCAAAATGTAGATGAACCAGCTTCTACGATATCCGATGTCTATCTGGGCGATGAAATTCATTCCATCAAAGGACGGATGAAGCAAAAGGTACGGGCGGCGAATCACGCCATCAGCAAAGGCATTTGCGATGTAAGCATAACAGGTCCCCATTCGCTAAATCGGCCGGGCACAGGCAAAACGTGGTTTTGGAATATCCAGCGGGATGCCGGTGGGACGGATTTGCTTAGAAAAGCGATTCGAATTCCATCGGTTTCCGGTGACGAGTCAGAGCTTGCGAGCTATTTGCTGAATGCCGTTCAGCTGCCAGGGGTAGACGGCTTTGTCGACGAGGCGGGCAATGTAGTGTTCCGCAAAGGAAATGGGCCTAATCAGCTGCTGCTGCTCGGTCATCTGGATACCGTGCCCTATAATTGGCATGTTACCTGTGATGCTGAGCGAATTGCTGGCCGCGGAACGGTGGATGCCAAGGGCAGCCTGCTGAGCTTCATTCAAATGCTGTATGATGCCGAGGTGCCTGAGGATGGCTCGCTGCTGGTCATTGGGGCAGTGGAGGAGGAGGTATCTTCATCCAAGGGGGCCTTTTACGTAAGGGATCATTACCGGGCGGATGCGGTCATTATCGGCGAGCCGAGCGGGGAGGACAGCTTGACGCTCGGCTATTATGGGCTTTACAAGCTGAGCATTTCAATTAGTAAGCCACAGGAGCATTCCGCTGGCAAGGACAGCGTTAGCGTGCTGGATCAGCTTTATACGATAGTGGCGGATATCCGGGAGCAGGTAGGAGGCGTTGATCCGAGCAGTTTGTCATCTCTTATTGACATAAAACATAGTAATCATAATGGAATACTTAGTTCTACAGGCATTTTGAATTTTCGAATTTCTCCGCTTGCGGGCAAGGATTATGCGAAGCAGATCCAGCTTGATTATGGCGATGGCGTGTCTGTAGCGGTGCTGCGTGCTACGCCAGGCTTCGCAAATCCTCGCAACAGTCCATTAGTGAAAGCCTTTGTACGCAGCTTTGCGAGCAAGGGGAAAGCGATTCATTATATTAAAAAGCGTGGAACAAGCGATATGAACACGCTGGCTACGACCTGGGAGGACGTGCCGATGGTCGCCTACGGCCCCGGTGATGCAAGCCTCGACCATACGAATGAGGAGTATTTGCTGCTAAGCGAGGTACATGGCGCGCGAGCCATTTTACAGGGAGCCATCGAGGAATGGTATCGCCTAAGATCGGAGGAGGGTTCCTATGGATACGTTGGTACAGCTGCCAAATCGTTCAGCTGAGCCTGAAGAGCTGCTGGCGAAGGCGCAGGCTGCACGCAGCTCTATTATCGATATGGCGGCCCGCGAGACGGGCTGCCATATCGGTGGCAGCTTGTCGGTCATCGATTTGCTCATTGGCGCCTATGCAAAATATCATCATGACGCGGATACGGCCATCGTGCTGAGCAAAGGTCATTCCGCAGCGGCGTTATATGCGGCATTGTATCAGTACGGAATTCTATCGGATGATCCTGCTGCCTCTTACGGCGGGGCAGATTCGCTGTTCACCGGGCACCCCAACCCGAAGCTGCCGGGCATCCCTTTTGCCACCGGCAGTCTCGGGCATGGGGTAGCCTATGCAGCCGGCTGGGCGCTTGGACAAAAGCTGCGGCGCACGAGCGGGGTTGGCATTGCCATCGGCGGTGATGGCGAGCTTCAGGAAGGGCTATGCTGGGAAACGGCACAACTCGTACAGGCGAAGGGCATTACGAATTTCATTTATGTCGTCGATTGCAACGGGGGGCAAAATGATGGCCTGCTAGCCGACATATCGCCGCTGCCGAATTTGCGGGAGCGCTTTGAAGCCTTTGGTTTTCAGGTGAAGGAGATCGACGGCCATGATCTCGGGCAAATTATTGCAGCGCTGGAGCCAGGCGGGGAGAAGCCGCTGGCGATTTTGGCCCATACGGTGAAGGGCAAGGGCGTAGCTGCCATAGAAGGCAATCCACATGCCCACTATGCCAAAATTTCTGAGAAAATAGCGCTGAAATGGAAGAGGGGCTTGCAATGAGCAGCTTGGCAGCAAGAGAGGCCTATAAAGATGAATTAACGAAGCTGGCAGCGGATAATGCGAACATTATTTGCTTAGAGGCGGATTTGGGCGGAAAAGAGCATCCTTTTCAGCAAAGCTATCCGGATCGTTTCTTCAATCTAGGCATAGCAGAGCTCGCCAGTGTAGATATCGCTGCGGGGCTGTCGAAGGCAGGCTTCGTGCCGTTTTTCTCGACCTTTGCTTCGTTTGCTGCGCTGCGGGCGGCAGAGGGCGTGAAGCTGGCGCTAGGGTACATGGGTGAAAATATTAAAATCGTCGCGGCCTATGGCGGAGTATCGGGCGGCTGGTTTGGGACAACGCATCATTGCTTGGAGGATATCGCGGTTATCCAGACGTTCCAGAATATTCGCATCGCTTGTCCGCATGGGGAAGCGGAGACGAGGCGGGTTGTGCAGGAGGCGGCAGCGTCAAATGAGCCCTACTACATCCGCCTGTCTCGCAATGACAAGTTCGATAGTCTCGCCCGTGATGAGTCGAGCAACTGCCGCGAGCTGCTGTTTGAAGGCGCTGTGCGCAGCGAGGCAAAGCTATGCCTGGTGTCGATTGGCGAGCAGGCCACTGAAATATGCAGCCGGATCTATCAGGAAAATGAGCGGGTCAACCATGCGCATCTTTGCTATGTGGACCGCGACAGCCTAAAGCGTTACAAGGCGGAGCTGCAAGCGGCAGCGGGAGCCTTCCTCGTCGTAGAGGAGCACCGGGCTGCTGGCGGGACAGCGTCCAGTCTCGCTCTGCTGCTGCCGGAGAGCCGGGTCTACTCGCATGATTGCGGCGAGGAATGGCCGATATATGGCGGCAGCCATGCAGAGGTGCTGCACTATTTAGGCTTTGGCTATGAAGCGCTGACAAGGCAGATCGCAGAGCTCGGAGGAGATGCCGATGATATTTAGCGTGCTGCGGCCAGCGAAATTCCGTTATTTTTTTCTCTCGGACATTATTTCCGGCTTCGGAGTAGGGATGAGCACCATTGGCGCCAACTGGTTTCTAATGGACCAGACGGGCTCAATCAGCGCGATTGGGTTTATGCTGTCGCTCAATGTAATCGCCGGCTTTCTAATTTCGCCGTTTGTGGGCAGCTTGACTGACAAGTTTAATCGCAAAGCGATTATTCAGTGGACGTATTTCATCAGGGCGGCAGCTGTGCTGGCTATTATGGGCTTGTTTTTATGGACCGGATTCCGCATTGAATATTTGTATTTATTTACGATTGTGAATGGCATGGGCTGGACCATCTATATGTCGGCCTCCCGCAGTCTGGTGCAGGAGCTGCTGCCTGAGAAGGATTTGATCAAGGGCAATTCCTTAATTGAAATCAGCCTGCAGGTCGGCATGTTCATGGCGGGTGCAGCATCGGGCGTGCTGTATAAATATTCGGGCTTTGAGGTGATTTTGCTCATTAATTCGCTTGTGTTTATCGTCAGCAGCCTGCTGCTGTACCGGGTCAGCTATGAAGCGATTGCAGTCGAAAATAAAAAAGAATCGTTTGTTTCCAGCTTTAAAAATGGACTCAGCTATTTGGCTGAACGCCCGTTTATTTTTTTCCTCGGCGTCATTGCGATTATTCCGTTAGTGTCCACGATGATTTATAATGTCGTGCTGCCGGGTTATGTGAGCGATGCTGTCAAGGGAGATTCGGTCGTATTCGGCCTTTCGGATATGTTTTATGGCATTGGCGGGCTGTTATCGGGTTTCATTGCCGCTCCGCTGGCCGCGAAATTATCGAAAAATACGACGATTGCTTTATTTTTCGCCGTAGCCTTTGGCGTATTAATCGCTGTCGCGTTCAACACATTTGCGTTTGTCCTGTATTTGGGCAGTATGCTCATCGGCCTCAGCAACTCCTCGCTGCGAATCGTCATGACGACAACGCTGATGGAGGAGGTATCGAAGTCCTATATGGGCCGGGCGATGTCGGTATGGATGGCCATTTCGCTGTTGCTTCAGACGGTATCGGCTTCGGCGCTGGGCTTGCTCATCGACCGTTATTCGGCAGCTGTCGGCTTTCTCTGCATGGGCGGGCTGATGCTCGTGGGGCTGATTTTGCACCGGATGCTAGTAGCAAGCAGCGGCGTAAAGTCGAAAAAAACGCTGGAGGTATAAATTTATTAACTAAAGGAGAATGGCTATGACCAAACCAAAAATCGTCGCTTTTGTTGAGCCGAGCTTCTACGGGGTGAGCTTTGCAAGAGCGGCCTTCCAGCAGGGATGCACGGTAATCTCGATTGTATCCTCTGTGGATAACCCGCGCACGTATGGCTATGAGGGCATTTACCATGATTTAATTGTTGCGGATATTAGAGATGAGGAGTCCGTTTACGAGGCGATCCGCGGCTCAGCGTATTTCGGCAAGCTGGATGCTTTAATTCCGGCGACAGACTATGCCTCTCATTTGACGGCAAAGGTCGCAGAGCGGCTGGGGCTTAGAAGCGTGCCTTATGAAGCGGCGTTAAAATCAAGAAATAAAGATTTGGCCCGCGAAGCCTATGAGGCGTTTGGGGTGCCAAGCGCAAAATACAGGAAGGTGAGAACCTATGAGGAAGCGGAAGCAGCGGCTCGTGAAATTGGCTATCCAATTGTTCTTAAGCCGACCAATTGTGCAAGCAGCCAAAATGTCTATTTTATTTCCGGGCAGGATGAGCTGAAGGAAGCGATGGCGATCATCTCGGATTTTAAAGTAACGTATATGGATTTCAAAGTGAGAGAGGAATATTTGGTTGAAGAATATTTGGAGGGCCAGGAGTTCAGCGTGGAGATTTTTCTTGAAAATAGCGAGCCTGCGTTTGCGGTCGTTACCGAAAAAATAACGTCGCCGCTGCCTTATTTCGTCGAGGTGGCGCATACGCTGCCGACCTCCGTGCATACGGATAAACAAGCGGAAATTATTGATACGGCGGTAAGCGCGCTGCGGGCAATTGGAATTACGGATGGTCCTAGCCATGTCGAGGTGAAGCTTTCAGAGCAAGGTCCGCGAATTATTGAAGTGAACGGCAGGCCGGGAGGCGACAATATTTCCTCGGATTTGCTCGTTCAAGCGCTTGGTGTAGATTTTTTTGAAGCGACCGTACATTATTATTTAGCAGAGCCTGTAAATGTTCATGCCAGCCGCAGCCGGGCAGCGGCGATCGCTTATTTGCTGGCCGAGAAGGACGGCACCGTTGCCTCCGTAGAGGGTCTTGAGCATTTGCAGCCGGGAGACGCTATCGTTCGTTCGCATATTTCGGTGCAGCAGGGGGACCAGATTTCCGTAGCTAAAAGCTCGGATGACAGGCTCGGTTATGTCATAACTGTGGCGGATACACCGCAGGAGGCGAAGCAGGCCGCACTTGATTTAATAAGCAAGGTAGAGCTGGTCTATCAGTAGCCTAACCAGGCTTGCGATTTTAAACAAATACAGGGGGACTGCAAGCAGATGACGAACATTTTGATTGTGAACGGACATGATTATTATGACAGAGCGCAAGGGAAGCTGACCCAGACGCTCATTGCAGCGGCGGTCTCACAGCTCTCTGAGCAGCATGCTGTTCAGACAACCACGGTTGCAGAGGGCTATGAGGTGGAGCAGGAAATTCAAAAATTCCAATGGGCCGACGTTATTATTTTTCAGACGCCTATTTATTGGTTCAGCATTACAGGCCTGCTCAAAAAATATATCGACGACATTTACCTGCCGAATATATTTTTCGGCAAAGCGGTAGAGTTTGGCCGTGGCGGGCTGCTCACCGATAAAAAATATATGCTGTCGCTCACATGGGGAGCGTCCGCTGCCGCTTTCTCGGTTCCAGCGGGCTTCCTGGAAGGAAAAAGCGAGGACGAGGTGCTGTTCAGCGTGCATAAAACCCAAGAGTATTGCGGGCTTAAGCAGTTGCCTACCTTCTCGCTTTATTCTTCCATGCGTGAGCCTGATGTGGGAGATGGCTTAGCGAAGCTTAAGGAGCATTTGAAAAAGACCTTCGAGCTTTGAGTCGGAGCCAAATCCCTAGCTAGCCCGCCCCGTTCGGTCAAGCCAGCTTATAAATCTTGAATAGCAATTTCGCAGATGGCACGATTTTTGGTTTCAATTTCACTACGGCGGGGAATGGGCGGAATATGCGCCAAATCATCCAGCCACCATTCGGGCAGCTCACTAGGGCTGCTTTTTTGCCATTTATCGAGCCACTGCTGGGGCAGTCGCAGCTTGCTCTCAAGAAGGGGCTGCGTTTTCTCCAATCCCGCAGCAGCTCTGCCCGCAAGCTCCAAGGCGATAGGGTGATCGGTCATCGTCAGCCATACAAGTGCCCAAGCACGCGGAACGACGCGCCATAGGTCATAGCCGCCGCCGCCAAGCGCGACCCATTTGCCGCCCGCAAACGTATGGGCCAGCTCATGGATAATGGCAGGCATTTCGCTATAAATGCGCATGCTGCAATGAATATGCGACAGCGGATCATAAGCGTGAGCATCGCAGCCATGCTGGCTAATAATAATGTCGGGCCTGAAAGCGGCCGCGACCTTCGTAATGGAGGAGCGGAAGCATTCCAGCCACGAATCGTCCTCCGTATAAGGCTCCATGGGCAGATTAAAGCAGGTGCCTACGCCCGCATCGGTGCCTTTTTCATACACATAGCCGGTGCCGGGGAAAAGAAACTTGCCCGTCTCATGGATGGAGTAGGTGCATACATCGGGATCATTGTAAAAAATCCACTGCACCCCGTCGCCATGATGGACATCGGTGTCGATATAAAGCACCCTCGCGTTGTACGTTTCCCGCAAATGCTTGATGGCCACGGCTGCGTCATTGTAGACACAGAAGCCGGAACCGCGCTCTGGAAAAGCGTGATGCAGCCCGCCTGCCATATGATAAGCATGCAGCGTCTGCCCGCTCATCACCTGCTCCGCCGCTTCTACAGAACCGGCAACGATAGCTGCGGCTGCGTCATGCATGCCCGGGAAAAAAGGCGTATCCTCCGTATCCAGCCCAAATTGCCCGGAGCTGTCTTGCTCTTCTAGTGCAGGTGTCTGCGTGCTGAGCTGCCTAACTGCTTCTATGTAGTCCTCGCGATGCGCCAGCGCGAGCATTTGGCTGCTTGCTTGGCGGCTCGTCTCATGCCATTGCTCCTCGGGGAGCGCGCCCAGCGTTTGAAGCAGGTCGACCGTAAGCGTCAGCCTGATCGGATTAAAAGGATGCTCCTCGCCAAATTTATAAAGCGAGCAGTCTGGCTGATGCACAAAAATAGCATTTGACGGCATAAGCATAAACGAATCACGTCCTCCTCCGGCTCATTACGCCGATCTATCCTTAATACATAAACCGCTGCCGAAACCGGACGCGGTCAAACTGTTCGATTGATGCCAGCGGTACTTCGCTGCCAATCCGCACCATCAGGCAGTTGGCAGGATGGGAGCATATTTCCGGATCATCCGTTGCGTACCAAATCATATCGACTGACTTCATCAGCTTTTCCATCATCGTGCGATAGTCCCAGACGCTGAGTCCCGTGCTTTTCAAATCCCAATGCCAATAATATTCCGTTGTAAAAATAATCAGGTTTTCCAACTGCTGCTCCGCGAAGGCGAGCTGGATCATTTTTTTGCCGAGCCCATAGGAGCGGTAGTCATTAGCTACTTCGACAGCGCCAAGCTCGACCAAATCGATCATATTTCCTTCGGACCACCGCTCCAGCTCATCGGGATAATGGAAGGTGACATAACCGACGATGCAACCGGCTTCCCGGGCCAAAATAATGCGCCCTTCCGCCAAACCGGCGATTTCGACTAGCGCTTCATGCTGTTCCGCAGGCCTGCGAAATGCATCAAGGTCCGGATGCATAGCAAGCAGCGTTAGCTGCTCAGCAGGAACAGGCCCTTCCAGCACAAGCTCCCGGCCGTCTGCGAGTATCATTTTGTCTTGCTGGTAGTGTTTGCGATGCTGCAAGGCATACTCCCCTCTCTGTGGTGCTGCCTAAATGGTAAAGCTTGTTCTACTAATGGTTATAGCAAACATTCAGCCAAATGAAAAGCATAGTCGAAAATAAAGCAGATATGTTATAATCGTCCATGTAAGCGTATTCCACTCGGTAAAGGTGTAATAGATTTGATGGGAGAGTGATAGAATGTCTGATCTACATCAAGAGCGAATTCCAGCAGTAGCTAATAATTCTAACCTGGTTGATTATGATGAAGCTGTAAAAACCTTCCGATGGGAAACGATTGAGCAGCAGTTCAGCTGGCACCAGACCGGAAAGGTGAATATGGCTTATGAAGCGATAGATCGCCACGTATCTGTTGGCAAGGGGGATAAGGTAGCCCTTTATTACAGCGACAGCTCACGCGACGAGTCCTACACGTTTGGGCAGCTGCAAGCGCAATCGAATCAATTTGCGAATGTGCTGCGGGGGCTCGGCATCACGAAGGGCGAGCGCGTATTTGTGTTTATGCCGCGAACACCTGAGCTGTATATAAGCGTGCTCGGAGCGCTCAAAGTCGGCGCCGTTATCGGCCCGTTATTTGAAGCGTTCATGGAGACAGCAGTCAAGGATCGCCTTCAAGACAGTGAAGCGTCTGCGATTATAACGACGCCAGCGCTGCTCAGCCGGATTAAGCGTGATGAAATTCCATCGCTGCGGCATATTATCGTTTATGGCGATGAGGTGCAGACAGATGACGTAATCGTCGATTACGCCGCTGAGATGCAGCAGGCATCGACCGATAGCGAGATCGAATGGCTCGGACGCGAGGATGGCCTTATTTTGCATTATACATCGGGTTCGACTGGCAAGCCTAAAGGCGTCTATCATGTGCAAAATGCGATGATTCAGCATAAATATACAGGCCAGATTGTCCTCGATCTGAAAGAGGATGATATTTACTGGTGCACCGCCGACCCGGGCTGGGTTACGGGAACTTCCTATGGCATTTTTGCTCCATGGCTTAATGCAGCTACGATTGTCGTAAGGGGAGGCAGGTTCAGTCCAGCGGATTGGTACGGCACGATTCAGAAATACGGCGTCACCGTATGGTACAGTGCGCCAACAGCGTTCCGCATGCTGATGGGCGCAGGAGATGACGTCGTATTAAACTATGATTTGTCCAGCTTGCGACATGTGCTCAGCGTGGGCGAGCCGCTTAATCCGGAAGTCGTTCGCTGGGGGATGAAGGTTTACCAGCAGCGCATTCACGATACGTGGTGGATGACGGAAACGGGCGGACAGCTGATTTGCAATTACCCGTCGATGACGATTAAGCCAGGCTCCATGGGCAAGCCGCTGCCGGGCGTGGAGGCGGCGATCATTGATAATCAAGGCAATGTGCTGCCGCCATACCGTATGGGCAACTTGGCTATTCGCACGCCTTGGCCATCGATGATGCGCAAAATTTATAATAACCCTGCCAAATACGCGGAATATTTTCATCTGGAGGGCTGGTATGTATCGGGTGATTCCGCCTATATCGATGAGGATGGCTATTTCTGGTTCCAGGGCCGCATTGATGATGTAATTAATACAGCAGGCGAGCGAGTAGGGCCGTTTGAGGTGGAGAGCAAGCTCGTTGAGCATCCAGCGGTTGCAGAAGCAGGCGTTATTGGGAAGCCTGATCCGATGCGTGGCGAGATCATTAAAGCTTTTATCGCCCTGCGTGAAGGCTATACGGCATCCGATGAGCTGAAGGCGGAAATTGCCCAGTTTGTGAAAGTGGGCTTGTCTGCACACGCGGCACCACGAGAAATTGAGTTCAAGGATAAGCTGCCGAAGACGCGCAGCGGCAAAATTATGCGTCGTGTGCTGAAGGCATGGGAGCTGAATTTGCCAACAGGCGATTTATCTACGATTGAGGATTAAAGAGAAAGCTCAAAAAAGCTCCGGTTCCATGCAACGTTAGTTGCGGAACCGGAGCTTTTGCTTTAGAGCGATTCATCTGTGAAAAATAACGTTTAACCGCCAATGCTTGCTTTCGAGGAAGGAGCAGACTGCCCGGCAGCGTTCTCCGCTGTCACATAGAACGTTCCTGATGCAAGCGGCGAGGCGTAGACGAAGCTCGTCTCTGCGGTAGTACCTATTTCCACATACTTCCCATCATTGGCTGCGGCAAAATAAACATGGTACACCTTGACTTGCTCGCCGGCTGCACTTGCCTGCCAAGACAAGGTAACGCCTGTTTCATTGCCTTGTGCGGAAAGGCCAGCAGGGGCTGCTGGTGCAGCCAAGCCGGTTTCCGGCGTTGGCCTTGCATCAGGTCCTTGCCCTGGATCGCCGCTTTGCTCAGGTGGCTGTACCGGATTCAGCGGATCAGGGATAACAGGTGCGACAGGCGCTTTGCCGAAGCGGGCAATTTGGCTAGGTGCCGATTCCTTGCCGGCAACATCTATTGCTGTAACATAAAAGCTGTAGCCGTTGCCCGCACTGACGGTGAAGCTCGCGCTGTAGGTGTCTCCGAGCAGGATGGAATTTCCTACTTTGTTAAAGGAGCCTTCGTTAACAGCTTGATATAACCGGAAGCCAACGACATCCTTCTGGGCCGGAGCGGAGAAGGAGAGGCTGACTACACCTTGACCAATCGAAATGAGTGCTACATTGCCCGGTGCACTTGGCGCACTTCCGTCATCCTTACGAGGATCGACCTTGGAAGGCGCGTTTTTGCCTGCATCCGTCGGCAAGTAATAGCTTAGCGCTCGGCGGCTGTTTGCCGGAACGCGGGAAAGCACTTTGCTGATTTCATCCATAAGCTCGTCAAGCGGCTTCTTGCGCTTAATAACCGTCTGCTGCGAAATGAAATCGGAAGGTGTGGCATCTTGAGCGACATAATTGACGCCGTTGTAGCGTATGAATGACATATTCACAAGGGCGTCATCCGCTTGCTTAGGAATATATTTTTTGTTGAACCAGTCGGTTACGAGCATGCCTGCTGATCTTGTTAATGCCGTTGGCAGCTTGCCGCTGGCACTGGATACAGTAGCTTTAACAATGCCATCAGGCTGATTGAACGCCTTGGTCGCAAACATCTCCGGCTTCTCATCGGCAAGCTGATTCATCATCTTCGCCCAGATTTCGCGGGCGCGCTTGCGGCTGTCGCCTTCGAGCGTGTAGATCGGCTTCTCATAGCCGGCCCATACGCCAAGCGTGACATCAGGGGTGAAGCCCATGAACCAGACGTCGCCGTAGTTTTGCGTAGAGCCCGTTTTGCCCGCATACGGGATCTTGCCGTAATTTTTGAGCCGCGAAGTAAGTGAGTTCGCTGTGCCGCTTGGGCTGGAAATAACGGTGCGAAGCATATCCGTCATCAAGAAAGCAGTCTGCTCGGAAAATACGCGAGTCGGCTCGTGCTGATGCTCATAGACGATTTTTCCATTAGCATCGGTAATCTTCGCGATCATATAAGAATCATTGTACAGGCCTTGATTCGGAATCGAGCCATAAGCGCTCGTCAATTCTTCAACGGATACCCCGATGCTGAGTCCGCCGAGAACGCCAGTCTGTGCTGCATCATCTTCTGGCTGCAGCGTTGTAATGCCGAGCTTTCTAGTAAACTTCCATGCTTCCTTAATCGTAACCTCATCTAGGAAAATCTTAAGCGCTGGCAAGTTAAGCGAGCGATTGAGCGCTTCGCGAGCGGTAACGAGACCGCTGTAACGATTATTTGCATTTTTTGGAATATGATAGCTGGAACCGCTGTTTTTCAAAATAATCGGCGCATCATCCAAGACGCTTGCAGGTTGGATCAGCCCTTTATCAATGGCTGGCAAATAGGCGGCGATAGGTTTCATCGTTGAACCCGGCTGCCGAGTCATCTGAGTGGCAAAGTTCATCTGCTCCTCGTAAAAATCACGGCCCTCCAGCATGCTAAGTATAGCTCCGGTTTTATGGTCAACGAGGACGGCTGCGATTTGCTCAATGCCTTTCTCCTTGCTGTCCGGAGTGAAGTTGCTCGGATCATTTCCGATATCGCGCATCATTTTATAAATGTCTTTGTCAATCGTCGTATGAATCTGATAGCCGCCACGGAGCAAATGCTCGCGGGCTTCTTCTATAAGATCGGCGTTTTCCTTCTTGCGAAGATCGGCTATGGTCAGTGTCGGGTCCTGCTGCATGAGCATAACTTCCGCCGCCTGACGCTCAGCTTCCAGCATGAGGTAAGGATACGTCGTATAGGCTTTCGCTACTGGCTTCGCGAGCGAGCCGCGAATATCGAATTTTTTCGCCTGATCATACTCCTGCTGAGTAATGCGTCCGGTTTGGAGCATCCGCATCAATACGGTCGCTTGACGCTCGATTGCGAGGTCAAAGCCGCCTTCATTGAACTGTCCTTTGCCGTTAAAAGCGGTATAAGCGGAAGGACGCTGCGGCAGTCCGGCCAAATAAGCCGATTGCGCAATGTTCAGCTTGCTCAAATCGGTAATGCCGAAAACACCTTTGGCGGCCGCCTTGATCCCATATAAATTGTAGCCGCTTGAGCCATTTCCGAATGGTACTTTATTCAAATATGCCGCAAGAATTTCTTCTTTCGTCAAGTAACGCTCCATTCGCAAAGCGAGAAAAATTTCCTTCACTTTACGGCTGTCGGTTACGTCCAGGCTTAGAAATACGCGGCGTGCCAATTGCTGGGTAAGCGTACTGCCGCCCGTCTGCGTATCTTCATTAAGCAGCTTTTGCTTAACTGCCCGTCCCAAACCGTTCACATCGACGCCATAATGGGTTTCAAAATTATTGTCTTCAATAGCAAGCACGGCGTTAATGACTTGCGGGGGAAGCTCATCGTAATCAACTAGAATACGATCTTCTTCCGTACGAAGCTGTCCAATAAGGGTATCATCATTAAAGAAGACAAAGCCTGTAACTGAGTTTTCGTTTATTTTCTCTTCAATTAAGGTTCGCGGTCGAACTTCTTCTCCTTTAACCAAAGAGGCCACATAGCCCGTTACGGCTCCTCCCGTTAGCAAACCGACGAATATGACGAGGTAACAGAGCCACTTTACTGTTAGCCATGTTACGAGTCCAAATGTACGCCAGCCGCTTCTGCGGGATGATGATGGTTGTTGATCTTCCTGCATATGAATTAACTCCTCCTCCAATACACCCAACTATTATAGCATAAAACACCATTTCGAAAAGAGGGAAGATGATTGACTTCACTCATTTGCTATGTTATGGATAAACGAAATTCTACATACCCATTTATCGGAGGGAATAATTAGTAGGAAGAAATGAAATATAGCATGGGGTCTGGGACAAATTGTGCAAGCTTATTTGATTTTTTGAAACAATTCCTAAGGAATTAACGTAATAAATAAAAACAGTTATAACAGCATTTGGTTGCAGAGAGGGGGGGGACAAAGTGGAGGCGTTGTTCTGGGGCTGTCTGTTCGGCGGCGTGCTTTATGCAATTGTAAGCGTTATATTTGGCGATTTTCTAAGCTCTGCTTTTGACGGAGCACTCGATTTCCTCGCCAGCGAGGGTTATGGCTGGCTTCAGCCTACCTCGCTCGTAGGCGGTATTACTGCCTTTGGCGGCGCAGGGCTGCTGCTGCAAAAATATTCACCACTGACAGCTGGAATCGTCCTTGTCATTGCTGGATTAGTCGCGATTGTCGCAGGCGGAGGCGTTTATTTCCTATATGTGAAGCCGATGAGCGAAAGCGAAAATTCCACAGCCATTTCGATTCATGATTTTACCGGGCGGCTAGGCGAAGTATTGGTACCAATTCCGGCGATAGGCTGCGGCGAGGTGCTGATGCCGGCAGGGGCGGGATTTTCCAATCAAATTGCCGCAAGCTTTGATGGCGAACCGATTCCAAGCGGCGTCCGCATTGTCGTGATTGAGGTAAAGGAGCATACGCTGTATGTTTCTCAGCTTGAAATATAGGAAAGGGTATGATTTCGCCATCCTTTCTCTATATTTCTCGGAATGAACTGCGCCGCGCCGCCAAAGGACGGCTTTCGGCCGTTTCACCTTGATCCACTGTTATAACTGGCGATTTGACAAACAGAGAGGAGCTTGATGCTATGCCTGAATTTTTGCTTATTCCCACCATTGTCGTTGCTGTATTCGTCATACTAGGACTCGCGTTCTGGGCCCGCTACAAAACCGTTAGCCCAGATGAGGCGATGATCGTAACCGGCTCATTTCTTGGAACCCGCAATGTCTTGACGGATGATAGCGGCCGCCGCATTAAAATCGTCAGAGGCGGAGGCGCTTTTATACTGCCAATCTTCCAGAAGGCCGAATTTCTTTCTTTGCTTTCCCATAAGCTTGATGTATCTACTCCAGAGGTTTATACGGAGCAGGGCGTTCCCGTTATGGCCGATGGCGTCGCGATCATTAAAATCGGCGGTATCGTAGAGGATGTCGCAACAGCTGCCGAGCAGTTTATGGGCAAGCCGACAGAAGAGCTGAAAAGCGAGGCGCAGGAAGTGCTGGAAGGCCATTTACGGGCGATTCTTGGTTCAATGACAGTAGAGGAAGTGTATCGTAACCGCGATCGGTTTGCCCAAGAGGTACAAAGCGTAGCGGCCAAAGACCTGAAAAAGATGGGACTGCAAATTGTCTCCTTTACAATTAAAGATTTGCGAGACAAGCACGGTTATCTCGATGCGCTCGGCAAGCCTCGTATCGCGGCAGTGAAGCGGGATGCGGAAATTGCACAAGCCGAGGCGGTGCGGGATGCGAGAATTAAGAAGGCGAGTGCCGAAGAGGAAGGGCAGAAGGCTGAGCTGCTGCGGGATACAAATATCGCGGAAGCGGAGAAAATGAAAGAGCTCAAAGTCGCTTCCTTCAAAAAAGACCAGGATACCGCGAAAGCGGAAGCGGATCAGGCCTATGCTATTCAAGAAGCTCGTGCGAAGCAGAGCGTCGTTGAAGAGCAAATGAAAGTTGAACTTGTGCGTAAAGAACGGGAGATTGACCTCGAAGGAAAAGAAATTTTGCGCAGAGAGAAGCAATATGACGCCGAGGTGAAGAAAAAAGCGGATGCCGATCGTTATGCAGTCGAGCAGGCGGCAGAAGGGGAGAAATCCAAACGGCTGCGCGAGGCTGATGCGCTCCAGTACAGCATCGAAGCTGAAGCGAAGGCTATGGCTGAGCAGAAGCGGCTGGATGGCTTGGCCGTAGCGGATGCTGATCGGGCCAAAGGTACTGCGGAAGCCGATGTAATCAGGCTGCGGGGGCTAGCGGAAGCCGAGGCGAAGGAGAAGCTGGCAGAGGCATTCGAGAAGTTCGGAGAGGCTGCGATTCTCGATATTATTGTGAAAATGCTGCCTGAGCTGGCAGGCAAGGTCGCTGAGCCAATCAAAGGCATCGATAAGCTGACGGTTGTCGATACCGGCAACGGCGAAGGGGCGATGCGTCTGAGCAACTACGTTACTTCCCTGATGGCAACAGCGCCAGAAATGCTGAAAAGTGTAGCAGGCATTGATGTTAATGCTTTAATGAAGGGATTGACGACGAAAAATACATCATCCCCTGCTCCAGTGCCGCCTGCTGCAGCTCCGGCGATAGCTTCCTCAACGAGCGATGCATTGATTCAATTGCTGGCCTCAAAGGAATCTAGCCAAGAGGAGAACAACCAGCCATAATAAGCAAACAAAAAAATCCCTGGCATCAGAAGATGACCAGGGATTTCCCTTAAAATATAGGAAAGAATATTGTAACAATATCCTTTCTCTATATTTCTCGGAATGAAACGCGCCGCGCCGCCAAAGGACGGCTTTCGGCCGTTTCACCTTATTAACGGCTGTAGAACTCGACGATTTGTTTAACGTCGATTTCTTGCGTCAACTCAGCACGCTCTGGGAAACGAACGTACTTGCCTTCAAGCGCTTGGTCGTTAAACTCAAGGTAATTAGGCAGGTGATGACGGCCTTCCATAGCTTCTTTGATCGTTTTCAGACCACGGCTGCGCTCGCGCAGGCCGATTACGTCGTTAAGCGATACGGTGTAAGAAGCGATGTCGACTTTTTTTCCGTTAACTGTAATATGACCGTGAGATACCAATTGGCGCGCACCAGCACGCGAGTTGGACAGGCCAAGACGGTAAACGAGGTTATCCAGACGGCTTTCCAAAAGAACGAGGAAGTTGTCGCCGGAAATACCTTTCAATTTAGCTGCTTTATCGAACAAGTTGCGGAATTGCTTCTCGTTCAAACCATACATATGGCGCAGCTTTTGTTTTTCTTGCAATTGAACGCCATAGCCGCTCAATTTCTTGCGTTGGTTCGGGCCGTGTTGGCCTGGTGGAAATGGACGTTTGAGATCTTTGCCAGTTCCGCTCAGGGAAATTCCAAGGCGGCGGCTTAATTTAAATTTAGGTCCTGTATAACGTGACATGCGTCGTGTTAACTCCTTCAACAAATGGGATTTTTGAAGATGGGGTTGTGTTTCGCGGAACAAGCTCAAATGCTCAAGTCAAAACTTAGAGCCTAACAAGCACCTCAGCCGCAGGCTTGTCAGTGAACTTATTCTCGAGGGTGACACAAAACCGTACGCCCATGTATTCAACAATTAATATTATATGAAATTCAAGCAGAAAGTCAAGAAAAATAGCCGCTTATGCTTATCGGAAACGATATAGAGTCTTTAGGCCTATAAACCAACTGTTAATTAGTGCAATATTCTTAAAAATAAAGTATGATGAGGGTATCTTCTTCATACATAGATGACTGCTCATCTCCTTGTTTAGACCGACAGAAGGGTTGGGTGTTGCAGATGAACAATCGAAACCTAGATGGAAATTTTAACAATCATTTTGCTCAGGCTGCAGCTCCTGTAGAGCAGTTGCATCCTGAAATATGGTTTATGCACGAAGATATTAACGAAGCGGACAGGCCCTATATGATGCCGCTGCTTCACGATAGCTTCGAGTTATGGTTTAGGGAAACAAGCGAAGAAACAGAAGCGATGCAGGGCAGCTCTTTTTTATTTGACTGGGAACTGCGTTTAATTGATAGCGCGGGTGCTGTTAAAGGGCAGGAACTGTTGTGGCACGAAGAACTGCAGCTGCTAGCTGCACAAGTAGCCGCGACAGGCGGCGCTGCTACACTGTCGTTTGGTGAGCCTCTTACTCATGCTGCTGCTGTTCCTGTTCGCAAACGCTCGAATGGCGAGCCATTCAGCATATTTATACATATTGCCCCAAGCAGTGCCGTCGAAGCCGAGCAGCAGGCAAGGCTTGGCGCCCTTCATTTCCGCAGCTGCTTCTATCGCGCTTTCGAACATATATATGTCCGGGATTTGCTGCTCCAGCAAACACGAACGGAGAAGGACGCAAAAAGGCGGGATGCCCTTTTTCTGGCAGCTAAGCGATTGTATGATCAATTCGATGTTACTGCCGTGCTGTCCGAAATGCTGAGCAGTTTGGGCCAGCTTTACCCAAGCTCGGAAGTCAATTTGTATTTGTCACAGGACCATTTGAATGGCGACGCCCGCGTCAAGCCGCTTATTTTTAAAAATGCAGCACATGACATTGTTGCGAAAGCTTTCATGGAAGGCAAGCCGATGACGCAGAAGGAGCGTGATGGCACGATACGCCTTGCGGTTCCAATGAACGGCAAGCAGGCTGCTTACGGCGTGCTCTGCATCTCGATTGACGCCGAGCGCTGGGATATTGCAAATATGCCGGCCTTCGTGCTGCTTGCGGATACGGCGGGTTCTGCGTTTGAGAATGCCAAGCTGTACGAGCAGTCCAATTTGCTCATCAATGAGCTTCGCGTCATTAATGAGCTGGCGAAACGGCTGAATCAATCGCTGAAGCTTAAGGATATATTTAAGTTTGCGACGCATGAGCTGCTTAATATTTTTGAAGCCGATTATTGCTCGATTCTCCAATTGGATAAAGATCGCAACCAGTTTAATGTGATGTCCAGCAATATTCCTACGCTTGCACGTGAGCAATTTGTACCGGATTACGGCTTTAGCGGCATTATTAACCGCACGAAAGAACCGCTTATTTTATCAGATTATTGGCAAACCCGAGTCGTAACGTCTAAAATGATGGATCACACTGGCTCTCGCTCGCTTATCGCCGCACCTATTATGGTCGAAGATGAAGTAGTGGGCGTGATCATGGTTACGCATAAAAACCCTCATTATTTCTCCTACGACAATTATAAGCTGCTCCAAATTATGTCCACACATATTGCCTTGGCGGTGACGAACGCTTCGCTGCATGCAGAAGTTCGCCGGATGGTGATTACGGACAATTTAACGGGGCTGCACGCCCGCCACTACTTGAACGAGCAAATTCTGAGCCGTCAGCGCAAAGATCCGCTAGGCTCACTCGTGCTCGTCGACGTTGACCATTTCAAACGCATTAATGATACGTTCGGCCATCAGGTTGGGGATCGTATTTTAATCCAAGTGAGCGAAATTATTCGGACCACGATTAGGCAGGGAGACATCGCTGCAAGATGGGGCGGTGAGGAGCTGGCTGTATATTTGCCAGGCATTCGTTCTGAACAGGCTTTTCGGATTGCTGAACGTATACGCTTGCTTGTGGAAGAGGAGACGGACCCTAAAGTGACGGTATCCTGCGGCGTGTCGGAATGGACGTTTGAAAATGAGAAAATTAGCGTTGAATCGTTATTTTATCGTGCAGATATGGCCTTATATGATGCGAAAAACAATGGAAGAAACTGTATTCGGCTCGGTGTGGGCTAAAAGCTGGAATTGGACAATCGGGCATTGGAGGATCTTGTGAGAAAGAAGAGAAGCGCCATGGGCATGTTGCTCAGGCGTTTTTATTTTTGTATCCAGAAGGTCGCCTTTGTCCCATAAGACAATAGCAGCCTGAAAAGGAATAAGGAGTCTACTGCTTCGGGGAAGCTAATGGATAGGAAATGCAACCTCAGGAGGGAAGCGGAAATGAGAATAAACAAGTGGAGTGCTCTATTATCTCTACTCGCATGCACGGCATGGCTGAGCGGCTGTATGGATGTGGCGGACAAGCGAACACCGGAACAGTGGCTGACTTTATCAGCAGCTGGGCTTGCGGCAACGGATAAATACAGCTTCAGCGGCTCTACTTCCATTATTGGAGCAGATGGCTGGAGCTATACGCCGCAGCGCTTCTCGGGAGAGGTGTTGAATCATGAACAGATCAGATCGTATGCAGGGACAGCAGCGGATCAGAGCGCATCCCGCACGCCAGCGGAGCTGCTTAAGGAGCTTCAGCAATCGACTAATAAGGTAAGTATTCAAACGGAGACAACAGCGGAAGGGCATCTCGTGCTTCATGCGGCCCTTGACAAGGGGGCAGCGAAGAAAAGGTGGGAGAAGCGCCTGACGGCAGAAATGGCAGCTCTCGCGAGCCGGGCTCCCTCAGCGGAAGGAGCGCTGCGGCAGGAATGGCTGCGCACGTATGAGGCGTCTCATCAGGAGCTGAAGCAAATGCTGGCCACCTTAGAGGTGGATGGACAATACGAGCTGATCATCGACCGCAGCAGGCTGGTGCCGCTCAAGTTGGAAGAGCAAACGACATTTGCTTATCAAAAACAGGGCAAAAGGATCATGGAGAAGCGGACGACGAACATTTCGCTCAGCGCTTTTGATGGTTCTACTTCGCCATGAAGGATGCACATGCCTGTTAAACATGTTACGATGGGGTTGGTAGTAATCGTCAAATATAGAGAAGCAATGATTTGGAGGAGAGTTTAACATGCGTGACCCAAGAATTCAGCAGCTAGCTGCCAATTTGGCAGGCTATTCCATTGGCGTTCAGCCGGGAGAAAATGTACTCATTGAAGTCATCGGCTCGGAACGCGAGCTGACGAAAGCTTTAATTGAAGAGGTAGCAAAGCTCGGCGGCAGACCTTTTGTGGAAATTACAGACCCTGCGGTAACGCGTACGCTGCTGCAGAACGGAAGCAAAGAACAAATCGAAGAGTGGACGAAATATGATTTGCAGCGTATGAAGCAAATGGATGCTTACATCGGCATTCGTGCGGGCGGCAATGTCAATGAAATGAGCGACGTGCCGGAAGATAAAATGCGGCTGTATGAGCAAATTTATCGCGATGCTGTACATATGGATCAGCGGGTCAAGCGCACGCGTTGGGTCGTTATGCGCTATCCGAACGAATCGATGGCGCAGCTGGCAAAAATGAGCACGGAATCGTTTGAGGATTTTTATTTTAACGTCTGTAATTTGGATTATGCCAAAATGGACAAAGCGATGGACCCGCTTCAGGCTTTGATGAACAAAACCGATCGCGTAAGAATTGTATCGCCAGGCACCGATCTTACTTTTTCTATTAAAAATATCGGATCCAAAAAATGCTCCGGCCACCGCAACATTCCGGATGGAGAAGTTTTTTCGGCTCCTGTGCGCGACTCGGTACAGGGTACCATTTCCTACAATGCACCCAGCGTATATTCAGGCGTAACCTTCTCGGACATTTGCTTCACGTTTGAAAATGGCAAAATCGTCAAGGCAACAAGCAGCGATACAGCACGCTTGAATGAGATTTTGGATATGGATGAGGGCGCGCGTTATATTGGCGAATTTGCAATTGGCTTTAATCCGCATATTTTGCACCCGATGAATGACACTTTATTTGATGAGAAGATCGCGGGAAGCCTGCACTTTACACCGGGCCGCGCTTATGATGAAACGGACAATGGAAATCGGTCTTCCGTTCACTGGGATCTTGTGCTTATTCAGCGCCCAGAATATGGCGGAGGGGAAATTTATTTCGATGATGTGCTTATCCGCAAGGATGGACATTTCGTTATTCCGGAGCTCGAGGCGTTAAATTCCGAAAATTTGAAATAAATGAAAAAGAAGCGTTTAACAATTTGCCTCTTGCCCGATCAATGATTTCAGGTTATCATGATTTCGAAGGTAAGCTTTACTAATTTAATTGGAGGGGTTCCCCATGTCTAACAACGCAGCTATTGTAGAAATATCCCAAGCAGCAGGTCAATTCCGCTCATCAATCGTTCTGCAAGCAGATAACAAATATATTGATGTTAAAAGTATTTTGGGATTGTTCACTACGCTGGTAGGCGGTCATTCCTACGAGCTTCACGTCCATGGACCAGATGCTGAAGA
This sequence comes from Paenibacillus sp. J31R34, assembly GCF_059383715.1. Classification (NCBI taxonomy): domain Bacteria; kingdom Bacillati; phylum Bacillota; class Bacilli; order Caryophanales; family Paenibacillaceae; genus Paenibacillus; species Paenibacillus sp. J31R34. Next base: position 381,119 of record NZ_JBXENU010000003.1, read on the forward strand.
AGCAAAAGCCGCAATGGCAGCTGTTTTCGCTAAGCATAACCTGAATATTGCAGTCGTTTCTGAATAAACAGGTTACACCAGTACATGCGCCTCTTCGCTAGCCGAAGGGGTGCTTTTCTGTTTTGTCCTTGTGTATTGGCTCTTTTTCGTCTAATATAAAGGGTATAGACGACGGCGGGTACACGCATTAGGGGGGAAAACGATGTCTTCACCGGAAGTCACGGTTCAATTGCATGAGAAAGCTCTTCGTCTCCTTATGGAGGATGCGGCTAAAATAGAGAAATTGATTGAGGTTCAGATGGAGAACTTGACGACCCGTCAATGTCCGCTGTACGAGGAAGTATTGGACACGCAGATGTATGGATTCTCGCGGGAAATTGATTTTGCAGTACGCGCTGGATTGATCGCTGAGCATAGCGGCAAGGAGCTGTTAAGCCGATTGGAGCGCAATCTGGCTCAGCTTTACGAAGCGTTGAATAGAAAGGAGTAGGCGTACCATGCGGCCTGCTCTTTTTTTTGTCTGCTTTTTTGCTTGTTTATTTTGCGGCTTTTGTCTTTATTTTGGTGGGAGTGTGTTGAAAAAGGAGAAGCGGAGCAAAAGGTTTGGAAGTGAGAAGCGGCAGCGCTCGCCTTTGCTCTTGGATTCCCACCATTGAGATGATCAGGGAATCCAAGAGTAACAGCGATCGAATTCCAAGCCTTTTGCGCAGCCCAGATCCTTTTTCAGCGTGCTCCCATCCTTTATACCAAATAAAAAGCAATGCCCAAAATACAATAAACCATTAGCAGCAGCGCACCTTCATACCAATTGGTCTGTCCGTCCCCCGATACCGACTTTGCTATAAAGACAGATACCGCGATAGCGGTCAGCTCAATCGGTGTAAAAATAATGTCCATCGTCTTGCCCATAATTGCGCTGGTAATAATGAGCACGGGAGCGACGAACAGGGCGATTTGCAAGCTGCTTCCGATAGCAATTTCAACGGCCGCACCGATTTTATTCCTCATCGCCAGCATAATGGCTGCACTGTGCTCTGCGGCATTGCCGACAATGGCTATGATGAATGCGCCTACAAACAGCTCAGACAGGCCAAAACGCGTTGTAAACGTATCCAGCGTGTGGACCAGCCATTCGCTAATAAAAGCGACCATCACGGTGGCGACAACGAGCATGAGGACGGAGCGGCCCTTAGACCAGGCAGGCTCGTCGCCATGGTCATTGCTCATTTCATTGTCAGCAAGCATCTGCTTGTGCGTCACCATCGAGAACAGCAGCCAAAGCACATACGACAAGATCAAAATACTGGCCACAGTCAGGCTGAGGAAATGGTCCTTCTCCAGCGAGAAATGCTCGGCTCCAACAAATATCGCCGGTACGAACAAGCCGATGACAGCGAGCATCATCAAGGTTGAGTTATGCTGGGCTAGCTGATGATTGAAATGCTGCTGTTTGTATTTGAGTCCACCCGCGAGCAGGCTGAGCCCGAGGACAAGCAGCAGGTTTCCGATAATGGAGCCAGTTATGCTCGCTTTTACCATGTCGAACAGACCTTCCTTGACGAGGAAAAAGGCAATAATCAGCTCGGCTGCGTTGCCGAAGGTCGCATTAAGAAAGCCGCCGAGCCGCTGGCCAGCATAATGGGCGACGCTCTCGGTCGCTTGCCCGAGAAAGCCCGCTGCAAATACAATCGCTATAGCGGAAACAGCAAATTGCAGCGTCATGTCTAGATGGGCGAAATGAGCGATTGCACTGAAGGCAAACATGACGATTAATCCGGTGAAAAACAGCTTCCGTCTCACGTGGACACCCCTTTGTGAAAATCTGCAAACCTGTTATATAATATATCCAATTCTATTCGACAGATAACCGTTATTTTAATCGACAAAAGTTGCTTCCGGTTAATCCATCCAGTACAATATACATATATAGCAAATGGAGGAGTGAAGAAGATGACCGAGGACCTTAAAACAGGCATTATTCGTATTTCTGATGACGTAGTAGCAACAATCGCGGGACTCGCCGCACTTGAGACTCCAGGTATAGCAGCCATGTCTGGCGGGATTTCCGAAGGGCTTGCAAAACGCCTAAGTGGGAAAAACGTGCAGAAGGGTGTTTCCGTGGAAGTCGGACAGCTCGAGGCCGCAATTGATTTGCGTATTATCGTTCACTATGGCATTCCTATTCAGGAAGTATGCCGTCAGCTGCAGCTCAACGTAAGGGAAACGGTATCGAACATGACCGGTCTTCAAGTCGTTGAAGTGAATGTGAAAGTAGAAGGCGTTGTGTTTAAGGAAGAAGAGGTTTTTGAGGAAGCAGCGGCTCCGCGTATAAAATAATCGGTGATTGCTTGTCCCGCATTGTGCGGCCTGAGCTGTTCATTCTGATATAACATCGCAACAATAAACAAGCTTCCGCGCCTCATAGCAGGTGGGAAGCTTGTTTTAGTTTTGACGTTTGTTTTTAGGCTTTGCATTGCGATTCGCTTCTCGTGAAATGCTAAGAAGAATTCCGATACACATCAAACATGTCATCAGGGATGAGCCGCCAGAGCTAATGAAAGGAAGCGTTACTCCCGTCAGCGGTATAGTGCCCGTTACTCCGCCAATGTTTATGAATGCCTGAACGCTGAACAGCCCTACAATGCCGACGCCAATAATAGTGCCGTATTGATCCGAGCAGCGCAAAGCGATGATCAGGCCGCGCCATAAAAAAGCCAGAAAAAATAAAATAAAAAACGAGGCACCAATAAAGCCGAATTCCTCCGCGATAATGGCAAATATAAAATCATTATACGCATAGGTCAAATAATGCAGCTTTTGTACACTTTCGCCAAAGCCTGCTCCGGTCAAGCCGCCATGCCCTAAAGCCTGTAAAGAGGAAACGAGCTGAAGCCCCGTGTCCTGCTTGTCTGCTACAGGATCCAAAAAAGCGGTAAAGCGGGCAATACGATAGGACCACTTTTCCGAGTTGATCGCCATAGAAATGCTCACTACAACAGAAAGCACAAGCCCCATTAGTCCACCGGTTACGAATACCTGCTTCAGGTTAGCACCGCCAGCCATAATCATAATGGTTGCACAGCCTGCGAGTACTATACAGGAGCCTAAATCCGGCTGCTGCATAATAAGGAAGCAGATGAAGCCTATCACGATGATGACGGGAACGAGACCTTTTTTGAAGTCGCGGAACTTCTCGCCTTTTTTGGAAATGAGTGCTCCCAAGTACAAAATAAGCGCGAGCTTTGCGGGCTCCGTTGGCTGTATAGTTAGGGGCCCTATTTTCAGCCAGCTGTGCGCACCGTTAGTGTTATCACTCACAAAAGGAACAATTGCAAGTAAAATAATGACAGGAATAAAGAAAAGCAAAAAAGACTTCTTGTAAAATTCGTAACGAATATTCATCATGATGAGCATGAAAAATACGCCTGCTGCTGCAAAAACAGCCTGTTTTTTAACAAAGTAAAGCGGATCATTCAAATACTTTGGTGAATATAAGGCAATGCTTGAGCTCGCGCTGAATACCATCACGAGCCCAAAACCGACGAGCAGAAGCGTGAAAATAAGAAGCAGAAAATCTGGCCTGCCACGGCTGCCGTTTTGCGTTTTGCTCATACTAGTCAAGCAATTGCTTTAGTTGCTGCAATCGCTGCGTAGCTGTGTTCAAAATAGGCTGTGGCACCGGGGATTCATACTCCATACCATGCGGGAATGTTGCTCTGCCAATGTATACGGCTTCAATTGCAAGTACAGCATGTGGAGATTCAAGCTTTCCTTCAACGGCACGCGTGTTGATGCGCAAAAAGTACTCAGCGTTCGTAGCCTTATCTTCCAGTTTCAAATCATATGTAGCGCGGTAGTATTCCCACTGCCAACGAACGAAGCCGAGCTTTTCTGCTGATTCATCCAAATGGAACAGCTCGCTCTGAACACCGTTCAAACCGGTATTCTCAATAATCATGATGTTTCCTCCTCATTATTCAAAAACCAATTGTTGAACATTCATTTCTCATGATAGTATGTTTCCCCAGCCAGTGCAAGCCTTACCCACGGCGACAAAGCAATCAGAAATCAACATTCCTGCAATTAAGCTTCCTCATGTGAGCTTCATTCTGTTAAAATAGAGTAAGTTTATACGATTAAGACGATAGGTCTGTCATTTGTGTAAAAGGTGAAGGAGGTTTGCTGTTATGTTGACCAGTGTCTATACGTTAGAAAAGCTGCAACATCTTTATCCAGAGATGGTGCAGTGGCGGAGATACCTCCATCAGCATCCTGAACTATCCTTCCAAGAGGAGAAAACCTCAAGATGGATCGCAGGGAAGCTGGCGGAATTCGGCTGCGAGTTTGAGGAAGGTGTAGGCGGATATGGACTCGTTGTGACGATAAAAGGCGAACAGCCTGGGCCAGTCGTGGCTCTGCGCGCCGACATCGATGCGTTGCCGATTCAAGATGAGAAGCAGTGTGATTATGCGTCAACGGTACCCGGAATGATGCATGCTTGCGGGCACGATGGCCATACGTCGTCGATGCTGGCGATAGCTAAGTTTTATCAGGAGCATCGCGAGGTAATCAAAGGCGAGCGGAGGCTGTTGTTTCAGCCTGCCGAAGAAGTGACGCCGGGTGGTGCCATTCATATGATAAAGGACGGCGCGCTTGAAGGTGTGGATGTTATCTATGGCATTCATCTGTGGGCTCCGCTCCCATTTGGGCAAGTATCGTCAAGAGCTGGCGCTTTCATGGCCGCAGCCGATGAATTTACAATTGAAATTATCGGGCTGGGCGGACATGGTGGCATGCCGCATAAAGGAATTGATACGATTGTAGTCGGGGCCACTCTTGTGCAGTCGATTCAATCGATTGTTAGCCGGAGCATCAACCCGCTGCATCCGTCGGTTATTTCAATAGGATCTTTTCAAGCGGGAACGACGAATAACGTCATTGCTGAACGGTGTTTAATGAAAGGCACGGTTCGTTCATTCGATGAGGAAAGCCGTTATTTTATTCATGAGCGGTTGAAGCAAGTAATAGATCATACCTGCCAAATGTATGGAGCCAAATACGATTTCCAGCTTCGCATTGGCTATCCTGCTGTTATCAATAATGAGCATGAAGCGGAACGTTTTTTCCGTGTAGCTGAGCCGATGCTGGGAGAGGGCAATGCGGTGCGGGGCGATGAAATGATGGTAGCCGAGGATTTTTCCTACTACTTGGACGAGGTTCCCGGCTGCTTTATGATGGTAGGAGCGGGCAATGGCGAGACGTCCACCAGCTATTCCCATCACCATCCTAAGTTCGATTTCGAAGAAGGCGCTATGCTTAAATCCGCAGAGCTGCTTATACGGTTGGCTGAGGATTATGTGTCAGAGCCATAGATGGTCGGAGCATTAAACTAAACGCTGGATGAGCATGCTAATAGCAGTACGATGAACGTAAGGGGCATGTCACGGAAGACCGTGGCATGCTCTTTTTTTTATGCGAAACGAGCTTTGACGACTAAGGAAACAACAGCGTTTACACTTGCATAAAATAGGGCTTTCTTCCGCATACTGCTCCTATAGGTGGCCATTATGGCCGAAGCGTTGGCCTTGCAGTTTTGCGAAAGGCAGGCTGCATACTGACAGAAAAGGAGGGCTTTCTATGCTGAAGCCAAGCGGCAAGCCGCTCATTGTTCAAAGCGATATGACGCTTTTGCTCAATATGAAGCAAGCCGGGGCAGAGGAGGCCGCTGGAAGGCTGCTTGCTATCGCAGAGCTCGTCAAGCGCCCGGGAGGGTGGCATACGTACCGGATGACTGCCATGACGCTATGGCAAGCCTGCGCGTCAGGCATGGCGGCAGAGGATGTCATAGCGCTGCTGATGGAGTATGCTTCATCGAGCATCCCGACCTATACGGAAATGAGCATACGCAAATGGATGGGAAGATACGGCAAACTGCATCTTGAGCTTGCTGGAGACAAGCTCATGCTAAGCGGCAGCGCAGAGCTTATCACGGAGCTGGCCCTCCATCCGCATATCAGGCCGAAATTAACAAACCCGGATTTGGCAGCATGCCAGAACGGTTTAGGTGTGGAGATTCGTGGGGGGGAGCGAGGGCTGCTCAAGCAGGAGCTGGCCCGGCTCGGTTATCCCGTCATCGATCAGGCGGGCTATCACGCCGGTGAGGCGCTGATGGTGCAGCTGCGCGAGGAAACGCGCCACGGCAAGCCGTTCGAGCTGCGAGGCTATCAGCAGCAGGCAGTAGATGTGTTCTGCGCCGAAGGCTCCGTGCACGGCGGCAGCGGGGTCGTCGTGCTGCCATGCGGAGCTGGCAAGACGGTTGTCGGGCTGGCTGCACTCGCAAAGCTAAGCAGTGCAACGCTGATTTTGACCTCAAGTACAACCTCGGTCAAGCAATGGAAGCGCGAGCTGCTGGACAAAACAACGCTGCAGGATGAACAAATAGGAGAATATGCTGGCGGGCTGAAGCAGGTGCGTCCGGTGACGATTGCCACCTATCAAATTTTGACGAGCCGCAGGGCGAAGTCGGCAGACTACCAGCATATGAATTTATTTTCCGAGCGCGATTGGGGTCTCATTATTTATGATGAGGTGCATTTGCTGCCTGCACCTGTATTTCGAATGACGGCGGATATTCAAGCGACGAGGCGGCTTGGTCTGACGGCAACGCTCGTACGCGAGGATGGCTGCGCGGAGGATGTTTTTTCGCTCATAGGTCCGAAGCAGTATGAATGGCTGTGGAAGGCGGTAGAAGCAGAGGGACATATTGCGGCGGTTCATTGCACCGAAATTCGCATACCGCTGGATGAGGCTGTCCGCAAGCGTTATGCGGCGGCCGCTCCACGCTCCCAATTGCGCCTTGCTGCAGAAAATCCGTCGAAGGCAGACGTCATTACGGAGCTGTTGAAGCGACATGAGGGCGTCCCAACGCTCATTATTGGGCAATATTTAGATCAACTGCATGCGGTTGCCGAAACGCTCGCAATTCCCGTTATAACCGGAGAGCTGGAGCAGGATAAACGCCAACTGCTGTATGACCGATTCCGCTCGGGTGAGGTTCCTGTGCTGGCGGTTTCCAAGGTTGCCAATTTTGCTGTAGATTTGCCGGATGCGGCAGTAGCCATTCAAATATCGGGCAGCTATGGCTCCAGGCAAGAGGAAGCTCAGCGCATTGGGCGCATTCTCAGGCCAAAAAAAGGAAGAAACGAAGCATGGTTTTATACCGTTGTTAGCGATGGCACCAAGGAGCTGGATTTTGCCTTGCGGCGCCAGCTGTTCATGGTGGAGCAGGGATATCGCTATGCGTTGGAATCGCGGGAATAGTTTCTCATGATTAAGTAAAGAAATCCGATGCAAATTATCTAGGGGGGAGAAAAAATGTACGTCCACGAGCTCGCCGACAAGCTGACGGATTATCGGCAGCAAACGTTTATGGAAGCACCGATGTGGTGGTATGCGGTTAAAGAAAATAGGCAGTGGAGCGATGCTGTTAAGGATCGCCGTTCCGTGCTTGAGGCCATTCAATCGCTATCTTCTACGACGCTTGCGGCGCTGAAAGCGGTCATGAAGCTTGCGGGGGCTGATCCAGCTCCTGAAGAGAAGCTTTTTCGCTTCGGCCCAAAGCTGGCGCGCATGTCAGGAGCGGAGTTTCGCTGGGCTCTGGCCGAATTGCAGCGCGGCGGGCTCGTATTTTCGGTAAGCCGCAATTGGGGCGAGCGCATTTATTTTGTGCCTCGTGACAGCTTTACGCTTTGGCAGCAGCTGCTGTTTCCCTGTCATTTGGAGGCGAAGGACATGGATACTTTGGCAGATGGCGAAGTACAGTTTCGAGCTTCCGGGAGGCTGCTGGGGCTTCAATTGCTTGATGCCTGGACGGAGCTTGCGCGAAGCGGGCTTGTGCTGACGAATAAAGGAATTTTGCCTAAAAAAATAATTGCCCGCCTAGGGATCGCCGTTGCCATTAGGGAGGAAAACATCGCCTGCTTGAATTTATCCGATGATAGGGTACGCAAATACGGGCGCATGCCTGCCTTTATTTTGGAAACGGCTCTAAGACTAGGTGTCCTGGAGGAGGAAGAGGAACGGCTCGTATGGGTAAAGGAAAAGCTGGAGCAGTGGCTGATTTTAAACAGCTTGGTGCGCGAAGCTTGTCTGCACAGCCTGATTGTGGAGTTTTATTTATATCGGCAGCCGCTTTTGGCACAGGGCACAGCTGCATTGTCTATGCTTGCCGCTGGGCATTGGTATGAGGCTCGTGAGTGGCTGCACGATGTGCAGAGCGAGGCTGCTGCAACGGCAACGGGTCAATTGGTTTTAGGTGATGAGCAGCAGCTGCTCGGTTGGCTGGATACGCTGCATGCTTTTGGTTGGCTTGAGCGGATAGAGCTGCCTGGGGATCGCAGCTGGTTTCGCTGGATGATTGATCCCCAGCAGGGGGCAGTTGATTCATGGGCACCGCATCCAAATGAAAGTGAAGCTGTAATAGTGCAGCCAAACGGGGAAATTATTGTCCTTCCGGAATGCGACGGGCGTATACGCTGGGAGCTGGAGCTTATGGCCGAGCGGGTGAGCGAGGAGCAGCTGGGGCTGTATCGGCTTAGCCGCAAGTCGATTGAACGAGCCATTGCTTTCGGGCGAACGGAAGCAGCGATGCTTGCTTTTCTGGAATGGGCTTCCGGGAGCCCTGACGCGGCAGCGGAGGCAGCGCCGCTGCTGCGAGACTGGGGAGGCAAGCTGGATCAGCTAGGCAAACCTGTATCTGGCGGGGGCAGCATAGGAGAAGGCAGAGATTATCCTTCCTTTCATAATAGCTCCCAGCAGTTTCTAACAGCTGATTTGCGGATGTATCCGGTTTATAAAATAGCTGTATCCAGAGCAGGGCAGGAGGACTGGCTTGGCCATTATGAGCTTATCCAGCATGATGATGAGGACAAGCAGGGCAGCTACGCGGGGCTAAAGCAAATACCCGCGAGCTGGTTGAACCAGCGCCGCGCCTACCATCATTCCACAAGCCGGGAGATGATGGAGCGTGCACTGCAGTGGCAAACACCAGTTGAGCTGCATCTGGAGGGAAAAATCGTTTCTTTTGTGCCTTGGGAGCTGCATGCGGAATCCAATAGCTGGTCCATCACGGGCAGCTTCTCAGGATCGCAATATGGGGTAAGCGTGAGGTTGTCGCCTGAAAGCTGGCAGTCTATGAGGCTGCTTGTTCCAGGAATTAATTTTCATACATAAAATGGTATGTACTATTTAAGCTAGTATGCTATGATAGATAAGGAAGTAAGCGAATGAGATGAGGTGGAAAAATGCCTGCTACTAAGGAGCTCTCGGCTGTTCTGCCCATACACCCTGAAGGTGCAAGCGGTGTTTCTTCGCTCGATATGGCGTCGCTGCTGCTTTGTGCTTACGAGCTGGGTGATTGGATTAATCAGTCGGCTGAGGTTGCCGAATATTTATATTGGAAAGACGCAGTCAGCGAGGATGCTGATGTTAAGGCGCTGACCAGGAAGTTCGAAAAGGCGAAAGAGCTGTTTGAGGAATGCCAGCGGTTTGGGCGTTTTCATCCTGATTTTCATGCAGCTAAAGATAAAATTAAGGCGGTTGAAGCTGAGCTGGCTCAAATCGAGGCGGTCGTTCGTTTCAAATCGGCGGAGCAGGCTGTTGATACCATGCTGTTCGAGGTATCACGGACCATTGCAGAATCAGTATCGGATACGATTAAAGTGCCGAGCAATGAAGCAAGCGGCGGCGGTTGCGGAAGCGGCGGATCCTGTGGCTGTGGAAGCGGCGGCTGCGGCTAGGCGGCTCTGCTCGGTGTGAATTTTACACAGGTGGAGGGAATAGTATTGTTACCGGAACGGACGGGTTATATTATATGGGTCAGTGACCTGAAGGCGGCAAGATCGCTTGAAAAACACGGCACCGTTCATTACATGTCGCGCAAAATGCATTATGTCGTCATTTACGTAAATGCCGAACGTGCCGAAGAAGTGCTGCGCAATATTGGACGTTTGCCTTTCGTTCGCAGAATTGAACGTTCCTTCCGGAATGAGCTGCGAACGGAATACACGAAAGACAGTGAAGACAAAACAAGGTTTTACAGCATGTAGCTGCTAGAAGCGAACAGGCTGTGCGCAATAGCCCAGATGGGGACAACCCACCTGGGCTATTTTTTATGCTCAATATGATTCAGTATGATTATGAAATGAACCTCATCGAAGAGCGAAGCAAAAATCGGTTTCATGAAAGTAAAGGGATATGCTGAGTTTGCAAGCCTAAGGCGGGTTCATAATCAGAACTGGAGCCGCGGAGCCGTCTCGTCAACTGTTATTTTTAAAATTCAGCATTTTTTCTGTTGTAAAATCGGTCAATCATGGTAAAATACTTGATATAATAGTCATAAAGGCCTGGTTCTTTAGGAGGAGGATTCGTGATGAAGGACAAGTTGACGAAACGTTGGAGCACCTATGAAACATTCTATGTCGATCTGGGCGATATGAAAGTTTCTGATATTGTCATTACGAATCATGCCCGTAGCCGCTGGATTGATCGTGTCGAGCATGAGAAAACGGGCTATGAGGACATCGCAGAGTTTTTGTGGGAATGCTTGAAGCAGGGCCGAATCGAGTCGTATTACCGCAATGAGCAGGATGTTTATTTAATTGACAATGATTTGGTATTCGTAGCCGAATTTTCTCCTTCCCTGACTGATACGGACATCTTGGGGAACCCGCTGCACAAAATGATTATCGTGACATTCCTTGGTCGAATGTCGGAGACGATGGAGCTACGAGATTTGAAATCCTATTATTCCTGGCTGCGCCATTCCCGGCGGATGACGCTCGTTAAAAATAGCCGCAAGAAAAAATAAACCGGCTCTTATACTTAATTAAAAAAGAAAGCGCATCTTCGATTCGCAAGCATGGTGAAGCAGCAGCTAGCCGTGCGATGAACGAGACTTGCGCTTTTTCGTGCGTTTTGGCCTAGCCATATAGTATAATGTAGGGCAGAGGAAAGGGTGGTCGGACAGATGGCGCTTAATTTTCATCAACTGCATATTTTTTATACCGTTGCGGAGCGGGGCAGCTTCTCGGCTGCGGCGCAAGCGCTCCATATGACCCAGCCGGCGGTGACGATGCAGGTTCAGTCGCTGGAGGATTATTTTGGCACGAAGCTGCTGCTGCGCTCAACGAAGCGGATCGAGCTGACGGAAGCGGGGCAGGAATTGATGCCATACGCGAGACGAAGCATTGAGCTTATTAGAGATACAGATCAAGCGATGAGCTTGTTTACGAAGCAATTAAAGGGACGGCTGCTGCTTGGAGGCAGTTTGACAATAGGCGAATACATATTACCTCGGCTGCTTGGTCCCTTTGGGCAAGCTTATCCGGACATTGCCATCAGCATGAAGGTGATGAATACGGCGCAAATAATGGAGGATATTATTAATCACCAGCTGAATTTTGGACTCATTGAAGCGCCAGTCAATCATCCGGATATGCAGATGGAGGCCGTCATGAGCGATGAGCTGCATCTCGTTGTGCCCCAGGGACATCCGCTAGCGGGGCGGACGGATGTGACGCTTACCGAGGCAGCGAGCTATCCTTTTGTGCTGCGCGAGCAAGGTTCTGGAACGAGGCTTGTGATGGAAGAGCAGCTTAAGCGCAAAAATATTGATCCTGCAGGTCTGAAGGTCGTCATGGATCTTGGAAGCACTGGCGCGGTAAAATGTGCGGTAGAAGCGGGCTTAGGCATTTCATTTCTGTCCTCCTCATCGACCAAGCATGAAATTGCGCTGGGCTTGCTGCATAGCGTGCCGATTGTGGATACGAAGTTTAAACGGCAGTTTTATTCCATTTATTTGAAATCTGCGCTGCTGCCGATTTCTGCGGTCACTTTTTTAACGTTTCTTAGGGAAAATGATTTGAGGAAATGGCTATGAGGAGTGAAGTTATGGGAAAGGTAGATTTACATACACATACGACAGCTTCGGACGGTACAGGCTCTCCCAGCAGCAATGTACAGCTTGCAAAGGCAGCCGGTCTGGCAGCTATTGCGATTACCGACCATGATACGATGGCTGGTGTGGAAGAGGCACTGGCGGAGGGTGAGCGTGTAGGCATCACGGTGGTGCCGGGAGTAGAGCTTAGTACGATTGCAGACGGTCAGGACATACATGTGCTCGGCTATTATGCGAATTGGCGGGATGAATTATGGCAGCAGCGTCTTACGGGGCTGCGTTCTGTCCGCGACATTCGCAATGAATTAATTGTTGCCAAGCTGGTAGAGCTGGGTATAGACATAACGCTTGCGGAGGTTACGGCGGTTGCACTGGAGCACTCTGGGGGCGCGGTCAGCGGGAAGACGGTAGGCCGTCCGCATATCGCGGAGCTGCTCGTTCGTAAAGGAGCAGTCTCCAACATGCGGGAGGCGTTTGACCGTTATCTTGCTTCGGGAAGCGCTGCCTATGTCAATCCGCCTCGTGTAAATCCCTATGAAGCGATTACTTGGATCAAAGAAGCGGGTGGCGTGAGCGTGCTGGCTCATCCTGGCCTATACGGCAACGACGAGCTGGTGGAGCAATTGATACGCAGCGGCGGCGTTCAGGGCATTGAGGTGTATCACTCTGATCACGGGCCGCAGGAGGAAGCAAGGTATTTGCGTCTTGCTGAGCAATATAGCCTGATTATAACCGGAGGCTCTGATTACCACGGCGAACGGGAAGGCAAAGTATTTCACGGCGCAATCGGCAGCCGGACGGTGGATGTGGGTGTCCTGAAGCAATTGAAGTCTGGATTGAACGACGTGAATTTGTAAAAATAGATCTTAATAAACAAAAAGGACGTGACCAGCTGTGCTTAGCAGTGGGTTCACGTCCTTTTTTTAAATATAAGAATATAAGAATATAAATATCGCCCTTATAATCGGCGTATATTTCACCCGCGAAACGGTTGCTTTACCGCCAGAGGACGGCGATAGCCGTTTGCACTTGTGGCGTGTAGGCAAGGTTAAATGGTGCAGATGAGGCTGGTCTTTTGAAGCCTACTGTTTTAATTAGGTGATTTTTGAAGGCAGTGCTTTAATGCGCTGTTCGTCTGGCGTAATGAAAAGCGTCTTCTGATGGTCATAGATGACGAAGCCAGGCTTGGCTCCGCTCGGCTTATGCACATGGCGAATCATCGTATAGTCCACCGGGATCATACTGGACGATCTTGCCTGACTGTAATGCGCCGCCAGCATAGCCGCCTCTTCAAGTGTAGCATCGCCAAAGCTGCCTCCACGAATGACGACATGCGAACCCGGGATGTCCTTCGTATGCAGCCAGGTGTCGGAGGAAGAAGCGAGACGGTTCGTCAAATATTCGTTTTGCGTATTGTTTTTGCCTACATAAATCGCAATGTTTTCGGAAGAGGTGTAGCAGAGCAAGGAAGGGTGGGCCGCCTTTTTACGTTTTGGCCCACGCTTGCTGCTGCGATCACGCAGGTAGCCCTGCGCAACCAGCTCCTCGCGAATTTCCTCCGTGTCGGCAAGCGACGCATTGTCGAGCTGCTGAAGCAGGGAGGACAAATAATCAATCTCTGCCTTTGCCAGCTCCATCTGTTCCCCAACGACAGCGATGCTGTTCTTATGCTTCGTATAGCGGCGGAAATAGCGCTGCGCATTGTCCGACGGCGTGAGCTGCGGATCAAGCTCAATTGTGACCGTCGCTTGATTTTCATCATAAAAGTTAACTAATGTCGCTACTTTATCCCCGCGCTGGATTTGATGCATGTAGGCGGTAAGCAGCTCGCCAAGGACGCGGTATTTATCGGCATCATGCGCGTCAACCAACGTTTCTTCCAGCTTGTTTATTTTTTTAATATTTTTGGCTTTTTCGTTTTGCACAAAACGAATCAGGTCGGAGGCGCGCTGCTTCACCGTATCCCGCTCGGCTTTGTCGCCATAGAAGGCCTCCAGCATTTCGCTGACGGTAGCGAAGCTTGTGGTTTCCCCTTCCAAATGAGTGAGCGCTGTGACGGAGAAATACGGTTTGCCTTTAGCATTCGTCACGATGGTAGGCTCAAATTCTCCCCGCTTTGCTTTGTCCATTAATGCAGAAAAGCTCGGCCATAAGGCAGCTGCGGAATCATTGGCGCGGTACGCAATCTCCTTGGCAAGCAGCGGACTTAAACCGCTGAAAGCTTCTACCAGCTGCTGAGAAACGGGAGCATCTGCATTAGCTTGCTTCTCCGCTGCTGGCGCACTGTCAGCTTCATCGCCAGCTGCTTGCGTGTGAGCTGGCTCTGGCTTGTGGAACGCTTCGTGGAACTGGTCTTCTCGGGCAATGGCAAACGGGTCAAGCTTTCCTTGGTCTGGGGGAGATACATAGCTGCTGCCCGGCATGACGATGCGGAAGCTGCTGATGGATGGCGTGACATGATGGATGCCGTCATGGATGATGCCCGTAGCCGGATCCAGTAAAATAATGTTGCTGTGCCGCCCCATAATTTCAATAATGATGCGTTTCAAGGATAAATCGCCGAGCTCGTCGCGGTGCCGAATATCGATATGTATAATTCGTTCCCGTCCGATCTGGCTAATCGCTTCAATGACGCCGCCCTCGCAATATTTGCGCAGCAGCATGCAGAACATCGGGGCTTCCATTGGATTGACGTAAGTGCCCGTTGTCCAATGAAGCCTCGGATAAGTAGGATTGGCTGAAAGCAGCAGCTTGCCGCTCATTCCGGCTCCGCGAATGCTGAAAATAAGGTCGTTTGCAGTCGGTTGGTGGATTTTATGAATGCGTGCGCCGATGCAGCGCTGCAAATCATCGGTTATTGCATGTATGACAATGCCGTCTAAGGCCATATTTCGCTAGCTCCTTTATGTTTCAGGTCACTGAAGGGCTCCTGAAATCGGTACGTATCTCTCTATCATGCCATAGTTGAGGCAAAAACTTAACCCCTTGTTGGGATATTTTGCAGGTTGTCCGAATACATTTAGGCTTGAGAGGCTGTCCGAGGGGCGCTGAGGCATATACGGGAGGGAAAAGAAGCGATGGAACAATTGAAATGGCATCAATTGGGTAAAGGGGAGCTGACGCAAGCGCTGAACAGCATCCCGGAGCAGGGGCTGGCTGCCGCTGAAGCGGCGGAAAGGTTGCAGCGGGATGGGCACAATGAGCTGACCGAAGGCAAGCGGGTATCGCCGATCATGCTGTTTCTTAATCAGTTCAAGGATTTTATGGTATTGGTGCTCATGGGCGCTACTCTTATATCGGGGCTTCTGGGCGAATATTTGGACGCGGTAACGATTATCGCTATTATCGTCATTAATTCCGTGCTCGGCTTCGTGCAGGAGTTTCGTGCAGAAAAGTCGCTGCATGCGCTAAAAGAGATGTCGGCCCCATCGGCCAAGGTTTTGCGCGGCGGGCAAATGATGGACATTCCAGCGAAGGAACTGGTCGTTGGCGATGTCATCGTGCTGGAGAGCGGGGACCGGATTCCGGCTGATGTGCGGCTGCTTGAGGCGAATAGCTGCTATACGGAGGAGTCGGCCCTAACCGGCGAGTCTGTGCCTGTCGGCAAGCATGCGATGGCGATCTCAGAGGCGGATCTGCCGCTCGGAGATCAGCGCAACATTGGCTTTATGGGCACGATGGTCACACGGGGCACCGCGAAGGGCATGGTCATTCGTACCGGAATGAAGACGGAGATGGGCACGATTGCCGAGCTTATCCAGCAGACGGAGTCGATGGAAACGCCGCTGCAGCACAGGCTGGAGCAGCTTGGGAAAATTTTGATTGCCGTCGCCATCGGCCTGACGATTATCGTTGTTGCAGCAGGGATTTTGCATGGGCAGCCTGCATATGGCATGTTTTTGGCTGGTGTCAGCCTGGCTGTTGCGGCAATTCCGGAAGGACTGCCTGCTATTGTGACGATCGCACTCGCGCTCGGCGTGCAGCGGATGATTAAGCGCAAGGCCATCGTTCGAAAGCTGCCGTCGGTGGAGACGCTTGGCTGTGCCTCGGTTATTTGTTCAGATAAAACAGGTACCCTGACCCAAAATAAAATGACCGTCACGACCATTTGGATGGGCGGACGGCGCTTCGATGTAACTGGGCAGGGCTATGAGCCCGTCGGAGCCATTATGGAGGGCGGGGAGCCCGTCGATATGAAGCACGACGCCTCGCTTAAACGGCTGCTGCAAATTGCGGCGCTGTGCAACAATGCTTCGATTTATCAGGTGGAGCCAGAGGAAGGACGCAAGCGCAGTGGCAAAAATGCAGGGGCAGCGAAGCAGGAGTGGGTGCTCAATGGCGATCCAACCGAAGGAGCGCTCGTTGTGCTGGCGGCGAAGCTCGGCTTGACCGCCAAATCGCTGGAAGGACTGTACAAGCGTGAGCGGGAGTTTCCGTTCGATTCGGAGCGCAAGCTGATGTCGGTGCTCGCATCCCATCAAGGAGGACGCGTCATTTATGCGAAAGGCGCTCCAGATGTACTCATGCATAAGTGTAGCTATGTGCTGTGGGATGGCAAGGTTGTGCCGTTTACAGGCACGCTTAAGAAGAAATATGCTGAGGCCAGCGAAGAGATGGCTCAGTCAGCGCTGCGTGTGCTTGGTCTCGCTTACCGTGACCTGCGGGCAACTGATAAATGCAATAGCGAGACGGAGGCGGAGAGCCAGCTCGTATTCGTCGGGCTTACGGGCATGATTGACCCGCCGCGCCGCGAAGCGAGAGAAGCGATTGCGGTATGCCGCCGCGCAGGCATCAAGACGGTGATGATTACGGGCGATCACCAGTTGACTGCAGAAGCCATTGCTGGGCAGCTGGGCATTATGCCTCGCGGCGGCATTGCGATGAGCGGGAAGCAGTTGGAAAGCATGAGCGATGAGCAGCTCGATCGTCTCGTTGACAATGTATACGTCTATGCCCGCGTATCACCGGAGCATAAGCTGCGCATCGTCAAGTCGCTTCAGCGCCAAGGGCATGTCGTTGCAATGACAGGGGATGGAGTAAACGATGCTCCAGCCATTAAAGCAGCGGATATCGGTATTTCCATGGGGATTACCGGAACGGACGTATCCAAGGAAGCGTCTGCCCTTATTTTGAGCGATGACAATTTCGCTTCCATTGTTTCGGCCATTGAGGAGGGGCGGAATATTTATGAAAATATCCGCAAATTCATTCGCTACTTGCTGGCCTCCAATGTCGGCGAAATTATGACGATGCTGCTTGCGATGATGGTTGGCTTGCCGCTGCCGCTCGTGCCGATTCAAATTTTATGGGTCAATCTGGTGACCGACGGGCTGCCGGCGATGGCGCTTGGCGTCGATCAGGCGGAGAAGGATTTAATGAGCCAGAAGCCGCGTTCGGCGAAAGAAAACATTTTTGCCCGCCGCCTTGGCTGGAAAATCATTAGCCGCGGCTTGCTGATCGGCTTATGTACACTGGGGGCATTCTGGATTACGCTGATCGAGGCGCCGGGAAGCACCGAGCATTTAGTAAAGGCGCAGACTGTTGCGTTTGCAACACTCGTAATGGCGCAGCTCATTCATGTGTTTGACTGCCGCAGCTCGCGCTCGATTTTTCACCGCAATCCTTTGCAAAATCGTTATTTGGTGCTCGCCGTATTATCGTCGCTCATTATGATGCTTGGTGTGCTGTACATTGAGCCGCTGCAGCCTATTTTCAAAACGGTGCCGCTTGGCCTGCGCGAATGGTGTCTTGTCTTTGTTGCAGCGGGAATTCCGACGTTCCTTATGGGTATTGGCAGCGTGCTGGGCACATCCAAGCCTAAAAACAAATCGGGCAAGCTGACGTTTGGCTCCAAAATGTCGACGAGATAACATAAAAGTACAAATGTTGATGTATTTAGTGAATAGTGTTTATCCAAGCTTTGCAGTATGCTATCATTAATCAGAATCTTTTATTTATCAATGATAGCCGCGGCAAAGGAGCGTAAATATAATGAACTTCACTAAAATGCATGGATTAGGAAATGATTTTATCGTTATTGAAGGCGAGCAGCAGCTACCTGATAACGCAGCACAGCTTGCTATCGATTTGTGCAACCGATTTTTCGGTATTGGCGCAGACGGTCTCGTATACATTTTGCCTTCGGATAATGCGGACTTCCGCATGCGAATCATTAATTCTGACGGCTCTGAAGCAGAGCAATGCGGCAACGCCATTCGCTGCGTCGCAAAATACGTTTATGACAACGGCTTGACTAATAAAGAACTAATTTCGATTGAAACGCTAGGCGCAGGTGCGCAGGCGGTACAATTGAGAGTAGAGGGCGGCAAAGTTCAGTCCGTTCGAGTAGATATGGGCGAGCCGATTTTGAATGGCCTGGCGGTGCCAACTACGGTTGACCAGGAGCAGGTTGTAGAGCATCCGATTGAAGTAGACGGCCATGAGTTCCGCTTTACTGCTGTATCTATGGGCAATCCGCATTGCGTAATCTATGTAGATGATGCGGCTAATTTCGACTTGGCAGCATGGGGGCCAAAGCTGGAGACTCACCCGATGTTCCCGCGCAAAATCAACGTGGAATTCGTAACGGTCAATTCCCGCGAGCATACGGAAATGCGCGTATGGGAACGCGGTGCTGGCCCGACGCTTGCCTGCGGTACTGGCGCTTGCGCGACGGTCGTTGCTTCGGTGCTGAATGGTTATACAGACCGGACGGCAACGGTAACGCTTAAGGGCGGCGATCTGCTCATTGAATGGAATGAAGCGGACAATCATGTATATATGACAGGGCCTGCGGCTGAAGTTTTCCGCGGCTCTTTATAAGGCGGATACGGCTATGGGAGAAATGAACAGCAAACCGGATTTGCGTTCAGCAATCGCTGAGCGCATCTTGACGGGGGACGGCGCAATGGGAACCTATCTTTATCAGATGGGGTTCCCTGTCGGCGTTTCCTATGAGGAATTTAATATTTTGCGCCCTGATGTAATCGAAAATGTTCACCGCCGCTACTATGAAGCGGGAGCACAGGTTATTGAAACGAACACGTTTTCGGCAAACCTGGAAAAACTGTCGATTTACGGCCTGGAAGCGGAAATGGAAGCGATTAACCGTGCCGGTGTCCGCATTGCCCGCGCTGCATCCGGCCCGGATGCTTACGTAGTGGGGGCGGTGGGCTCGATTCGCGCCGGAAAGCTTAAAAATACAAGAACCGTCCGCGTTAGCGATGCATATGAGCGCCAAATGGCGGCGCTGCTGACAGAAGGCGTTGACGGCTTTATGCTTGAAACGTTTTACGATCTTGACGAAATGCTGCTGGCACTGCGGATTGCCCGCAAGCTTACGGATATTCCGGTCATTTGCCAATTTGCAGTTGAAGACGTTGGCCGTACGCAGGATGGCGTCAGCCTGAGACAGGCGTTTAACCAGCTTACCGAGGAAGGCGCAGATGTCGTTGGCTTTAACTGCCGAAGCGGTCCGAATGGGATTATGAGGGCGATGAAAGCGATTGAAGGGGAAGCAACATGGCCGCTGTCGATTTTTCCGAACGCTGGTATTCCTGACTATGTGGATGGCAAATATACGTATGCGGCAACGCCGGAATATTTTGCAGCGTCTGCCCGCGAATTTGCCGATTACGGAGCACGTATTGTCGGTGGCTGCTGCGGTACGACACCTGAGCATGTCGCTGCTATGGCAGCAGCGCTGAACCATTATTCACCGCAAAGCGGCTCACAGGCAGCTGGAGAAACGGCTGTAGCAGAAGCAGAGACCCTTGTTATTAATCAACAGCCACCAGTGAAACTGGAAATTCCGGATGTTATTGTGCCAACTGAGCCGAACATCGTGGATACGGTACGTGAGCGTCATACCGTTATTGTAGAGCTGGACCCGCCTCGTGATTTGGACATTAGCAAGTTTATGGCGGGAGCAGCAGCACTGAAGGCATGTGGAACGGACGCGGTTACGATGGCGGATAATTCGCTTGCAGTTACGCGCATGAGCAATTTGGCGCTCGCTGCGCTTGTGCAAGAGAAGGTCGGCCTGCGTCCGCTTGTGCACATTGCTTGCCGAGACCGCAACTTGATCGGTACGCAATCCCACTTGATGGGTCTTGATGCGCTGGGCATTGACCATGTGCTTGCTGTAACAGGCGATCCGGCACGCTTTGGTGATTTGCCGGATTCCAGCTCCGTGTATGACTTCACCTCCTTTGAGATGATCCGCATGACGAAGCAGCTTAATGAGGGGATTGCCTTTTCGGGCAAGCCGCTGAAGCAAAAAGCGAATTTTATCGTCGGTGCTGCCTTCAATCCGAATGTGAAGCATTTGGACAAAGCGGTGCAGCGTCTGGAGCGGAAAATCAAATCCGGGGCCGATTACATTATGACTCAGCCGGTCTACGACACGGCTTTGATTAAGCAAGTGGCAGAGGCGACAAAGCATCTTCCGATTCCTGTGTTTATCGGTATTATGCCGCTTGCGAGCGGGCGCAATGCCGAGTACTTGCACAATGAGGTGCCGGGCATCCAACTGTCAGATGAAGTTCGCCAGCGGATGGCTGGACTTGAAGGGGAAGCGGGGCGTGCTGAAGGCGTCCGTATTGCCAAGGAGCTTCTGGACGAGGCAGTGCTCCATTTCAAAGGCATTTACCTGATTACGCCGTTTATGTTTTATGATATGGCGGTACAGCTTACGAAATATGTTTGGGAGAAAACAGGCGTTCATCGTTAATAGTATTGAAATGAATAAGGGGAAAGTGCTATTTTCATAAATATAAGCATTTATAAGTTTCACCCTTATACTCCGCTTATATTTCTCGGACTGAAACGCGCCGCGCCGCCAGAGGAAGGCGACAGCCGTTTCACCTTGGTAGAATTTGCGCTTTGCCCTTGTTCGTTGCGCCAAAATCATTTAAGATGTATACTAATGAATACTGCCTCCCTGACTGTTTGGAATAACAAGTCGAGGACAGGCTGTCGTACAGTTCGGATGTTGTTTATACGTCCGCCTAGCGGAAAACGTATGCCCCGGACTTTTTTCGTCAACAATAATGCAATAGTTCTGCCGTTATTTGGCAGGTGGAGTGCATTCATCGTCCAAATACTTATACTTAATATCTTGTTTATTCGGGCAGTTGCACGAGGGAGACCGGAGGGGGAGCTTACTTGGCTATTAAACTAATTAATATTGGCTTTGGCAACATTGTGTCAGCCAACCGCATTATTTCAATCGTGAGCCCCGAATCGGCGCCGATTAAGCGGATTATCCAGGAAGCGCGCGACCGTCATATGCTTATTGACGCCACATATGGAAGACGTACGCGAGCGGTAATTATTACGGACAGCGACCACGTTATTCTATCAGCAGTACAGCCGGAGACGGTAGCACACCGTCTTTCCACTAAGGATGACGATAACGACGAATAATACGGGGAGTCTTATGAATAAGGGATTGTTAATTGTATTGTCCGGTCCATCCGGCGTAGGTAAAGGGACGGTATGCTCCGTTCTGCGAAAAAAGATGCCTAATCTCGTATACTCTGTTTCGGCGACGACTCGTTCACCGCGGCAAGGGGAAATTGATGGCGTAAACTATTTTTTTAAGACCCGAGAGCAGTTTCAGGAAATGATGGCTTGCGATGCCTTGCTGGAGCATGCGGAGTATGTCGGCAATTGCTACGGTACGCCGCGCGATTTCGTTGAACGGACGCTGGCAGGCGGTCAGGACGTCATTTTGGAAATCGAAGTTCAAGGCGCTTTGAAGGTTAAGGAAAAGTTTCCGGAAGGCGTGTTTATTTTCCTCGTGCCGCCATCTTTGGATGAGCTGAAGCAGCGCATTACAGGGCGTGGCACGGAGTCGCAGGACACGATCAATCACCGGATGACGGTGGCGGAAGAAGAGATGAATCTGCTTAGCCATTATGATTATGCGGTCGTGAATGATGAGATTGAAGCCGCTTGTCATCGGATTGAGAGCATCCTTACTGCCGAGCATTGCAAGGCAAGCAAATATTTAGCGGAGCTGGGCGAGCTGCCAGCTGCAATCGAGAAAGCCTAAGCGAGGAGATGGAACATGTTATACCCTTCTATTGATGAAATGGTTAAGAAAGTCGACAGCAAATACTCGCTAGTCGTTGCAGCATCCAGACGCGCGCGCATGCTGCGTAATGGGGAAAAATCCGAGCTTAAATCGCCAAGATCGGCGAAATTTGTCGGTGTAGCTCTTGAAGAGATTTACGGCGATATCGTTGTCGTAGAATCGAAAGAACCGATCGACGAGTAGGCTGCTGGCCCTTTAGTCAGCTTATGTGCAATTCGGGAGAGCAACCGTCATCTATGGCGGTTGTTTTTTTTGTTTCGGAAACTAGGGTGTCCATACAAACCAAAATGGGGCCGCAGCTCCTTACTCAGCGCTTATTTGAAACCAATCTGAGATCTGATGGAGGCTTAAGGAAGCTCAGCATGCGAGTGTAGCAGGGCTGCACAGCTCCGTATACGCTACCTCCGTTTTGAAGGACTAAGGTTCCGCTAATCTGGCATTTTAGACGATTTGAGGCCGTAAGCGGACAGGAAAGCCGTTATGGCCCTCGTCAGCCTATCTAAATACCGTTTGGCAGCGAAATAGCGTCTCCTGAGTCCACGGCCTCTGCCATAACCATCATTTGGTTGAAATAGCTGCTGCTGTGTCCGCCAAAAAGCCCAGGCACAAGGCTGCCTTTCAGGGGCACAGCTCCTATTCTTGTTTGAAGCTAAATTCAATCAGGATCAGTAACTGGCTTTTTTACATTTTCATACGCGCCCTAAAGTGAGTAAAAGACCATCCTGGACCATCCTTCGTGTAGGATGGTCTTTCGTATTATCAGGTTAGCCAGAATCTTCTGGTTGGCCTTTTTCTATGTGTGAGGTTATTCGCGATCTGCAAGGTCTTGCTGAAAACAGCGCAGGCTGCACGAGTCGGGAGTAAATGTGAAGGCCCAACCATCCCAGCTGTGAGGGGCCGAGTGAGAGGCCTAGTGAGGGGCTTAGCATGTAAAAATCATGTTGTTATTGCCTTGTGTGATTACTCGTATAAAAATCTTTGTTTTTGTTTGAAATATGTATATTCAAAGACAAACAAATATGATAGTATAAAAACAAGCAAAAACAAATATGATTTCGGAGGTTTGCAAAATGGTACAATCTTTATGGAATGCCTCTCTTGCAGCAGAAGTTGAAGCAGGTTTGGGTGAACTCGTATACCGTTCTAATATTATTGGCACTGATCGCCGTGTATGTAACTGGGGGGGCGGCAACACTTCCTCGAAAACAATCGTAAAGGACTTCCGCGGCCGTGATGTAGAAGTAATGTTCGTTAAAGGCAGCGGTTCTGACCTTGCGTCAATGAAAGCAGGCAATTTTACAGGTTTGCGCATGGAGGATATTCGTCCATTGTTCGAACGCTCTGAAATGTCGGATGAAGATATGGTAGCGTATCTGGTTAACTGTATGATCGATTCCAAGCACCCGCGCGCTTCTATTGAAACGCTGCTGCATGCGTTCCTGCCGTTCAAGCATGTGGATCACACGCATCCGGATGCGATTATTAGCCTATGCTGCGCAGATAACGGCAAAGCGGTAGCGAAAGAAATTTTCGGCGACCGTTTCGTCTGGGTTCCGTATGTACGTCCGGGCTTTACCCTGTCCAAAATGATTGCGGAGGGTGTGCTCGCTAATCCAAAGGCTGAGCTTGTGCTTATGGAGAAGCACGGTCTGGTTACTTGGGGCGAGACGTCAGAGGAGTGTTATGCAAAAACGATTCAAATCATCAGCGAGGCGGAAGCCTACATTGAGGCACGCGTGGATGAAGCGAAGCTGTTTGGCGGCGTGAAGCATGAGTCGCTGGCGGCTGACGTCCGCAGAAGCATCGCGGCACAAGTGATGCCAACGATTCGCGGAGCAGTGAGCGACGAGAAAAAAATGATTTTGACATTCGATGACGAAGCCGATGTGCTGCAATTTGTAGGCGGACACAATTCCGGTGTCGTTTCTCAGGTAGGCGCTGCTTGCCCGGATCACCTCGTTCATACGAAGGTCGTTCCGCTGTTTGTGGATTGGACACCGAACGCGGACGATGTAGAAGGACTTAAAGCGAAGCTGAAAGAAAGCGTTGCTGCCTATAAAGAGCAATACAAAGCGTATTTTGAACGCAATAAGCATGAAGGCGATGTTATGTTTGAAGCGGCTCCACGCGTTATTTTGATCCCGGGCGTAGGTATGATTAACACTGGGAAAAGCTGGGTCAACTCGAAGGTTAGCGGCGCGCTTTACCACCGTGCAATTGCGGTTATTAGAGGAGCTACAGCTCTGGGCGAGTTCGTATCGCTTAGCGAAAATGAATCCTACAATGTTGAGTACTGGCCGCTTGAGCTTTACAAATTGTCGCTTGCTCCGGCTGAAACTGAATTCTCCCGTAAAGTGGCGTTTATTACAGGCGGTGCTGGCGGGATCGGCAGCGAAACAGCTCGTCGCCTCGTTTCTGAAGGCGCGCATGTGGTGCTTGCGGACTTGAATCTGGAAGGCGCTGAGAAAGTAGCGGCCGAAATCAATGACAAGTATGGCGAAAACAGGGCGATTGCCGTTAAAATGGATGTAACGAGCGAAGAGCAGGTTACTGCTGCTTATGCGGCTACTGCGCTTGCTTTCGGCGGCGTTGATATTATCGTCAACAATGCGGGCCTTGCTACATCGAGCCCATTTGACGAAACTTCGCTCAAGGAATGGAACCTGAACATGAACGTGCTTGGCACAGGCTATTTCCTTGTCGCTCGTGAAGCATTCAAACAAATGAAAGCACAGGGTATCGGCGGCAACATGGTATTTATCGGCTCGAAAAACTCGGTATATGCAGGTAAAAATGCATCGGCTTACAGCTCCGCTAAAGCGCTTGAAGCACATTTGGCTCGCTGTATTGCAGCTGAGGGCGGCGAATTCGGCATTCGCGTCAACACGGTACTGCCGGATGCTATTTTGCAAGGCTCGGCGATTTGGAACGGCAGCTGGCGCAATGAGCGCGCAGCGGCTTATGGTATTGAGCCGGATCAGCTGGAAGAGTATTACCGCAAGCGTACGACGCTGCTGGTTAATATTTATCCGCGTGATATTGCCGAAGGCATTGCTTTCTTTGCTTCATCGAAATCGGAGAAGACGACTGGCTGCATGCTGACGATTGACGGCGGCGTTCCGGCAGCGTTTACCCGCTAAATTTATTAGGAGAGATGCGGATATGTATAAAGCTCAGGGAGAAAAGCATTGGTTTATACCGGACGGTTACATTCCAGAGACGAGCTCCGGCTCGCTGCCTAGCCATGAGTCCATCTGTGTACTGAATACTTCGTCAGAAGAAGCATTGCTGCGCATTACGATCTTCTTCGAGGATCGTGACCCAATGAACGATATTCTTGTCGTGATTCCTGCCAGACGTACCAAGCATGTCCGCACCAGCTCTTTAGGCAAAAACGGAGTGCCGATTCCAATCGGCGTTCCGTATGCCATTGAGCTGCAAAGCGACATTCCGGTCATTGTACAGTACAGCAGACTCGATTCCACGCAAGCGGAAAATGCATTAATGTCAACGATGGGCTATCCCATTAAATAATATAATATTTTATAGTGGAAGGGTGTTTGAACATGTCCGATCGCGCGTATCAGCTATTGGAAGAACAGCAGAAGGCTAGAGGGATTAATCTGGATGCCGTCAAAGAGCAATTGAAAACGCTTAAAATCGAAACGCCTTCATGGGGCTATGGCGATTCAGGTACGCGCTTCAAGGTTTATCAGAAGGAAGGCGTTCCACGTACACCATTCGAGAAAATCGAAGATGCAGCGCAGGTTCACCGTTACACCGGCCTTGCGCCATCGGTTGCCATTCATATCCCATGGGACAAAGTAGATGATTACAGCAAGCTGAGAAGCCATGCGGAAAGCCTCGGCCTCAAGATCGGCGCAGTTAATCCGAATTTGTTCCAGGAAGACGAGTATATGCTCGGCAGCGTAACGAATGCAAATGAAAAAATTCGCCGCAAAGCGACAGACCATTTGCTGGAATGTGTGCAAATCGCTAAAGAAACAGGCTCGCGCGATATTAGCCTCTGGTTTGCAGACGGCACAAACTATCCGGGCCAAGGCGATATTCGGAAGCGTAAAGCATGGATGCAGGAATCGCTTTCTGAAATGTACCGTGCACTTGATCCTCATATGCGGATGCTGATTGAATATAAATGCTTTGAGCCTGCTTTCTATCATACCGATCTCGCAGATTGGGGCATGTCGTATAACTTGGCGATGAAGCTTGGACCTCAGGCCGAGGTGCTTGTGGATACTGGGCATCATCTGCAAGGCGCGAACATTGAGCATATCGTTGCTTACCTGATTGACGAGAAGCGCCTGGGCGGCTTCCACTTTAACAGCCGCAAATATGCGGATGATGATCTCATCGTAGGAACGACGAATCCTTATGAGCTGTTCCTGATTTTCTATCAAATTTTGCTGGCTAGCCAAGATAATGATGAGGCAATTCGCAACAACGTTAGCAATATCGCCTATATGATTGACCAATCGCACAGCATTGAGCAGAAAATTCCAGCGATGCTACGATCGGTACTGAATGTACAGACGCAATTCGCGAAAGCACTGCTGATCAATCATGATGAAGTAACTGATGCGCAAAATAGAGATGATGTGCTTGGCGCTGAAGATGCGGTTCGCAAAGCGTTCGAATTCGACGTTACGCCGCTGCTGCACGCGGTTCGCGAGGAGCAAGGCTTGCCGCTAGATCCAATGCGCGCGTATTTGGACAGCAGCTATGGCAAGGATATTTTAGCGAGAGGCAAGGGCGGTGCCAGCTGGTGACCATTCTTGCTTACGATTTAGGGGCGAGCAGCGGAAGAGCGCTGCTTGGCCGCCTCGTCAACAACAAAATCGAAGTGGAAGAAATACATCGGTTCTCGAATGATCCGGTACAAGTGGGAGAGCGTCTGCATTGGGACGTTCTTCGCTTGTATTTTGAGATCAAACAAGGGTTGGTCAAAGCGGGGCAGTTGAAGGCAGAGCCGCAAAGCATCGGCATCGATACATGGGCTGTAGACTTTGGCCTTATTGGAAGCAGCGGCGAGCTGCTGGGAAATCCTTATCATTATCGCGACGGCCACACGGATGGTATGATGGAGAAGGTTTTTAAGGCGATTCCGCAGACGGATATTTTCGAGCGGACGGGCATTCAGTTTTTAAGCTTTAATACGATATACCAGCTCGCTGCTTTGCAGCAAAATGGATCACCGATGCTGCGTGAAGCCCAGCATTTTCTTATGATTCCAGATTTGCTGCGGTATTATTTGACGGGCGATATGCTTAATGAGTTTTCCAATGCGACAACGACTCAGCTGTTTAATCCGCTAACAGGAGATTGGGATGGCGAATTGATTGAACGCCTTGGGTTGAATCGCAATATGTTTGGGCAGGTTGTTCAGCCGGGAGCGGATGCCGGGCGTATTCGTTCCTCCGTGAGCGCCGAGCTTGGCGTTGGGAGTATCCCGGTGATCGCCGTTGCTGAGCATGATACAGGATCTGCGGTTGCGGCTGTGCCCGCTCTTCAGCGTCCATTCGCATATTTGAGCTGCGGCACCTGGTCGCTGATGGGGACAGAGGTAGAGCGTCCAGTCATTAATGAGACAGCCTATCGCTTAAACTTTACAAATGAAGGTGGCGTAGACGGTACGTACCGCCTGCTCAAAAACATTATGGGCCTCTGGATTGTCCAGGAGCTGAAGCGTGAATGGGATCAAGCGGGGCGCGGCCAATCCTTTGCTGAGCTTGTCAAGCTGGCGGGAGAAGCGAAGCCTTTCACTGCTTTCATCGATCCGGATGCAGTGGTGTTTTTGCCTCCAGGCGGCATGGAAGCACGTATTCGCACCTATTGCGAGCAGACAGGGCAGCAGCTTGAGCGCAGTCCAGGTGCAATTGTGCGTTGTGTATTGGAGAGCCTCGCGTTAAAATATCGTTATGTGCTGGAATTAACAGAGCAGCTTTCCGAGCAGCAGTTCAACGGTCTGCATATGGTAGGCGGCGGCATTCAAAATAAGCTGCTATGCCAGTGGACGGCTAATGCCATCGGCAAGCCGGTGTGGGCAGGGCCAGTTGAGGGAAGCGCAATCGGCAATATGATTGTGCAATGGATTGCCCGCGGCGAGCTGGCCGATATTTGGGAAGCGCGCAAGGTGATTCGGGATTCCTTCGAGGTGGAGCATTACGAGCCGACGGAGCAGCAAGCATGGCAGGACGCTTACGGCCGGTTTACACAGGTGACGGGGCTGTAGTTTTTTGAAAGAAAGGAGGGCGGCTTATGCTGGTTGCGGAGCGTTATGAAAAAATCGTACAGCTGGTGAATGACAGAGGCAGTATAAGAGTGTCCGAGCTCAGCGAGCTATGCAGCGTAACGGAGGAAACGATACGGCGCGATTTGGATCGCTTGGAGCAGGCAGGCAAGCTGCGGCGTTCGCACGGCGGCGCGGTGAACGTGAAGGATCAGCAGCCGGAGACGCCCTTTACCGAGCGGGAAATTACTCATGCGGAGGAAAAACGGCAAATTGCGCAGGAAGCGATTAGGCTCATTAAGCCAAAGGACCGGATCGTACTGGATGCCAGTACGACGGCCTGGTATATGGCTTCGCATTTGCCGGATATACCGCTCACGGTATTGACCAATTCCATTAAGGTCGCGCTGGAGCTGAGCACGAAGGAGAAGATTGAGGTTATCTCCACTGGCGGGCTGCTCGCTTCGCGTTCGCTGTCCTACGTTGGGCCGCTAGCAGAACGCTCGCTCGATGCGTATTACGTCGATAAGCTGTTTTTATCGTGCAAGGGCGTACATTTGGAGCGGGGAATTAGCGAGTCAAGCGAGCTGCAGGCGCGCATTAAGCTGAAAATGATCGGCATTGCCGAGCAGGTCGTACTGCTGGCTGATTCCAGCAAATTCGGCGTACAAGCTTTTACACAGGTGGCAGAGCTGAGTGAAGTCCATTCCATTATTACGGACAAACGAATTGGGGCGAACACCGTTGCCGAGCTGAAGGCAAGATCAATGGATTTGACGATTGTGTAAGGTGGCGTTCTAGCAGGCGGGACTTGTCAAAAGGCTGTTGGGAAGTGTTTGCAGCATGCGGATTATTCCCAGACGTTTTGCAGTCCCGCTTGCTTTGTCCAACTTGTCTGACAACCTGATATTATACATTTGTTATTCATCCGAGCAAAAGAGGTGCTAAAGGTGAAAGTATCCCTATTTATTACATGTTTGAGTGACGCGATGTATCCTAGAGTTGGTGAAGCGATGGTCCGGCTGCTGGCGAAATACGGCGTACGGCTTGATTTTCCAACGGTGCAAACCTGCTGCGGCCAGCCGGCCTTTAACAGCGGCTATTGGAAGGAAGCGCGGGAATCAGCGAAGACGATTTTGGACGCTTTTGAAGACAGTGATTTTGTCATTTCTCCATCCGGCTCCTGCACAGGAATGATTCATCATTATCCGAAGCTGTTTGAAAATGATCCTGTCATGCTCGCACGAGCGAATAAGCTCCAGCAGAAGTCTTATGAATTCACGCAGTTCCTCGTTCAGGTGCTTGGGGTGAAGGATGTAGGTGCGGTATACCCGCACAAGGTGACCTATCATCCTTCCTGCCACGGCAGCCGCCTGCTTGGCATTAAGGAAGAGCCAATGGAGCTGATGCGGCACGTCAAAGGTATGGAGCTTGTGCCGCTGCCGTTCGCAGAGGACTGCTGCGGGTTCGGGGGAACGTTCGCCGTCAAGATGGCGGATATATCTGGCGCAATGGTGACGGAGAAGGCGGACCATGTGCTGGAAACGGAAGCAGAGGTGCTCGTCGGTCTTGATCTTGCCTGCCTGATGAATATCGCCGGAAATTTGCGTTACCGCAACGAACCGGTGAAAGTGATGCATTTGGCTGAGCTATTGTATGAAGGGGTGAAGCAGGCATGAGTGCACCAGCAGGAACGAAAGTGCCGCCTACGGTCAAAGGCCGGGCAGATTTGGCGTTAAACGACGAGTTTTTGCGCAAGGCCGTTAAATTTACGACAGAGCGTCTTCGCAACGGCAAGCAAGCGGCTACAGCCGAGCACGGCAACTGGGAAGATTGGCGCGAACGCGGACGGCAAATTCGTCTGCATACGATCGCCCATCTAGACTATTATTTAAATTTGTTCACTGACAATGCAAGGGCGAATGGCGTTCATGTGCATTTTGCTTCGACGGCGGCCGAGGCGGTTAAGGTTTCACTTGCGATCGCCAAGCAGGTAAAGGCGAAATCGGTCGTAAAATCCAAGTCGATGGTTACGGAAGAGCTGCATCTCAATCATGCGCTGGAAGGGCTCGGAATTGAGGCGATCGAAACCGACTTGGGCGAGTATATTATTCAGCTTGCGGGCGAGACGCCTTCGCATATTATTATCCCAGCCATTCATAAGAACCGCTTTCAAATTGCGGAGCTGCTGTCCAAGGAAGCGGGCGAGACGCTTGAAGCGGATACGACGATATTGGCGGGCTTCGTCCGCAAAAAGCTGCGGGAGAAGTTTCTTGAAGCGGATATCGGCATGACGGGCTGTAATTTTGCGATTGCTGAAACCGGGTCGATGGTATTGTTTGAAAATGAAGGCAATGCGCGTATGGTGACGACGGTGCCGAAAACGCAGATTACACTTATGGGCATGGAACGGATTATTCCTTCCTGGTCGGATCTTGAAGTAATGGCAACGCTGCTGCCGCGTTCAGCGACTGGGCAGAAGCTGACGATGTATATGTCCGGCATTACCGGACCTCGCCGCGATGTGGACGCCGATGGGCCTGATGAGATGCATATTATTATTGTAGATAATGGGCGTTCGAACCAGCTTGGCGACCCCGAGTTTCAGGAACTGCTCAATTGCATTCGCTGCGGCGCCTGCCTTAATGCTTGTCCGGTATACCGCCACATTGGCGGTCATGCCTATGGCGGAACGTACAGCGGACCGATTGGCGCAGTGCTCACGCCTGCGCTCCAAAAAAATGTCGGCGATTGGGATGATATTGCCAACGCCTCCAGCCTGTGCGGCGCTTGCTATGAAGCATGCCCGGTCAAAATCCCGCTGCATGAAATGCTCATTTATTTGCGCAGGCGCAAGCAAGAGGGCGGACATCGCGATTTGGCGGAAGCGGGGGGCATGAAAGGATTTTCAGCTATTATGGGCAATTCGGGCCGCTTTAAGGGCGTAGTCAAGCTGGGCAAGCTGGGACAGAAGCTCGTTTCACGCAACGGCGAAATCCGGCTTAAGCTGGGGCCGCTGAAGGGCTGGAACAGCTACCGTGTTACGCCAAGCCTGCCGAAGCAGTCATTCCGAGATAAGTGGGGAACGCTCGAAGAGGAGCTTCGCCATGGTCTGAATGAGCTAAGCCCAGATGCGCGCAGCCGGATGGAGCAGCTCGTTCGCAGCAGAGAGCAAGATGGAGGAGGGCATGGACATGGCTGAACAGACGCATGAGCAATGGCTGGAGGAGCTCGCGGCGGATTCCCGCCGCAAGCAGGAAGCTTTTATGAATGATATCGCAAATAAGCTGGGACGTCCGCGCGTACTAGAGAAGCCGGTGCATCCGTTCCGCGGTGCCCCGGACTTCTGGCAGGAGTATGAATGGACACTGGAAGAGCGTATTGAACGTTTTACCACGAATTTTCATAGTAATGGCGGACATGTCAGCCATTTGTCCACGATGGACGAAGCGAAGCAGTTCATTAGCGATAAGGCAGCGGAGCTTGGCGCGCGTTACATCATTAGGCAAAACCAGCCGGAGCTTGCCGGGATGAAGCTGGAAGAAGCACTTCCTAACGTGAGCTTAAGCGTATGGAACAGCGATGAAAATGAAAATTGGAAAGCGCGCGCGGCCGAAGCGGATTTTGGGGTTGTTGTGGCTGATTACGCGGCTGCCTATACATCATCCATTGCCGTTTTGTCTGGAAAGGACAAGGGGCGCTCAGTAAGCCTGCTCCCAACTGTTCTCATCGTCATTATTCCGCTTGAGCGGCTGAAGACGAAGCTGGGTGAGATTTTAATTCCGATGGATGAAGCGGGCCGAGAGAGCTTGCCGGCGGGCGTTCATTTTATTTCAGGGCCAAGCCGATCGTCCGATATTGAAAACGACCTGACGATTGGTGTTCACGGTCCCGGCGTCGTTTATGCGCTGCTGGTAGGATAGGATTTTGGGCTATTTTTCAAGTGAGCTTAGGAAAAGGAGGCGGGCGGCTTGCAAGTAACGAAGCTGACAAAGCGGAACCATTACGAGGAAATTACGGCGCAAATTAAACGTATGATCGTAGATGGAGAGCTTAAGGTCGGAGACAAGCTGCCTTCCACTAAGGAGATGTCCGGCCGCTTTGGGGTGGGGCGGTCTACGACTAGAGAGGCGCTTAGTGCGCTTAAAGCGATGGGGCTGATTGACATTCGCCAAGGTGGCGGCTGCACGGTCATAAGCACGCTGCCCTCGGAGTTTGAGCTGCCCGAGCTGCAATCGCTGCGTATGAATCGCCAAACCTTATTGGCGCTGCTGGAGGCACGCCAGTCCTTCGAGGTATCGAATGCCGCTATCGCTGCGTCTAAACGGACGGAGGAGGATCTGGCTGTATTGAGGGAGCTTGTCGTCCAAATGAAGGCAGCCGCAGGCAATGATCTGGAAGGGGAGCGCACCGACCTGCTATTCCATTTGACGCTTGTAAAGGCGACGCATAATACGATTTTGGTGCAGCTGTTTGAGACGGTCATGAATCAGGTGGAAACCGCCATTCGTGAAATTCGCAGGGTGGAGCTGTATGCGAACCGCTCGGTTGCGGAGCAGCTTTATGAGGAGCATTTGGCCATTTATAAAGCGGTTGAAGTACAGGACGCCGAAGCGGCGTCGCTGTCGATGCGGCAGCATCTGCATCACGTCGAAAGCATTTTGATGAAATATGTGTGACCAGCAGCGGCAGTTCTGACGAGTATAATCGTCAAGGATTGCCGCTTTGCCATTAAAGCTGCTTTTCCATATGCACACAAGCCACATGCTCTCCAGATGGCCTGAATCTTAATGAGATATCAAAAGGCTTATAGCCTAGCTTTTTGTAAAAAAGCATTCCTCTTGTATTCGTGTTATGGCATAAAAGGTTCAGCTTCTTTACTTTTAATTTTTCTTTGGCGATCATTTCCATCGTTTCGATCAAAAATCCCGCCGCTCCCTTGCCCCGATAATCAGGGGAGACAATGACATTGCCCAGCCAGCAGTCGTTGTTGTCATCCTTGTAAAAATTGGCGTAGCAGGCAACGTTCTCCCCGTCTGTAATGACGGTCGGCTCCAGCCGGTTAGGAAGATTTTTTACTATTTGCTCAGGCGTTAAAGGGTAGGAGGCCGACGGAAACATATAAAATAATTCATCTTCGGTTTGTGGAAAAGAAGAGATGGTCGAAAGATCGCTCGTTTGCAAGGAGCGGTAGGTGTACATAAAGTAAATCCCCCCCATTTCAAAAAAATATTTTTTGCATATGTCTTAATTATTATGTATTCCTTTTTAAAAGGCTAGATGAAATGATAATGTTGTTTTTTGATAGATAAGAACCTTTGTTTCAAAATGAAGAGAATACAATTGTTGGTTAACTGTCCATATGGGCAAGATAGAGGGGGCCGACCAATATCAGCCAATTTTATAAATAGAAATTCGTTTGAAATGAAAATCTAACGATGAATTATAGTTGGGATTAGCCTCTTATTTTAGGGTGTGTATGCAAACCGGCGTCGGCTTTCTGTTCTTTGTTTAGCGTTTATTCGAGGTCAATTTTCTTTGCCGATTTAAAGGCTTATAGAACCCCATTATGCGAATGTTGCAGAGTCCACTGTGGGTGTAAAAGCACTGTTGCAGAGACTGCTGCGGCTGAGGCCATCATCTCGGAAGCTCACTGCTTTTTTTGAAGGACTGAGGTTCCGCTATTTAGGCTTTTACTCCGATTTGAGGCCACCCGCGGACAGGAACGCCGTTATTCCCCTCATTATCCCGTCATAATGGCTTTTGAAAGCACATTAGCGGCTTCTGAGTCCGCAGCCGATGCCATAACCCTTGATTTGGCTTAAATAGCGGCTGCTGTGTCCGCCAAGTCTAATTTTATTCAAGGGGCCAGCCGCTGAAACCAAGAGCATGGCGGTGGCTATAATCAGGAATTGAATCGCTTACGTTTGCATACACGCCCTAGTAAGCGGTTTTCTTGTGTTTAACCATTAATGAATGAATGAAGGTATAGCCTTCTTGCCTAATGGCATGACCGATTTTCGCAAATCGCGGAATGAAATTTAAAAGTTGGGAATAGTAAGGCTTGTGGCAAAACAAAATCAAAAAATAAAGAAGGACGGTGTCTACTGCATGAAATGGGACTGGAGCATTTCCTCACGCAGGAAATTGGGAAAAACGATTGGGGCATTACTTCTGGCTGTTGCCTTGATGATGAGCATGCCGAGCACGAGCATGGCTTTTGGAAAAGGTGATCATGGGCCGGATGTGTACGTTGTTCAAGGGATGCTGAAATCAATGGGAAGCTATGCCGGCCCAATTAACGGGAAATTCGACAGTTTAACAGTAAAGGGAGTTAAGTATTTTCAAAAAATGCACGGGCTTCCGGTTACTGGTGCAGTCGACAGCCGGACATTCCAGTCCATTACTTATGCTTACAGCCAAGTAAAGTATCCTTCGGGAGCGAAGGCAAAGAGCGGAGCGAAAGGCAACTTCCGCATCAAAGGTGAAGGCGGAGCCGGTCAAGGCGGAGGCAAAGGCATCGGTGGCGGAGCCGGTCAAGGCGGAGGTAAAGGCATCGGTGGCGGAGCTGGTCAAGGCGGAGGCAAAGGCATCGGCGGCGGAGCCGGTCAAGGCGGAGGCAAAGGTATCGGCGGCGGAGCCGGTCAAGGCGGAGGCCAAGGTATCGGCGGCGGAGCCGGTCAAGGCGGAGCCGGTCAAGGCGGAGGCCAAGGAAATGGTGGCGGAGCTGGTCAAGGCGGAGGTAAAGGAATTGGCGGCGGAGCCGGTCAAGGCGGAGGTAAAGGAATTGGCGGCGGAGCTGGCCAAGGCGGAGGCAAAGGCATCGGCGGCGGAGCCGGTCAAGGCGGAGGCCAAGAAAATGGTGGCGGAGCTGGTCAAGGCGAAGGCCAAGGAAATGGTGGCGGAGCTGGTCAAGGCGGAGGCCAAGGAAATGGTGGCGGAGCTGGTCAAGGCGGAGGTAAAGGAATTGGCGGCGAAGCTGGCCAAGGCGGAGGCCAAGGAAATGGTGGCGGAGCTGGTCAAGGCGGAGGCCAAGGAAATAGTGGCGGAGCCGGTCAAGGCGAAGGGCATGGAAATGGTGGCGGACAAGCTCCTACTACCAAGCCTGCTCCAATTGTAACGCCAGCGCCAACTACAGTTCCAGCGCCGGCAACACCAGCGCCAACTGTAGCACCAAAACCAAAATCATATTACTAAATAAAGTGGAATGAGCGTATCATTCCGATAAAAAAACGAGCCATAGAAGCGATTCTAGGGGCTCGTTTTTTGTATGGTTATTTTTCAAAGCTGACTATGGAAGGCAACTACTTCGCTTGCAAAAACTTGTCGATAAATTGAATCGCTTTATCTGTGTTCTCGCTATTCACACGGACACCAACGATATAGTTTTTAGGCGTAAGCACGGAAAGATTTTTCACCAGCGGGCTGTTGCTGATATCGATGCCGTATACATGCTCGGTTGGTTCATCCTTCGTCGTTTTTTTGACCAGCTCGCTCTCGGTAACCGAGGATTTCAGCTCGCCGCTCACTGCATCATCGATGTTTTGAAGGACGCCCTGCGGACTGATCCAGTCGAAGCTGGCCGAATCAAGAATATAAATATCCGGCTTCTCCGTTGCCAGAACAACCATCGCTTTTTGCTGGGAAGCCATATCGACCGCATCTTTAGCATCAAGCGGCACATAGGTCAAATTAACTTTAAACCGTTTCCACTCGGGGAACTTGTCCAGCAGCGATTGCTCGAGGACAGCCATGTCCTGCTTATTGTCCTCTGTAAAAAATTCGCCAAAATACATCACTGACAAATCCACCGGTGGCAGGCTGGCCAGATAGCGCTGTTCCTCGCGATGATCCATATAAGCAATAACGCCGTAGATGATAAGAGCAATCGCCACAATCCCACCGAAAACATGGTATTTATAGTAGCGCCAAAAATGGTCGGTTTTCTCGGCGGCAGACGCCATATTTTTAAACTTTCCATACTCCTTCTCATTGAACGCTTGCTTGAACTTCTGGTCCTCTGCTTCAAGTATCCGTTTATAAGCGGCGGTCACTTGGCTGAATTCATCTGCCGTTGTCTCCCCATTGCCTGTGGTCTGCGTCCGGGAGCGGGATTGGCGAAGCAAGAGGCTATAGCGTTTCTCAACCTCTTCTTTTGAAGCGTTTTCGGGAAGGCCCAGCTTCGCGTAGGCTTGTTTTACATCTTCCATGGGGTCACCTCGACTATTATTTAAAAATATCAGTATAAATCCTACCCTCTAGTATACGGATTTAAGCGGACAAATGCCAATTTTCGCGCTTGCCCGCAGACGAGGGAGCGAATGCTGGCCGAAAAGGCGCTGGCATTGAACAGACTGCGGATTCAGTGATCATATGGTATGATAGGAAAAAGCTAGCTTCAAAACTAGCGTCTTGGGTGCGGCCAAACGCCGTCATACTTGAAGGAAATAAGCAGCTGCCTTACGCTTGGAATCAAATATCCAAGGAATGGGCTTGCACAAATCAGTCAATACCATAGATTAAGAGCATTGTTGTAATGGGGGATGGGCCATGCTTACAAATAAAACAATTATACTAGGAATCACGGGTGGTATCGCTGCCTATAAAGCGGCTACGCTTTGCAGCCGGCTGGTGCAGGCAGGGGCTAAGGTGCACGTCATTATGACCGAATCAGCAGCCCGCTTCATCACGCCGCTGACGCTCCAGACGCTTTCGCGCAATCCGGTGCATATCGACACCTTTGACGAGAGGGACCCGGCGGTCGTATCCCATATTCATTTGGCTGATCATGCCGATCTCATTGTTGTTGCTCCAGCCACTGCAAATGTGATTGGCAAAATGGCAAATGGGCTTGCCGATGATATGCTCAGCACGACCCTGCTGGCGGCAACGAGCCCGGTGCTTGTCGCTCCAGCTATGAATGTGCATATGTATGAGCATCCGGCGGTGGCGCAAAATTTACAGACGTTAGTAGATCGCGGCGTCATGTTCGTGGACCCGGGTGAGGGACAGCTTGCCTGTGGTTATGTGGCGAAAGGGAGGCTGGCCGAGCCGGAGGAAATCGTCCACGCGATTGAAGAATGGTTCAGCCGAAGTCGCAAGCTTGCAGGCAAGCATGTTCTTGTTACCGCAGGCGGAACGGTGGAGCGGCTTGATCCCGTGCGTTATTTGACCAATGATTCCTCGGGCAAAATGGGCTTTGCCATCGCGGAGGCTGCGCTGCTGATGGGCGCAGAGGTCACCGTTGTCGCTGGGCGGACGACTGTAGAGCCGCCCGGGGGTGCAAAGCTGGTGCGGGTTGAATCCGCTCAGCAAATGCTTGATGCGGTCACCGCGCATTTTGAAACGGCTGACATCGTTGTTAAAGCGGCGGCTGTTGCCGATTATCGCCCAGCCCAGCAGCAGGAGCAGAAGCTGAAAAAGACGGGCGAGACGCTCACGCTTGAGCTGGAGCGCACGACGGATATTTTGCAGCTGCTCGGCGAGCGCAAGACGCATCAACTGCTCGTTGGTTTCGCTGCCGAAACCCAGCAGATCGCGCATTATGCGATGGATAAGCTGGCGCGCAAAAACTGCGATCTCATCGTAGCCAATGATGTGAGCGCGGAAGGAGCAGGCTTCAACGGCGAAACGAACGTTGTGCAGCTGTTTGGGAAGGAAGGGTTGATAGAGGCGCTTCCTTTATTGTCCAAACGCGAGACGGCAAGGCGTATTTTGGAAGTCGCGGTGCAGCGGCTTTCACAGCTCCCTACCCAAAGGAGCTTTGGCGAATGATTGCCAGAGTGATAGTAGACGTGCCGAGCCGCCAGACCGATCGGCCATTCGATTATGAGGTTCCTGCGGAAATGTCCGGCTGGATTGAGGTGGGAAGCCGGGTTGGCGTGCCCTTCGGCGGCCGCGTGCTGCAAGGCTTTGTTGTGGAGCTGGCGGAAGAGGCGGAAGTTGACAGTCGCCGCCTCAAAGCGGTTGCCGAGCTGCTTGATCCGCTGCCGCCGCTGCTTCCTGACTTGATTGGACTTGCCAAATGGATGAGCGACAAATATTGCTGCTCCTGGACAACCGCGCTGCAAGCGATGATTCCCGCTGCGCTAAAAGGCAAGGCCGAGCGTTATGTGTCGCTGAACGATTCGCTGGATGAGGAGCTGGAGCAGCTGGCAAGCCGCTTGCCGCAGGAGCTGCTGGATATGCTTTCGCGGCAGCAGCAGACGAAGCTCGAATCGCTGAAGGAACGTTTCCCACAATACGCGCCAGATATTAAAGCAGCGCTGGAAGAAGGCGTGCTGCTCGAACAGACAGCGATTCGCGACCGTCTGGCGATTCGCAAGGTGCTGACGGTGTTCCCGCCGGCAGATAAGGCAGCGGCTGCCGAGGCGTTAGCGGCATGGCCGGCAAAGGCGGGCAAGCAGCGGGAACTGCTTGCCTTTATGCTGGAGCGAGGCGAGCCGATTGCGCTGCAAGCGCTGCTCGCAGAAGCAGGCGGATCGCCGGCGAGCGTACGCGCGATTGCAGGCAAAGGCCTGCTGGAGCTGCGGGAAATCGAGCAGCAGCGCGATCCTTACGCGAGCCGCGTGTTCGAGCGGACGGTTCCGCTGCCGCTCACCGAGGGGCAGCAGAGCGTATACACCCGCATAGCTGATGCGGTCACGCGCGGCGAGCCGCAAGTATTGCTGCTGCATGGCGTGACGGGCAGCGGCAAAACCGAGGTCTATTTGCAAGCGATTCAGCATTGTCTAAAGCAAGGCAAGCAGGCGATTGTGCTTGTCCCGGAAATTGCGCTTACCCCGCAAATGGTCGAGCGTTTTAAAGGGCGCTTCGGCGATGCGGTAGCGGTGCTGCACAGCCGCTTGTCCAATGGGGAGCGCTATGATGAATGGCGCAAAATTAGAAGCCGCAAAGTACAGGTAGCCATTGGCGCCCGCTCGGCGATTTTTGCCCCCTTTGAACGCATCGGACTCGTCATTATTGATGAGGAGCATGAATCCTCCTACAAGCAGGAGGAAAGCCCGAAATATCATGCCAGAGATGTATCTGTCCAGCGCGCAAGGCAGCATGGAGCGGCTGTCGTATTAGGCTCGGCGACGCCGTCGCTCGAATCGTATGCGGCGGCAAGCAGGCGACCGGCAGAAGGGCGCGAATCGTCGCTGCTGCCGATGCCAGACCGCGTGGGGGGCAGGCCGCTGCCGCCCGTAACGGTTATTGACATGCGTGCGGAGCTTGCGGCCGGCAATCGCTCGATGTTCAGCCGCACGCTGCATGAAGGGCTCGTACAGCGGCTGGAGCGCGGCGAGCAGACGGTGCTGCTGCTCAATCGGCGCGGCTATTCTACCTTCGTCATGTGCCGCTCCTGCGGCTACACGGCGCTTTGTCCGCACTGCGATATTTCGCTGACGTATCATCAGAAGTCACGGCTGCTGCGCTGCCATTATTGCGGTCATGCCGAGCAGGCGCCGCAAACCTGTCCGTCCTGCGAAAGCGAGCATATCCGTTTTTTTGGTACGGGGACCCAGCGTGTAGAAGAGGAGCTAGCGAAGCTGTTTCCCGGCATTCGGGTCATTCGAATGGATGTGGACACGACGACGGAGAAAAACGCTCATGAGAAGCTGCTGAAGCGCTTCGGCGACCGTGAGGCGGATGTGCTGCTTGGCACGCAGATGGTAGCGAAGGGGCTTGATTTTCCATACGTTACGCTAGTTGGCGTTATTGCAGCGGATACGTCGCTTAATTTGCCGGATTTTCGCTCAGCGGAACGGACGTTTCAGCTGCTTACGCAGGTGGCAGGCCGTGCTGGCCGCCACCAGCTGCCAGGGGAGGTCGTTGTCCAGACGTATTCACCCGAGCATTATGCGGTTACAACCGCGCAAAAGCATGACTACATCCGGTTTGTCGATGAGGAGCTCAAGCATCGCGGCGTTATGGGCTATCCGCCTTATTGCCGGTTGGTGCTGGTCACGATGTCGCATGAGCAGCTTGCGCTGCTGTCCTCGGTGTCAGAGCAGTTTGCGGAGCGGCTGCGCGAGCTGGCGGCTGATGAAGGCGTATTAGGGCCGCTTGGAGCGGGTTTGCCGCGTGCGCTCGAGGTGCTTGGGCCAGTCGCATCGCCTATATCGAGAATGAAAGATCGCTACCGTTTTCAATGTGTGATAAAATATCGGGGGAACATTGATGTGCCTGCGCTTCTTCGCGGTGCGCTTGCGCCATTCATTGCAGGCTCTCCTCAGAAGCTTGTGCAGTTCAGCATTGATGTAGATCCGCAAGTCATATTATAGATTTCGTTGTAAAGGAAGGGAACGGCAATGGCCATTCGTATTATTGTAAAAGATCCTGATCCCGTTTTGCGGGAGCCAGCTATGGAAGTTACTAAATTTAATTCCAACTTGAAAAAGCTGCTTAAAGATATGGCGGAAACGATGTATGACGCTGATGGCGTCGGTCTAGCGGCTCCGCAGGTCGGCATTTCCAAGCGTGTTATCGTGGTGGATATCGGGGATGAAAATGGACTGATCGAAATGGTCAATCCGGTCATCGTGGAAGAAGAAGGCGAGCAGCTTGGACCTGAGGGCTGCCTGAGTATTCCGAATTTAAACGGAGATGTGATGCGTTCAGACCGCATCGTCGTAAAAGGCCAAAATTCCGATGGCGAGACGTTTACGGTTGAAGCGCAAGGCTTCCTTTCGCGGGCGTTCCAGCATGAGGTTGATCATTTGAACGGCATTTTGTTCACGGATCTCGCCGAGAGCGTGTACGATATTTCCGAAAGACAGAAAAAAGGCGGCGAATAAGGCCATGCGTATTGTATTTATGGGGACGCCGGAGTTCGCCGTCCCTTCTTTGCAGTTGTTAATCAATAACGGCTATGAGGTCGTGGCAGTTGTCACACAGCCGGATCGTCCAAAGGGGCGTAAGCGGACGCTTACGCCTCCACCTGTGAAAGAAGCGGCACTGGCTTTAGGCTTGCCGGTTTTGCAGCCTGAGCGCATGCGCAGCAGCGAAGCGACCCAGGCGCTGGCGCAGTATCGCCCTGATTTAATTGTGACCGCAGCTTATGGGCAGATTTTGCCGAAAGGTGTGCTGGAGCTGCCGCGTCTGGGCTGTATCAACGTTCATGGCTCGCTGCTGCCTCGCTATCGCGGGGGAGCGCCGATTCAGCGTGCGATTATTAATGGCGAGACGGTAACTGGCGTAACGATTATGTATATGGCTGAAGGGTTGGATACTGGCGATATGATCAGCAAAGTGGAAGTCGCTATAACCGACGAGGATACATCGGGCTCGCTGTTTGAGAAGCTGAGCGCGGCTGGAGCGGAGCTGCTGGAGCAGACGCTGCCGGGCATTATTTCAGGCACTGCGACAGCAACGGAGCAGCAGCATGAGCTGGCAACTTACGCGCCGAATTTGTCGCGTGAGGATGAACGGATTGATTGGGAGAAATCTGCCCGCCAAATCTATAATCAAGTGCGCGGCCTATCGCCGATGGCCGGTGCGTTCACTTATTTGTTCGGCGAGCTGTTCAAAGTATGGGCTTGCGCCAAGCCTGCGGAGCCGTCTGGCGCGGATCGTGCTGCCGTAGCTCTGCCGGGAACGGTGCGCGAAGCAAATGGAGCGGGCATCGCCGTACAGACGGGTGCTGGCGTAATCGTGCTTACGCAAATTCAGCCAGCAGGCAAAAAAGCGATGTCAGCGGCTGACTGGCTGAAAGGCTCACGGCTGGCTGAAGGCACTGTCTTCGGCGAAGCAAACGAGATAAGCGGTGAAGACCAATGAGTGAGCAAAAGCAAGTTAAGCCTGCGCAGCCAGCAGTAAAGTCTGGACGGCCGCAGCAGAAAAATTCAGCGGCGCCTTCAT
The DNA here is from genome assembly GCF_059383715.1 of Paenibacillus sp. J31R34. Classification (NCBI taxonomy): domain Bacteria; kingdom Bacillati; phylum Bacillota; class Bacilli; order Caryophanales; family Paenibacillaceae; genus Paenibacillus; species Paenibacillus sp. J31R34. The sequence continues at coordinate 423,263 of NZ_JBXENU010000003.1, forward strand.
CGAAGGCTGCTACGCAAGGACGTCGCCCGCAGGCTGGGGGCAAATCAGGCAGCAAATCCCGCTCTGCTGGATCTGCTGGAGGACAAGCATCCAGCGGAAGCAATCGAGCGGCGGGTCAAGCGGGAGCGCGCAAAAGCGGCTCGACACGTGCTCCTCGTACGCCAAGGGAACTGGCGCTGGATATTTTGGTAAGCGTTGCTGGGGCTGGTGCCTACAGCAATCTCAAGCTCAACCAGTCGCTGCAGGATGCTAATCTTTCTCGTGCGGATGCGGGCCTCGCTACAGAGCTGGTATACGGGACGATTCAGCATCAGCGCACACTCGATTATTGGCTTACGCGATTCGTGGCGAAGGGCTTCAATAAGCTGCAGCCGTGGGTTCATCAACTGCTGCGTATGAGTGCTTACCAGCTGCTGTATTTGGACCGGATTCCGGTTCATGCCGCAGTTAACGAAGCGGTTTCCATTGCCAAGAAGCGGGGGCATCAAGGTATTTCCGGCATGGTCAATGGGGTGCTGCGCAGTATGGATCGCAGTCGTGCAGAGCTTGTGCCGTCTGCAATTAAAGCGGGTTCACCGGCGGAAAAGCTCGCGATTCTTCATTCCTATCCCGACTGGCTCGTTAAGCGCTGGCTGCTCGCTTACGGCGAGCAAACGACTGAAGCTATTTGCGCGGCTGGCAATGATTCTCCGCATGGAAGCGTACGGGTTAATTCCGTCCGCGGAACAAGGGCTGAAGCACTTGAGCAGCTTGCTGAGCTTGGACTTGATGCCGAAGCGTCGCCGCTTGCTCCCGCGGGTATTACGACTCGCCGCGGCGGCAGCTTGGTGGATACGGATGGCTTCCGCGAAGGGCTGTGGACGATGCAGGATGAAAGCTCCATGCTCGTAGCCGAGGTCGTCGCACCAGCAGCCGGCATGCAGGTGCTGGATTGCTGCGCCGCTCCTGGCGGCAAAACGACGCATCTGGCTGAGCTCATGGGCAATAAAGGCAAAGTGTGGGCGAACGATTTGCACCCCCATAAACGGCAGCTTATTATTGACCAGTCTTCGCGGCTCGGTTTGACGAACGTGGAAGCTATAACAAGCGATGCGGCGCAGCTGTCCGAACGCTTTGCCAGCGGTTCGATGGATGCTGTGCTGCTGGATGCGCCTTGCTCAGGCTTTGGCGTCATTCGGCGCAAGCCCGAGATCAAGTGGACGAAGACGGCTGCTGATGTAGCCGCTATAGCAGATATTCAGCGCGAGCTGCTTGAAGCGGTGAGCGACCTCGTTAAGCCGGGCGGTGTGCTCGTCTACAGCACATGCACCATTGAACGATCTGAGAATGAGGAGCAGGTGGAGCATTTTCTACAGGCGCATCCTGAATTTGAGCTGGACCGCAACTGGCCGGAATCTGTTCTCCATGCTTTGCAGGAGGCAGGAGCGATCGATGAAGCGTTTAAAGGCTATGCGCAGCTGCTTCCGCAGCATTATGGCAGCGATGGTTTCTTCATTGCTCGCCTACTGAAGCGCGCCTAATCGTTGCTTGTGGTTCATGATGGACGTTTGTGGTAAAATAAATCATCAGCGGCGCAGGTAGAGAGCTTTTGCCGCGCTATTATACAGTCAGGTGTGATAATTTAATGAAACCTTTTATTTACGACTATACGCTAGAGCAGCTGCAAGATTGGATGAAAGAGAATGGCGAGCCGGCGTTTCGTGCTGGCCAGCTGTACGATTGGCTGTACGTTAAGCGTGTAAACAGCTTTGAAGAGATGAGCAACTTGTCCAAATCGCTCAGAACGAAGCTGTTTGACCAATTTCAATTTGTAACGCTCTCCGAAATAACGAAATTCGAATCCAAGGACGGAACCGTCAAGTTTCTGTTCGGGCTGCATGACAACCATGCAATCGAGACCGTTATTATGCGCCATAATTATGGCAACAGCATTTGCGTGACTACGCAGGTTGGCTGCCGGATCGGCTGTACCTTCTGTGCATCGACGCTGGGCGGCTTGAAGCGGAATTTGACCGCAGGCGAAATTATTGCTCAAGTCGTAGTAGCACAGCAAATGCTGGACGTTACGAATGAGCGTGTATCAAGCATCGTTATTATGGGTTCCGGAGAGCCGTTCGAGAACTATGATGCGACGATGATGTTTTTGCGCACGATGATTCACGAGAAAGGTCTGAACATTGGCCAGCGCCATATTACCGTTTCGACCAGCGGAATCGTGCCAAGCATGTACAAATTTGCCGACGAGAATACGCAAATCAATCTGGCGCTTTCTATTCATGCCCCGAATGATACGCTGCGCTCCAAGCTGATGCCGGTTAACCGCCGTTATCCTTTTGATGATGTGATGGAGGCCTGCCGTTATTATTTGGCCAAGACAGGTCGCCGGATTTCGTTTGAATACGCTTTGATCGGCGGGGTTAATGACCGTCCCGAGCATGCGCAGGAGTTGGCGGATGTCCTCAAAGGACTGCTGTGCCATGTCAATTTGATTCCGGTCAACCATGTGCCGGAGCGAAATTATGTGCGTACGCCACGGGAGGATATTTTTGAGTTCCAGCGTATACTGGAGAAAAATAAAATAAATGCAACGATTCGCAGGGAGCAAGGGCATGATATTGCCGCCGCTTGCGGACAGCTTCGTGCGAAGCACATGGAGTCTACGACGAGGTGATAACGGTTGATTACGGCAAACCTGAGCGATATCGGAAAAGTTCGTCAAGTCAATGAAGATCATTCATGGGTAGGACAGCTAGATAATGGCATCACGTTTGCTATAGTCGCTGACGGGATGGGCGGCCATCAGGCGGGCGATGTAGCGAGCCAGCTGGCAGTGAATACATTCCGTGAAATGCTGGAGCCCATTGCGGCGAGACCTGACTTTTCCATTGAGGAAGGCAAGGCATTTTTGCGCAAAGCCATTGTAGGTGCGAATGATGTCGTTTATGACATGGCATCGCGCAATGAGCAATATTATAATATGGGCACTACGATAGTCGCTGCCATGTTTCAAGGTCGGGAAGCCGTCATCGGACATATTGGGGACAGCCGCGCTTATGTCATATCCAAAAGCTGCATTGTGCAGTTGACGGAGGATCATACGCTTGTCAATGAGCTGCTGAAATCAGGGCAGATCAGCGAGAAGGAGGCGGTGGTCCATCCACGGCGCAACGTGCTCACCAGAGCGGTAGGCACCGATGCGTCTGTTGAGGTTGATATCCAGACGATTTCCTACTCGGCCGATGATTTCATCCTGCTGTGCAGCGATGGGCTGACGAACATGGTCAGCGATGATCAAATTATGTATACCGTAACGAAGGGTGGAGCGAGCCTGAAAGATAAAGCGGAGCATCTCATCCATTTGGCGCTGCGCGCTGGCGGGGACGATAACGTTACCGTCGTGCTGCTGCAAGTAAATACCAGCGCAGATCGAGAGGAGTGTACAGCTGATGATAGGGCATAATTTAGGCGGTCGCTATGAAATTCTGACTCGCATCGGCGGAGGCGGCATGGCGCTTGTCTATAAAGCCCATGACGTCCTGTTGAACCGCAATGTGGCGGTTAAAGTGCTGCGCCAGCAGTTTGTGCATGATGAAGAGTTTATTCGCAGATTTCGCCGTGAGGCGCAGTCGGCAGCTGCGTTATCCCATCCCAATGTCGTTAGCATCTATGATGTAGGACAAGAGGAAGATACGCATTATATCGTTATGGAATATATCGAAGGCAGCAATCTTAATGAGATTATTTTGGAGCGTGCACCGCTGCAGGCGGATGAATCGGTTCGTATTGCCATTCAAATCTGCGATGCGCTTGGTCATGCCCATCAGAATCATATTATTCATCGTGATATTAAACCACATAATATTTTGATCGGTAAAAACGGCAGGGTCAAGGTAACCGATTTCGGTATTGCCCGCGCGGTTACTTCTTCTACTATTACCCAGACAGGCTCGGTGCTGGGCTCGGTTCATTATTTTTCTCCTGAGCATGCTAAAGGGGTAAGTACAGGCGAGAAATCCGACCTTTATTCGCTGGGCATTGTACTCTATCAGATGCTTACCGGCAATTTGCCTTTTTTGGGAGAAAGCCCAATCAGCGTCGCTTTGAAGCATTTGCAGGAAACATTTGAGGAGCCGCGCGTTGTAAACCCTCATATTCCGCAAAGTGTGGAAAATGTTATTTTACGGGCGATGCGCAAAAATCCGGGGGAACGTTACCATTCGGCTCAGGAAATGCTGAACGATTTGGAAACCTGCCTCGCGCCAAATCGAAGGAATGAGGAAAAGGTTTCATTTGCCCATGTAAATGATCTGGATGAGACTCGTGTCATGCCAGCCATTCGCGGCAGTGATATCCGTCCCATTCGCCAAAGCGAGTCAAGCTATGAGAAGGCGGAGGTTTCTTCGGATCAGACGGGCCGGCAGGGAGATAAAGAAGTTCTGAATAAGAAAGCAAAGGGCTGGAAGCGACCGACGATAATCGTGGCAAGCACGCTGGTTGTCCTGGCATTCATAATATGGGGATTCGTGACTTTGCTTGATCGGCTGGATGTAGAGGAAGTGAATGTGCCGTACGTTGTCGGCCTCGACTTGGAGCAGGCGACGGCAAAGCTTGAGGATTTTGGGCTGAAGGTGCAGGAACCGACGATACGGGAGTTCCGCGACGATATACCGATCAATCAGGTATTTGAGCAGACGAAGAAAAATATGCGCGTCAAGCAGGGCTCGTTCATACAGCTATCTGTGAGTGATGGGCCGATGCTTAAGCAGCTTGGCGATTACCGGGGCAAGACGCTGCAGGCGGTTAAGGATGAGCTTTCTGCGCTTGGGATTAATCCGGATACGCAAATTGATGTTGAAGAAGTATTCAGCGAGCTGGAAGCGGATACGGTTGTTACACAACAGCCGGAGCCGGGAACGGATTTTGATCCGAATACGGTGAAATTCCAGTTTATGGTCAGCAAAGGCATGGAAACGATTAAAATGCCGAACTTGATTGGCAAAACAGTAGCTGAGGCTAAAGATATGGTGAAGGCAAATGGACTGACGCTTTCAGACGATGATATTTTGTATGAGCCGAGCTATGTGCAAGCCAAGGGCCTTGTGCTCAATCAGGACCAATACAAGCCGAATGATCCTGTTCCAAAAGGAACAAAAATTACCATTCGAGTCAGCTCAGGTCCTTCTGCGGAAGCGAAGGAGCATCAGTTCAATGTTGTCATTTCGCCAGCGAAGGCTGGAAAAACGAGCGAAATTCGCATCGTCTATACCGACTCTAGAGGGCAAAACATTGAATGGGGCAGAAACCAAATTCAAGATACCCAGACATTTCCCGTAACCGTTATCCTGGCACCGAACACTGAGGCCATGATTACGATTTATCGGGACAGTCAGTTTGTCGATACGAAATCCGTCACTTACGATCAACTGGCGCAAAGCAGCAGTTCATCTACCGTCACGGTGCCGGGCGAGGAAGAACAGGTGACAACGCCTGTTACAGAAGAGCCGGTCGTATCGGAATCGCCAGCTCCTGAACCGACAGTGGAGCCGGAACAATCGGAGGTTAACGACAGCGATGACCAAGGAAGCGAACATGGAGAAGCGGAAGGAAAAGGCAAGGGAAAAGATGAGCAGCAGCCATAATCACGCATCTCTTGAGCTTCGTGGACGCATTGTGAAGGCGCTCAGCGGCTATTATTATGTACTGCCTGATGAGGCTGAATCTCAGGGTGCAACGGTACAATGCCGTGGGCGCGGCATTTTGAAAAATAAAGGAATTACGCCACTAGTAGGCGACGAAGTTATATACAGCCTTACGGAGAACGGCGAGGGGACGGTGGAGCGGGTTTTGCCTCGCTCATCCGAGCTTATACGCCCTCCGGTGGCGAATATTGATGTGGCGATGCTGGTTTTCTCCGTAACGGAGCCAGCGCTCAATTTGACGCTGCTGGATAAGTTTCTTGTGCATATCGAGCATGCGGAGATTGAAGCGGTGCTGTGCCTTAGCAAGCAGGATTTGGAGCATGATGGCGAGGAGACGGAAGCGGCTGCTGAGGCCGCCTCTTCTGTCAACCGCATTTATTCCGCTATTGGCTACGAGATATATGGGACAAGTTCCAGACAAGGCAAGGGCATTGACGAGCTTCAAAAGCGGCTACAAGGGCATTTGGCGGTTTTTGCCGGGCAATCGGGTGTAGGCAAGTCTTCGCTGCTTAATGCAATTGTTCCTGGATTGCAGCTTGAGACGAATGCGATCAGTAACCGCCTTGGGCGGGGCAAGCATACGACGAGGCATGTGGAGCTGATTGAAATTGGCGGAGGTTATGTCGCCGATACGCCTGGCTTTAGCCAGCTCGATTTCACCGAGCTTGGCATTGAAGATTTAGGCTACTGTTTTCGAGAAATACGCGCGTTGTCTCCGGACTGCAAATTTCGTGGCTGCACGCATGTGCAGGAGCCGGGCTGCGCGGTCCTTGCTGCTTTGGCAGAAGGGAAAATAGCGCCAAGCCGTCATGAAAATTACTTGCAGTTTTTAAATGAAATGAAAGATAAAAAACGGAGGTACTGACAAACCCATGACTATAATAGCACCCTCTATTTTATCGGCTGACTTCAGCCGGCTCGGAGAAGAAATTTCAGGTATTGAGCAGGCCGGAGCGGACTGGATTCATGTAGACGTTATGGATGGACAGTTCGTGCCGAACTTAACCTTCGGTCCTCCTGTCATTGCGGCTGTAAGGCCAGCAACAAAGCTGCCTTTTGATGTGCATCTGATGATCGAGCGTCCGGAATTGTCAATCGCGAATTACGCAGCCGCTGGTGCTGATCGTATTACGGTACATGCAGAAGCATGTGTGCATTTGCACCGTACGATTTATCAAATTAAGGAACTGGGACTTCCGGCTGGCGTAGCCATCAATCCAGGAACTCCGGTATCTGTGCTGGAATCTGTGCTGGGCGATGTGGATCTGATCCTGGTTATGACGGTAAATCCGGGCTTCGGCGGACAGAAGTTTATCCCTTATTCGCTGAATAAGCTGCGTCAAATCCGCAGCATGCTTGTGGAGCGCGGGCTGCAGCATGTTCATGTGCAGGTGGATGGCGGCATCAATGAAGAAACGGCTAAGCTTGTGACGGAGGCGGGTGCGAATGTACTCGTAGCCGGCAATGCAGTATTTGCCCAAGCAGATCGCGCGGCAGCTATATCGGTTTTACGCTAGGCTGCATATCCTCAAATTAAGTTTGCACTTGGGAGGCTGTAATGGAAGAATACGAGACATCTCGAGGGAAGACATGGCTGTGGGTGCTCCTATTTGCGCTCGGTATAGGCTTGCTGCTTGCGGCTTTCTCCATTCTAACTGGGATGATCAAATACGTTTTTTCTTTGCTTGCTTTGTATTTGATTTTTCAGTTTTTCAAAAGGGTCGAGAAGCTATGGGCACGAATAACGGTAATCGTGCTGGGGCTGGTGTTTTATTTCTTGGCCGTATTGGTTTATACGGCAATCCAGTTCATTAATGAAAATCCGCCTCCAATGACGTGATCATCGCGGATATGGGCCCTCCAGCACTCGTTCAAATGGAATAGGACAAAGGTTAAGCGCATAGGATGGTTACATGAACGCAGGTTCGTGTAGCCATTTTTTTTGAAATATAGGGAAGTATATCGCAGCACTATTCTTTCTCTATATTTCTCGGAATGAAACGCGCTGCGCCACCAAAGGATGGCTTTCGGCCGTTTCACCTTGAAATATAGGAACGTATATGATGTTTCTATCCGTTCTCTATATTTCTCGGAATGAAACGCGCCGCGCCGCCAGAAGATGGCGACAGCCGTTTCACCTTGCGTGAAACATAGCATGTGTATGCGGGAAGAAAAAGCATGTAAGTCACCATTTCGATGAGCGTGTCTGAGGAGGGATGGGCATGAAATTTTACACGATCAAGCTGCCGAAATTTTTGGGCGGGTTCGTAAAGGCGATTTTGAATACCTTCCAAAAAAGTTAGTTCCTTTGCAGCCGCCTTCGAATGATCGTGGTTTATGTGAACAATAAAAAGCACCTGAGCCCAGGTGCTTTTTGTCTACCATACAGCATAAAGCTGCAGGAGATGAATTATACGCGAGTTACTTTACCGGATTTCAGAGCGCGCGCGCTGACATAAACACGTTTCGGTTTACCGTCAACTAGAATGCGAACTTTCTGAACGTTTACTCCCCAAGAACGACGGTTTTTGTTGTTAGCGTGGGAAACGTTATTGCCTGTACCAGGGCTTTTGCCTGTTAGAAAACATTTGCGGGACATGAGTACACCTCCTTCAAGTAGTGCTGAGCTAAAAGCGCATTGTTAGCATAAGCTGTCAGTTATTGCATAAGCAAAACCGCATCGTAGCCATAAGCTCCCAGTTCTGCGTGAGCAAAACCGCTTCATTGGCTTGAAAAAGCGTCGAAGAAGCCTGCACAAAAACATACTTTGATATCGTATCATAGTTGTGGGGTCTGAGCAACTAAAACTGATGTTTTTTATGGCGATTTGCCTGAGGTTGGCACCGTCTGCCCTTCTATAACGTAACAGTTTATAGTACAATAATAATTAGTCAAAGATTTTTGTTGCAGCTTCAGTAGCAATTGACTTTAAACAGGGTAATTCATGCTAGACGGCAAATAGCTGAGAATGATTTGATGAATGGGCAGCTTTGCCGCCAGAGGACGGCGACAGCCGTTTACGCTTGTTCCCTTTAAAGACGCGATCTACACGATAAAGGAGTGAATTTCCATGCCACTTACGCTCAGCACTGAGCTTGGCCAAATTTTCATAACAGAGGAATGCATTGCCGTTATGGCCGGTTCCGCCGCGATGGATTGTTATGGCCTTGTCGGGATGGCTTCTCGCAAACAATTAAAGGATGGCATTGCCGAGCTCCTGGGCAGAGAGAATTTGGCGCGCGGCGTTGAAATTCGTAGAGAACAAGATAAACTTTATATTGATTTGTATATTATTGTGAGCTACGGTACGAAAATTTCAGAAGTAGCGCATAATATTCAGACGAAGGTGAAATATGTGATGAGCGATGTTATTGGTCTTAACGTGGACCAGGTCCATATATTTGTGCAGGATGTAAGGGTATCTACATAGCAGGAAGGGGAATTTTCATTGAGTAAGGGCTTCATTAACGGTTCCGATTTTACCGCCATGGCCGTGCTGGGCGCAGAGTTGTTAAATCAAAATGTCGATAAGGTAAATGCGTTGAATGTTTTCCCTGTGCCTGATGGCGATACGGGAACGAATATGAATTTGACGATTGCCTCGGGCATTCGTGAGCTGCGCAGCAAGCCGTCCGACCATTTAGGCAAAACGACGGAAGTACTGTCTAAAGGACTTCTGATGGGAGCTAGAGGCAACTCAGGCGTTATTTTGTCACAGCTGTTTCGTGGTTTTTCGAAGGGACTTGCAAACGCTGAGCAAGCTGGCCCACAGCAGATTGCAGCGGCGTTGCAGCACGGTGTAGATCTTGCTTATAAGGCTGTTGTGAAGCCGGTGGAAGGAACGATTTTGACGGTAGCCAAGGAAGCAGCGAAGCATGCGGTTACTTATGCACGCCGTACGAATGATGTTACGGAGCTGATGAAAGAGGTTTACGAAAAAGCGAATGAAACACTCCAGCGTACACCGGATATGCTTCCTGTGCTTAAGCAGGTTGGCGTTGTAGATTCTGGCGGACAAGGGCTAGTGCTTATTTATGAAGGGTTTGTGCGTTATTTAGTTGAAGGCGAAGGTTCATATGAAAGCTATTCGCTATTATCTGAAGCAGCGCCACCTGAAGAAGTAAGTGTCCCGACGGCACAGCCAGCTTCAGCTCCACGTAAGGCCACGAATTTTGCTGCACAATCCCGTCTGGAGACGGCGGATATTGAGTTTTTCTATGATATGGAGTTTTTTATAAATCGCAAGCCTGGGGGCAAAGCTGCGCCGTTTTTTGATGAATACGCTTTCAAGAAAGCGCTTGGCAAAGACGGGGACTCCATACTTGTCATCGCTGAGGACGATATCATTAAAGTTCATGTGCATTCCCGCAGGCCGGGTGATGTGCTGAATTTGGCACTGCCTTACGGCGAGCTGACGAACCTGCATATTCTGAATATGCGTGATCAGCATCGTGAGCTTCTAGAGGAAGAAACAGCGATTCCGTCCTACGCGGTGCTGCCTGATTATGCGCTGTCGGGAAGCATTTCCTCGCCAGAGCTGCTGGCGGGAACTTCGGGAGCGGCCGTGCCGCCTGGACAAGTTCATGAGCTGGCGCCATTCGGCATCATTGCCGTAGCTCTCGGCGAAGGCATTTCGAACATTTTTCTGGATAATGAAGTGGATATCGTGCTGTCCGGCGGGCAAACGATGAACCCGAGCACCGAAGATTTCGTGAAGGCTATTGAATCGCTTGTGGCGGATCATATTTACTTGCTTCCGAATAACGGCAATATTATTCTTGCTGCTGAGCAGGCTGCTGAGCTTAGTGAACGCAACGTTACGGTTATCCCGACGAAGACAATCCCGCAAGGGCTTGCGGCGGTGCTGGCTTTCAAAGAGGATGAGAGCGCTTCGCGCAATACGGATTGGATGAAAAATGCGGCTGAGCAAGTTGTATCCGGCCAAGTAACGCATGCGGTTCGCGACACGACAATTGATGGTGTAAATATTCGCGAGGGCGATTTTATCGGTATTAAAGAGAAGGCCATTGTCGCGGCGCATGAGGATCTGGCAGAGACTTGCCGCCTCCTCATTACTGAGCTTATGGCCGGCGGCGGCGAGCTGATTACGGTGCTGACTGGAGCAGAGGCGAAAGCGGAAGATACGGAAGCGCTGGAAGCATGGGTGGCAGAGGCTTATCCCGATGCAGAGCTGGAAATTCAAGAGGGCGGACAGCCGCTTTATCCTTATTTATTCGCTGTGGAATAATGACAGGACACTAATCATTCAACAGCTGTTTATTCGGTACGAAAGGGGTCGCGAAGATGAGGAACATTCATATTATTACCGACAGCACTTCGGATATCCCGGCTGAAAGATGTACAGAGCTGGGCATTCAGGTTATACCGCTAAAGGTGCTGTTTGGTGAAGAAACCTATTTGGATGGCGTGACGATTGGGAAGGAGCAGTTTTATGAAAAACTGATTGCTTCGCCTGTTCTTCCGACAACCTCTCAGCCGTCTCCAGCGGAGTTTCTTGAAGTATATGAACGGATTTTGCTAGGCGATCCGGAAGCTATTATTATATCGATTCATTTGGCGTCCGTACTCAGCGGCACTTATCAGTCGGGCGTCATTGCGAAATCGATGCTCGATGAGCAAGCGGATGTGACGGTCATTGATTCCAAGTCGGCTTCGTATGGCTATGGGGTTCAGGTAGTGACGGCAGCACGAATGGCGCGTGAGGGGGCCTCTAAAGAGGCGATTTTGGCAGAGGTGGCCCGTCTTCAAAAGGAGCTAAGCCTTTATTTCCTCGTTGGTTCGCTGGAATTTCTCCAGAAGGGTGGCCGAATCGGCAAGGCGGCAGCGCTGTTCGGATCGATTTTGAACATTAAACCGATTCTTTCCCTTGATCAGGAAGGGACGGTTCAGTCCGTGGACAAGGTGCGCGGTACGAAAAAAGCGATGCTGCGCATTATGGAAATGCTCGACAAGGATTTTGGCAATGCTCGCGTTGGGGTTGCGATTGGCTGGACGCACGGCGAGCAGACGGCGCAGGAGCTTGCGGCGCTGCTCCAAGATAAGCCGAATGTGGCATTCATTGATTTTATAACGATTGGCGCCACGGTGGGTACCCATGTGGGTCCTAATACCTCGGCTGTATTTATGTATAAAGTGTGAGGAATGATTATGATGACGCTGGAGCAATATTCCGTCCGGCAAATTAAAGGCGTGAGCGCTCCAAAGGAGCAAGAGCTTCACGCCTTTGGCGTTCATACCGTTGCTGATTTGCTGGACTATTTTCCATTTCGTTATGAGGATTATCGCGTTCGCGCGCTAGCGGATGTCAAGGACGGAGACAAAGCTACCGTACAAGGGGTTGTGCGGGGCATGCCAGTGCTGCAGCGTTACGGGAAAAATAAATCGCGGCTCACTTGTAAAATTGAGATCGACTTTTTGCTCGTTACAGCGGTATGGTTTAACCGCCATTTTCTAAGGGATCAGCTGACGCCTGGCCGTACCATTATTTTGACAGGCAAGTGGGAGCAGCATCGCCAGCAGATGACCGTCTCGGAGTCCGAGTTTCCGGAAGGGACCGGCTCTGCCAAATCAGGGACGCTGCAGCCGGTGTATTCCGTCGGTGGGGCCATTACGCAGCCATGGATGCGCAAGACGATCAAGCAGGCTTTGCAGCAATATGGCCCGATGATCGAGGAAGTGCTGCCGTTTGAGCTTATGGAGCGGCACCGGCTCATTGCTCGCCGTGATGCAGTGCTGCACATTCACGAGCCCGGAGATATACGGGAGGGTCTCGAGGCACGGCGGCGGATGGTGTATGAGGAGCTGTTTCTATTTCAGCTGAAATTGCAGGCTTACCGAATGCTCAGCCGCAAGCGGGGTGATGGCATCGCCCATATCATTGAAGCGGAGACGATTCGGCAGTTCGCGTCCACGCTGCCGTTCGAGCTGACGGATGGGCAGAAGAAGGTCGTTAATGAACTATTGGTCGATATGCGGCAGCCTGCAAGCATGAATCGGCTGCTGCAAGGCGATGTCGGCTCGGGTAAAACGGTCGTTGCCGCCATTGCGCTCTATGGTGCGGTAAAATCCGGGCATCAAGGCGCGCTAATGGTTCCGACGGAAATATTGGCGGAGCAGCATATGCGTTCCTTGACGAAGCTGTTCGAGGGCATGGACATTGAGGTGGGACTGCTGACGGGAAGCATGACGGAGCGTCGTCGCCGCGATGTATTTGCGGGGCTTCAGATGGGGCTGATCAACATTGTCGTTGGTACGCATGCACTCATTCAGGAGACGGTCTTTTTCCGCAGTCTCGGTCTGGTTGTAGTGGACGAGCAGCATCGCTTTGGCGTTAATCAGCGCAGCGTTTTACGACGCAAAGGAATGAATCCCGATGTGCTGACGATGACGGCGACGCCAATTCCGCGAACGCTGGCCATTACCGCTTTCGGGGATATGGATGTATCGACAATTCGCGAGCGTCCGCACGGGCGCAAGCCGATCAAAACGTATTGGGTCAAGCATAGCATGATGGACCGGGTGCTTGGCTTTATTCGCCGCGAGGTAGGAGAGGGCAGACAGGTCTATATGATATGCCCGCTCATTGAGGAATCGGAGAAGCTGGATGTGCAAAATGCCATTGACCAGTATATGCAGGTGCAGCAAGCCTTTCCCGATCTGAAAATCGGTCTGCTGCATGGGCGCCTAAGCGCGGCGGAGAAAGAGCAGGTCATGAGCTCCTTCGGTGCGAATGAGCTGCATGTACTCGTAGCTACGACCGTTGTTGAGGTAGGCGTCGATGTTCCGAATGCGACGCTGATGATCGTTATGGATGCGGAGCGGTTCGGCTTGTCACAGCTGCATCAGCTGCGGGGCCGGGTTGGCCGTGGCGCCCATCAATCCTATTGCGTGCTAGTCGCTGATCCCAAGTCGGAGACAGGGCGCGAGCGCATGAAGGTCATGACGGAAACAGATGACGGCTTTGAGGTGGCACGCCGTGACCTCGAAATCCGGGGGCCGGGCGATTTTTTCGGAACGAAGCAGAGCGGTCTGCCAGAATTTCGTGTCGCGGACATGGCGGCGGACTTCGAAGTGCTGGAAATGGCGCGGGACGACGCGGCTGAACTGTGCGCCCGCGACGATTTTTGGGACAATCCGGCTTATGCAAGAATACAGGCGAAGCTGAATCGTGATCAACTTTTTCAAGGAGAACAGCTTGATTAGGAAATATCCGGGAACCTTTGGCATATAGTTAAACGTGAAAACGGTATGCCAAGATGGAGGTGTCTGGAACATTGAGCTACCAAAAGTACGGTATTCGCCCGCAGTTGGTCGAACGTATTAAAGGCAAGCTGAAAAATCCGCTCATGAAGGATCGCGTGCGCTTGCTGCTCGCTAACGTAACTAAATTCGACCTGCAGGATCGCGTCAAAGTCAGAAAGCTGGTGAAATCGACCGCCAGTATCCTGCAGGAGCCGCTTACGGATACGCAGGAGGAGCAGATCGTCGCTTTCGTTCTCGCCCAGAAGATCGACCCAAACAATACGTTTCACTTGCTCAAGCTTTGGGGCATGTTTCGCTGACCGTCTGCGGTCAGCTTTTTTTTGTGGGTTGCTTTTAGGAGGTGATCATGCTTCTTATGCAACTCTATTTATCTATTATTTTTCCCATATTTCCCGTTTTTTGAACTGACTAGTTCTAACTGCGGCGAACGATTATAGGACAGACGCCAATTGCATTGCAATAGTAATCAGTAACTCACATTTGGGGTGATTTAGAGGTTTGGATGATTATCGTTTGCTAGTCTGGATAATCACTAGATTGGCTCTTTAGAGTTTTGCGGTGACAGCCGTTGAGTTGGATCAGCATTCGCCCATATAATGGAATCATGTACAGAAAATGAAAGAGAAAGGGGCGATCAGATGGTTAACAGATTGTGGAACGTGTGCAGGAAATGGACAGCGCTGACACTTGCGGCTGCTATGCTACTCGCAGCTGTGCCGTTGCCGGCGGCTGCCAGTGATATGAAAGAATGGGAGGAAGCAGTCTCCCTTGGAACGTTGTCGGAACCGGAGATTTCCAGCGCAAGCGAAGAGGTTGAGTTAAAGAGCTGGGCGCAAAAGGATTTCTCGTTGCAGATTGGCAATGTCATTGTAAATGTTACTGGTGCACTGTCAGCCGAATCCGCCTCATCCCTTACAATTCCAACGGGCTTAGTGCATTACGCTAAAAGTGAAAGCGCTTCAATAAGTCTGGATCTGAGCGGCAACGAGCTAGACGACTCAGACCTGACCAATCTGAGTACAGCTGTCGTATCCAAGCTTGCCATCGTGCCGGGCACGAACGAGCTTGTTGCCACGTTTGCAGATCAGACCACTTATCCGGCTGAATACCGTGTCCATGTGAAGGATCAGAGCGTGTTTGAGACACCGTCTAGCTCCAGCGACTACTCCTTCGATCTGGTCGCTGGCGACCATGCCGGAGCACTGGGCAGCCCGCCTGATGTGAAAGTGCAGCCGGCCATGCCCGCTGAAATCGACCCGGACAATACGTTGACGGTTGCTCCTCAAGGACAGCGGCTTATTGTCGGGCATGCGAACGGCAATGCGAATATCGGCTCCCTGAGCGGCATCAGCTATTACGTCTTCGACGCGAGAGAGGATGCAGCCACGATTGAAGCGGATATTCAGATTAAGTCAGTCGGCAATTCAAGCAATAAGGGCGTATTCTTCGGCATGTTCGACAGCGGGAATAGCATCTCGCGAATTGCAACTATTGGGGTGAGGGGAAACAAAACCCTCCGCAATGTGTACAGCAAGAGCGGAAGCCCTAATACACCAAGCGCGGGAAGCATGGACCTTGCTTATCAAATTGGCGATACGATTCGCATGGTCAATCAGAAGCGGGCTGGCGGCTGGTATTCGGAGGCAACTCTTAACAAGCAAACATACAGCGCTTTAATTGAATATAGGAATATTGCGCTGGATGGCGGAGCAGCGGCAAATCTGAAATACGGCTTCGCTTTCTCCAATGTCGAGGTGGTTATTCGAAATCTTGTGTTCAAGGATGAGCAAGGGAATGTGCTGTATGACCAGAACGATGCTTATGCCGCCATCGGTGAAGCACCGACGGCAACGGGGATTGCACAGCCCGTGCTGTCTGAGGACAGAACGCAAATCTCCTTATCCTGGAACGGCGATACGCCAAGTGCTGATGATGATGCAGCCTACGTCGTCGAAATGTCAACCGACGGCGGAGCAACCTATAAGATCATAGCCGATCAGTTGAAGGACAAATTCTACATGGCAACCGTGGAGGCAAGCGGCTTCTATCAGTTCAAAGTGTACGGCATAGCAGGCGCTATCCGTACGGAGCCGGTCATATCCGCCACGGTTGCGGTAGTCGAGCCACTGTCGGCCCCCGTCGCCACAATCGAGAGCGGCGACGGAAAGCTGACGCTTCATTGGAACAGCGTGAATGAGGCCGCCACATACGCCATTTACCGCAGATCTTCCGATCAGAGCGAATATGCTCTGCTGGCCAAGGAATTAATGGCAACAACCTATACAGATACAGATGTCATTAATGAAACGCCATATTATTACTACGTTGTGGCGAATTCGGCGATCAATTCCAGCAACGGCTCGGTACCGGTATTGTCCGTGCCTTCTGCGGGGCATACGGGAGAATACGTATATGAAGACGCAGCGGCTGAACTATTCATCACGAAAAAATCGTATGACACGGTGTTTGCGGACAAAGCAACGCTTGAGGGTGTCGTCGACCGCAGCGGCACGCTGAGACTGCTTGTCAACAGTGTCGAGCAGGAACAGGTCAAGCTGAACCCGAAGGAAGCGTTCGCCTTCCGAGCCCTGCTGAAGCAGGGACGCAATGATGTTACCCTCCTCTTCACGGATCAGAGCGGGAATACGACCAGATCGTCCTTCAACTTTGTATATTTAACTCATTACGATGCGATTGTCGATGCTGCCTATCAGGGTCTGCAAGGAGGGCTGTCGGAGGAGCAGCCCGGTGTTAAGCTGTACAGCACTGTGCAAGCAGCCGTTGATGCCGTACCTGCCGATAATTCGGAACGCGCCGTTATTCTAATCAAGGAAGGCAGCTACGACGAGCACCTTAGAATTTCTGCGCCTAACATCAGCCTGATTGGCGAGGATCGGGATCAAGTCAATATCAACTTCTACGATCCGGTTCTGTCGCCGGAAGGTGGCAGCACCGCAGATAGGAATGCGGTATATATTCTGGAAAGCGCTGCGAACTTCTCCGCAGAGAATCTGACCTTTGAGAATACGTACCGCTACTTGGGTGATGGCTCCAAATCCAACGAATCAGCCGATGCGCTGCGGGTAGATGCGGATCAGAGCACCTTTGTCCATGTGAAGCTGATCGGTTATCAGGATACGCTGTATGCCAGCAAAAATCGTCAATATTATTACAAGAGCTACATTATTGGCAATGTGGACTTTATTTACGGAGACGCACAGGCGTTGTTTAATGATTCGGATATCGTCTTCCGATATCATCCCATGAGGAACAGCGGCTACGTAACCGCTCCGAGAACGGCTGCCGACAAGCCATACGGTTATATTTTCAATAATAGCCGAATTATTGCCGAGGAAGGAGCCTTCGGCACGAAATATTTACTCGCGCGGCCTTGGGGACCGGATGGTGCCGCAACATTCATCAATATGTATATGAGCGGGATTGTGAACAAGCAAGCGCCGTATACAGATATGAGCGGCAACCTGGCGGTAAAGGCGCGCTTCAATGAATACTACACCTATGGAGACGGTTTCGCGATTCATAGCGGACGGCCACAAATTTCAAAGGTCAAGGCGGAGAAGATGCTCACGTCCTCCTTCCTTGGGTGGGACCCTTATGAGACGGTTATTGCTAGATCACAAGGCGACTATGTTGGGAATAGGATAACCGTCGCCGAGGAGAAGTTCGTCGAGTCCACCTATGTGTTTGACAAAGCTAACCCCGACTCCTCTGATGATACCGGACTTGGCCGCTATGCTCTGGAGGGCTACGCAGCGTCTAGGCAGGTAACGGGCGGCGGGCTGCTGCTAGAGACATCGGAGAACTACCATAAGGTTTCAACACCTGAGCAATTTCTAAGCGCGCTCGCCGGGGCAAAGGACACTGGAAAGGCAGCAGTCATTGAACTGCTCGGCGATATTGCGCTTGGTTCCGAGGAAATCGGGGATGCGATTACAAAATACGGCAGACTCATTCAGCCGGCCCAGCATCAGCCGCTGCTGCATCCGACGCTGAAAAAGTCAGGTATTTCTACGCTCCGGCTTGAGGGCTTGAGCGGTCTTACGATTTTCTCCCAGAACGGAGCAAAGCTGACTCACGTAAAAATAGAAATCAACGGCTCAAGCAATATCATCATTCGGAATTTAGTGTTCGACGAGTTGTGGGAGTGGGACGAGCAGACGGGCGGCGACTATGACCGCAATGATTGGGATTATATTACTGTCCAGGAAGGCAGTACAGGCATCTGGATCGATCATAGCACCTTCTATAAAGCGTATGACGGCATCGTTGACATAAAAAAAGCCACAGACACAGATACAACCGATGTTACGATTTCGTGGAGTCGGTTTCTACCGGAAAGCGAAGGCTCGTTCTTCAACGATATGATGGTGCTGCTGGAGGCGAGTCCAGAGCAATATCCTTATTACAACAAGCTGCTGACCGAGTTCGGCATGACCAAGGCGCAAGCACGCTCCTTTGCGGCGGCGCAGAAGAAAACTCACCTCATCGGCGCTTCGGATACGGAAGCCAATCAAAAGAATTTAAGAATTACGCTGGCCAACAACTATTACCTTAACTCTATGGACCGGATTCCACGGCTCCGTGCAGGCTCCGGCCATGTATACAACACAATTATGGATGCGTCCGCGCTGCTGGCGCTTCGCCAGTCGCTTGCGAACGAACAGGCGCAACCGAAGGTCGTCAGCAACGGCGCAATTTCGACCGTAGGCGCGTCTCTGCTGATTGAGAATTCCGATATTCGCGGTATTGTCAAAGCGCTGCTAAGCGGCAATGGGTCGAGTCCAGCCGGTTATATAGGCGCTGTCGACACGTTATACACTCTAAATGGGATTCCAGCAAGCTTGACGGTAACTGACGAGTCCCAGGCCAGACTTACGCTGGATGCGACCGCATTTAAGAGCAAGCTTCCTTATCGTTATCAGCTGTATGAAGCAGAGCAACTGAACAGACTGGTGCTTCCGTATGCAGGAGCTGGCAAGCTGAAGCTGCTGCCGGTGCAGTGGGCGAAAACCTCCTACAACGATTCCTCTGATCCGACCCAGCCGACTACGCCGTCGTCAGGCGGAGGCCAACACGGAAATGATCAAGGAAACGGCAGCAGCCATACATCCATCGCTCAGGTCAAGGCCGCTTTCGAGAAGCTGAGCGGCGCAGAGCAGCAGAAGCTGGCGACCTCTATAGAGGAATTTCTGCCGTATACCTGGTCCTCCGAGCAAGGGTTAACGATCAAGCTGCTTGCCTCGTTGACGAATCATGCGTTTACGAACGAGGAGCTGGCCGTCATTGCCGCGAATCCGGTAGAAGCGCTGAAGGCGCTGGGTATCCATATTGAAGGCCGCTATCGCGTGCTCAAGCTCCCGTCCACAACGAGCGCCAGCTTCAAAGACGCAGATGATCGACATTGGGCGTTAGCCTCTATCCGTGAGGCCGCTAGGCTTGGCTTAGTAAGCGGCATGCCAAATGGCACGATTGCTCCGAACCAGCCGCTCCGAACAGCGGATGCTTTCACCTTCTTGGACCGCGTGCTTATGAGAAGCGGTCTGGTCGCTAGCTCGCTGCCAAGAAGTACGGTCGAGCGGTACGTAACGGACAAATCGCATTGGTCCTTCTACGCCACGGCCTCGATCGGCGCAAAGCTCAGCGAGCAGACGCTGAGGGCTGCCAGCAGTCTGGGAGAGGAGCCGATCACCAGAGAGCTGCTTGCGCAGGTGCTCTACGAAACGACCGGAGGCAGTCTTGACCCTGTCAGAGATGCGCAGACATTTGCCGACATTGCTAGCTCGCCATACCGGGAAGGCATTGAATATTCTGTGAGGGCGGGACTGCTTTACGGCGTCTCAGCGTCGACAATGGAGCCTGACCGAGCGCTGACAAGAGCTGAGATGATTGCGATTATAGTCAGACTAAGCGAGCGGCTGTCTTAACCCCCAAGAAGGCATCTGCCCTTCAAACTAATTTAAAAGGTACAACCACTCGAGAAGCAGGAGTAGGTTGTACCTTTTTCTTTCCCTCTATTAAGAGGTTTTTTTTGTGCAAAACCAAAATATACATAATCATCTGATAAAAATAATACAACGCTTACCAGCGGGCCTGGAAGCGGATGGAACAAAGAAGTTTTTATTGGAATAAACGAGCATTCTCAAAAGGAGTCATGAAAAGCCCGTTGCTCCTTTATGCGGGGAAGGGGCCGGCTACAAGATGGAATCATCGGTGGAGTCGTTGGCGGATACTGCTGTTCTTTTCCGGCAAGACTATCTTTTTAGCATAATTGCAGCTTTTGGAATAGGAAGTTAGCGATAAAGGATGGAGGAGAGCTCATGGGAGGCGCGAGCGGAAAGCTTGGGAGCGGTTTTAGAGCGTGGCTTCTGCGCTGCATCCAACTGCCGGCAGATGCTTGGCAGTATGCGGTTGGCAAGTGGCATAGCTTTGGCGAGTCGCAAAAAATGGCTGCAGAAGCGCACCCGCTTGTTATGCAGCCTTCAATCGTCTCTAAGCTTGCAGCCTCATGGACGCAGCTTGAGCTGGAGCAGAAGCAGGAAACTGGTAGCTCCAATGCTAATACTAATGGCAATTTTAACGCTGCCGAGAGCATGGCTGCGGCTGCGGTTGCGGGCTCAGCCGATCATGTGCTGCTTGCCACGATCCGAGCAGACGCTGTTCATCTGAACCGCAACAATGTGACGAGAACGGGAGCTTATTTGGCGATTTATGAACGTTGGCCGGAGCTGCACTGGGCGCTGCTTGCCCATTTGGTTTCACGCAATGGAGGCTGGAATATGACCGATTTACAAGGGGAGTGGCTGCCTTACTTACTGGGCCGATCCGCCCGCGAGGCTGTATTCCGCTTTTTGGAGCGCGCGAATGCGTTGATCTTTCAGGATGCTTATCCGCAGCTGCTGCTGTATGAGGCAAGCTGCAAAGCGGGGCGTCCTTTGTTTCATTTGCTGCCGCAGTTGGGTGTGTCCCGCTTTATGGTCCCGGTTTGGCAAATGTTTTGGGAGAGCGGCGATTCCGCCGTTTTGACGGTTGCCCTTATTGTAAATGAGCAAAATTACATTGAAAACCGAATTGTGCAGCATCCTTTTTTCCGCAAGGAGGTGCTGGATACGGTTTTTTTCGGCTTGCAGTCATTATTGCAGCTTAATGCGGTTCTGTTTTGCTATCGGTCCGCGGGTGAGGAAATGAAGCTTGCGGGGCTTGTTTTGGAAAGCTTCGACAATCTGAAGGAACGAATCGAGTTTGGCAAACGGCTGTATGCGCTGCTTTTCGCTGTGCCGGAGGTGCATGACGGCGCCTTTGCTTTCGCGCAGGCCATCCGTCACACGGGGTCACGAGCGGATTATGCCTCTCATTTGTTTGCAGCGATCAGGCGTGATCCGCCACAGAGGCCTTATAAGGAGCGGCTATCGGGGAGACGGCTAGCATCTGGTGCTGCTCCATTATTCAGCCCGGAGCTAAGCAGCGTCTGGCCAGATCGGGAGTTTGAGGCGCCTGAGCCTGGCGATTGGTTCCGGCAGGCAGCACAGGTGCTTCCCTATTTTCAAAAGCTGCCGCTGCCGCATTCTTTTGAAATGACCAATGAATACAGCCTGCTGCTGAACAAAATTGAACTGGCTGTGCTGGCTTCTCAGCAGTGGAAGCCCTAGCGGAGCTTGGGGAAATATTGGACATATTCTGCGCGACATTTTATTGTCGAACCCGGTGTTTGCGGGCGGGCATAGGCTGCTGCTTCGGTGGTCCTTTCGGCTTGAACGATTGCATAGGCGCGGTGCTGCTATCAAATCGAGCTGGCATCAATTAATTTGCCTTTCCAGCGCCTGTCATAGCTGATACAAGACCGTCCACATAGCGTCCGATTCGAATGCTTATCTCGGCACGCATGTAGTCCCGGGTGATGGTGAAATGATCTTCATATTCCCGGCAAATATAGCGGTAACGGGCCTCTTGATGGTTTTTCTCCTCTTCAAAAACGCGGATATTGTTCTCCGTCAATGCTCTCTTTAATTGGGTTAGGTCGTCATGAACATTTCTAGCCAGCAATTGGGCTGCTTTAGAATAGAGCAGTCTTAGCGTTTCTGAGGATTGCTCTGCCTCGCGGGCTTTTTTGACGATGATTGCATGCATGATCGGCAGCAGTACATAATCTTTCATCATATGGATTTCCTCCGCTGTTGGACGGACGGGCTGGGGCGCTTGCTTTTGGAATCTGTTCTGAAAAGCCTCCTTATGCTGTGGAAGCATCATTCGGCTCGATTCCCAGAGCCCGTTCTTTTCAAGTTTTTTGCTCATTTGTAGTGCCCCCCGATTTTTATGGACCTATCCGCTGCTTGCCCTGCGGCAGTAAGGGATGAAGCTCTTACAATTGCGGTGCTTCCGTATCGATTTTTGATGCTGTCTGTCACTTTCTCCAGCGTTCTAAGCTTGATCTGATCATCAAAGAGGGTAAGCTGATAGCTTTGATCGTCCATGAGCTGGCTGATGGTCACACCGACCCGGCGTACAGGCATGCCATCCCAAAATTTATAAAAGAGCTGCTTCACCGCTTCAAAAACCGTTTGGGTATGGTTTGTGGGATCGAGAAGCTTCATTTGGCGCGAAAATCCGGTGGGAGCTTCGTAGGGGCTGCACATGCAGTTGACCGTGACAACATGGCCCATATAT
This sequence comes from Paenibacillus sp. J31R34, assembly GCF_059383715.1. Taxonomy (NCBI): domain Bacteria; kingdom Bacillati; phylum Bacillota; class Bacilli; order Caryophanales; family Paenibacillaceae; genus Paenibacillus; species Paenibacillus sp. J31R34. The sequence goes on from NZ_JBXENU010000003.1 coordinate 445,927, forward strand.
TTTTTGCGGCGGCAATCGCGGCAAACCTCCTCGGTCAGCTCAAGCAGAACGGTATCTACCTCCGAGGGCTCCATATAATCTCGGGGCAAAGTCATCATATGGCCAACCGATTTTGGCGGAGTGTTGAAGGTTTCAGGTGTAACCGGGCTGTCATCGATGCCGTTGGCCGTTCGCCACAGCACCTCGGCATGAATATCGGATTGCTTGCCAAAGCGAAAGCGAAACTGGTCCTTAAGACGCGGAAGCGGCGTTCTGGCAATATCGCCTATTGTATGCATACCAAGACGAGTGAAATGGGTGGTCATGCGTGAGCCGACTCCAAACATTTTATGGACCGGCTGCGGCCACAGCAAAGCTTCGACTTCTGTTTTAGGAAGGGTAAAGATGCCATCCTTATTCTTTTTTGCCCAGATGTCCGTGGCCATTTTAGCAAGCATTTTATTGGAGCTTATGCCCACCCTTATCCATACGCCTGTCTGCAGGAGAACCTTCTGTTGAAGGGCTTTGGCTATCGTAACAGGGTCTCCGAAAAGAGGGAGGCTTGCCGTAATGTCCAGAAACTGCTCATCAATGCTGAAAATTTCAACCAGATTCGTAAACTCCTCATAAATGCCCGTAATCATCATAGAGGCATCGATATAATGCTGCATGCGGGGGCGCAGGACGACAAGCTCCGGACATTTATTTAAAGCGATTCCGAGCCGTTCGGCCGTCGTTATGCCGTATTGCTTAGCAATGGGGCAAGCCGCTAAAATAATACCTGAGCGGCGCTCAACAGAGCCAGCCACAACAACGGGTTTATTTTTACACTCCGGATGGCTGGCTTTCTCAATACTTGCGTAAAAACTTTGACAATCCGCGAGCAATATAACCCTTTCAGTTGCTTCCTTCATTCCAATCGCCTCCGCATATTCATCAGCATGGTCATTAGCTCAGCCTTCACTAAACTTCTCAGCATGGTGAAATGGTGGATATAACCGCGAACTTTATATTCAACATGGACCCCCCGCGCATTCATCTCGGTGTTTAACGCTTTAATATTTCGTTCTTTCATTTGTTTCTTAATGCTTTGCAGTTCAAGATAGATGCGTTGCTCCATTTCATTGAGATAAAAAAGGATATGATTGTAAATAATTTTGTTCCGATACATTTTTAATTCGTTGATGTCTCTAGCTAACATTTCGAGAAGGATTGGCAGCAGGGTATGCTTTTTAATGATTAGCAAATCCTCTTCCGTTTCGATGATTGAATGGACACTCATAGCTACACCACCATGACGCGAACGTTTATTCGTATTCTGTATTATATACCGAATGTATGTTCTCTATGCAAGGTTTCGCAGGCAGGTAATTTCGACCAGCTTGGAAAAAGAATCGAGGTGTTAAAGCTCTGGTTCCTGTGAAAGGAGAATGATACAAAAAAACGTAGGACAAGCTTATGGCTGGGATAGTTGCGTTGAATATATTTTCCCTGTACCATACGCATTTTTGGATCTATATCGAGCAATTGACGTTGTCACCGCGTTAACATGATGAAACAATCGCAAATGAGAGAAATAGCCAGATGACGAATGGAATTCTAGAGGGCATCAACGGAATTGTTCAAGCTTGTTGACAATTGGTAGATTTGTAATTTATATTAAATACAGTAAGCACTAGGTGCTGTAAATCTACTAGTGTAAACTCTCTTGAAACAAAACTTTAACGCAATATTGTTCGTTCCCGTCGAGGAAGAAAATGGAGAGGTGATGGGGTACTTAGTCCCAGTTTTGTACACGCCCTGTCCATTTACGAGTGACATTCATTGTAGTTATGTAGAGCATTTTCAGCAGCGCTTCATCGCTTGGGAAAATGCTTTTTTCTTTAGTGGCTTTGCGATGTTGACGATGGTAGCCCTCGAGCATTTCCGTCGTTGTACTCTTCGCGTCATGCTTTTCATGTTATGCACCGTGTCATATTCCGCCTCCAGCATAAATTGCAGCGTCTCTGCAAACAACTCTTTCAGTGCGAATGCACATTGTCCATCGTTTTGAGATTGTTCTCCTTCACAATCACTTTCACTTGCTCATTACTGAATATCACCATGTATGCCATCCTCTCTAACCAGTCTTTCTAAAGATTATCGAACGGAGGAAACATGATGTCTAGATCAATTGAATTTATCTTGAGAGATGAAATTTTTGCTGAGCTTGAAATCGAGTATCCAGATGACCACGATACCAATTTGTTGGATCAAGGGATCGATTCGGTTGGCTTCATCAAGCTTATTGTTTCAATGGAATCGAAGTTTAACATCGCGATCCCTGATGAGGATCTATTGTTTGAAAAGTTCTCCACGGCTGGATTAATCCTTAATTATTTGACCGAGAAAACGATAGCATAAATTGCAACGGAGCTAGATAGATCATATAGAGGAGAAGATTATGACTATCATTGAGCGTTTATTTATGGAAGCTTGTGATCGCAAAGAACACATTATCCTTCAAGATATAAAGCAGCACTGGACTTACGCGGAGGTGATGACAGAAGCATACTTGATTGCTTTATATATAAAGAAGAACTTTGATCTTGAGTCCGGAAGTCATCTTGCATTATACACAAATAATGAGCCCTTGTTCATTATTGCGGCGCTTGGCATTCAGTTCTGCGGTTATGTATTAGTACCGGTTCCTTACTCGGCATCCAAAACTGAAATTGAAAATATTTTAAATGCCAGTGACGCCAAACTGGTTATCAGCAAATATGTACAGCCTGCGCATTTAAATTGCGACATTCCTTGGGTTACCGCTCAGGATTTATCGCAAGAACCGATGCCTTCGTTTGAATCGATCTCGTTAACGAATCAGTCCGATCCCAATCAATGTGCGATTCTCCTTCCTACATCGGGCACAACCGGAAAATCTAAAATCGTTATGCTATCCCATTGGAATGTATTAACGAATGCGTTGGCACATGGTGGAAAGGTGGGTTATACGGATCAAGATTCGTTTCTTGTAACGATGCCCGTTCATTTCAGTTCTACGATTGTCACGCAATTGATTTCTTGCATGCTTTATGGAACCCGAATTAAACTTATCAGCCTGCCCTTGCTGCCGCGCACAGCGTTTAAACTGTTTCAGAATAAGGCGGTCACGGCATTCTCAGCGGTGCCTACGCAATTGATGCACTTTGTTTCCGATTTTCATCAGACAACAAACTGGAGTGCCTTTGATTCAATTGAATTTATTGTTATTAGCGGTGCGGCGATTCCCGCGAAATTAGTAGACAATCTTCAGACTGTATTTCCCAAAGCGGACATTATTCAAACCTATGGATTGACAGAAGCTTCTCCGCGGGTGAGCATGATGGAACGGGGAGACCGCTGCTTATCCTGTGGATCACCCATCAGTGACGTTTCTATTCGACTTGTTGACGAAGAAGAGAATGAGGTTGAAGGAGCAGCTATCGGAGAAATTTGGGTCAAGGGCCCAAATGTGATGCTCGGTTATTACAAAAACCCAGAGTTAACGAACGATACAATTGTTGATGGTTGGTTAAAGACAGGAGATTTGGGATATTGGAATGAATCACGGTGTCTCATAATCACAGGCAGAAAGAAGAATATCATTATATCCGGCGGTATCAATATCTATCCGGAAGAAATCGAAGAGTTTTTATATGGCTTGAAAGAAGTTGAGGAAGTCATAGTTGTTGGTGTGCACGATGATCTATTAGGCGAAGTACCCATCGCATTTCTGAAAGTTTTTGAAGAATGTCTGGTTGATATGGATGCGCTTACAAAAATTTGCAACTTGCATTTGTCGTCGTATAAAGTGCCTAGACAATGGAGGATTATAGATGAAATTCCAAAAACAAAAACAGGAAAACTGGACAGGGCAAGTACGAAGCGCTTATTGCTAAATGAGATATACTGAACAAACAAGGAGCTGGACCCATGATGTTGGAGAGCACGCCTCTTCGACATCCTTAAGCAACTTAATAAGATAACTAGGGGTGAACGAAAAAAAATGAAGAATACAACTCCAACATTAGGCAGGGGAATATTGCCAATAAGTTATCCGATGATTACAACATATACGCAACATGCTCATCTCTTGTCCATACTTACCCATTATGAGTGCGCACACCCATGGATATTTAGTAATTATATTCAATTATATATTAACAAAGATTATAAACATAATTGGGGAGATTTTTATTTCCCTCTGACTTATGAGCTGCGACCTTCAGATGCATGCAAATGGATTACTACTCAAAAGATACATAGAGATACTGTAACAACTAAATGGGACTCTGTTATTCATTTTATTATAGAAAACATTAATTCCAATAATTATGTCCACACAATGGTGAATTATTTCTACGTGCCATTAAGCGAACGATATAATAGACTCCATTTGCATCATGACATATTTGTCTATGGTTATGATTTAAATAGAGAGATATTATATGTTTCCGATTTTTTTAAGAACGGAGTTTATAGTCAAGCTGAAATATCATTTACAGATTTCAATCGTGCTTTCAACACTAATCATTTAACAACAAATCAAGATTATCTAAGAGAAATGGTTTATCTGTATAAATTCAATGATCAATATCAGGATAATTTCAGTGCAGATACCCTAGTAAATTCTATAAGAAACTATTTCACTAACAAAACGCCGGAATATTGGGAGATGTTCAACTATGGGGGCGACAGGGATAATCTTGACTTCGGCATGCGAATATACACAACTCTATTAAATTATGTGAAAGAGACATCGGAAAAAAAGTCTAAACTTGATCAAAGACCCTTTCATTTACTTTATGACCATAAGAAGATAATGACGTTAAGACTCAAGTATTTGTACGATAATCGGCATCTAAGTAAATTAAATCAAGAGCATATAGACGAATTCATATCAATTGAAGTTAAGGCGAAGATACTTGTGAATGTAGCGCTTAAATATAATTTGACAAGGAATGTGAGTATTTTAGAAAGCTTACATACACTGATAACGAATATAGAAAATGAAGAATCAATATTCCTTGAACGATGGCTGAAGCGGATAGGCATTCAGTAACGTCGAGGGAGTAGATGATGTCAGCCGGGGATATCTCATATTGCATCGGGTAGAAGGCCAAACCGAAGCCGGTGGAGATCTAGGTATATATATGGAGGGAGTGATGCTGGGAGTATAAGCTTTGCTATACAGCTTATTGAATAAGCTCCAAACAGTCGCTCTTGTGTTGGTTTTATCCGTTTGCTGACAGCCTTTTTTTTCTTCTTGTTTTCCAACGATCCGCATTGCTTCAATCGCTTTATTCCCAGCAACTCCACAGCGAATCCACTCACTTCAAGAATCTCTCTTGGCATCTTGGCATTTGACCCGACATGTTTTGATTAATGCATAGACGCGTACCTGTCTAGTTTGGGAGCAACGCACAGTTCCTGCTTGTTTAATACCTGACAGATTGTCAAGCCAAGTGCGACACTTCAACCTGAAAAGCTTCGTGTGCGGTTTTCCATCCTAGACACTTTCGAGGACGGTTATTAATAAGGAACAAAGCGCACGCTAATTCCTCTTCTGTAACGTCTGCGAAATCATAGCCCTTAGGAAAGAACTCTCTTAGCAGTCCGTTCGCATTTTCATTCGTGCCTCGCTGCCAAGAGGAATAAGGATCGGCAAAATACACCTTCATGCCATGCAAAGCAGTTAGGCGTTCGTGGCAGGCAAACTCTTTACCACGATCAACGGTAGCCGTTACGAAGGCAGTTGCCGGGATCGATAGGACAGCCTGTTTATAAGCCATCTCCATGGAAGAGGCTGTACGATCCTGCATTTTAATCGCGTGGTAGAACCTTGTTTTACGCTCAGCGAATGTAGCTACGCAGGCTTTGCTTTTTCCACAACTAGAAACAAGCGTATCCAGTTCCCAGTGCCCAAAGGTCTCACGCTTACGTATCTCTTTGTAGCGCTGGTGAATGGACAACCCGATTGTAAAACGTCCGCGCTTCTCCAGCGGTTGACGACGTTTCCCTTTCTGCCTTAGAAAAGCTGTATTTCCTTTAACGAGCTTTCCTTGGTATAGCCATCGGTAGATCGTTTTATGGCATACATGAAGATGGAGATCGTCCCGCTTCATCCTGCCTTCAATCTGTTCAGGAGACCAGGTCTCCGCGAGCCTCATCGTGATGTACCGCTGCCTTTCAGCATTCCATTTACCCAAGGGTTTACAACTTGCTCGCTTGGCCATGTACGATGCTTGTGCTCGATTCGCACAGTAAGATTCTCTTGTTTCTTGACGTTTGAGCTCACGGGATAGGCTGGAATGATGACGCCCGAGCTTACGTGCAATGGCTCTAGCGGACCATCCCAATTGATGCAGTACTTCTAGCTGGCTTCGCTCTCTTGTGGTAAGATGTTGGTAGCTCATGGCTGATTCTCCTGTGTAGGGGTAGTGTGGTAACTTCATTCTACACACGAATCGGTCATGGGTCATTTTTATGTGTCGCACTTCATATTACAATCCGTCACCTATAATTTATAAGGTAATATATATGAATTTATTGGGTACTGAATGCAAGTCTTTTATGATAATCTATGTATAAGAATATAAAAATTGGTTATTAAGGAGTTTTTGATCTTTAATTATCCAATCATCTAGATGGAACACCGATTGAATTAATAGTGGTTTCACAAACCTTAAGCAATGGGGGGGAACATAATATTCATTGTATTAACAGGAGTCGCAGGCTTCATCGGTTCCAACCTTGCCGAGAGGCTGCTGCGGGAAGGGCATACCGTTATCGGTGTCGATAATTTTCTGACCGGGTTCACTGTCAACATGGACAATCTCTTACGGTCGCCAAATTTCAAGTTTATCGAGCATGACGTCATTTATCCGCTCGCAATCGAAGGCCCTGTCGATTGGGTGATGCATTTCGCAAGTCCTGCCAGCCCGCCCAAATATTTGTCCTATCCGATCGAAACGATGAGGGTCAACAGCGAAGGAACGATGCATCTGCTGCATCTGGCCAAAGAAAAGCAGGCTGCGTTCTTCTTGGCTTCAACAAGCGAGATCTACGGTAACCCAACCGTTCACCCTCAGCAGGAGAGCTACTATGGCAACGTGAATTCGGTTGGAGCAAGAAGCTGCTACAACGAAGCGAAGCGGTATGCAGAGGCGATCACCTACTGGATGAACAGGAAATACGGCATACCGGTAAGGGTCATTCGGATCTTCAATACATTCGGCCCGAAGATGGATTTAAATGACGGACGCGTCATTACCAATTTCATTAATGAAATCATGTCAAAGCAAAACCTTACGATTTATGGCGACGGCAGACAGACGAGAAGCTTTCAGTATATCGACGATTTGCTGGAAGGGATTGTGAGACTGCTGAGCACCAATTATGAACAGCCAGTCAATTTGGGGAATCCGGAGGAAGTCACCATACTTGAGGTCGCCCAAATATTGAAGGAGCTAATGAAGTCCAACGCGCAGATCGAGTTTCTTCCGCTGCCGGAAGACGATCCGAGGAGAAGGAAGCCGGATATTACCATTTCAAGGACGATTATGGACTGGGAACCGGCGATCAGTTTGCATGATGCACTCACTAGAACGATTCATTATTATCAGGGTCAATATACCCATTAAACGGGAGGTACCTATGCAAGAACAAATCATAGCGATGATAAGCGAAATCAAGGACGACGCCCAACTGGCAAACAGCTTGAACGAGCATTCCAACATCATGGAAGACGGGGGATTGGACTCTTTACAGCTAATTACTTTCGTATTAAAGGTGGAAGAGCGTTTCGGTATTGAAATCGATTTTGAACAATTCGACTTCAATCTTATGGAGTCGGTCACGACCTTCTGCAATTATATCTCGGAGCTGCAGAAGACAGCACCTGTATGAACGATAGACGCAAGTTCGAGCTCATTATCGGGACGTTTGACGCGGAACGCTTCTGGCGCGACCCTAATCTAGCCAAACTGCCGTCGTTTCACGATCCTGAAATGGAGAATGTCGTGATGGCCATGGATGAGCTGCTCTTCCCATTTTGCGAGGCGCAGGATAGGCTCATTACTCGCTATCGAATGAACGTTTGCCATAAAGAGTATTTGCATGAGATCGGATTTAAATTTCTTTCCAATTCAACCGATCTCGAGAGTCCTGATGGAGGAAGCGCAGGCAGAACCGCCAATATATTCGACCTGCTCACATCAGCCGATCGAATGGGTGACATGGATCTACACTGGCTGGACGGTGCCCGGTTGTCGCCCTTTGCCGTCATTCCGGGGGCGGATCGTACTGCGGCGCGTTACGGGCTGGAACAGGATTTTCCAGCTATCGAAACGGTTCAGACTGTCAATTCGAAGCTGTATTCAACCGAATTGAACCGTCGCCTTGATCTTCGGTGTGACAGCCAGACGGTCTATTCTCACGAAGAGCTGCTGGCAAGCGGCTTGACTTTGCTGAATCAAGGACCCTTCCTGATCAAAGATGAGTTTGGGGTATCCGGGAAGGGGAATTTGCTGATCGAGTCGGAAGCGATTTTGCAGCGAGTCACATCCTATCTCGCCGATCAGTGCAGCAAGGGAAGAACGGTTCGGTTTATTATTGAGCCGTTCCTCCGCAAGGAATTGGATTTTTCTTGCCAATTCCATATCGATCCGGACGGTACTTACCAACATATCTCAGTGCAGCAATTGGTCAATCACAATTTCGCTTACCAAGGCTCCTATACAGCCGACGATAGGCTGCTTCATATGCTGCAGGAAGCGGAGTATTTTGATGTAATGAAACTGGCGGCTCGCGAGCTTTACCGGTCGGGCTATCACGGCGACGTATGCGTCGATTCTATGCTGTTGACAGACGGCCGCATCGTTCCGATCGTTGAGGTGAATGCAAGAAGATCGATGAGTCTGATCAAGCATTACGTTGACCGATACCTGGAGAAGCACGATACGGCCGGGAGCATGACGCATGCGACCTTACAGTTTGCATGCGATGTACCATTCGATCAATTGCTGGAATCGCTGGACCGCGAGGGTGTTCTATATAAGCCTGATCGAGGGTTCGGCATTTTACCGTTAAGCGCGAATACGCTCTTTATTAACAAAGTCATCAGCGAGTGCAAGGGGATCCGGAATAAGCAGGTGAAAGGCAGATTGTATTATTCGTTGATCGAGGGGGAATGGGATAACGAACGATTGACCGCTAAGGTTAAGGAGGTGCTGTCGTCGTTATCCTTCAAGATCGTTGGCTGATGCAGTCCGAAGCGCTTGAAGCCATGAATGGAGGAAGAAATTTTATGGGTAAGCGGAAAGTAACGATTCTATGCTCGGGTTTCGGTTTGGGTTTCTATATTCCCGGCCTGTTAGCTGCAAGCGATTTCGAGAAAAGGGATATCGCGACGGAAGTGCTCGTGTTCGAAAGCTATTTGGAGCAAGACAAGATGGATCATATTGCAGACAGCAGGAAGGCTTACCACAATAATTTCGCACTTGCCAATTTATCAGCCCGAATGCCGATGGATATCCGCAGCAGCATTGATTATGCCCAGGTCGAGCTATTGCTGGAGGCGTGGAAAGCGGAAGGGCGGTACGAATTCATATCGCTATCCGGACACTGGGTCTATATTCTGGATTTGTATAGGGAGAAGATGCTGCCGAATCAAATTCATGTAGACCTGCTCTACGTCGATTCAGATCTGGCCCCGTCTTGGAAGAGCCTGAAGAAGTTTCATCCTCGCTATGACGAGTATTATTTCAATGCTTGTCTCTATGACACCGACAAGATGGAGATTCGATGCGAAATCCCGGTTCTTCATGGTACGCCACTGCCCTTCGAATCGAGAAAGCGGCGGCTTGTTGTTCATGGCGGCGGCTGGGGGATGGGCACTTATCAAAGTAAAGTTCCAGAGCTTGTCGGCCATAACTATGGGCTTGATATCGTAGCTTACGATTGGAAGGAAGCGAAGCCCGATCCCGATCACCGATATTGGATGAACGATCCGGAATGGTGTGCATGGGTGAAGAGTGCGAACGGCCTGCACGAGTTTCCGCCATACATCGAAATAACGGGAGAAGATACGAATTCATACGCCGCTAAGGTTGATCATCATTGGTTATTCGACGTCGCTTCGGAGGCGATGGCTATCGTGGCCAAGCCGGGAGCGGGCACATTGATCGACTCACTTGCATCCGAAACCCCTCTTATTCTGCTGGAGCCGTTCGGAAGTCACGAGCTTAGCAATTTGGAATTGTGGGAGTCGCTTGGGTTCGGAATACGCTACGAGAAGTGGCGGGAGATGGATTTTTCCGTAGAGGTCCTTAAGGAGATGCATCAAGCGATCATGAACAGACCCGGAGAACGGACGAATTATGTGGATCATTATTGTGCGAGAGTCGCGTTAACGAAGGGGTAAGATTTCAATGGCAGAAGGGGTTATGCGATGAGCGTAAACAAATTGAGTGTCGCCCAAGATACGACAAGCTATCCGAGATGGATCGTCTTGCAGCTGTTGGAGGAGTGCAATTTACGATGCAAGATGTGCTATGAGTGGGGACTCGAAGGGCCCTATAAAAGCAAAAAAACGTTAGCGCAGTTGGATCCGGATCTGATCAAAAAGATCATCGTCGAGTGCAGCCCGGGCAAGCCGTATTACGATTTCTTCGGCGGCGAGCCGCTGATGTACCCTTGGCTGAGCGACATTCTCGCCATGATCAATCATTATGGAGGGATAGCGGACTTCCCCACTAACGGCACATTGCTCGAGCAGCATGCCGAGATGCTCGTCGAGACTGCTCCCAATAAGATCTGGATGTCGCTCGACGGCCCTGAGGAAATCAACGACAGGCAGAGGGGCAAAGGCGTATTCAAGAAAGTAATCAAGGGGATCGAGAAGCTCTATGAGCTTCGGGAAAGCAAAGGCAAGCAATTTCCGAAGATGGGTGTATCCTTTATCATTACGCCCTTGAACTATATGTACGTCGAGGAATTTTTCTTTAAGCATATCGACTTGTCGATGTTGGACCATATCAGCATGGAAGTGCAGCTCTATGCAACGGAAGAGCAGTATGCCCAATATGTGGAGGTTCTTAGTGAAAAATTCGATGTGCATGAAGCTCCTTATGCCAAGGGGATGGTGTGGCGGGACACCAGTTCGTTCAGCCAGATCGATATTCCGGAATTGACGAGACAGCTCAATAATGTTAAAGAGTATTGCTTGAAAAACCGCATCCATGTGATCACCTATCCGAAGACGATAGATGAACAAAATTTGAGCAACTATTTCTCGGGGCAATTCCATCAGATGGCTGATAAACGAAATCGGTGCTCCCTTCCATGGGTTTATGCGGAGATTACGGCAAGGGGCGACGTTTCGCCCTGCCATGCCTTCTATGATTTGACCTTCGGCAACGTGAACGAAGAGAGTTTGCTGGATATCTGGAGTAGTGACAAGTACAAAGATTATCGCGCGTATATGAAAAAAAATATGCTTCCGATTTGTACGGCTTGTTCAAGGTATTATATCTATTGATTCATGTGAATGACCTAATATGTTTAAGAAGGGTGTGTTGATATGAATCCGAAATCAGAGATTAAACATTCCCCAAAGGATTTGCAAATATTGAAACGTACTATCAAGAATACGGTGGAAACAAAGCGGAACATGGAGAAAATAGCGGGTTACGCGACACCGTTGCCAGAGTCGGTCGGGATTAAACTGACGAACCAATGCAACTTGCGCTGCAAGCATTGCTATCAATGGAACGACACCGGCTACCATCACTTCATGACACCGGAGCAGCAGCGGGAACAGCTCGACTACGGGCTGCTGGAGAAACTGATCCTCGAGACGGAGCCAGCCAAGTCGAGACTCTATATCTGGGGCGGCGAGCCGCTCGTATACAGCCATTTCGACCGTTTGGCCGATTTGCTTGAAGCCTATCCTCGCGAGACGACGATCTGCACGAACGCGATGCTGATTGAGCGAAAGCTGGACGCCTTGCTGAGAATCTCCGACAACTTGGAGTTGCTCATTGCGCTTGATGGATTCGAAGAAGAGAATGATGCGCTTCGCGGCAAAGGGGTATTCAACAAGGCGATAGATGCTATCCGGATGCTAGTCGAGCTGCGCAAGGAAAACCGATTCAGGGGCAAAATTTCGATCCATACCGTCGTTAACGATGCTATGACCGACAAGCTTTACGATCTGCTGGACTTTCTGGAGGGCGTCGGCGTAGATCTGGTCATGGTCTGCTTCCCGTGGTACATCTCGGACGAATGCTCGCAGGGAATGGACGATTACTTTGACCAGAAGTTCGACTTCCTTCCGGCGAGCGAGCACAAGGGCGAACGAAGCTGGCACGCCTTTAACTACAAGCTCGATCCGGAGCGTATCCCTGCTTTGATGAGCGAGTTGGACCGGGTTAACAATCGGGTCTGGAAAATGCGTTTGCGCTACCAGCCGAATCTGGATCATGATCAGATCGAAGATTTCGTGCTCGGCAAAGAGGTGAGGGGTAAAGGCACAATGAACAAGAAGTGCCTGGCTCTCTCGAACCGGATGGATATTACGCCCGATGGAACGATTGTCGCGTGCAAATTTTTCAAGGAGTTCGAGATCGGCAAATTAAATGAAGCGTCCGTACAGGAATTATGGCATAGCATGACCTACAGAAGGATAAGGGAAATGATGGACGAACGACTGACACCGGCATGTTCCAAGTGCAGTGTCTTGCATTTGCACGGTGTTTAACTATTCTACATTAGCATAAATGAGGTGCACCAGTGAGCATTATCCAAGTGGAACGCTTATCCAAAAGCTTCAATTACTACGAAAAAGAATTGGGGTTTAAAAAATCGCTGAAAAATTTAGTGAAGCGGAAATCACTGATCAAAGAAGCGGTTAGTGAAATATCACTTGTAATCGAGCAAGGCGAGATGGTCGGATTCTTAGGTCCGAACGGTTCCGGCAAAACGACTACGCTTAAGATGCTGTCCGGCATCTTGTATCCGACAAGCGGGAAGGCGAATGTATTAGGCTATGTCCCTTGGGAACGAAAGAAAGAATTCAAGATGCAGTTCTCGATCGTGATGGGGCAGAAATCACAGTTGTGGTGGGATTTACCGGCAAACGAATCGTTGTACCTGAACAAATGCATCTATGAGGTCGAGGATAAGCCCTACAACCTTGTCCTGGATGAGCTTACGGAGATGCTTGACGTAAAAGACCTGCTCAACATTCAGGTGCGGAGGCTTTCGCTGGGGGAACGGATGAAGATGGAGCTAATTGCGTCGCTCATTCACCGGCCCAAGGTGATTTTCCTGGATGAGCCTACAATCGGACTCGATCTGATTTCGCAGAAGCGCATTCGGGAGTTCCTGAAAAATTATAACCAGCAGACGAAAGCAACGGTCATTCTGACAAGCCACTACATGGCGGATATTGAGGATCTATGCAAACGAACGGTCATCATCAATCAAGGGAAGATCGTATACGACGGCGATCTTCGGCGTGTGAACGAGCTGTTTCATGCAAAAAAAATCATCAAGCTGCAATTTACGGACGAAGTGCCGAGGCAAGCGCTAAGCGACTATGGCACTATCATGCAACATGACGGCATGAATGCCGTCATGGAGATCGATAAGCATGACCTCCAGCGGCTTTCCAAGATGATGCTGGACCGGTTCCCGATCCTCGATTTCACAATTGAAGATATACCTGTCGAGCGAGGCATCGAAAGCTTGTATCAGAAAGATGGGATCAGACATGAAAGCCTTGCAGAAGTATAAAAGGACGTACATCCTTGCGCTTCAGAATGCGATGGAGTATCGGACCGATTTCCTGATGAGTATCATCAGCGGCGGCTTCATCATTCTCGTCCAATGCTTCCTCTGGACGGCCGTGTTTCGCAGTTCGCCGCAGGAGATCATTAACGGCTATTCTTATTCGCAGATAATCATTTATTCCGTGTTGTCCGGCGTCGTCTCCAAGCTGGTTTCTGCCGGCTTCGAAGGGGAAATCGCGAATGATATCAAGACGGGTGGCCTGAGTAAATTTATAGCTCAGCCCATTCATTATTTCAGCTATCGGATATGCAATTTTTTCGGTGGGAAAACGGTTCAGACCGGGGTCGTCCTTGTCTTATTCGTCATACTGATGATTGTTTTTACTCAGATTTGGGAGTTTCAGCTTAGAGGGGTGCAGATCGTTATGTTCTTGGTCAGCATTCTGTTCGGACTGCTCATCAACTTCCTGCTTTTTTATTCGATTAGTGCTCTTGCGTTCATCATTACTGAGGTTTGGGGCGTTTATATCGCGTTCAACCAAGGCGTCTATCTGCTCAGTGGCGCCATCTTTCCGCTTAATATTTTCGGAGATACGTTTGCTAGAATCTCCAGCTATTTACCGTTTCAATATGTCGTATTCTTCCCGGTTAACATCATCAATGGGAGCTTGACGATTCATGAAATCGTGCGTGGGCTCCTCTTACAGGCGGTCTGGGTAATTGTGCTTATGATAATCTCCAAGTTGTCGTGGGATTCCGGGATGAGGAAATATGTAGCCGTTGGAGGTTAGTTCTGTGAGTATCAGCTTGACGGAGATTCGGAAGCATATACGTATGTTCTTTATTTTCGCAAAGAATAGCTTGGTCGGTTACATGGAATACAAAGCGAATTTTTACTCCGGTTTGATCATGGAGACCGTATTTCTGTTTTCCAAGCTGATCTATATCTTGTTCGTTTTCCAGCTCGGGATCGAAATCAATGGAATTTCTCCTGACCAGATGTTGATCTTCACTGGGACCTATACGATTATGATCGCAATCTATACAGGACTGTTTATGGATAACTTTTATAGATTCGCCGGCCATATCCGCAACGGGACGCTGGACTTGTATATGACGAAGCCGCTATCGCTGCAGTTCATGATTTCATTCCGGCACGTTAACTTCGCGTTTCCGATCCCGAACCTGATCGCAGGGATCACGATGATCGTACTGGCCTGGCGGCGTCTTGACATCGAGCCAAGCTTGATTCACTTGGCCGGATATATCGGCGTGATCTTGAGTAGCACGATCGTGACCTATTCGGTGCTTCTACTTCCGCAAATTCTTGCCTTCTGGACGGTGAAGTCCGGTTCGATCTTCGAAATACTCGACAAATGTTGGGACTTAAACAATATGCCGATGTACATATACCCCAAATGGCTGCGGAGAATAGGGCTGTATGTCGTGCCGATCTTGTTCATCACCAACATGCCGTCGGTTTATTTGATCGATCGCTTGGACTTGTTCCTTGGGATATGGATTTTTGCAGCTCCCGTTATATCGCTTCTAGTGGTCAGGCTGTTCTGGAAGATGGCCGTCAAACGCTATGAAAGCGCCAGCGGTTAGAGAAATGCCCTATAAACAAATTGTTGAGAAGGTGAATCGAATGAGCAGGACGGAGCATGAGCGCCATCCGTTGCAGACAGAAGCCATTACAAAGAAACGGCTGCACAACGGGATTGAAATTTATCAAAACAACGAAGGCGAGACCGAGTTTCTCTACAACGAGATTTTCCACAAGGAGATGTATTTCAAGCACGGTATTACGCTCCCGGATAATGGCACGGTCATGGACGTCGGGGCTAATATCGGCATGTTCAGCCTATATGTCAGCAGCAAGAGCGACTGCAGGGTATATGCCTTTGAGCCACTGCCTCCGACGTTTAAGCTCTTGAAGATGAATACGAGCTCGCTGCCTCGCGTAACGACGGTTAACATCGGGCTTTCCAATGAGATCAAGGAAGCGGAGTTTGCCTATTTTCCTACGATGTCCACGGACTCTGTCCAGATCAAATACCGGGAGAACCACGATCAAGATCTCCGATACGGGTTAATCAACCATTACGAAGATAATTTCGCTGACCCGCGAATGCTAAACCGCTTTGTCGATCATCTTATGTCGCCGAAGCTTCTGAATGAACAAATTTATCGTTGCAAGCTAACTACGATCTCCGAAATGATCCGCTATTACGATCTGAACCAAATTGATCTGCTCAAAATCGACGTGGAGAAAAGTGAGTTCGAGGTGCTGGAAGGCATCCATCCGGAAGATTGGGGCAAAATCAAGCAAATTGTAATGGAGGTACACGGACTGGACGGAGAGCAGATCAGCAGGCTCGAGAACATCTTCCGAACCAACGGCTTCCATGCCGTGATCGATTACTACGAAGATTTGAATATCCCAAATTACTACAATGTGTACGCGTTGAATCAAATGCATACGTCGGCTGGGTGATAGTCATGTTACAGCATCTGCATGCAAGGTTGGTATGCTCCAGCTGCAAGGGCGAGCTGGCCCAGTCGGATGCATTGCTGCAATGCCGCAACTGCGATGCGGCATATACGATCGATAATCGTTATGTATCGATGCTCGACCGGTGTGAGCAGTTTGTCCACCCTTCCGATTGGAATCGTAAAGAGGGCGAAATTCGAGATTATAGCGAGATTTCGAACTCCCTTGCGCTTTCCGGTATAGGCCGATTCGCAACCTTTTTAAACTATGGTTACGTCTCGTACGGGAATGAGCAACATGCGGTGATCGAGCCCGACGATGTATGGAATAAAAATTCAGTCAAGCTGCTGCTCGAGGCAGTGGGCAGGACGGCGATTCGGGAGCAGCAGGTTATCGACATCG
This sequence comes from Paenibacillus sp. J31R34, assembly GCF_059383715.1. Lineage (NCBI taxonomy): Bacteria > Bacillati > Bacillota > Bacilli > Caryophanales > Paenibacillaceae > Paenibacillus > Paenibacillus sp. J31R34. The sequence continues at coordinate 462,616 of NZ_JBXENU010000003.1, forward strand.
GATGCGGCAGGGGAGGGAACATAGCAGCTTTGCATAAATATTTCAAGCCTCTGTCTATTGTCGGTCTCGACATCTGCCCGGCGAATATTGCGTATTGCAGTGCCAAATCCCGATTCGTTGAATCTTTCTATATCGTCGGCGATGCGGAGAATATACCGTTTGCAGACGAGAGTTTCGATGTTGTATTGAATATGGAATCCGCGCATGCCTATCCGAATCGATCACGCTTCTATGAAGAGGTGTACCGGATAATGAGATATGGCGGCGTATTTCTGTATACGGAGCTGATGCTGGAAGATCAGGTAGCGCAGAACGTGAGGCTGTTAGAGGAAGCAGGCCTGTCTGTAATCCGCAATCAGGATGTGACTTCGAATGTCCTTCTATCGTGTGATGAGAACGCAAAGCAACGTACTGGCACACAAGGGATTGCGAACAACGCCAACGCGAGCACGAATATTGGAGATATCAATGATTTCATCGCATTGCCCGGCTCGAAGAAATATGAAGAGATGAAGGCTGGAACGCGGCAATACCGTATGATGAATCTTGTTAAGAGGTAACATAGATTTAATACCGACAATAATTTTAGTATAGGAGAAATATTTTATGGAAGAAATTGTTTCTCTAGATACCTTTCAACCATTCGACGGAATGATAAAAATGTTTCCTCATCATAATTTTCCTTATTTTAATTGCGACTACAATTTGCTATTAACGCTTGCAAATTATTTTAAAAAAGATGAGCTGCCGATTTTGAATAATGTCATTAGTATTTATAGATTTGATAAACAAAAAATAAAAACAAGAGGATATTTCAAGTTAGAAGTGTTGGATCTCGAGGATGGAGATAAGATACTTGAGGAAATGGGTATCTCTATTCGGAGAAAATCTCCTGCATTAGATACTTTACAAGATGAGATAATAAACTCTATTTCTAGTGGTAATCCGATTTCCATTTTTATTGATTTATTTTATCAACATGGGAGAGACTTTTACTATAACAAAAAACATGGACTGCATCCTGTTTTTGTCTATGGCTTTAATCTTACTACCGAGGAAATATATACGGTTGATGATATTACAGAATACAGACAATATTCTTTACCATTTTCAGAATTTAAATTGTCGTGCATGAGTTCGGAACACGTAAAAATGCCAAACTACTTTTGGGAATATGCACTAGTGTCCCCCGCTGATCATGATATCTTGAACAATAAGAAGCTAGCACAAAAAAACATCAATAAATTTGTAGAAAATATGTGCAGGTATCAAAATGAAATAACGGAAAGTTTGAATAATATATTGATGTTGGCAGAAAATTTCGAGCTCATTATAACAAATGAAACGATTATAGAAACACTAAGCAGTACTATTTATAGAAAATGTTCTGAGAAATACAGGTTAAATACTCTCTATAAGTACAACATTGATCATATCAATGCAAAACATACGATTGACTCGTTATTGGACCAAATTATTAATGACTGGAAGACAGTAAGGATCTATTCGAATAAAGCCATCATGTCCAAAAAGTTCACTGGGGAAATAATAGACAAGTGCATTGGTTTATTGACAAAAATATATACGAATGAAGTGCATTTTAATAATCACTTTTATTTAATGTTAAAGGCTGCGAGATTGTAAAGCTGAACCAACAATATGAGTCAGGTAAAATCACATTTAATAGTGCTAGAAATGAGCCAGACATTGATCCGAGGGCACCTAACAACTATAACTAGAGACCACAATTAATAGGGGAGTCCTTGAAATTCAACAGCGATTTAAGAACTATATGAGCAGTTTTCCAAGGTATACATTGTGTATCATGATCCTACAATACCACGAAGTAAAGTTACAGGATTAATTTTAAGACATACATGAAGAAATAGGATTAAGGAAGCCGGCAAATGCCGGTTTTCTTGTTTTGGGATTAATGACTTAATAATTACCCGAATATTACAAATTAGATTTGCTATACTTTTAGTATATGATTTCGATTGAATGGTGAGAAAGGTGAATCGAATAAACGATCTAAGTAAATTTATAAAATTAACTGGCGACAGAGCCAAATTGGACGCCAAAGCAAACGGCACTTACATTGTATATAAAACACGAGAAGGTGATTTTTTAAAAGAATACAGTAGTGGTGAAAAGACGTCATCAGACATCATTGGAAAATTTAATTGAGCACTTGGAGCTTATTGATCACTTAATTGTTATAGATAATAGCAGCGCCGAAGGCGAGATTGTCCTGGAGGCTGATCGAACCACAATAAAATATTATGAAATATTACTGCCTGAGTGGATACGAAGTATCGAACTCCACTTAGAAAGAAGAGTAGCTCCAGATTAAATAAACCGATTACTGTCTCTGACAGTGAATGGTTTATTTTTTTGAACTTACATCGGATCGTGTTCAAAATGTCAAAAAATTCGACAATACCGGGGAGGATTTAGAGGATCTAATCTCCATCGGAACGATTGGATTGATTAAAGCCATCGAGAGCATCCAGACTGGAAAAGGTACGAAGCTCGCGACGTTCGTGGCTCGTTGTATTGAGAACGAAATGATATTGTGGATAAGATGCAGCTGAAGATTGAGAAGAGCAAGATTTATAAAAATCTTGATATATTGGATGACCGCGAGAAGGAAGTTGTTATTGGTCGGTTTGGTTTTTTTGTCTGTACACACACTTAACACATGTGGAGTTCCTAATATTGATGGTTCTTAATCAATTAGTGAATAAGCTGTTTATGACCTTGCAAATATCCTCCATTCCAAGCTACATCAACAAAACTTGGGTGGGAGGGTTTTACTTATAGTTACTAGGCTTCGGAAAGGGAGAAGGGGCTAACGTTTTGCAGGGTGGTTATAATAATGAAGCTTGTCCAATAAGTCAGAAGATGCGATGATAAATAAATCACATGCTTACATAAGGAGTTAGAACAAAATGAAACAGGCATCATTGCTGCAAGACAAAAAACAACGCAAATTGCTGTTCAGCGCCGGGCTCAGCTGGATGTTCGATGCGATGGATGTCGGCATGCTGTCCTTTATCGTGGCTGCCCTGAGCGTAGAATGGGGGCTTGGCACCGAGCAGATCGGACAGCTGACTGCAATTAATTCCATCGGCATGGCGGTGGGAGCGGCAGCGGCGGGGGCGCTGGCGGACCGCTACGGACGCCGGACGATTTTGCTGTGGACGCTGCTCATTTTCTCGGCGGCGAGCGGCCTGTCCGCGTTGGCGGGCACCTTTACCGTGCTGTGCCTCTTGCGTTTCGTAGGCGGCTTTGGACTCGGCGGCGAGTTGCCCGTCGCTTCGACGCTTGTGTCCGAGTCGGTTCCCGTGAAGGACAGAGGGAGAGCGATTGTGCTTTTGGAAAGCTTCTGGGCAGGCGGATGGATTGTCGCTGCGCTCGTCTCGTATTTTATTATTCCGGCCTATGGCTGGCGAGCGGCGTTTATTATTGGAGCGGTTCCAGCACTGTACGCGTTGTATCTGCGCAGAGCAATAGAGGATTCACCGCGATATGTGGCGCAAAAGGGGAAAGTTTTGCCGCTGCGCGAGCGGCTGGCGGCGATTTGGTCGCCGAAGCATCGCCGCTCCACGATCATGCTGTGGCTGCTGTGGCTAACGGTCGTTTTCTCGTATTACGGCATGTTTCTGTGGCTGCCGACCGTGATGGTGCTGAAAGGTTTCGGGCTGGTCAAAAGCTTTCAATATGTGCTGCTCATTACACTGGCACAGCTTCCGGGCTATTTTACAGCGGCCTATTTCATCGAGAAGCTGGGGCGCAAATTTGTGCTGGTCACCTATTTGCTGCTGACGGCGGTAAGTGCCATCTGGTTCGGCAGCGCGACGACAGAAGGTATGCTGCTTGCTGCCGGAGCTTGCCTGTCTTTCTTCAACCTTGGCGCTTGGGGAGCGATGTATGCTTACACGCCGGAGCAATATCCGACGGCGGTTCGCGCAACGGGAGCAGGCTTTGCCGCTTCCTTTGGCCGGATCGGGGGCATCATTGGCCCTTACATGGTGGGGATGCTCGTGGCAGGCGGCACATCGATTCAAACGGTGTTCATTATTTTCTTTGTGGCGATCGTATGCGGTGCGCTGGCGGTTGCTTTTCTAGGTAAAGAAACAAAAGGGATTGATCCTGATCTTTAAGCGAGCAAGAGCCAAGAAAAGCACCGTTCTCTAAACGAAAAAAAGCCCCTCTCCTGAGTTATAGCAGTTTCGGCAAGCCGAACGCTGCTTGATCAGGGAGAGGGGTTCTTCTTTTGGAAAATATACAGCACGCAGCAGAATTTAGCGCACGCAGCTGTTATCTAAGCGGCGCGAAATGCTTCACTTGCTCCAAAATGCCTTCAATTTCTTGGACAACATCTGCCGAAAGCACCAGCTCGACAGCTTTGACGTTTTCGACGATTTGCTGTGGACGGCTCGCGCCAATTAGCGCGGAGCTGATGCCCGGCAAGCGCAGCACCCATGCCAGCGCAAGCTGGGAAATGGAGACGCCAAGCTGGCTAGCCAGCCCGTCCAGCTGTTCTACGCAGTCAAGGACATCGTCCCGTAAATAGCTTTTCAGCACATGGTTGATCGAGTCATTGGCAGCGCGGCTATCTGTAGGCAATTGCTGGCCTTTTCTGTATTTTCCGGTCAGAATGCCTTGCGCCAGCGGCGAAAAGACGATCTGACCAAGGCCTTCCCGCTCGCTGACAGGGATGACTTCCTGCTCGATATATCGCTCAAACATATTGTAGATCGGCTGGTTGGAAATGAGCGGACGCAGGTTCAGCCGCTTTGCAATGCCGGTCGCATCAGCGATTTGAGCGGCGCTCCATTCGCTGACAGCGGAATACAAAATTTTGCCCTGTGCGGTCAAATCGTCCAGCGCCCGCAGCGTCTCTTCCAGCGGAGCATTCTGATCATAGCGATGGCAAAAATAAATATCAATATAGTCGGTGCCGAGACGTTTCAAGCTGGCGTCGCACTGCTCCATAATATGCTTGCGCGATAAGCCGCCGTCATTGGGGCCGTCACCCATATTGAAGAAGACCTTCGTCGAAAGCACGTAGCTTGCGCGCTCGAATGGACGCAGGGCGCTGCCGAGCGCCCGCTCGCCTTCGCCGCGGTTATAGGCATTGGAAGTGTCGAAGAAATTGATGCCGCTTTCAAAGGCTTGCTGAATGCAAGCATCAGCCGCTTTCTGCTCGGTAGCTGTACCGTAGGTGAGCCAGCTTCCAAGACCGATTTCGCTTACTTTAATGCCGCTTGAACCAACGCGTCTGTATTTCATACCCTGATTCCTCCGTTTTCATTGAAAAAATAAATGCTCGTCTCTGGCAGCCGCCGTTATTGCTCCAGTGATTTTTGCGTAAAGATAGCCATGTACGTCACTTCGTCTGATACGGGGCAGAGGAGATGCTCCTCCAGCGAATTGAAATAAAGCGTATCCCCCGGATGCAGCGAATATTCAGTCGAACCAACCTTATACGTCATCTCGCCGCTGATCATATAAATAAATTCCTCGCCCTCATGGGAGAAGCCGTGCGGCTTGACCTCGCCTTTGCGGGCCGTAATCAAATAAGGCTGGACCAGCTTGTCTCTGCGCTCGCTGGCAAACGCGTAGAAGGAATACCCTCTGTCTGTCCGGAGCCAGCTGTCTTTATCGCTGTACTGCAGGCTAGAATTGAATACGGTCGCATTGGCGCTCTGCTCTTCAATCAGGTCGGACACCCGAACACCTAAAGCTCCGGCAATTTTCATCAGTGTCGCCACCGGAGGAGCGGATAGATCGTTTTCAATTTTGGACAGGAGACTCTTCGTAAAGCCGCACTGTTTTGCGATTTCTTCCTGCGTCCGCTTCTGTTCCATGCGGATCAGCCGGATTCTTTTGCCGAGGCTCATCAGTCACACACCTTTATTTGTCATACTTGCCCTCTATCGTATCATAAAAGGACTGAGTTGAAAACGGTTCAATAAAGTTGTTGATAATTCAACTTGGTTGAATTAAAATAAACCTGCAATCACCTTGAGCTAAATGCTTGGAACATTGAAGCGTTGAAGTTTAGAAGACTAGAAGTTTTGAAATCTTGAAAAATTGAGAAGTTGAAGCATTGAAGGCTATATGAAACTAGGAGGGACAGTATGGTTAAAGCGGCGGATTTAAATGAGGAGCAGCACGTGCTGGATATGGGCTGGGGCAAAATAGCATGGTTATATGGACAAGAAATCGATCCTGAGGGCCAAATGACATTTGGGCAGGTTTACATTAATGCAGGCCAGGAAAATGGACGCCATCGGCATCCGAACTGTGAGGAAATTATTTTTGTGCTGTCAGGCGAATGCGATCATTCGCTAGGGGATGAAATGTATCATTTGAAGCCAGGCATGGCACTGCGTATTCCTCAAAATGTGCTGCATCATGCCAAGGTAACGAGCTGGGAGCCGTGCCGAATGATCATTGCGTATTCCGCAGTCGATCGGGAAACGGTGGGCGAGTAGAGCGGCCTTTCGAGCGTTGGGCGACCTAGTATGAGCAGAGCATAGGCATGTTCAAGCAGGTGGCACGACGTAGAACGTAGAAAGCAGAAAGCAGGGAGGATGACAAGTGGGAATCCGGTATGCTTTTTCCCGGCCAACAGCGGGGACAGCGGAAGAGGAAGCGTTAATTCATGGCTATCAGGCGGCGGGCTACGAAGGCTTGCAGCTCAAATGGAATCAATATATGCCCCACATGGAGGAGCCGGAGCGGTTTATAGAACGCTGGGGACAGCGGCCGGGCCTTGCTTCCGCGCTTATTACGGGAGGTACGCTGCTTAGCGATGACAGCAAGGAGGAGCTGCGCCGTATTTTCCGCTTTGGGAAGCAGGTGGGCACGGAGCTGATCGTCTACTGTCACAGCGTCCCAAGGACGGGACTAGACAAGGAAGCTATCTCTGGCTTTGCGAGGCTGTTCGCGGAGCTGGGCAAGGAAGCGAAAAGCAGCGGACTCAAGCTGTCGCTGCATCATCATTATGATCAGCCGGTCATGCATCGGGCGGACTTTGATACCTTTTTCAGCGAGCTGCGGCCGGAGGACGGGGTGGGACTGACGGTCGATACGGCGCATCTGGTGAAGTCTGGCATTTCCGATGTGGCGGAGGTCATTCGTAGCTTTGCGCCCTTTATCAATAATTTTCATATGAAGGATTTTGCGGCTGGCGAATATCGGATTTTAGGAGAGGGCTCGATTGATTTTCAGCCGATTATGGCGGAAGTGCAGCGCATAGGATACGCGGGTTGGATGTCGGCGGATGAGGAAAGCGGCGGTGAGATAGTGATGGGCATGCAGCAATGCTTGCCATTTATGAAATCAGGTATGGGGAGAGTGGCGGAATGAAAAAATATAAAATTGGATTTGTTGGTGCAGGGGCTGTCACGCGGCTGCATTTGAGAGGCTACGCCAATCATCAGGATCGCGTAGAGGTCGTTGCGATTTGCGACCCAAGCGAAGCGGCCGTTCAGGAGCGGGCGGATGAGTTCGGCATTGCGGGAAGATACACTGATCTTGCGGAAATGTTGGCGCATAGCGGGCTAGATGCCGCAGTGGTCTGTACGCCTTCGACGATACGTGGAAGCATCATGCGGCCGCTGTTGGAAGCGGGCATTCCGGTATTTCTGGAAAAGCCTTTCGCCGATACGTTTGCCGAGGCGCAGCAAATAGCAGAGCTTGCCAAGCAGCTGAACGTTCCAGTGTGCATTAATCAAAATTTCCGCAAGCATCATTCATTTGATTTTATTCGCGATTTGGTCAAGTCAGGCGCAATCGGCAAGCTGGAGTCGATTCAATTTGATTCCTTGTTCTATCGGCAGGATGCAGGCTGGCGAGTACATACACAGCGTCACGCCTTATCCGTCATGGCCATTCATTGGTTTGATGGTATGCGCCGAATTGCGGATGCCAAGGCGGCTTCCATTTATTGTAGCGCCTACTCCTCGGAGGCGGTCGATTGTTTAGGGGAGACGGATGCAACCGTGCTGATGACGTTTGACAACGGCGTGCGCGCCCATTTTACCCAAAGCTTCTCCAGTCCGTTTCATAAAAATGATCTCGTCGTGCTTGGCAGCGAAGGCGTGCTCAGCACTTCGTCCAATACGATCGGGCTGTATCGCCGCGACCCGAGCGGAGAGCCGAACTGGAATCCGCAGCCGGTGCAGACATGGGAGCACGCGCTGCCGATTGAGGAGGCGATATTTGACGGCCTCAATCAGCTGCTCGTCTGGCTGGAGACTGGCGTGGAAGCCGAAAATAGTGCGTTTGACAATTTGCATACGGTTTCATTGCTGGCTGGGGCGTACGAGTCGGCAAAGAATAATCAGGTCGTTGCCTTTCAGGAAGGACTGCTAGGGTAGAGCAGGTAGAGCAGGTAGAGCAGGTAGAGCATACAACTGCAAAAGTCATATGAACTGAAACCGCTGCAAAAGCAGAAAAGGCTGCAAAAAGACATCTAGAGGAACTTGGTTATAATGGTAGTCAGTTAGGATTGTGGCCAGTTGAGGGGAAATAAATAAGGCGCGGGGTTTTCGCAGCAGCGAAAACCTCGTGCCTTATTTTGCCCGATAAGCCCTTCGAGTGTTGATTTGAAGAACAACCCATTTTGGCGGACACCCAATCCGCTATTTCCTCTAGCAAACGATTGAGGGGATGCCTCGCGGACACAGAAGCCCCTAATGCTCCCCAAATCGCTGTTTTGCCGAGATATTGAGACCGATAAGGCATTTCCTGTCCGCCTACATACGTAAATCACAAAAAAAGCTAAAATAGCGGAACCCCAGTCCTCCAAAAAGGAGAGGTTCTACAAGGGGGCCAATCCGTGCTGACAAAATACGGAGGCTAAACGCATTTTCGCGGGCGAACCGTTACTGCTGAAAATGCTGCTGGCGGTAATGGAGCGGGCTCATGCCGGTCCAGCGTTTGAATTGCCTGCTGAAATGCGACAGCTGGGAATAGCCCAGCCGCAAACCAATTTCCTTCAGCGACAGCTCAGGCTGGCGAATGAGCACCTTAGCCTCCTGAAGCTTGAGCTCAGATAAAAACTGTCGTGGCGACAGGCCGTACACTTTGCGAAACACTTCAAGCCCATAGCCGGGGCTGATGCCCAGCGAGCCCATAATCTCTTCAATGCGAAAAGCGCTCTCCGCCACCGGCTCGCCAGGAAGCTTATGCGGGTCAAAGTTCCCCTTGATCGCCTCGGCAATCGCTTTGGCATATTGAACGGATGCTGGTGGCATAGCTGCCAGCTCCTCCTCCGGCAAACAGATCGTACTGACTAATAGTCCGAACAGCTCAAACAAATCCGCTTGCAGCCGAAAGCGATCCGCCGTCGTATAGCCGCCTCCCCGCCTAAGCATCGCAATCCATTGATTCAAAATAGGCAGCAGACGCTCAGAATCAGCGCTTCCCGCGGGAAACAGCAGGCGGCCATTACGAATCATTTCTTGGCGAAAAGCCGGATCGTCCACATTAAAGTGGGCGCAAAAATAAGCCATGCCCTCCTCCGAAACGCAGCGGCTCTTATGCTTAAAGCCGGGGGGAATAAGCAGAAAGTCGCCGGCGCCCAGCTGATATTTGCTTTCGCCAATGATCGTTTCCTGCGCACCCTCCTGAATAAAAATCATTTCAAAGCCAATATGGGATTCCAGCGGCATCTGCCAATGCTTGTCTACACGCTGTTCATGTGCGCCGAAAAACTTAATGTTCCAGTCGATGGCAGGCAGAAAGCGCACATTTTGAATCCACGGCGAGAGTGTCACTTCATCATCCATTAGGCAGACCACCTTTGATTTGGGTAAATTTCACGTTGTTTGGACAATCGGCGATTTATTCTATTTAATTTATACTAAGAGGGTAAGCTAAAGCAAGAAGCAAAAGTGATGAAACGATAGGGGTTGTCGATATGGGACAAACGGCAAAATGGTTTTCAAGCACACAAACAGCGAGCTGGACGGAGAAAAGCACGGAATCACGCGCCTTTTCACCTGCTCTATCTAACTTGGCGATAACTGAAAGCGTATACCAAACGGTGGAGGGCTTTGGCGGCTGCTTCAATGAGCTGGGCTTCACTGCACTGAGCCACTTAACGGAGGAAGAACGTGCTGCGGTCATGCACGAGCTGTTCCATCCAGAAGGCGAGCAGCGCTTCAGCATTTGCCGCATGCCTATTGGAGCCAGCGACTACGCGCTGGAGTGGTACAGCTTGAACGAAACGGACGGGGACGTGGCGATGGAGCATTTTTCTATTGAACGCGACCGCAAGTATTTGATTCCTTATATAAAAGAAGCGCTGGCGCTCAATCCGGAGCTGAAGCTGTTCGCTTCGCCATGGAGTCCGCCGACGTGGATGAAGACGCCGAAGGCTTATAATTACGGAACGCTGCGCTGGGAGAAGGAAATTCTCGAAGCCTATGCGCTGTATTTCGTCAAGTTCGTTCAGGCTTACCAAGAGGAAGGCATTACGATCCATCAGGTTCATGTGCAAAATGAAGTCGTTGCCGATCAGAAGTTTCCTTCCTGCGTATGGACGGGCGAGCAGCTTAGGGAGTTCATCCGCGATTATTTAGGACCTGCCTTCAAGCAGCATGGGCTGGATACGGAAATTTGGCTCGGAACGATTAATGCCCCCGACCCATGGCTGGAGCTGATGAAAGGGACAACGAACGATTATGACGCTTATGCAGGTCTCGTACTGAGCGACCCTGAAGCTTATAAATATATTAAAGGCGTCGGCTATCAATGGGCTGGCAAATATGCAATTGCCCGGACCTCGCAGAGCTACCCGGAGCTGCGTTATATGCAGACAGAAAATGAATGCGGAGATGGCAAAAACACATGGGCGTATGCCAAATATGTGTTCCATCTATACCAGCATTATTTCAGCAACGGCGTGAACAGCTACATTTACTGGAATATGGCGCTGGAGCCGAAAGGACGCAGCACATGGGGCTGGGAGCAAAATGCCATGATCACAGTAGAACCGGATACGAAGCGGGCGATAAACAATCCGGAATATTACGTGATGAAGCATTTCAGCCATTTTGTGGCACCAGGCTCGCAGCGTATTGGGCTGCAAGGTCCGTGGAGCGGCCATGCCATAGCCTTCAAACGTGAAGACGGCTCGAGGGTCATCGTGATCACGAATCCTTACACGGATACAAGAGAGCTAAGGCTGTCCGATGGCGAAGCAGAGCATGCTTTTGAGCTGGAGCCGGAATCCTTTCACACGATTGTACTTGCTTAAAATATAATTTCAATGAACAAACGCCTTTGCGCTCAAGCATGGCGTTTGTTTTGTCGTTATAAAAGTAAAGAGCAGGGAGGGAAAGGGAATGAGGCTGCTGTCTAAAATATATCGTGCCATTTTACACCCGTTTCGGCGCAGCATACGCAATAAGCTGATTTTAATTATGGTTGTTGTGTCGGCGCTGCCAATTGTAGCCGTAACTGCGCTTGCTGTGGATAATAACCGAAAGTCGATGGAGGCCGAGCTTATTGGGACGAATGTGTCCAATATGAAATGGACGAGCATTTATCTCGGGGAACAATTTTCACAAATGAACAGTCTGTTATATTCTGTTCTCATTAACCCGAACCTGAGTGATTATATTGCCAGCGAGGAGGATTCTGGGTTGTCGAGCCAGTTTTCAGCGCAGCGCAACATTGAGGATGCAATGGCCTCGCTGTTTTATTCGGGCAATCATTATATTTCGGGCATTGAGCTCTATTTGAAAAGAAGCGGCAAGCTGTTTACGATGAATGCGTCCCAGAACCAAATTAAAACGCTGGAAAGCATACCTGATCCTTACAATGAGCTGTTTAACCAGCAAAAGGATTTTATGATTAAAAACAGCCCGGAAGGCGATCGTTTTCAGCTGATACGCAGCATCAATCGGTTCGAAAACCGCGAAATTCTCGGCGGCATTACGCTGGAGGTGCGCTGGGCGATTCTCGACCAGACGCTCTCACTGCTTAATCCGGCCAAAGACCAGACCGTGCTTATTGCTGGCCCAGACGGAGAAATTTTGTACCGAATGGGCAGCGAAGCCCTTTCGCCCGAGCAGGTTGCGGAAATCGTGAAGGGCGGTACAGAGCCCGGCTATGAGCGCAAGGCGGATGAATATGTATTTTACAATACGATTGATCCGATGAAGCTGAAGCTAATCAAAATTATTCCAATGAGCGCTATTAACCAAAGCGCGCAAGCAACGATGCATTATGGAATATTGGTTGGAGCGATAACGGTTGCGGCGGCTATTATCATTGCCGTGCTGCTTGCTTGGCGCACAGCAAGGCCGATTGTGCTGCTTGCTCGCTCTATGCAAGGGCTGAGCCTTATTAAACAGGGAGATAAGCCGTTGAGTGGACGCATGGATGAAATTGGCTTGCTGGAGACCAAGTTTTATAATATGTCGCATCGCATTAGAGAGCATATTAAGAGCGAATACAGCATGAATTTGGAAAAAAAGACAGCGGAGCTCAAGGCGCTGCAGGCGCAAATCAATCCGCATTTTTTACAAAACACGCTGCAAATGATCGGCAGCATGCTGTTTTCCAAAAAGCCCACTGAAAGCTACGAAACGATTCGCTCGCTCAGCGAAATGTTCCGTTATGTCATTCGCGAGCCGGATGCCCTGGCTACGCTGAGGCAGGAGCTGGAGCATATGAACAATTACATGGTCATTCAGCAGCAGCGTTTTCAATCACGGCTGCAGTACAGCCTAGAGGTGGACGAGCAGCTGCTGCAAAGCCGCATTCCGAAGCTGACGCTGCAGCCCATCGTGGAAAATGCGTTTATGCACGGGCTTGATTCGCAGGCCGGAGGCTGGGAACTGGGCGTGAAGGTAGCACAGTCCGTATCCTCTGACGTCATTATTACAATTAGGGATAACGGCGTAGGGATGAGCGCTGAGCGGCTGAGGGAAGTTCGCCAAAGGCTCAGCTATGCGGATGGAGAGGTTTGGACTCACGGAGAGCGGATTGGGCTGGGCAATGTGGCCTCAAGGCTGCAAATGCATTTTGGCAAGGCGTATGGATTGACGATAGATAGTGAAGCTGGGGTTGGCACGCGTATAACCATTCATATTCCTGGTGACATGCAAGGGGGAGAAATACATGATTAAGGTCATGTTGGTTGATGATGAAAGCTGGGGACGGGATATTGTAAGAACATTCGGCCGTTGGGAGGAGCATGGCATGGAGATCGTGGCCGAGGCGGAGGATGGGGAAGAGGCGCTGCGGCTTGCGGAGAAGCAAATGCCGCAGGTCATTATTACCGATATGAGAATGCCCGGCATGGATGGCGTCAAGCTGCTCAATGAGCTGCATGAACGTTTGCCTCATATCCAAATTGTCGTCATTAGCGGCTATGATGACTTCAAATACATGCAGCATGCGATTCGCTGCCAAGCGGTAGATTATTTGCTCAAGCCGATTGATCCGAAGGAGCTGAACGCGGTACTTTCAAAATGTGCGTCGGGGCTCGCGGCTGCGAAGGAGAGCCGGCGCTTACTAACGCTGGATCTCGAATGGCTGTTGTCGCTGACATCGCTGAAGCAGCGGCTGCGCGCTAGGTTCAATGAACTGGACCGCGAAGGACTGCTGGAGCTTTTCGGAGAGCTGGCGAGTGATATGGAGAGCAGTGTCGCTGGCAAGCCGCAGCTGCTGGAGCGCGTCGTCCAAGAGCTGCTGCTCATGCTTAAGGAGCTTCTGCTAACTAATTCATTGGAGGCAAATGCGATAGATGGTGCCAGAGACGGGGCGGAGCTCGCCTCGAGCGCGAATGCAGCCGCTTTTCTGGCTGCCCGTTATGAGGATGCGCTGGAGCAGCTGATTCAGCAGCGAAAATTCAAAAAACGGCTTAATTTGGACGAGGTTAGGCAGTACATGGAAGCGCGGTTTGCCGAACCGATTTCACTGGAGCAGGTAGCTCGCGCTTTTTTCGTTAGCAAGGAGTACTTGAGTAAAACATTTAAACAGGAATACGGCTGCAATATGACCGATTATATGCTGCAGCTTCGCATGGAGAAGGCGCGGGAGTGGCTGCTTGATGAGAAATTGCCGATTAAAACAGTCGCAGAAATGGCAGGCTATGAAGATGTCACGTATTTTTATCGCGTATTTAAAAAGCATTTCGGCATTGCCCCAGGAGAAATGCGGCGCGGCAGCGAGAATTGATGCGGGCACATTGGACAGATTGGACAAGCCGGGCAGGTTGGACAAATCGGACCACATTCAAATTGGTTTAAAAATGTCCAAGCGAACAGTCTAATTCTGTCCAATTAAACGCTTTCATAAATCAGATACAATGAAAGCGTAAACAAACAAGCTTACGGGAGGTCATTACAGATGAAAAAGAAGCTTTGGAAATCAGCGCTAAGCGCAGCATTAATTACAACACTGCTAGCGGGCTGCGGCTCGAACAGCGGTACGGCAACCGATAATGGCGGAGAAACGACAGGCGAAGGCGGCGCGAAAACGGTTAAGCTCAAAATGTTTATCGCTCAGCCAAGGCTCAAAGAAAGCTACGATAAATACATTGCGCAATTTGTAGCGAAGGAAAAAGCCGAGAAAAACATTGATGTCCAAATACAGCTTGAAATGCCGACAGCTGACACGGCTCCGCAAATTTTGAAAACAAGACTGGCATCCAATGATGCCCCGGACATTTTCGCCGTGCATGCGATTAATGAAATTCCTTCCTTTTACAAAGCAGGCTACTTAGAAGACTTGTCTGGACAGCCTTTTGTAGACAAGCTGCTCGATAGCGTGAAGCCTTCCGTTACGACAACAGACGGTAAAATCGTTGCCGTTCCTATGGAAACGCTATCATGGGGATACATTTATAACAAAAAGATTTTTAAAGACCTTAGCTTGACGCCGCCAACCACTTTGACAGAAATGAAAGCGGTTATCGCGAAGCTGAAGGAAAATAATATAGCGCCATTCCTGCTGTCCTACAAGGAATCATGGATTCCGCAGCTGTTCCTGCCACTGGCAGTAGGTGCTATCTCGAATACAACAAATAAAGATTTCGTGGAAAAAATGAACAAGGATGAAGGCTCCTTCAGCGACATGAAATCGATGTTCGAGGTTATCGATCTGGTTAACCAGAATGGTACGGATAAAGCGATGGAGCTGGGCGGCGATGATGGTTCTGCAGCTTTCGCATCAGGCAAAGCGGCCATGTGGGTTCAAGGGCCATGGTTTGCAGAATCGATTCTTAAAGCGAATCCAGATATGGAATTTGGCGTAGCTCCAATGCCGATTAATGATGATCCGAATGCAACGATGATCAACCTGAGTACATCTACTTCGCTCGTTGTATCGAAAAACAGTGCGAACAAGGAAGTGGCGCTGGACTTCGTCAACTACGTGCTCGATGACAAAGACTCTAATGCCTTTTTCGAAGAGCTTAAATTTAATCCGGTTGCCAAAAATCATTCGTTCACCACTTATCCTTGGGTAGAGGATGCAATGACTTACGTTAAAGAAGGCAAATCGTATTTGGATCCTGCCGTTCCACAAGCAGTTAAGGACGAGTCAGGCAAAGCGCTGCAATCGTATTACGCTGGACAGCTGTCGCAGGACGGTGTTATAGCGGCACTCGACAAGGCATGGAAATCGTTTAACAAAGTAAATAAATAATTAAATAAAGAAAGAAGGAATGGCGGCAGGGCGGATAAGGCGCGAGGCGCGTCTCCCACCCTGCCATGCCTTCCCATCATCATCTTAGGAGAGGTGAGCAACCGTGCCAATGAAGGGTGTTTTAAAAAGATATGTATCGCTGCTGGCCTTCGTCGCGCCTGCATTTATTTTGTACGCCATTTTTCTGCTAATTCCGACTCTTGGCGGTATGTATTACAGTTTTACAGACTGGAATGGACTGAATACCAACTATCAATTTATCGGTCTCGAAAATTTTGTGGAGGCGCTGAAGGACGACCCGGATTTTGTCCACTCGCTGCTGTTCACATTAAAATATGTGCTGTATATGCTTGTGCTGCAAAATGTAATCGCGCTGCTGCTTGCTGTTCTCATTGAATCGCGGAGCAAAAGCAAAGGATTTTTCCGCACGATATTTTTCATGCCGAACATGATCAGTATTATTATTAGCGCCTTTATGTGGACATTCGTGTTCACTCAAGTACTGCCGCAGCTGGCGGAAAAAACAATGTTTACCTTCTTGGATCAATCCTGGGTTGGCGATCCTAAGTTTTCCTTCTATGCCATTTTGATTATCTCGCTCTGGAATGGCGTCGGCTACATGATGATTATTTATTTGGCGGGTCTGCAAGGAGTGCCGCAAAGCTTGATGGAGGCGGCCATTATTGATGGAGCGAATCCGCTGCAGCGCTTTATGAAGGTTACGCTGCCGATGATTACACATGCGATCACGATTTGCTTCTTCTTGACGCTGAACGGGGCTTTTAAGGTGTTCGAGGTCGTATATGGCTTTACGGGCGGAGGTCCGGGCCGGTCGACGCAGGTTATTACGATGAATATTTATGAAGAGGCCTTTTCGAATAATTTCCGCTATGGCTATGCCAGTGCGAAATCGGTCATTTTATTCATTATCGTCTTGATTTTCACACTCATCCAAATTGCAGTCATGAAAAGAAAAGAGGTGGAGGCATGAGAAACAGAAGCGCGAGCTCGTTATTTATTACGCTGTTTCTTACGATCGGAGCCGCCATTTCCTTCTTCCCGATTTATATGGCCATTGCCAATTCATTTAAATCGCAGGGAGAAATGTTTCAATCCTTCGTAGCTTTGCCGTCTGCGCCGACCTTTGACAACTACGTGCAGGCCTTTCACAAAATCAATATGCTTAGCAGCACGCTGAATTCGGTCATTGTATCGGTGCTGGGCATCGGCGGCATCGTGTTCTGCGCGGCGCTAGCGGGCTATAAGCTGTCAAGGACACCAGGCAAGGCGAGCGCAGCGATCTTTTTCCTATTCGTCGCTTCGATGCTCGTGCCGTTTCACTCGATTATGATTCCGCTTACCCGCATGGCGAACAGCTTGTCTGTGCAGGGCACTACTTATGGCTTGGCACTCATTTACATTGGACTAGGCGTCAATATGGCCGTTTTTCTATACCACGGCTTCGTAAAATCGATTCCGCGCGAGCTGGAGGAAGCGGCTCATATGGACGGCTGCGGCGAGTTCCAGACGTTTTTCCGGATTATTTTTCCGCTGCTGCTGCCGATTACGGTGACGATTGCCATTCTCGATTTCCTCTGGATTTGGAATGACTTCCTGCTGCCGATGCTGATGCTGACGGATTCGGATCATTATACACTCATCTTGTCCACGAACACATTGTTTGGCGAATACAACAAGGAATGGACACTCATCCTCGCATCGCTTGTACTGACGGCGATTCCTGTTATTATTATATATGCATTCTTCCAGCGCTTTATTATGGAGGGCATTACAGAAGGAGCAGTGAAGGGCTAATGGATAAATTATTATACGGGGTTGCTTATTACGATGAATATATGCCTTACGACAGACTGAATGAAGATATTCGCATGATGAAGGAAGCGGGCATTAACGTAGTCCGCATTGCCGAATCGACTTGGAGCACGCATGAGCCGCAAAATGGCGTATTCGATTTTAGCTCGGTAGACCGCGTGCTGGATGCGATGCATGAGGCGGGTATCCATGTTATCGTTGGAACGCCGACGTATGCGATTCCGACGTGGATGGTCAAGGAGCATCCAGATGTGCTTGCGGTAACGGCGGCGGGGCCAGGCAAATACGGCGCGCGTCAAATTATGGACATTACGCATCCGGTATACTTGTTCCATGCTGAGCGGATCATTCGCAAGCTAATTGAGCGCGTCAGCAAGCATCCGGCGGTTATCGGCTATCAGACAGATAATGAGACGAAGCATTACGGCACGGCTGGACCGAATGTACAGCTGCGCTTCGTCAAATATATGCGTGATACTTACGAGACGCTGGACCAGGTTAATGAGTTGTTCGGTCTCGATTATTGGAGCAACCGCATTAACAGCTGGGAGGACTTTCCGTCCGTTGTCGGCACGATTAACGGCAGCCTGGGTGCGGAATTCGCCAAGTTTCAACGCGGGCTGGTCAATGAGTTTCTCGCATGGCAGGTAGGCCTTGTCAATGAATACAAGCAGCCAGGGCAGTTCGTGACGCAAAACTTCGATTTTGAATGGCGCGGATATTCCTTTGGCGTACAGCCTTCGGTTAATCATTTTGAAGCAGCGGTGCCATTCGATATTGCTGGCGTGGACATCTATCATCCGTCACAGGATGAGCTGACGGGCATTGAAATTTCCTTCGGCGGGGACATGACGCGTTCACTGAAGGGCAGCAACTATTTGGTGCTGGAAACGCAGGCGCAGGCATTCCCGCATTGGACGCCATATCCAGGGCAACTGCGGCTGCAGGCGTTCAGCCATGTGGCATCCGGAGCAGATATGGTCGCCTATTGGCACTGGCACTCGATCCATAACTCGTTCGAGACGTATTGGAAAGGACTGCTCAGCCACGATTTTCTGCCTAATCCGGTTTATAACGAAGCCGGAACGATCGGACGGGATTTTGCCCGTCTAAGCGATGAACTGGTGCATTTGCGCAAGCAAAACAACGTTGCCGTTATGGTGAGCAATGAAGCGCTGACGGCGATGGAATGGTTCAAGCTGCCGGACGGCAAATTGTACAATGATGTTGTGCGCTGGCTGTATGACGAGCTGTACAAAATGAACATCGGCTGCGATTTCATTACGCCAGCTTGCGAGCGGCTGGATGATTACAAAGTGGTTGTTGTTCCGGCTTTGTATGCGGTACCGGATGCGACCCTTGAGCGGCTAAATGCTTTTGTGGAGCAGGGTGGACATGCCGTTTATTCGTTCAAAAGCGGCTTTGCGGACGAGCGGATTAAAGTACGGACCTCGCAGCAGCCAGGTATTATTGGTAAAGCTTGCGGTGTTGGCTACAGCCTGTTTATCGATCCGAAAAATGTAGGACTGAAGGGTGCAGCGCTTTCGGCAGCGCCAGGAAGCGTTACAAGCTGGATGGAGCTGCTGACGCCGCTCACAGGCGACGTCGAAGTGCTGGCGCATTACGACCATCCGCAGTGGGGCGAATATGCGGCGATTACCCGCAACCGTTACGGCAAAGGTACGGCGACGTACATCGGCTGCCTGACGGATGGAGCTTCTGCCCATGAGGTGCTGAAGGGCACCGTTCAAGAGGCGGGACTATGGGATGAAGATCAGCAGGTCAGCTTCCCGATTATCGTGAAGCATGGGATTAATCAGCAAGGAGCACAGCTGCGCTACTATTTCAACTACTCGGCTGAGCCGGTATCCTTCGTTTATCCACATGCTGCGGGGCAAGAATTGCTGGAGGGCCGTGCGGTTAGCAGCGGCGAGCAGCTTACGCTTGCGCCGTGGGGCGTGCAAATTATTAAAGCAGGTTAGGTAGAGAAAAGAAGTAAAACTGGCGTGACGTCTTGGCATTTGCGAAGGCGTCACGCCTTTTATGGTTCGGGTTCTTTTTATGAAAAATGGTGTTTTGCCCGATGCCGACATTCCTCTTGTATTCATAAGATAGTGGAATAGGATAGCCATTATCCAAATATGAGAGAATGCGGAGGGAGCCATGAATAAGGTCGCCTTCATTACAGGTGTGACAGGACAAGACGGCATGTATTTAACCGAACTGCTGCTGGCGAAAGGATACATCGTTCACGGTTTGAGACGGCGCAGCTCGCTGGCGAATACGGGGCGAATCGACCGGATTGTGGAGGAAGCGAATCGCGCACGGCAGCGGCTCCATCTACATTATGGGGATTTGACAGATTCAACGAACTTGGTGAGGCTGGTGCAGGACATTCAGCCGGATGAAATTTATAATTTGGCGGCGATGAGCCATGTGCATGTCAGCTTTGATATGCCGGAATATACGGCGAATGCCGATGGTATCGGTACTTTGCGCCTGCTCGAAGCCATAAGGCTGCTTGGTCTGACCGATAAAACGAAAATTTATCAGGCATCCACGTCAGAGCTGTACGGACTTGTGCAGGCGGTTCCGCAAAGCGAGACGACACCGTTTTATCCACGCAGCCCTTACGCGGTCGCCAAGCTGTATGGCTATTGGATTACGGTCAATTACCGGGAGGCCTACGGCATGTATGCCTGTAACGGCATCTTGTTCAACCACGAAAGCCCGGTACGTGGAGAAACGTTCGTCACACGAAAAATAACCCGTGCCGTCGCCCGCATTGCCTCTGGCCTTCAGCAGACGCTTGCGCTGGGCAACTTGTCGGCCCAGCGCGACTGGGGGCATGCGCGAGATTATGTAGAAGCGATGTGGCGCATTCTCCAGCAAAACGAGCCGGAGGATTATGTCATAGCCACTGGGCAGACAACAGAAGTGCGTGAGTTTGTGCGGCTCGCTTTTGCCGAGGCAGGCATCGAGGTTGCTTTTACCGGCGAAGGAGCGGAGGAGCTGGGCCATGTGGTCAGCTGCAAGCGTCCGGAATACCAGCTTCCAGTTGGCCAATTGGTCGTCCAGGTTAATCCGCGATATTACCGCCCGACCGAGGTGGAGCTATTGCTTGGCGACCCGGGAAAAGCGCAGGCGAAGCTTGGCTGGACCCCAGCCAGCAGCCTTGCTGATCTCGTCAAGGATATGGTCGCAGCCGATTTGGAGGAGACGCAGCGCGTAGCGGATTTGCGCAAGCTAGGCTATGATGTGAGTTTGGATTTGGAATAAATATAACAATAGCCCGCCGGAACACTGCAGCAAGTCAGCAGCTTCCGGCGGGCTATTGATTTTGAGGAGTCGATTAGAGGAGACTGTGATTTTTTTCAATTGGGTGATAAACAAGATGGCGTGTAATATCGCCAGGATGCTGCACCAGAAGCGGCCCCCAAGAAGGATTTGTATCATGCATCAGTTTGAGCAGTGAAAGCATGCGATCAAATACTAACTGGACATCCGCTTCGCTAGACAAGCCTTCAGTTAAGGCTGCCGCTACGATATGCGCAGCGTAATAACCAGAGCGGAATTCGTCGGAAAGCGAGCCTGTAGTGCGCATCAAGATGCGCAATGAAGAGGCAATGCGTTCATCCTTGTTTCTCCAATTTTGAATTTCATCGAGCGAGTGATTTTCAAGACTTCTAAGTTTGGTTTTCATAATTGTCCAAGCGACTATTCGGGCAGAGCGCTTAGCTGTATCAGCATCAATTCGGCTGCCGCCTAATTGAATATCGGAAAGATCCTTGTCAGATTCTGCTTCAATGATTTTCTCCCAATCACCTGCTTGATCGAATTCAAGCAGACCAGAAGCATAAGCACCTAAATATCCACGTAAAATGTCAGCTGTATGAGGATCACTAGAAGGCCCTTCATTTCGCAGCTGGGCTTGTCCGGTAAAAGCGGCGTTCATGCCGCGAAAATAACCGACAAGACCAATGGCCGCAGCAGGTCCCAAATTTAGAATGCCTAGAACATCCGAAGCGGTTTCGTCCATGCGGGATGCCCAGTAATCGGGAAGGCCTTGGCCGATATTTTCTTGGGTCAGGCTGGTGCGAACAGCATCTGCCAGTTCCTCCAACAGCCCAACATCTGCGTGCAGAATATCGTGGCCACATACCTCATGAGGGATGCTGGACCATGCCAGCAAGCCAGCAGCCGCATGGGCAGGAGGAAGACTGACAATCGCAGCTTCCAAACCAAACACAGATGTAGCGTCGATAGGCCAAGTATAAGGGCCGGATTCGGGTTCTCCCCACTTTACCAAGGCCGGAATAACACTGAGATCCGGTGGCTTGATGCCTATCCGGTCACCTGCACTTAGATAACCGTCATAAAGATCGCTGACCATCTCCTGAAAGCTATCGCTTGCCAGTGCATGAAAGCCTTCGCCATTCTGGAGAATGCTATGGGCGATATCCAGCATGAGTCTGGCTGTATTATTTCTATTTGGGTCCCGTAGTAAAATTTCCATGAAGCCCTGCTGGCCCAGATTATCCAAGGTGCGAATAAACGGAACGGCAACCGCCTGTTGATACAGCATCGGGAGCTTGCTCTTTGCTGCCTCAAGTCTCCCTCTCAATTGATGATAATCCGTCGGATCAGGCGGCCCCTGGATGTTAGAAAGCACAGCTTTCTTCACATCCTGAATGCATGCAGGCAAATTGGTGATATCCGGTATTACATGGGTAGCCGTGCGGCTTCTTTCAAGTGTTGTTTGCATAGTTAGGTTACCTCCTGAAAGTTATAAGAGCCAAAAGTTCTTGATCCGGCCTTGAACAAGACGTGCATCAAAAGTATAGGTTTAAGTTTCATAAACAGAAATCTTCTATTGACCTAAGTGTTAATCAAATGATGACCCTCAGGGCTCCATAGTCGTTTTTGAAAGGCTGTTCCGTTTTTAAAGCGGAGTTCATAAAGATCAGGGTTTGTCATTTGTTCTCCCTGTTGATCGGTGAAATCGGGCACGTAATGCTGAAGCAGCAGTGTTAAGGTCAACCGATGGCTGACTAGGAGAAACGTTTGACCGTCACTTTTCAATAGTTCGTTTGTGAATGCAACAACACGTGTGGACACTACTTGTGCGCTTTCCTCTTTGTCGATACCGGATACTCCTTGCTCTCGAAGACGGATTTCCGCTGGCTCTAGCGGGAGGTTCAGCCGTTTTTCAATAATTTGCGCTGTTTGCCAAGCACGCAGATAAGGACTGGAGATTAATTTCTCCATATGCAGGCTGTCCATGCCTGCAAGAGCATCTGCCAGTTGTTCAGACTGAGTTACTCCGGCTGGACTAAGGGGAGCATCTGGCTGGTTTCCAGTAGCGAGTCCATGTCGAACCAAATACAAGGTTACTTCATCATGCATCAGCTAATGTCACCTTCTGAGTAAGATTTTAAGCTTCTGTTCCAGGCAGGAGAATTTCTGCCTCGACTATAATGTGTAATATGTCAAAACTTAATCCATTCCATAATTTGTGAGATGGTAACGATAAGCAATGTACTTCTGATACTTTAGCTTTTGGGCAGGGTATCGTTGTTATGAATGCTAGATAAGAAAAAGATATTCCCTACCTGCTAGGGAATTGAACGAACATTTCTGAACAAATAAGCTTCCGACCCCACCCGAAGTGTGGAGCCGGAAGCTTATTGTCTTGGAGCAGAATGGATGGGGGGGTGGAGAGGGGCCAGCAATCAGCCGCTTTATAACAGGCTTTCCCGCAGGCAATCGCAAATGTAGGCGATATCCTGCTCGGTTAAGCCGCCGTAGGTCGGCACATTCAGTCCTTGCGCTGCAATGCGGTTTGCGACAGGAAATTCCTCGCTGCGCTGCATGCCTTGATACGGCGGGAGCACATGCATCGGATAAAAGAACGGACGCGTTTCAATTCCGCGTTCTTTCAGGCGCTCCATGAAAGCGCCGCGCTGCTCTTCGTTATAGCCGTTTAGCAGGATGCTGAACATCCAGTAAACGTTTTTCGCCCATGGCTGCTCGGCAGGCAGCGTGAAGGCGCTGTTTCCTTCGAGCTGCTTGCGGTAAAGCGAGGCGACGCGTATCCGTTCGCCGACATGCCAGTCGATGTTTTCCATTTGTGCGCAGCCAACCGCCGCTTGCAAGTTAGTCAGGCGATAGTTGTAGCCAATGACGGGAAACCAATATTTGCGGGCGGGATCGATGCCCTGTCCGCGCAGAAGCTGCATTTTGCGGGCAAGCTGCTCGTCATTGGTCGTAATCATGCCGCCTTCGCCGGTCGTTATAATTTTGTTGCCGAATAGGCTGAACGTTCCCGTATGGCCCAGCGAGCCGGTCCGCTTGCCCTTGTATTTTGCACCGGGTGCTTCCGCAGCGTCCTCCAGTACAAATAATCCATGCCGCTCCGCAACTTCTGATATAGCGTCCATATTGGCAGGATGCCCGTACAGATGGACGGGAATGATCCCCTTCGTGCGTGGCGTAATCAGCCCCTCCAGCAGCTCAGGGTCCATGTTCCACGTATCCGGCTCGCTGTCAACGAAGACGGGAGTGGCTCCGCAATACGTGACGGCATTTGCCGTGGCGATAAAAGTCAGCGTCGGGACGATGACCTCATCTCCTGGGCCTACCCCGTGAGCCAGCAGCGCCAAATGCAGAGCAGTTGTTCCATTGCTGCACGACACGGCAAATTTCGTCCCGCAAAAGTCAGCGAAAGCTTCCTCAAACGTATGAATATATTTGCCTGTTGAGGAAATCCACGTGGAATCCAGGCAATCCATGACGTATTTTTTCTCATTTCCATTAAAAATAGGAACGGCAACCGGATAAAATTTGTCGCCCAACATTATGCCTCCTCCGTGTTACGTTCGCTCTTGGTTCAAAAGACGCTTCACTGTGGCGGGAACGCCAGCAGCAAGCGTTTGGTCCGGAATATTCCGAATGACGGCCGCACCAGCGCCAATCATGCAGCCTGCTCCTATGCGAATGCCGTCGATGACGACAGTGCCTGTTCCGAGAAAAGAACCGTCGCCGACTGTTACACCGCCGGACAGCGTGGAGCCAGGCGCCAGATGGCAGGCCTCGCCAATGATGCAATCATGGTCAACCGATGCAGCTGTGTTAATGATGGTGAGGGAGCCAATTCGAGCATCCGGCTGGATGATGCCTCCCGGCATAACAGCAATGCCACACCCAAGCGTGGCGCTGGGAGCAATATAAGCTAACGGGCTTATGGCATTAATCAGCTCGAAGCCAAGGCTTTGCACATGGCGGGCGACCCGCAGCCGCGTCGCATTATCGCCGATAGCGATAAAAGCATGGCGTACCCCCTGCTCCAGCAGCAGAGGAAGCATGGCATCGTCGCCAAGCACGGGGATATTCAAAACCTGCCCGCCTGGCTCGCGGCCGATGCAGCCAATGACCTTGTATGTCTGGCTGGTACGAAGAATATCAACGATAACTTTGGCATGTCCGCCGGCCCCAACAACAACGGTACGATAAGGATTCGCAGAAACAGCATTCATGCCGTATAGGCTCCTTCAACAATAAAATGAGGGGGTGATGCAGCTACTCCCATCATATTCAAATGGCAGAAAATTGCTTCACTTGCAGCCGGGCAGTCGTCCATTTATTCAAATATAGTTGAAATCCCTAGCAGGCGGGGGCATGTGCCGTTGCTTTTTGTGAGCGGGACAATACGCTATGGAGAAGGCAGAGCGATTGGAGGCGTGATATGAAACGCAAAAGAGCTCGTAAACAAGGAACAGCGAAGCGCGGCTCGCATAGCCGCATATCGCGAAGAAAACGCGGCAATAGAGCGCGAGTCGGAAAAGTAACAAGAACAAGAAGACGCAAAGGCAGACGGGGCGGCAGGAAACTGCGCGGCTCGAAAAGAAGCAGGAACAGGCAGAAGGCAGCCGAGCAGGCTCAGCTTGTAATTGAGCCTCCAGCAACGGTCGAGCCGCCTCCAGCACCAATAGATACGGAGCAGTTAAAAGCAAATAATGCGGCGTTCCGTCAGGGGCTGCCTGCAGGAGCTCCAATTGTAGAGCTGCTGCGCCGGGTATTCCGGCTGGGAGATGAGGATTTTTTATGGGAGCTGTATCGTCAGGTGCTCCAGCGCGAGCCGGATCACGAAGGCTTTAACGGCCATCGCAGTCATCTGGCCCATGGCACGCCACGGGCGGTTATTGCTGCGGCTCTTATCCAGAGTCCAGAGGCGGATGCTATTTTCTCCAGAGTGCCATCTGGAGAAGCGAATACGACAGCCCATCTGATTCAGCATTTGTTCCCCGCTGCGGATTTGGATTTTATTCACGGCATCCATGTACAAATAATGAATCGTGCGCCGGATAGCAATAAGGTAGGACGATACACGACGGCCTTGAAGCAAGGACTGCTGCGGCGCGCATGGATAGCGAGCCTTGTCATGTCGGAGGAGTTTGGACTGCTCATTGGGGCGCCGTATTTACCTCCGCTTGCGGCGAGTGCGGCCCGTATAAACAGCCGGCAAATCGGCATGTTCCTTTGCTTTGGGGTGCAAATTGCGATGGATGGCGAAGGCATCGGTCGTTTCATCGTCCGCTTGTCGGAAGGCTTGCTTGCGCTGGAGAATGATTTTACCCTTCATGTGGCGACAACGGAAGCGAATTTTGCCGAGGCTGCGGCTGTGTATGCCCCGCTGCGCGCGGCTTATGGCGATCGTTTGAAGCTGCACCGCACGGACAGCATGGATACGGTGAACCGCAGCGTGCCTGCGGACATATGGATTGTGCCATATGTTGGGATGGCGCTCGCGCAATATTTGGAAAAACCTTATATGGTTTGTCTGCATGATCTCGTATATTTGCATTTGCCTGAGCTGTACAGCGCGTATACCCAGCATTACCAATATATCCATTCTGTAGCGCAAAAGGTGACGGAAAAAGCGGCGAAGGTAGTCTTCGCTTCGGAGTTTACCCGCAATCATGAGGGGTTGGAGTTTCTCGAGCTGGCTGTCCACAAAACGGCTGTCGTGCGCTTTGCAGCGCCGCATGAGGAATATGCGGTGTTTCAAACGCATAGCGAGGAGAAGTTCCGCAGCGCCTACAAGCTGGATGGTCCATATTTGACCTTCCCGTCGGTTGTAAGGCTGCATAAAAATCATGAAGGCCTCATCAAAGCTTTTGCGCTGTTCAAGCAGACGGAAGCAGGAAGAGCATCTGGCATGAAGCTTGTTTTTACAGATGATCTTGGGAACCGCCCGCGGCAGCAGGAAATTTTGGCAGCGCTGAGCGAAATTGCTGATCCTGTTATTCGCAGTTCAATCGTGTTTATGGGGCGCATAGCTTCAGTAGATTTGCCTTCCCTATACCGCTATGCCGCAGGCACAATCGTTCCAACGCTCTTCGAGGGCAGCTGCCCATTCCCTATATTGGAGTCGCTGCTGATGAATACGCCGGTCGCCTTCGGAAGGCTGGAGGTGGTGAAGGAGGTTATTAGCGACATGAGCTGCTTCGCAACCTTCCATCCGCATAATATCCAGGAGATGGCGGACGCTATTGCACGGCTGTCACGGGAGGGGGAAGAGGTTGTCCCACGTCAGCAGGCCGCACTTAGCGGCGCGTTGAGCAGGAGATGGCTGGATGTCGCAGGAGATTATGCAAACGTCATTGAAGAGGTGCAAGCAGCTGCCGACTAGGGCAGCTGCTTGCCGTAATACCGCCAATACGTATCGCGAAAAACGTTCAAATAACGCTTTGCCACATCATCCCAGCTTTCCGCTGGATCATGAATGCCCGCCATGGCGGAGCTTTTGTATTCATCATAATTGGCAGTCAAATCTTCAAGCGCTTGAACGATGGAATCGGGGCTGTGGGGGTTGAACCAGGCGATTTTGGCACTATGCCGCGCCAGATGCTCTCGCATCACCGGAATGTCCGAGCAGAGCACCGGAGTACCGAGGCGAAGCGCTTCTTCGACCGGGTAGCTTCCGCCACCTTCCGAAAGGCTGGGCATAATGAGCGCCCAGGCATTTTTAATGAGTGCGGGAATATCCTCATCTCCTACAAAGCCGAGCGGGTAAAGATCACGATTGACGACAAGCCCTGTTCGGCGAATGGTGGAGATGAGCGTTGGAATCCAACTGTGCTGCGGCGTGCAATCCGGAAAAGGCTGCCGCAGCGTATCGGTTAAATAACCAGTGAGCACTAGCGGGCATTTGGTGCGCCCCTTCCAATGGGACAAGGCCTCGAGCAGATTGTTGTGGTTTTTATGCGGCGATGTATTGGATGGATAAATGATGTATTTGGACGGAATGCGGGCAGCGGTGGCAGGAGAGACCTGGCTTGCATATTGTGCGGCAATCGGTGTAATGGCATGGGGCACGACAGTAGCCGATTGATGGCGAGGGCCGAAATGAGCAATGAGGCGATTTTTCACATGCTCCGAAGAAACGACGACGGACGTGACGTGGTCCAGCCATTTTTTCGATAAAATCCAGTGGCCCTTAAGCTGCTCGCCATTTGTGAAAGGCGGGACATAATCGAACATCGTCGTATCGTGAAAGGTGCAGACGGTGGGACGGTCAAGGGCGTGATAAGGGTGGGTATGCGGCCAGTAGTAATAGACGACGTCGATACCGGCGAGCAAATAGGAATTTTGGTCGGAATCGATGCTGTGCTGGGTGGATACCATCTCAACCTTGCCTAATGCTTTTAGTTCCGCCACGTTGCGAATAAGGGAATCGGGCGAGAGGACGAGCCTGATCTGCTCGACGTCCGGCTGCCTGGCCATAGCTGAAATTAAATTATGGAGCAGCCTCATCCCACCGCCGATGGAAAAATGGACAGACCATACAAGAATCCGCATTGTTACAAACCTCCTGCCAAGGGCGAAGCTGTCTCCTGCCTAACAGGAAGGATGCCAGCCGTTGCTCCGTGAAATATGAAAAATGTTGCGCTTGCGAATTCAATATATGTGGGCGCGAGGGCAGTTATTCGCAGCATCGGCGCAGGATTTGTGGGCAGCGGGCTAAAGGCCCGCTAGCTTAAGCACATGTTCAAGCTTATTTATATTAACGACAATATTGTCCGTTCCGACGAAAGGCTTGGGAGGCTGCTCCACTTCGCATACGATTTCATAATAGTCTACGCCAGCATGTGCGCATAGCTTCCAGAAGTAGGGGTCCACGAAGGTGGAAGGAGCAAGCTCCAAAAGAGCTGCGCCCGGCTCGCAGAAGGCAATGT
The DNA here is from genome assembly GCF_059383715.1 of Paenibacillus sp. J31R34. Taxonomy (NCBI): domain Bacteria; kingdom Bacillati; phylum Bacillota; class Bacilli; order Caryophanales; family Paenibacillaceae; genus Paenibacillus; species Paenibacillus sp. J31R34. The sequence continues at coordinate 491,370 of NZ_JBXENU010000003.1, forward strand.
TGATGCTGCCGCTCCCGAAGGGGGCGACAATATGCTGCGCTGACGAGAAAATCGCGATTTTCTCTGCGGTAGAGAGCGGAGTGAGCACGATTTCCCTGAAGCCCTTGCCTTTCAGAAAACGGAGAACCTCTTCCTCGTTGGCGACAAAGCGGGCCTGGGCATCCTTGCGGGTAATATAGAGGCGCTCGAAGCCTTTTTTGGCTTTTACGCGCCGGTCAGCTTTAAGCCGCTTGGCCATGAAATGCGACGCCCACGGCGGACATTTGCCGACCATCAGCGGCACCGCCGGCACGATCAGGCGGTCGGCGAGAAGATGGAAGTCCGCATCCTCGACCTGAATGCACTTATGGAGCGGAATGCCTAGCATGGCAAGCGATTCATAGTGAAAAGGGTGAAACAGCTTGCCGATGACATATTTGTCAATCGGAATGCCGCTCTTCTCCAGCAAATGGAGCCTCGGTAGCAGATCGAAAAACCAATGTCCGAAAATGTTTTGCGTACATGCCTTGATATGCGGCATGTTCCAGCCCCAAATGAGCGTGGCGACCGTTCCCTTGAAATGCTGCGGCTCCGGCAGCTGCGTGAAATCAATGAGGGGGCAGTCGAGCTCAACATCGCGCAGCCGCTTATTGTCCGGCGTAACAACATATGCGTTGCTCGTCACCAGCCGCCCGCCAGGAATGGCCGCTACAAAAGCTTCATCAAAGGCAGAAGCCGTCACCCAGCGTGGCTGATCGATGCCTTTGCCGGCGGGGAGCGTTAACGTTTCAGCCGGGTAAATGACATGATAATAATAGGAAAGCAGATCGGGAGGGACAGCCGCTTGCTGCGCCCAATCTCTCGTTTTCTCATAAAATTGCTGAGGGATAGTGTAGATAGGGATCGCCTCCTTCAATCCGGATCATGCAGCGCACCTGGTGCGGCGTATCGTTTTGCGCGCTGCATAATGCTTGAAATTGCTAAATATGCTTCCATCGCTAAGCGTAATGATCAGCAAGCTCCTGCTGCCGCCTAATGATCGGCTGGAAGCTGGCTGGGCAGCCTTTAGGGAATAGAACGCCCAAACCGTTGGAATGCTCGAAATGCAGGTGAGGCATCGCCGAAAGCTCCGCCCAGAGCCGGTAAACGCCAAAATCCGCGAGCCGAACAACGGTGTCATGAAATAAAATAATGCCACCCTCCGCAAGCTTGGGAAGCCAAGTCGTATAGTCATGCAGAACAGCTTCATACACATGGTAGCCGTCAATATGCAGCAGCTGAATCGAACCGTCGGGAAAGGCGGCCAGCGCCTGGTCAAAGGTGCCGCGCAGTGGTGTTCCAATACCAGGAAATTCACGGGCGCTTACTGCATTGACTGCAGCGTACATCGAATCATCCAGCGTGCCATAAGCTCCGGTATGGGCATCGCCCATCCAAGTATCCACCGCATAACATGCGCTTTTCAACTGAGCATCCTTAATCGCTTGGCAAAAGCTAAAATAGGATGTGCCGTACAGCGTTCCCAGCTCTACAATCAGGCTCGGGCGGGCAAAACGGACAAGATCATAAGCAAATTTTCGATGCCCGGACCAGGCTCCGCCTGCCATAAAGCTTGCGGGCAGCTCAGGTGCCGCATCTGCAATAAATTTCGGGTTGTGAAATGTCCAGTCCATAACATCCTCCTGCCTTGCAAAATAGAAGCATAACTACACTATCCTATGTGGAGCTTGCCAGATAGGATAGGGCAGTTGCGCCAAGTAAAAGCGCACATTTCTCCTTCTCATAGACGTACAGCCGCCGTTGCGTCCGCCTTATCCCTACATACAATGACAACATAAACGAATATATCCGAATGGATGCGAGGTGGAATAGGTTGAGGAGCCGCAGTAGAAAAAGCGGCCGTGCGGGGAAAAGAGGCCCGCGCAGCTCACAAGGCGGCATTCGCCGCCGCACAGCCAGACGCCTTGCGGCCCGCGGGCGCAGACATCGCAGGAGCCAGGCGAGGCGCGGAGGGGCGCTGCAGCCTGCCATTATCCGAGGGCAGTGTGCAAAAGCGCGAAATGGCGGGCTCGCAGCGGGTTTAACGGCGAGGCAGGAGCCTGAGCCAGCCGATGAGCTGCAGCAGTTGCAGCGGCTATGGCATAGCTACTGTCTGGCGACGGGCGGGGCAGCTTCCAAATCAGCATATTTGGCCTGTATGAAGGCCTTCATAGAAGGATATTTTGCCGCTACGGGAACCCCGGCGCCGAATTGGGTGCTGCTGCCGACGAACCAGGCAGTTGCGGCAGTGGTGATGGCGATGAATGAAGAGGAATCCATGGCCTCCATGATTCAGCAATTGGAGAGGCTTCCTCTACATGAAATCGTCGTCGTGGTGAACGGCTCAACCGACACGACGGCCAGCAAAGTGCGGGAGAGCGGCAAAGCCGTGCTCATTCATTACGCTGGGGCACTCGGTCATGATGTGGGACGGGCGGTAGGCGCAAGAACCACGGTTTCGGATATTGTACTGTTCGTCGATGCGGATATTCCGGTTGCTTCGGAGCAATTGCTGCCTTTTATTGAGGCAGTCGCTGGAGGGACGGATATGGTGCTCAATAATTTATCTTCCTATATGGGGAATTTTTCAGGAAGAGATGAAGTCATGATGATGAAGGAGTTCGTGAACCGCTCGGTGAATCGGCCCGATCTTACCGTTAATTCCTTGACTGCCGTTCCGCATGCTCTCTCGCGTAAAGCGATTGAGGCTATTGGAGCAGCCCAACTGGCCGTTCCGCCAAAGGCGCAGGTGATTGCGCTCCGATATGGTCTTAAGGTAGGTACAGCGAGCATGGTAGATGTCATTCGACATAATCGGCTGCGTCCGGGAAATGTAGGCATGGGCAATCATGTGGCGAGGCTCATCGTAGGCGACCATCTGGAAGCGCTGGAGTGGATGATGCAGGCGGGAAATGCCCGCCTGCAATATGCGGACGGAGTAAGGGATCGCAAAAATGCTGGCCGAGGAGGGGAATAGATGCTGACCAGTATTATTATTCCGACCTACAACCGTTTGCCGCTGCTGCAGGAAGCGATTTATTCCATTCGCAGTAGTACACCGGAAGAGCATGAACTAATCATCGTTGATAATGGCTCAACAGACGGAACGATTGAATATTTGCGCGAGCAGCAAATCACATTCATCGGCCTGCCGCGCAATCAAGGCTTTCCCGCCGCCTGCAATTGGGGGCTGCGTCTGGCCCGCGGTGATCAATTGCTGCTGCTGAACAATGACGTGCTGGTGGCACCTGGTTGGCTGGGCAAGCTGCGGCAGGCTTTAGGCAGCAGCAAGCAGATTGGCATCGCGGGGCCGATGTCCAACTTTGTAAGCGGCAAGCAGCAAATCGAAATGCGCGGCAATTATAAGGAGATGGCGGAGCAGCTTGCCGCAGAGTCCGCAGGCGATTATGAGGAGGCCAGCCGATTGGTTGGCTTTTGCCTGTTATTTTCGCGGGAGCTGATGGATCAAATTGGTCTGCTGGATGAGCGCTTCTCGCCAGGACATTATGAGGATGATGACTATTGCTACCGTGCGCGGCTAGCAGGGTACCGTCTGCTGATGGTTAAGGATACATTCGTCTTTCATCATGGCAGCGCAAGCTTCAAGCAGGAGGGCCAGGATGCTGTAGAGCGTCTGCTCGCCCGCAACCGGAAGCTGTTTACAGACAAATGGGGCGTGGACCCGCAGCAGTTTATTTAAAATATAGGAAAGGATGACCTAACGCTGTCCTTTCTCTCTATTTCTCGGAATGAAACGCGCTGCGCCGCCAAAGGATGGCGCGAGCCGTTTCACCTTGAAATATAGGAAAGGATAACTTAACGGTATCCTTTCTCTATATTTCTACGCGAAACGGAAGCTCTGCCACCAGAGGATGGCAAAGCCGTTTACGCTTGGCCCACACGCAAATTTTGCACCAATACAGGAGGTGTTCAGCATGAAAATGGGGAGAAGGCGCAAAACGGCCAGCCTTCCGATTAAGCGGCGGAAGAGACGTGCCGTTTCAAAAAGGAAAAATCGCTCTGCAAAGCCTGCCAAGCCGCAGGCGGCTAAGGGACCGTATGAGGATGGTTATCAAATCGGTCATGAAGAAGGATACAGCAGAGGCTACGAAGATGGTACCAAGCAGGCAGAGGGACAAAGGGCAGACCACTCGCACAGCTGGGAGTCGGCGGAGAAGGCAGGCTACGAGAAAGGGCTGAAAATCGGACGCTACGAAGGCGGCGACGCCATCATCGATGAGCAGCTGCCGGAAGCTCATGTCCTCCCAGATACATCCGTAGCGCAGGTTATTGCATCAGGCATCGCTGCGCTAGGAGAACGCATCGTTCACCTTTTGACTGCACAGCAGGTGGCTGAGCGATTGATGGAAGCGCTGGAGCAGAGCAAGCCGCTATCTGTCGTGCGACTTGGAGATGGCGAGCTGTTGACGCTGGCACAGGAAGCTGTGCTGCCAACTGAACAGGTTCGCCACGAGGGCGGTTTTTTAGAGTATGCCGGAGTGAAGGTGCCGGACATTGCCGCCCGCGACCGCTTGCTGGCAGCGGTAAAGCGGGCCGACATTGTCGGCATTCCAAAGCTGCGGCAGCCGAACTACCAACGGCTGGCTACGGCCGTTTTTCAAACGTATGGCATTGATTTTCGCAGTAAGGTGCTGACAGATTCGCTCGTCAATTACCGTTTGTATCAAGACGGACATTTGTCCCGCCTGATGAGTGGACGGAGAGTGCTTGTCATTGGGAATTTGGCGCAGCCGCTCGCCAAAGTGCTTACTGAGAGCGGCGTAACGGTTGTGGGCGCTGTAGCACAGGTTCAGGGAATCCATGATGTGGACCGGGCGATGGGGGAAATCAGACAGCATGATTTTGAACTGGCGTTAGTATCAGCAGGCATTGCGGCTGTCATCCTTGCGGATGCGATCGCAGCAGAAATGGGCAGGGCTGCGCTTGATTTTGGCCATATGGCTAATTCAATCGTCAAAGGGGAAGCACCAATTCAGGCTTAAAGCAAAGGCAGCCGTTTTTATGTAGCCGTCCCGTGAGGGACGGTTGTTTGCTGTGGTGGGCGCAGCAGCTTAGGAAGGGATAGTGCCAATTGTAGCAGTAAGCGACGAGTAAACAATTTCAGCTGTAGTGCCAAGAGCGATGACGACACCCGATACTGTAACTTGCAGATCGTACGTGTGGCTGCCAGCAGCCAGACCGCCGTTGAAGTAAGTGATTGGAATCACTCTGTCCAAAGAGAACAATCCAAGCAGTGTGATCGCAAGCAAGTCGGAGCTTAATACTGTAGCAACAACGACGCCATCTTGCAGCAGGTCTACCGTAATGGTCGGATTGAGAGCTACAACCAGCAGGGCAGTCCAGCTAATGGATACATTAACAGTACCTTCAATAATCACCTGGTTGGAAGTGGCCGTTACCGGAACAATCAGAGTTGCGGCAGTGACAGCAGTAGCAGCAGTTGGGATAGCAGTCGGAACAGCACCTTGGATACCTACAACAGCAGAACCAGGGCCAGCAGGGCCAGTTAATCCCGTTAGACCAGTAGCACCCGTAGGTCCTGTTGGTCCGGTGGGACCAGTAGCACCAGTAAGTCCTGTAAGACCAGTTAGTCCAGTTAAACCAGTTAATCCAGTTTCACCCATAATTGATTCATCTCCTTTCAATCGTATACCACATCATATGTTGGTAGATAGAGATAGCAACGGTATTTGTCCAAGGGTAATCGTATATTTTCTAAATTGATAGATTATACCGCGAAAAAAAAGCACACACCTCCTCACTCCTCCTTCAATTGCAATACAGGCGGCGATAAATGCCCGATTTGCAGCAAGGGCAGGCAATTCGTCCACTATGAAAGCTCTAGCAAAGCATACGATGTTGAAGAGACGATACTATACTTTCGGAGCCGGCTATGGTAGGAAGGAGCTGCATATTGGCTACACGCACATGTATAATAGAAAGCTATTTATTTTGGGGTGAACCGGTATGAAGGCAGTCATTATGGCAGGAGGAAAAGGAACGCGCTTTTGGCCGAGAAGCACGACGGCAAAGCCGAAGCAGTTCCTTTCCTTAACATCTGGCGAGGCTACGATGCTGCAGGAAACGTACAACCGTTTTCGCAGCTGCATGCCGGAGGAGGATATATATGTAGCAGTAAGCCGCAACTATTTGCCGCTTGTTCGGGAGCAGCTGCCACAGCTTAGCGAGGAACAGCTCATTATTGAGCCGGAGCAGCGGGATACGGCGCCTTGCATTGCGCTGACGGCGAGCTTTTTTCAGAAACGGGGCTTAAATGAAGTGATTGTAACGGCTCCCTCGGATCAATATATTCCAGATGCTGCCGAGCTGATGGAGGCGCTGCGGGCAGCAGAGCAAGCGGCGCGCGATGAAGGCGTTGTTGTAACGATGGGAATTGTGCCGACAAGGGCAGAGACGGGATACGGCTATATTGAAGCGGGTGAGCATGAAGATGGCAAATATGGGCCAGGCATTAAGACGGTAAAAGCTTTTATTGAGAAACCGACGCTCTCGCGGGCGGAGGAACTGATTACGATACCGAATATGTACTGGAACAGCGGTATTTTTATATGGAAGCCGTCAACTATTGCAGGCTACATGCAGCTGTACCAGCCGGATATGTGGCGTGTTTTTGAGCTTGAAGGGGAGCAACTGGCACATGCGTATGTGCAGCTGCCAAAGCTTTCTATTGATTATGCACTGATTGAAAAGCTGGAACGCCTGTACACGCTGCCGATTGCTTTTACTTGGGACGATGTCGGCGTGTGGACCTCGCTTGAACGAATATTCGGGCAGGACAACGAGGGCAATATTTTGCTGGGCAGCGTCTATCCTACGGCAACGACCAACAGTATTGTTTATACGGAGCGGCAGCGGGTGCTGGTCATTGGCATTGATAATCTAATCGTCGTATCGACAGACGAGGGACTGTTGATTTGTCATAAAACACAGGAGCAGGCGGTAAAGCAAGCAATAGCCGCAATGGATGCTGATCGGGAAGGAGGCATGCCGTGAAAGCATTGATTACAGGCATAACCGGCTTTGCCGGAAGCCATTTGGCAGAGCATTTGCTGGCGCATCAAATGGAAGTGTCAGGCACCGTTAGGAAGACCAGCAGTATTAAGCATATCGCTCATTTGCTGCCGTCTGTTAAGTTATACGAATGCGAGCTGACTAATGAAGCCGATGTGGAAAAAATGATAGCGGACGTTAAGCCGGACATGATTTTTCATCTAGCAGCGCAAAGCTTCGTGCCAAAGTCTTGGGAATCGCCGCTGGCGACGATATACAACAATATTGCCGGGCAAATTCATTTGCTGGAAGCTGTACGAAAAGCAGGCCTTAACTGCAAGCTGCTGCTCGCCTGCTCCAGCGAGGAATATGGCCAGGTAGAAACGCAGGATATTCCGATTAAGGAAACGACGCCGCTGCGGCCGCTCAGTCCCTACGCCGTCAGCAAAATTACGCAAAATTATTTAGGCTACCAATATTATCGCAGCTATGGCATGCATATTGTATGCATGCGTACTTTCAACCATACAGGACCGCGGCGCGGCGAGCAGTTTGTAACCTCCAATTTTGCAAAGCAGATCGTTGAAATCGAGCGGGGACTGAAGCCGCCCGTTCTATATGTAGGCAATTTGGAGGCGAAGCGTGACTTTACCGATGTGCGCGATGTGGTGCGAGCGTACCGCTTGGCCATTGAAAAATGCGAGCCTGGAGAAGTGTATAATATTGCGTCGGGAAGCTCCCGGGCGATTAGGGAGATGCTGCAGACGCTCGTTGGTCTTAGCAGCAGCACCATTTCGATTCAGGAGGACCCGGCACGGCTGCGGCCTGCGGATGTACCGGAGCTGATTGGCGATTATTCTAAATTTCATCATCGTACAGGCTGGCGTCCGGAAATTCCCTTTGAGCAGACGATGCAGGATTTGCTGAGCTATTGGCGGGCGGAATTAGGTTAGGCTGCGCGCAGGATGACCCAAGCTTGCTGCATACCGCACGCGCTAGAAGAGCTTTTTAGTTCATACCCTCTAGACTGAAAATCGGACGATGGCTTAATCGTTGTCTGATAGAGGTTCAGAGGGTATTTTACGCTGCTGCTATGTTTTTGCTAAGGAGGCCTGAGAGAGAACGGCTGGAAAAAGCAAACTGCCCCAGCTTTCACGCCAGAGGCAGTCCGTGTTTCGTTTGATTTTCCAGTTATTATAGAAGCGCAAGCTCGGTCAGGCGTCCCCGGATCATGCTGCCAACCGCCTGCGGTGAATAGGAAGTGTGAATCGTATGCTGCCCCTTCGCTGCAATGGCTGCGCGCCACTCTGGCTCTTGCAGAAGCCTTTGCATATACAAGGCGGCATGATGCACATCGGGTTCGGCCCAAATTTGATACCCCTGATACGGTCCCCAATCGGTACCGACCTGAACCAGCTCATAATTGACGGGACAGGAGTTGGTCTCGTTCATAAAGTCGGTATTGCCGGACCAGTTCGTGCCGATGACCGGCTTACCCAAATACATTGCTTCTGCGAGGCCCAGTCCAAAGCCTTCGGCGCGATGCAGCGAGACAAAACAATCCGTGACACCCAGCAGCGAGTTGACTTCCACGCGGGAGAAAATACGATCAATAATATAAATATTGTTATGCTCGGCAGCGAGCTGACGTAGCGCCTCCATATCTTCTGGCCGGAAGTTCGTATTGTTGACCTTGAGTACGAGCCCGACCGTTGGATCATTTTTCGGAAAAGCGAGCCGGAAGGCTTCTACGACGGCTTGAGGATTTTTACGATTCGTATAGCTCTGTACATCATACATCATCGTGAACAGGAACTGGCCCTCTGGCAGGCCAAGCGATTCTCTCGTAACCTCTGGAGAAGTCTCCACCTCTACGCCATGAGGAATGATGACGACAGGTACGGGAGATTTCTGCACAACCGAATCAAGCACGAAGCGGCTGGATACCCATACCTCCTGCACCAGCTTGAACGCTGGAACAAACTCTTCGGGAAAATCAGGCAGCTCCCAGTGCCAATAGCCAATATTGTAGCGGTTGTGGAATAGGCTGTGTCCAAAATGGTCCTTAGCCGGAGCCATATAATCCGCATTCATATGAAACAGGTTGGTGTTATAGGAGCGTTCCTCCGTTTTCTTATGCTCCCAGCTCATATCCGACATCCGGGTGGCGACCTGAAGCGGGAAGTTTAAAATGCCGAAAGGAATTTCGGCTCGTTCAATCGCTCGCGCTGCGAGTCTGGCCGATTCGCCAATGCCCATTTCCGCATGAATAAAACCGACAAGATTGATGCCCTGTGCGGTCCAAGGCTGCGGATCATGTACCTCTTTGGCAGCAGAATGCTCTTCTGATTGGCGGGTCTGTTTGGCGTGTTGCGATAGGCTAGAGGAGGCGCGATTTTTTGTTTTTCGAAGGCTGCCGTTGCTTTTTCGTCTGCGTTCAACCCGCCGTTTAGCGCGCGGTTTGACCGCTTTGCGTTTACGGCGTTTGGCCAGCAGCGTTTTATTGGAAGAGCTGTGCTTCTTGCGTTTGGCGGACGTTTGATGTCGCTTGCGCTTAAGTGATTTGGCCACTTGTTTCCTTCCTTTCTCGTCATTTGCATGTGGAGAAATCGTTAGCGGATACGCGCTTGACTATATTGTATTCACGATGTATCTCAGATTCATGGACAATGACCTAATGGATAGTAAAAAGCGGCGTATGACTAGAAGCAGGGGCGGCAATAGAGGAGAGATGCCGATCGAGGGCGCGTTGCTTTCCGCAAAGAGCGCGGGACAGTGTGCGTAGGCCGTGCCGCAATAGAGGCTTGCTGCATAAGAAAGAATAGATGGACAACTTGCGAAAAAGAAGGGGGAGGGAGCGATGGTGGCTATGACAAGACAGCAATTTATTGCGGCATTGGCGCCTGCCGTCCTACAAGTACGGCGCGAGGGCTCGCCGATGCTGCCATCTGTACGGCTGGCGCAATATATTTTGGAAACCGGAGGTGTCATTCATTCCTGGTACAATTTAGGGGGCATTAAAGTAGGAGGAGCTTCGCCGAATGCCTACTGGCAGGGGCAAGCCGTCGTTAAAGGAACATGGGAGCATATCGATGGCCGAAATATAAATACGAGCGCGGCCTTTCGCGCATACAGCAGCGTGTATCATTTTATGAAGGATCAGGATCTGCTGTTTATGAAAACGCGATATGATCGGGTGAGGCTTGCGAAGACGCCAGAGGAACAGGCGCAAATGCTGCTGGCCTGCGGCTATGCAACCGATCCGGCTTATGCGGCCAAGCTGATTGCCATCATTAACAGCAATGGGCTGCGGCAATATGATGATCAGGCTGCGGCAGCTGTCAAGACGACGGTATTTCAGGGAGCGAAGACGGTTCCAATTTTACAAAATGGGATGGTGGAGATAATTGGCTACGAGCGTAGCGGCACCGTATGGGTGCCGGCGAGAGCGCTTGGCAGCCGCCTCGGCGGGAAAATTGGCTGGACGGGTTCAAAAGTAACGGTGAATGGCCAGGAGCTGGAGTCGCTGCTGGATGAAGGAACGGGGTATGTAACGATACGTGCGCTGGCTGCTTCCATGAATAAAAAAATCGAATGGGAGCAAAGCACACGCACCGTGACGATTATATAAGGGCGAGGCAGCTATTTTTTGCGCTGGGAGGCTGCCCAGAAAGCAAGCACAATCAGCGGAATCGTTATAAACCACGGAATGTGAATGGCTCTGCCAGCAACAAAAGCGAAAATAAACAACAGCACGAAGCCGATTATAATATACAGACAGCCTCTTCCGAAAGTATTCATAAAACTGCGCACCTCCTACCATAAGGAACTCATCCCTTATCATACGAAGCAGTCTTTAGCTGGTTGCATGAAAAATAGGAGCTGCGCGAAATTATGCGTTACAGCCAGGTCGTTTTCTCGGAATAAGGCTTGCGCGCAGTAGCAGGCGCTTCTCCTTGCGGATAGCCGATGAAGACGGTGCCAATAATTTTTTTGCCCACTGGGGCTCCGATAAACTCAAACATCCGCTCGTCGTGAACGAGGCCGATGCCGCGTGTACGCCATACAAGCCCAAGTCCTAGCGTTTCGGCGGTCAGCCACATGGAGTGAATGGCGCAGGCTGCAGCATATTCATTGTCCTTGGAGGAGGCTTCGTCACCTTCAACGATATCGGCCGTTACGACGATGGCAAGCGGCGTCGTTTCCAGCACTTTAATAGATTCTTTTACTAAATGCGGCTTGGTAGGGAAACGCTCCTCCAGATAGGTGCGCGCCAATTGCTCATAACGCTGCTTCGCTTCGCCGCGAACGACATAAAAATGCCAAGGCTCCCGCAGGCGGTCGTTAGGAGCGAGCGTTGCAGCTTCCAGCAAAGCGGCAATTTTCTCTTCCTCTACCTCCTGCGGCAAATAATTGCGAACTGCGCGTCTTTGTTTCAAAGCATCAAGCAAGGTAAGGGTAGTCATTATTATCTCTCTCCTTCTATATGGTGCTACAGCATCTTCTTCGTATAGCAGGCTGATCCGTTCTCTATAACTATACAGCGGAATAAGCGATGTGGAAAGGCTGAAACGGTTCTCGCTGCAAGATCCGCCCTCGGCATCATTCATTTTTCCATCTGTTGGAGTTGGGATATAATAGGGATAGAGTTACATAAGAAGGGGTTGAGCATAATGGGGAAAGCATTTGAAAAATTATTGCCGGAGCACGAGGAGTTTATCGGGCGACAGCATATGTTTTTTGTAGGATCGGCTCCGCTGACGTCAGAGGGCCATGTGAATATATCTCCGAAAGGCTACGATACTTTTCGCATATTGTCGAACCAGGAGGTCGCTTATCTCGATTTGACGGGGAGCGGCAATGAAACGAGTGCGCATGTGCTGGAAAATGGCAGGATGACGATTATGTTTGTAGCCATGGAGGGAAAGCCCGTTATTATGCGGCTATTCGGCACAGGAAACGTTATATTGCCAGGAACCGAGCGCTGGAATGAGCTGATTGGGCGGTTTGAGCTGCTGCCAGGCGCTAGGCAAATGATTGTGCTAGATATTCATAAGGTGACGACAGCGTGCGGTTTCAGCATCCCGTTTTATGACTATCAGGGCGAGCGGGAACAACTGAAGGATTGGGCGGAGAATATAGGTGATCAGAAGCTTGCAGCCTATCAAAATGAAAAAAACAGCTACAGCCTCGATCGGCTGCCTACCCCGCTTGGCATTCAGAGGCAGACAACCGAATCGTAAGCGGCAAGCTGCCTGCTTGTTCATTCGTTATTGATTCATTCATTCGTATAAAGATTGTAACGGGAAAAAAGCTTCCAAATCAGCTCTCTGCGGCTGGACACTTCTGTTTTGGCAAAAATAGATTTGAGATGATCCTGCACCGTATATGAGGAAATATGCAGGGAGCTGGCCAGTTCCTTCGTGGATAGGCCTCGCCATAACCGTTCGACCAGCTGTTTCTCGCGCGAAGTCAGCGCATAAGCTTCGGCAATGATTGGCAAAATATCGCCGGGCTTCGCAAGCTCGAACCAAACGGCAAGCTGAACCGAGCGATCAGCAGCCTGGAGCTTGCTTGCCCGCAGCGATAAGTAGGGGCCATCAGGAATCCGGATACATACTTTTGCAGCGTTCTGTAGCTGCTTGTCCGCGGCATTGGCAGCCAAAGCTCGCGAGCATACAGCGCGGACCGGTCTAGGCAGAGTCTGCTCATCGATATACTCCCACCCCCTAAGCTCCGACAGCCAGCTGTTTGCAGCGTCATTGCTTGATAGTGGCAGCAACTGCTCGGACAATATCAGAATGCCAGGATCGTCATGAAAGGCGGCTCCCTCGCTACCTGGCAGCAGCAAGCTGGCTTTTTTCAAGGTGCGGGCCATGCTTGGCACTAAGGAAGCGATATATAAGCGCTCCTCTTCTTGAAAAAACGGCTCATTGAGCAGCCGAAATAACGTCAAATACCCCCAGCAAGCTCCATCCACCGTAAGTGCTGCACGCAGCTCATCTCCAAAGCCGGCAGGCTGCAGCACCTTCATATATTTGAGGCTTCGGCTTAAATCGCCCTCGGTTGCACCGCTTAATGTTGCAACAGGCTCCGCAAGCTTGGCAAGCTCCTCATACGAGTTGAAATCTTCCTTTAAATATTCATATTCAAACAATAGATGATGAATGGCCTCTACGCCTTCCTCTGTAACTGCGCCAGTAGACAGCATCGTATGCGGATCGACAAGCGTACAGCATGCGGCCGCAAAAGGCATCGTCGTGCGCAGCTCTGCAAGCAGTCTCTCTCTGTATTCGCTAGAGCGGAGGTTAGCCTCTTCTAATTTGGCGAGCTGTTTCCGTACACTTTCTCTTTGCTTGTTCATTCCAGCTCTCCTGATTACCCACATTTATGGGATAGTGATTTTGAGGCGACCCGATATAATTAACATTAATTACAGCTTACATTTTACAGAATACCCGCCGAAATGAAAAGAGCGGACCATATACAGGTTGAAGGGAGAGCTGTACCGATGAATGAGAAGCAGCAGCAACAGAAGGCGATGAGTTGGAATGATCCCCAAGTGGAGGGATATGGACGAACGATTTCTTTGAAAATACCAGGCTATTTTATGCTGTATGATATGACGGACCGTTTAATGAACGCGATGCTTGGCCCTGAAAGGGAACAGGACATATTAGTCGTTGGCGCAGGCGGCGGACAGGAGATTGTTACGCTCGGTGGTGCGCATCCAGCGTGGAGCTTTACCGGGGTTGACCCGTCTGCGCGTATGCTGGCGATAGCAGAGCAGCGCATCCGGATGGAGCGCTTGGAAGCGGGAGTAACGCTGCATGAGGGAACGGCAGACGAGCTGCCGAAGGACAAGCTGTACGATGCAGCGACTTCCCTGCTGGTATTGCATTTTATAAAGGGGCTGGCTCAGAAAAGGGAGCTGCTGCGTAGTATAGCCGAGCGTCTGAAGCCGGAAGCACCGTTATTTATTGCTGCAATAAGCTGTGATCGCCAGGAAGAAGCTTTTGCCGTCCAAATGGGCGCTTGGCAAAGCCACATGCTGGATAATGGCATTCCGCTTGAGGATTGGGAGCGATTTGCCGCCTCCCTTGGCGCCGAATCAGACCCCGTTCCGCCAGAGCAGGTGGAAGAGCTGCTTCGGGAAGCCGGCTTTAGCCATATTTCAAAATTTTTCGGTTCCTACCTTATTACAGGATGGTTTGCTGTCAAAGCAGATGAGGAGCACAACATAGAAGAGAAGAGGCAGGACAAATGAAACAAGACATCGTTGTTATAGGCGGCTACGGCCATGTGGGCGGAGATATAAGCAAGCAGCTCGGAGCAAAGTTTCCAGGAAAAGTGTATGCGGCGGGCAGAAGCCTAGAGCGAGCGAAGCAATTCGCGGACCCGACGGGCGGCCAGGTGAAACCAATGGCATTTAATTTAACCAACTGGAAGCAAGAGATGGATTTCGGACGAGTGAAGCTCGTTGTCATGTGCATGGATCAGACGGATGATGCCTTTGTACAGGCTTGCTTGAGGAGCGGCACGCATTATGTGGATATTTCGGCGTATGGTCCTTTTCTGACCAGCTTAGAGAAGCATACAGAGGAAGCAGCACAGGCACAGGCGACAGCGGTGCTGAGTGTCGGGCTAGCGCCAGGTGTAACGAATTTGCTTGCTCGCAAGGCGCAGCAGGAGCTGGATAAGCTGGATAGCGTAGATATCGCGATTATGCTTGGACTCGGCGATCAGCATGGCAAGGCGGCGATAGAGTGGACGGTAGACAGCATTGGCCGTGCATTTTCCATTATTGAAAATGGCGGTGTCGCGCAGACGGTCAGCTTTAGCGGCGGCAAACGCACCGACTTTGGCAAGGAGCTCGGCAGCCGCATGGCTTACCGTTTCCCGTTCTCCGATCAGCAGTCGCTGCCAAGAACGCTGAAAGTGCCGACCGTATCGACAAGGCTCTGCTTCGATTCAGGTGCGGTAACCCGCTTGGTCGCATGGATACGCGCAACGGGATTATTCCGGCTGCTGAAGGTTAAATGGATTCGCTCTGCCGCTGTGAGCAGCTTTGGGATGATGCGATTTGGCTCAGACGGCTATGCGGTTAAAGTAGATGGCTGGGGAATGAAAAATGGTGCGAAGAAGCATGTTCAATATTTGGTGGATGGTTCCCATGAGGCGGCAGCGACCGCTAAAGTGGCGACCGCTGTTGCCACCGCTGTGTATGAAGGCGGACTGCCGGGCGGTGTATTCCATACGGAGCAGCTATTTGAGCTGGTGAAGAGCGGCAAAGGCAAAATTGCCCTGCAAGCCGCTGCGGGCATTACGAAACGACCGCAGATCATTGAAGGCTTGAGATATGACAGCTGGGAGTAAGGCTGGCCCGATATCACGGTCGTTATAATGAATGTGCCTCAGTTGAAGGTTGACTAACTTCCAGGCCGAAATTTTCGCATAATGCTTGCAAACCGCCCCAAAAGCCTTTGCCGACGGCGTCAAATTTCCAATTGCCGTTGTACAAATATAAATCGCCAATGACGATGGCTGTTTCTTTAAGTAGATCTTCGCCAAAATTGAACTGAGCTATCAATTGTTCCGTTTGCGGATGCAGCAGACAAATGCTGATTTCGGCTACTTGGCTGAAATCATGCTGCTGTGCCTCGCCTTCGTAGATCGAAAGCGTGAAGGCCAATCGCTGGATCTGCAACGGCAGCTTGCTGAAATCGATTTTAAACTGTGCTTCATGGGGTCCTATCTTGGAGTAGCAGACAGAGTTATGAGGTGAATCGGGATTACCGTAAAAAATGCAATCCTCATCATGCTTACATTGCCTTGCAGCAGTTAGCAGGAAGGCCGTGGCGTCGATTTCAATCGCCGGATTTAACAATTTCCATGAAACGCGAGCAAGCAGCTGATTCAAGCCAAAATGGCGAGTAATGTCAGCTTTTTGACCGCTGATGAGCTGCAGTCCAGATTTTTCTGCTGCTGTTTCTGCTGCGCTAGCTGTAGCACGTTTCCCACTGGCAGAGGCGGCTGGCTTTGCTTGTTTCTTGCTTTTAGCAGCCGTTGTTGAGAAGGGCGTGTATCCGCGAGCATGCATTTTGCCGATTTTATAGCCTTTGGCGAGCGCAAGCTCGGTAGGGCTTAGCTGCTGCTCCTGCTCAAGCAATCTTGCTAAAATTAACGCTGCCGCTCTCGCATCATCAAGCGCATCATGGTGATTTAACGGAATTTGATAATGGCTAGCTAACACGTTCAAACGATAGGAAAGCATGTTCGGCAGCAGTTTTTTGCTAAGCTGATAGGTGCAGTAATAATGAAAGGCCGGATAAGTCAGGGCCGCATCATCTAGGCAATAACGCAGGACGCTCATATCAAAGGAAGCATTATGCGCGACTACCTGCTTATTTTTTAATAATGGCGCAAGTATAGGCCATAACTCGGAAAAAGTAGGGCTGTCCGCTACCATAGCCGGAGTGATGCCGTGAATTTCGATGTTCATCCGGTCAAAATGCTGCTGCGGATTAATGAGCCAAACCTGCTCGAAAACGATTTTGCCGCCCTGCACCTCAACGATGCCGACCGCGCAGGCGCTGGAGCGATTGGAGTTGGCGGTTTCAAAGTCTATTGCCACAAAGTCCATGGTGCATCCCCTTTAAATTGGTGTAAGTTTTTTAATTCTTACTTTGAATTATACAGGATGTCCGAAGCTTTTTGGCCGTCTTCCAACCTTTTTCTTGTGGTGAAGGTATAAACATCCGCAAAACGGACAAAATAAAATTATCGGCGTCGCAAGATGTCGTAGACAACCGCGGAGAAGACTTACGTTCCCCATAAGCTCTTCGTCCGGTTTCTCCTCTCCCATGAATAGAGCGTCCCGAAAGGGGCGCTCGATTTTTTTGTGTAATCCCTTATGTATCAAGGGATTTCGGGTTTCCCTATTTTTGGTAGTTGAGATTTGTCCACCGATTGTCCACCAAATTATCTTTTTTCTCCTCATAATACCTAAAAGCTCAGTCCTTTATATCATCGAATACGGCTGCGGCTGCTCTGTCCACGGAATCAAAAATGTGTCCGTAAATCTCCAGCATTTTAATATTGGCGTGTCCCACAACTTTGGCAATGGCCTCTGAATGTACTTTCTTGTAAATCATCCACGATACGGATGTGTGTCTTAAATCATGCAATCGAATTTGTTTTAAATTATGGCGCCGATGAAAGTCTATCCAATTTTTTGTAAACCATTGCGGGTTGTAAGGCATGCCATCAGGATGGCAAAAAATAAAAGATGATTTACCGTCGTTCCATTGATCTTCTATTTCTAAACGCTCGGATTGCTGGAGATCAAACAAATTCTGAAGTTCAACCATTAGGGGCTCCGACAATCCTACTCGTCGCGGCTTTTTGTTTTTAGGGAGTTTCAGGTATGGGACCCCAGCTTTCATTTTAGGCATGCTCTGAACCACATATAGGAAGCGGGCTTCGAAATCTACGCGACTCCATTCTAGGCCAGCCATTTCACTGCGCCTAAGCCCTGTTGTAAGGGCTAGAGTAATCATTGCCCTTAGCTGAGGGCTCTCCATTTCTAATGCTGTAAAAAGCAGCCTAATTTCCTTCTCGTCATACACTTCCATTTCCTTTACATCATCTTCTTTAGGCTTCTTCACTCCAACCATAGGATTTTCCGTAATTACTCCCCATTCTAAAGCCTTTGTAAAAATGCTTCTCAAAACTCGGAAATTGTAAACTAATGTAGCTGATTTCAATGGTCCTTTGCCATCTATACGAGCGTTAGGCGCGCGTAGAGTTTTCATGAAATCGAGTATATGCATAGTAGTAATGTTCTCCATATACATCAATTCAAAATAGGGCAGTATTCTTTTTCTTGTATGGAATAGGTAATTCTCTACAGACGTTTTTTCTAATTCTATTTCTACAAAATGTTGAATCCAGTATTCTACGAATTCGACGAAGCTTTTCTTGCCGGGGGTTATATTGACACGAGATTCAACTTCCATTTTAAATTTTGCAAGCTCTGTATCAAGGTGAATTTGAAGTCGCTTCGGCGCGCGTAAAATAGATGGATCGGTGACATGGATGGTTTTAGTAGGCTGCTTACGCTTTCCTTTGGCATCATAACCCAACTCTACAACTAGCAGCCATGAGTTTGGACCACGCTTCTTAATGCTTCCTTTTGCCATATTGACCTCCCAGTTTGTAAATTATTGTTCGATGCGCCACGCACCACCTCGCTGGTAAAATTAAACCTGACATCATGGATAGGCAGGTGAGGGATATATGCATGAGAAAATACTATTTGTGAAAATCGAAGATAGAAAAATAATTATCAAGACAAAAGATGCTGAAATACACGGAACCATAATGGAGCAATTAACAAGGCTCATGACTCCAAATGGATTTGTTAAAGTAGACCAGAGTAAACTTGTCAATAGTTTGCATGTAGAATCCATAGAGAACAATGTCATGACACTCAAGGACACGGATGCAATATGCTACATACCGCGCCGAAATGTGCAGCGTGTTTGTGATGATATTCGACAATATAAGACAATAAAATCGTCTTTGTGGGACGAAAAACCAAATGTGTAACAAATTTGGTTAGAGTATCATTCCAAAAATCGACAACATAACGTGACAAAAGATGATATATTAAATTTATGAGAAGCGGGGTGCAGAGAGAACTACAATATAAGTTGTAGTTTTTACCGGGCCGGGAGTTACTAGCTCCCTCGCTTGCTTACTACAGCCTTCCATTCGTACAAATCTTCCGCATGTATATTCAAAGTCTTTGATATAGCTACAGCGGTAGGATATCCCATAGTAGTGCGGTTATTGATATAATCAGATATTTGCGTTTCGGGCATATCGACTTTATCAGCTAACCACCTTTGAGAGATTTTTTTGTCACGAAGAATCTGACGAAGCAAGCAACGACCCGGTTCGTACCGCATCGCGCTTCTCCTTCAAAAGAATGGTAATTAAAATACTTTGATTAAGTATTGAAAATACCTCTTGTATAGGAACACATGTTTGCATTATACTTGGAGCAATATTATGAATGAAAAAGATGGAGTGAAGAAATGAAAAAAGAAATAGATGTGATTGAGTTGCTGATAAGAATTAATCTGCTTCCTTTATGGACTGAGACTGAGTTAGGGCGCGATTTGCTCGAACAAAAGAAAGAAGACCTCTTACCTCCTCCTCGGTAAGCTCTTTACCATCAAGCTTAAAAGCATAGTTATGGAGTATTTTCTCTACTGATGAGATATCTATTTCTTGCAGCAAATCTGTTAATGCGTCTTCTGGACTTATGTGTCCTGCTTTTTCCATTAAATCCTCGTAAGTAACTCCAAGGTGTTTATAAAGCTTCTTCAAAATTTCTGGAGACGGCATGCCGCGTTTTCCATTTTCGATATGTGACAAATACGCATTCGAAACGCTAGAATACAACTCTAGTTGGCGTATTGTCATTTTTCTTCCTTTCCTGAGTCCTCTAATATACTGACCAAACTCTTTCGGGTCCATAATAAACTCCACCTCTGATAAACAGTATAAATGAATATTATCCTTTGTGAGTACATTTGATAACAAAAGTTAAAAAAAGTGCTTGCAATAGTTATCAATTGCTTGTATTATGATCACATAAGTTATTTAACAAATGTTATCAAAGTGGGTGAGACAGTGGAAAAGATTAAGGTTAAAAGTGTGAACGATTTGAAATTTAGAATGATCACTAAAGGGTATTCGCGTCGCGCTCTTGCAAAGGCTGTCGGTGTTTCCAGCACCACAATTATTCAAATAATCACAGAAGAAAGAAATCCTGGTCCGGGTACAGCAAAAGGTATCTGTACGGCTTTAGAAGCTAACTTTGAAGAGCTATTCTCATACGAAATTAGATAACAAAAGTTATCATAGGAGGTGCTTATTTTGAAGAATACAACAAACAATGTTGAGCGCCAGACACTCGATGTTAAAGCAACGGCAGAAATGCTCGGCGTGTCTACTTGGCTAATCTATGACATGGTAAGACGGAAAGAACTCCCGGCTGTGCGCATTCGCAGCAGAATCTTCTTCCGAAAAAATGTTCTAATCGCATGGATGGATCAGCAAGAAGCTGCTGGCATGATGTAGGCAGTCTATTAACTAGATAAGGAGTTGATTACATGGAAACAACGATTCCAGCGCATTTGATGCAGGATCGTTACTGGCGCGGTACGCTGCATTTGTTCGCAAATCACAACAAGTTGAGTAGCTGCTTCAACACAAAGTTTTTTGATTTTAAAACAGAATCAATCAAGGCCACAGCATTGAAGAAGGAAGCAAGCCCTTGGTCAACGTCCGAAAAAGTCATGCTTTCTCTTGCGCTTCACCTCTACAACGAGCGTCACAAATTCAATTTATCTGATATGGATCGGTTGGACGATAATAACAAGCGTCTCGCGCTCGAAGCCCTACGCATGCGCTTCGGCTGCTAAAAAATTGCCCGACACCGTTGTCGATGTCGGGCAGGGGATGAGAGGCATGCAGGCAATACGGTATAACTACATGTTACAACAGCATTGTTCGCCGTGTCTGTTCCAACTTGGAACGTGAGGAGGGTAGAGGGATGCTAGGATTTGGAGCAGTGTTACATGCATGCCGCGAACGTGCTGGACTAAGCCAAGAGAAATTAGCAGATTTATTAAATCGTTCGCGAAGCTGCATATCCAAGTTTGAGAAGGGGCATAAGTTGCCAGATACAGTGACGTTTTTGTCTTGGTTAGATAAGACAGGCGCAAGGGATGTGGGGCATGCATTGGTTAGTGGTACAGACCCAATGACAATCTTGCAAACGATGCTGCAGGTAACGGGGGCAGCTTAATTTAGAAGGGAGAGAGGAATTTGATTAATTCATGGTGGTGGCAGGCCATAGGGGCCATAGCTTTTATTGGTGTAGTTGTTACATCGTTTTACGAGGTGAAGATTGTAAGGCCAGAAACGAAGAAAATGCCCAGCGGTCACTGGACATTTTCAGGTAAATATGAAATTGGATACATGCAGTATAGCACACCTAAGCCTAAACGGCAACGGAGGGCTTCATAATGGCGGCTTATATAACGGCAAACAACGGCTTTAAAAGCCATGACATGGATTGGGCGCGGGCGCTTGCCTACGCCTACCAGCTCAAGCAGCTGGGCAATGTTGACGTGCAAGTACATTCTTCGGAAAAAGGTGAGAAGCATGCCTGATGTGGTTTTTAAAATTTTGTGTCTCATGCGTTGTGAGGTCTGTTGCGAGCTGTACGCATCAGACCCAGAAGTGACAGAGGAGCCGACATGCCCCTATTGTCAGAAGCCGTATTTTACCCATGTACAGGATATAAGTGTTGCGACATAGGCGTTTGCCTTTGTCGTCGGGCGTCCAGATCGGCATGATCGGGGCGTCGGACGATGCGGGGCAAGCATCAAAGGGAGGTAATCCAGTTGATTTATGTTTTAAAAGGCGATATTGTGCGCACGGTCTGCGGATCGACGGGCGAGGTGGTCGAGGTGACAGGCAAGGCGCGGACATTTTGCCGTATTCAATTGGTCGCACGCAACCTTTATGTGTTTGAAACTGACGTTGTAGAGATAATACGTCGCCCGCAACCCAAAAAAGGACGGAGGTGAGGCACCAGCATGGCACGCCCAACAAAAGAGGGCCTAGACTACTTTCCGCTGGACATTGGTTTTGATGGCGACGACAAGCTAGTTGTAGTTGTCAGCGATTTTGGAATGGAAGGTTTGGGTGTAGTCGTTAAGCTCATGTGTGAGATTTATAAAAATAGCTACTACTATTCGTGGGGCGAACGTGAGCAAAAGGTATTCAGTAACCGAGTTAATGTTAACAGAAACTTGGTAATGGAGATAGTTAATGAATGCATTAAGTGGGGTTTCTTCGATCAAAATGCATACCAAAACTATAACATACTCACTTCTCGCGGCTTCCAGCTCCGATACATAGGAGCATCCAAAAGGAGAAAAAGCATTACCTTTATCCGTGAATACACATTAATTGATTTGCAGAAAGCTGCGGAAAAGGTGAGCTACCCAATAATTGAAGTTGATGTTAACGGAAACGAAGTTAATGTTTACATTAACGAAGATAAAGTAAGCAATATGTCTGCAAAAAGTACACAAATAGAGAAGGAGAAAGAGAAGGAGATAGAGAGGGAGAAAAAGATTGTAAAGACTTCTTCTCGTCATTCAAATTCGTATGCCGAGGATAACGAATATTATCAAATGGCGATTTTCTTTCACCAAAAACTATTAACCTTCGTGGAAAGCATCGGCAAAGCTCACTTGGTAGAAAATGCAAAAATGCAGAAATGGGCCGATGACTTTAGGAAGATCGTTGAACTTGATAAACGACCTAAAGAGGAATTAGGCGAAGTGATCAAGTGGGCATTAGCCGACCCTTTTTGGCAACAAAATATTTTAAGCCCTGATAAGCTTCGGAAGAAGTATGCAGAATTATGCTTGAAGGCTGCTGCTGGGAAAACAAGTCAGGGAAAACAGAACTCAAACGATAAACATTTTGAGAAAAACAAAAGTGCATCGGAAAAAATCAGGGAGGCGGAGGAACGTGAAAGAATCAGAGATCAGGAAGCTCTTCTTGCGAATTAGTAATTTTTATAGCGCATTTGCTTACGATGATTACAAGGTCGAAGAATGGCGCTTGCTGCTCGAACATGTTCCTTTCGACAGGGCCGTCGAGAATTTGACGAATTATACCCTGAATCCAGCAAATGGCTTCCCGCCGCATCCCGGCATACTCGCTGCATCGACTTTGCAACAATCTTCCGGCCCAGCTGTCCTTAATGCTGCTGAGACGCGCCAAATGCTTCAGCTACGGGCGCAGGATGAACAAACGCTTGTACGCCTGCCGGATGCTGTAAAGGAGGCCGTGAAGCGTATTGGAGAATCTTCAACAGCATCCATTGCCCCAGAATCTTGAAGCCGAGCAGGCTGTTTTAGGAGCTGCGCTTATTGACTCCAAGGCAGCTGACGAGGCCGTAAGTGGATTACGCGGGGTTGAGTTTTACAAGATGGAGCATCGGCGTATTTTTAAGGCCATGCTTGAGGTTTGTGAAGCAAATCAGCCAGTCGATATTGTGACCGTAACTGAACGCCTACGGGTGAAGGGTTGGTTGGAAAATGGCGCTGTCGTTAGTTACATGGCTGATATGGCAAGGTCAACGCCATCGGCTACTAGCGTAGGTCATTACATCGGCATTATGAAAAGCGTATACGCTCAACGCCAGATCATTTCAGAGCTAAACGAAGGCATAGAACAAGCTTGGCGGCTCACCGATCCAGCTGAGATCATTAGATCCACTCAGGCGAAAATGGAAGCCTTGGCAGATCATACGATTACGAAAAAGAGCTATCGGACGGTAAGGGAAATCCTTCCGGAAGTGTTCGACGATTTGGAAGCCAAATATGCTCGTCAAGGTGACGACGATGTAAACGGTGTTCCATCCGGTTTCCGCGACTTGGACAAAATGACGGCTGGCTTCCAGCGTAGCGATTTTATTGTAATTGGTGCGCGACCGTCAGTAGGCAAAACGGCGTTGGGGCTGAATATCACCACTCACGCAGCCGAAGCTTTGAAGCTGACGAAAGAAACAGTGGCAGTCTTTAGCCTTGAAATGTCCGAGAAGCAGCTAGTTAGCCGAATGATTTGCTCAGAGGGGAATATAGAGTCAGCGCGATTCCGAACAGGCAGATTAATTGATGGCGATTGGGAACGGGTGACGATGGCAATTGGCCGTATAGCTGATATGCCGATTGTGATTGACGATACTCCAGCAATCAGCGTTGGGGAAATTCGCGCTAAATGCCGGAAAATTAAGCGTGAGCAGGGCTTAGGCTTAATCCTCATCGACTATCTCCAACTTGTATCAGGCAGGGGTAGGTCGGGCGAAAGCAGGCAGGAAGAGGTGTCTTATATTTCCCGTATGCTCAAGCAAATTGCCCGTGAACTTGACGTGCCAGTCATTGCATTGTCACAGCTCAGCCGGGGCGTGGAGCAGAGACAGGACAAGCGTCCGATGATGTCTGACCTTCGGGAATCCGGCTCCATTGAGCAAGACGCTGACATTATAGCCTTCCTTTATCGGGATGATTACTACGATAAGGAGTCTGAGAAAAAGAACATCATCGAAATTATCATTGCCAAGCAGCGTAACGGCCCTGTTGGAACCGTCGAGCTGGTATTTTTGAAACAGTTTAATAAATTCGTCAATTTGGACCGTTCGCACGAAAGCCATAGCGACGAGCCTAAGCAGAGAGCAGAAGCTAAACAAAAGGAATGGTGGAAAATACTCGGTGTATCCAAGAACGCGACGTCTCAGGATATTGAAACGGCGTACAGGAGCCTGAGCAAAAAATACCATCCAGACACGGGCGGTACAAATGAGTTAATGGCTATGCTTAATCGGGCAATCGAAGAAGCAAGGCAGCATGTAGGGAGGTAAAGAATCGTGATTGTCCCAGATGAAATTCAGGCTCTAATTGATGCAGAAGCTATATTCTTTGTTTCCCATTCTGGCGGGAAGGATAGCCAAGCCATGTATGCCTATTTATCTAAAATCGTACCGTCATGGCAGATTGTAGTGGTGCACGCAGATTTGGGCGAAGTTGAGTGGCAAGGCGTGCAGGAACACATATGGAATACCGTCAAGCACGGTGTCAACGTAGTGCGAGCCAGTAAGACGTTTCTTGGTATGGTGGAAAAACGCGGTATGTGGCCGTCTGCTAAGCATAGGCAATGTACCAGTGACCTAAAGCGCGGGCCGATATTCAAATTTATCAGGCAGTACCTTAAAGACCGCGGGTTGAAAATCGCAGTCAACTGCATGGGCATTCGTTCTGATGAATCAGCAGCACGGGCTAAAAAAGAGCCTTTTCGGTATAACGCTGCTGAGAGCTGCGGGCATAGGGATGTGTGGGATTGGATGCCGATTTTTGACTGGTCAACGGAAAAGGTGTTTCAAGCTATCACGGATGCAGGACAGGAACCATTCTGGGCTTACGCTTCTGGCAACCAGCGTTTAAGTTGTGTATTTTGCATCATGGGTAGCGCAAATGACCTCCAGCATGGAGCACGCTGCAATCCTGAGCTTTACCGTAAATATGTAGAGCTTGAGCGTAAAATTGGGCACACAATGTTCATGCGGGGAAAAGAGCCGATTAGCTTGGAAGATTATGTGGGGATTAAGACAACTGATCCTGTTTTAATTTATTAACAGAATAATACTCTATTAATAAATTCGAAAGAAATCGACGAATTATTACTCTGTTATTACTCCATTATTAATAGAAGGGAAAATTCAAATGATCTTAGGAATTGACGCTGGGAACTACGATGTGAAGATCGTTAATAGAAATGGAGCCTTTAGGTTTAGTTCTGCAATCGGGGAGTTTCGCGAACGCAAGTTGAAAAATGCTTACGGTTCGGACGATATGGAATGGGAGCATGAAGGTCGGAAAGGATTTGCTGGAACTATTGCGCAATTTGAAAGCGAATTTGCAGGGAGTACAAAAGGAGATACGAAGGCAAATGCCGATGCAAGACTTAGAACGCTACTGGCCGTGCATCAGTATTCCGACGATGTTGATAATGCCATAATTGTAGGCCAAACCATCACCAAGCACACGGAAGAAGAAAAATCAGCAATTAAAAAAATGCTCATTGGTCAACATGTGTTGAAGGTTAACGGAATCGAGAAGAAATTCAACATCAATAAAATCGAAGTAGCAGCTGAATGTGCAACGGTGGGCATGCTGGAGCCGATCAAGGGGTACACACATATTGTTGACCTTGGTGGAGGAACGCTCAATTGGGGGACTTGCTATTTTCATCGGGGCTGTGTCATGAAGGTAGATAAAGCATCTGACACGGAACTGTTCGGAATGGACACGGTAAAGCAAGCAGATATACCTGCGATAGCGCGTCTGTTGATTTCCAAAACCCAAAATATATGGGGCGAGGAAAACCCTGTACGTGTAATTGGGGGAGTAGCAGAAGAAATGGCCGAGGCGCTTCAAGGTCACTATATCCACGCTGCTCCATATCAACCCTTGGTAAACGGCGAACGCGTTTCACCTACATTCGCCAGTGCAGCAGCATTCTTTATGCTTGCTAAGGAGGTATACGGTGAGCAAAAAGGGTGAAGCAAAGGAAAGCGGCAAGATTATCAAGACAATGAGCTTTAATTTGGACGACCCTGACGAATTGGCATGTTATAAGCACGCTATGCTGCGTCCCAACTTTAGTGGTTATGTTCGCAGGCTCATCGAGCGCGACCGTTTAGGCACACCGCAGCCAATTGTGCAGGCAGCTCCAGCACCAATTCAATCAGTCGAAACGGATAAAGAGGTCATTAGTAAAAGTATAGGGGGGTTCATTTAAATGACAAAAGCTGAATTGATTGAAGCCATGAAGGATATGGCAGATGAATGCCAAGTGGTTTGGCATAACGGCATGACTTTCAATCAAGTTGATTCTGACGCTGTGTTTATTTATCTGGAAGAGCCTGAAAAGGCAGAGATTTAGTATCTCAATGAATATTGAAGAACATGAGGTGATCCATTGATTAAAATTCTTGAGCTTTTTGGAGGCATTGGTGCCCCAAGGAAAGCTCTAATTAATCTCGGAGTAGACCACAAGTCAATTGATTACGTGGAAATTATGCCTAATCGGGTCAAGGCATATAACGCCTTATATGACCATTTACAACGTCCGCAGGATATAAAAGGTTGGAATTTACGTCCAGACATTTTGGTGCATGGATCTCCTTGCCAGGACAACAGCCGTGGCAACAAGAGGAGAAAAGGAACCTCTAAAGCTTCACGATCCCAGTTAATGCTTGAGACACTTCGAATTATCGGTGAAATGGGCGATTGGAAGCCGAAGGTTGTTATCTGGGAAAACGTGAAAGGAGTGTTGGACAGAGATGTTATGCCGATCTTTAATGAGTATCTCCGAGCTATGCAAAAACTTGGATATACAAATTCGTTTGATGTGGTAGATGCTAGAAACTTCGGAATTCCACACGCGCGGGAAAGGGTATTTTGCATTTCATTGTTAGGCAGCCAAGTATTTGATTTTAGCAGATTAAAGATTAAGAGTATGCGTCATATATCCAACTATCTCGAATACGGGTACAAAGACGATATACCTGAGCAGTACCTGGTGAATATCCCTTCAATGATAAGTAAGATAGCGGAGTTTAATCCTGTAAAAAAAGAAGATGTGTATAAACGCCGATTGGATGTAATCGAGTCGTTTTGCTACACAATAACCGAAAGGCAAGATCGCTGCCCGAATGCAGGGATTATCCGTAACGAAAATGGGAGTTACCGTTATCTGACGGAGCGTGAATGCTGGAGGCTGCTAGGGTTTGATGATATGGATTTTGACCGGATGCTGGAACAATTCCCGACGCAACCAGGAAAACGTAATGCAACACTCTATGCTTTGGCTGGGAACAGTATCGTAGTTCAGGTCTTGGAAGCAATCTTTGACGAACTGCTGCATCCAAGCGAACAACAAGAGGGATACGAATCCGAATCGGACGGGCAGATCAAATTAGCGATTTGAATATTGAAGAACATAAGGAGGAATTACTTTGGGATACGATTTAAAGCCAAGAAATCAAGAGCTTGAGGATATGACAATTGGTGCTTTTGCATGGCCGTGGATGATGAATGCTGGAATCGGTTTATTGGTAGGGGTAGGTGATTCAATAAAGCCAGCTCAATATAGGTATACACCGGACAAACGGGGTGCAAGCCCACTTTCAAATGATGGTTATTATGTAAATTCCAAAACAGCAAAAATGATGGCTGTTGCAGCAAGAGGACTTGCAGGAATTGAAAAAGGAAAATGGTCTGAATGGGAGTCTTACAGTGAGGAAGAGCGTCAAAATATGGAGGACTGGGAAAAACGCATGGATATGAAAACCTACAACATGCCTATCAGAAAGGACTTCATTGAAAAGTTAGAAGCGTTCGCAGAATTTGCAGAAGAATCGCGTGGGTTTAGCATATGGTGAATCGAGCAGGAGCAATTAACCAGCAAATACAATACCTAAACAAATTGCTAGACAAGCTGGGTTGCAAAATTGACGCATTGGAAGTTTACATGGAAAAGCCCCTTTACGAATCGTTGGGGAACGTAGCTAAAGGGGCTTAAGCGGTAATCTCACTACCTTATATAATATTATAGGGGTGAGAGGCATTGGAAGCAACGGCGAAACACGAACAAATGGAACTTTTTCCGAAGGCGACGGCCTCAGACATAGAAAACGCTAAAAAGTTGCTAGAAGAATACGAACAGTGTATAAATGATATTACCGTTTACGAATCTGAGACATTTGAAAAGCTAAGCGAGTTTGAACAAGCTGACTATGAGCTTTGCAAATATAAGGTTCGGCGTCTTGAACGAGCGGTTAAGCAGATAAAAGATAGCTTGGTAAGAGAAATGACTAGTTACCGATATATCGAATGTAATTCCTATACTAGCACCAGCGTGCATTATACCGAGAATAATTTAATGGAAGAAAGAACGGTAAGCAGGAAGCTAAATTCAGGAATTGAATCGGTAGCAAACTCACTTAAGAAATTCGAAATTGTCAGTAGATGGACAGAGAATGAGCAGTAAAGTGCCGTACTCTGCCACTACAATTGAGACCGCATAAAGGTACAGTTAGTTCATCATAAAGAACGGAAACGTTCGGGTGAACCTACTGTACCTTTATCAATTGTAGGACTCGGCCATGCGGTGGGATCGGCGCGTTTGCGCATCCTTAGACGTTGAGCGTCAAGCGTGTGGTGTGAGGTGGGGTTAGATGCCCCATAACAAGGTGACTTGTCCCTTGTTCAGTTGGCCGGATCATTGTGCCGACCAGCTGACGAAAGGATAATTTTATTGGAGCTGCTTCGGCAGCTTTTTTTGTTGGAAAGGAGTTGAGCCGGTTGAGATATACTCGCAGGCTACCAGTAGTAGTTAACGACAAATTACAGCCGGCTCAATGCCGTGGCTGTCCCTGGGGAAGGTTCGAAGGCTCCAAGCAGTTTTGTTCTAAGGTCAAATGTGTGAAGGAGGAAAGAGAGAATGGGAAAATTGCTGGAATGGCTGGCCGCTAAACTTGCGCCGCAGGCAGCAGCACCGCGCAATCGGCTTGAGCGTCGGAAGGGCAGGCGATAGCACATGAACACAATGCAGCCAATAACGGACCCTGAGTTGTTAGAGGATATTATGGATTTTCTCCGGCAAACCAATTTGCATGATTATATTTTTTCTAACAGGCATTAATACAGGGTTCAGAGTAAGCAACTTTTTGAATTTTTAGGTTCGTAGAAATGGAGGATTTACCCTTTTTTTGTTGAATAACTAACAATGTGTAGTTATATAAAAGGGGATGAATTTTTTGGAGAACCATAATACTAAAGAAAAAGAAGAAATGAAGAAGGAGTTTTCGGGAATTACTTACAAATCATTGGGAATTGGGATTGGTAGTTTCCTTATAGGAATTTTAAGTCTTATAGTAGTTCAAAATATGAATTCGGAGAAAGTATCTTTAGGAACCACAGAGATTATTAATTTTGTTTTTTCAATAGCATTATCTACAGCTTCAATAATACTTGCTATTACAGCTATTTATTTGGGTAAATCATCTGAAAAAGTAATGGTAAAAAGAAGTGATGATAGTATTCGATTGCAGAATGATGTGTTTCGTTTAACCACAGAAGCGTTAAATAGAATTCAATCATCTACAGGTGTTACTGAAAAAAGAATAGAAGACATTATCTCTGGTAGGGTAGGAGATATATCAACAAAAATTGCAGGGGTATTAAATGAAAATGGATATATCGAGAAAGATAGCACTCTGCTGGAGAAAAAAATTAGGGACTCAATAATGAGTGAGGTAGCTGCGACAGGTAATTTTGTAGTGAATAAAGAGAAAGAGCATGAAGAATTGGAAAAAGCCAGAAAAAAAGCTGAAGATCGATTAAAATATGAATCGCTATTACAAAGCTTATTATTGCAGGTCGCAAATAACGATAATTACAAAACACTTCGAATAGATCATGGTGATTTTACCGGAAGTAATGATGAGTTGTTTGATGGGGTTTTCTCTTATGAGGATGTTAAGTTCGGTATCTCTCTATTAGATTCAAGCGATTCTTTTAAAAGTTATTACTTGACTAGACTTCCTGGGTATATTAAAAATTTAGTTGCTCAAACAAATGAGTTTGATTATATCTTTCTTATACTGATAGATGACTTTTATTATGAAGTAATTGAAGAGAACTTAAAACTTTACAATAAAGAAAGAACTGATCGTATATTTGTTATTTTGAATGACAGAGGAATTGTAAAAGATTATATTGATCAGAAAATAATAAAACCAATTTAAGCAGAGATATAGCATCTCAGCATTTTTATTCACCCATCTATAAAAATAAATAATAGTGTAATAAAAAGCATTGGACTCATTCAAAGATGAATATCCCTGTAGCTGTGAGCAAGTCTATTTAAAATATAGAATATTGATACAGAAAAGAGCCGGGGGTGCATTCCCTCACAGCTCTCTCTCAAATAATACCATTATCGACAGGCTTTTAAAAGTATATGTCGAATAATTTTATTTGGGAGGTGAAATATTATGGAGGGCCCTGCATCAAAATTGTTGAATGATATATTGCCAATGTTGTGGATTGTTATTCCGTTCGGGCTGGCGTGGTTCTTGTTTAAGAAACGCCCAGTTCCTATTATAGCAGCAACAGTTATCGGCATTGTTTGCTATTTGATTTTTAAATGAGGCACCTTAGGGTGCTTTTTCTTTTGCCCATTAATCAATTTGAGGAGGAGGAAGATCATGTGAATACAGTACAGCCAATACGGAAACAAGAATTAATCGAACAAATTAAACTTTACCTCTTAGAACGCAATGTACGGGACCACTTCCTTTTTGTTATGGGGATTAACATCGGATTAAGAATAACCGACATGCTCTACTTCAAAGTGAAGGATGTGCGAGGTAAAGATGAAGTGCCCATACGTGAACGGAAGACAGGGAAGGAAAAGATCATTCCAATTAACCCCACGTTAAAGCGGGCCATTGCCAAATACACAAAGGACATGCAGCCAAACGATTACTTATTTCCTTCACGCCAGTGTGATGAGAATAATTTAGCAAAGCCAATAACACGAGAACGGGCCTATCAAATCCTGCAAGATGTAGCCGATCACTTCAAGCTTGAACGAATCGGAACGCACAGTTTAAGGAAGACGTACGGCTTTCACTTGTATGAGAAGACGAAGGACTTGGCACTTCTCATGTACATCTTCAATCATTCAACCGAGGCAATAACGCTGCGATACATCGGCAAGAATCAGGAGTCGTACAGCAAGGCGATGAGCGCCTTCGGGCTGTGAGTTTCACACATTGAGGCGTTGTTAAACTCGCTTCATCTAACGCCCATAAAGGCAGTAGGGACGCGGAGTTTGGGCAAGCTTTGAGCTTAACACTTTATAAGATATGTGAAACTCAGAAGGGCTGAAAGGCCCCTTAATGGCAGTTAGATGGGCTGAGCCCAGACAGGGCAAGGCTTCCGAGCTTTTTGGGCTTTGGGTCCCTCCCAGGGGGTAGGTCGGGTGCGGGTGCGCGTGAGCCCGATATTTGGCTGAGTTTAAATAAATTTGCACATAGTGCAATGTGCAAAAGGAGGGGGCGGAATGAGTGCAAAAACGGGTACTAAAATAATCGACGAAGCCTTGTGTATCAACACATCTGCGCTATGCGAAGTGCTGTCTGTACACCGTAATACAGTTGCACAATGGGTCAAGGCGGGGATGCCCAAAAAGGCGAATGGCTGGTATGAACTGAAATCCACCCTGCATTGGGTCATGGAGAACAGAGGCGTGAAGAAAGAGCCGGAGTCCGAGGAAGAAATGACCTTATCACAGCAAAAGCTTTTTTACGAGGCGAAGCTGAAGGAGCAGCAGGCCGATGCGGCCACGCTCAAGAATGCCGTCAGTAAAGGTGAATATATAAATCGTGATTACGTTGTGAGCGAGCTCCAGCGTTTTTTTGTTGTGCTCAAGCGTTCGATGTCTGGATATAGCCGAAGGATAGCTATGGAAGTTTCCCCGTATGTCGAACCCGATCAAGTCAGGATAATCGAACAATCTATTTCAGATACGACCAATGAGGCGCTGCTTCAACTTTCGGTACGGGGCGTTTATGATGCAAAAAAATAACGATTGGCCGAATTGGATAACGGATGCCCTAGACGTACTTCGACCACCCGAGAAATTGACGGTATCGGAATGGTCGGATCGTCATAGGATACTCGACTCGAAGACGTCAGCGGAGCCGGGACCATGGTCGACAGATCGCACGCCTTATTTGCGGGGAATCATGGATGCTTTCACTGATCCGAGGATTGAGGAGATTGTTTTTGTAAAGCCGACGCAGGTCGGAGGAACGGAAAGTTTGAATAATATGTTCGGTTACGTGGTAGCTCAAGACCCCGGCCCCACGCTTGTCGTTTATCCAATGCTGGAACTCGCTGAGCACGTTTCAAAAAACAGGCTTCAACCGATGCTCCAGCTCAGCCCGACGCTGGCTGAACGATTTAAGGAAGATGAGAGCAAGGTTCTTGAGCTGCAATTCAACGGCATGTATGCAGTTATCGCGGGGGCAAATAGTCCAGCTTCGCTTTCAAGCCGTGCCATTCGTTATTTGTTTATGGATGAGGTCGACAAATACCCGAAAAGTGCAGGGAAAGAAGCCGATCCCCGTTCGCTTGCCCGAGAACGGACGAAAACATTTGCATCCAACAAGAAGATCATGCAAACTTCAACGCCTACTTTGAAAAGCGGGCCAATATGGCAAGCGTGGGAAAGCGTCGACGTACAGCTTCATTATTATGTGCCGTGTCCTCATTGTGGACAGCTTCAAATATTCAATCTGAAGCACATCAAGTTTGATAAGTCGCTACCACGCGAGGAAGTAAGGGCGACAGCCTACTACGAGTGTGAGAACTGCGCTTCACCAATTCGCGATGTACACAAGCCTTATATGCTGCGTAATGGCGTATGGATGGATAAGCAGGGCAATAAGAAGGTTGGAACGAAGACAGGCTTCCACCTCAATGCTATATACAGTCCATGGGTGCGGTTTGGCGATGTGGCCTATGAGTTCTTGACGTCGAAAAAATCGCCAGAAGAGCTGATGAACTTTATTAATAGCTGGCTGGCCGAGCCGTGGGAAAACACGCAAGTCAAAATGAACAGTGACAAGGTGTTGGAAAAAGTCAGCGGCTATGAGGAAGGCGTTGTGCCAGATCGAACCTTATTGTTAACAGCGGGTGTCGATGTCCAAAAGGACAGATTTTATTACACCATTCGTGCATGGGGTGAGGGAATGACGAGTTCGAATATCCGGCATGGCGAATTGGAAACTTGGACTCAAATTGAAGATGTGATGAACATTTCCTATATGGCGCGGGATGGGACGGAATATTTCGTTAATCTTTGTGCGATTGACTCCGGATACAATGCGGATGATACGTATACATTCTGTACTCAAAATTCGGAATGGGCGGTTGCCGTTAAAGGCTCCTCTAATGAGCTGCCGACAAAATATCGGTTAACCAAAATCGATAGGGAGGAAAGAGGGATGTACGGTATATCTCTCTACTTGGTATATGGTGAATATTACAAAGATTTTATTGCTAACCGTATTGTTCGGAAGGAGGATGAGCCGGGCGGATGGTTTGTATACATCGATTGCGACATGGAATACGCCGAGCAGGTGACGGCTGAGGAGAAGGTTATTGAGAAGCGCGGGAAGCGGGACGTGGAAGTTTGGCGTCCTAAAACATCGCATGCGGATAATCACTTTTTGGATTGTGAAGTGTATGCGGCATTTGCAGCTGATTGCATGGGTATTCGTTATATGCGTTATGAAACTCCTGTTTCCGAAAAAAAGTCAGAAGATATGAAGCCGATGGAGAAAAAATCATGGGTTAACAAGGGAGGCTCTTGGTTATGACAAGTGAGGAACGCTTGACGTTGCTTCGCGAGCAGCTTGCAGAAGTCAGGAAAGCAATTAGCGCGATACTAGGCGGTGCGCAAGAGTACCGAATCGGTTCGCGGAGCATTAAGCGACCTGATCTCGGGAAGCTCTACGAAGAGCAAAACCGTTTGGAAAAAGAAATCAACTCGCTTGAAAATGGTGGAGGAATGTTCCGTTTAGCCTACTTTGAAGGGAGGTGATGAAACTGAATTGGATAGATCGTTCTATTGCGGCCGTAAGCCCACGCTGGGCATATAAAAGGCTGGCATGGCGTAATGGTATGAGTGTCTTTGATGCAGGCAGTAGAGGACGGCTTAATCAAGGATGGAACCCGTCAGCAACGCCAAATGAGCAACGGAAACAAGCTGAACGCGGACTTATTCGGGCACGAGCACAGGATTTGGAGCATAACAGCGACATTGCGGCTGGTATTTTGCAGGCGTTTGATCGTAATGTAGCGGGTACCGGTATTATGCTTCAGGCAAAAATTCCCCACGATTTGCCGGGGAATGAAGCGGGTGAGTTGAATCAGCGGATTGAATCGCTGTGGAAAGAATATTGCAAGGCTGAAAATATTGATATTACAGCGACGCAATCACTTGAAGAAATTACGGAAATGATTATTCGGCGTTATGTTGTGGACGGAGGTATCCTAATTGTCAAAGTCTATGTGCCGAATAGCGAATTCCCGTTCAAATTGCAGGTTCGTTCGGTAGATGAGCTAAATACAATGGTTCAAGCAGGAGAAGGGAAGCGGATTGTGGAGGGCGTAGAGATCGACGAGTACAATCGTCCGATTGCTTATCACTTCAAACGCTCATCGGATGGATATTTCACCGATCCTGTCGAAACGGTTCGCGTTCCAGCTAAAGATGTTATTTTTCTTTTCAAGAAAACAAGCCCGTTGCAAATTAGAGAGGTATCGCAGCTCGTTACAGCGCTTCCGCGAATTAAAGACGCCAATCAGTTTATTGAGGCGATATCCATTAAAGAACGTGTGCTGGCATGTATGGCCGTATTTATCAAGAAAGACGTCCCACAAGGGGGAATCGGTCGCGGTATACGTGGTACGGGAGATTCAGCGCCCATTGATTATAATGGTGTATCGCTATCGCCTGGCATGATTGGTGAACTAAACCCGGGTGATGAGGTTCAAACGGTCATACCTGCTGGGCAAGCATCGAATTCCAAGGAGTTTATTACAACACTTGTTCGAATGACTTCTGCTGGAATTGGTTTAAGTTATGAGGCGGTTTCAAGGGACTTGTCCCAAGTTAACTACTCGTCTGCTCGACAAGGATTAATAGAGGATCGCAAGCTTTACAAGAAGCTGCAAAAAATGCTGATTGAACGTGTGCTGCGTCCTGTTTACTTGGAGTTTTTAGAGTCAATGTTTCTTTCGAAACAGTTGAGCTTGCCTGGTTATGCTCAGGATAGAAAAAAATACACGTCTCACGTATGGGTGCCACCAGGCAGTACGTGGATTGATCCAAAAAAAGAAGCCGATGCCAATAAAACAGCGCTTGAGTCCAATCAAGATACACTTGCTCGCATCTGCGCGGAGAGGGGTGAGGATTGGCGGGACGTGGTTGTGCAACGGGCTGCGGAAATCAACTTAATCAATGAATTGATTGGCGAAAAATCAGGGAAAGGAGAGGAAACGATTGAGGAAGAGGAACCAGATGAGGAAGAATCAGACGAGGATTCCGACAATATTGAATAGAACATCAGCACCGTCTAGTGAGCAGTTGTCTCGAACGATAACCTTCAGCCGTGACAGCGTCAACGAGGACAGTCGAACAGCTGAACTATCTTTTTCATCAGAAGCACCTTATGAACGTTATTTTGGTAATGAAATTCTTAGCCATGACCCCGAAGCGATTGACCTGAGTAGGTTAACCGATGTCGGGGTTTTGTTATTTGCGCATGGTCGTGATGCCAATTATGGGAGAATGCCGATTGGTGTCATTCAAAAGGTGTGGCTTGATGGCGCAGAGCGTAAAGCGAGGGCGTTGGTTCAATTTGACGATGATGAGGATAGCGATAAGGTTTTCCAAAAAGTTAAAAAGGGCATTATCAAGGGGGTGTCTGTAGGCTATGCCGTATCCTCTTGGGAAGAAGTCAAGGCGGGGAAGACATCGGCTAATGGTAGACATACCGGGCCTGCTTATGTGGCACTGAAATGGCAACCGTTTGAAATCAGTATCGAGCCCACTCCGGCTGATCCATCTGTAGGCGTGGGACGTAGTTATCATAATGAAGGCGAGGATGAAGGTATGAATGGATTGAAAAGGCTGGCTTTAGCTGCACAAGGTTTGATGCATGCTCCGGATACGGGCGGGGGTACAGGTGGAGGCGCACAGCCAGTAACCACAGGTGAGCGAGCAGCAGCTCCACCATCTATAGACCCCGTACAGGCTGCACAACAAGCTGCCACTGCAGAGCGTTCGCGTGTTACGGAGATCAATACGCTTTGCCGTAATTTCGGCTTGGATGCAACGCCTTATATTGAAGATGGAAGCACGGTAGACAAAGTGAAAGATGCCATTTTACAAAAGCAAATCGAAAATATGGCTCCTCAACGTTCAACGGTGCAGGTAGGAGCTGAAGAACAGGACAAGTTTAGGGCGGCGGCTACAGACGGTCTTTTGCTTCGTGCAGCCCGTACCGTGGATAAGCCAGCGCCGGGAGCGCTGGAGCTGCGCGGCTTGCGCTTGCGAGATTTAGCTGTCGAATGCTTAATTCGTGTTGGTGAAACGGGCGCACATTTATTGCGGGATGAGGAGCTATTGAAACGCGCACTTAGTCCAGACAGTACTTTCCAAGGGATTATCTCCAATGCAGCTAATAAAACATTGTCGCAGGCTTATCGTGAAGCGCCTACTACCTTCCAATATTGGACAGGGCGCGGCTCCAATTCGGATTTTAAAGCAGCAGAGCATTACCGGATATCAGAGGCAGGCAATCTAGAACTCACGCCACAGAATGGACTGATTCCATACGATGCGGCCATGAGGGATGAGAAAGTCACAAAAGCGGTGCTCACATACGCTAAACGCTGGGGATTCACCCGTGAGGCGTTCATTAATGACGATTTGAGCATGCTTTCGCGGGTGCCATCGGCATATGTAATTGCTGCGAAGCGGGGCATTAATAAGTTGGTTTATCAAATGCTAGCTGCAAATCCACTTATTTTTGATGGGAAAAACCTATTCGGGGCTGATCACGGCAACTTGGGAACACCAGGAAGGATTGGCACGACAACGATGAGTGAAGGGAGACGCATGATGCGTACCCAGAAGGGGCAACGCGGGGAAACGACGTTGAATATCGCTCCTCGATTCTTGCTTGCCCCAGCAGCTTTAGAGACAGATGCTGTTCAATACATGCGTTCCGAGGCCGATCCTGAAGGAGCGCACAGTGGGGTAGTTAACATTTTTAGAAATTCTTATGAGGTAGTCGTAGATGCTGAGTTAGATCAATATTCTACAACGGCATGGTATCTTGCGGCTGATCCTAATATCGCTGATACAGTAGAGGTAACCTATCTTCGCGGTCAAGAGGAACCTACGCTGGAGACGGATATTTCCTTTGATCGTCTTGGTATTGATTTCCGGATCTTCTTCGACTACGGCGTTACCCTTTTGGATAGCCGGGGAATGCATAAAAATGCGGGTGCTGCTGGAGGTGAAGGGTAATGTTGAAACTCAAGCAGCCCCTTAATTATGCAGGTAGATTGTATTCTATTGGGGAAGATGTGCGCGGCAAGCTCCCCATGGATTTGATTCAGCAGCTCCAACAATCGGGGAATATTGAAGAATTAGTGGAAGAAACACAAGAAGAACAGCAAAGCGCTAAGGACCCAGCCGGAGACATGGGTCAACAGTCTGGTCAGGATAAAGCAGGAGAAGGAACCCAGCCACCCGGCCGAGGACGCCGGAATGGGTAATTTTAAAGATTTTGTCGATCAAGACTTGGCGTGCTTCTTGAATGTTGAGGAGTTCGCCGATCCGATTGATATTGATGGTCGACAGATAACAGCTGTACTCGATCAGGTTATAGATAGTAAGACCCCCTTGGCTTATGCCGAGGGGGTATCACTCGTTACGCATGTGCTTTTTGTCAGCGCTGCGGAAATGGGCCGAGTGCCAGCGCAAAACCAATGGCTACGCATTAATGGAGACCGTTATCGCGTAGACCGGGTAGGGGATGACATGGGCATGTTGACAATATGGCTGGAGGCGAATGTCACATGATTAATGTACGAGCTGAAGCACAGGAAATCCGAAGTGTACTTAGACGCATCGGATTGATGGATAACATGGTGCGTAAATCTTTCTATTCCGCGCTTAATCGCACATCGCAGCGCCTGAAAACAGAAGCTGGACGGAAGGTTCGGGAAACGTATATTGTCCAGGCTAAAGCCGTAACCAGCCAGGTTGTTTTACGTCGTGGTAGTGTTAGTGATTTAAGCAGTGAATTACGGTGGAAAAACGGGAACATTCCCTTATTTAAATTCCGAACCAATCCGAAATCCATTGCAGCCAAGCGGCCGCGCTTTTTACGGGCATCGGTCAAGCGGACAGGCAGCAACAAGAAGGTAGAGGGGGCGTTCCTTGCCCGAATGAGGAGCGGCCATATTGGTGTATTCCGGCGTAGCGCCAAAAAGAGGCTGCCGGTGCAAGAGCTATACGGGCCAGGTGTGCCAGTCATGCTCAATAATCCGGAGATTTCGAAGCATCTGGAGGATGTGGCCGTAACAGAAATGGATAAGCGGATGGAACATGAATTAAGTCGACGGATGAATGGAGGTGCATCATGACGCCTGTTCTGTTAATGATGGCACTGAAAGATTTCTTGGAATCGGCGTTATCTGATGATGCTTCAGCGATACCGAACGTACATCTAGGCGCGCTACCAAGCAAAACCAATGAAAACCGAGATGAAGAGGTGTTCCCTTTAATTATTGTGCGTCCGATGGACGGCAATAGTGCCAATGAGGAGAACAAGGTGACGGTTAAATTGATCTTTGGTACGCAGTCCGAGGATGACACTGGTTTTATCGACGTGTTGAACCTGATGGAGCGTGTACGCATATTACTGATGCGGCAACGGATTGTTGACAAGAAATATCGAATTGAGTCTGATTGGAAATGGACCTTTTTAGAAGATCAGCCGGAACCACAATGGATTTGTCAGGCGCTTACGACTTGGACATTGCCACAAATTAGACAGGAGGTACAGGGATTATGAAGAAAAAAACGTCTCTGCCCAAAGAAAGCCCAAGCATTTACTTGGGGCCAAACTTGCAAGGCGGTCGTTTGTTGCATGCGACTGTATTCCGGGAAGTGCCGGTGCATATTGCCCGGCTACTGGAGCAACAACCGGACGTGAAGGAATTGCTTGTGCCGATCAGTGCTATGGCTGACGTACAGGCACGCATTGAGCAAAAGGGAACAGCGGAAAACGTAGTTTATCAGCGTCTCTTGAAAGGAGTTGTAGAAAATGGCATTTAAACACGGCGTTACGTTAAGTGAACGGCCAACATCAGTGCTTGCTCCTACGCAAGCGACTAGCGGTATTCCGTTTGTGGTCGGTACTGCTCCCGTACACCTAGCGACAAATGCGGCAGTAAATACCCCGGTGCTCGCCTTTACGTATGGTGAGGCAGTTGCGGCGCTCGGATATTCTGAAAACTGGGCGGATTACACCCTTTGTGAAGCGATCTACTCCCATTTTGTGCTATATGGCATGTCACCAATCATGATCGTTAATGTATTGGACCCGGATACACACAAAACGACGGTTGCGCCTGCTACAGTAGCTGTCAGCAGCAGGGTGGTGACAGTTGAAGTAGACGGTGTAATTTTGCCCACCTTGACAGTCAAGTCAGCAGACGGCACTACGACCTATATCAAGGATACGGACTATACAGCGGCACATAATGACGACGGATACGTGATTATTACCACAAAGGGAGCGATACCAGCCAATGCAACACAGCTCCTAATCGGTTATGACACGCTAAATCCTGAAGCTGTTGACGCATTTGACATTATCGGAGGCGTGACAGCTGAAGGCAATTATACAGGGTTTGAGCTCATTAATCAGGCATTCCCACGTTTTGGCGTGCTGCCGGACCTGTTGGCGGCACCGGGCTGGTCCCATCTGCCAGAGGTAGCAGCCGTCATGAAGGCCAAGGCTAGTAATATTAACGGAAATTTCAAGGCGTTCGCCTTGACTGACCTTGACCCTATGCAAAGCTATGCTGATGCGGGGGAGTGGAAATCGGACAACAATTACACGGGCTCATTACAAGCGCCCCTTTATCCAATGCTGTCGCTTGGCAGCAGGCGTTTTCATTATTCATCTCAGTTAGCTGGACTAATTGCGGCAACGGATACAGCTAACGGAGGCGTCCCGTTTGCATCGCCTTCTAATAAGTCCTTGCAAGCAGATGGAACCGTGCTTGGAGATGGCACCCCCCTATACTTGGGCATGGACCAAGCCACCTATCTTAACAGCCTTGGCATTATGACGGCTGTTAACCTGGGCACTAGCGGCTGGAAGTCATGGGGCAACAACACCGGGGCATTTCCGGCCGTTACGGACCCAAAAGAAAGCTTCCTTTCCATTCGGCGCATGTTCAACTGGATCGGTAACAGTTTGATTCTGACTTACATGCAAAAAGTAGACGATGCTATGAATAAAAGGCTGATCGCAGCTGTGACCGACTCTATCAATATTTGGCTGAATGGATTGACGGCAGCAGGGGCGCTTTTAGGGGGGAGAGTGGAGTTTTTGGAGTCTGAAAATCCTATTACAGACCTGATGGCGGGAAAAATCAAATTTCACTTGTATTTCACGCCACCTGGCCCAGCTCAGGAAATTTCATTTGTGTTGGAATACGACACGACATATTTGGCTGCATTAGCAGCTTAGGGGGTATAACAATGAGCGTAATTAGATCAGAACGGGTTATTGACTATTCATGCTTTTTGAATGCCACAGACTATTGCGGCACAGCTACAGCAACGCTACCCGAAATCACGTACTTGGTAGAGACTATCAAGGGTGGGGGAATTAGTGGTGAGACAGAGGCGCCAGCCCCTGGGCAAACCGGAGCAATGACATTAACGCTGAACTGGCGAACGATTGAAAGGTTGGCGGCTGAGCTTTTGGCACCGAAAGTCCATGCATTGGATTTAAGAGCATCAATTCAAATGTTCGATCCGGTGCAAAATGAATATTTGGAAGTGCCATTTAAAATTAGCATGCGAGTTCGGCCGTTAAGTCTTTCGCTAGGAAACTTAGAGCCATCGGCTACGATGGACACCAGCAATACTTTCAGCGTGAGTTATATTAAAGTGATGCTGGACAATAAAGAAATGCTTGAGATTGACAAATACAACTATATTCATAAGGTCAACGGTCATGATTATCTGGCGGCAACAAAAGCCAATCTCGGATTTTAAAATATGAAGGGAGTTTTAAACGATGGACAACGAGCAA
Source organism: Paenibacillus sp. J31R34 (assembly GCF_059383715.1). Classification (NCBI taxonomy): domain Bacteria; kingdom Bacillati; phylum Bacillota; class Bacilli; order Caryophanales; family Paenibacillaceae; genus Paenibacillus; species Paenibacillus sp. J31R34. The sequence goes on from NZ_JBXENU010000003.1 coordinate 533,068, forward strand.
AATGAGCAATTAGAAAAAGAAAATGAGGTTTATATCTTGCATCGACCGATAGACTTCGAGGGGAAAAGCGTGTCGGAGCTGAATGTTGATTTTGATCGAATGTCAGGAAACGACATTATCACAATCGGCAGGCAGTATAGAGCAGAAACGAAGCAACCTAGCACATGGGCGCCTGAAATGAACAAAGAATACCAAGCTTACGTTGTGGCGAAGGCGGCAGGCGTACACGTTGATCTTATCAAAGCGCTATCCGGGAAAGACTTTACCCGTCTGACACTGAGGGCCCAAAATTTTTTGCTTCTATAGAGGTAACGGAGAGCAGTGACATTATGGATAACGTCACTGCTCTTGCTATGCTTACCCATACCCCTATCCCGTTTTTTCTCGAAATGCCATTGAGTGAACTTTCGGAATGGACGGATCGGGTACAAAACATGAAAAACAAGCCAAAGGAAGGGAGGTAACCTATGGCGGGGCGTAGCAGGGAATATGATATTGCGTTTCGTCTGAACGGGCTTATGGATAGCTCGTTCAGGCAAACAATGGGGAGCGCTGAACGGAATATTCAGGAGATAGAGCGTGCGCTGAGGGAAATGAACCGACGCGGGGATTTAGACGATCTTCGAAGGGACGCGGATCAAGCGGACAATTCGCTGGATGCTCTTCGAGAATCGGCCGGAAGTTTCAGCGATGTGCTGCGGCGTGCAGCTGAATACACGGGAGCCTTTGCATTAATTGACGCTGCCGGAGCGTCTCTTCAAAATATCGTCGGAACTGTCGTCGATCAATCAGACGCAATGGCTCAATTGAAGGTGTCAACTGGGATGACCGTGGATGAAATGGAACAAATGAATGATATATCCAAGGAAATCTATAGAGGAGGTTACGGTGAAGGATTCGATGATGTGGCAAATGCGATGGCAACCGTCAAGCAGGTAACAGGACAAGCCGGTGAGGAGATGGAAAAAACATCCGAGATGGCAATTGCCTTCAGGGATGTTTTTGGAGAAGAAATAAGCCAAAGCATTAAAGCAGCCGATACCATGATGCGGAATTTTGGCATCACATCCCAACAAGCCTATAACTTACTTGCACAGGGTGCGCAAAAGGGACTGAACAAATCTGACGAGCTTATTGATACCGCTAATGAGTATAGCGGGTATTTTGCGCAATTAGGTTTCTCAGCTGAAGGAATGTTTGACATTTTTGCTGCGGGCATGGAAGCAGGAGCATTTAATCTAGATAAGGTCGGTGACGGAATCAAAGAGTTCGGCATTCGAGCGAAGGACGCTTCTGCGGGGACGATGGAGGCTTATAAAACACTCGGCCTTAATGGAGAGGAGATGACTAAGCAATTCGCAGCTGGGGGGCAGTCAGCGCAAAAGGCATTTTTGGAAGCGGCTAAAGCCATAAAAGCGATTAAGGACCCAGCAACTGCGAACGCTGCTGCTATTCAACTATTTGGTACACAGGCGGAGGATTTGGAAGCGCGGGTTCTCAAGGCGATGCTATCTGCAGAAAGCCAATTCGACATGACCAAACAGACCATGGAAGAGATAGCCATGGTTAAATACGATACCATTACAAAGCAATTTCAGAAAATCGGACGTGGGTTGATGACGGATGTGGTCATACCAATTGCCGAAGACCTTATGCCAGCCTTAGAAGGCCTGGCAGGTTGGTTACGTGATAATAGCCAACTGCTGAAAGTCATTGCTCTTGGAGTACCGGCCACGCTGCTGGTGACGAACACTATTAAAATTGTGCGCAGCTTAGCGTTAATTGGTACTGCAGCTGGGGCAAGCGGGGCTGCTGGAGCTATTGGCGGTCTTGGAAGGGCGTTAGGGATGCTCACGAATCCAGTGGGCATTGCTGTTACTGGAGTCGCGCTGCTGACAGCCGGGGTATTAGCCTATAAAAAACACCAAAAAGAAGCGCGTGAAGAATTGCTGAACATGGGTGATGCGCTAGAAGAAGCCTACTCTAACTACGATGAAGTAGAAGCTGCCAGCAGAAAGACAAAAGAGTTAGTTACCGAGTATGATCGCTTGACAGCGAAAATATCGGATGCGAAAACACCATCAAACCAGTTAACGGAAGCTCGCAGGAAGCTGAAAATCGTAGAACAAGAGCTTATTGAAATGAATCCTGATATTTTGTCTGCGGAAGGCTCTAAAAACAGCAAATTTCGGGAGCAACTAGGCTTGGTTGAAGATATCAACCAAACACGCGAAGAAATGAGTAAACGCGAACTTGAGCATGCTGCACTTGAGGCAGAAGGAAAGTTTCCTCAATTGCAAAGCACGCTTGACGACGCTACTACACAACTGCAAGAGCAAGAGGCAGCGTATGAATCAGCGAAAAAATCCTACCGTGACTATTTGGAATATGTAAACGAACATCAAAGGATCATTTCCAGCGGGCTCAGCTTTGATGATCAAATGACTGAATTAAATGAGCTATCAAATAAGATTGAAGAGACTACCGGGAAAATATACGGGAACAACTGGGCAGCCTTGCATTTTGACATGTCAGATTTCCAGAAGTCCTTTGATGTAAGTCATGAGAAAATAGCTGGCTTAGAGGCGGATATTGCGAATGCGGAAGCTAGTATAGGCAGCTATTATGATTTGCAAGTGCGAATGATTGAGCAGGAACTGGGCGGCGCAATTGATGAAATGGCGGGAAAATACAAAAAAGCTTCGGATGCCGAGAAAACGCGGTTTGACAGCGCCATTGCACAAATTGCTAAACTCAATGCCCAAGTCGATGAACTACCAACGGACAAAAAGATCAATTTACAGGTCGTTTGGCAGCAAATCGGGAAAGCTCCTTCAGGATCGGGAGTAGTAGCAGGCATTCACGGACCAGCATTGGAAGAGTATGCTGATGGCGGGATAGCGACACAAGCCTCCATTTTCGGGGAAGCTGGACCCGAAATGGCGATTCCATTGAACAATAAGCCCCGATCTCATGCTTTGCTGGATCAAGCCAATGAATTAATGGGACGAGGAGCGGGAGCAGTAAATCAGTATCAAATCAACTACGCACCTGTTGTTAATGCTCCTGGTGCGAGCCCTGATGTGCTATCGCAAGTCGAAAATCTCCTCAAAGAGCAACAACGGGATTTTGCGCGGCAAATCGCTCGGATAATTGCTGATCAAGGGAGAGTGAGTTTCGCATGACCTATACGACTGTCCAGGGCGATACATGGGATATTGTCGCTTATAACCTATATGGGCAGGAGTCCTATATGACATTGTTAATGCAGGCGAATCCGGCTCATCTGGAAACCGTCATTTTTGGTGCGGGGAATGTCTTGAATGTGCCGGTTACTCCGGATACAACGGCATTACACTTACCTCCATGGAAGCAGGTGTAACTTGGCCACTCTATCTGGAATGATGGCTCGGCAAGTGTCCTTGTCCATTATCTATAACGGCAAGGATATATCCGGTTCTATTGCATCGTCGTTGCTCGACTTTGCTTATAGCGATAATCCAGCAGGTACATTAGATGACCTGCAAATTACGCTAGAGGATAGCGGGCGGTTATGGCAAGGCAATTGGTCCCCGACAGAAGGTGACACTCTTACTGCTCGAATTAAAACGATTAATTGGGATGGTCCTAATACGTTCGGGTATCTACCGTGCGGCCATTTCGAAATTGATACGGTATCAGTCATTGGCCCACCGGATGTAGTTAAGTTGAAAGCCGTTTCGCTTCCAGCTGACAGCGCGGTGCGTCGGCAGAAAAATAGTCGCGCGTGGGAAAAGGCAACGCTGAAGACCATCGCGGCGGATATTGCGAAAAAGGCAGACTTAAAGCTGCTTTTTTTGTCTTCAACGAATCCGACTTATGAGCGGGAAGAACAGAAAGAGCAATCTGATTTGGCATTTTTAATGAATTTGGCAATCAAAGAAGGGATTGCAATAAAAGTTTCCGGCGGTAATCTGGTGCTATTCGAAGAAGCAGAATTTGAAAAAAAAGCGCCGGTGGCTACGATAAATCGGGAAAATGTCATGTCATTCGAATTTGAATGGAGCACATCCACATCTTATTACCGGGCTTGTGAACTGACCTATACGCAAACGATACCCGAAACCAAAAGCAAATCAAGTTCTAAGTCTTCAGCGACAACAAAGAACAGCAGCAAGTCGATTAAAGTTACCTATACGCCACCTGGTGCGCCAGCATCTGGACCAGTGCTAAAGGTAACGGAAAGTGTAGATTCACAAGCTGAAGCGCTTCGAATAGCTAAGCAAAGGCTAAGGGAGCAGAATAAAAACTTTGGAAAAGGCAGGCTAACGCTACCAGGGGACGTGCGCCTTGTAGCAGGCGTCACCATTATGGTAGAGGGGTGGAAGCGGTTTGATGGAAAATATATTGTTGAGTCAGCTAGCCATAGCATCGGAAACGGATACGGGACGGATATAACGATTAGAAAGGTATTGGGGTGGTAATTATGCAGAAGCTAATAAAAACGGGCACAGTATCGACTACAGACCCGGAAAGTGGTACAGTCCGGGTCATTTTTCCAGATAGTGATGATGCTGTAAGCGCCGAACTGCCTGTTCTACAGGTGGGCGGCGCTTTTTCTATGCCAGATGTTGGGGATAGTGCGGTTTGCTTGATGCTCGGCACATCCAACGGGGACGGTTTTTTCTTGGGCTCGTTTTATGATGGGCTGGCACCGGATGCAGTAGGACGTACAGTTATGGTTCGTGATGTATTGGTACTGGGTCAATTAACGAGCGGAGACTCACCATGATTTTAGGTGCACTTGGTAAAGTGGTCTTTCAGGTGAGTGACACGACTGTTCGCACGTTGGACAACCTTTCTCGTCGTATTGCTGGGAGATGGTCAACCCATAATGTAATCGGCAAAAAGCCTTTAACCCAATGGGACGGTCCGGCACTCGATGAAATCAGTTTCTCAATGACCTTTCACGCTTCCTTCGGAGTGAATCCCCGAAAAGAGCTGGATAATCTCACGCTGATGGCTAATGGCGGCAAAGCCTACCGATTTACGGTCGGAGGCAAGCCGTTCGGCCGATCCGGTATGTGGACCATTACGTCCGTAGAGTTAGACTTCCAACAGCTCAACCAAAAAGGGCAGCTTATCGTTGGAACAGCTCATATAACGATCCAGGAATATACGGTGGTGAAACGATGACAACGACGATTGTGATAGAAAAACCAATACCGATTGACTTTGGGGCTACGGGCCGAGCTGAGATTTTGCAAAACATCCGAACGATTGTCACAACTTTACAAGGAACCGTACCTTTAGACAGGGGATTAGGTATAGAAGCCACTACATTTGACATGCAGCCAGATATTGCTCGGACACTGGTCGCATCGACAATTATTGGAACTGTGTCAGACTACGAACCACGGGTACGTGTAGAGGAGGTTACGTTTGCTGAAACGGATGATCCTGCGAAGATTATCCCTATTTTGCACATTGCATTCATTGAAGAATCAGAGAGTGAGGTATCTGCCTGATGTCGTTAATCGATTTGCCGGAAATAGAGTTTGTTAGCGCCGACGTGACGGCAACGAGCGATAACCTGATAACAGCATTCGAAGCAATCAGCGAGAGTCAGCTTTACCCGGGCGATCCTAGACGCCTTTTTTTATTGTCGATTGCAGCCATCATTGTGCAGCAAAGGAAGCTTATCGACCTGACAGCCAAGGAAAACCTTCTGCGGTACGCTTCGGGCGATGTGTTGGACCATATGGGCGCATTCGCGGAGACGGGGCGACTGCCTGCTGCTCAATCTGCTGTTACGATCAGGTTTACTTTGTCCGCGCCACAAATTGGAGCTGTATCAATCCCAGCTGGTACGAGGGTCTGCACAGAAGGAGAGCCTAAACGGTATTTTGAAACGAGTGTGTTCTCGCAGATTACTCCTGGTGAGGTATCGATTGAGGTTCCAGCCTTATGCACAGAGGCAGGTACGCTGGGCAACGGATTTGTAATCGGGCAAATTAATCAAATTGTTGACCCGATTGCATTTGTTGCTGCGGCATCCAACATTTCAGTCAGTAGTGGCGGGGCGGACATTGAGGACGATGCTTCCTACCGAGAGCGGATTCATACGGCTCCAGAATCTTTTTCCGTCGCGGGGCCAAGCGGGGCATATGAGTATTGGGCAAAGACGGCGAGCGCATCTATCGTGGACGTTGCTGTATTCTCGCCAGCTGCTTGCGAGGTGGTCGTTGTTCCGCTGCTGGAAGACGGCGAGATACCAGGGCAGGCGCTGCTTGATTTGGTAGAGGTAGCAGTTAGCGGCAGGACACGCCGACCTTTAAGTGACCTTGTGACCGTCCAGCCCCCAACAACTGTCAGCTACGACATTACGCTCACCTATTGGATTGCGGACGAGCGAGCGGCAGAGGTGACAGAAATACGGGCGGCGGTAGAGGCAGCGATAAGCAGTTTCGTGCTCTGGCAAAAGTCCAAGCTTGGTCGGAACATAAACCCGTCGGAGCTTATTCGGCGCATTGTAAATGCGGGGGCGCATCGCGTGAATATCATCTCTCCGACTTATGCAGATGTCGAGTCAGATGAGGTTGCTATAGCGGTAAATGTCACTCCGACATACGGAGGATTGACTGATGATTAATATGAGCAGTGTCAGTTTGCTTGATTTGCTGCCACACAATCTTAAAAATGACGAAACGGTCGCAGCAGCAGCGAAGGCCATAGACGGGGAGCTTCGAAACCTTACGGAGCGTATTTCCAAGCTATCGTATTTTAATAGGCTCGACAGCTTGAGTAGCGAGGAGACCGACGCGCTTGCTTGGCAGTATCACGTTGACTTTTACGACGCAACGCTTCCGCTGGAGCAACGGCGGGCGCTTGTTAAAAACAGCTTCGCATGGCACAAGCGCAAGGGCACTCCATCAGCGGTCGAGGAGCTTGTCGCGACGATATTTGGAAGCGGCGATGTCGTGGAATGGTTTGAATACGGAGGGGAGCCAGGCTATTTTCGGGTCGTTACTAGCGATCCGGAGGCAACGGCAGAACGAGCGGAAGAATTTATAAGAGCGGTAAATTCGGTTAAAAACGCCCGTTCCTGGCTGGAATCCATACGAATTACAACCGAAAGCACGATGGATATTTATTATGCTGGATTCGTGCATTCCGGCGATTACATGATAATTGAACAGGCGGTGTGATATGGCAGCATTTGGACAAATGATCTTAACAAACAGAGGGCGCGTATTGCAGGCTAAGGCGCAAACAGGTGTGCAATTGCAATTTACCTCCATAAAAATTGGTGATGGGCAGCTAGGCGGTCAGTCAATCCCGACGCTTAATGCGCTTATTGGGCTTAAAATGACTCTTCCCATCGGGAAAATGCAGGTGCGCCCCGAGGGAAAAGCTGTCATAGGGACGTTTTTATCAAATTCAAGCCTTGCCAGCGGGTTTTATTTTAGGGAGATCGGTGTTTTTGCTACTGACCCCGATGTTGGAGAAGTGCTGTATTGCTACGCAAATGCAGGCAATGCAGCAGACTATATTCCTGCGGGCGGCGGGCCAGATGTAGTTGAAAGGTACATTGACACAATTGCAATTGTGTCAAATGCATCTAACGTGAGCGCAGTAATTGACGTTTCGCTTGCTCTCACAGCATTAGTTGATTTTGAAGCTCACAAAAGTGACACTGTACTCGATCATCCAGACGGATCGGTCACAGATGCTAAAATCGGCAAACGGTCAATTGATGATAATATTGCGGCTGTCGCGCTGGAGGCAACCTTATCGGATAACCTATCCATGTTGGGTAATATGACTAAGCGTATAACAGGTAAGGCTCAGTGGGATATGTCACCCACAAAAAACCTTGAACAACTCAATGCGGACAAGCTGGATAAGACCGGAGGAACTGTGACCGGAGGTCTGAGGGTGGAGACAACGGCGCGGGAAATCAGCGCGGGCTCATGGGCAGACATAAGCGCCAATAGCATGGGGTATGCGCTGTATGCCCAAAACTGCTACACAGCCCACAATAACGAGTATCGGTACAGCAATACTCACGCTTCGCTGGGCGCACGCGGCATCCGATTTAATCATGCATCAGCGACATTGGAGTATTTTGACACAGGAGCAATCGCTACAATAGCTGATGCGGTGTTTACTCCTACGTGGATCAGCATGAGGCCAGACGCAGCAGCAACGGCTAACCGTACCATCCTGCGTGATGCTAGCGGTCGTGGAAAGGTCGCTGCTCCAGCGGCATCCGATGACATTGCCAATAAAGGGTATGTAGATAGTTTGCCTGTATTGTCTATGGCGCGCCAGGCTATAATTAACGGTAATTTTGATGTTTGGCAGCGCGGGTTAAACTTTGTTAACCCAGCAAACGGACAGTACACGGCGGACCGTTATCAGGTGTCCAGCGGTTTAGATGGTGGCACGTCCCCGACAATCACACATTTAAGAGTAGAGACTGCAGGACTTGTAGCAGCTAGTTTTTATTTTTACAGGACTATCTTTGGCGGGACTGGTGCAAGTTTAGGCAACCTAAGCTATTACTGGCTAAGGCAAAAAATAGATCAAGGTACAAGGTTTTTGTGTGGAGCTGGCAAAAAGGTGACGGTCAGCTTTTGGGCCCGATCCGATATTCCCGGCAAAAAGATAGGCTTGCACATACAGCAATATTACGGCAGCGGGGGCTCTCCGTCAGCTCTGGAGACGATTAACGGTGCAAACTGGACTCTAACATCTACATGGACAAAATTCTCGTTCACATTTGATACTAACACGATAGTTGGCAAAACCTTTGGGAGCAATAATGACGATTACCTAATCGCCAACATTATGTATCAATGGGGATCGGGGTATGCAGCTCGTGCGGGGGCGTCAGTTGCTGAGGGATTTGGAGCTACTGGGAATGTGGATGTAACACAAATCCAAGTTTGCAGTGGTGATGCAGCAGTATCTTTCCAGCCTAAATCATTTGTAGACGAGCTCGCTCTGTGTCAGCGATACTACGAAAAGAGCTATGAATATACTACTTTGCCGGGCACTAATTTTGGTTTGTCTGTATCCAGCCCAGTATCGGTAGTGCATCCTTTGTTTCATTATGGGCAGTCGGTAAGCGGACTGCGAAAGCATACACAGACTATTTTTCGTGTTGCCAAACGCTTTACACCAACCGTTAACTATTGGGATTTACAGGGCAACCTCGGCAAAGTAACAACTACTGATTCAGACAACAATGTTGTTGCAAACAATATGACAGAGACATATCAAGGTATAACAGTCAGTAGTAAGACGCTAATTGCACAAAGTGCTATTAATGCAGCAGGATTTTGTCTGCATTGGGCAGCTGACGCTGAATTATAGGAGGGATATGATTGGACGGATACAATCACTATATACGTATTAACGAGTCCGGGACAATCGTCTACGGCTTTTCATCGGCGTTCGAGCAGCCGAAAAATGGCGATGTTTTGCTGCTGGAGGACGCGCCGAGACACTTTCAGCAGGCCTTTTTGGAGCCATTGATTAATGATAGTGGTCAGTATCGCTTTAAGTGGGATGGCGCTGAGGTCGTGGAGCGGACGGCTGTTGAACTGGCTGCAGATATAACAGTTCAACAGCCGTCTATTACTTCGGATCAGCAGCGCCTCGCCGACATTGAGTTGGCGCTCGCCGAACTATTTGCCGGAGGAGGTGATTAATTTGGCGATGGCTGCATACAAAATCCGTATTATCGCGAATGCCTGCTTGACTCGATACGATTCAGGCGAACGCGGCGTCACTAACATTGTTGATAGCTATAACCTAGCTGCGGATGATAAAACGCTCGTCACGGCAGAGATCGTGGCAAAAAGACCAGAAATAGAAATCAATTAAGCTTCGCGGCAGCGGGGCTATTTTTATGGACAAATGAGAGGATGAGAGGCGTGGAGAAAATGGATTTGATTAAATGGGGAACAGCAGGCGGGACAAGTGCATTAACTTATTTGTATGGTGGATGGTCTGGCGTGCTAGGCGCGCTGCTTGTATTTGTAATTATTGATTTTGTATCAGGATTGGCTGCGGCAAGCGCAGCTGGGGAGCTTAAGAGCAAGATCGGACTTATCGGCATCGCGCGGAAGGTATTTATCTTTGCAATGGTCGCGGCGGGTCATTTGATTGACGGAGTGCTAGGAGATGGCCATATGTTTCGCGATGCAATCGCTTATTTCTACATTGCAAACGAGCTACTGTCCATCATCGAAAACGGCGGGAAGCTTGGTGCGCCAATTCCTCCCGTTATTAAGCAGGCAGTTGAAGTATTAAAAGGGAAAGGGGGCGGCGACATTGCTGACACTGACACAAGTAAAAAATAAATCAGCTGCTAAACTCGCAGGGTTGCTACCAGTAGTCGCGACAGCCACAGAGCGCCTTATAGAGCGTTGTTATGCTCGCGGCGTGCTGATTGTGATTACGCAGGGGCTGCGCACAATTGCTGAGCAGGACAAGCTCTATGCGCAAGGCCGAACGGCTGCGGGCAGCATTGTCACGAACGCCAGAGGCGGCTATAGCTATCATAATTTTGGCGTAGCGATAGATTTTGCTTTACTGTCCCCAGACGGAAAGCAGGTGTTTTGGGACACAAAACGCGACGGCAATGCTAATAAAGTCGCAGATTGGGCCGAGGTAGTAGATGAAGCGAAGCGGCTTGGTTTTGCATGGGGAGGAGACTGGACCTCGTTTAAAGATTATCCCCATTTTGAGATGACATTCGGCCTATCTACCGCTCAGCTTCGAGCTGGCATCCGGCCAACAGCAGTACAGATTACGGCAGCGATGACCATTATTACGAAGGAGGACTCCTATATGATGAAAGCAGAAGACGCAAACAAGATTATCAAGAAATACTTACAGCCCGACTGGGCTGATGCTCATAAGAAAGGCGATGCGGAAGGTAAAGCGGAGGCTCACCGGCTCGCAAATGTGCTGCGACAGGCGAGCGGTCAGAAGGAACAGTAAAATCCCAAACGATTGAGAATATCAAAGCCCTGCCGACCAAATGGTTAGCAGGGCTTTTTTGTGTTTATGATTTACTCGCAGCCGACTCCATCCCCGTCTCGGTCTAGCTTACTGCTATACCCTGGATCGCCTTTGTATATCGGGTCGGCTCCAGCAGCACGAACAGCTGCACAGTTTTTATAATAGACAGCAGTAACAGTCGGCTCGATCTTAGGCTCCTTTGTAGGTATAGGAGTTGAGGTTGGCTTAACCGTTGGCTCAGGTGTGGCAGTAGGCTCGCTTGATGCAGCAACCTTGACGCTAGTCACTTCAAACAGTGCCCGTGTCCCGTCTGGATAATCCTCCAGTTGGTTACCGACCCACGAACCGGCTCCACGATTATCCTTTGGCGTCACGTAAGCGATGTCGGCGCCGGCTCCACCTTCCGCGCACATTGCCATCGGCCATTCGTCTCGATCATATCCCTTTTTCGTTGCCACATCTTTTAATGATGCCTCACGGTTTTCATCAGCTCCGGAACGATCTATAGTACATATTGCCGACTTACCCTTACTTATAGCATCAATGATATGATTAGCAGTTTCGGGATATCTAGATGATGGGAACGTGATCGTGACGTCATAACCGCCATCTGACGTTGGCGACGGTGATAGAGTAGGGCTCGCGGTAGAGGTAGGCACTGAGGTAGGAACAACGGTGCTTGAAGTTGTTGCTACTGGCTTGTCTACTGCTGTAGTGGCGCAACCCGAAAGCAGCAGGGATAGCGTCAAGAGGGATGCTATAAATCCTTTCATCATCTTTTCTCGTTAGCGTCGGAAGCGATGAACCAAATACCCTGTTCTTTGCTGCTTTTGAGTATATATTTAATATCATTTCGTACAGTTGATGCGTCCATGTTAGTCCAATCGGCATTGGCATCCATCAAGCCGAGGTCTTTTAAGACATCGCCTCGCTCATCTGCAACTAGGTCTGGATTAGTAGCAACTATTAATGTTCCCATGGCAAAAATTAAGTTGGAAACTGATTCCTGTGTGCCATCAGGCACACCGATAATATAGACCTCCCTCAAACTATCATCCTTTTTGTTTATAGATCCGTTTAAAACAATATTATCAGCAATTTTATGAGTGAAACCGTTCTGCGCTTCTCCCTGGGTAACCTTGATGCCATCAGCACTGAAAATTCCACCAAACTCAGCAGCAGCAATATTAAATGCCGTTTGGAATTCTTCTACATTCATCCCTATGGTTCCTGGAATGGTTTCTTCGACTGCCACAGGTTCCTTAGTTGGTTCTGCTGTCGCTGTTGCTTCTGGCGAGGCCTCTTGTGTCTCTACTGGAGATGCAGACGTAGCAGGCTGTGTACTCTCTTTGGTAGTCGTTGTTGTTTCCGCAGCAGCTCCACACCCAGATAAAACAACCATGGCTGCAATTGATAAAATAATAAGTTTCTTCAAACCAAAATCCCCCTTTTATGTAATCGACATCATTCTACTACATTAATCAGATTTTGGCGATATGTGGAAGCGTACGGAAATAATATACGTTTTGAGTTTTTGTCCACCGATTGTCCACCAAATTCACAAAAAAGTGCCTAAAACCACCTAAAACTACAACAAACGTTACTCAATAAACCTAGTAAAACCGCACTACACCCACATGTACAAGTGGGGTTTTGTGTCCTCTCCCATGAATAGAGCGTCCCGAAAGGGGCGCTCGATTTTTTTTTGTAAACCCTTATGTATCAAGGGGTTTGGGGGATTCCTATTTTTGGGAACCTGATATTGTCCACCACATTAAATCTTTTCTCCTCAAAAGACCTAAGTTTTTTAAGATTTAATAGGGCATTTTTGAAACTGACTTGCCTGGATTTTGAAAGCGACTTGTATGCGGTTTGCAACTTGTTTATTTTAGTCTCATTTTTTAATTTTTTCATTTCAGATAGGATATTGCCAAGTGGAAGTTCAATTTCCTCGGTAATTTTTTTACCTGTCTCTGGGTCAGATATTCGATGAATAATAATTCTACTATCATCACGATAAATATAATGGCTACCCAATAAAATCCGTTCAATTTCGAGCACCTCACTTTATTGTAATATTTATCGAATTTGCGGATTAATCTATTAATATTTAGGCGAGTGATTCGGCGTACGATTTTAAGCTTAGCAGCTGACCCTGTTTTTCTGGTGAGTGATTGGATCGGCGCAGATTTGCGCTCATTGTCTGCTAGCTTAATGGCTAAACGGAAAATTCTGTTCAACTATCCTCGATTTGCGGCCGGTTCAAATTTAGCGACGTCGCTAATTTAATAAACGGTATAAAGATTCAGAAAGCTCAGATTTGAATTATCAGGATTTTCGTACTCTAAACTTCATTTCAGGACTTTCACCAGAATACAAATTCAGCGCGATCTTCTGCCTAAACCTTTCCAGAGATTTGTCCCCCTGCCCCAATCCTGGCAATGCTGATCTGCAAATTGTGGGAAACCTTGACCCAAGCATGTGAAGGGACTCTGCAAAATTGCTGAGTGGCTTGTTTTAACGATCTCAATTGCAAATCGTGGACGTACCACGATTTGAGGAATTGATTCTCTTTATGCAATACGTAGACGTCTGCGGGTTTGCTGGCGGAAACTCAAAATGATTTAGTGCACAAGCTTCACGTCATATTGACGAGCAGCTCATGAGTAATACAGAGCTTCCGGATCGATGAATTTCAAGAGTTCCACATGTGGAACTGCCAACAAGCAGAATCTTTGAAATGTAACGTCGCATCTGGCAACAGGGAACGGTTCCGAAATTACGGATTCGTTAGAATGACGCTCACCAAAACGGGGGAACATTCGAAGATGGAGCGGGAAGGTAACGCAATCATTCAAAAGGTTGTTGACAATTTGAGTACTTTCAATATTCAGAACTGTTTAGGAGTTTAGCTATTCATTGAATATCATATATTGTTGAATTTTGGAAGGTTTTGTATGATTTATATGGAAAGGAGCGCGGGTTATGATGAAGAAAATTCTAGATGAAATTGATGGGTTTCCGACAAAGAAGGATCTGTTTTATTGGTTATTAATAAGTGTATTATTACTAATTGTTATTTCAGTCTGGAAAACTGATAGCCCTGAGAAACTTGTCAATCAGTTATCTTTAGGTGGGACATTGTTTTCAATCGCCTTAGCCGCTATAGCTATTATTTTTTCTTTTGTACAAGCATCCGATTCATCACGTAGTTCAAGTAATATTATTCAGCAGATAAGTGAAGTTACAAGGGAGATAACTCAGCTAAATCAATTAAAAAATGAAATTGGAGCATCAGTTGGTTCACAGGCAAAATTGGCTTCCGAACTTTCAAAAATACTAGAGAAAATGCAAAAGACAATTGTTGATGGGCCTACAAAAGCGCAAGTGAGTAACGAAATTATCGCATGGAAAAAAGTTGAAAAGAAAGTCAATAGTGAATTTTCAGAGCTTCCAAATTCATTTTTTATACGGAATGGTGCTCATGAGGAGGAGGTTTTGAAGTTATTGCCAGCATTAGGGACAGTTCCATTTGATAAAGTTCTGCAGCATCTAAACTCAATTAATGAAAGTTATGGTGTCGGCAACGTTCATGAGTTCTTAACGCATATGGAGGAACGGGGATTACTTATAATGCACTACGTTAATGGTGAATTGTTCATAGAAAAAGCATCCTGAGGGGTGCTTTTTATTTTGTTGAAAGGGCAAGGTTTTTAATTTATTGTTTGAACTATGAGAATTGTAATGACTGAGCTCAAGATATAGAAGCAGCTTTTTCCTGCCAGTTAAACGTAAAGTTATATCGAGCAGCGGATGAGCTCCTATCTCTTGCTTTGGCGTCGATTCTGAGTCGAATTTATGAAAATAAACAAGACGTTATATCTGCATATCATCAGGAAAAGTGAAATAGCACTTAAGCGACCTAATAAGGCTTCAAATACGCTTGCTATTTAAGAATACTGCTTTACTGCCGATAAACAGCATGAGGTGAATGAAATGATAAATTTTTCAGGAGTACAGTCGGTCGCGGACGCCTTATTTGACAAGCTGATTATCGTGCTGATTGTTATGTTCTGTTGCGGTATTGCAGGGGGAATTATTTCATGGTTTTTGTCACATTTCTTGATGCGTCCAGTGATCGGTATATCGGTTATGGCTGGACTGTTTGGATATTTCAAATACTTAAGCAAATAATTAAAAAAGCCGCTTTGATTTCAAGATTTAATCGATAGGTAATTGAATTAGCTGTACATAGAATTATCTTTTGTTATATTATCTATTTCAGTCCATTAATCCATAATAAATCCCTTTATTTTTATCGAGCTTTTATGACACTAATAGAGGGATTTCCTTCCTTTTGTCGAAATTGCTGATTGGGGGTGCTAGATGTGAATTGGAGCCAGTGGTTTTTGCAATCAAACCCAGCTACATGGATTTCGGCAGTTGCTTCTTGTTTGGCTTTGGTAATTTCGCTTTTTTCTTATCAACTCGCTAGAAATACATCTAAAAATACATCTAGGACATTACTTAGGCCTAAGCAAATGTATTTTAAGTTGCACACTTTCGATGAGTTTATCATTGAACTCTACAATCCTGGACCTGGAATTGCCTATAACGTAACCGCTTCGGCTTATGAGATTACGAACTATAAGGGCAGAGGCTCAAAAGGGACTTGGAGAGAACACAAGGTAGTTGTTTCTAATGAAGAATCGAGACTTGAGCCTAATCAATCCGTTAAGCTGAAGTTTGAAAATCTCGATGTTTTCTATTTCCATCATCACAGGCCAGTCAGAATTAGTTACTATTTATCTAATAATAAAAGAATAATTACGTACTGGATTTTTAAAATGGGAGAAAACCAGAAACAGAGGGTGCACCCAATGAGTAATAAGGAAATATTGCATTACAAGATTTTCAAAAGATTTACTATTGATAGGCTTGACAGGTAGTTTTTGACGTTCTTTCTTTTAGCTAATAGCAATTTGTTACTTCTGAAAATAACCACATACCGTCGGGGTATCTTGTTCGATTCTGAAAGATGAAGTATGATCAAAAAGGAGGGATGTTTGTGGGTTTTGATTGGGGGAGCTTTTGTGGTGGAGCTATTGGCACTGTGGGAGCATTTTTGGCTGCAAGATATACATTAAAGAAGCAATGGGAAAAAGACCAACCGAAAGTTGATAAAAATCGATATTCAGTAGCAATAACTGTTTCTCGTACTATTGACTTAGTTAGTTGGAAATTGGTGAATAATTTAGACAAAGATTCATCTGAATTAATGAATACAGTCATCGCTATGCTTCGTGATTTGGACGAGATTATGCCTGATGCAATTGAAGTGGATCGAAGGCTTGTTAAAATCATAGAGAATACCAAACAAGAATTATCTACATTTAATAGAGAAGTATGGCCGAACTTACCGCGTGAGCAAAAGAATTCGAGCGAATACACAATGAGAACAAACGCAATTCTATATGATAAGATTGAGGGCTGTAGAAGTCTAATTTTAGAAATAATTGACAACCGTAGAGCGCCCTAGCCGGTGCTTTTTTATTTTTAGTTAAACAAACTCTGATAGATGGCGGTAAACAATGAGCAAAAATAAAAAGAAACAGGGATTTACATTAAAATTTGTCTCTGTTAGCGATAGGTCGCGTGAAATTGTCGCTGTTCTTATTTAGAACCGAAATAGAAAAATTCCTTGCTGATAATGGTTTAGTCTCGTATAACTTAGATGAAGTTTTACTCCAGTACATTTCATGCAAAGAATAATCACAAACTAATCAAACGATGTAACGATAAGGATTAGTATAAGATAATTGAAGGATAATTAACCATGGAGCTGATATAACTAATGATCTTTTCAAAGGAAGATTACCAGAATGATCTTGAATTATATAAAAGGCAATTAAAAGTTTCATTAAAACAGGAGAAATCAAATTTGTTGTTCCTAAAGTCTAATTTTGAGAAACTAGGTTTAAGCATTCCTCTAGCTGAAATACAACATGATGATTATTACAAATATAATGGAAATGAAGAAGTTTCCAGAATTGAATTAATGAATACATTAAGTAATTCTCTACTTATTACGATATGCGGAAAATTTGAATATCATATGATTGTGCTTTGTGAAGTCCTGCAAAGAGCTTTAGAAATTGGTGTCAGCCACAAGCATATGAAAGGGCAAGGAATAAGAACAGTAGTTAATTATATTGAGGCTCTACTCGGGTTGAAAATACAAGAAAGTCAAAAATACAAACGAATTGATAGTTGGCTGAAGGTAAGGAATCTTCTAACTCATAATTATGGGTTCACAGATAAGGATGGTGATTTCAACCACATCTTTAAAGTGGATATTTTTTTTGATCATGATATAAATTGTATTGTAACTAATATGGATGATTGTTTGAGGATTTTTGATGATCTAGAAGGCTTTACTGACTATTTATTTGATGAATTAATGTTAATTGTTGAAAAGTCAGATGATATTTTTTATCAGGATTATGACTAAGTGTATAAACTAAACAAATACGATATTCGTCTGAGTAATGTAGTACCGATTAGCTGAACTATTGGAGAAGACTCAGCAATTTGGCCGAGTCTTCACTATTTACAGGCAATACTATAGTAAGTGATTTTCAAGATTGCTTTCCTTCTTGCCAGTAGAAGAGTGCATCCTTGGAGCTCTTCATCAATCTACCTTTTCCAACTCTTGCTACGTGGAAGGAGGAACATTTAACAGTTCATATACCGCTTTTCTGCCGATATGAATTATCTCTTGTACGTGAGGCGGTTCTAAAACTAATGGATAATCGTCCCTTAATTTAATCACCGTAATCAGCTCCTTAAAATCTAACCTTAATCTCTATTAATATTTTTGATTCTATTGATGTTATGTATAGTAATCTGAAATTTTAATTAGAGATTTTAGTAGATTAGGGACATTGAGAGAAGGCAACCGGCGGTTACGAAACAGGAAGAAATAGCCCTCGTCACTTGATGACGGATTGATGACAGAACGCTTCATCAAGCATCAAAAAAAGCCCGAAACCATAAAGTAACGGGCAGCATTCCTATATTGAAGAAATACGAGATTTGAGAAACAAAAAGACTCCTTGGTATGATATTGATGGGTCCACGATGCTGGCCAGCGACCGGATCCAAAAACAAACCAAGGAGACTACAAGATGAATTCTACTCAAAATGAACGCATTAATCAAATCACTTCTTCTACCTTAATTATCGGTGTAGACATCGCTAAATTCAAACATGTCGCTCGAGCACAAGACTACCGCGGAGTTGAGTTCGGTAAGTCAATTGCGTTTGAGAACAACCGTGAAGGCTTCGAAATGGTCGTTAGCTGGTTTAAAAAGATTGCAACGGATCAAGGGTTTCAGAACGTCATAGTCGGCATGGAACCAACTGGTCACTACTGGCTGAACCTGGCCCATTTTCTAAGAGAAATGCACGTTACGTGCGTTGTGGTCAATCCGCTCCACGTGAAGAAGAGCAAGGAATTGGATGATAACTCACCGACCAAGAACGACATTAAAGATGCTAAAGTTATCGCACAGCTCGTCAAAGACGGAAGATACGCCGTACCTAACCTTCCCCAGGGCATCTATGCAGAACTAAGGGAAGCGATGAAAATTCGCGATCATCTGTCGACTGACTTGCGTGTTGTCCAAGGCCGCGTCCATAACTGGTTGGATCGGTATTTTCCAGAGTTCCTCACGGTATTTAAGGATTGGGAATGCACATCTGCACGCCAAATGCTCAGTCTTTGTTTGTTGCCGCATGAAATGGTTTCTGAGTCAGAGGAAGCTCTGTTAAGTCATCTCAGAAAGGTTGCGAAGCGAGGTCTCGGCATCGAGCGTATGAGAAATCTGAAAGCAGCTGCAGGCCGTTCTGTTGGCATACGAGAAGGTACAGCACTAGCAAAACTCGAGCTCCAACTGTTGTTAACACAGTACGAGCTGCTTGAAGGAAAGTTTGAAGAACTTGAGGCAAGGCTGGATGAGCTTTTGGTGCAAATCCCGCATGTGAAGCAACTACTGGCCATTAAAGGAATTGGCCGGGACAGTATAGCTGGTTTCCTCGCTGAAATTGGCGACATTGAACGTTACAGGCATCCAAAACAGATCGTTAAGCTTGCAGGCTTGAACTTAAAAGAAAACACGTCCGGTAAACACAAGGGACAAACGAAGATCACGAAGCGAGGCCGTAAGCGGTTGCGAGCGCTGCTATTTCGCGTCATGATGCCACTGGTGGCTAAGAACCAAGCGTTTAAGGCCTTGCATCAGTACTACACCAAGCGGTCAGACAATCCGTTGAAAAAGATGCAGTCGCTCATTGCGCTATGCAACAAGCTGATTCGAATTCTCTTTGGTGTTCTGAAAAAGGGACATCAGTTTAGTGAAGAAAAGATGTTACAGGATATCCCTCGGTTTACGGAAGTTTCGTTAGCAACTTAAATTCATGTTTTTTTAGAAGACGAACGTTAAAAACAAAGGTACAGACAATTGAAGCACGGATGAGTCGGAACAAAACTAACATACGGACGAAGATCCTGCCGGGCAGCATATCCGACCTCCACCTCATGGACAGGTTGAATGAAGGAATGTGGGAGCGAAGACTCTGTGAGACATGGGAGGGTTGACCTCCATGAGGCGATGTGGAGATCCAAAGGTGCGACCATAAATCTCCAGAAAGTCCACTTTTTTAAAAGAGTGGTCTGGGTGGATATGCTTTTTGCACTTTCCCCAACCCATATTTTACTTCTTCTACAACCTTGTTCCATTCAGCAGTTGTCTCGTACGAAAGTAAAAACGTTCAAAATCTAAGAAAACGTGAGCATTTAAGAGAAAAGCGATTCTCCATAGAGGGAGTAGAACTCCAAATATAGCAAACATATTCAGGCATCATTATCCACGCTTAGGAATGAAAAAACACATCTCCCATGAATAGAACGTCCTGAAAGGGGAACTTTATTTTTTTATTTTACAGAAGCATCCTGCGCAATAAACCATACACCCGTTTCCTGCGAGGATTTAATGGTATATACAATGCCATTACGCTCGGCAGATTTATTAAGGTTATATAAATCAACATTGCTGTCCATCATACCTAGCTCCTCAAAAATATCTCCGCTCTCATTGGTTTCCAAATCAGGATTAGTTGCTCCAATTAAAGCTCCGAATGACAAAATCAAATTAGCGCCCGATTGAGCAGTTCCATCACCAGAACCCATAATAAGAAGCTCTTTAATAGCGCCTGTTTCTTTATTTACAAACCCATTGAGGTAGATGGAGTCAGTAAGCTGATGCTGAAAGCCGGAACCTTCTATTTTCAAAGACTTAACGGTAAATTTGGCTCCCAGCGCCTCTGATGCTTTATTGAAAGCTTTACGGAAGCTCTCTACATCTTGAGCCACGACACCTTCAGCCTTTGCCTTTTCGGTCTTAGAAGTTTCTTCCTTCTTAGAGTCTGCTGCATTGCTCGCTGTTTCAGATGCGGTTTTGGTTTCATTTTTTGAACTTTCTGCGTTTGTAGCAGCTGGAGTAGCGCTTCTATCTTTATTCAAATTACTTACACTTCCTACGATTAGGACGATGATTAACCAGAACCACCATTTTGTATAAAGCGGTTTTCTTTGCTGCATTCTAATTGCCCCCTAAGTTCTTTTTATACTTTTTACAGCTATTCCGACTTGGACGATGCCTTATCGAGCTGGCTTTCATTGCTTTTCACCGAGGCGCTGCCTGCGGCATCCTCATCGCGCAGCTGGCCGTTTACAAGACCGGCAAGCAGGATGACGGTGATTACCCAAAACAACCATTTTTTATAAAACGGCTGGCTCTTCATTGTTCATGCTCCTATCGTTTATTCATGTGTGCAGCCTCATTTATTTAACTGTTTAGCTGAAAGGTGACTTCCAGCTTTTTCGAACCGGTTTGGGCTTCGCCTGTACTCGTTAATGCCATTTTACCGGTAGCGAGCGTATAGTGCGAAGTATCGTTCTGGACGACATCTACAAACACCGAATTGACGATCTGCGATTTAGTAAGTGCGATTGAGCAGGCATGCTGCACAAGCTTTTTAAGCTCTTGTTGATTGGCAGTCAGCGTACTGAGCGTAACATGCCAAATACCAGTGTCATCCATATGTTCATCCTTTATTTCGTAAACAGGCAGCTGCACTTCTGGAGAAGGGGAAAAGGATGTCAGTTGCTCCGCACTCGTTGTTATTGAAGGGGGAGCTGGCACCTCATCCGCTATTTGCTGATCTTTATTCCCTGTATAAATGATCCCAACCATACTACCTGCCAAGAGAGCGACAATGATAAAGCGGGTCTGATTGAATAACAGCTTTCTTCGTTTCAATTGTAACGACTCCTATACTAAAATTTACTTGAATTGCTCGCGAACCCCTTCAAAAGCGGCTTTCATATCATCGCTAGCTGCGGTTGAAATGAATCCAAAGCTGAATTTATCTTCTATTATAAGGCCGATAAATTCCTTATCCCCGTCCCCTTTTACCAAAGTCAGGGTACCCTTCGTTCCGTCTTTTTCATAGTCGACTGTCTCCACAACTTTCGGATTCAAAAAATGATCCTTCTCATCAATAACCGCAGATGCGGCAAATACAAATATGCTTTGAACATCAGGATGCATATGCTCCTGGGCAAATTTCTTTCTGGCTTCTACATCGGTTTCATTATAGTAGGAGTTAATATAACCAAGCGTAAGCTGCTCGCTTACGTTCAAGTCCTTTTCAGGCTCGGCGGTCGGTGCGGCAGTTGCCTCGGTTTCCGGTGAAGGAGATGCCGAAGCTTCAAGCGTTGATGAAGGGCTTGGTGATGCAGTAGCCGCTTCTTCCGATGAGCATCCGCTCAGAACGCCAATAGCGACCGCCGTTATTAGGCCATAACTTATCTTTTTGTAAAATGTTTTTCTCGTTTGCAATGTGTCCGCTCCCTTTATCGTTGTTTCGACACCAATATACTACAAAAGTGATGTTTTGGCGATATGTGGAAGAGAAAGCAGAGAGTATAGTAGTTTTTATCAATCCACTTAGCTAGTTCGTGTATGTAAGCCTGATCTAGATCGGTTTTAGTACCAAACATATTGCCTCACCTGCCGGGAATATCGCCCACGACGAACGTGAACCTACATACCGAAAGTTCGCTCTATACTCTTCGCTTTCAGGTTTTACTCCCTGCACAAAGATAGTTGGCGGACACAGCAGCCGCTATTTTGACAGGTTAATGAGGGTCATAACGGATTTGCTGTCCGCTTACGGCATAAAATCGGATCAAAAGCCAGAATAGCGGAACCTCAGTCCTCCAAAATATGCAGGCTGTGTCCCGAGCCACTTGGTGTCAACAACAATTGTGGGCTGTGGCTTTTTATTCCTTTAGAAGCTGTAAATTGGGGATAGCCGAGCATTTTTAACAAAAGCTTTAACCTCTTTAATATCCCATGGCAATTATGGTACGATAGGCGAGGATAGCGAATAAAGGGGGCATTTGGCAGTGAGAGTCATTGCGGGCGCAGCCAAGGGACGACCGCTGAAGGCGGTGCCTGGCAACAATACAAGACCTACGACCGATAAGGTGAAGGAAGCGATTTTCAGCATGATTGGGCCCTTTTTTGACGGGGGCGTTGCGCTGGACTTGTTTGCTGGAACCGGAGGGCTTGGCATAGAGGCTTGGAGCAGAGGGGCCGAGCGGACGATTTTTATCGATCAGGAGAAAAATAGCATCGACATCATTCGCCACAATACGCAGGCGGCCGGCATGGGGCAGGAAGCAGAAATTTACCGCAACGATGCGGAGCGGGCATTAAAGTTGTTGGAAAAGCGTGGAATCGCTTTCTCGCTTGTTTTTCTGGACCCGCCATACCGAATCATAACGGCGGACAAGCTCATGACTTACATGGCTGACCACGGCATGCTTGAAGATGGGGCAACTATTGTCGTTGAACATGACGCAGCCCATACCTATGAGGAGCAGTGGAGCGGCTTTTTTCAACTGAAAAAAAACAAATATGGCGACACGGCGGTAACTATTTATCGCTACGAGCCGAATGAAGCTCAAAATGGAGGACTTAACGATGCAGACAAATGACCAGATTCGCGTAGCCGTATACCCTGGAAGCTTTGACCCTGTCACTTTTGGGCATTTGGATATTATCCGCCGTTCGGCGAAGCAGTTCGACCATTTAATAGTAGCGGTGCTGAATAATACAAGCAAGAACCCGCTTTTCAGCCTGGAGGAGCGCAAGGAAATGATCACCGAGCTGACATCGGATTTGACGAATGTTTCGGTTGAAAGCTTCCGCGATTTGCTCGTGCGTTTCATGAAGTCCCGCAACGCCAACGTGATTGTACGGGGCATTCGCTCGGTAACCGATTTTGAGTATGAGCTTACGCTAGCATCGACGAACCGGCTGCTTGACGAGGACATTGATACGATTTTTATGATGACCGATCCGAAGTATTCTTATCTCAGCTCCAGTATTGTGAAAGAGATCGCGCAGTTTCAAGGTGCGGTGTCTGAGCTCGTTCCGCCCGCGGTGGAGAAGCGCCTGACTGAGAAGTACAAGTCGAAGTAGTAGATGTTAATTGCTCAGCAAAGCTATTTCTGTAGCTGAAACTGAGCATTATTTGGGTATGTCAGCCTCTCTTCGTGCCAGCATATACAGCGCTGCGAGCAGAAGCATGAGCAGCGCTGATGCAGCCAAAGTGTAGGGCCACAGATTAGGGAAATGCTGCGTGTGAAAATAGCCCGGAACCGGGCTGTTCATCCACGCCCCGTTTGATGAAACGGCTGGCAGCGCACTAGCGGCTAGCCGCCAAAAATCAAAAAGGGCGCTGGCGAGCAGCAGCTGCGCCGGCTTCCACAATAGCACCACGAACCAAGCGGCATGGGCGGCATGCAGCAGCTTGGCGCCAGCGAGCGGGAGGAGCTTAAGGTCTGTCCCGCTTGTAGAATAGCCTGCCTGCAGCAGGCCGCTGATGCCGCTCCAAGCGAGTATCGCGGCGGTGATAGCGGCGCTCAGCACAGGTGCGAGGCTCGGTGCTTCCAGCACGGCAGCTGTGTAGGTGCCGATATGGCTTTCCAGCAGCGCGGGCAGGAAGAGCGCTTCCCACCAGCTTCCTGAGCTGATAAAAAGCCAAAGCGGCTGCATAAGCCGGGCGATGACAGCGGTGAAAATAATCAGGCCGCCAATCAGCATCAGCTTCTGCACGCCGCCGGATACGGCTTCGCCGAGCGCCCGCCCGAAGCCGCGGCCGTCGCTTTCCCGCGCGGCGGTGATGGCCTTGGCCGCCCGCTCAATTAAGCGGCCTTCCTGCACCTGGGCGGCGCGGGCCGGCAAAGCCTCGGACCTGCTGGTCAGCAGCAGCAGCCAGGCTGTCCAAAGCGCAGCCAGCCAGACGGCTGCTGCGATCAACAGCCCCAGCTCCGGCTGATGCATAAAGCCTGCGCCGAGAACGACAAGCATGAAGATGGGATTCGGCATATGTGAAAAGGCGAGCAGCCGCTGGCCTTCTTGGAGCGTAACCTGCCCATGCCTGCGAAGCACGGCTGTCGTTTCGGCACCGGCGGGAAAGCCGGATAGCCAGCCGAATAGCAGGGGGAGCGCTGCCTCTCCGGGAAGCCGGAATAAGCGGCGCATGAGCGGCTGGAGCAGCACGCCGATTCCATGTACGAGGCCAAAGGCGGTAATGAGCTCGAATAGGACGAGAAAAGGCAGCAGCCCAGGAAATACAATATTCCACCATAGGGTCAATCCTTGAAGGGAAGCTTGAAAGGCTGCTTCTGACTGGTAGATAACAGCTCCGACCAGCAGAATGGACGCTAGCGCTGCGAGCAAGGTTTTAGCCACTGGACGATCAACTCCATTTCAGGTCATCGTAGGGAATTGCAGGATTTCGATAAGTGCAAAAACACAAATTTTCAGCTGCGCGTATGGAAATACGGGCTATTTGCAGCGCCTGCATGCCCGTCAATTAGAACTTTGCAATACAAAGGCTGCTTGAGAGCGCCGGGAAATGGCAAATGGCAGCTAGTATAGCGGCTTGTACGATATGTATGCAGCCCCTTTGCCCGTTAGAACAAGGGATGAAGAAGGTTTATGAGCAACGAAAGGGGAGCGATTTGTCCTTGAAATCGTCAGGAGTAAGGCAGTTAGGCTTTATTATGATGGCGACCGCTTTATTTATGTATATGCTGTTGTACGCACCAACACCCTATGTCATGTACGAGCCTGGGCTTGCTGCTCCGACGAAGCCAATGGTTCGTTTGGGCGAGGGAGCGGATGATGATGTAGCGGTGAAGCCCTCAGCAAGCCCATCGCCTGCTTCGAAGCCAGAAGAAGGTGTTTTTCTGATGACAGCTGTCAGGCTATCGGATGCGAATTGGTGGGAAACCTTGTCATCTGCATGGGATAAGGATATAGCGACTTACAGCCGCTCATCGATTTTGCGCGGCTATACGGAGCAGGAATACGCGGAGCGAATGACCGTCGTCATGCAAGGCTCGCAAAATCAAGCCATTGAAGCTGCATACCGCTTCGCCCATCTTTCCTATCAATCAGTGGTCGACAGCATTGCGGTGTCGGATGTGTTGCAGGGCAGTGATGGCAGCGGTTGGGAGCCCGGAGATGTTCTCGTTTCGTTAAAAGGCGGCAAGCCATTTGCGGATGCCGAGCAAATCGTCAGCGAGCTTGGTGCCCATAAGCCAGGCGATGAGGCCGTATTTACCGTAAAGCGGGCAGGAGCAGAGCAAGACGTTGCGATTACGCTGGGCGCCTATGAGGCTCCTCTAACGCCTGATAAGCTTCCTGTGGCGCTTGGCGGTGTTCAGCTTGCTGAGCTTCACAGCCTGGAGCCGGACGATAGCCGCTTTAAGCTGCAAATCGATGCAGGAGCCATTGGCGGCCCTTCCGCGGGGCTGATGTTTGCTCTGCAGTCGCTTGATTTGCTGCTCGACAAGCAGGATTTGACGGGCGGAGCGATTATTGCTGGAACAGGTACAATCGCAGCCGATGGGACGGTTGGGGAAATTGGCGGCATTGCGTTCAAGGTCATTGCGGCAAGCCGCGAGGGGGCAGAGCTGTTTCTCGCCCCGTCCGCCAATTACAAGGAGGCTGCGGACAAGGCGAAGGACATCAAGGCGAGCATGAAGGTCGTCAGCGTGGATAGTCTCAGCGAGGCTAAGCAAGTGATCGAGCAGTATGTCAGCGAAAAATAAGCCGTTTGGATTAGAGCATGATCGGCTTGGCATAATAGTCGCGAAATAAGGCGCCCGGCTGCTGGCCTCCAGCATGAGCGAGCATATAGGCAGCAGTAGCTTGCGTATCAAGCTCTAAATAACGGTAGGGCTGATCAGCAGTCGACGCGCTTAACAGGACAGGCAGCGTCGCGGTTGTGCGCATTTTTCGCAGCAGTCCTTTGCCTTTCTCGCTAAAGCCAAGCACGCGAATATATTGCAGTCCGCTGCGCAGC
The DNA here is from genome assembly GCF_059383715.1 of Paenibacillus sp. J31R34. NCBI lineage: Bacteria > Bacillati > Bacillota > Bacilli > Caryophanales > Paenibacillaceae > Paenibacillus > Paenibacillus sp. J31R34. The sequence goes on from NZ_JBXENU010000003.1 coordinate 559,594, forward strand.
TTGTCCGGTGTGAAATCCGACTTGGCATGTCCAAGCAAAATAGAGAGCAGAGACCGCTGAAGCTTCGTTCGGGTATAACGTTTCGTTTTGAGCTCTGTAAGCAGGTGCTCCACCTGAAGCTGCTTCAGCCGTGGCAGCGTTTTGCGAATGCGATGCTCTAGCCCCTCGGTTATTTCATGCAGTTCGGCCAGCTGCTGCGCTGAACGGGTGACGATGGCGTGCAGGAGAGGAGAAGCGAAGCTGTCCCAGCTTACGGGACTTCGCCCTGCATCCCATTCGCGCGCCAATACGTCATAGGTTGTGTCCGGCACGAAAGGCTTAATGCCTGCAAGCTGCCTTTCCAGCAACAGCTGTTTGCGAATGGCGGTAGCGCTGGCAATGGCACTGTCCGTAACGTCCTCCTGATTATAAGCAGCCTTCTCGCGGCGAATGGTAAAAGGCTCCATACGCCCGCCTAGACGCGCAAGGGCAATCAAATAGTGCAGCCCCAGCGTATGATTGGGCATGGCAAAAGGAAACGCAGCAGCCTCTGGCTTTCCTATGCTGCCCAAATAAGCGGCTACCGCGCTGCTGTAGGCGCTCGGGTAGCTGATCCCCGTAGCCAGCAGCTCTTTTAGCTGCGAGGCGAAAGCGGGCGGCTCCTGCGCGATGACGGAGGCGGCATCCATAAGCGGAGCCAAATCGCCGCTTTCCGTACCGAAGCAGAAGCCATCGACGACGCCCGTTGCCTCCAGCAGCGCAACGGCGCCGTAGGAGAACCATTCCGCTGCCTGTGTTGCGTAGGCTACTGGCAGTTCAATGACGAGATCGCAGCCCCCGCGCAGCGCGGCTTCCGTACGGCTCCATTTGTCCATTACGGCAGGTTCGCCGCGCTGGAGGAAATGCCCGCTCATTACAGCGACAACGGCATCAGAGCCGCTTGCCAGCAGCGACTGCTCCAAATGATAGCGATGGCCATTGTGAAATGGATTATATTCAACAATTAATCCTACCGTACGCATATAACCCTGCTCCTCAATTGTAAAATGGTTGCATTACAAGCGTAAACGGCTTAAGCTATCCTTGGCGGCAAAGCTGCCGTTTCGCTGGTGGAATATAAGCCTACTATAAGTATAAAACTTATCATTGCTTATATTTCAAGAATAACATAGCTATGATTAAGATAAAATCGGAGTCATCATTTTCAACCGTTGAAAGCGAAAAAAGCTAATCCTCTGTGAAAATGTTGACAAAACCCTTATAAAATAGCTATAATAAATTTTGTTTGTTTGAGGTGATAATATGCAGTTTCATGTAGAAGAAACGATGTCCAAGAGGTTAAAGCATACAATCAATGAATCCATTGATGTTGCTCCTCTATTTGAAGGACGGGCTGATGTGATTAACACAGGTCCGCTCCATGTCGCGCTTAAGGTAGAAGGAAATGCAGGATCCATCTTGGTTGATGGTGAAATGACTATCGATTGGGAGCTTGCTTGCTCCAGATGCTTGGAAGCCGTTCAGGAGCATACAGTCATTCCTTTCTCCGAGCAGTTCGAGCCTGCGCCGAAACGTGGCAAAGACGAGGATGAGCAGGAAGAGGACGACGACGACAGCGACTTCATTGCGGTATCCGGTGAAAGATTGAATTTGCAGCCTTATGTGGAAGAGGCGCTTCAACTGTTTATGCCGTTTGCCCCGCTTTGCAAGAGTGATTGTAAAGGACTTTGTCACACATGCGGACAAAACTTAAATGAACAGACATGCGGTTGCAACAACGAGAAGCTTGACCATCGTTTTGCAGCGCTACAGGATTTGTTCAAGGATCAATAGTGTATCGCTTCGCGAATATTGTGAAGGAGGTGTTAAACATGGCAGTACCTCAAAGAAGAACGTCCAAAACTCGCCGCGACAAACGTCGCACTCACTTTAAGTTGGCTGTACCAGGTATGGTAAAATGCGAGCAATGCGGAGAGCTGAAATTGGCTCATCACGTATGCAAAGTGTGCGGATACTACAAAACGAAAGAAATTATTGCTCAATAATTTCCGGGATCTCACAATGGCACTTCATCGCTTGGTGAGGTGCTGTTTTTTTGCACACGTTTAGCTCCTTATAGCAGCGCTTTCCGTTTCTTTGCGGGACGAAGCCGCCTTTAACCAGGCGGAAGTAACCGTCTAGGCTTGACTCGCTGCTTACAGAGGCTTTTTTTATAGAGAAGTTTAGTACCAGGTGATAATAGCAGACGTTGGTCTGTTGGGCCGACGTTTTTATAAAATATATGATTGGTCAAAAAGCATTTTTGCGCCTGCTTACACGCCAGTCCAAGGTGGTGCCGACGATCGAACGAATGCCCAAACGGCAGCGGCATCAGCTGCTTGCCAAACTAATGGAGGAAAATCCGTTCATGACAGACCGGGAGCTTACAAGGCATTTGAAGGTAAGCATCCAAACGATCCGCCTGGATCGGATGGAACTTGGTATTCCCGAACTGCGCGAGCGGCTGAAGCTGATGGCGGAGCGTTCGTACGATACGGTACGGTCATTGCCGCTTCATGAAGTTATAGGTGATATTGTTGATCTTCAGCTGAATAAAAGCGGAATTTCAATCTTTGAAATACGTGAGGAGCACGTTTTCTCGCGAACCGGCATTGCCCGGGGCCATCACGTTTTTGCCCAAGCCAATTCGCTGGCCGTCGCCATTATCGACAATCCCATCGCTTTAACGGTAACGGCGGACATTCGATTTATTCGCCCGGTAAAATTAGATGAAAAATGCATAGCGAAAGCCTATGTGAGGTCGATTTCCGGCGAACGCTCCAAAGCGAAGGTCGAAATTTTCACGTATGTTGGTGAAGAAATGGTTTTTCAAGGGAATTTTGTGATTTTCCGATCCGCGGGGGAGGCGGAGAATGAAGGAGGGGACGAACATGCGGATAGCCATTGATGCTATGGGCGGAGATAATGCGCCTGGCCTCATTGTGAAGGGCGTGCTTGAAGCCGCGCATGAGTGGCCGGATACGGAGCTCGTACTGGTAGGAGATACTGCCATCATCGAGCAGCTGATGGGCGGCAATAAGCCAGCCAATATCAGTCTGTGTCATGCCGATGAGGTCATCGGTCCAGATGATGAGCCGGTAAAGGCTGTAAGGCGTAAAAAAGGAGCCTCCATGGTCGTTGCGGGCCAACTCGTCCGTGAAAAACGCGCAGACGCAATGCTGTCTGCCGGGAATACCGGAGCATTGATGACGACAGGACTGCTCGTTGTCGGCCGTCTGGATGGCATTGAGCGCCCGGCGCTCGCGCCTATGCTTCCGACGATGGACGATGTCGGCATGCTGGCGCTCGATCTAGGTGCCAATATGGATGCAAAGCCAGAGCATTTATTGCAATACGCAATTATGGGGAGCATTTATCGCTCCAAAGTGCATGGAATGGAAAAGCCGCGTGTCGGGCTGCTCAACGTTGGAACGGAAGCTCGCAAAGGCAATGAACTGACTAAGGCGGCGTACGATCTGCTTGAACATGCGCCGATTCATTTTATCGGGAATGTTGAAGCGAGAGATGTGCTAAGCCGCAGCTGTGATGTTCTTATTTGCGACGGCTTTGCCGGAAATATTATGCTGAAAGCGATGGAAGGCACGGCGGGCTCCCTGTTTGGCTTCATCAAAAACGCTTTTGGCGAAACGCTGCTTACCAAGCTGGCCGGAGCGATTATGCTGCCGAAGCTGCGCAAGCTCAAAAACAAAATGGACTATAAAGAACATGGTAGCGCACCGCTGCTCGGTTTGAACGGACTCGTCATGAAATGCCATGGCTCCTCCGACGAGGTAGCTGTCAAAAGTGCGATTCGCCAGGCGCGAATTGCCATTCAAGGCAAGCTGACCGAATCGATTGCAGCGGAAATAAGCGGGAAGTGAGTGTGTTGTGGTGATTTTGCATCCTGTAGGCATTATTGGTACAGGCAAATATGTGCCTGAACGTATTATAACGAATCAGCAGCTTGAACAAATGGTTGAAACGAATGATGAGTGGATCGTTACCCGCACAGGAATTAGCGAGCGCCGGATGGCTGCACCCGAAGAAGCGACGTCGGACCTCGCTTATGAAGCCTCCAAGGCTGCAATTGCAGCTGCAGGGCTTACGGTAGAGGATATCGATCTCATTATCGTGGCGACGATAACGCCAGACATGGCATTTCCATCGACCTCCTGTCTGCTTCAAGAGAAGCTAGGAGCCAAACAGGCGGCAGCATTCGATCTTTCCGCAGCTTGCTCGGGCTTTATTTATGGCCTTGCAACAGCAACGAGCATGATTTCTTCCGGCTTGTATAAGCATGTGCTTGTTGTTGGCGCGGAGACGCTTTCGCGTATTACGGACTACACAGACCGCAATACATGCATTTTGTTTGGTGACGGTGCGGGAGCGGTTGTGCTTGGCGAGGTAGCAGAAGGCAGAGGCTTTAAGTCTTTCCAGCTCGGTGCAGATGGCGGCGGCGGCGAGCTGCTGAAAGTAAGCGGCGGCGGTTCCCGCATGCCAGCTACGGAGGAAAGTGTCGCATCGCGGCAGCATTTTATCCATATGGCTGGAAATGATGTATTCAAGTTTGCAGTGCGCATTATGGGCAGTGCAGCAGAGGAAGCGCTTCGCAAAGCGGATATGACGAAGGATCAAATCGATCTGCTTATCCCGCATCAGGCGAATATCCGAATCATTCAATCGGCGCTTAACCGTTTGAATTTGCCAGAAGAGAAATGCATGATTAATTTGAACAACTATGGCAATATGTCGGCAGCATCGATTCCGGTGGCGCTGGCAGAGGCGGTTGAACAAAACCGGGTAAAAGAAGGAGACGCTCTCGTATTCGTCGGCTTTGGCGGCGGACTGACTTGGGGAGCTTCTGTATTGATTTGGTAACGGAGGGATTGCAGGATGGGTAAAACCGCTTTTGTATTTCCAGGACAAGGTGCTCAGGCTGTAGGGATGGGCAAGGATGTTTATGAAGCATTCGCGGATTCGCGCCAGATTTTTGAACAGGCGGATGAAGCGCTTGGCTTTAAGCTGAGCGATATTATTTTTGAAGGGCCGGAGGTCGCGCTCAAGCAGACGGCCAATACACAGCCTGCGCTGCTTACCGTAAGCGTCGCGTTGCTGCAAGCGCTAGAAGGCCGAGGCTTAAAGGCGGACTATGTAGCAGGCCACAGCCTTGGGGAATATAGCGCGCTAGTAGCTTCTGGCGTATTATCCTTTGAGGATGCCGTTCGTACGGTGCGCTCCCGCGGTCTCTTTATGGAGCAGGCGGTTCCAGGTGGACATGGCGCTATGGCAGCCGTGCTTGGCGCAGAGCGTGAAGCGCTTGCCGAGCTATGTCGCATGGTGACGGCAGAAGGCCATGTTGTTGAGCTTGCGAACGTGAACTGCCCAGGGCAGATCGTCGTTTCCGGTTCCGCAGCAGGCGTTGGGGCCATTGTCGAGCGCGGCAAGGAAGCCGGATTCAAGCGGGTCATTCCGCTTGAGGTTAGCGGCCCCTTCCATTCATCGCTTATGAAGCCTGCTGCTGAGAAGCTTGCCGGCGTATTGGCAGGCGTAAGCATGAGCGATGCAGCTGTGCCGGTTGTAACTAACGTTACAGCCAGCGCAATTACGGATGCGTCGGCGCTTCGCGCCTTGCTGGTCGAGCAAGTTTACTCGCCAGTATTGTGGGAAGACAGCGTTCGTTATTTAATCGCTGAAGGTGTAGATACTTTCGTGGAAATCGGTTCAGGCACGGTGCTTGCTGGCCTGATCAAAAAAATCGATAGATCCGTCAAGGTGATTTCGCTTAACAGCATCGCAGCATTAGATGCTTTGCAAGCAGCCGAATAGGGGAGGTTTTATCATGTTCGCGAATTTGGAAGGCAAGAAGGCGCTTGTAACGGGCGCTTCCCGTGGGATTGGCAGAGCGATTGCGATCGCGCTGGCAGAAGCCGGGGCAGATGTTGCCATTAACTATTCGGGCAGCGAGGCGGCAGCCGCAGAGACAGCTCAAGCTGTAGAGGCGCTTGGACGCCGTGCCATTGTACTGCAGGCTAATGTAGGCAAGGCAGCTGAATTCGATGCTATGGTCAAGGATGTGCTGGAGCAGTTCGGTGCTATTGATATTTTGGTGAATAATGCCGGAATTACAAGAGACAACCTGATTATGCGTATGAAGGAAGAGGAATTTGACCAAGTTATTGAGACGAACTTAAAGGGCGTATTCAATGGCATCAAAGCAGTTACTCGTTCAATGATGAAGCAGCGTTCAGGCCGCATTATTAATATTTCTTCCGTCGTCGGGGTGCTTGGCAATCCTGGACAAGCTAACTATGTTGCTGCTAAGGCTGGCGTTATTGGCCTAACGAAAGCTAGCGCGAAGGAACTCGCTTCGCGTGGCATTACGGTCAATTGCGTCGCGCCAGGCTTCATTCAGACTGAAATGACGGACAAGCTTCCGGAAGAAATGAAGGAATCGCTTGTTGCTCAAATTCCGCTTGCGCGCCTTGGCAGCTCGGAAGATATTGCAGCAGCAGTACGTTTTCTGGCGTCCGATGCAGCAGGCTATATGACGGGTCAAACCGTTCATGTAGATGGCGGCATGTACATGTAATATAGGGCCGCAAGGGCTTTGCCGGGAATTAAAACGGTTACGTATGGCATTTTAGTTTTAATTCTCGTATAATACCAAAGAGGAGGTGAACCGGATGTCCGAAGTAATAGATCGCGTAAAACGTATCGTTGTAGACCGCCTAGGTGTAGACGAAGCGGAAGTAACGCTTGAAGCTTCATTTAAAGATGACCTCGGCGCTGACTCGCTCGATGTCGTGGAATTGGTCATGGAGCTTGAAGACGAGTTCGATATGGAGATCTCTGATGAAGATGCAGAGAAAATCACAACAGTAGGAGAAGTTGTTAAGTACATACAATCTCTTAACTAAGGAAGCCTGGGTCCCGTTGTCACAAACGGGACTTCTCTCCATCTAGGGCATGTGATTATTTAGAAGAATAAATGAGCGTAAGAGCTATTTATATATAAAAGATACAGCGCAGCAGCGTGTTATCTATATTGCAGTTCATAGAGGTGAATCGAAATGAAGCAAAGAGTTGTCGTTACAGGTATGGGAGTTATGACTTCCCTCGGATATGAGCTGGAGGAATTTTGGGGCAATTTGCTTGCAGGCAAGTCCGGTGTGTCCGTTGTGGAAGCGTTCGATTTTTCGGAATACCCAACGTACATTGCCGCAGAAATCAAAAACTTTAGTCCGGAGGAATTCGGATTGGACAAGAAGGAAGCGCGCCGTATGGACCGCTTTGTGCAGTTCGCTGCTGTAGCCAGCCAATTGGCGGTTAAGGATGCGGATTTGAAAATCGGTGAAAATGCTGATGAGGAACGCGTTGGCGTTATGATTGGTTCCGGTATTGGCGGCCTAGGCACTTGGGAAGATCAGCATAATATTTTGCTGGAGAAAGGCCCGAAGCGCGTCAGCCCGTTTTTTATTCCAATGATGATCGCGAATATGGCATCTGGTCAAGTATCGATGCTTACAGGTGCGAAGGGCCCGAACAGCACAGCGGTTACCGCTTGTGCGACAGGTACTCATTCCATTGGTGATTCGTATAAAATGATTATGCGCGGCGACGCTGATGTCATGCTGTGCGGCGGTGCTGAGGCGACTATCCGTCCGACGGGCATGGCCGGCTTCTGCTCCATGCGCGCGATGTCCGTTCGCAATGATGAGCCGAGTAAGGCAAGCCGTCCTTTCGATATAGACCGGGATGGTTTCGTTATGGGCGAGGGCGCAGGCGTGCTCGTATTGGAGTCTCTCGAGCATGCTCAAAAACGCGGAGCACGGATTTACGCTGAAATTATTGGCTATGGCATGAGCGGCGACGCGCATCATATGACAGAGCCAGATCCAGACGGCGCAGCGCGCTGTATGGTGAAAGCGCTCAAAGATGCTGGAATTGCTCCTGAAGCAGTTGATTATATTAATGCTCACGGCACTTCAACGCCGGTAGGCGACCGTTCAGAGACGAAAGCGATTAAGAAAGCATTTGGCGACCACGCTTATAAAGTGGCAGTCAGCTCGACAAAGTCGATGACGGGACATCTGCTTGGCGCGGCCGGCGGAGTGGAAGCGGTTATTTTAGGCTTGACGCTGCAAAACGGTATCATTGCACCAACGATTAACTTAGACAACCAAGATCCGGAATGTGATTTGGATTATGTGCCGAATGAGCCGCGCAAAGCGGATGTTCGTATCGCAATGTCCAACTCCTTCGGTTTTGGCGGTCATAATGCGACGATCGTGATGAAAGTTTATGAAGCATGATTCCTTAAGCGAGCTGCAGTCGCGTCTGGGGCTACGCTTCAAACAACATAGGCTGCTGAAGCAAGCTTTCACGCATACGTCGTATGTAAATGAGCATAAGCATGGCACAATCGAGCATAATGAGCGTTTGGAATTTTTGGGCGATGCGGTATTGCAGCTGCTCGTCTCGGAGTTTCTGTTTCGCTCCTATCCACGCCGGCCGGAAGGCGAGCTTACGCGTATGCGCGCCTCGGTCGTATGTGAACCGTCACTTGCCCTTTTTGCAGAGCGGCTTGCTCTTGGCGCCTACGTCCTGCTGGGACGGGGCGAAGAGCAGCTTGGCGGCAGACAAAGGCCGGCACTGCTGGCGGATTTGTTTGAAGCGTTTGTCGGTGCGATTTTTCTTGATGCAGGTATGGACCGGGCCCGTGCTTTTCTCGAAGAGCATGTGTTTCCATTCATTGAATCGAACGATTACGGCCTGCTCGTGAAGGATTTCAAATCCAAGCTGCAGGAGCGCGCCCAGCATCATGGGCTCGGTACGGTAGAATACCGGATTACCGAGGAGCGCGGACCGGCGCATGATCGCGAGTTTGTCGTGGAAGTGATTTTGGGTGATGCCAGATGCGGCAGCGGCAGCGGTCGGACGAAGAAGGAAGCGGAGCAGCGCGCAGCGGAAGAAGCGTGGCACTCCCTTTCCGCTCAGCAGTAAAGAGGAAGCTTAAAGAAGAGGCTATTGGGATTGTTACAAATCCCGGTAGCCTCTTTTTTATATAAGGAAGCAAACGTTTTCTCTATTCTGTGTTTCTATTTCTCTTTAATGAAACGCGCCACGCCGCCAAAGAGCGGCAGCAACCGTTTCAATGCTGCTCCAAGGATTGAATTCGTATATGGCGGCAAAGGCCATAAAGTGAGGTTATCCGGCGTCTGTATTTTGTGGTACAATAGCGGGTGAGGTGAAAGACAATTTATGTTCCTTAAGCGTATTGAACTAGCAGGTTTTAAATCGTTTGCCGATAAGACGGAGATGGAATTCGTTACGGGGATTACGGCAGTCGTCGGTCCCAACGGCAGCGGCAAAAGCAATATTTCCGACGGCATCCGCTGGGTGCTGGGCGAGCAAAGCGCCAAAAGTCTTCGCGGCGGCAAAATGGAAGATATTATTTTTGCCGGAAGCGACGCGCGCAAAGCAGTCAATTATGGTGAAGTGTCGCTGACGCTCGACAATACGGATGGAGCACTGCCACTGGAGTACAATGAAGTGACAGTAACCCGCCGTGTCCATCGCAGCGGTGACAGTGAATATATGATTAACAAGCAATCATGCCGGCTCAAGGATATTACCGAGCTGTTTATGGATACGGGAATCGGCAAGGAAGCTTATTCGATTATCGGACAAGGCCGAATTGAGGAAATACTAAGTACAAGGTCTGAGGACCGCCGTGGTATTTTTGAAGAGGCTTCCGGTATCGTTAAATATAAATCGCGCAAGCGGGAAGCGCAGAAGAAGCTTGATGAGACGGAGCAGAACCTGCTTCGTATTCACGATTTGGTTACTGAGCTTGAGGATCAGGTTGGTCCGCTCAAGGAGCAATCGGAGAAAGCGATTCATTATAAAGCGCTGCGAGAGCAGCTGCGTACGAAAGAAATTTCCATGTACGTTCATAACATTGATTCGGTCCATAAATCTTGGTCGGAGGCGAATGCGAAGCTTGAGGTGCTCAAGCAAAGCGAGCTGGAACTGTCAACGGTTGTGAGCAAGCATGATGCGCATTTGGAGAAGGATCGCCTTGCGCTGCGCGCAATCGAGGAGAAGCTTGACCGTCTTCATGAAGCGATGCTGCAATACAGCGAGGATTATGAGAAATGCGAAGGCTACGGCGAGGTTTTGAAGGAGCGCAAGCGCAATCTGGAGCATAACAAGGCGCAGCTTGCGGAATCCGCCGCGTCTCAGGATGCCCGCATTGGCACGCTGATGCAGGAAGAAGCTGAATTCCGCAGCCGTGCGGCTGGTCTGGAGCTGCAGCTGGCCGATTTGAAAGCAAAGCTGACTGAGGAGGAAGACCGTCTTATTGGTGTTGTTGGCGGGGCTGCTCCTGATGCTGAGGAGACGCTGAAGGGCGAGCTGCTTGATGTGCTTAGCGCGATGGCGGAGCTGCGCAATGAAATTCGTTATGCCCAGCAGCAGAAGGAAGCTGTTGGCCGGCGCATGGAGCGCCTTGGCGAGGATGAGCTGAAGTGGAAAGAACAGAAGCGGAAAAGTGGGGCTAGACGCGCACAGCTGGAAGCACAGCTGGAATCGATTTTGAAAGATATCAATGGTGCTCGCAACAAATACATAGATGAGGCTGAAAAAGCGAAGCAGACTGGCCAGTATGTGGATGAAGCGGCTGCAGCGATTCGCAAATGGGAGCAAAAAATCGATGCCAGCATTTCCCGTCGCGATACGATGAAGGAAATGCAGGATGCACTCGACGGCTTTATGCATGGCGTTCGGGAAGTGCTCAAAGCATCGCGCCGCACATCCGGCGGCATTAGCGGCGTTCATGGCGCGGTAGCCGAGCTAGTGCGCGTGCCAGAGCGGATAGAGGTTGCGGTTGAAACGGCACTTGGCGGGGCACTTCAGCATGTAGTCATGGAGGATGAGAAGACAGCGCGCGCGGCAATCGCATTTCTGAAGCAGCGTCAGCTGGGCCGAGCTACCTTCCTGCCTCTCGATGTCATTCGCGCAAGGCAAGTGCCGGAGCATGACAAACGACTAGCAGAAAATGCAGAAGGTTTTGTAGGAGTTGCTGCTGATCTTGTCTCGTGCGATCCGCAATATAAGTCTATTATTCAAAATTTGCTCGGCAATGTATTGCTTGCTGAAAATTTGGAGCAGGCGAACCGTATTGCCTCTAAATGCCAATATCGCTACCGGGTTGTAACGCTAGAGGGCGATGTTGTAAATGCCGGAGGTTCGATGACAGGCGGAAGCTTGCAGAAGAAAGGCGCAAGCTTGCTTGGACGGCAGCGGCAAATTGAAGGACTCGATCAGGAAATTACGGCAGCCGAGGTAACGATGAAGCAGCTTCGCGACAAGCTCAGCGATCTTCGCAAGGAGCAATCGATCCGATCGCAAAATATGGAGGAGCTGCGTTCTCGTTCGGAGCAATCGCGTATTGACGAGCAGCAGGTGCGGGCCGAGCTTCAACAGATGCTGTCTGAGGAAAAGCAGCTTAATGAGCAGGAACAGCTGTATTCGGCTGATCGCAGCAGCCATCTGGCGGAGCAGCAAACGATGCAGGCTACAACCGAGGAGGCGCAGGCAAAGCTTGAGAAGCTGGTAGCAGACGAGGCTAGGCTGCAGGAGGCGATTAAGCTTGCTGAGGAGCGCCGCAAAGCGAGCGAAACGGCGAAGGAAGCGCTGCAAGGCCAGCTGACGGATTTGAAAATCAGCTCAGCCAAGACGGATCAAGAGAAACAGTCGTTTGAAGACCAAGCCGCCCGCGTTCGAGCTGATATTGTAAGGGCGAAGCAGGAGCTTGGCAATGTCCGTTCCCTGCTTGCACAGCAGGAAGAGGAGATTACTCGCCATGCGGAGGAAAGCGTTCAGCAGGTGGAGCAGCTAAATCATTTGAAGCTTAAGAAGCAGGAATGCTCGGAGCAGACGGATTTGCAGCGCTCGGCGAGAGCGGACAGAATCCGCGAGCTGGAACATGGCGAGAGCGAGACGAAGGAGCAGCGCACGCAGCTCCGGCAAATCGAGGAGCAGCTGCGCCAAAATGAAATCGCCGCGAATCGCCTTGATGTGGAGCTTGACAATTTGCTGCGCAAGCTGAGCGAGGAATACGAGCTGAGCATTGAGCTGGCGAGGGAGCAGTACCCTGTGCCTGAGGATGTCATTGGCACACAAAATCTGGTTCGTGATTTGAAACGTCAAATTACGATGCTTGGCGATGTGAATCTTGGCGCTATTGACGAGTATGAGCGCGTCAAGGAGCGTTATGAGTTTTTATCGGAGCAGAAGGATGATCTGGTGGAAGCGAAAACGACGCTTTATCAAGTTATTCGCGAGATGGACGAGGAAATGTCGAAACGGTTCAAGACGACATTTGAAGCAATTAGAGGCCACTTCAGCATCGTATTTGCAAAGCTGTTCGGCGGCGGCCGGGCAGATCTTGTTCTGGTTGAGCCGGATCGTGTGCTTGATACAGGCATTGACATTGTTGCTCAGCCGCCTGGCAAGAAGCTGCAAAACCTGCAGCTGCTCTCTGGCGGCGAGCGTGCGCTTACGGCAATTGCGCTATTGTTTGCTATTTTGCAGGTGAAGCCCGTGCCTTTCTGTGTATTGGATGAGGTAGAAGCAGCGCTTGATGAGGCTAACGTATCCAGGTTTGCCCAATATTTGCGTGAGTTCTCCGAGCTGACGCAGTTTATCGTCGTTACCCACCGCAAAGGCACGATGGAGGAAGCGGATGTGCTGTATGGCGTAACGATGGAGGAGGGCGGCGTATCGAAGCTCGTATCGGTGCGTCTGGAGGAGGAAGCGGAGCAGGCTACCGCGTAGCTTACGGCTTTAAGAATGAGGAAAGAATACATGATAGTTACGAAGACGGAGGAGCAATCGCGATGAGTTTTTTCAAAAGATTGAAGGAAAGCATCGCTTCCAAGACGGAAGCGGTCACGACGATATTTAAAGAAGGGTTGTCCAAAACCCGTACAGCGTTTGTTGAAAAGGTAGAAGAGCTCATTACGCGCCGGAAAAAGATTGACGAGGAGTTTTACGAGGAGCTTGAGGAAATTTTGATCGGTGCCGATGTAGGCGTCAATACCGTGATGAAGCTGATTGACGAGCTTCGCGCGGAAGTGAAAAAACGCAAAATCGAAGATGCGGCTGATTTGCAGCCGGTATTGTCAGAAAAGCTGGTTGAGCTGCTCAAGGGTGATGACAATGAGAAAACTGCCCTTCGCATGTCAGGCAGCGGCATTACGGTTATTTTGTTCGTTGGCGTCAATGGCGTTGGTAAAACGACGACGATTGGCAAGCTGGCTCACAAGTTTAAAAATGAGGGCAAAAGCGTTCTGCTGGCGGCGGGCGATACGTTCCGCGCCGGCGCCATTGAGCAGCTTGAGGTGTGGGGCCAGCGCGTAGGCGTTGACGTCATTAAGCAGCAGTCTGGCTCCGATCCCGCGGCGGTTATGTTCGATGCGGTGCAGGCGGCGAAGCAGCGCGGCGTAGATGTTTTGCTCTGCGACACCGCTGGAAGGCTGCAAAACAAGTCCAATCTAATGGAAGAGCTCAATAAAATTTTCCGAGTCATTCAGCGTGAAATTCCGGATGCGCCTCATGAGGTGCTGCTCGTGCTCGATGCAACCACTGGTCAAAATGCACTCAGCCAAGCGAAGCTGTTCGGCGAGAAAAGCGGCGTAACCGGCCTCGTATTGACGAAGCTTGATGGAACGGCTAAAGGCGGCATCGTCATTGCTATCCGCAATGAGCTGAATTTGCCTGTCAAGCTGGTTGGCTTGGGCGAGAAGATGACGGATTTGCAGCAGTTTGATTCGGAGCAGTTTGTTCACGCTTTGTTTGCTGGTCTAATTAAAGATCAAGAAGAGCCGGAAGAGGCTGAAACGCAGCAATAAATCAGCTTTTTGAAAATATAAGAATGTATAAGTTTTCCCCTTATACTCCTCTTATATTTCACCGCGAAACGTTAGCTTTACCGCCAGAGGACGGTTTTCGGCCGTTTACGCTTGGCCTGAAATGCATGTATTTCGAGCTGACAAGGTTGAAAGCTTGACAGTGCCTGCTTCAATCGTGTAAGATAAGAGACGTTGCTTAAGGTGTAAAGGATTTACCCTTGACGGGAAGGAGCAAAGGTCATGAATGTTAGTGAACCAGACGCCCTTGCGAAGACGACCCGAATTAATTTATTATTTGACTTTTATGAGCCCTTGCTCACTGAGAAGCAGAGGACTTCACTTAAATATTATTTTCACGATGATTTCTCGCTTGGGGAAATTGCAGCGGAATCCGGCATTAGCAGGCAGGCGGTTTATGAGCATGTGAAGCGCGCGGTGCAGGTGCTTGAAAGCTACGAAGGCAAGCTTCGCTTGCTGGAGAAGCATGAAGCATTGCAGCAGCTTGCCGAACATTTGGGAAATAGCGTAACAGAGCTTTCCCTTGGAACAGCTGCTAAGCAGGGAATTCTAGATATAATTGAGCAATTAATAACGACGAACAACAGGTAAGGAAATAACGGAGGTGATGGATCATGGCGGCATTTGAAAGCTTGTCAAGCCGATTGCAAAACGTTTTTAGCAAGCTGAAGGGCAAGGGGAAAGTATCCGATGCTGATGTGAACGAGGCGATGCGTGAAGTGCGTCTTGCGCTGCTGGAGGCAGACGTTAACTTTAAAGTCGTCAAAGATTTTATCGCCAAAGTAAAGGAACAGGCTATTGGTCAGGAAGTGGAGAAAAGCTTTACTCCAGGCATGGTCATTATTAACATCGTTAATAAAGAATTGACCGAGCTGATGGGCGGTACGCAAAGCAAGCTGGCGAAAGCAAATAAACCGCCAACGGTTATTATGATGGTCGGTTTGCAAGGCGCAGGTAAAACAACGACGTCCGGCAAGCTTGCCAAGCTTCTACAGAAGAGCAATTATAAGCCATTGCTTGTAGCCTGCGATATTTATCGTCCAGCTGCGATCAAGCAGCTGCAAGTGCTCGGCGAGCAAATCAATGCACCGGTGTTTTCGCTTGGCGATCAAGCTTCTCCGGTAGAAATTGCGAAGCAAGGCTTGCAGCATGCAAAAGAAAATCATAATGACTATGTCATCATTGATACAGCGGGCCGGCTTCATATTGATGAAACGCTGATGGACGAGCTGAAACAAATTCATCAACTGGTTAAGCCTGATGAGGTGCTGCTCGTTGTCGACTCCATGACAGGTCAAGATGCGGTCAATGTAGCCCAAAGCTTCCATGAGCAGCTTGAACTGACCGGTGTCGTATTGACGAAGCTTGATGGCGATACCCGCGGTGGTGCGGCATTGTCCGTTAAAGCTGTAACGGGCCAGCCAATCAAGTTTGCTGCTATGGGCGAGAAGATCGATTCGCTTGAGCCGTTCTATCCTGACCGGATGGCATCGCGTATTCTCGGCATGGGCGACATGCTTTCTCTTATTGAGAAGGCCCAGATGAACATTGATGCAGACAAAGCTGCCGAAATGGAGCGCAAGATGCGCACGGCTGAGTTTACATTTGATGATTTTCTGGAGCAAATGGCGCAGGTGCGTAATTTGGGGCCGATCGATCAGCTGATGGATATGCTTCCAGGGATGGGCAAGGTCAAAGGGCTTAAAGATATGAAAATCGATGAGAAGCAAATCGGCCGTGTTGAGGCGATCGTGCGCTCGATGACGAAGGAAGAAAAGACGAAACCGGAAATTCTCAACCACAGCCGCCGGAAACGGGTTGCTGCCGGAAGCGGAACATCGGTTGCTGAAGTCAATCGACTGATCAAACAGTTTGATGACATGCGCAAAATGATGAAGCAGTTTTCGTCCATGATGGGGCCTAAAGGCCTTAAGGGCGGCAAGAAGGGCCTGAAAGGCATGCTGGGCAAAGGCATGAAGTTTCCATTTTAATTTAAATAGGTTTATTAATTGAAGGAGGTGAATTTCACATGGCAGTACGTATTCGTTTGAAACGTATGGGTGCTCACAAAGCCCCTTTTTATCGCGTAGTTGTTTCTAACTCCCGTTCGCCGCGCGACGGTCGCTTTATCGAGGAGATCGGTACTTATAACCCGGTTGCACAACCGGCTCAAGTATCCATCAACGAAGAAAAAGCTTTGAAATGGCTGCAAAACGGAGCGCAAGCTTCGGATACAGCTCGCGACTTGCTTTCCAAAGCAGGCGTAATGAAAAAGTTCCATGAGCTTAAGCAACAGAAATAACTGTTGAACAGCGGAGGGCCTTTATAAATGAAAGAATTGATTCTTGTCATAGCAAAGGCGTTAGTGGATCATCCGGAAGACGTAAGCGTGAAGGAAAGAGACGATGACCGCGGCATCGTATATGAGCTGTCGGTTCATGCGGAGGATGTCGGTAAAATTATCGGCAAGCAAGGTCGCATTGCGAAAGCGATGCGTACAGTTGTGACCTCTGCAGCTGTCAAATCAGAGAAGCGGGTTATCGTGGACATCATATCGTAAAACGAATTCGGAGAGGGTTAGGGTTATTTATCCTAACCCTTTTTCAAAATATAAGAATGTATAAGTATGAAACTTATACATTCTTATATTTCTCGAAATGATACGCGTGGCGCCGCCAAAGGATGGCGACATTCGTTTCACCTTGAAACATAAAAACAGAATGATATTCGTAATGGATATTTTTCTGTTTTACGCAAAACGGCTGCTGCCGCCTTTTTTCGGGCCGGCGTCAGCCGTTTATGCGTGTATCATGAGGATTTTGCATAAATGGCCTTGAATGGCAGATCAACAGCCTGATAGCATTCTGCATTTTATTGATTTATGCAAAATCCTGATCATAAAAAGAAAACTATATAAGTTGAACGAAAGAAAATTTCAACTTATATAGCAAAGAAAGGATACATGAATAATGAGCGGCAAATGGTTTACAGTTGGAAAAGTCGTAAATACGCATGGTCTGCGCGGCGAGTTAAAGGTGCTTTCACAGACCGATTTTGGAGATTTGCGTTTTGCAGTCGGCAACAAGCTCGCTATGATACATGAAGAGCATGGCACCAAGCTGGATGTAGAGATTGCGGTTTCCCGTGAGCATAAGGGCAATTATATTCTTAAGCTTAAGGGATATAATGATATTAATGAAGTGGAGAAGTACAAGGGCTGGCTGCTGAAGGTAGCAGAGGAGCAGCTTGGTAAGCTGGATGAAGGGGAATATTATTTCCACGAAATTATCGGCTGCCGCGTTGTGACAGACGAGGGCGAGGAACTGGGCATCATTTCTGAGATTTTGCGACCAGGCGCCAATGATGTATGGGTCGTCGACCGTCCTAAAGGAAAAGGAAGCCAAGTGCTTATTCCCGTTATTGATGATGTGCTGCTTAACGTAGACATTGCTGCGAAGACAGTAACCGTTCATCTTATGGAAGGGTTGATTTAGCGTGAGAGTAGATGTGCTTACGCTCTTCCCTGAAATGTTCGATGGCGTGTTTGGCGCCAGTATTCTTGGCAAGGCACAGGAAAAAGGCATTGTATCGCTGAATGCCATTAATTTTCGAGCTTACTCCGGCAATAAGCATAATACGGTAGACGATTATCCGTATGGCGGTGGAGGAGGCATGGTGCTGAAAGCAGAGCCTGTGTTTTCGGCTGTTGAGCACTTGATGGAGCAGGTCGGAACAGGGGCTCGTCCGCGTGTTGTTTTAATGTGCCCACAGGGGGAAACCTTCACCCAGCAGAAGGCAGAGGAACTTTCGAAGGAAGAGCATCTAATTATGATTTGCGGCCATTACGAGGGCTATGACGAGCGTATACGCGAGCATTTAGTAACGGATGAGCTTTCGATTGGTGACTATGTGCTGACTGGCGGGGAGCTTCCTGCGATGGTTGTCATCGACAGTGTAGCACGCCTGCTTCCCGGTGTCCTTGGCAATGAAACGTCAGCAGTAACGGATTCATACAGCACAGGCCTGCTGGAGCATCCGCATTATACAAGACCTGCTGTATTTCGTGATATGGAGGTGCCGGAGGTGCTGATTTCCGGTCACCACAGCCGCATCGAGACATGGCGCCGCGAGCAATCGCTGCTTCGTACACGGAATAGACGTCCTGACCTGCTGGAGAAGGCTGAATTGACCGCCAAGGAGCGTAAATGGCTTGCTTCTTTGGACAAACAGCAGTCTTAAGCGATAATGTTGGCAAGCCCGGAAAAAGATGTTGAAATTTGGGTTTGAATATGGTATGATTTCAAATGTTGTTCGTATTAATCGGACGGTCCGCTAATGGTAATGACCCAATTTCAAATGGGAAGTTGGAGAGCTATTAAGAACGTCTATGGTGGAAGGAGTGAATCCAAGATGAATCTCGTACAAGCGATTACGCAAGAGCAGCTTCGCAAAGACCTTCCTAACTTTCGTCCCGGTGACACGTTGAAAGTATACGTTAAAGTTATCGAGGGATCCCGCGAGCGGATCCAGCTATTTGAAGGCGTTGTAATCAAACGTCGTGGCGGCGGTATTAGCGAAACTTTTACAGTACGTAAAATTTCCTACGGTGTTGGCGTCGAAAGAACTTACCCGTTGAACTCGCCTAAAATCGATCGTATCGATGTGGCACGTCGTGGTAAAGTACGTCGCGCTAAACTGTACTACCTACGTAACCTTCGTGGTAAAGCAGCTAGAATTAAAGAAATTCGTTAAGTCGAATAAACAAGAGGGGGCTTGGTTAAACAAGCTCCCTTTCGTTATTCTTACAGCTTGTCAGCAAGTATGAATTCGAAGATGGAAAGAAGGCGTTTTTATGGACCAGCAATCACGTAATGATGAAAATGAAGTTGAAATCACATCAGATAGCGCCGAAACGGCTACTCCATCTGCTGAGTCTGACAAAGCAGCGCCTAGCCAAAAAGCTAAAGCGATGAAAGAAACGGTAGAATGGATCAAAGCGCTTGCTATAGCGGTCGTGCTGGTCGTCATTATTCGCAGTTTTCTGTTTGCACCGTTCATGGTTGAAGGCGAGTCGATGCATCCAAACTTTGAAACCGGTGAGCGTCTCATTGTGAATAAAATATTGTACAAATTCCGTGAGCCTGACAGAGGCGAGGTCGTTGTGTTCCATGTTCCGGAACAAGGTAGAGATTTTATTAAACGCGTCATTGGACTGCCAGGAGATACAATCAAGGTTCAAGGCGATGATGTCTTCATTAATGATGTGAAATTGGAAGAGCCATATATTGCGGATGCTATTAAGCAGGCTCAGGCAAATGGTCAGCTTTATAATAATGAATCAGATTTTCCTAATGAGCGAATAACGGAAGCGACTGTGCCGGAGGATACGATTTTCGCAATGGGCGACAATCGCAGCAACAGCCAGGACAGCCGTGCCCTTGGTTATATTTCGGATAAAGAGCTTGTAGGACGGGCGGAAGTTATTTTCTGGCCGCTGAACAAGCTGAGCTTTATTAAGCATTAATTGGCATTTGAATGAGGTGAGAAATTGACGATTCAATGGTTCCCCGGTCATATGACACGGGCGAAACGACAAATACAGGACAAGCTCAAGCTGATTGATGTAACGATCGAGCTGCTTGATGCGCGTATCCCAATGTCCAGCCGTAACCCAATTGTCGATGAAATTTTGGGTGGTAAGCCGCGGTTGATCGTGCTCAACAAGTCTGACCTAGCAGATGCTAAGGTGACGGAGCAATGGATTACGTATTTTAAGGGAGAAGGCCATGAATGCATCGCGGTCGATTCTTCAACAGGAACGCGGGTAAACGAGGTTCCGGTGAAAGCGAAAGAGCTGCTGCAGGAAAAAATTGACCGCCAAATCGCAAAGGGAATTAATCCGAGAGCGGTGCGTGGGCTCATTGTCGGCATTCCGAATGTTGGGAAATCGACGCTGATCAACCGTCTGGCAGGTCGCAATATTGCGCTTACTGGCGATCGTCCAGGTGTAACAAAAGGCCAGCAGTGGATAAAAGCAGGCAAGGACATGGAGCTGCTTGATACGCCGGGTATTTTATGGCCGAAGTTTGAGGACGAGCTTGTCGGCTATCGCCTTGCGATGACAGGCGCGATTCGCGAGCAGGTATTGAATATTGAGGATATTGCATTTTTTGCGTTGAAGGAATTGGTTGATCGTTACTGGGGAAGTGTGAAAGAGCGCTTCGAAATCACGATGGAGCAGCCAGATACGAATGAGTCTGATGAAATCGTCAAGGTGATGGAGGAAATCGGACGCAAGCGGGGTTGTCTGCAAAGCGGAGCGCGTGTTGACCTGGAGAAGGTTTCGGGCATTATTTTGCGCGAGCTTCGTGCAGGCAAGTTCGGCCATATTTCGCTTGAAGCACCGTGGAAGCGAAATAACTAGATTTTTGATTGTATGAGTGTTCTCGTATGCCTGAGGATTTGAAGCGGGGGATAGGCGGATATGCTGGAGTATGAACGTAAGCTGTGGAGTGAAGGTTTCCAGGCGATTGCTGGTGTTGATGAGGTCGGTCGGGGCTGCCTGTTCGGCGATGTCGTCGCTGCTGCGGTCATTTTGCCGCCTGATCTGGTCATTGAAGGGGTAAATGATTCCAAGAAGCTCTCGGAGAAAAAGCGGGATCAGCTTTATGATATCATTATCGAAAAGTGTATCGCGTGGTCGGTTACCCGTGTAGACGCTGCTGAAATTGACCGCATTAATATTAAGCAGGCGGCTAGGCTTGCGATGAAGCTTTCCATCGAATCATTGGCGATAGAGCCTGATTATTTGCTCATTGACGCGGAGAAAGTGGATGTGCCAAAGCCGCAGCTTGCGATCATCAAAGGAGATGCCAACAGCCAGACGATTGCTGCTGCATCTATTTTGGCGAAAGTGACGCGCGACCGTTTATGCGTGGATGAATGGGAGCAGCAGTATCCAGAATACGGCATAGCGGTACATAAGGGCTACCCAACCAAGCTGCATCGCGAGCGTCTGCTAGAGTATGGTGCGAGCCCGCTGCATCGCAAAACCTTTCTTGGGAAAATATTTGCGGAGCAGCAGCAATTATTCTAAATGAGCAAATCGAGTTGTTGATGATAGAATGAAGCGGTCTGGCGATTGCTTGACTTGCTTAGACAAGCGTAAATGGCTGTTGCCGTCCTCTGGTGGCAAC
The DNA here is from genome assembly GCF_059383715.1 of Paenibacillus sp. J31R34. Classification (NCBI taxonomy): domain Bacteria; kingdom Bacillati; phylum Bacillota; class Bacilli; order Caryophanales; family Paenibacillaceae; genus Paenibacillus; species Paenibacillus sp. J31R34. The sequence continues at coordinate 580,742 of NZ_JBXENU010000003.1, forward strand.
AGCCGCTTCGCGATGAAATATAAGCCGTTTTTTAAGGGGAAATTTATAAATTCTTATATTTTAAAGAAAGACGGCATGCTGCTGGTGCAGCGCATATGCCGTCTTTTTTTGTATAATTGAGGTTATACAAGGTGGATTGAGTCGGCAGCATAAAAGCTGATTCATCATACGAAGGCGACTAGCCGATAAAGGTAATAAAGCATGTTTTGTTAGCGAAGCCGGATGAAGCCTGACAGGCTTAAGCTGAATTTCATCGTAAAACGGGAGCGATGGCAATGAATATTGGACAAATGATGAGAAGCATGCTGGGCGAAGCGTCGGGAACGGATATACGCTCGGCTGAGCTTAAGCCGGGACAAACGGTACGCGCCCTGGTGCTGCAGGTATCGGACAACAATGAGGCATTAGTGCAAATCAACGGCGTGCAGGTAAGGGCCACGCTTGAGGTGCCGTTAGCTGCTGGACAAGCAGCGATGCTTCAGGTTGGAGCGCAGGCGGAAGGCGGTCTTATTATGCTGAAGCAAATAGACGCCGCGCTTGCTGAGCTGCCGGAGCAGTCAATCAAGGATTTGCTTAAGCAGTTTGCTTTGCCTGACCAGAAATGGGCGGCGCAAATCATAAAGAACTTAAACCAGGAAGGCATCCCGCTGAATAAGGATGCCGCGCAGGTGTTTCAGCAAGCGGGGGCAGCTATGCCCGCCGGCGCGGATACGGAGCAATGGATGCAGGCGGCAGCCTCTGCATTCAAGCGTGGTTTGCCTGTGACAGCTGCCACGATTAGTGCGCTGCAGCAGGTGATGTTTGGTCCAGCGGCGCATGAGCTGCTGGACCAGCTGAGCCAGCTGGCGGCGACGGCAGCTGCAGCCGGCGGCAAGGAAGCCGCCGGCGGGCAGGCGCAGGCGGGCGGGAAGGAGGCCCAGCTGGCGCAGCAGCTGGGCAAGCTGCAAGCGCTGCTCGGCGAAGGCGCAGAGCTGCTGCGGGGGCTTGGCGGCGGCGAGAAGCCGGGAGCCGCCGCTGGCGAAGCCGGGCGCGCGAATGCGCTGCAGCCGCGCGGAGCAGAAGCAGGAGCCGCCGCGGCAAGAGCGGCGGAGACGGCAGGCAGTGGGCAGCCCGCGAAGATGAGCGGGGCTGAAGCGGCTGTGGCAGCGAGCAAAGGCGATGCTGCTGGAAACAGTGCCGCCGCTCTGACAGGAGCAGGAGCGGCAGGCAAGGCAGAGGTCAGCCCGGCCAACTGGCTTGGCCAGATGATGAAGTGGCTCGGTGTCGATCACGAGCAGCAGCTTGGTAAGCAACTGCTCGGCATTCAGACACAGCCAGCAGCAGGCTCGACTGAGCAAGGGGCCACAGAACCAGAGGCGGGCGCTGCCAATCAGGCCCGTAGCGGCGCAGAACAGGCACTGCGTGGTGATAACGCAGCTGGGCGCAATGCAAGCTCGGCTCAGCTGCAGGAGCGTTCTGGGGCAGCTGAGCGTCCTCTAGCAGCAGCCCAAGCGCAGCAGCAGGCAGCAGCAGCGAGCGACAAGCTTCCAGAAGGCAGCAAGCTTAGCGCTGACTTGCTGAAAGCCGATTCTTCGGTGAATACGACACAAGGGCAAAAAGCAGAGCCATTGCCGGCACTTGCTCAAGATCATAAGCAGAGCATTCAAGAATCGCTGAAAAGCGTGCTGCTCGCACTGTCCACTTCCGATGACGCGCCGGCCGCGCTTAAAGAGACGGCGCAGCAGCTGGTGCAGCATATTACAGGCCAGCAGCTGCTAATGTCGCCTGAGCGTAATGGCGCTCTTTTTAGCCATCTTACCGTCTTTGTTCCTTTTAAGGGGGATGACGGCAATCAGACGGCATCGGTTCATATTCAAACGCGCCGAGGCCGCAAAGGCGAGCTGGATGCGGATAATTGCCGGCTGTTATTTGATTTATCGATGAAAACGCTAGGAGATACGGTAGTAGATGTCCATGTTGTGGACAAAATAGTAAGCTTGACGCTGTGGAACAATCATCCGGCAATGGATGGACTAGCCCAGTCTTCCCGAGCAGAAGTAGCAGACAGCTTGAATCAGGCGGGCTACCAATTGCTGTCGCTGCGAACCTCCCCGATTGTTGAGAATGAAGCAAATGCAGCTGAGGGAGCAGCAGAAGGACATATAACTGCCCCGAGGACGTTTCTTTCCGGCCGTTATAAAGGGGTTGACCTGAAAGCATGAGCACAGAAGAAAACAAAAATAACAAGCCTGAACCGATACGACGGGCGGTTGCGCTCAAATACGAGCCGGGCGTCGGAACAGCACCTGTCGTCGTTGCGAAGGGCAAAGGCTATTTAGCAGAGCAGCTAATTGAAAAGGCGAAGGAAAACGGCATACCGATGCAGGAGGATGCTTCGCTTGTAGAGGTGTTGTCAAAGCTTGATATCGATCAGACGATTCCACCGGAGCTCTATACGCTGGTAGCGGAAATACTCAGCTTTGTTTATCGCTCCGATCGTAAGGCGAGGGATTTGAATGACTAATAGAAAGCCAGATCAGCCTGATCTAACGAGCAGCAAGCGGGCGGACAAGCGCAAATGGACCGGAAAGCTTGGGGAAGCTGCTGCAGAAGCCTATTTGCTGGATGCAGGCTATACGATTGAGGAGCGCAACTGGCGCTGCCGATCGGGAGAGCTGGATCTCATTGTATACGGGGAAGACAAGCTGGTGTTTGTCGAGGTGCGCACACGCCGGTCAGGCGGGCGGTTCGGGACAGCTGCTGAGTCGGTCGATTGGCGCAAGCAAAAACAAGTGGCGGAGACAGCGCAAGTCTATTTAAAGCTGACTCGGCAGCTAGAGCGCAGCATACGCTTCGATGTCATAGCTATTACGCTGGAGCACGATGATGCCATAAGTGAGCTGAAGCATATAATAGCTGCCTTTTAGCGGAGTATCGTTCAATTGAAATCATTTGATGTGGCGTGTGGGTCCCATCAATTAGTTACTGGAACCCATTCCACTAAAAATGAAAAGGAGCATCACTGCGCATTAGGCGGTGATGCTCCTTTTGTAGTTTGATTGATTACTTGTTTAAGTAGGCGCTACCCTTATATGCCTAACCCTATTTTGAAAACCTTATAAGCTGAGCTTTCGATATTGAATAGCTTCTGCTATATGCTCTATCTCGATATAAGGGCTGCCTTCAACATCAGCTACAGTTCGCGAAAGGCGCATAATGCGGTCATGGGCACGCATGCTGATAGGGAGTGTCTGGAGCGCGTGCCCAAGCAGCTCAGCAGCATCCTGACGAATCAGCATCGCCCGGTGCAGGGCTGAGCCGGACAAGCTCGCATCCGTGATGATTTTAAGCTGTGCATAACGTTCCTTCTGCCGTTCACGTGCTGTTTCCACTTGATAGCGCATCACTTCAGAAGACAGAGGTTTTCGATTGCTATCCGTTATCGTGCTGCCAAGGTCAATGGGCTGCGGAACCTCAAGCTGAATATCGATTCGGTCGAGAAGCGGACCGGACAGCTTGGCTTTATAGCGGGCAATTACGGCGTCTGTACAAGTGCAGCGTTTATCTGATGTTTCATGCCCTGAAAATCCGCAAGGGCATGGATTAAAGGACACAGCTAAAATCAGTCGCGCTGGAAAATGAAAGACGGCACTAGAGCGGGCAATCGTCACAATGCCATCTTCCAATGGCTGCCTTAGCACCTCGAGCGTTTGGCGAGAAAACTCAGGCAGCTCGTCCAAATACAGCACCCCATGGTGGGCGAGCGTCACTTCGCCGGGCTTGGGCACAGAGCCGCCGCCTACAAGTCCACCTGCAGAAATCGTATGATGCGGGGCGCGGAAAGGAGCAGCCGCAATAAGGCCTTGATTGTCAGTAGAAAGCTTGCCGGCTGCGCTGTATATTTTGGTCACTTCAATCGCTTCCTGCTCGGAAAGAGGCGGGAGAATGCTTGGAAGCCTGCGAATCATCATCGTTTTCCCGGTGCCTGGCGGGCCTGAAAACAGCACATTATGCCGGCCAGCAGCAGCAATAACAAGCGCACGCTTGGCTAGCTGCTGACCGATAACATCGCTGTAGTCGCCGCAGTCAGGCGCAATCATAGGTTTATTTTCAGCCAACAGCCCTAAATAGCTCTTGCTGCCCTTCTGTTGTTCCGGAGTGTAGCGAATGGCCTCCAGTCCCTCGCCGCCTTGTGGACGCAAATCCATTAAATGCGTGATTCCAAACAGCTCCATACCGGCTATCCAGGCAGCCTCCGGAGCATTAGCGATCGGAAGCAGCACGCGGCGGATGCCTGATTTTTTGGCCTGTTCGATCATCGCAAGCACGCCCGTAACTGGCCTAATAGAGCCGTTAAGCGACAGCTCGCCGAGCATCATCGTGTGATGAAAGTGGGCCGCATTTAATTGTCCACTAGCCGCCAAAATGCCAGCAGCTATTGCAAGGTCGAACGCCGTGCCTTCCTTGCGTAAATCGGCCGGGGCGAGGTTGACGGTAATACGCTCCATCGGGAAGGTGAAGCCGCTGTTTTTAATGGCAGCCCGTACCCGTTCTACGGATTCCCGGACAGCGGGATCAGGCAGACCAACTACCGCAATTTGCGGCAGGCCGCTCGCAATATCAACCTCAACTGCAATTTCTTTGCCTTCGACGCCATAAACAGTCGCGCTCTGCATTAAGCTGAACATAACAAAAAGCACCTCCAATTAGTGGGATGAAGGTGCTTCCTTACGTCCTGCATGTTGCGTGTATGATTTTAAATGAAATGCCGCATTGAATGTTCTTATGGAGTAGCAAAAGCCTGCTTGGTGCAAACTAATCATAATGGGCGCTGTCCATTTTTGTCAAATATTGAATGAAAGGATGGTGGAGGGGATCAAAAGGCTGTATATTAGCGGATTTTGACGTTTAATCTCAAATTGAGATTGAATCCATATCAAAAAAGCCGAAGTCTTCTTGCACGAATATAAGGTAACACCAGAGGAAAAATGCTATGATAATAGATGTTTGTGTACATACGACTGATTTTGGTCTATGAAATGGAGGATTTCAACAATGAATATCCATGAGTATCAAGGCAAAGCGTTATTGAAACAGTATGGTGTAGTTGTGCCTGAGGGCAAAGTTGCGTTCACCGTTGATGAAGCGGTTGCAGCAGCAGAAGAGCTTGGTACGAAAGTTGTTGTTGTAAAAGCACAAATCCATGCGGGCGGCCGTGGTAAAGCTGGCGGTGTTAAAGTCGCAAAAAGCTTGGATGAAGTTCGCGCATATGCAGGAGAAATCCTTGGAAAAGTGCTCGTTACGCATCAAACAGGTCCAGAAGGCAAAGAAGTTAAGCGCCTTCTTATTGAACAGGGCTGCGACATCAAGAAAGAATATTATATCGGTGCTGTTCTTGACCGTGGCACAGGCCGCGTCGTCATTATGGCTTCAGAGGAAGGCGGCACGGAGATTGAAGAAGTGGCCGAGCATTCCCCTGAGAAAATTTTCAAGGAAATCGTTGATCCAGCTGTAGGCTTGCAAGTGTTCCAAGCACGTAAGCTTGCTTATGCAATCAATATTCCAACTCCGCTTGTTAACAAGGCTGTTAAATTCATGATCTCCTTGTACAACGCTTTCGTTGAGAAAGATTGTTCTATTGCCGAGATCAATCCGCTTGTTGTAACTGGCGATGGTGAAGTAATGGCACTGGATGCGAAGCTGAATTTTGACTCCAATGCCCTATACCGTCACAAGGATATTGTCGCATTGCGCGATTTGGAAGAGGAAGATGCGAAAGAAATCGAAGCTTCCAAATACGATCTCAGCTATATTGCCCTTGATGGCAACATCGGCTGCATGGTTAATGGCGCAGGCCTTGCTATGGCGACAATGGACATTATCAAATATTATGGCGGCGACCCTGCGAACTTCCTGGACGTAGGCGGCGGTGCAACGAAAGAGAAAGTAACAGAAGCTTTCAAAATCATTTTGTCCGATGAAAATGTTAAAGGTATTTTCGTTAATATTTTTGGCGGCATTATGCGTTGTGACGTTATTGCGGATGGCGTTATCTCGGCAGCTAAGGAAATTGGCTTGGATCGTCCGCTTGTCGTAAGACTGGAAGGCACGAATGTTGATTTGGGTAAAAAAATGCTGAACGAGTCGGGACTGAACATCGTAGCAGCGGACTCTATGTCAGACGGCGCACAAAAAATTGTCGCTCTCGTGAAATAAATACGCGTATGAATTCATGGACGGGGATGTGAGATTCGATGAGCATTTTGGTAAACAAAGATACTAAAGTTATTACGCAAGGGATTACAGGTGCAACAGGCTTGTTCCATGCGAAAGGCGCACTCGATTACGGTACGCAAATGGTAGGCGGAGTAACGCCGGGTAAAGGCGGAACTAACGTTGACATTACTCTTGAAAACGGTTCAACGGTATCGCTTCCAGTGTTTAACACAGTTGAACAAGCGGTAAAAGCGACAGGCGCTACAGCTTCGGTTATTTATGTGCCGCCGGCATTTGCAGCTGATTCGATTCTTGAAGCGGTTGACGCTGGTCTTGATCTTGTTATTTGTATTACGGAAGGTATTCCGGTACTGGACATGGTCAAAGTAAAGCGTTATATGGACGGCAGCAAAACGACGCTGATCGGCCCTAACTGTCCAGGTGTTATTACACCAGACGAATGTAAAATTGGCATTATGCCAGGCTACATTCATACGAAAGGCCATGTAGGCGTTGTTTCCCGCTCGGGAACATTGACTTACGAGGCGGTTCACCAACTGACGACTCGCGGCATTGGACAATCCTCTGCAGTCGGTATTGGCGGCGATCCAGTGAAAGGCTCCGAGTTTATCGATATTTTGAGCCGTTTCAATGACGATCCTGATACTTACGCGGTTATTATGATCGGTGAAATCGGCGGTACAGCAGAAGAAGAAGCGGCAGAATGGGTTAAAGCCAATATGAAAAAGCCGGTTGTAGGCTTTATTGGCGGCGCAACAGCGCCTCCAGGCAAACGTATGGGCCATGCTGGCGCGATCATTTCCGGAGGCAAAGGAACAGCTGCTGAAAAAATCGCTACGCTTGAAGCATGCGGAATTAAAGTAGCACCAACCCCTTCGGATATGGGCTCCACGCTCGTATCGGTGCTTGAAGAGCAAGGCCTGTTAGAAAAATGTACAACTGCTGCAAAATAATAAAGTTTTAAAAAAAGGTAAGCAACCTTTCGATTCCCGTTAGCGGGAGCTGAAAGGTTGCTTTTTTTTTATGAAGATGAGAGGGCGACTTGCATTCTTCAGCCATGTAACGCACAATAGGAAAGAATGTAAGGGCGTGCCTCATTATAATGGAGGCCGATTTATATGGACCGTGATCATGACGAGTGCAGACAAATTATAATTATGCTTAGCGAAGTGCCAGGCATTGGCTGGCGCACGATTCAGAAGGCAGTAGCCAGCGGCGCGTGGCGAGAGAGCGGCGGTCAGGATGAAGCTGCCTATGTTAAGGCTGGCTTCAGCACCCAGCAGGCACGATCGGCTGTTAAGAGAATAGGGCAAGGACTTGTTGCTCCAGGCTCTTCCTATGAAAAGGCGGCTCAGCTAGGAGCAGCAGTGATTACACCGCTTGATGCGACCTATCCAAAATATTTGCTGCAAATTCCGCAGCCGCCGTGGGTGTTGTATGCGCTTGGCCGGATGGAGCTGTTGAAGCGTCCAATTGTAGCAGTCGTCGGAACGCGCAATCCTACCGCATATGGGCGTCATACTGCTTCTATGCTCACTGAGCAGCTTTCGGCAGGCGGAATGACTATTGCGAGCGGTTTAGCCCGTGGAATCGATAGCAAGGCGCATGAAGCGGCTCTGCGTGGAGCTGGAAGCACGATAGCTGTGCTTGCATGCGCCGTAGATTGTTGTTATCCTTCAGAGAATAGAACTTTGTACCGCCAAATAGCGGAAGAGGGGCTATTGCTCTCGGAAACGCCAATCGGCACACCTCTGCATCCAGGCATGTTTCCGCTGCGCAACCGGATTATCGCAGGACTTTCTCTTGGCACACTCGTCATAGAGGGTGCAATTGGCAGTGGTTCTTTAATTACTGCGGCGCAAGCGCTGGATATGAACCGTGATTTATTCGCTGTGCCAGGTCCGATTTCTTCTCCCAAAAGCGAAGGGCCTAATGCGCTAATTCGCCAAGGAGCAAAGCTAGTTAGCGCGGCTGAGCATATTTTCGAAGAATACGCATGGCTTGGCGATGAATGGCTTAAACATTCGCATTCTTCTGCCTCTTCACAGCGCCAATCGGACAAGGAATTGTCCGCTGATGAACGAAAAATTATCGCACTGCTGCGAGAGCGACCATTATCCATTAATGAATTACACCAGCTGATTGCGGTTCCTTTTGGACATTTAAGCGCTCTTCTGATAAATTTATGTATAAAACGTAGGATCGAGCAGCAGTCTGGATCGCTATATATAGCATTGTAGTAAGCAGTAGAGAGGGGGGCGCCTAACGTGGCAGACTCATTAGTTATCGTCGAATCACCAGCCAAAGCGAAAACAATAGGCAAGTATTTAGGAAGCAAATATATTGTTAAGGCTTCCATGGGCCATATTCGCGATTTGCCGAAAAGTCAGATTGGCGTCGAAGTTGAAAATGATTTCAATCCAAAATATATTACGATTCGCGGCAAAGGCAGCGTATTGAAAGAACTCAAAAGCGCCAGCAAAAAAGTGAAGCATGTTTATCTGGCGGCTGACCCGGATCGCGAAGGGGAGGCTATTGCTTGGCATTTGGCCCATTATTTGGAGCTTGATGCCTCGGATACTTGCCGCGTTGTATTTAATGAAATAACGAAGCAGGCGGTTAAGGATGCTTTTAAGACGCCGCGAAAAATCAATATGGATCTGGTTAATGCGCAGCAGGCAAGACGTATTTTAGATCGTCTTGTCGGCTACAAAATCAGCCCGCTTCTATGGAAAAAAGTCAAAAAAGGCCTTTCTGCTGGCCGCGTGCAGTCTGTATGCGTCAAGCTGATTATTGACCGTGAAAATGAAATCGATGAATTTGTGCCGGAAGAATATTGGTCGATTACTGCAAAGGTATCGCAAAACGGTGTTCCATTTGAGGCCAAATACCATTCCATCGGCGGCGAGAAGCGCGAGCTTGGCAACGAGCAGGAAATGCAAGCCGTGCTGGATGCGATGGAAAGCGGCTCCGATTTTAAAGTAGCGGAAGTGAAGGAAAAGGAGCGTTTGCGCAATCCTGCACCTCCTTTTATTACGAGCTCCCTTCAGCAGGAAGCCGCCCGTAAGCTTGGTTTCAGGGCATCTAAGACGATGTCGGTTGCCCAGCAGCTTTATGAAGGTGTAGAGCTAGGCAAGGAAGGTACGGTCGGTCTAATTACATATATGAGAACGGACTCCACTCGTATATCCCCGATTGCGCAGGAAGAAGCGAAGGAATATATTACGGAACGCTACGGCGCTCCCTATATGCCAGAGCAGCTTCGCGTTTATGCGAAAAAGAACAGCAATGCCCAAGATGCGCATGAAGCGATCAGACCAACGGCAATCATGCGTGATCCGGATACGATGAAGCCGTTTCTCAGCCGTGATCAGTTCCGGTTATATAAACTGGTATGGGAACGTTTCGTATCCAGCCAAATGTCCTCGGCCGTTCTCGATACGATGACCGTTGATATGTTATCTGGCGAAGTGAAGTTCCGTGCGAATGGATCGAAAGTCAAGTTTGCCGGATTCATGAAGGTATATGTGGAAGGCAATGATGATGGGGCAGAGGAAGAGCATAAGTTCCTCCCGCCAATCGAGCCAGGAGATATGATCCCAGCAGAAGCCATTGAGCCTAAACAGCATTTCACCCAGCCGCCGCCGCGTTTTACGGAGGCCAGACTCGTGAAAACGCTTGAGGAGCTCGGCATAGGTCGGCCAAGTACGTATGCGCCGACGCTGGAAACGATTCAGAAGCGCGGATATGTGGCGATAGAAGAGAAGAAATTTGTGCCGACTGAGCTTGGCGACCTCGTTATTCAACTGATGGAAGAGTTTTTCCCGGAAATTCTCAATGCTGAATTTACAGCGAACATGGAAGGGGATCTCGACCATGTGGAGGAAGGCTCGCAGGATTGGGTAAAAGTGCTCGCAACCTTCTACGACTCGTTCGAGAAGCGTCTGGAAGTAGCGGAAGAGGAAATGAAGGAAATTGAAATTCAAGATGAGGTTTCCGATGAAATTTGCGAAAAATGCGGTCTTCATTTGGTTTATAAAATGGGACGCTTCGGTAAATTCCTCGCATGCTCCGGCTTTCCGGATTGCCGCAATACGAAGCCGATCGTTAAGGATATCGGCGTGCCTTGCCCGAAATGTGAGGAAGGCAAAATTATTGAAAGACGCAGTAAAAAAGGCCGAATTTTCTACGGCTGTGATACGTATCCGGCTTGCGATTATGTTTCATGGGATAAGCCTTCAGGCAAACCATGTCCGAAATGCGAAAGCATGCTCGTAGAAAAACGCAATCGCAGCGGTGCAAAGCTGCAATGTCCTACATGCGATTATTCAGAAGAGCTGCAGGATGAAGAACAGGAAGATGCATAGAGCAGCATCATGATGCTGTGCACAGCTCCACATGTTAGTGGACCCGGTCCTCCCTGTATAGGGAGGACAGCTGTGTTTTATCCGTCCTGTAGGTTTGACCCGGAATTTCATGAAAAAAATGATATTTATTTGCGCAAAGCGCGTATTATGATTTGGAGGTAAGTTCATTGTCATCATCATCCTATCCAAAAGTCACCGTTATCGGAGCTGGTTTAGCCGGCAGCGAAGCGGCTTGGCAAATCGCATCTCAAGGCGTCCCAGTTGTACTCTATGAAATGCGGCCTGAGACGAAAACGCCAGCCCATCATACGAATCAGTTTGCTGAACTGGTATGCAGCAACAGCTTGCGTGCCAACGGACTCGCAAATGCCGTAGGCGTGTTGAAAGAGGAAATGCGCCAGCTGGATTCGCTCATTCTTGGCTGCGCTGATCGTCATGCGGTTCCGGCAGGTGGAGCGCTTGCAGTTGACCGGGATGGATTTTCCGGCGAAGTAACGCGCCTTCTGCATGAGCATCCGCTTGTTGAAGTCCGCAATGAGGAAGTTACGGAAATTCCAACGGACGGAATCGTCATTATTGCGACGGGTCCGCTTACAGCTCCAGCCTTGTCCGCGCAAGTACGCGAGCTGCTGGGCGAAGAATATTTCTATTTCTATGATGCTGCTGCACCGATCGTGGAGAAGGATTCTATCGATATGAGCAAGGTTTATCTCGCGTCCCGCTATGATAAAGGAGAAGCCGCTTATTTGAACTGCCCGATGACGGAAGAGGAATTCGAAATCTTTCATGATGCGCTCATTAATGCCGAGAAAGCGGAAATAAAAGATTTTGAAAAGGAAGTTTATTTTGAGGGCTGCATGCCCATTGAAGTTATTGCTAGCCGTGGCAAGCAAACGGTGCTGTTTGGGCCGATGAAGCCAGTTGGACTTGTAAACCCGCATACGGGCAAGCTGCCTCATGCCGTTATTCAATTGCGTCAGGACAATGCTGCTGGTACACTGTATAACCTGGTTGGGTTTCAAACGCATTTGAAATGGGGCGAGCAGAAGCGGGTATTTTCGCTAATACCGGGTCTTGAAAATGCTGAGTTTGTGCGTTTCGGTGTTATGCACCGCAATACTTTCATAAATTCGCCACGATTGCTGGAGCCGACCTATCAGCTTAAAAATCGCCCTACCTTATTTTTTGCAGGCCAGATGACGGGTGTTGAAGGTTATGTAGAGTCAGCAGCTTCCGGTTTAATCGCTGGATTCAACGCTGCCCGGCTTGCGCGCAATCTTGAACCGCTTGTGCTTCCTGGTGACACGACGCTTGGCAGCATGGCGCAGTATATTACGACGGCGGATTTCAAACATTTTCAGCCTATGAATGCGAATTTTGGGTTGTTCCCGCCGCTAGAGAAACGCTTGAAGAGCAAGAAGGAAAAGAACGAAGCGATTGCAAACCGTGCGCTTGCTGGTGTTGAGAAATTTAAGCAGGAGCATTTCACGCATTTGGTAAACAGCTAGTTATGGTCACATAGCTATTTTGAAGATTTTGATCAGTACAGGCGCATTTGCATAGAGGAGGCGAAGAGATGGAAATGGAATTTCATGCAACGACGATTTGCGCAGTCCGTCACGAGGGGAAAGGCGCGATTGCAGGGGATGGTCAAGTCACATTCGGCAACAGCATGGTGATGAAAAATAAAGCGAAAAAGGTACGCCGCTTGTATCGCGGGCAAGTCGTCGCAGGTTTTGCCGGCTCGGTTGCTGATGCAATTACGCTTTTTGAGAAGTTTGAGGCGAAGCTTGAAGAGCATCATGGCAATTTGCAGCGCTCAGCTGTAGAACTGGCGAAGGAATGGCGCTCGGATCGCGTGCTGCGCAAGCTGGAAGCAATGATGCTGGTTATGGATCAGACGGGACTTTTGCTAATTTCAGGAAATGGCGAAATTATTGAGCCGGATGACGGCCTCTTGGCCATTGGCTCGGGCGGCAGCTTTGCTTTGTCGGCGGCTAGAGCACTCAAGCGCCATGCCACTCATCTGGATGCGAAGGAAATGGCACGTTCGGCTCTGGAAATTGCAGCAGATATTTGCGTCTATACGAATCACAATATTATTGTCGAAGAAATCGGCTCTTAAGCGGAGGAGATTAATATGGCAAATGCAGCGTTAACACCAAGAGAGATCGTAGCGGAGCTGGATAAGTATATTGTCGGTCAAAAGCCTGCCAAACGTTCGGTCGCAATCGCTTTGCGCAATCGTTATCGCAGAAGTCAGCTTGATGAAGCGTTGCGTGATGAGGTTGTGCCGAAGAACATTTTAATGATCGGGCCTACTGGCGTTGGTAAAACAGAAATCGCACGCAGATTGGCAAAGCTAGTAAAAGCGCCTTTCGTGAAGCTGGAAGCGACTAAATTCACCGAGGTAGGTTATGTAGGGCGTGACGTTGAATCCATGGTTCGCGATTTGGTTGAAACAGCGATCCGCATGGTGAAAACGGAAAAAACCGAGCAGGTTAAAGATAAAGCGGAGAAGCTGGCAAACGAATTGCTGGTGACGCTGCTTGTTCCTTCGAAAGCAAAGGAAAAGACGCAAAAAAATCCGTTCGAAATGTTGTTCGGTAATCAGCAAAACGATAATTTGCAAGCTGAAGAGCCAGAGCATGATCAGACGATTGTGCAGAAACGCGCTCAGGTGCAGGCAGATCTTGCTGCTGGCAAGCTCGAAAATGAAATGGTCGAGGTTGAGGTTGAAGATGCTGCTCCGAATATGCTGGACATGCTCGCAGGCGGTCAAGGCCCCGAAGGCATGGGTATGAATATGCAGGAGCTGTTCGGACAGCTGATGCCGAAAAAAACGAAGCGGCGCAAGCTGCCGGTTAAGGAAGCGCGTAAAGTGCTTATTCAGGAAGAAGCAAACAAGCTGATCAATATGGATGATGTAATTTCCGAATCGGTTACACGTGCTGAACAGTCAGGCATTATTTTTATCGATGAAATTGACAAAATTGCGAGTTCCTCGCGTGGCAATGGCCCAGACGTTTCGCGCGAAGGCGTGCAGCGTGATATTTTGCCGATCGTTGAAGGCTCGACGGTTATGACAAAATATGGTCCGGTAAAAACGGATTATGTGCTCTTTATTGCTGCTGGTGCTTTCCATATTGCGAAACCATCCGATTTGATTCCCGAGCTGCAAGGCCGTTTTCCGATTCGGGTGGAGCTTACATCGCTTACGCTTGACGATTTTGTGAGCATTTTGAAGGAACCGAAAAACGCACTGACTAAGCAGTACACAGCACTGCTGCAAACCGAAGGCATTGAAATCGAATTTTCAGATGAGGCCATTCATGAGCTGGCATCTATTGCCGCAGAAGTGAATCGAAATACCGAAAATATCGGAGCAAGAAGATTGCATACGATTTTGGAAAAGCTGCTGGAGGATCTGTCCTTCGAAGCGCCTGATATTACGCTGGACCATATGCTGATCACACCGGAATATGTTCGTGAAAAGCTGGGAAGCATTGCGCAAAATAAAGATTTGAGTCAATATATATTGTAGTTGGTATGAGTTTTAGGAGGCAATGGCATGACGCTATTAACAAAAACAAGGACGCTAAACCGCCTGCTGCAGCGGGCGGCTGGCAAACCGCTTATTTTCAGAGAAATGGCGGAGGTGCTGACCAGCACCATTCAAACGAGTGTATTTGTCGTAAGCCGCAAGGGAAAGGTGCTTGGCTGTGCGGCTGTGAATCCGCATGATCATGACTCACTGCGTTCCATGTCGGCGGAAGAGCTGCGTTTCCCGCAGGAAAGCAATGAGCAATTTCTTGAAATGACAGAATCGGTTACGAATGTGGCGCCGGATGCTGGGGTTTATGAGACTTTTCCATCGCTGGGGCTGCAGGAAATTATGACGGTTGTTCCAATAACAGGTGGCGGAGATCGCTTGGGTACGCTAATCTTGACACGGCATCAAGGTGCTTTTGACGACGATGATTTAGTGTTAGCGGAATATGGATCTACGATCGTCGGTATGGAGATCTTGCGTGAGCGTTCGGTAGAAATTGAGCATGAGGCACGCAGTCGCGCCGTCGTGTCGGTTGCTATTGGTTCGTTATCGTTCAGTGAGCTTGAGGCAGTCGAGCATATTTTTGAACAGCTAGAAGGCAAGGAGGGGCTGCTTGTAGCCTCGAAAATTGCTGACAGGGTCGGTATTACTAGGTCTGTAATCGTAAATGCCCTTAGGAAATTAGAAAGTGCGGGGGTCATTGAGACTAGATCGCTCGGAATGAAGGGAACTTACATTAAGATATTAAATCACCAACTTCTTCAAGAGTTGGAAAAAATTAAATCTTGAAATATGAGTCTATACGACTAAAAAAGCCCTATCTTTTTATAAAGATAGGGCTTTTTTCTTATTGTAATAATTTGGAGAATTGATGAATATAAACATGTCGGCAAATATCGACAGCATGATCTCATTTTTTTAATAATTTAATGTCGAACAAAGCAGGAATGCTACGAAGTGTGTTGAATACCTTATATTAGGATCTTTTAATTATCGAAAGTGGTGATAATAAAGTGAACTTATTAAGCGGATCTTCATTCCAAAGGCTAGAGGGGGCAGTTCATGCAGCAGAAATGCGGCAAAGTGCCATTTCGAATAATATAGCCAATGTGGATACCCCGCATTTTAAACGGTCAGAGGTTGAATTCGAACAGCTTTTGGAACAACAATTGAGTAATAGCTCACCTAAGCTGAAAGGAAAGCTTACGAATGCAAGGCATATTCCTATAGGTGGGCCGGTCAATCCAACGCCTCAAGTCATAAGCGATAAAGACACCGCCATGAACAATAATGAGAATAATGTGGATATTGATCGAGAAATGTCGTTGCTTGCGAAAAATCAGCTCAGCTATAACGCTTATCTGCAGCAAATCAATCATGAAATCAAAATGATGCGAACAGGAATAGAAGGGAGAGGCTAAAGAGTGAAAATTTCCAGCGGATTTGATGCGAGCGCCTCTGCTCTAACCGCACAGCGCCTGCGAATGGATGTTATTTCTTCAAATATTGCGAATGCGGAAACGACGCGTGCTGGTTATGAGAACGGACAGTTCGTACCTTATAAACGGAAGATGGTCGTTTTGGAGCCGTTGAAATCAAGCTTTTCCAATACGCTGAATGCAAAAATGGGAAAAAATACAACGACTGGTGGGGTAAAGGTCGCGAAAATTATTGATGACACAGCCCCAACGAAGCTTGTATATAATCCTACCCATCCTGATGCCGATTCAAACGGCTATGTAAATATGCCGAATGTAGACGTCGCGAAAGAGATGGTTGATATGATTTCGGCGTCGCGTTCTTATGAAGCGAACGTCACAGCCATTAATTCTTCTAAAGCGATGTTTGTAAAAGCATTGGAGATTGGGAAGTAGCAACAACCATTAAACATTAGTAGAGGAGGAATATAGTGATTCAAGCCATTTCAATGAACCAGGTGCAGCCTTTAAAGACGATAACAGCTGCCCCTGTTGAGCAAGCTACTCCGGCAGAACTTACAAAAACATTTAGCCAGTTTTTAAATAACGCAATTGAGGGTGTTAGTGCCCAAGAACAAAATGTACATAAGCTTAACGATAAGTTTTTAATTGGTGAAGTTGATGTTTCTCAGGTCATGATTGCTGGCGAAAGAGCGCAGCTTAGTCTTCAACTAACCTCACAAATCCGCAACAAGGTTGTAGAGGCATATCAAGAAATTATGCGGATGCAGGTATAATGAACGATAAAAAACCTGGCAAAGAATTTGGGTGAGGTGACAAGGTGAACGAGAAAATCGCCCAATTTAGACTGAGAATTTCGCAATTCTGGAGTCAAATGGGAAAAAAACAGAAAATAGGCTTGGGGGCTTCTGTAGGCGTACTGTTGTTATCTATTATTCTTCTGACTGTCATATTTACTAGAACAGATTATGAATTGGCTTTTCAAGATCTCGATACGACAGACTCAGCAGCGATTATGAACTACTTGGATAGTAATGGTATCCCTTATGAGCTAGGGAGCGGTGGAACTAGTATTTCTGTGCCAAGCGCAGTTGCGGAACGCACGAAAGTAACGATTGGCTCGCTTGGACTTGTGCAAAACGGATCAATCGGCTTTGAGGCTTTTACAAAGAGCTCCTCGACCTTCGGCACAACCGAAAATGAATTTAACGTCAAATATTTAAGTGCCTTAAATGGCGAGATTCAACAATTGCTAAATCGCATGCAAGGTGTGAAAAGCTCTAAGGTGCTTGTGAACTTGCCAGAAGAAAGCGTGTTTCTAACTCCCGAAGAGAAGGATAAAGCATCGGCTTCCATCTCAATGGAGTTTATGGCTGGCTATCGTCCAACTCAAAAGGAGATTGACGGTTATTACAATCTAGTAAAAACAGCAGTTCCAGGAACGACAGTGGACAGCATTACCATCTCTGGTCCGCAAGGTGAGCTTTTATCCTCTGAAGCGGGAGGCACGATTGCCGGTACCGCGGAAGCAGTTGACAGTCAGTTCCAAATTCAACGCAAATATGAAGCGGAATTGAAAAAGAATATTCAACAGTTTCTAGGACCGATAGTAGGTTCTGAAAATTTGGTCATCAGCATCGGAAGCAACTTGAACTTCGACAATAAGAAGACGGAGGAACAGCAGGTTGTGCCGCTTGCTGAAAATAACAATAACGGTATTATTGTAAGTCAAACGGAACAAACCAGTTCTTCTACAGGAGGCAGCTCCAGTGCAGGCGGTGTAGCGGGAACAGGAGAAACAGATGTGCCGGGCTACACAGCAACAGATGGTTCTGGAAATTCCACCTCGGAAGAAAGCTCTTCTACTGTTAATTACGATTTTGGAAGAATTAATCGTACCACGATTTCAGGGCCTTTCGTAATTAAAGATCTATCCATTAGTATTGGTGTTGAAGCAAGTCGTCTCACTCCAGAATCTCGTACAGAGATTACGACATTTTTGACAGGTTTAGTGCGTGCACAGCTTGCAGATTCAGGTCAAGATGTAAATAATGACGATTTAATTAATAAAAAGGTTTCACTTATCGGACAAACATTTGCTGAAAGCACCGCTACAAACACGATTGGCGGCTTATCAATGGGATGGGCAATTGGAATTGGAGCAGCAGCACTTGCGATTATTGCCGGTTTGATCATTTTGCTCGTTCGCAGACGCAGACAGCAAGCGGCGGCAGCAGCTGAAGCGCAGGAAGCAGTTGTAGCGTCAACCGCTGTAGAATATCCTACCCTTGATTTTGATAGCTTAAGCAATGACAGCCAGGCACGTAAAAATCTTGAGACACTCGCCAAACGCAAGCCGGATGAATTTGTTAATTTACTTCGGACTTGGCTTGTCGATGAATAGAGGTCGTTTGCATGAGTAAATCGATGAATGGGCTATCCGGAAGGCAGAAAGCGGCAATACTGCTAATTACACTAGGCCCCGAAGTGTCAGCTCAAATTTTTAAACATTTAAGAGAAGATGAGATTGAGCAGTTAACTCTTGAAATTGCGAATGTGCGCAAAGTAGATAGCTCAGAGCGTGAAACGATTTTAGGAGAGTTCAATCAAATTTGTGTAGCTCAGGAATATATTTCGCAGGGTGGTATTACTTACGCCAGAGATATTTTGGAGAAGGCACTAGGCGAGAGCAAGGCGGCGGAAGTGATAAATCGCTTGACTGCTACCTTGCAAGTACGACCATTCGATTTTGCTCGCAAAGCAGAGCCGATGCAAATACTCAATTTTATTCAAAACGAGAACTCCCAAACGATTGCGCTCGTGTTGTCCTATCTCCAATCGGAGCAGTCATCGCACATTTTGTCCTCTCTTCCACAAGAGAAGCAGGCCGAAGTTGCCAGAAGAATTGCGCTTATGGACAGCACTTCGCCGGAAGTTATTTCTCAGGTAGAACGTGTGCTGGAGCAGAAGCTTTCAGCTACCGTCACTCAGGATTACACAAATGCTGGCGGTATTGACGCTATCGTTCAAATTTTGAATGGTGTTGACCGCGGTACGGAACGTACCATTCTCGATTCTTTGGAAATTCAAGATCCAGAACTTGCAGAAGAAATCAAAAAACGGATGTTCGTCTTCGAAGATATTGTCAACATCGACAATCGTTCGATTCAGCGGATTATCCGCGATATCGAAAATGCCGATTTGCAGCTTGCGCTTAAAGTTGCTAGTGAAGAAGTGCGAGATGCTATTTTCCAAAACATGTCGAAGCGCATGGCGGAAACATTCAAGGAAGAAATGGAGTTTATGGGTCCAGTCCGATTGCGTGATGTAGAGGAGGCCCAGACCCGTATTGTCGCAACCATTCGTAGATTAGAGGAATCAGGTGAAATCATTATCGCCCGTGGCGGAGGAGATGATATCATTGTCTAATTTGATTAAATCGACAAGCGTTGTTTCTATCGATCAACTAAGAGAGCTTTACTGGAAGAACAAGCATGCGGCACTTGCAGTAGATGCGAATGGCGAAGCTGAAGCTCCAGAGGAAGAACAGCCTGATGAAGAAACGATTACGCTGCGGGATCAAATTATTGCTGATGCCAGGCAGTTTGCAGAAGAAAGATTACGGGAAACGGGCGCTCAGTGTGAGCAAATGCTGACCGAGGCTGAAGCGAATGTGGAGGCTTGGTGGCTCGAGAAAAGGCTCGAAGATGAAGCGACGACAGAAGCTGCCCGTAGCGATGGCTATGAATGTGGTTTTGCGGAAGGAATCGAGCAAGCGAATATGCTGGCCAAGCAGGAATGGGAGCAAAAGCTGTTCGAAGCGAATTCGATTCTAGCTTCCGCTTATACGATGCGTGAGCAAATTATTCAGGAAGCAGAACCTTTTCTGGTCGAGCTAAGCTGCGCAGTAGCGGAAAAGGTAATCGGACAGCAGCTTGAGCAAGCTCCAGAAATGGTCATTGAGCTGATTAAAAAATCGCTTGCAAGAAGACGCGAGCAGGGTGTTATTACGCTGTGCGTCGCACCTGGTCAGTTGGCTTTCGTTCAGGCTGCTCAAGAAGAGCTGAATTTGGCGGTTGATTCTCAAGCCGAATTGCAAATTTTGCCGGATGCCACCGTTAAAGATTTTGGCTGCGTTATTCGTTCCGCATATGGAAGCATTGACGCCCGAATCGATACACAGCTATCAGAGTTAAAACGCGAGCTAGTCCAGTTCGCTCATCAATCAAGGGACGAGCGAGGACAGGCTGATGAGCAATAGTTCATTACAGGCAGGCAAATATGTCGAGCATTTGCAAGCAATTGATCCAATAAGAGTAAATGGGAAAGTCACACAGGTCATCGGGCTAACCGTTGAATCGGAAGGGCCGGATGCAAGTATCGGTGATGTGTGCTACATCTATCCGAATAAAGGCGCAAAGCCGATTAAGGCTGAGGTTGTGGGTTTTCGGAACAATAAAGTTATTTTAATGCCGCTTGGCGATCTACATTCCATCAGCTCAGGCTGTGATGTTGTAGGAACAGGCAAGCCGCTTAGTGTGCAGGTTGGCTCCGAATTGCTTGGAAAAGTGTTGGATGGCCTCGGTCAGCCACTTGATGGTTCTTTTTTACCAAGCCGAATGCAGCATTATTCTACTCATAATGAACCAAGCAATCCACTTATGCGCCCACGTGTTCTAGAGCCGCTGGGCATTGGGGTTAGAGCTATCGACGGTTTGCTGACTGTTGGTAGAGGCCAGCGTGTAGGTATATTTGCCGGATCGGGTGTAGGGAAAAGTACGCTGCTCGGCATGATTGCCCGAAACACCTCTGCTGATGTCAATGTCATTGCGCTAATCGGCGAGCGTGGCCGTGAAGTGCTAGAGTTTATTGAGAAGGACTTGGGACCTGAAGGATTAGCCCGTTCGGTCGTCATTGTCGCTACCTCGGACCAGCCGGCGCTTATACGGATGAAGGGGGCACTGATTGCCACTTCTATTGCTGAATATTTTCGCGATCGTGGTCTAAACGTCATGCTTATGATGGACTCTGTCACACGTTATGCCATGGCTCTTCGTGAAGTAGGTCTTGCGATTGGCGAGCCGCCAGCCACGAGAGGGTATACGCCTTCGGTATTTGCGAATTTACCTAAGTTGCTGGAACGAGCGGGGACAGGCCCGAAAGGATCTATCACCGCCTTCTACACTGTTTTAGTAGATGGGGATGATATGAACGAGCCGATCGCGGATGCGGTACGGGGGATTTTGGATGGTCATATCGTTCTGAGTCGTCATCTTGCGCATAAAGGACATTTTCCAGCCATTGATGTCCTGCAATCCGTAAGCCGGGTTATGAAAGAAATTATTACGGAGGAGCAGCAGGATGCGGCTAATCAGTTGAAACGCCTGTTATCTATTTATAAGGATTCGGAAGACCTCATAAATATTGGGGCGTATCAACGCGGTTCTAATGAAGAAATTGATTTGGCGATGCAATTTATTGATTCGATTCATCAGTTCACGAGACAAAAAACAGATGAAAAAGTCACCTTGGAGGAAGCTCAGGAGCGGCTAATAATTGATTTTTACAGGAGATGAAGCGTTGAATGGGAGCTTTTCGTTATTCCTACCAGAAAATCGTTGATCTGAAGACAAGTGAAAAAACGCAGGCAGAATGGATCCTGTCCTCTTCAATTGGAGAGCTGCAGGCTGCCGAGCTAACCGTCGAGCAATTGCGTGAACGCCGTGAAGAATGGGAGCAGAAGCAGCATCAGTCTTCGCAATCCGGCGTTTCATTGGCTGAGCTTCAGACCATTCAACAATATGTGGATTATTTGGATTCATGTATTGAAGCTAAAATGCTTGAAGTGAAACGGGCGCAAAAGGTCGTCGAGCAAAATCGGATCAAGCTTTCGGACAAAATGCAGGATGAGAAAGTATGGTTGAAGGCAAAGGATAACGAGAAGGAACGTTTCCGGTATGCGATGCAGCTTAAGGAGCAGAACGAGTTGGATGAAATGGCAACTGTCCGTTTCATGGTAAGCGTGCCGTAAACATCCGGCTGCAGCGCAAGGTTAGAGGGAGTGAAATCAGTGGCAGATACAGATGTGGAGAAACAAGGATATAGTGGATTTGAGCGGGCTATGTTTTTTATGACCCCGGTGTTGTTTACGATTGTTGTGCTCGGTATATTGCTGATACTTCTTAATAGCGATATGCGAAATCAGGCGCTAACGATCGGAAATTCGATTCCATTGCTCAAAGATGTGCTGCCAAACCCGCAGTCAGCTAGCGGTGAAAGCACAGATGAAACGCTCAAGGCAGAAAATATGACTCGTAAAATTGCCGAGCTGCAAGCTCAACTGACGGAGAAAGAGGGCCAATTGACGGAGACGTCCACTCTTAAAACGGATCAGGAAAAGGAAATTGCCAGCTTGAAGAGTCAAATTGAGCAGTTGAAACAGTCAAATGCAACACAGGCGCTTGAGGATGAGGCGTACACGGCCAAAATTAAAGAGCTCGCCAGCATGTACGCGCGAATTGCGCCGAATAAGGCGGCCCCTATTTTAGAAAGCATGACGCTTGATGAAATGGTGCTCGTGCTTGATGCGATGGCTCCTAATGATCGTGTGAAAGTGTTGGAGAAAATGACGCCGAAAACAGCGGCTGATGCGACGCTGAAGCTGAAGGATGCCGTTTCGGCGAAAGATTTGCAAATTGCGGCGCTGCAATCGCAGCTTAAAAATGCCCAGTCGACGACAGCAACAACGACTACCACGTCTTCTACACTGGATTCGACGCAGCTAGGTGCAACGTTTGCAGCTATGGATGCAAAAAGCGCCGCCAAGCTGCTGATGACGATGTCGGATGTAAGTGCCAGCAAGGTGCTGCGGATTTTGAACGCGGTAGATGACACAACAAGATCTAATATTGTTGGCGAGATGTCGACGTTGAATGATAAAGTAACAGCTCAAATCGTTTCGAAGCTGATGGCGGGTAAATAGAGGGGAGGTGAAAATAAATGGATGTTTTATCATCACCAGCAGCTTCACAGGCGGCGGCTCCTTCCGCTGGTGGGAATGCCCAAGTGAAGGGCACAGGAGATGCGGCTTTTGCCCAAACGCTGAACGGCCAATTAAATAATGGCCAAGCAGGAGCGGGAACAGGTACAACAGCTCCGGCAAACACTACAGATGCGGCAGCACTCGGAACGATTCGAATGACTACGCTAAATGTAGCCGGCTTGCTTGGAGAAACGAACAATCAGGATTTGCTTGCCGCTATTGATGGGCTGCTAGAGCAAATTGATGAGTTGGATACTGCTGATACGGATGAGGCTGCACAAGCCCAATTGGCAGATTTGCAAGCGATGCTGGAGCAGATGCAGGCATTGCTAGCGTTGTTAGGTTCCCCGCTTGTCACTTTGAAGCAGCCTGATGAGCAGCTTTCCTCAGAGGAGCTCGTTCAAGCAGCGGACGCAGGGAATGATCATGTTGCAGTAAAAGCACAAATTGCGCTTGTGAAGCATGATTTGGAAAATGCGTTGATTCAGCTGGCTAATGTGCTTGAGCAGGGATCTGCGAAACGCGTTCAGCAGCAAGAGCCATCGCAGCTGATTGCACAGCAGCTGGAAGCTTTGCAGAAACTGCTGCAGAAGCAGAAGGAAGCAGGCACGGCCGATCGCAATAACAGCAATGTTCAGGCCATATTTGAACCAGCTGCAGCGGATGAGTCTGCTCCACAGCAAACAGCTGCATGGCTTCAGCGTTTGAACCAGCAGTCACAGCATACTATCGCCTTGAAAAGCGCAGTAGCGGAAGCTTTATCAGCCGAAACATTGGTTGAAGAAACGGCAGATACAGCCGATGATGAGTCCGTTCTGGCAGGCAATTTAAATGCAAACTTTGCTCATTCGCTTAAGCAGGCAACGACTAGCGTGGCAACGAGAGCAGTCGCTCAGCCTTTCGTACTAGCAGACCAATTTGCGGAATCCATGACGGGGCTTATCGTACAGAAGTTTGATATTTCTTCATTAAACGGGAAGCACGAAGCTAAAATCATGCTGTTCCCTGAACAGCTGGGCCAAGTCGATGTTCGAATCACGATGCAAAATGGTCAATTGACGGCGCTTTTCCATACGGATACGGTAATGGCCAAGGATATGCTGGACAACCAAATGTCGCAATTGAGACAGGCACTGCAATCCCAAGGCTTAACGATTGACAAGCTCGAAGTGACGCAGGGACAAGCTGCATCAGAGCTTTCTAACGGCGGGCAGGGACAAGGTTCCAATCAACAATTTACGAATCGGAACAACAATGGAAAAGGCGGAAGCAGATCGGATGAAGCTGCTTTTGAAGCAGATGTCATCGAGCAAATCGCCATTCAGGATATGGGCTACGGACGGGCGGTTAACGCTACAGTCTAAAAGAGATGTTAGGATCATGAGCAACCATTTGCGGGATGGAGGTGATGGAATTGGCAGTCGTTACGAATAAAGTGGTCTGGCCGAATTATGATCAGACCAACGTTAAATTAGCAGGAAAGACCGAGGATGATAAAACATCGCTTAGTAAGGACGCATTTCTCGAATTGCTCGTCACACAGCTTAAAAATCAGGATCCATTAAGCCCGCAGAGCAACACAGAGTTTATTGCCCAAATGGCGCAGTTCACTTCAGTCGAACAGCTGATGAATATGAATAAGCAGCTTACACAGCTGAACTCGGACATTGGCAATGCATCTACAATGATTGGCAAGAGCGTAACATGGCAGGAGCTTGATGATAAAGGAAGCACCGTCATGTATACGGATGTTGTGAAGTCGATTGTAGCAACAGACGGGGTATTATATGCCAAGTTTGAAGATAACACGATGATTAAAGTAAGTGATATCGTTACCATTTCTGATCAGACTCCAGCAGAGACGGAGGAGCCTGAAACGGATGCTCCAGCTGAAAGTGCTGGTGATGCTGAAACGCCTGATAGCGAAGCCGCTGCTGACAGCGAGGAGGAACAAACCTCATGAGCGACAGCATAAAGATTGGGCATTATTTTCCGCTCAAATCCTCGCCATTAAACAATGCGAAGACGGCGGGGCTAAAATCTCAGCAGCCAAGCGAATTTCAGGATTTGCTGGATTCGAAAGTATTGAAATTCAGCCATCATGCTGAAGTTAGGATGAAGCAGCGTGGCATTCAGCTTCAAGCCGATTCATTAACGAAAATTGTAAATGCTGTTGACGAAGCAGCATCTAAAGGCGCGATTGATTCTTTAATCGTTTTTAAGGATATCGCGATGATCGTGAATGTGCCTAGTCGTACAGTGGTTACTGCAATGGACGGCAAGCAAATGCAAAGCAATGTGTTCACGCAAATAGACAGCGCCGTTATTTTAAGCTAGAGCCGGACCAATACGGAGGCTCTTCAGGCTGCTGACCGACAGAGGCAGCCAACTAATCAAAAGGATAAACCTAAATTTAGGAGGGCTTAAATACTATGCTAAGATCAATGTACTCGGGTGTGTCAGGCATGCGCGGCTTCCAAACGAAGCTGGATGTCATCGGCAACAATATTGCGAACGTTAATACGGTGGGTTTCAAAGGCGGCCGCGTGATGTTTAGCGATATTTTGAGCCAAACAACAGCAGGTGTTACTGCTCCGGTAGAAGGCGAGCAAGGTGGTGTGAATGCGAAGCAGATCGGACTTGGTGTCAGCATTGCTTCTATTGATACCGTTCATACGCCAGGAAGCGCAATGACTACAAACCAACCGACGGATCTTCGCATTGATGGCGATGGGTTTTTTCTAGTTACCGCAGCAGATGGTGAAGAATCATTTTTGACAAGAGCTGGCAACTTTATGCTCGATGCGAACCGACAGCTTGTAAACGCAAACGGGTTGTTTGTATTAGATAGTGGTGGTGGCATTATTACATTGCCAGCAGAGGTCACCTCTTTCACAATCGGGCAAGATGGGACGATTACAGGTGTTACCGCGGATGCAACAGAAGAAGTCGCGCAGATCGGAGTAGTCAAAGTCATTAATCCAAGTGGACTCGAGAAAATGGGAGGCAATTTGTACAGAATGACCAACAATGCTAACCCAGATGGAGACATTGAGGCTTACAGAACAGTCGCTGGAGATGCAGAACTTGGAACAGGCGCAATCGTAGCTGGACAGCTTGAAATGTCAAACGTTGACCTGACAGGCGAGTTTACAGAAATGATCGTGGCTCAGCGCGGTTTCCAAGCGAATTCGCGTATCATCACGACTTCTGATGAAATTTTGCAAGAAGTTGTCAATCTGAAACGATAATCGCTAGGCATAACGCAGGTGGGGGGCCATAGCGCCTCCCCCGCGATGTGAGGGGGCAGTTTATGATTACAGTGACTCGTATTAATGGTACTAAGCTCATGATCAATGCTCTGTTGATTGAAGTGGTGGAGGAAGTGCCCGATACCATTATTACCTTGACCACTGGAAAGAAATTTATAGTGGTGGAACGCTCGGACGAGCTTTTGCTGCTGATCCAGAATTATCTTCGTACGATCGGCGTATATGCGGCGGCCCAGAAGAGTGAACAGACGGAGGGTCCTTAAAGATGAAAAAGATGTTGCCATGGTTAGTAACTATACTACTATCGATTGTATTAATTGCTGTTGTGGCCTGGTTTATGTGGCCCACAATAATGGGAAGTACAAAAGAAGATTCGGCTAACAAAGAGGTTGAAGTCAAGCATCTTAGCGCCGATGAACGCGTTGAGGTGACGTCTGAGCTTAAAGAATTCAAGCGCAACTTGAAAGATTCGAACAAAGTCGTTGTCGTTAGCTTTGCTTTCCAACTGGACAGCAAGAAGACGAAGGAAGATTTTGATAAAATCATTGAAATCGAAGTTAAGCCGATTATTAACCGGGCACTTGCAGATATGACGGCTGAAGAGCTGAATGGCTCTAAAGGCGAGGATTTGCTGGAATCGAAGCTGCTCAATGAAATTAATCCGATTTTGGATAAAGAGCAGAAGCTGGTCAAGGTAGAAATAACAGCGTTTATCATGACCAACATTTAATGCTGGTTGGCGACATTCCTTGAAGGGGGTGAGAAAATTTGGTTGATGTTTTATCGCAAAATGAGATAGATGCGCTGCTGGCGGCCCTTAATTCTGGCGAGATGGATGCCGAGGATTTAAAAAAGGAAGAAGTAACGAAAAAAGTCAGAGTTTATGATTTCAAACGCGCTGTTCGATTTTCGAAGGATCATATTCGCAGCTTGACTCGCATACACGAGAACTTCGCGCGATATTTGACAACCTATTTCTCAGCGCAGCTTCGTACTTTCGTTCAAATCAGTGTAGTTCAGGTCGAGCAGCTTCCTTATGATGAGTTTATTCGTTCGATTCCGAAGATGACGATATTGAATATTTTTGAGGCGGAGCCGCTTGAAGGACGCATGGTGATGGAGGTGCATCCAAATATCGCTTACGCGATGCTGGATCGTATGCTTGGCGGGCAAGGCGTTGCGCCTTCAAAAATCAATAACTTGACTGAAATCGAAACGATTATTATGGAAAAGATTTTTAGCCGGACGTTTGAGAGTTTGCAAGAGGCGTGGAAAACAATCATTGATATATCACCACGGCTGGAAGCACTTGAGACGAATCCTCAATTTATGCAAATCGTATCACCGAATGAAACAATCGCGCTTATATCCTTAAGTACGAAAATCGGTGAAACGACGGGGATGATCAATCTTTGTATTCCCCACGTTGTCATCGAGCCCGTTATGCCTCGTTTGTCGGCGCATCATTGGTTCGTTTCGCAGAAAAAGGAGCGTATTCCAGAGGAAGTTGAAATGCTGGAGCAGCGCGTAAGCAAAGCGAAGCTGCCGATTGTTGCCGAGCTTGGTGAATCTTCCATTACGATTCAAGAGTTTCTGGGTCTTAATGTTGGAGATGTCATTTCGCTCAGCAAGCCGGTAGGGGAAGGCCTGCATATTAAGGTAGGCGATAAATTGAAGTTCATCGGCAGTCCAGGCTCCGTGAAAGATCGGTTGGCTATTCAGCTTGATGAAGTTGTGAACGAAGGAGCGGGAGAAGAATATGACGAGTAAAGATTATTTGTCGCAGGAGGAAATTGATGCGTTACTAAATCAATCTTCTGGCAGTACGGATGCTGAACAGCCATCTGCCGATGATGTTCAGTTATCAGATTTCCTCTCAGCTATGGAACAGGATGCGCTTGGTGAAATTGGCAACATTACGTTCGGAAGCGCAGCAACTGCCTTGTCCACATTGCTAGGCGTGAAGGTGGATATTACGACGCCGGAAGTTACCTTTATTCGCAGAGATCAGCTGTCAGATGAATTTCCAAAGCCTCATGTTGCTGTAAGTGTTCAATATGTAGACGGCTTCCAAGGAATAAATTCGCTTGTCATTAAGACGAGAGACGCGCAAATTATTGCTGATTTGATGCTTGGCGGGTCAGGTAATCCTACAGATGAAGAGCTCAATGAGATTCATATCAGCGCCGTCCAGGAAGCGATGAATCAAATGATGGGGTCATCTGCAACGTCGATGTCTACCATTTTCAATCGTTTCGTTAATATTTCGCCGCCAGGCATCGATATTCTCGATGTAGACAACGGTGGGGGAATGGGCCATCTGCCTCCGGTAGATATATTCATTAAAATTTCATTCCGGCTTAAAATTGGAGATTTGATAGATTCGACAATTATGCAGCTACTGCCTGTTTCTTTTGCAAAGCAAATGGTTGCTATTCTTATGGGTGAAGAGACGGGCGAAGAGACTGCTGTAGCAGTCGAAGCACCGCCAGTAGTAGAAGCGCCTCCGGTTGCTCCAGTGCCGCCACAAAGTGCTCCTGAGCAGCCTACGGCTCCATCGTTGCAGAAGCAAGAACAACAACCGCCAGCGGGATATTATGAAGCGCCGATGATGCAGCCGCCTGGCCCGAATACATATGGCCATGCAGCCAATCGCAATGTGAATGTTCAGCCTGTGCAGTTTGCTAATTTCAATAATGTGCCATATATTCAAGGTGAAGAGACAAACCTCAATTTACTGCTCGACATACCACTGAAGGTTACCGTAGAATTAGGAAGGACCCAGAAGCAAATAAAAGATATTTTGGAATTGTCTCAAGGGTCTGTTATCGAGCTGGACAAGCTTGCTGGTGAGCCTGTAGACATTCTGGTTAACAATAAGCTGATCGCAAAAGGCGAGGTTGTTGTTATCGATGAGAACTTCGGCGTACGTGTAACCGATATCGTAAGCCAATGGGACCGAATTCAAAAATTACAATAGCATCCTAGGAGGAAGAAAAAGATGGCAAACCGTATTCTAATCGTAGACGACGCAGCATTTATGCGCATGATGATCCGCGATATTTTATCAAAAAATGGCTACGAAGTAGTTGGTGAAGCACCAGATGGCGCACAAGCAGTGGAAAGATTCAAGGAATTAAAGCCGGACCTTATTACAATGGATATCACGATGCCTGAGATGGACGGCATTGCAGCACTTAAAGAAGTTAAAAAAATCGACCCGAATGCAAAAGTCATTATGTGCTCTGCAATGGGACAGCAAGCAATGGTTATTGATGCCATTCAAGCTGGAGCAAAAGATTTCATCGTTAAACCTTTCCAAGCGGACCGTGTTATTGAAGCAATCAAGAAAACGCTGGGCTAACGGTTGTATGCGATGGTCAAACTTAAAGCTCGTGTAACGCTTATATTGTTTTCAGGAATGGCCGTTCTGCCTGCCGCCGCTTTAGCGGGAGCAGTTCAGACGAGCCAGCCTGAATCGCCATATACTAGCCCGTCCAACATGGCAGGTAGTGTGGTATGGGTTATATTTTCTTTATTGCTAATTATTGGGTTGATCATTGTTGTTATTAAATGGCTCTCGCGGCGCAACCGGGCGTTCGGAGGAACAAATCGTTCGCTTCGTTCGCTCGGGGGCATTTCCTTAGGTCAAAATCATTCGCTTCAAGTTGTTGAGCTTGCAGGCCGTCTATATATTGTAGGGGTTGGTGAGAACATTACCTTACTGGACAAGATTGATGATGAAACACAGGCTGAGGCAATTATTGAGGCAATGGAGAGGCAAGTGCAAGGTGGCTGGTCGCCTGGCGCTTTGACGGACTTGATTTCACGTTTTCGTCAAGGCTCTGGCGAGCAGGAACCACGGGATGAACAGTGGAACGACGCTTCTTCGTTTCAGAATGTGCTCAAGGACAAGATGAATCGTCAGGCGGATCGCAAGCAGCAGCTCGAAGCACTCCTCAAAGACCCTAACCCTAATGAACGGTTGAATGATGATCATGAAAAATAAATGGTGGATAGCTCTTGTTGCGGTACAGTTAGCCGGACTCATATTTCAATCGCATGCTTTTGCTGAACCGCTGCCGAACGTAGAAATTAACTTTGGCAGCACGGGTAGCGATCAGCCGAACCCTAGCGCATTATCGATTTTGTTGCTTATTACTGTACTAAGCATAGCACCTGCTATCCTAGTATTAATGACCAGCTTTACACGCATTATTATCGTGCTTAGCTTTGTTCGGACATCCCTCGGTACGCAGATGATGCCGCCGAACCAGGTACTAATCGGACTAGCGATGTTTTTAACCTTTTTTATTATGGCCCCTACCTTTGGTCAAGTAAACGAGGTAGCCTTGCAGCCATATTTGAAAGGGGAAATTTCCCAAACGGCAGCTTTCGAGAAGGCGTCTGTGCCGATGAAGGCGTTTATGTTCAAGCAGACGAGGGAGAAGGACTTAAAGCTGTTTATGGACTACACGAAGACGGAAAAGCCGGCAACATTCGAGGATATTCCACTGACGGTTCTCATTCCGGCATATGCGATTAGCGAAATTAAGACAGCCTTTCAAATGGGCTTTCTAATATTCATACCATTTCTCGTCATTGATATGATTGTAGCGAGTACATTGATGGCGATGGGAATGATGATGCTGCCGCCAGTAATGATTTCATTGCCGTTCAAGCTTTTGCTGTTCGTCATGGTAGATGGCTGGTATTTGATAGTCAAATCCTTGTTATTAAGCTTCAATACCTGACGACTGTATAAGGGGGATGTTCAATGAGTGCCGATTTTATTATCGGTCTGGCCAGCGAGGCTGTATTTGTAGTCTTAAAAGGCAGCGCACCAATGCTCGCTATCGCTCTTGTTGTCGGACTATTGGTCAGTATTTTTCAAGCGACTACCCAGATTCAAGAGCAAACCTTAGCATTTGTTCCGAAAATCGTAGCGGTTTTTGCATCCGTTGTTTTGTTTGGGCCGTGGATTTTAAATACGATCGTCGATTTCACTTATAATCTGCTGGACAACCTGTATAAATATATCGGATAGGCGTGAATCGCAGCGATGGAGCTTATCGAAAAAAGTTTTCCTATTTTTTTGCTTATTTTTTGTCGAATTACATCATTTTTCGTCGTAGCTCCGATGTTTTCAGGTAAAATGGTGCCGAATATTGCGAAACTTGGTTTAGGTTTTTTTATATCCTTTATTGTGTTTCTCACTTATGGCGTGAACCAGACGGTGGCTACGGATGCAAGCTATGTGCTTTACATTGTACAGGAAATATTGATTGGCCTGCTGTTCGGATTTGTTGTTTATTTATTTTTCGTGGTGGTACAGACAGCAGGGGCATTAATGGATTTGCAGATTGGTTTTGCAATGGCGAACGTCGTCAATCCTTTGACAGGTACTTCGGCACCATTGCTGGGCAATTTTAAATACCTTATGCTCATCGTCATTTTCTTCTCCTTGAACGGTCATCATTATTTGCTTAGAGGGTTAATGGACAGTTACAAATGGATGCCGCTTGCTGGAGACTTTTTTGCGAGAATCAGCAGTGGCAGCATTAGCGAGTTTTTAACAAAGGCAGTTGGAAACACATTCCTCCTAGCTTTGCAAGTTGCAGCTCCGCTGGTCATTGCTATGTTTCTAACCGATGTTGGGCTGGGGTTTCTAGCCAAAACAGCGCCCCAATACAATGTTTTTGTAATCGGAATACCGCTCAAGCTCATTATCGGAATGATTTTGCTTGTGCTTTTAATGCCGGGACTTGCCGGATTATATGAACGTCTCTTTTCTATTATGTTCGATAATCTGGAGCAGCTATTCGTTATTTTCAAAGGGCCGGACGGGTAAAGGGGGCTGTAATCGTGCAAATGTATCGTTTAAAGCTCGACCTGCAGCTATTCAGCCAAGAAAAAACGGAACCTGCAACCCCGAAGAAACGCTCGGAATCACGTCAAAAAGGGCAGGTTTCCAAATCGGCGGACTTTCCCAGTTCCTTTATTTTACTGTTTACGTTTGCTGGGTTTGCTATGTTTGGCGGCTATTACAAAAAGCGTATTATGACGATGTTCGATGATATATTCGAAAATTGGCTGCTGATGGAGCTGACCTCAGAAAATGTTTTCAACTTATTTTATACGCTAATAACCCAAATGTTGATGTTCTTGTTGCCGATATTTACGATAGCCATTTTGGTTGGCATTATCGGTAACGTTGCTCAATTTGGATTCCTGCTTACAGGAGAGCCGCTCAAGATGAAGATCAGCAAGCTTAATCCGCTCCAAGGATTAAAGCAGATATTCTCGATGCGCTCGATTGTCGAAATGCTTAAAAGTATGCTTAAGCTTGCAATCATTGGATTGCTGGTCTATCAGACGATTGCCAGTGATTGGAGCCGGTTGCTTTCGCTCTCAGATCTATCTGTTGAACAAATTTTCGCCTTTGCAGCTGGCCTGACAGTAAATATGGGGATTAAAATCGGTGCTGCACTTGTCATACTCGCTTTTGCCGATTATTTGTATCAGAAGTATGAAAATGAGAAAAGCATGAAAATGTCCAAGCAGGACATTAAGGATGAGCATAAGAAATCAGAGGGTGATCCGCTTATTAAAGGCCGCATCCGTGAAAAGCAGCGTCGAATGGCCATCCAGCGGATGATGCAGCAAATTCCGAATGCAGATGTCGTTATTACGAACCCGACGCATTTTGCAATCGCCTTGAAATATGATTCCTCTAATATGGAGGCGCCCGTTATTATTGCCAAAGGCATGGATCATGTGGCGCTGCGCATTAGGGAAATCGCCAAAGAGCACGGCGTTATTACGATGGAAAATAAGCCGCTTGCCAGAGCATTATACGAACGCGCCGAAATCGGAGATGCCATACCGGCAGATTTGTTCCAGGCTGTGGCGGAGGTGCTCGCATACGTTTACAAGTTGAAAGGCCGTGTTAAATCATCGTAATTTAAGGGAGGAGGAAGCGTCATGAAACCAAAAGATCTTATCGTGTTAATCGGGATCATAGGCATCGTGCTCATGATGGTTATTCCCATCCCTATTCTTTTGCTGGATATTTTGCTTATTCTGAATATTTCAGTCGCTTTAATGATATTGCTTATCGCAATGAATACGAAGGAAGCGCTGGAGTTTTCCATCTTTCCCGCAGTTTTGCTTGTTACGACCTTATTCCGATTAGCGCTCAACGTTTCTACAACCCGGAACATTTTGCAGCATGCAGAAGCGGGGGAAGTTGTCGCAACATTCGGTAGATGGGTTGGCGGCGGGCAAATCGCGATCGGGTTTATCGTCTTCCTTATTCTCGTCGTCGTTCAGTTTATCGTTATTACGAAAGGATCTGAGCGGGTCGCCGAGGTTGCAGCAAGGTTTACGCTCGATGCGATGCCCGGCAAGCAAATGAGTATTGATGCCGACTTAAACGCGGGGCTCATTAATGAGCAGCAGGCGCGGGCCCGTCGTTCCAAAATTGAAAGAGAAGCAGATTTCTATGGAGCTATGGATGGTGCCAGCAAGTTTGTAAAAGGGGATGCGATCGCATCCATCATCATTCTCATTATTAACCTGGTTGGCGGATTTATAATCGGGATGGCCATACATGGTTTTCCCTTTGCCGAGGCACTCGAAACTTACTCGATATTAACGATCGGGGACGGTCTCGTCAGTCAAATTCCAGCATTGCTTATTTCGGTAGCAGCAGGCTTAATTGTTACACGTGCTGCATCGGACGGCAACCTGGCGCAGGATTTAACAGCACAGTTATTTAAATACCCTAATCTTTTATACATAGTTTCAGGAACAATAGCTTTGCTTGGTATCGTTTCGCCAATCGGCGTTATGCGTACGCTCCCCTTTGCGGCACTGCTCGCTTTTGGAGCATGGAGAATGAAGAAGCTGCAGGAGAAGCAAGTGGAGCAAGAGGAAATGCTTGTGGAAGAGCAGCAAATTGAAGAGGTTCGCAATCCGGAGAGCGTTATTGGCTTGCTGCAGGTGGATCCAATCGAGTTTGAATTTGGCTATGGCCTGATTCCACTGGCAGACACGCAGCAGGGCGGGGATTTGCTGGATCGTATCATTATGATCAGAAGGCAATGCGCGCTTGAGCTTGGTCTTGTCGTTCCCGTTATTCGAATCCGCGACAATATTCAACTAAGGCCAAATGAATACGTTGTTAAGATTAAAGGGAATACGGTTGCGAAAGGCGAGCTTCTGCTCAATCATTATTTGGCAATGAGCCCAGGCTTCGACGATGAATCGGTACTCGGTATCGAAACAACAGAGCCAGCATTCGGGCTTCCAGCCATTTGGATTGACGAGCAGATGAAGGAAAGAGCGGAAATGTCGGGATACACCGTCGTAGATCCGCCTTCGGTTGTCGCCACGCATTTGACTGAAATTATTAAGCGTCATGCGCATGAGCTGCTTGGCCGTCAAGAAACGAAGGCGCTTATTGAAAATGTCAAGGAATCGTATCCAGCGCTTATCGACGATCTCATTCCTTCAGTTCTATCGATTGGCGATTTGCAAAAAGTGCTTGCCAAGCTGCTTCGTGAAAAAGTTTCGATCCGCGATCTGGTGACCATTTTTGAAACGTTGGCTGATCACGGACATTACACGAAAGATCCCGATGTGCTGACGGAATATGTCAGACAAGCGCTGTCAAGGCAAATTACCCAGCAATTTGCGGCAACGGGAGATAAGCTTAAAGTGATTACAGTCGGGCCGGCGATGGAGAAGAAAATCGCTGAATCCGTACAGCAGACCGATCAGGGGAGTTACATTGCGCTTGATCCGATCGTCACTCAACAAATTTACTCCAAGCTGAATGAGCAGGTTACCCGGCAAATTCAGTCTGGACAGCAGCCTGTTGTACTCACTTCCCCTACAATTCGCATGTATTTGCGCCAGATTGTGGAGCGGACGATGCAGGAGGTTCCAGTCATTTCTTATAGTGAACTTGAACCGAACGTTGAAGTTCAGAGCGTTGGGGTGGTGAATTTATGAGAGTGAAACGTTATGTGGTCAATGCCCTTCCCGAGGCGCTGCCAATGATTCGAAGCGATCTTGGCAAAGATGCCGTTATATTGAATACGAAAGAAGTCAAGGTCGGCGGCTTCATGGGCATGTTCCGCAAAAAGAAGATGGAAGTTATTGCCGCTGTTGAGTCAAACGCAGCTGCTCCAGAAAATCCGCCCCAGAAGCGGAAGGCGCCGGATGATGTCAGTGCCGTTATGGCTGCCATTACGGAGACGATGCAGAAGCAGCAGCGTGTAGCAGCGGCAACCGCTGCTGCTACAGCTACGGTTGAACCGCCGGCAAGACCTGCGCCAGTTGCAGCGGCTTCTCCGGTCAGCGATCAGCTGATGGATGAAATTAAAGGGATTAAGCAGTCCCTCCTGCAGCTTTCTTCTCAGAAAGCAGGAAATTCATTTTCGGAAGCTGCACAAGCACTTCATGACCGTCTTCAAGAGCAGGAGCTGGAAGTGGAGTGGATCGACCAGCTAATGGCGATCATCTCTGAGCAGGAAGCGCAGCAAAGGGAGCCATTGACGCGTTCGCAAGTATGGGAGCTAGCCAAACGGCAACTGCTCGAATGGATGGCTCCATATGCAGCTGGCATGATCGATGAACAGGCTAGAATCGTTCATTTTGTTGGTCCAACGGGCGTAGGCAAAACGACAACAATCGCTAAGCTTGCGGCTAATCAAACGATTAAGCATAACAAAAAAGTAGGCTTTATTACATCGGATACGTACCGAATTGCCGCCGTTGACCAGCTGAGAACGTATGCGAATATTTTAAATATTCCGCTGGAGGTTGTTTTTTCTCCTATGGATTTGCCGAAGGCATTCAAGCAGCTTGAAGACCGAGAGCTCATCTATATGGATACGGCTGGCCGCAACTTCCGTAATGAGCTGAATGTGTCAGAAGTGAACAGTCTGCTTCAATCGCACGACCGCAATGAAACGGTGCTTGTGCTGAGTCTTACCGGCAAAACGAAGGATATGACATCAGTAGCCGGAAATTTTGTGAAATACGGCATCGAGAAGGTGCTGTTTACGAAGCAGGATGAAACGGCGGTGTACGGCTCTATTTTCAACCTTGTGCTGAGGTTTGGTTTAACACCGACTT
The DNA here is from genome assembly GCF_059383715.1 of Paenibacillus sp. J31R34. Classification (NCBI taxonomy): domain Bacteria; kingdom Bacillati; phylum Bacillota; class Bacilli; order Caryophanales; family Paenibacillaceae; genus Paenibacillus; species Paenibacillus sp. J31R34. The sequence continues at coordinate 616,777 of NZ_JBXENU010000003.1, forward strand.
ATGTGGCAAGAGGGCAGACGGTGCCGGATGATATCGATCGTTTTGACGCTGCTGCTTATATGAATGACTTGCTGGGGGAAGCGGACGATGAATGATCAAGCTGAAGCGCTGCGACATCTGGTAAAGGCAAGCAGCAGCGAAGGCGGCAAGCGCGAAACGCGCATTTTGGCTGTCACCAGCGGCAAGGGCGGTGTTGGCAAGTCCAACTTTAGTCTCAATTTTGCACTGATGCTTCAGAAGCTGGGTCAGAAGGTTCTCGTTTTTGATGTCGATATTGGAATGGCGAATATCGATATACTGATGGGCGTACGCTCCTCCTACCATTTATACCATTTGTTCAAGCAGGACAAAACGATTTGGGATGTCGTTCAGGAAGGGCCCGAAGGACTGCATTTTATTGCAGGCGGATCAGGCATCAAGGATTTGCTGGAGCTGTCGGAGAAAGAGCTGACTTTGTTTACGGAGCAGGTTTCCAAGCTTCAAGGTCTGTACGACGTTATTGTGTTCGATACTGGAGCGGGACTTTCCAAGGAAACGGCGAGATTTATCGCTGCAGCTCAGGAAACCATCGTTGTAACGACGCCAGAGCCGACTTCTATAACCGATGCTTACGCCTTGATCAAGATGGTAAAAGCGATGGGCATCCATCCTAATTTCAGACTTATTGTTAATCGGGCAGACAGCAAGCGGGAAGGTCGACTGACAGCAGATAAAATCAATTTGGCTGCCGAACGCTTCCTAGAAGCCTCCTTGCCATTTCTTGGGCTCGTTCCCGATGATGCTCATGTAGGCAAGGCGGTAAAACGCCAGATTCCTTTCACGATTGCCTACCCAGGCAGTGAAGCATCGAAAGCTATGCATGAAATTGCAGTTCGTTTTCTAGAAAACAAGAGACCGGAATCTGATGCTAAAAACGGTGTAAAGGGATTTTTGCATAAATTATTCAAGCTAACGAGATAGTCCTTTTAATCAGGGGAGGGGAAAAGATGGCTCCTTATCGTGTACTCATTGTAGATGATTCTGCATTTATGAGAAAAATATTTAGTGACTTAATTTTAAAGGATTCAATGTTTTCAATAATAGCGACTGCAACCAATGGGGCCGAAGCTGTTAAAGCAGTGGAAAAATGGAAGCCCGATGTTGTGACGCTTGATCTAGAAATGCCTGAAATGAATGGACTTGAGGCTTTGCAAAAGATTATGAAACAAAACCCGACACCGGTCATAATGCTGTCTGGTATTAGTGAGGATAACACGCGGGATACGATCAAAGCCTTGCAATTTGGAGCATTTGACTTTATACGCAAGCCATCAGGCATTGCAACGAATGACATTATCCAAGTTGGCGAGCAATTGATTGAGAAGCTAAAAACAGCTGTACAGGCGAGGAAGCCTTCTTTCATTGAAGAGAAGATGGAGCTGCCAGTTAAGTCAAAGGAGCTAGAAACGAAAAAGCCCCTAAAAACCGAAGCACCAACAAAAGCAGCATCACGGCTTGCTGCACCTTCTACGGTGAAGAAGAGACCGGAAATTACGCCGCCAATAAAGCCGCCTAGCATTAGCAAAAAGCCGGAACAGCCAGCGGCAGCCAAAGCGGTGGCGCCTTCCTCTACATATAAGCCAGCTGCTCCGCCGATTATAGCGAGCAAAAAAACGGAAGAGCCCGCCCCACCGAAAAAAGAGCTGCCGAGGTCTACATCGTTTCAGCATATTGTCGCAATCGGCGCTTCAACGGGTGGACCGCGTGCCTTGCATACGGTCATTAGCGCTTTGCCGGGCGATTTAGGTGCACCTGTCCTAGTGGTCCAGCATATGCCTCCAAAATTCACAAAATCGCTGGCTCAGCGTCTCGACAGCTTCAGTGCGCTGCATGTCGTTGAAGCGGCTCAAGGCGACCGAGTTCATCCCGGCGTTGTCTATGTTGCTCCCGGAGGCTATCATTTAGAGCTTAGCAAAGATAGTTCCGGTTATTATATTCATTTAACAGAGCAGCCGCAGCGCAATGGGCATCGTCCATCGGTAGATGTGATGTATGAATCATTGGTTCCTTTCAAGGAGCTTAAGCGTCACGCGGTCATCCTGACCGGAATGGGCAGCGATGGTACGAAAGGTCTTAAACAGCTTGTTGAGAGCGGTGCAGTAACCTCTATAGGCGAGGCGGAGGAAACTTGTATCGTTTACGGCATGCCGCGCAGCGCCTACGAAAGCGGAGCAGTCAAGACCGTGCTCCCGCTGCAGCAAATCGCTGCACGTATAGAAAGCTGTGTACTTAAATAACGATTGAAGCAATCACAAGTCTAGCAGGAGGTGCGATACAATGGATATGAATGCCTATCTGTCGATGTTCATCGACGAATCTAACGACCATCTTCAAAGCTTGAATGAAAACTTATTGCGACTGGAAGGCGAGCCGGAAGATCTATCAATTGTTCAAAATATATTCCGTTCAGCTCATACTTTGAAAGGCATGTCGGCTACGATGGGATATGAGGATCTGGCTGCCTTGACACATGAAATGGAAAATGTGCTTGATCTTGTTCGCAATAGCAAGCTCAAGATGGACAGCTTTATATTTGATACGCTTTTCAAGGGTCTTGATGCGCTGGAGGCGATGGTGCAGGATGTCGTTAACGGTGGTACTGGTAAAGCGGATGTGACATCAATTGTGTCCGCGTTGCAGTCGATTTTTAGCGGAGAGCATAAACAAGCGGAGTCGGATCAAAAGGCCGCAGCTGCAGGCGATTCTACCAATGCGGACAAGCCTATTTTGCTGCTGGATGAGTATCAGACTTCGGTCCTTAAGCAATCCATTGATAGCGGACATCAGGCCTATCATATTCATGTAACGATTCGCGAGGACTGTTTGCTGAAGGCGGTTCGTGCCTATATGGTGTTCAACCTGCTGGAAGCACACGGAGAGATTGTGAAATCGGAACCTTCTGTACAGGATTTGGAGCAGGAAAAATTCGATCGTTCCTTCACTGTGTTTACAATTACACAGACGAAGCTGGAAGATCTGCATACGCAAATTATGAATGTATCCGAAGTAGAGTCGGCAGTTGTGACTTTACTTGATGAGGAATCACTTCATCTGCTCAGCACGCCAACAGCGAACCAGCAAGCTGAGGCTGAGGTTAAGAAAGCGAAGGAAGAGGTTGCAGCGGCAATCGCTGTCGCCGAGAAAAAAGAAGAAGCCAAGGCTCCTGCTGCGGTTGCGCCTCGCAAGGAAGCGCCTGCCCAAGCTGCGCCAGCAGCGGTTAATCGGACGATTCGCGTTGATATCGACCGTCTGGATACGCTGATGAATTTGTTTAGCGAGCTGCTAATTGATCGCGTACGACTAGAACAGCTTTCAAGCGAAATTAAGCGCAATGACTTGACCGAGACTGTTGAGCATATGACGCGTGTAAGTACGGATTTGCAAAATATCGTACTCAAGCTGCGCATGGTTCCCGTCGATTCGGTATTCAACCGTTTCCCTCGCATGATTCGCGATTTGGCGAAGTCGCTTGATAAAAAAATCGATTTGGTCATTACAGGCGCGGATACAGAGCTTGACCGTACTGTTATTGATGAAATTGGCGACCCGCTCGTTCACTTGCTCCGCAACTCAGTCGATCATGGCATCGAGACGGTGGAGGAACGCATTGCTGCTGGCAAGTCGGAGGTGGGAACCATTTTCCTGCGCGCTTACCACAGCGGCAACCATGTGTTCATTGAAGTGGAAGAGGATGGACGCGGCATTAACCAAGAGCGTGTGCTGAAGACGGCGATCAAAAACGGCGTCGTTACCGAAGATGAGGCGAAAAAGCTGTCCAGCGACGAAATTAATATGCTGATTTTTGCAGCAGGTTTTAGTACGGCTGAGAAAATCTCGGATATTTCTGGACGTGGTGTAGGACTGGACGTTGTACGTTCCAAAATTACGTCGCTCGGCGGAAATGTGACCATTGACTCGGCGTTTGGCAGAGGAACGAAATTCTCGGTACAGCTTCCGCTGACTTTGTCGATTATTTCGGCCATGTTGATCAAGCTGGGCTCGGAAAAATATGCGATTCCGCTATCCTCCATTGTGGAGACCAGCATTATCCGCAGAACGCAAATTTTGAACGTTCATGGCAATTTAATGATTGAATTCCGCAATACTGTTATTCCTCTTGTATCGCTGAGCCGTGTGCTTGAGACACCTGACTTCAATGATAGCGCCGAGGAAGAAACCGAAATTGTGGTGGTGCGCAAGGGAGAAAAATGGGCGGCAGTCACCGTTGATGAGTTTATCGGCCAAAACGAGATTGTGCTCAAAACGCTTGGCAAATATTTGACCAATATCGAGGCGATTTCTGGAGCGACGATTTTAGGTGACGGCCAAGTGGCATTAATTATTGATCCTAACGCATTAATCAAATAGGAGGTTTTCACAATGGGAGAAGAATTGAAGGTCATTGTTTTCGCGCTAGCTGAAGAGGAATACGGAATTGAAGTAGATAAAGTCAGAACAATAGAGCGGATGTCGCCGATTACTCGCGTGCCTAAAACAGCTGCTTTTATTAAAGGCGTTATGAATTTGCGCGGTGTGGTTGTGCCGGTTGTCGATCTTCGTGGGCGTTTTGGCCTACCTGAGCAGGAACCGACAGATAATTCGCGAATTATAGTAGTAGCGGTAGATGATCTTGAAGTAGGATTTATTGTCGATTCCGCGAATGATGTCATAGATATCGATACGGACAACATCGATTCTCCACCAGAAATCGTAGGTGGCGTTAAAGCGAAATACTTGCATGGCATTGCCAAGCTCGGGGACAGCAGACTGCTTATTATGCTAAATCTAGTTGAGGTGCTGAATAAAAACGAGATCGAACAGCTCATGCAACTGGAGGGATAAAAGTGGCACAATTCAGCAAGTTTGAAGCTTTTGAGCTTGATGTACTAAAGGAAGTCGGCAATATTGGCGCAGGCAATGCAGCTACTGCATTGTCTCGTCTCCTTAACAAGCCAGTCGATATGGGTGTCCCGAAGGTCAGCCTGTTGCCCTTCGAAGAAATTGCCGATCGTGTTGGCGGTATGGAGCAGGTTGTCATTGCAGTGTTTTTAAGAGTGGAAGGCGAAGCGCCAGGCAATATGTTTTTCATTATTCAGGAGGATGCAGCAAAGCGGCTGCTAACTCAACTGCTGTCATTGCCTCACGATGATGAGAACGGCTATTCCGAAATGGAGCTGTCGGCTTTATGTGAAATCGGAAATATTTTGACAGGCTCTTATCTGTCTTCGTTAGCTGATTTTACTCACTTGGCGATGGCTCCATCGGTACCATCCGTTGCACTGGACATGGCGGGTGCTATTTTAAGCTATGGCTTGCTGCAATATGGCGAGATGGGCGATTCCGCGCTGTTGATTGAAACGACATTTCTAGAAGACTGCCAAGACCTGGAAGGCCATTTTTTCCTCATACCCGATCCTGAATCATTCACAAAAATTTTCCGCGCTTTGGGAGTAAACGTCGAATGATACAGCAAAATTTGATTAAGGTAGGAATGGCTGATTTAAATATCGCAACTGAGGGTTCCGTCCTCAAAACAACAGGGCTTGGTTCTTGTGTAGGGCTTACGCTTTATGATCCGTATAATAAAGTAGCCGGAATGGCGCATGTTATGCTGCCTTCCTCCGAAATTGCAAGAGAGTCGACGATTAACTTGGCGAAATATGCGGATACAGCCATTCCTGAGCTTCTAGAACGGATGAAGCATGTGGGTGCACAGCAAAATCGCATAGTTGCGAAAATGGCTGGCGGCGCACAAATGTTCGCTTTTTCAGGTCAGTCGGACTCTATGCGTATTGGTCCAAGAAATGTCGAATCTTGTCTTGAGATCGTCAACAAATTCAAGATTCCCGTTTTTGCACAGGATACAGGCGGCAATTATGGTCGCACCATTGAGTTCGATAGCGGAAGCGGTCTGCTACTCATTCGCAGCGTACAGCTTGGAATAAAGGAGATTTGAATTAATATGATCGGAAATTGGCGATGGAATGTCGGATTAGGACTAACGGGTGTTATATTAACGATTCTTTTCTCACTCGGTAAAAATGCGGTCACAGTCATACTGCTGCGCAGTGTATATGCATTCATCGCCTTTGTTGTCATTGCGTTTATACTGCGTGCGGTGCTTACGTTTATTTTGAAGCCTCCGGCACTACTGGATAACGGCGCTATAGAAGAAGATGGAATAGGATCACAGTTTAATTTGACTACGCCGGACGAAAGCGAAGATTTAAATCAGCTGTTGAAAGACGGACTGGATACTCGCCCTGCACAAGGTGAGGCAGATGGCAAGCAGCAAATGCAGCAAGAGCAAGAGCCGTTTCGGCCATTAGCGCCGCCGCAGCTCGTGTCTGCACAAAACAAAGAACCGGAAGAACTGGCTAAAGTAGTACGTCACCTGACAGGAGGGTGAAAAATATGATTGCTTCTTTAAACATTCCGATGTGGCAAGCTTGGAAAGAAGAAGGGGATATTGAAGCGAAGAAGCGGCTTATTGAGCAATATTTGCCGCTTGTTGATTATGTGACCAATCGTATGGCTATTGGCCTGCCTAAAAACGTATCGAAGGATGACCTCGCCAGCAATGGCGTTATGGGATTAATTGATGCGATAGAGAAGTTTGACTATTGTCGGGGGCTGCAATTCGAGACCTATGCTTCCTGGCGCATTCGCGGCGCAATTATTGACGGTCTCCGTCAAGGCGACTGGGTACCGCGATCCGTGAGAGAGAAAGCGAAAAAAGTGGAAGAGGCTTATCAAAAGCTGGAACAACAGTATTTACGCTCGGTTTCCGATGCTGAAATTAGCAATTATCTGAACATAACGGAAAAGGAGTTTACAACGATGCTTCAAGAGATTGCGGTAACGACTGTATGTTCGCTTGAGGATCCTCTTCGAGAGGAAGAATCGGAAACAAGACTTTCTCTGCTCGTGGATGAACGGGCAAAAAATCCTGACCATAAAGTCCATGAAGTATATTTGAAAGATTCACTAGTTAATGGAATAGAGAAGCTGACGGAGAAGGAACGTATCGTCGTTTCCCTTTTTTATTATGAAGAGCTGTCTTTAAGTGAGATTGCAGAAGTGATGTCGCTCTCGCCGTCACGGATTTCCCAGCTCCATTCCAAAGCTATTTTACGTCTTAGAGGAGCTTTATCCAAGCATAAAGATCAACTAATGCAGTACTAGAGTGGAGGCGTGAAATGGAAGGTCAATTATTGGATACCATTATGAGCGTTCAAATATCAGCCGATAAAATGTCAGCATTTTTGACATTTAAACGTTTGACGGATGATTTCGAATGCTCGCTTGAACAATTAGAGCAGTTTGTGCAAAGTAGTGGAGTGAGCGAAGGAATTATACCCGGCGTCCTTCAAAACATTTGTAACAATCCGCTCGCTTTTTATAAAGAGCAAACTTTAATTGCCGATGGTAAGCCTGCTGAAGTTGGCAAGGACGGTTTTGTTCAATTTATTTACGATATGAAAAACAAGGAACGACGTCCTGCCGAAAATGAGGATGGCACCGTAGATTTTAAGGAAATGACGCAGTTGAAAAATGTGACGCGTGGTCAGCTGATTGCTGAACTGGTAGCCCCTGTTGCTGGAGAGCCGGGTATAACGGTAACCGGAGATGAGGTAGCTTCGAAAGAAGGCAAGGCAGCGCGTTTTAAAATAGGAAAAAATGTTGTGCTGAACAATGAGCAAACTGCCATGTATGCGGCGCTGGACGGACTCATTACGATGACGGATAAGGATAAAATCAATGTATTTCCTATTTACGAGGTAAATGGCGACGTAGATTATAAAATAGGAAATATTGATTTTGTCGGTACCGTAGTCATCCGCGGAAATGTGCTTAGCGGCTTCCGCATCAAATCTGCGGGGGATATTCGCATTATTGGCGGTGTTGAAGGCGCCGATTTGGACGCTGAAGGCTCTATTGAAATATCAGGCGGCATTATGGCGGGAAACAAAGGTTTTGTCAAAGCCGGTAAAAATGTGAAATGTTCCTTTATTCAGGACGGCAATGTTATTGCTGGCGATGATGTGCTCGTATCGCAAAGTATTATGCATTCGAATGTTCGCGCTGGTAAAAACGTTATTTGCTCAGGGGCTAAGGGACTAATGGTTGGCGGGACCATTCAAGCGGGCGAACGGGTTAAGGCTCGCACAATCGGGAATACAATGTCTACCGCTACAGTAGTTGAAGTAGGTGTAAAGCCGGAGCATCGCTCGGAGCTGCTGGAATTGCGCACAAAGCTCAAACAACACAATGAGAGCATGGATAAGGCGGATAAAGCGCTTGTGATTTTGGATCAATTGGCTGCGATTGGGCAGCTGACCGATGACAAAATGGCCATGCGCATCAAGCTGAGCGCGACTAAACGGCAGTCGATGACCGAAGTCGAGCAGTTCCGTGAGCGAATTTTGGATATTGAGCGTACGCTGGAAGATAGCGACCAAGCTGGAGTTGACGTCAATAACACGATTTATGGCGGAATCAAAATTGTAATTGGCCGATATACGAAATATATTAAAGACCCGCTGCAGCGTGTTTCCTTTCAGTATTTAGATGGAGACATCTCACAGGTTAGTTACCGTTCGTAAAAACTTGAGCAAGCTGACCCAAGAGGGAGGTAATCAAGATGGCTTTCAAACCTATTGATTTGCAAATATCGATTCCTCGCACACCGGAATCCAGCGGACTTCAAGGGCAGATGAATCATAAGCCGTTGTCGGATCAGACGAAGCTTGCCGAGCAGCAAGCTGCCCAGACCGAGCTAGTTCGCCACAAAAATACGGAAGTAGAGCATTCCGTAGGCCTGAACGTTCGTCAGGATCAAGAATCAAGCAAGCAATCAGATGAACGCAAGGGCAAACAAAAAAAACAGGATGGGCAGGATAAGCATGAAGAAAGCCATCCCCCTGTGCATCCCTATAAGGGACATCATGTAGATATTTCGCTTTAAAGGCAGGTGGGAGCAATCATGTCTAACTGGCAATACATAGTTTTGCTTGGCGCAGTAGTCGTTGTTTTTGGGTTGCTTTTACCTAGAAGGAAACAACCCGCAGCTGCTCAAGCCGTCAATAATATGGAAGTTTCGCTGGAACAGTTTATGGAGAACATGGAGCAGGACAATCGGGAGCTTACTGCACTTATCGTGCAATCGCAAGAGGAAGCACGTACTAAGGCGCAGCGCAGCGAGGCGCGTTTAGCGGACCTGGAGCGGAAATACAGCGCTTTGGAGCAGCAGAAGACTTCTGCCGTATCAATGCCAACTGCTTGGGTACAGCCTGTTAAGGCTGCTGCCGCCGTTCCCCATGTTCCTGCGGTATTGCTCGACGAGCCTGAGGAGCTAGAAGAGCCAGCTCCGCCTGCGAAGCAAACGATCCAGCAGCGCTATCCAGATTTGTTTGAGTTTCATCAGCAAGGCAAGTCTATTGAGGCTATTGCTAAAAAATTGAACATGAACAAGGGCGAGGTTCAGCTTATCCTTCAGCTTGCGAAGCAGGAGGAGGGGGCCCGTGTTTAAAAATCGCTTGTTTTTAACCGGGCTTGGCATTGGCATTATTATCGGTGCATTATTGCTCCAAATGATGATAATTGGCGAATCCAGCCAGCAAAAGCTCAGTAACCGCGACAACGCAGGTGCAGAGCAAGGGGAAAAGATATATTCGCAAAGTGAAGTCGACGCCATTCTTGAAGCGCAGCGGGCAACGAGCAGCCTAAAAGAAGAAAGCGAAGCAACAGTTGCGCCTTCACCAGCTGCATCACCTAAACCAACTCCATCTGAAAGCGCTGCTCCGCTAGCCTCCGCCACAGCTTCTCCAAACCAGACGGCACCGCCAGCGGAGCATTCTTCACCTGCTGCGGACACGGGGGAGGATACCATTCGCAAAATGGTTCGCATTCAGGCAGGAACGAATTTGACCGCGGCGTCTGTGCTGCTGGCCAAGGAACAGCTTATTACCGATAAAACGGCATTTATCCGCAAAATGAAGCAAGAAAAGAAACTGGTTCGCGCCGGTTATTTTTTATTTACAGGAACCCCTTCGCTTGCAGAAGTTATTACAACCATTACGACGCAGCCAATGACGCCAGAGGAAGTAAAAGCGTTTAAACCACAATAAAATGGCGGAATGCGGTAAATTTCGGGTAGAGATTGTTGCGTATGGCATGCAATTATGGTATATTAATTGACGGTGTTAAAAACACACGCTGATTAATTTCGTTAACGGTGCTTCTGCTTAGGTGGAAGTTTTAGCGAAAGATGACGTCGGCGGAGGGCACTACAAAAAAACCATTATCAGGAGGTGTTGAAGAAATGGCGGTTATTTCCATGAAACAGCTACTTGAAGCTGGGGTACACTTCGGTCATCAGACTCGTCGTTGGAACCCGAAGATGGATCGTTATATCTTCACTGAAAGAAACGGAATTTACATTATCGATTTGCAAAAAACAGTTAAAAAAGTTGACGAGGCTTATAACTTCGTTCGCTCGATCGCTGCAGAGGGCGGCACTATGCTGTTCGTCGGCACGAAGAAGCAAGCTCAAGATTCCGTTAAGGAAGAAGCTGAGCGTTGCGGTAACTTCTACATCAACCAACGTTGGCTCGGCGGTACGCTGACTAACTTCCAAACGATTCAAAAACGTATCGATCGTTTGAAAACTTTGGAGAAATGGGAAGAGGACGGCACTTTCGAAGTTCTTCCTAAGAAAGAAGTTATTATTCTTCGCAAAGAAAAAGACCGTTTGGAAAAATTCCTCGGCGGCATCAAAGGCATGAAATCGTTGCCTAGCGCTTTGTTCATCATCGATCCTCGTAAAGAGCGTATCGCTGTTGCTGAAGCACGCAAACTTGGAATTCCTATCGTAGGTATCGTTGATACAAACTGCGATCCAGACGAAATTGACTATGTCATTCCTGGTAATGATGATGCAATTCGTGCAGTTAAATTGCTTACGTCTAAGATGGCTGATGCAATTGTTGAAGCTAACCAAGGTGAGCAAACAACTGCTTAATTCAATAAACGTAAGCTTTTAGGCGAAGGGCGGTCAGAAGGTGAAAGCCTCTCACCGCCCTTTTCTCACGAATACCTAAATAAATAAATCGAAACCTTCAGGAGGGCTCAAAATGGCAGTTAGTGCGAGCGCAGTAAAAGAACTTCGCGAAAGAACAGGGGCAGGAATGCTCGATTGTAAAAAAGCTTTGGATCATACAGACAATGATATCACGAAAGCGATTGAATTCCTTCGTGAGAAAGGCCTTGCAGCAGCAGCTAACAAAGCTGGCCGTATCGCAACAGAAGGCGTTGTTGAATCCTACATCCACGCTGGCGGTCGTATTGGCGTTCTAGTTGAAGTTAACTGTGAAACAGACTTCGTTGCTAAAACAGACCAATTCCGTGAGTTTGCAAGAGATATCGCGATGCAAATCGCTGCAGCAAACCCTAAATTCGTTCGCCGCGAAGAAGTTCCTGGTGATGAGCTTGAAAAAGAACGCGAAATTTTGCGTGCACAAGCCCTTAACGAAGGCAAGCCTGAGAAAATCGTTGATAAAATGGTTGAAGGCCGTATTTCCAAATACTATGAAGAATATTGCTTGCTTGAGCAAACGTTCATCAAAAACCCAGACCAAACGATTTCCGAGCTTCTTAACGATAAAATCAACAAAATTGGTGAAAACATTTCAATCCGTCGTTTCGTTCGTTATGAGCTGGGCGAAGGTCTTGAGAAAAAAGTTGATAACTTCGTAGAAGAAGTTATGTCGCAAGCTAAACTGTAAACCGATCGCAAAGGCGGGGCGGGGCGTCCGCCTCGCCTGCTTTCGTAAGCGGAGAAACTTTATATTTTGATAACCGGATGCAATCTAAGAGCTTTAGATTCATTCATGGAGGTAAGCAACGTTGGAAAAACCCGTGTTTAAACGTATAGTATTAAAAGTTAGCGGCGAATCGTTGGCAGGAAATAATGGCTACGGTATTGAGGCTTCGATAATTGCTTCTATTGCAGAGCAAGTAAAGGAAGTTGTAGCATTCGGTGTTGAAGTTGCCATTGTTGTAGGCGGCGGTAATATTTGGCGCGGAATCGCAGGAACTGCTAAAGGGATTGATCGCGCAACGGCGGATTACATGGGGATGCTGGCTACAGTTATGAATTCTCTTGCTCTACAGGATGCATTGGAACAAATTGAAGTGCCAACCCGCGTACAATCCTCGATTGCTATGCAGCAAATCGCTGAGCCGTACATTAGACGTCGTGCTATTCGCCACCTGGAAAAGGGACGCGTCGTTATTTTTGCTGCTGGCACAGGCAATCCGTTTTTCTCAACAGACACGACAGCTGCTTTGCGTGCTGCTGAGATTGAAGCTGAAGTCATTTTGATGGCAAAAAATAAAGTGGATGGCGTATACTCTGCTGATCCATTTAAAGATCCAACTGCAGTTAAGTTCGAAGAGCTTACTTACATGGAAGTTTTAAATAAAAATCTGGGTGTTATGGATGCGACAGCATCTTCGCTATGCATGGACAACAATATTCCGCTCGTTGTATTTGCAATTACAGAGCAGGATAATATTAAGAGAGTCGTGCTGGGCGAGAAAATTGGCACCATTGTGAGAGGAAGTGCGAAATAATGCCTCAAGCTATTAAGAAAAATGCCGAAGAGCGTATGGAGAAAGCAATCGGTGCGCTGCGCCGCGATTTGGCCAGCCTACGTGCAGGCCGCGCATCAGCATCTTTGCTTGATCGTGTGCAAGTTGAATATTACGGTGCAATGACACCAGTGGCACAACTGGCTAACGTAAACACGCCGGACTCCCGTACGCTGATGATTCAGCCATGGGATAAAACATCTCTTGCAGCTATTGAAAAAGCGATTATGAAATCGGATCTTGGTTTAACGCCAGCTAATGACGGCTCAATGATTCGCATTTCGATTCCGCCGCTTACCGAAGAGCGTCGCACCGATCTTGTCAAAATGACGAAAAGATTCGGTGAAGAAGCGAAGGTCGCTGTCCGCAACATCCGTCGCGATGCGAATGATGATGTGAAAAAGCTGGAGAAAACGGATATTTCAGAAGATGAGTCCCGTCGTCATCAAGATGACATTCAAAAGCTGACAGACCGTTTTATCGTTGAAGTAGATAAAGTATTGGTAGCTAAAGAAAAAGAAATTATGGAAGTATAATTTCGCTAAAGCCCCTCCGTTAGGTGGGGTTTGGTTTAAATATAAGGCTTTATTTTGTATAATGCCTTATATATCAACGCGAAACGCAAGCTGCCTTCTATTTGGCAGGTGGCAGTCGTTTACGCTTGTTAAATCCGGGTTGGAGGAACGAAGATGATCAGTCGACTTTGGGCTAAATTTAGCAAATCGTCCCCACGTCCGGCAGCGCCGCCACAATTAGACAATGTGCCTAAACATGTTGCCGTTATTATGGATGGAAACGGGCGTTGGGCCAAAGACCGTGGATTACCGCGAATAGCGGGTCATCATTCCGGGATGAAAGCGGTCAGACGCATTACGATGGCAGCAGACCGGCTCGGCGTTAAATATTTAACGCTTTATGCTTTTTCGACGGAAAACTGGAAAAGGCCTAAAGATGAAGTTGATTTTTTAATGAAGCTCCCTCAGCAATTTTTGGAAATTGAAATAGATGATTTAATGGAAAAAAATGTTCAAGTTCGCGTCATGGGGCACAGGGAGGATCTGCCTTCCTTTACCATTAAAGCGTTGGACGAAGCAATGAGCAAGACCGCAAATAATACGGGACTCGTACTTACTTTTGCGCTAAACTATGGCAGCCGCAAGGAAATGCTTGAAGCGATCAAGGAGATCGCAGCGGATGTGCAAGAAGGACGGCTCACCTGTGACCAAATAGATGATCATGTGATGAGTTCCCATTTACTGACCCGCGACCTTCCAGATCCTGATCTGCTGATTCGCACAAGCGGAGAATTGCGTTTGAGCAATTTTATGCTCTGGCAGCTTGCCTACAGCGAAATGTGGTTTACAGACGTCTATTGGCCTGAATTTTCGGAGACCCATTTGGAAGAAGCGATTGAGGAGTATGGGCGGCGCGCACGGCGATATGGCGGACTATAAGCTTCGATAACGGAGTGTGACCTATACATTGAAACAGCGAATAGTGACGGGAGTAGTAGCAGGCGCATTTTTTATTGCGCTTGCAGTAGCGGGAAGCTGGCTATATGCCGCTTTGCTCGTATTGCTCGCGATGGTAGGCTTTACTGAATATGTCAAGATGAACGGCCAAGCTTGGGCTCATCCGGCTTCATTGCTCGGATACGCGGGTGTGCTGTTTTTTGTGCTACCATGGAACCTGATTGGGGTAGAAACGCCATCCTTCATGTTTGTAACATGGGTGCTGGCATTCCTGCTGCTTGCTTTAACGGTTTTGACCAAAAACAAAACAACGATAGACCATGCGGCACTTATGCTGCTTGGTGCACTGTACGTTGGCCTGGGTTTTGGAGCGATGAATACGGTAAGACAGATGGACGATCATGGCTTGTTTTGGACATTTTTGCTTCTTGGCTGCATATGGTCCTCAGACATTGGCGCCTATTTTGCGGGGAAGGCTTTTGGCAAAAACAAGCTCTGGCCGTCCATTAGTCCAAATAAAACGATTGAGGGGGCGCTCGGAGGCGTTGTGCTGTCGCTAGTTGTGGCGGCTATCGGCGCATTTTTATTCCCCGACTTCATCGTATTTGGCAAAGCGCTTCTTATTGGGCTGCTCGCCGCTGTAGCTGGTCAGTTTGGTGATTTGATTCAATCGGCTTACAAACGAATACGTGATATAAAAGATACAGGAAATGTACTGCCTGGTCATGGCGGCGTTTTGGATCGTTGCGACAGCTGGATTATCGTGTTTCCATTGATCGTGCTCTCCGGACTGCTTCCTTTATAATTTGTAAAACAGGCAAAAAGCACATGTATAATCCGAGTGTCAGAGGAGATTGAGATGAAAAAAATAACGATTCTTGGATCAACAGGCTCCATTGGCACGCAAACGCTGGATGTTATTGCAAACGACCCGGAGCTTTTTCAGGTTGTCGGCTTATCGGCGGGCAGCAATACGGACCTGCTTATTTCGCAGGCAATCCGCTTCAAGCCATCCATCGTTTGCTTGTCAACGAAGGAAGCGGCTGAAGCGGTTGCCTCTTCGCTGCCTGCGGGAACTCGGGTCATTTATGGCGAGCAGGGCTTAATTGAGCTTGCTGGAGCAACAGAGGCTGATATCGTCGTTACGGCGCTTGTGGGCAGCAGAGGACTCCCTGCGACGCTTGCAGCAATTGAAGCGGGCAAAACGATTGGCCTTGCAAACAAGGAAACGCTCGTAACAGCGGGTCATATCGTGATGGAGAGAGCTAGGAAAAAGGGTGTGCCGATCATACCGATCGACAGCGAGCATTCGGCTATTTTTCAATGCTTGAATGGAGAAGATCGCAGATCGCTAAACCAGCTTACACTGACGGCCTCAGGCGGCTCATTCCGCGATCGCACGCGCGAGCAATTGAAAGGCGTTACTGTGGCGGAAGCGCTGAATCATCCTAACTGGTCTATGGGGGCCAAAATCACAATCGATTCTGCCACAATGGCCAATAAAGGGCTGGAAGTCATTGAAGCCCACTGGCTGTTTGATGTTACATATGATCAAATTCATGTTCTTGTTCATCCAGAGAGTATTATTCACTCTTATGTGGAGTTTACTGACCATAGCGTAATTGCGCAGCTGGGGCTCCCTGATATGCGCGTGCCGATTCAATATGCGCTGACATATCCGCATCGCTATCCAACGCCTACAGGCCGGCTTGATTTGGCGGCGATTGGCAAGCTTCATTTTCGAGAGATGGACTTTGAACGTTATCCGTGCCTGCGTCTCGCCTTCGAATGCGGCAAAGCGGGACAATCAGCGCCAACGGTATATAATGCGGCAAATGAAGTAGCGGTGGCGCGGTTTCTTGCTGGCGAAATCGAATTTTTGGATATTGAGCGCACGATTGAGGAAGTGCTTTCTCGCCATCCTGTAACGGTGGTCGATACGCTCGAAGCTATCGCTGAAGTCGACAACTGGGCGCGTCAAATGGCTGCTACTGTGTAACTTGCGCTTTGCCTCGCGGTTCTCTTGTAACGGGTAGGAGAATAATGATAATCTATGTACAGGCCGTTACGAACAGGAGGCTCTATATGGAGACGATTCAAATTGTTTTATTAACCGTGCTCGTGTTTTTCGTGATTGTGACGATCCATGAATGGGGCCACTATTATTTTGCCAAACGAGCAGGAATATTGGTCAGGGAATTTGCCATCGGTTTTGGACCTAAGCTCATTTCCATTAAACGCGGTGAAACGCGATTTACCATTCGCCTTGTTCCGGCAGGTGGCTTCGTCCGCATGGCAGGCGAGGATCCGGAAATTGTAGACGTGGCCTCTGGGCAGACGATTGCGATTAAGCTTAAAGACGATAAGGTGACGAGACTGTACCTGGACCGTCTGGATGAGCGCAGCGGCGTCATTCGTGGTGAAGTGACTCAGATAGACCTCGAAAGGGATTTGTTCGTTACGCTCGATATTGAGGGCGAGAAGGAACGTTTTTCCTTGCATCCACAAGCCTTGATGATTACCAAAGGCAAAGAAACGCAAATTGCGCCGCTGGACAGACAGTTTGGCAGCAAATCGGTAGCTGCGCGGGCGCGAGCTATTTTTGCAGGTCCGTTTATGAATTTTGTGCTGGCGTTTGTATTGTGTGGCGCTTATATTCAACTCGCAGGTACACCGGAAAATTTACTTGTTGATTCGATTAGCAAGGGGATGCCGGCTGAAAAGGCCCAATTGCAAAGCGGCGACATGATTCAAGCGATTAATGGTACGCCGATTGGTACGGATTATGATAAAATGATTGAGATTATTGGCGGCTCGCCTGGCGTGCCGATCCAAATGGACATTGTGCGCGGCGGCGTAGCGCAGAAGATAGAGCTGACTCCAGCTTCGGATGACAAAGGAGTCGGTAAAGTCGGCATCACTGCTACTTACAAGACGCGCACGGCAACCATTACAGAAACGGTAACGGGTGCGGGTAAGCTGATGAAGCAGATGACCGTTATTATTTTCGAAGGTCTTAAAAAGCTCGTAACCGGTGATTTTAAACTGGATGATTTAGGCGGGCCTGTGCGTACAGCAGAGGTGACCAGCCAAATTGCCAAGCAGGGAATTGCCGAATTGACGCGGTGGACCGCCATGCTGAGCTTATATTTGGGGATTTTCAACCTGTTGCCCATTCCAGCACTGGATGGAAGCAGACTTATTTTTCTCGGGCTGGAGGCACTGCGTGGCAGACCGATTGACCCGAACCGGGAAAGCATGGTTCATTTCGTCGGCTTTGCGCTCATTATGCTGCTGATGCTGGTAGTAACCTATAACGATATTTTGCGATTGGTGCGAGGGGAGTCTTAATCTTTTATGTCTAAGGATAAAAAATTTGTTTCGGAAATTACGCCGCAAAGCGAGGATTTCTCGAAATGGTATATCGATGTCATCAAAAAAGCCGAGCTTATGGATTATTCGCCAGTGCGCGGATGTATTATTTTTCGCCCGGAAGGTTATGAGATATGGGAAAATATTCAACGTGATCTGGACCGCCGTTTTAAAGAAACCGGCCATCGCAATGCGTATTTCCCGCTCTTTATTCCAGAAAGCTTTTTCCAGAAGGAAAAGGAGCATGTCGAGGGCTTTAATCCTGAGCTTCCTTGGGTAACGGAAGCAGCAGGCGAGAAGCTTGAGGAGCGCCTTGCTATTCGTCCAACCTCGGAGACGATGTTCGGGCATATGTATGCGAAATGGATTCAATCGTACCGAGATCTGCCGCTGCTCATTAACCAATGGGCGAATGTTGTCCGCTGGGAGAAACGGACACTTCCGTTCCTGCGTACAAGCGAATTTTTATGGCAGGAAGGCCATACGGCGCATGAAAATGAAGAGGAAGCGCGTCAGGAAACGATGCAAATGCTGGGCATTTACCGTGACTTCGTTGAGGAGTTTTTGGCCATTCCAGTTGTCGTAGGCCAAAAGACGCCTTCGGAGCGTTTTGCTGGCGCTGTAGATACGTATTCAATTGAAGCGATGATGAAGGATGGCCGTGCCGTACAGGCGGGAACTTCTCATTACTTGGGAACAAAATTTGCCGTAGCGTTTGACATTAAATATTTGGATCGTGAAAATCAGCTGCAATTTGCCCACACGACCTCATGGGGTGTGAGTACCCGTCTCATTGGTGCGATGATCATGGTGCACGGTGACGATCGTGGTCTTGCTTTGCCGCCTAAAGTGGCTCCAACACAAGTGATTATGATCCCAATTGGGCCAGCAAAAACACGCGACCAGGTTGTTGGCCGGGTAGATGAGCTGTATGCCGAGCTTAAAAAAGCGGGCGTTCGCGTCAAGGTCGATGACCGTTCCGACGTAAGCCCAGGCTGGAAGTTCAATGAATATGAAATGCGCGGTATTCCGCTTCGTCTTGAGCTGGGGCCACGTGATATGGAAAATGGACAAGTTGTACTCGTATCCCGCATTAGCGGCGAAAAGAAGGTAGTCGAGCAGGCTAATCTTGTCGCTGAAGTAGAGGCGATGCTTGTACAAATCCATAATGAGATGTTTGAGAAAGCGAAGCAGTTCCGTGAGGATCATTTCTATTCGGTAGATACGCTGGATGAAATGAAGGCATCGCAAGAGGAGCAGCGCGGCTTTGTGCTTGCGGGCTGGTGTGGTTCGGACGCATGCGAGAAGCAGGTCAAGGAAGAGACGGGCGCCACAAGCCGCAACATTCCTTTCGAGCCTGCCGAGAAAAAGAGTACATGCCTCGTTTGCGGCGATGCCGCCGAGCATACGGTCGTTTTCGCTCGCGCTTACTAGAAAGAGTATTATATTTTATGGTTCTGTATTGTGTTTTAATGTGTTATGCTAATTTCAAAGCAATTTCAAGGCAGGGAAATGGAATCAACCATTTCCCTGCTTCTATGAGAAGTGCTGGTTTAGCGAGCGCTTATACAACGGTTTTTGCGTTGGGGAGAGCGAGGCTAAGGGGGCAAGCGGAGTGAAAGGTTTGAGCTGGAGAAGCGTTAGCGTTAGCTTTTGCCTATACATTTCTGCCGTTTAACGGCTTATTCGAGGAAATGTGTGGGCAATGGCGATCGTAAGCCAAACCTTTCGCGCAGCGCTAATCTACCTTAACCGAGCCGATCTTTCCCCATTGCAACAGCGAAAATAAGCCAGCGAGCGTTAGGAGTGGATAAATTCATGAGCCAAACCGACAATAAGAGGCAGCGCTTTGAGCTGCTGCTGCAGCAGTCGGAATTACCGCAGGAAATGATACAATCCTTTTTTCAGGATGGTTATATAGATCAGGTTGTAGTCGCCAAAAACAACCGCAAGTGGACGTTTTGCATTCGCAAAACGTCTTTGGTTCCTTATAAGACCTATAGTGGACTATGCCAGGCGGTCAAGCAAAAGTTTGCCCATATTGCCGATACCTCTTTCCAATTTATATACGATGAACAGCTTTCTTCAGAGGAGCTTGCGAGCGAATATTGGCCGCTTTTCAAAGAGTGGGCGCAGCAGGAAATTGCTTCGGTTAACGGTTGGCTGCTCAAAGCAACGATTACGACGGAAGGCGATGTTATTACGCTGCTGATGCTCGATGAAATGGGGCTTGAGCTGGCACGCAAAAAGCGGATGGACGAAGAAATCACTCGATTTTACGAGCAGCAATTTAGCCGCAGCTATAAAGTAAAGCTTGCCGTTGGCGAAGCAAAAGCAGAGGTTTACGAAGAGTTTGAGCAGCGGCGGGTAGCCGAAGAACGCGAGGTCATTCAGCAAATTATGGCCAGCGCGGCAGCTGAGGAATTGGGTGATGACGGCGAGCCGCCAGCAAAGCTAGCGGTTGGATATGACATTCGCGAAGAACCAGTTCCGTTGATGAACATTCGCGAGGAAGAGAAGAAAATAACGGTGCAAGGCGCCGTTTTCGGACTAGATAAGAAGGAGCTGCGCAACGGAAGCACGCTCTTTACCTTCAACCTGACCGATTTCTCTGATTCCTTGTCTCTAAAAATGTTCGCCAAAACAAAAGATGATGTCAAGGTGCTGGATCTATTGTCCAACGGCAAATGGGTGAAGGCGCGAGGCAGAGTCGAATACGACCGCTTTATGCAGGAGCCTGAGCTTGTCATGATGCCGAATGATTTGCATGAGGTTCATGCGCCAGCGGAGCGCAAAGACAATGCGGAGGAGAAGCGGGTAGAGTTCCATCTGCATACGACGATGAGCGCGATGGATGCGGTGGCTCCCATTGACGCTTATGTAAAAATGGCAGCCAAATGGGGACATAAAGCAATGGCGGTCACTGATCACAGCAATGTGCAATGTTACCCGGAAGCAGCGAAAGCAGCGAAAAAGAATGGCATTCAGCTATTATTCGGCCTAGAGGCAAACGTGGTTAATGATGCGGTCCCGATGGTGCTTAATTCGCGGGAGCAGCCGCTTGCTGGCTCTGAATATATCGTTTTCGATATTGAGACGACGGGACTTTCGGTTATTAACAACAAAATTATCGAGCTTGCCGGCGTGAAAATGAAAGATGGCAAAGAAATAGCGACATTCGCTACCTTCATTAATCCGCATGAGAAAATTCCTTATCATATTCAGCAATTGACGAATATTAACGATGAAATGGTGCAGGATGCGCCGGAGCTTGCACCGAAGCTGCGCGAATTTATTGAATTTATTGGCGATACTGTACTCGTTGCCCATAACGCCCGCTTTGATATTGGGTTTTTGCAAGCTAACTGCAAATCGCTTGGACTGCCAGAGATTAAAAACCCGGTCCTCGATACGTTGGAGCTGGCGAGATTTTTGCATCCAAGCCTGAAAAACCATCGTCTCAATACGCTGTCGGCTAAATACAAAATCAGTCTGGAAAACCATCACCGGGCGATTGATGACTCCATTGCCTTGGGCGGCGTATTATTCGGCTTGATTGGCGATGCGGCAGAACGAAATGTGACAGGCCTTCATCAATTAAATGATTATGTCGGTATCGATTTATCGAACAGCCGCCCTTTTCACTGCTGTATTTATGCACTGAACGCGGTCGGCAAGAAAAATTTATATAAGCTCGTATCGCTTTCCCATACCAAGCATTTTAAACGGGTAGCAAGCATCCCAAGAACGAAGCTGGTGGAACTGAGAGAAGGACTGCTCGTCATATCCGGCTGTGAAAAAGGCGAGTTTTATGAAACGGTGCTGAATAAATCCTATGAGGAAGCAGTAGAAGTCGCGCGGTTTTATGATGTGCTGGAAATTCAGCCGATTGATTTTTACATGCATTTAGTAGACAAAGGTCTCGTTGGCAGCCGTGCAGAAATTGAGCAAGCGCACCGTCGTGTGTGCCAAATTGCCGATGAGCTGGGCAAGCCGGTTATTGCAACAGGCAATGTCCATTATTTGAACCCGAGGGATAAGCTGTTTCGTGACATTGCCATTCATGGCATAACGGGCTTTAGCCCGCTCAAGGATATGCGCAAGCCAGATGCCCATTTCCGTACAACCGATGAAATGCTTAAGGAATTTGCATTCCTTGGAGACGCGCGGGCGTATGAGGTTGTTGTGACCAATACGGTGCAGCTCGCAGAACGCTTTGAACCGTTTGACCTGTTCCCACCAGAGCTGTTTACGCCGATTATGGAGGGAGCGGAGGAGGAAATTCGTACCACCTGCTACAATACAGCCAAAGGATTTTATGGCGAGGATTTGCCGCAAGTCGTCATAGACCGTCTGGAGAAAGAGCTCGTGCCGATTATCAAATTCGGATTTGCCGCGAACTATTTAATTTCCGAGCGGTTGGTGAAAAAATCGAATGAGGACGGTTATTTGGTCGGTTCCAGGGGCTCGGTTGGTTCCTCCGTCGTAGCTACGTTTCTCGGCATATCCGAGGTTAACCCGCTGCCAGCGCATTATATGTGCAAAAATCCAGCGTGCAAGCATAGCGAGTGGTTTCTCGATGGCAGCATACCAAGCGGTTTTGACCTACCCGACAAAATATGTCCAAAATGCGGAGAGCCGCTAAAAGGCGAAGGTCAGGACATTCCGTTCGAAACGTTCCTTGGCTTCAAAGGCGATAAAGTTCCCGATATCGATCTTAACTTTTCTGGCGAATACCAGCCGATTGCCCATAATTACACGAAGATCATGTTTGGGGAAAAAGCGGTATTCCGGGCCGGGACGATTGGTACGGTAGCGGAGAAAACGGGCTTTGGTTTTGCCAAGAAATATGAAGAAGCGAACGGTAAAAAATGGCGCGGCGCCGAGCTGTCCAGACTGGCTGCCGGCGTAACGGGCGTCAAGCGCAGCACGGGCCAGCATCCGGGCGGGATCGTCGTTGTGCCGGATTATATTGAGGTAGAGGATGTCACACCTGTTCAATATCCGGCCGATGACGTAAATGCGGAATGGAAAACGACCCATTTTGACTATCATGCCTTTGAGACCAATTTGCTCAAGCTCGATATACTCGGACACGATGATCCGACAATGATGCGCATGCTTCAGGATTTGACTGAGGTTGATCCAACAACGATTCCAATGAACGATTCTAAAGTGATGAGCATGTTCAACTCGACCAAAGCGCTTGATGTTTCTCCAGAGAAAATTCGCACGCCTGTCGCGACCTACGGTGTTCCAGAGATGGGGACGAAGTTCGTTCGGCAAATGCTGCAGGAGACGCAGCCGTCTTCTTTTGCCGATTTGCTGCAGATTTCCGGCTTGTCGCACGGAACCGGCGTTTGGCTAGGCAATGCGCAGGAGCTCATTAAGAAGGGAACCTGCAATATTAAAACCGTTATAGGCTGTCGGGATGATATTATGCTTTATTTAATTTACAAGGCGGGCATGGATGCGGGTCTAGCCTTTAAAATTACCGAGAGCGTGCGTAAGGGCAAAGGGCTTTCCGACGAATGGATCGAAGAGATGAAACGCTGCAAGGTGCCGCAGTGGTACATTGACTCTTGCCTACGCATTGAGTATATGTTTCCGAAGGCGCATGCTGCGGCCTATGTTATTTCGGCGGTGCGCACAGCCTACTTCAAGCTGTATTATCCGATTGCTTATTATGCGACCTACTTTACCGTTCGCGCCGAGGATTTCGACCTTGAAATTTTGTGCCAAGGTTATGATGCAATCAAACGAAAGCTGATTGAAATTGAAGAAAAAGGCTTTGCGGCGCTGCCTAAAGAGAAAGCGAGCATCTCGCTGCTCGAGATGGCCCTTGAGATGACAGCGCGCGGGTTTTCTTTTAAACCGATTGATTTGTACCGTTCGGATGCGACAAAATTCCAAGTCGATGGCGATTCACTCGTGCCTCCGTTTGCGGCGATTCCGGGCATTGGAGAAAATGCCGCACGCAATATAGCGGCTTCCCGCAACGATGGCGAGTACTTGTCGATTGAGGATTTCCAGCAAAGGTCGAAGGCAAGTAAAACGATTGTTGAGGTACTAAACGGGATGGGCTGCTTCCGCGGATTGCCGGAATCAAACCAGCTGTCGCTGTTCTAAAACGTGGTATATCGGCATTTGTACAGCATTTCAACTTGAAAAGTTTTCTTGTCACTACTTATGCGGTTATGTTATAATTTTCGTGGCAATGATGTTGATAAGCGTTTGATGCAGAAGAGTGGGGAAACCCACTCTTTACGTTTTGTTTTCGGGTCTTTAAGGGTCTGAAAGGCCAAATCAATCGTTTGGACCGAACGGGAGGTAGCAGCAATTTGAGCATTTCCAAAATCAAAACCGACGTGGAAGAAATGGTTACACCGTTTCTAAGCGAAAATGGATTTGAACTTGTTGATATTGAGTACGTCAAGGAAGGAAGCAACTTCTTCCTCCGGGTTTCAGTAGACAAGGAAGGCGGCATTGATATTGACGAATGCGGCCGTATTAGCGAATTTTTAAGTGAACAGCTGGACAAGAACGATCCGGTAACGGATGCTTATTTTCTTGAAGTGTCGTCGCCTGGCGCCGAAAGGCCGCTTAAGAAAGCCGAAGATGTGCGCAAAGCCGTCGGCAAGCACGTATATATCACAACCTATGAGCCGATTAACGCATCCAAGGAATTTGAAGGCGACCTTATTTCGTTCGATGGAGAAGAGCTTGTGGTCAAAGTCGGCAAGAAAGAGCATGCCATTCCTTATGCTAAAGTGGCGGGAGCACGCCTCGCTATCGTTTTTTAAAATATAGGAAAGTATATCATTTTGTTATCCTTTCTCTATATTTCTCGGAATGAAACGCGCCGCACCGCCAAGGGACGGCGACAGCCGTTTCATCTTGAACAACGTTTGTTATTATTGAAGGGGGGACTAGAGTTCCAATGAGCATGGATTTTATTGAAGCATTATCGGAAATAGAGAGGGATAAAGGGATAGCCAAAGAAGTGCTGATTGATGCGATCGAAGCAGCGCTGATTTCAAGCTACAAGCGGAACTTTAACGCTGCGCAAAATGTGCGTGTCGATATTAACCGCTACACGGGTGTTATTAAAGTATATGCCCGCAAGACGGTGACGGACGAAGTGCTTGATCCCCGTTTGGAAATTACAGTAGAAGCGGCGCGTGAAGTGAATCCGCATTATCAGCTGGATGATGTGGCGGATATTGAAGTGACGCCTCGTGATTTTGGCCGTATTGCAGCACAAACTGCGAAGCAGGTCGTGACGCAGCGCATTCGTGAGGCAGAGCGTGGCCTGATCTACAATGCTTTTATCGACAAAGAAGAGGATATTGTGAATGGTATCGTGCAGCGCCAGGACGTTCGCAACCTGTTTATCGATTTGGGCAAAGTAGAAGCGGTTATGCCGCTTACAGAGCTGATGCCGACTGATAAATTCAAGCACGGAGACCGCGTGAAATCGTATATTACGAAAGTGGAGAATACGACAAAGGGTCCGCAAATTATTTTGTCCCGTACGCATCCAGGTCTGCTTAAACGTTTATTTGAGCTAGAAGTTCCGGAAATTTACGATGGAGTCGTTGAGATTCGCTCGGTTGCGCGCGAAGCTGGCTTCCGTTCGAAAATTGCCGTTTTCTCGCGCAATGACGAGGTTGACGCTGTAGGCTCATGCGTAGGTCCGAAGGGCATGCGTGTACAAACGATTGTTGGCGAGCTGAAAGGCGAGAAGATCGATATCGTTTGCTGGTCTGAAAATGTCGAGGAATACGTTGCGAACGCGCTTAGCCCATCTAAAGTGCTCGAAGTTATCGTATTTGAGCAGGAAAAAATGGCTCGTGTCATCGTGCCGGATTACCAGCTTTCGCTTGCAATCGGGATTAAAGGGCAAAACGCTCGTCTAGCGGCGAAGCTGACTGGCTGGAAAATCGACATTAAGAGTGAATCGCAAGCTGAGCAGGAGTACGGTCGTCAGAAAACGATGACGGCAGTTATGCCGCAAGATTCGGTTTCCATTGATCTGGCTTAACTAATATATCGGCTGCGTTCATCAACGGGTAAAGGGGGGATGTGCGATGAGACCGAGAAAAGTGCCGCTGCGCAAATGCGTAGCCTGTCAGGAAATGAAACCGAAGAAAGAGCTTATTCGGGTCGTTAGAACGCCTGATGAGGAGATTCTAATTGATCTTACTGGCAAAAAAGCCGGTCGGGGCGCTTATTTGTGTGGGAAAGTCAGCTGCTTTAAGCTGGCCAAAAAGACAAAAGCACTGGATCGAGCTTTGAAGCAACCTGTTGGCGTAGCCATTTACGACCAGCTTGAACAGGATTTCATTGCGGTAGAGGAAGAGTTTCTGGCAGAAAAGGAGCGGGTAAGCGATGAAGATGAATAAAGGCTTGTCCTCGCTCGGCATGGCCATGCGGGCTGGAAAATTGGTTACTGGCGATGAAATTGTGCTCAAGGCGGTACGTAAGGGAGAGGTGCATCTCGTCATTATTGCGGGTGACGCATCTCCAAATACGAAAAAAAAGTTTCAAGATAAATGCAGCACCTATGGGGTAGAGCTCGCCGAAGCGTTCGACCGCGATCAACTTGGAAAAGCTATAGGAAAGCTGGACCGAGTCGTACTGGCGGTAACTGACGCAAAGTTCGGAAAAATGATTGCGGGTCATCTGAATCAAAATTCGGAGGTGGATCATATTGAACAAACCACAGGACAGCAAGGACAATAAAGATAAGCTGCGTGTATACGAATATGCGAAATCCCTCAGTATGAGCAGTAAAGAAATTATAACGATTCTTAAACGGCTGGATATGCCCGTTAACAACCATATGAGTGTGATGGAAAACGATATGGTTAATAAAGTGGAAGGCTTCTTCCGCGATATTAAAGCTAACGCAGCAGCGAAGCGGGCGAAAGAATCAAGCGGAGCAACCGTATCTTCTACATCGCAGGCGCCATCTAGGCCCGCTCAGCCGAAGCAGCAACCAGTACCACAGCAAGAAGCCATTAAACCGGAGCTTGAAGCTTCCGCATTAAACAATAAAAAAATTACGCAAGATAGACAGGAGCCTATGAATTCTATTAAAACGACAACGCAAAACAACCAACAGCAACGTCCGTCCCAATCGTCCCCAAGCAGCAACAACAGGTCCGCAGCACCTAGCGGCAGCCGTCCAGCGCAAGGTTCTGGCCAATCGCAAAGCAGCAGCCGTCCTAGTCAAGGCGGTCAAACGCAAAATAGCCGTCCGAGCCAAGGTGGACAATCGCAAAACAGCCGTCCGAGCCAAGGATCAGGCCAAGGCAACCGTCCAAGCAGTGGCGGCCCATCGCGTCCACCAGCTTCACAAGGAGCTAATCGTCCATCTGGAACAGGTCCGTCTCGTCCGGCAGGCGATGCTTCGAGAAGCACAAGCGGCAATTCGAATAACAAGCCAGGCGCAAGAAAACCAGGTGCAAACCAAGGGCAAAAACGGTTTGAAGATGGCAGACCAGGCGGTTTTGGCCGCAACAATAACAATAATCGCGGTGGCAGAGGACGCAACCAACGCAATCAGCCGCAAGTATTCCGTGAGAAAATCGACAATACGCCTAAAAAAATCATCGTACGCGGTACGTTGACTGTTGGTGAATTGGCGAAATTGCTTCATAAAGATGCTTCAGAAGTTATTAAAAAGCTGATCGTTCTTGGCGTGATGGCTACCATTAACCAAGAAATCGACATGGATGCGATCCTTCTGCTTGCCGGTGAATATGGCGTTGAAGTAGAAGTGAAAATTCCGGTTGAAGAGGATACGTTCGAAACGGTAGAAGAAACGGATGAGGAAGCTGATTTGTTGCCTCGCCCTCCGGTTGTAACGATCATGGGTCACGTTGACCATGGTAAAACAACATTGCTCGATGCGATTCGCAAAACGAATGTAACGGGCGGAGAAGCTGGCGGTATTACCCAGCATATCGGTGCTTACCAAATCGAAGCTAACCATAAAAAGATTACGTTCCTCGATACACCTGGTCACGAAGCGTTTACGCTCATGCGTGCCCGTGGTGCACAGGTAACGGATATTACAATTATCGTTGTTGCAGCCGATGACGGCGTTATGCCGCAAACGGTAGAGGCAGTCAACCATGCGAAGGCAGCGGGCGTTCCAATTATCGTTGCGGTTAACAAAATCGATAAGCCAGATGCTGATGCAGATAAAATCAAGCAAGCTTTGACCGAGTATGAGCTGGTTCCGGAAGAGTGGGGCGGGGATACAATCTTCGTTAACGTTTCAGCGAAACAGCGTATTGGTCTGGAAGAACTGCTCGATATGATTTTGCTTGTAGCTGAAGTCAATGATTTCAAAGCTAACCCTGATAAGCGTGCACGCGGTACAGTCATTGAGGCTGAGCTCGATAAAGGTAAAGGTCCAGTTGCTCGTGTACTCGTACAGCATGGTACGCTCAAAATCGGAGATGCTTTCGTTGCGGGCAACTGCTTCGGCCGTATCCGGGCTATGGTTAATGACAAGGGCCGTCGCTTAAAAGAAGCTGGACCTTCGACACCAGTCGAAATTACTGGTTTGACAGAGGTTCCACTTGCTGGCGATCCGTTCATGGTGTTTGAAGACGAGCGTAAAGCGAGAGCAATCGCTGATCGCCGTGCGATTAAGCACCGTCAATCCGAGCTTGGCGCGAACTCCCGCGTAACGCTTGATGATTTGTATAAGCATATTAAAGATGGCGAGATCAAGGATCTCAACGTTATTATTAAATCCGACGTTCAAGGTTCGGCAGAGGCGCTGAAAGGCTCGCTCGCGAAAATTGATATCGAAGGCGTACGTGTCAAAATCATTCATAGCGGTGTAGGTGCGATTACCGAATCGGATATCAACCTGGCTTCTGCTTCGAATGCAATCGTTGTCGGCTTTAACGTTCGTCCGGAGCCGCAGGCTGATCTGGCCGCGCAGCAGGAGAAAGTTGATGTTCGTATGCACCGCGTTATTTATAACGTAATTGAAGAGATTGAACAAGCGATGAAAGGGATGCTTGATCCAATCTTCAAAGAGGTAATTATCGGCCATGCTGAAGTCCGCAACGTATTTAAAGTAAGCAAAGTCGGAGCAATCGCTGGTTCCATGATTACTTCTGGTAAAATTACTCGTTCTTCTGAAGCGCGGATCGTTCGCGGCGGCATCGTTGTTTTTGAAGGTAAAATCGATACGCTCAAACGCTTCAAGGATGATGTCAAGGAAGTTGCTCAAGGCTACGAGTGCGGAATTACGCTTGAGCGGTTTAGCGACTTCAAAGAAGGGGATATTATTGAAGCCTTCGTAATGGAGTCAGTAGAGAGGTGAATAAAGCATGGCTAAAATTCGTGTAGGTCGGGTAGGCGAGCAGATTAAAAAAGAGCTCAGCCAAATTATCCAGACAGAAATTAAAGATCCACGCGTCGGTTTTATTACAGTGACTGGCGTTGAAACGAGTAATGATTTGTCCCAAGCCAAAGTATATTTGAGCGTGCTGGGCAGCGAAGAGCAAAAGGAAGAAACGCTCAAAGCAATCGGCCGTGCAACAGGCTTTATCCGTTCTGAGCTTGGCAAGCGGATGCGTTTGCGCCATACGCCAGTGCTGATCTTTAAATTCGACAGCAGCATTGAGTATGGAAGCAGGATTGAAGGAATCCTCGAGGAAATTAACGGGGAGAACAAAGGATCATGACGGCTGCTGCGACCTATTTGCAGCAGTTGGATGATGCACTTGCTTTTATGCGCGGTGGAGACGACTTTTTGGTCGTCTCCCACGTGCAGCCAGATGGCGATGCCATTAGTTCGACGGTTGTCGTCGGTTGGCTGCTGGAGAAGCTTGGGAAAAAATCTACGCTGATTAACGAAAGTGAGCTGCCCTCAAGGCTTGCTCATTTGCGCTCATTCGATACGATTATTAATTATGCGAAAGCACAGCCAACACAATCGTATGCTCGCGTTATTGCGGTCGATTGCGCTGATTATCGTCGGATGGGCAAAGTGGAGAGCTTGTTTGCTCCGGGAGTGGAACTGCTCAATATTGATCATCATCCGACTAATGATGGCTTTGGTACGGTTCAATTGATTCGTCCGAATGCAGCAGCTACGGTTGAGATTTTATATGATTTAATTGAACGTGCGGGCATTTCCATTGATTTGGAATGCGCGACGGCTATATATACAGGGCTCATTACAGATACTGGCGGTTTCCGCTACTCCAATACGACACCACATGTGATGAATATTGCTTCGCGCATGCTGTCGATTGGTGTACCGGGTCACAAACTGGCCGATCAGCTGCTCGAAAAAATGACGATGTCAAAGCTTAAGCTTCTGCAGCGCTGCCTTAGCAGACTTACTTTTAGCGATAATCAGCAAATTGGCTGGCTATATGTCAATAAGGATGATTTTGCTGAGACAGGTGCGGTATCGGAAGATATGGAAGGCATCGTCAATTATGCACTGAATATTGACGGCGTAGAAGTCGGCATTATGTTTAAAGAGACGGAAGATGGCGGAGTGAAGGCCAGCTTAAGATCAGCAGGGACGGCGGATGTTGCCGCGATTGCCCAATCTTTTGGCGGTGGTGGACATGTCCGTGCTGCTGGCTGTCGTATTGATGCGCCGCTTCAAGAAGCAATCGCCCAGTTGGTCGATGCGGTCAGAAAGGCGTTGAGCTAACAGATGGACGGTATTATCGCAGTATGGAAGCCTGCCGGCTGGACCTCGCATGATGTCGTAGCCAAGGTGCGAAGACTGCTGAAGATGAAGCGTATCGGCCACACGGGAACGCTGGACCCGATGGTGACAGGTGTTCTGCCACTATGTCTCGGCCGGGCTACCCGTGTAGTCGAATATGTACAGGAGCGTCCCAAGGCTTATGAAGCTGTTATCCAGCTTGGCCTTGCAACGGATACAGAGGATTTGACAGGGTCGGTCACGCAGGAGCAAACAGGTGTGCAGGTAACACGTGAAGATATTATTCGCGTGCTGCGCGGCTTCGTTGGCGTTATCGAACAAGTTCCGCCGATGTTCTCTGCTGTAAAGGTAGATGGAAAACGTTTGTATGAACTCGCACGTGAAGGCAAGACGGTAGAGCGCAAAGCGCGGCAAGTAACGATTCATCAAATTGAGCTGCTCGATCTGGAGCTTGATTTGGAGTTTCCGCGTTTTTCATTTTCGGTTGTCTGTTCCAAAGGAACGTATATCCGCACATTATGTGTAGATATCGGCCGGGCGCTAGGCGTTCCAGCGGCGATGGCGGAGCTTACCCGGACGATGTCCGGAGGTTTTACGAAGGAGCAATGCGTAAGCCTAGAGCAGATTGAAGCTCTTGGCACGGAGGGGATCGGGCCGTTTATTTTGCCTGCTGAGCTGGGTATCCAGCATTTGCCTCGCGCTACGGTCGATGCTCATTCGGCCTCGCTTGCCCTGAAAGGACAGAAGCTCCCGCTTCGTTTGCTTGCTGAAGAGCTAGAAACGGACCAGCCGATACGTCTTTTTGATGAAAATGAATTGTTTATTGGTATTTTCGAGGCCGATTATGCTTTATCGGTGCTCACGCCTATCAAGGTGTTCTCGTAACTGGGCTTATACTTAGTTATCGGAAAGTCATATAGGAATTGCAGGTGCATCAGCGTTGGAAATGATTTCATTGGAATATCCGGCAATTGAGCTGCCGGAACAGCTGCGAAATAAATCGCTTTCTATTGCAATTGGACATTTTGACGGTGTACATCGCGGACACCGCAATGTCATTGAGCAAGTTGTTGCAGCAGCCAAGAGAACCGGGGGATTGTCGGCGGTTATGACGTTTAACCCGCATCCGAAGGAAGTGCTTGGCCGTGGCGATCAATATTACAACTGTTTGACGCCGCTTGCGGTCAAACAGTCGCTATTTGCTGATTTAGGTGTCGATTTGGTGCTAGTCGTCAAATTTGATCATGATTTTGCAGCGATTATGCCGGAGCAGTTTGTTGACGAAGTGCTTCGCCGTTTAGGAGCTGCACAAATTGTAGTTGGTTTTGACTTTAATTTTGGCTACAAGGGCCAAGGAAATGCTGCCGCAATGAAGGCGTTATGCGAGCCGGACATTCAGGTCGAAATTGTTGAGCCGCTGTACGATAATGGCTTGAAGGTGAGCAGCACTTATATTCGACAGGCGCTTAGCGACGGTGATATTGAGCTTGCGACAAAGCTGCTTGGGCGTCCCTTTGAGATAGCAGGAACGGTTGTGCACGGTGATGGCAGAGGCAGCAGCATTGGCTTCCCGACGGCTAATGTGGATGTTTCCTTGCCTTATGTCATGCCGCGCCTCGGCGTTTTTGGCATTTCAGCGGTCGTACTCGGCAAGTCGTATTATGGCGTATTAAATCATGGGATGAAACCGACCTTTAATAAAGAAGATATTCGTCCGGTGCTGGAAGCCCATTTATTCGACTTTCATCAAGCTATTTATGATGAGCCCATTAAACTGCAATTTCATTCTTTTATCCGTCCTGAGCAGCGTTTTAGCAGCGTAGATGAGCTTATTCGGCAAATCCATGCGGATGCTGAGCAGGCGAAGCGTCAGTTTGGCGTGGAATAACCGCCTATTGGCATTTACTTTTACTATAGGCTTGTGATATACTAAAACACGTTGCGATTCTACTTTTTGTCAGAATACGCAGCTGCAATTGGAACCTTAGCTTGGATGTCCGCTCTCACCGACGGCGCCTGGGCTAATGGCGATTATTGAATATAAGTTCAAGGAGGTGACTTTAGGATGGCAATTACACAAGAGCGTAAACAAGAATTGATTGATACGCACAAAACGCATGCGAGCGATACGGGTTCACCGGAGGTTCAAGTAGCTATCCTAACGGAAAACATCGTTAACTTGACGCAACATTTCCGGGAGCACAAGAAAGACCACCACTCCCGTCGTGGTTTGCTCAAGATGGTAGGTCAACGTCGTAAGCTGTTGAGATACCTTAAAAACAAAGATGTTAGCCGTTATAGCGCATTGATCGAAAAACTCGGCCTTCGCCGCTAAAACATGTTTCAAGAGAAGCAACCTGGTTGTTTTGCTGTCCGGCATTACGGACTTGGCAAAATCGGGTTGCTTTTTGTAATATGCGAGAGTTAAGCAGGAGATAGAGGTCTTGCTGGCGAATGTTATGTTTGTCAATTGTTAAAAATTATTTTTGGAACACAGGAGGGATACGTTTGCAACAGGTTGAAATGATTTTGGGTGGACGGAAGCTTGTTCTGGAAACAGGCAGACTTGCGAAGCAAGCGAATGCTGCTGTAACCGTACGTTATGGCGAAACCGTTGTACTCTGCACAGTGACCGCTTCCAAAGGTCCTAAGGATTTAGATTTTTTCCCACTTACCGTGAACTATGAAGAACGTATGTATGCCGTTGGTAAAATCCCTGGTGGTTTTATTAAACGTGAAGGACGTCCGAGTGAGAACGCGATTTTGTCAAGCCGTCTGACGGACCGTCCGATTCGTCCTTTGTTCCCTGAAGGCTTCCGTAATGATATTCAAATCGCGAATATCGTCATGAGCGTGGATCAGGATTGCTCGCCTGAAATGGCGGCAATGATTGGTACTTCCGCTGCGCTAGCAATTTCTGATGTTCCATTTAACGGACCAATCGGCGGCGTGAGCGTAGGTCGTGTTGACGGCGAATTCGTTATCATTCCAACCGTTGAGCAAGAGCAGAATAGCGATATTTTCGTTGTCGTTGCTGGTACGAAAGATGCCATTATGATGGTGGAAGCAGAAGCGAATGAAGTTCCTGAGGACGTTATGCTGGAAGCAATTATGTTCGGGCATGATGAAATCAAGAAAATCGTTGCTACAATCGAGCAATTGCAGGCAGTTGCCGGCAAAGAAAAAATGGAAGTTACGCTTCATGCAGTCAACGAAGAAGTAAATGCTGCTGTACGCGCATTTGCATCTGCTCGTTTGGTTGAAGCGATTCGCATTCCGGAGAAGCATGAGCGTCAAGATGCTATTGATGCTGTTAACGCGGACACGGTTGCACATTTCGACGAAGTATATGCAGAGACGCCTGAACTGCTTGGCGATGTTAAAGAAGTGCTTTACGATATCGTTAAAGAAGAAGTTCGCCGCCTAATTACACATGAGAAAATTCGCCCTGATGGCCGTGCGCCAGAAGAAATTCGTCCAATCGAATGTGATGTGGCGATATTGCCGCGTACACACGGATCGGGACTGTTCACACGTGGACAAACACAAGCACTCAGCATTTGTACGCTTGGACCGCTTGGCGATGTACAAATTCTTGACGGCGTTAGCCCGGAAGAAACGAAACGTTTTATGCATCACTATAATTTCCCGCCATTCAGCGTAGGTGAAGCAAGACCGCTTCGTCCTCCAGGCCGTCGTGAGATTGGACATGGTGCTCTCGGTGAGCGCGCGTTGTCGAAAGTTATTCCATCTGAGGCTGATTTCCCGTATGCTATTCGTCTTGTATCCGAGGTACTCGAATCGAATGGATCAACATCGCAGGCTAGTATTTGCGCAAGCACACTTGCTATGCTGGACGCAGGCGTTCCGATTAAAGCTCCGGTTGCAGGTATTGCGATGGGTTTGATTAAAGATGGCGAGCATTTCTCCATTTTGTCCGACATTCAAGGGATGGAAGATCATCTCGGCGATATGGACTTTAAAGTAGCAGGTACAGCAGAGGGTGTAACGGCCATTCAAATGGATATCAAAATTGACGGTATCGATCGTTCGATTTTGGAGCAGGCGCTTGAGCAAGCACGCGAAGGACGCATGCATATTCTAGGTAAAATGACGGAGATTATATCGGTTGCTCGTCCAAACCTTTCCAAGTACGCGCCTAAAATTCTCACGCTTCGCATTAATCCGGACAAAATCCGTGATGTTATCGGCTCCGGCGGTAAAATCATCAACAAGATTATTGAAGAAACCGGCGTGAAAATCGATATCGAGCAGGACGGCATGGTTTACATTGCTTCTTCTAATGAAGAGATGAACCAAAAAGCCAAAGCGATTATCGAAGGCATTGTGAAGGAAGTTGTAATTGGCGAAATTTATTTAGGTACGGTTAAGCGGATCGAGAAATTTGGCGCATTCGTTGAAATTTTACCGAACAAAGACGGTCTTGTGCATATTTCCCAGCTAGCGAACGAACGTGTCGCTAAAGTGGAAGATGTCATTGCGATCGGCGACCAAATTACAGTTAAAGTAACGGAAATTGATCAGCAGGGCCGTATTAACTTGTCCCGTAAAGCTGTATTGACGCCAACTGTACCAGCACAATAACGGCTGCAGCGTTACAAGGTAGGGGCACCGCAAGGTGCTTTCTCAAAATATAAGCGTGCAGAGGTTTTCTCTTATTTTTACGAGTCTATTTCTGCGCCAAACGGATTGTTGCCGCAAAAAAACGGCAACGCCGTTTATACTTGTTTTATAAACGAAGCAAAGAGCCAGATTCCATCTGTCTCTTTTTATTTTGCCGTCAAAAATTCCTCTCCTATAAAAGTCGGCAATTTCTCTCTAACATAATCTCGTCCTATTATTCATACATATGGAGCAATGAGGGACGAGGTGAATGAAGGTGCTGAGAAAAATAGGAGCAGCCATAGGCTGCATGCTGATTATGGTCGTGTTTATTCGCGTGAACGCGGGAGGGACTGCCGATTATATCAGCGCAATTAAACGGGAAAGCGGCATGATGACGCAGACGGATGAGTCGATTCTGGATGAAAATAAAGCGAAGCTGCGTGCTGCTGTCACAGCGGAAGCTGAGAGCCGCTCCATTAAGCCAGTCGATGCCCGTATTGACCGCGTATGGAAGGCGATTCCTGGTTATAATGGGCTGGAGGTAGACATCGAGAGCACGGTGGAGAAGACGATAGCGTCGGGTTCACTCTCGCCGATTTTATATGTGTACAAAGAGACGGCCCCGCGCATTAAGCTGACAGATTTAGGTCCGCTTCCGGTATACAAAGGCAATCCGAACAAAAAAATGGCTTCGCTAATGATCAATGTTGCGTGGGGTAATGAATACATAACGCCGATCCTTCAAACCTTGGACAAGGAAGAGG
Organism: Paenibacillus sp. J31R34; assembly: GCF_059383715.1. Lineage (NCBI taxonomy): Bacteria > Bacillati > Bacillota > Bacilli > Caryophanales > Paenibacillaceae > Paenibacillus > Paenibacillus sp. J31R34. The sequence continues at coordinate 652,425 of NZ_JBXENU010000003.1, forward strand.
TAAAGGCAACTTTTTTTCTCGATGGCTCGTGGCTGAAGAAATATCCGGAAATTGCCAAACAGATTCAGGCGGAAGGGCATGAAATGTCCAATCATGCGTATACGCATCCGAAGATGAGCGAGCTCAGCCGCAATGCTGCCTATTTGCAAATTTCCCGCACGGAGGAACTGCTCAAATCGACGCTTGGCGTGACGAATAAGTGGTTTGCCCCGCCTTCGGGCGATTTTAACCAAATGACGGTGCAGGTGGCGGCGGAGCAGAGGCTTCGCACGGTGTTATGGACGATAGATACGGTCGATTGGACGAAGCCTAATGCGGACTGGATCCTTCGGCGCATTTCATCGCGGCTGGAGCCAGGCGCACTTATTCTGATGCATCCAACAGCGTCCTCGCGCGATGCTTTAACCGGAATGATTCGTGAAATCAAACGCCAGGGCTATGCGCTTGGCACCGTAAGCGAGACGCTGTCGGAGGCGCGGATTCCTGCTAATGTTGAGCCGCAACCATAATTTTGATATAGTGTTTACATTCATGCTTACAGGAGGACCCTTCGTGAAAAAATATACGCTTAGCAACGGTTTAAGAGTCGTAGTCGAATATATTCCCACCTTCCGCTCGGTTTCATTTGGCATTTGGGTAAAAACAGGCTCCCGCAATGAGACGCCGGAAAATAACGGGATCTCCCATTTTATCGAGCATATGCTTTTCAAGGGGACAGATCAGCGCAGTGCCAAAGACATTGCCGACCTGTTCGATGGTATCGGGGGCAATGTAAATGCGTTTACCTCGAAAGAGTATACCTGCTATTATGCCAAGGTGCTGGATGAGCATTTGCCGCTCGCTGTAGATGCGCTTTCGGACATGTTTTTCAATTCCAAGCTGGACGAGGCGGATTTGGCGAAAGAGCGTAATGTTATTTTAGAAGAAATTTCGATGTATGAGGACACGCCAGATGACAAGGTGCATGATGAAGCGTCGCGTGCGGCATATGGCGATCACCCCCTCGCTTATTCGATTCTGGGCCTAGAGGAGCGTCTTGCCGAAATGACGCCTGATACACTGCGTGCTTATATGAACGATTATTATACGATTGACAACACCGTTGTCAGTGTCGCAGGTAATGTGGAAGAGGGCAAGCTGCTGGAGCTGCTGGAGCAGTATTTTGGCAAGTTTGATCGCAAAGGTACGCCTCAGCTGGTGGAGGCGCCGGATTTCCGTGGAGATTATATTTTCTATAAGAAGAAAACCGAGCAAAACCATCTTTGCCTGTCCTTTCAAGGCTGTTCGATTTCTGATGAGAAGCTGTATGCGATGGTGCTGCTCAACAATGCGCTTGGCGGCGGCATGAGCTCGCGCCTGTTCCAAGAAATTCGTGAAAAGCGCGGCCTAGCCTATTCGGTTTATTCTTACCACTCCTCTTATGCGGATAGCGGCTTATTCACCCTATATGCGGGTACAGCGCCGAAGCAAACGAAGGAAGTGCTCGATTTGACGATGGAGCAGCTCGAGGAGCTTGCTTCCAAGGGACTTGAGGATGTTGAGCTTCATCGTGGCAAAGAGCAGCTTAAGGGCAGCCTGATTCTTAGTCTGGAGAGCACAAGCAGCCGAATGACCCGTCTTGGGAAAAATGAGCTAATGCTGGGCCGGCATTACACGCTCGATGAGCTGCTTCAGCGTATTGATTCCGTGACGATGGACGATGTGAGAAGCGTAACGGAGCGTTTGCTTGCGGCACCTTTTGCTGTGGCAATGGTAGGTTCAAGCGAAAAGGCTGCATCTAAACTTGGGAGGGATCGTTTTGTATCGCGTACTGTTTAAAAGAGTAGAGGGCAACGAAGACATCAAGCTTCCTTGCAAAATGTCCGAATGGGCTGCAGGCTTCGACCTGCAGGCCGCTGTATCAGAGCCTGTTGAGCTTGCACCAGGTGAGCGCAAGCTCATTCCAACAGGCTTTGCGATGGCAATGCCAGCTGAGCTGGAGGCGCAAATTCGTCCACGCAGCGGTCTGGCCTACAAGCATGGCATTACATGCTTGAACTCCCCAGGAACGATCGACGCCGATTACCGCGGAGAAGTTAAGGTGCTGCTCGTTAATTTGGGGCAGGAGCCGTTCACGATTGCACGTGGCGAGCGCATCGCCCAAATGGTGTTCCAGAAAGTGCCGGTTGTTACTATTGAAGAGGCAGCCGAATTGCCGGATACGGTGCGTGGCAGCGGCGGGTTCGGACATACTGGCGTTTAATGATTAAGACCGGAGCAACTGCTCCGGTCTTTTTTTTCACCCATTCTGGGCCCAGGCATAAGATAGTCTATATCTACATGCGCGAGAGAGGAGTGAAGCCGATGCTAACAGGCGTTCAGGTGCTGCTGATCGGCGGCGACGCCAGGCAGCTCGAGGTGATTCGCAAACTGACGGAGCTGGATGCGACCGTGGTCATATCGGGCTTTGACGGCCTGCAGTCAACGCCCGAGGGAGCCGTTCAAGCTGAATATGATGAACGGTTGTTTGATGGGGTAGACGCCTTAGTGCTGCCTGCTGTCGGTACCGATGACCAAGGCGTCATTAGCGCTGTATTCAGCGATAGCGAGATCAGGCTGGAAGAGCGCCATATGGCTCGCTTGCCTAAGCACTGCAAAGTGTACGCAGGTATGGCAAAACCATATTTGAGCGACCTCTGCAAGCAGCATCAGCTGGAATTGGTAGAGTTGTTTGAGCGCGACGATGTTGCGATTTATAACTCTATTCCGACAGCTGAAGGTGCGGTGATGATGGCGATTCAACATACCGATATTACGATTCATGGCTCCACCTGCATGGTGCTCGGATTCGGGAGAACGGGGTTTACATTGGCGCGGACGTTAAAGGGCTTAGGAGCGAATGTACTTGTCGGGGTACGCCGGGGTGAGCATTTTGCAAGAGCGCTCGAAATGGGCTTCGAGCCTTTCTACACCAGCAATTTGCGCCAATATACGGGCAATATTGACTTGCTTTTTAACACAATTCCGACTATGATAGTCACAGCGCAAATTATAGCAAATCTTCCTTCGCGAAGCGTCATTATTGATCTGGCTTCGAGGCCTGGCGGAACTGATTTCCGCTTTGCTGAGAAACGGGCCATTAAGGCGATGCTCGCGCCCGGACTCCCCGGTATCGTCGCACCCAGAACTGCTGGACGAATCATAGCCGATTGTTTAACACAATTGATTATGGACGACTTGATAAATCGGGGGAATGGGGAATGAATTGGTCCGGGCTTACAGTAGGGTATGCATTGTCAGGGTCACACTGCACGTTTGCCGAGGTTATGCCGCAAATCCAGCGGTTTGTAGACGCAGGCGCGAACGTTGTACCTATAGTATCGCAGACTATAATGACGACGGACACGAGATTTGGAACGTCGGAGCAGTGGCAGACACAGCTCAAAGCGATTACTGGCAATGAAATTATTTCGACGATCGTGCAAGCCGAGCCGCTTGGTCCATCGAAGCTTATTGATGTGCTGCTTATTGCTCCATGCACAGGCAACACAACAAGCAGGCTGGCTAATGCGCAGACTGACAGTGCGGTGCTTATGGCATCTAAATCACAGATGCGCAATGGAAGGCCAATCGTCATTGCAATTTCTACGAATGATGGCCTTGGCCTTAATTTGGCGAATATTGCGAAGCTGATCGTAACGAAAAATATTTATTTTGTACCGTTTGGCCAAGATAATCCGGTTCAGAAGCCTAATTCGCTAGTAGCGAGAATGGATTTGGCACTGGAAACATGCGAGGCGGCGCTGCAAGGCAAACAGTTACAACCGCTCATTATTGAGCGTTTTAATTATTAAGCTTTTTATTCTGAGTTTTTATAAGACCGAGGGGAGCATTACGGCAAATGTCAAATCAAAAATTGTTTAACGTTGCAGTAGTTGGCGCAACAGGCGCAGTAGGGGAACAAATACTAAACTTGCTCGATAAGAGAAACTTCCCTATTAAGGAACTGAAGCTTCTGTCTTCAGCGAGGTCTGCTGGTACGAAAATCACATTCAAGGGCCAGGAAGTGACGGTGGAGGAAGCGAAGCCGGAGAGCTTTAAGGGCATTGATATAGCATTATTCAGCGCTGGTGGAGACGTTACGAAGGCGCTCGCGCCGCATGCTGTTGAATATGGAACGGTATGTATTGACAATACGAATGCGTACCGTATGGATCCAAATACGCCGCTTGTTGTGCCTGAAGTGAATATTGACAAGGTTAGCGAGCATAAAGGTATTATTGCCAATCCGAACTGCTCGACGATTCAGATGGTAGCTGCGCTTAAGCCTCTTCAAGATAAATACGGCATTAACCGCATTATCGTATCGACTTATCAGGCGGTATCTGGAGCGGGTGCAAAGGCGATTGAGGAAATGCTGCGTCAGACGCGCGCATCCCTGGACGGCGAAGCGGTTAATCCGGCTATTTTGCCTGTAGGCTCGCTGCCTGTGAAGCATCAAATCGCCTTTAATGCGATTCCGCAAATCGACAAGTTCCAAGAAAATGGTTATACGCTTGAAGAGATGAAGATGGTCAATGAAACGAAGAAAATTTTGGATGACCAATCGATTGAGGTTACTGCTACCTGCGTACGTATTCCAGTCGTTTACGGGCATTCGGAATCGGTTTTTGTTGAGCTGAAAAATAACTACGATCTGGAAGATGTCAAGCAGCTGTTGTCTGACGCCCCGGGTGTCGTGCTGGTTGATGATCCGGCGAATCAGCTTTACCCGCTCGCAACGGAAGCAGCCGGCAAACCGGAAGTATTTGTCGGACGTTTGAGACGCGATCTTGGTCATGAAAATGGGCTTAACCTATGGATCGTATCGGATAACCTGCTTAAAGGGGCCGCATGGAATGCGGTTCAAATCGCCGAGCACATCGCACAGGCTTAACGAATAAACGGTGCAAGGACATGATAGCTGGCGGCATCTTGCCATTCGGTGATGGGGGAAGAGGCTTATGCGCACTCTCGTTCAGAAGTTTGGAGGAACCTCAGTATCATCTGATTTTGCCAGAAATCATTGTTTGGAGCATATTAAGCGTGAACGCGAAAATGGTTTTGGGCTCGTCGTTGTCGTTTCGGCTATGGGTCGCTTAGGCGACCCATATGCTACGGATACGCTGCTTGATTTAGTACGAAGCAATGGAGATTCGCTTCCGCTGCGTGAGCGGGATATGCTGCTGGGCTGTGGTGAGATGATTTCTGCCGCGGTCTTATGCAGCTTGCTTTGTTCCAAGGGGATTCCGGCTACCATTTTAAGCGGCTATCAGGCAGGCATTATAACGGACGGGCATTTCGGCCAAGCGAGAATTAACGATTTGCGTCCGGAGCAGCTTCTAAAGAATCTTGGTGAAAATAAGGTCGTTATTGTTACCGGTTTTCAAGGCGGCACCGAAGGTGGAGAACTGACTACGCTCGGCCGCGGCGGGAGCGATACGTCGGCGACTGCACTTGGCGCTTCACTGCGTGCAGAACGGGTAGATATTTATACCGATGTCAATGGTATTCTGACAGCTGATCCGCGAATTGTGAATGATGCAAAACCGCTTCTTGTCGTCAGCTATGCAGAAATTTGCAATATGGCTCGTCAAGGGGCTAAGGTCATTCATCCCCGTGCTGTTGAAATTGCCCAGCAAGCGAGAATACCGATTCGTGTACGCTCAACTTTTTCGCTCGATGAAGGAACGTTAGTAACGGACAGTCCGCTCCATGCTACTGGAATGGTAAGTGACCGTCATGTGACAGGCATTGCGCATGTAGCGGGCATTACTCAAATTTCAGTGCAGACGGTGGAAGGCAAGGCGGACGTCCAGTTGCAAGTTTTTCAAACGATGGCCCGTCATCACATTAGCGTAGATTTTATAAATGTAACGCCGAGCGGAGTCGTTTACACGGTATTTGACTACGATGCAGCGAAGGCTGTAGCTGTGCTGGCGGACTGTGGCTATGCACCGACAGCGATTAGCTGTTGTGCAAAGGTGTCAGTCATTGGCGGCGGGATGAACGGTGTTCCGGGCATTATGGCCCGTATTGTAGAGGCGCTTACGCTGCAAGGAATTTCCATTATGCAAGCCGCGGACTCCAATACGACCATTTGGGTACTGGTCAAGGATGTGGACATGGCATCTGCGCTGCGCGCGCTTCATGCCAAGTTCGAGCTTCATTTGTAGCAGGAAGCAACCACAATAGACCCGTTTTGCGAAGCAACGCTCTGGGCCAGGGCTTTCGAAGAAGCTTTTGCTTCGCAAAACTTAGATTTAGATGCTTACGAAGTGAGTTTTGATCCGCAAAACTTCAAGGAGGAGTCAGAATGGAATATGGAAGGTTAGTTACAGCGATGGTCACCCCATTCGATGCTGCTGGCGAAATTGATTGGGATGCGACTGGACTATTAATCGATTACTTAATTGAAGAACAGCTTAGTGATAGTCTTGTTGTATCAGGAACAACGGGCGAGTCTCCTACACTTACGGATGAGGAGAAAGAAGCGCTATTCCGTTTTTCCGTAGAGCGTGCTGCTGGACGGGCTAAAATTATTGCAGGCACAGGAAGCAATAATACGGCACATTCCATCCATTTGACGAAAGTGGCTGAGGCGAGTGGAGTTGACGGTGTACTGCTAGTAGCTCCTTATTACAATAAGCCGAGCCAAGAAGGCCTTTATCAGCATTTTAAAGCGATTGCAGAGTCGACGAAGCTTCCGGTTGTATTGTACAATGTTCCAGGCCGGACAGTCGTGAATATATCGGTTGAAACGACGCTGCGTCTAGCGGCGATTAGCAACATCGTAGCTACCAAAGATTGTGCGTCATCCGAGCAGATCATTCAGCTTGTAGCAGGCGCGCCAGAGGGCTTTAAAGTATACAGCGGCGATGATGCGGCGACGCTCCCGACATTAGCAGTGGGCGGCTATGGCATTATCAGTGTAGCTAGTCATGTTATCGGCAAAAAAATGAAGCAGCTTATCGAAGCTTATGTGAGTGGAGATGTTGTTTTGGCTGCCAAGCTAAACGGCGAATGCTTCCCGGTATTTAAAGGCTTGTTCGATTGTCCGAATCCGGTACCGAACCCTGTTGCTCTGAAGCATGTACTGGGACTGCGCGGCTTCCCGGTTGGCGGGGTTAGACTTCCTTTGGTAGGCGTTAGCGAATCGGAAGCTGAATTTTTGCAAAACCTCGTTGATTCTTCAACTGCATTTTAATTAAGCTCTTAATTAATGATGAAGCTGTTGCCTTGGCAACAGCTTTTTTTCATTCCACTAAATGCTTTACCTCACCAAGTACTTCATTCTATGCCTCGTGGGCTTTTCATTTAGAGGGAGATAAGCGGAGTGAAAGGTTTGGGAGTGAGAAGCGCAAGCGTTCGCTTTTGCTCTGTGATTTCTACCGCTAAAGTTTTTACAATTCGGAGAAATCACAGGGGAATGGCGATCGACCCCCAAACCTTTCACGCAGCGCTCCAACCTCACACCATTCTTTTAGTACGGCCGAAGCCCTCAGCCTTGTATTCGATCTTTTTCATCATGTATAATGAGTTCAAGTGATCGGGTGCGGAAATGATTTGCAAATTAAGCGAAGAATGGAGCAGCTTCCTTCTTGTTTAACAGGAAAAAAACATGACCTCATCAGGTTGGAAAAAGGAGGGATATTCATTGTCCAAAAAAAATGTGCAGGATAAACTGTTGATTTTTGCATTAGGCGGCATTGGAGAAATTGGAAAAAATATGTATGTCATTCAATATGACAATGATATTGTGATTGTAGATGCGGGGCTTAAATTTCCGGAGGAGGATATGCTAGGCATAGATATTGTTATTCCGGACATTTCGTATTTGAAGGAAAATCGCGAGAAGGTACGCGGCATTGTCATTACGCATGGACATGAGGATCATATCGGCGGGCTTTCCTACATGCTGCGCAGTCTTAACGTTCCGGTATATGCCACGAAGCTGACGCTGGGACTCATTGAAGGCAAGCTGAAGGAAGCAGGACTACTGGGCGAAACCAAGCGAATACTCATTAATGCGGACTCGGAGATAGAGCTGGGCAGTATCAATGTGTCCTTTTTCAAGACGAACCACAGCATTCCTGATTCCGTAGGCGTATGCTTGGAGACGCCGGAAGGTGTCGTCGTACACACGGGTGACTTCAAGTTTGACCATACGCCAGTCAATGGGCAATATGCTGACATTAAGCGCATGGCGGAAATTGGGCAGAAGGGCGTGCTTGCGCTGCTGTCCGACAGTACTAATGCGGAACGTCCAGGCTATACGCCTTCGGAGCAAAATGTAGGAGAAGAGCTCAAAGATATATTCCGCAAATCGCCGCAGCGGGTCGTAGTTGCAACGTTTGCCTCCAACGTTCACCGCATTCAGCAGGTGATAAACGCCGCTATTGCTACGGATCGCTATATTGCTGTCGTTGGACGCAGTATGGTCAATGTGGTGGGCATCGCTGGAGATTTAGGCTATTTGAACATTCCAGACGGCATGATTGTAGAACCGGAAGCTGTAAATAAGCTGGCCGCTGATCGCGTCGTTATTTTATGTACGGGCAGCCAAGGCGAGCCCATGTCAGCTTTGACACGTATGGCGCGTTCAACGCATCGTAAAGTCGATATTTTGCCGGGAGATACGGTCATTATTGCAGCGACGCCAATTCCGGGCAACGAGCGGTATGTAGGGCGGACAGTGGACGAGTTGTTCCGTCTAGGAGCAAACGTCATTTATGGACCGGGCTCGGTATCCGGTGTCCACGTTTCTGGTCATGGCAGCCAGGAAGAGCTGAAGCTGATGCTTAATCTGATTAAGCCCAAATATTTTATCCCCATACATGGTGAATACCGGATGCTGCGGCAGCATGCTTTGCTGGCCGAGGCAGTTGGCATTGAAAAATCGAATATTTTCGTTATGGAAAATGGCGATACGGTAGAGGTGCAGGGCGGCAAGGCACGCAGAGGCTCAAAGGTTCCGGCAGGCAATGTGCTGATTGATGGCCTTGGCGTTGGCGACGTCGGCAATATTGTGCTTAGAGATCGCAAGCTGCTGTCGCAGGATGGCATTCTCGTCGTCGTGGTGACGCTGCGGAAGCAGGAGGGCACCATTGTGTCTGGACCTGATATTATTTCGCGCGGCTTCGTTTATGTACGTGAATCGGAAGGTCTGCTCGACGAAGCGAACAAAATTGTATCGGCGACGCTGCTGAAGCTGATGAACGATAAAGTGAACGAGTGGGCTTCGCTGAAGACGAATGTGAAGGACGCGCTCGGTCGTTTCCTCTATGAGAAGACGCGCCGCCGGCCGATGATTTTGCCAATCATTATGGAAGTGTAATTGAACAAAAATAAAAAAGAGTGATGAACGCCCGGATAACCGGACCGTTCGTCGCTCTTTTTTTCGTGCAGTTTTTCCAACGCTGTGAAATTTAGCTGCCGACTGCCTGGCCGCCTTCTATTTTGGCTTTGCCGCCGCTGCCAATCCAAGTGCGCTTCCATTCCCTTTGAATGAACGCCAGCATGAGCATGCTGAGCAGGGCAATGCTGCTTAGAATGAGGAAGCCCGGTGTATAGGAGCCTGTCGATTGATAAAGGCTGCCGAGAATAAGCGGCAGGAAGTATCCGCCAACACCGCCCGCTGCGCCGACAATCCCGGTCATGATGCCGATCTCCTTGCCGAAACGCTGTGGCACGAGCTGGAATACAGCGCCATTGCCCGCGCCGAGACACATCATGCCAAGGAACAGCAAGGTGCAGACCACGTAGAGTGAAGGCAGTAGGGAGACGGAAGCTAACATAACACCAGCTCCGACATACAGCGTCATCAGGACACGAATACCCCCAAGCTTATCGGAGAGCCAGCCGCCTACAGGACGGAAAAAGCTTCCGGCAATCACGCAAATGGTCGTAAAATCTGCCGCCTGAATCGCGGAAAGCCCATATTGCGTGTTAAAGAAAATCGTCAAATAGTTGGACATGCCGACGAAGCCGCCGAATGTAACACCGTATAAAAGACAGAACAGCCATGCATCCTTTTGCTTCAGCACTTGTCCATATTCGGACAGCTTTTTCGGAGCGGGCTGATTGGGGCTTTCCTTGGCAAAGATCGTAAAGATGACAAATACGATTGCAATGGGAATAAGCGCAAGTCCGAAAACCGCTTCCCAGCCACCAAAATGCTGTGCCAGCCGATTAGCAAAAAGCGTCGTCAGTACGGTACCGCTATTGCCTGCTCCAGCGATCCCCATGGCAAGCCCTTGATATTGCGGGGGATACCATCTGCTTGCAAGCGGCAGTGCTGCTGCGAAGGAAGCTCCAGCCACGCCGAGCAATAGAGCAACGAAATGCAGCTCTGTTAAGGAATCAACAAATTTCCAACCCCAAATGAGCGGAATCATTGTAACGAGCATGCCGATTTGGCCGGTTTTCTTAGGTCCAATATGGTCTGTCATAAAACCTAGCACAAGCCGCAATATCGAGCCTCCCAAAATAGGTAAAGCGACGAGTTTAGCCTTCTGAGCGGCATCCATCGGGAAATCGCTGGCGATAACAACAATGAGCGGTCCCATCAAAATCCAAATCATAAAGCTGATATCGAAATACAAGAAAGAACTGAACAAGGATGGTTTATGTCCACTTTTCCAAAACGCTTTTTTATCTACCATGTCTCTATCTCCTCTATGATTGGTTTTCTCGTGCTCAGTCAGCGTGGGTGATGGCGGTTTTCGCATTCCCGGGGTGCATGGCGCACCGCAATTCCAGCTGTACATATGAAGAAAAGGCCGCAGTCTGCCCCAAGCTAAAGCTCGGACGGATTGCGGCCTCATTGCCGAACGCCAGCACGACTCTGTGCGGACGATAGTTGCTCACCTCATTGTGAACTCAAGCTGAATTATAGAATAACCTCCACTACATGTCAACAAATATTACACAAAACAATTATGCGATTTAAATGCCTAAATCACGTCATATATATTGACACATGTGTCGAATTCTTTTATGCTCATAATAATCCATATAAAGGCCGCACAATGGTGTGCCGCCGCCCACCGGCAATGAAGCCCGCTCCCTGCTGACAGGGAACGGGCTTTTATGCTTATTTTCAGCTAAATGAAGGAGGAGCCCCCCCCATGGCGGTTGCCCGTGTAGATCGTGTTGATATAAAAAAAGGTTTAAGCGTTGACGAAGCGGTTCATAGTCTAATCGAACGTACGCTGCCGGGCAAGGTAGAGCAAGTGCTTCTACAGAAAGCCGCTCAGCGAGTGCTTGCCGAGGATTTTTACTCCCCATTTCCTATGCCTCCTTTTCGCCGGGCAGCAATGGATGGTTATGCGCTACATTCAGCTTTTACCCAGACAGCTTCACCGGCTAATCCGATTCGCCTTATCGTAACTGGCGAGGTGCAGGCGGGGGCAGGAGGAGTAGCTTGGCATACAGGCTCAGGCTGTCGTCCCCTCATTAATGAACAGCTGACGGCCGTGCGTATTTTTACAGGAGCTCCTGTGCCTTACTGCTTTGATGCAGTCATTAGACAGGAAGAAATTCAGCTCCCGAGCTTGCAAGGACAGCAAACGGACGCAGTGGTATGGGGAATGCCGCAAATTCAAATCAATCAGCCCGTACAGCCGGGAAAAAATATTGCCGAGGCAGGCGAAGATATTGCTGAAAACAGCCTCGTCATTAAAAAAGGCACCAGACTTGGTTCGAAGGAAATCGCCATTCTTGCCTCTTATGGGCAGGAACGGGCTTCTGTAGTCGCAAGACCCAAGGTCGCCATCATTCCTGTTGGAGATGAGCTGCTGCTTCCGGGCCAGCCCTTGCAGCCGAATCGAATCTACGATGCCAATGGCTTCGCTGTGGAAGCATTTTTGCAAGAGCTGGGTGCCTCGGTGGTTCGTTCCTTGCCAATAAAGGATGATGCGGATGTGATTGCTTCGGCGATTAAGCAAGAAGCGGAGCATGCGGATTTGGTTATTACTACGGGAGGCATATCGGTAGGCGATTATGATTGTGTGGCCCGCGCGGCAGATCGCCTCGGTTTTGAGCCATTGTTCACTAAAGTGATGATGCGCCCTGGGCCGCATTCGTCGGCATTTATACATCAAGGAAAGCTGTTGATTAGCTTGTCTGGCAATCCTGCTGCGTGCTACACAGGGCTTGTACTGTTGGTTAAGCCAATCATACAGCATTGGATAGGTCTCAATGGAAGCAAGGCGGAGTGGAAGCAAGCTGTACTAATGGACGATGTGGATAAGCCTTCGCCCTATCCCCGTTATATTCGTGCTTTTGTGTGGATGGAGGCGGGGGAATGGCGGGTTAAGCCGCTGCCGAACGATAAATCGGGCAATATTGCTGCTTTTGCGGGTGCGAATGCACTTGCGGCAATTCCGAGTGAAGGTCTTCAGGCAGGAAGGCATGCCGCGTTTCTTAGTTTGACTTAACAAGCAAATACCATTTTGGCCATTTTACTATAGAACGGAGGTAACGGCTTTGATGAAGCAAAAACTTGTCGTTATCGGCAACGGGATGGCTGGCGTTAAATGCGTAGAAGAAATATACGAGCTGGCTCCTGAAGCGTATGACATTACCATTATAGGGGCAGAGCCACATCCCAATTATAATCGTGTTCTTCTCTCCAAAGTGCTGCAAGGGAATACAGCGCTAGCTGATATTACGTTGAACGATTGGAATTGGTACAGTGAGCGGGGCATTAATCTGTTAACTGGCGAGAGGGTTGAGCGTATCAATGCGGAGGAGAAATGGGTGCTGACAGCATCAGGGAAAAAGATAGCCTACGACCGCCTGATTATTGCAACCGGCTCATCGGCATTCATGCCCGTGCTGCCAGGCATTCAAAAGCCCGGCGTAACGGCGTTCCGCAATATGGAGGACTGCCAGGCGATGATGGAGGCTTCCCAGCGCTTTAAGCGTGCTGCCGTTATTGGTGGCGGCCTGCTCGGGCTTGAGGCGGCGAGAGGGCTGCTTAATCTCGGGATGGAGGTTGATGTCGTTCACAACGCCGGCTATTTAATGAACCGCCAGCTTGACCGAATGTCAGCAAACCTGCTTAAGGATGAGCTGATGAAGCAGGGCATGCGTTTTTGGCTTAACAAGCGGACGGAAAAAATAACAGGTGTCCGCAGGGCAAGTGGCCTGCTGTTCTCGGATGGAACGACGCTTGCTGCGGACCTCATCGTCGTAGCGATCGGGATTAGCCCGAATTTAGCGGTTACAGCGGATAGCGGCATTCGGACGAACCGTGCAATCATCGTTAACGATTATATGGAAACGAATATAGCAGGCATATACGCAGTAGGGGAGTGCGCTGAGCATCAAGAAACCGTATATGGACTAGTTGCTCCGCTTTATGAACAGGCTAAGGTGCTGGCGCGTCATCTGTGCGAGGTAGAAACGGAAGGCTATCACGGCTCCATACCGTATGCACAATTAAAGGTTTCAGGCGTGGAGGTGTTTTCCGCGGGTGTTATCCGCGATGAAGAAGCGGAAACCGCGCTGCAGCATTATGATGCGATGAAAGGCACTTATAAAAAAGTAACGATGCAAGGCGGTATTGTAGCTGGAGCTGTATTATTCGGAGACAGCTCCGAAGGCAGCAAGCTGCTAGGGTATTTGAAACGCCGCGCTGGAATAGGCGTGCTCAAGGAAAGTGATTCAGGCTCCAAAACAGGCGGAGCTGATGCTGTTGCAGCTGCCATGCCGGACGGTGAAACGGTCTGTGCTTGTAATGGGGTAAGCAAAGCAGCTATTGTAGCGGCGATACATGCTGAGGGGCTTCAATCGGCTGATCAAGTGCGCGACAAGACGAAAGCTTCCGGCTCCTGCGGCGGATGCCGTCCAATGGTGGAGGCGCTCGTAGCATATGCTTTATCAGGAGTTGGGGGAGCAGTTAAAGCGGCGCCAATTTGCGGCTGTACGGAGCTTGACCCGGCAGGGCTTAAAGAAGCTATGCTCGGGGATACATTCAGCGATGCTGCTTCAGCAAGAATGACTCTTGAATGGAACAAGCCTGAAGGCTGCTTCATTTGCCAGACAGCGATGGGCTATTATTTGCGGCTGGCTGCAACAAGTGAGGCAGGCGATGTTCCAGGTCAGGCGCAGCTTCATTACCCGACGCTGCAGTCCGTGCTCCTATCTGCTTCTACGAAAGGGGAAGCGTCCTCCAACTGCCCGATTTCGCATGCCGACCGTCTCGAAGTTGGTGGGCCGGGTTATATTGCTGCAGAGCTGGAGAAGGCGCTGGGAAGTCTGGCATCGCCGACCATGCTCAAAGCTTCTGTATCTGCGGGTGCCTTATATCCTGCCGGTGTGCTGGTTCATGATGTCGGTATTGCAGCGTCGCCAGCAGGGTGGGAGCTTTATATTGGCGGACATATGGAAAGCCCGGTCAAGCAAGCTCAACTGCTTATGATAGAGGCAACGGAGCAGCGAGCGGCAGAAACGGCGATAGCCTGTATGCAATGGTACCGTCAAACCGCCTATTATGGGGAAGCTGTATGGAAATGGCTGGAGCGAGTAGGGCTTATTGCGGTAAGAGAGAAGCTGCTTGACCCTGATTTTCGCGAGGAGCTGCTCGGCAGCTGGCAACTGGAACATAACCGAGAGACATGCACCGTTTGAGTAGGGAGGAAAAATAATGATAGAGCTAAAAGTAGTTGAGCCGAAAGCCCAAATAACGGCAGTCATGGATACACAGTGCCCTTTTTGCAGCGTGCAATGCAAAATGCGCGTCGAAGAGGAGCGCTCGGCGGCTGGACGTTTTGCTTATAAGGTGACAGCGATCCCGAATGCCGCATCGGAAGGACGGCTATGTGTGAAAGGGATGAATGCGCATCAGCATGCGCTGCATCGCGAGCGCCTTGTTCATCCACTCATTAGACGGGAGGGGAAACTTGTGCAGGCGACATGGGAAGAGGCGCTCGAGCTGGTTTCCAGCCGTTTCCAAGCTTTGCAGGCCGAGCATGGTGTGGATTCCGTCGCTTTATATGGCGGTGGCTCGTTGACGAATGAAACGTCTTATTTACTTGGCAAATTCGCTCGTGTTGGTTTGCGTACTCGCTATATTGATTATAATGGACGCTTCTGTATGTCGGCGGCCGCTTCGGCAGGAAGCAAGACATTTGGTATTGATCGCGGATTAACGAATCAGTTGAAGGAAATCGAACGGTCGGAATGCCTGATTCTTGCTGGAACGAATATAGCGGAATGCCAGCCGACGCTAATGCCTTATTTTACAAAGGCAAAGGAAAACGGGGCGACCCTCATTGTCATTGACCCAAGAATGACGGGAACGGCCGAGCTTGCGGACATTCATTTGCAGGTGAAGCCAGGCATGGATGCTGCGCTTGTGAATGGCATGCTAAAAGTTATTTTTGACGAGGGACTCATTGATCGAGGGTTTATTCGCAGCCGTACGAAAGGCTTCGCAGAGCTGGAGCAGCATGTAAAGGCGCTGAATTTGGCTGATATTGCCGAAAGCACTGGGGTTCCCGAGTCGCTCATACGCCTCGCTGCGCTCGCATTTGGTGAGGCGAAGACGGGGATGGTTTTTACTGCACGTGGGGTTGAGCAGCATGCCGATGGTCATTTGGCGGTGCGGAATTTTCTCAATATGGTGCTGGCAACGGGGAAAATCGGCCGTGAGGGCTGTGGCTACGGGGCGGTCACCGGTCAAGCCAATGGACAGGGGGGACGAGAGCATGGTCAAAAGGCTGATCAGCTTCCTGGCTATCGACTGATCGAAAATGAGCGTGATCGCGCTTATGTGGCGAGCGTCTGGGGCATTCGCCCAGAGGAGCTCCCCGGCAAAGGGGTGTCCGCTTATGAAATGATGGAAATGGTGCATCGTGAGGAGATTAAAGCTCTACTTGTCATGGGCTCGAATCCAATCGTCTCGAATCCGAATGCAACGCTCGTGGAGGAAGGAATCGCCAAGCTTGATTTTACCGTCGTAGCAGATATGTTTCTGTCCGAAACGGCGCTGCTAGCTGATGTTGTGCTGCCAATATCCGCTTATTTGGAAAATACCGGAACGATGACCAATTTGGAAGGTCGCGTTTTGCTTAGAGAAGCGGGTCGCCTTGCGCCTGGAGAAGCCCGTCATGACTGGGAAGTACTGTGCGATCTGGCCAAGAGGCTTGGCCGCGGCGAGTATTTTGCCTTTGAAAATTCGGAGCAAATCTTTAATGAGCTGCGTTTGGCAAGCAAGGGCGGGCTTGCCGATTATTATGGCATTACGTATGACCGGCTGCGCCAGGAGGAGGGCATCTATTGGCCTTGTCCATCGCTTGATCATCCGGGTACGAAACGGCTGTTCGAGAAGTCTTTTGCCCATGAGGATGGGCTAGCCGCCTTCCAAACGGTTGCGAGCGATTCCCCGGCTGAAAAGACAGACCGTGAGTTTCCGCTGCTTATGACCAATGGACGGCAGCTGTCCCATTACTTGACGGGCGTACAGACGCACCGCAGCCCTGCTCTGGAAGCGAGAAATGTGGAAAATCATTTGGAGATTCACCCTAATACTGCAAAGAAATACCGCATTGAAGATGCCTCCCTGGTAGCCGTGCAATCGAAGCGGGGAGTAGTCATATTACGCTGCAAGGTCGCGGACAGCATTCGTGAAGACACCGTATTTATTCCCATGCACTGGGGCGGTGTGCAAAATGTAAACCGGGCGACCAGTCCACAGCTGGACCCTTTTTGCAAAATGCCGGACTTTAAGACAAGCGCGGTATGCATCCGGCCATACATTGAATATTTACAGGAGCATCAAGCATAAATAAATGCGACATTCCCATACTATGACGAGCCGTAGGTTCTGCCAAAACGGTATTAGCCTTGTTCAAGAGGGGGAATTCGCCGATGTGGCCGTATTCAATGAGTTTAACAGGAGAGCAGCCTGAGCCTTATGATGAAGAGAAGAAAAAGGCGGCTGGGGCGCTTGACGCTTTGCAACAGCTGGGCCAGGTGAGCATTCCGCAGGCCGAGTCCAATATTTTTTGCATGACGATTATTGGACAGATTGAAGGGCATATGGTGCTGCCACCGCAAAACAAAACGACAAAATACGAGCATTTGATTCCACAGCTGGTCGCTGCAGAGCAAAACCAGAAGATCGAAGGTGTGCTGATCGTTCTCAATACGGTTGGCGGCGATGTGGAAGCGGGGCTCGCTATTGCTGAAATGATTTCTTCCTTGTCAAAGCCGACCGTTACGCTTGTACTCGGCGGCGGGCATTCGATCGGTGTTCCAATAGCAGTTGCGGGCGACATGTCGTTCATTGCTGCGACAGCAACGATGACGATTCATCCCATTCGCTTAAATGGCACCGTGATCGGTGTTCCCCAAACATTCGAATATTTGGATAAAATGCAGGAGCGCGTCGTTCGCTTCGTTACGATGCATTCCAAGATTCCGGAAGCGACTTTCAAGGAGCTGATGTTTAAAACAGGCGAGCTGACGCGCGATATCGGGACAACCGTCGTCGGCGGAGACGCGGTGAGCCATGGCTTGATTGATGCGGTAGGAGGTCTTGGCGACGCGCTTCGGGAGCTTAGGCGGCTGGTAGAGCAGCGCAGGGTGGCCGGTATGCCGGGGGTGTTTAACTAATGTCTGTTCTGTATACGATTGTTCCGCTGGAAGAAGTGCTTGCAGGCTGGCAGGCGGAGGAGAAAATCAATCAGGGCCGCGAAGTTTGGGTGGATGGCGTTTATATGCAGGTAGAGCCTATTGCGCCAGGGATGGGCAAAGTCATTCGGCTCATTCATTGCGGACTGGATGATTACTTAAATCCGCAGCTTTCGCCAGGAGCTGTTGTCAAATATTGAAAATGGATTTTCCGGTTTAAGGGACTAACGAACGAATAGGAACATTTGTCCACCTATGGTATAATGTTTTACCGGGGGTGACGAACGTTGGCTAAGAAGAGAAGGGGCAAGAAATCGCTCGCAGCAAATTTGAAATATGAGGTTTACGGTATTTTACTCATTACGGTATCGATTATTGCTTTATCGGGAGAGGCGACGGTTGGACGTTCATTGTCCAAACTGTTCGGCCTCTTTCTGGGTAAATTTTACTTTGTGATTGCACTGATTGGCATATATGTGGGGCTGGTCGTGATGGTCAAACGAATGTGGCCGAAAGGATGGTCGAACCGGAAAACAGGCATGCTTGTGCTCGTGTTAGCCTTTACGCTGTGGAGCTCCATTGCGGAAATTGACCGCAAGCTGGGGGATACGACGCTGTTGTCCGGCAAGGTGATTTTGAATCAGCTGGACAGCGACTTAAGGGGAGAGCTGCTTGCTTCCAATCCGCAGGATTTGCGCCCGCTTAAGGACAAGGCAATTAGCGGAGGTTACGTTGGAGCGCTGCAATATTCCGTGCTTTTCACCTTATTTGGTAAAATTGGCGCCCAGCTGCTAATGCTCGTCATGATTGCAATTTCCATTATGCTCATTACAGGGAAGTCCTATGTGGAGCTGTTCAAGACGCTGCGTACCCGCTTTGTTCGTATGCTCAAGCTGCTCGCAGCAAAATGGTCGGATTATTCCGCCGAGCGGGCTGCGGCGCAATCATCTAGAAATGCAAGCGTAGTATCGGGAGCAAGCACCGTGCTCACTTCGGACAATACGATTGATGATGATGAAGATTTTGTGCCTCGCCTTGCCAAAAATAAAAAGTCGCTGTTTTTCTCCTGGAGGCAATCCGATAAGACGAAAGCTGCCGCAAGCCATGACGAATGGGAACTGGAGGATGAGCCGCTTCATGGTGAGGCTGGTCGTGGCGAAGAAGGCGCGGCAGTACCGCATTGGGCGGAAGATTGGGATCAGGATCAGGACTGGGACAATGAGCAGAACGGATCTGCTGCCCAAACATCGACCGGTACTATTGCTTCATCATCCGCAGCTCCGATGCCAGAGACAAGCGCTAGCTTATGGCCTAGCGAGCAGGAGGATTTGGCTGCCAAAGCTGCCCAGTCATACGCTCATACCGACATAACTGATGAGCAGGAATGGTCAGAGCCGTGGAGACCGCAAGAAACGCAGGAGCAGCAAGAGCTGGTACATATAGAAGGAAACGAAGCAGAGGAAGCGGAAAATAATGCAGTTGAGCAGATGAATGAGGAATTTGAGCAGGCTGTTCAACAGGATAGCAAAGAGTATGAAGACCCTCTATTGGATGGCGTGAGAGCGGCAGAGAGTCAACAGATTGCTACTGCTGTATCTGGCTCTAATGCTGGTACTAATGAAGTGAATCATCAATCAGCGGAAAGCAAGCCGGCGCTAGCACCATCAAGCGTGCCAGTGGTCAAGCCGTACGTTTTACCGCCGTTTACTTTGCTGTCCAAGCCTAGCCATATGGTCAGAGGCGGCATTGGCTCAAGTTCCATGGAGGCGAAGCTTAAGCTGGAGCGGACGCTCGAAAGCTTTGGCGTGAAGGCGAAGGTACTTGATCCCGTTATCGGCCCAGCCGTTACCCGTTTCGAGGTTGAACCGGCATCGGGCGTCAAGGTTAGTAAAATTGTCAGCTTGACTGATGATATCGCACTTGCGCTTGCAGCCAAGGATATTCGGATGGAAGCGCCTATTCCAGGAAGGTCGGCTATCGGGATAGAAGTGCCGAATATGGAAATCTCCATCGTTACGATGCGAGAAGTAATGGAAACAAAGGAATTTTATGAATCGCCTTCCAAGCTGTCGATTGCCTTTGGCCGTGATATTGCGGGCAAGCCGATCGTGGGCAATTTGGCAAAAATGCCCCATTTGCTTGTAGCGGGAGCGACAGGTTCCGGTAAATCAGTCTGTATAAACGGGATTATTACTAGTATTTTGTACAAAGCAACGCCAGATGAAGTTAAGTTTCTCATGGTTGACCCGAAAATGGTGGAGCTAAACGTCTATAACGGTATACCGCATTTGCTGGCTCCTGTTGTAACAGATCCGCGTCGTGCATCGCTTGCGCTTAAGAAAATCGTTGTCGAGATGGAAAAACGCTATGAGCTGTTTTCAAAATCGGGAACTCGTAATATTGAGGGCTACAACACTTTAATGGCAGATAATCCGAAAGCGGTTCTGCCTTACATTGTCGTCATTGTCGATGAGCTTGCCGATTTAATGATTGTAGCGGCTAACGATGTCGAGGACGCCATTGCCAGACTTGCGCAAATGGCTCGCGCGGCAGGCATTCACCTTATTATTGCGACTCAGCGTCCGTCTGTTGACGTCATTACCGGTGTCATTAAAGCGAACATTCCATCGCGAATTGCTTTTGGTGTGTCTTCTCAGGTCGATTCACGAACGATACTCGACATGGTCGGAGCGGAAAAGCTGCTTGGCCGCGGCGACATGCTTTACTTGCCAATGGGTACCTCCAAGCCAACGCGGGTACAGGGAGCATTCCTTTCCGATCAGGAGGTCGAGGCGCTCGTTGGTTACGCCAGAGGGCAGGCAGAAGCGGAATATAAGGAAGATCTTGTACCGGAAATTGACGAGGAGACGGCTAGCTCTGAAGAGGTCATGGACGAGCTGTATGATCAGGCCGTTCAAATCGTCGTCGAAGCAAAGCAAGCGTCGGTCTCCCTGCTTCAACGCCGTATGCGAATTGGCTACACTAGGGCTGCAAGGCTCATTGACGAGATGGAAGCCCGCCATATTGTGGGTCCATACGAAGGTAGCAAGCCGCGTGAGGTGCTGCTTACAATAGATCAGCTCGAAGCGGGACGAATTAGCTCTTAAATGCCAGCAGCGAAAAATTTTGCATAGAAGCTGGACTGATTTCTCATACTAGACTTAGGCAACGCTGTTAATTAGCGTACTATCTTGTAAGAGAAAGGCAGATCCTTCTATGAAAAAAAGACTAATGGTCATAACCGCAGTGCTCGTTATCGCCTTGTTCGGCTCCTACTCACTCCGGCATATGAATCAAGTTAAGACATCGGAGACATTCAGCAGTGCAACGCTCAAGGTTGGTTCCTCGGGCAAGGATGTGTACGAGCTGCAAGGCAGGCTGAAACATCTGGGATATTTCAGCGGAAAAGTAGATGGGCAGTTTGGAGCAAGCACGAAAAATGCCGTTACCTGGTTCCAATGGAAATTCGGAATGAAGGCGGATGGGGTGGTCGGGGCTTCGACAAAGCTGAAGCTTTGGGAAGCGACCAAAGCTTGGAAGCCGACAGCAGCAGCAGATTCGTCGTCCGGACAAGCTGGTTCGGGGAATGCGGCTGCTCCTAGCAATGGCGGCGGAGGTGGAAGCTCGCTTTCCAAGTCCAACAAGCTGGGTCTCAGCGCCAATGATTTGAAGCTGATGGCGAACGCCGTATACGGGGAATCTAGAGGCGAACCCTATGTAGGGCAAATAGCCGTTGCAGCGGTCATTCTAAATCGCCTGCAATCAACTAGCTTTCCGAATTCGATTTCGGGCGTTATTTTTCAGCCGGGTGCCTTTACCGCGGTAGCGGATGGCCAAATTTGGCTGACGCCAAATGAAACAGCTAGCCGTGCGGTTATGGATGCGATAAACGGCCAGGATCCATCAAATGGCTGTTTGTATTATTTTAATCCAGAAACGGCAACCTCGAAGTGGATATGGACCAGGCCTCAAGTGAAAACGATAGGCAAGCACATTTTTTGCATGTAGCGTCTGTACAGAAGCAACCGTTCTGCCTTAACGCAGCTCTGGTTGCTTCTTCCTTTTCGCATCGGTTAGAATGGTATAGGATACTCGAAATTGGAATACATTTACTTGAAGCATAGAACGTTATGCTTTTCGTATGCAGAAAAATTTAGTTTGGAAGGAGCTAGCGAAGGTGACACTTTTCGAAAGAGGACAATTTGGTCGAATACGGCTGCATGTGCTGCCAACTAAGCGTTTCAAGACGTTCGCGATTTCCTTGTTTGCCGGGCGCGTGCTTGCAGAAGATACGGTTACAGAGACAGCTCTTATTCCTTTTGTGCTGCGCAGAGGGACGGCGGCGACGCCTGAGACGAAAGCATTTCGCGAGCGACTCGATGATTTGTACGGTGCCGGCTTCGGCTTTGATGTATATAAGCGTGGAGATTCTCAAATCGTCCAATTCCGCATGGATGTCATTAACGATCAATTCGTAGCCTCTGACACGCCGCTGCTTGCAGCGTCATTGGGACTGCTTGGCGAGGTGCTGACCGAGCCTTTGCTCGAAAATGGCGCATTCAGCCGTAAATATGTCGATGCGGAAAAAGTGACGCTGACGAAACGGCTGGAGTCAATCGTCAATGATAAAATCCGCTATGCCGCTGAGCGATGCGTTGAAGAAATGTGCGCGAATGAGCCTTATCGGCTGCATCCGCTTGGCAAGCTTGCTGCGATTGAAGGGATAACCCCGGAATCACTCCATAAGCAATACAAGACATGGCTTGGGGAAGCGGCGCTCGATTTGTACGTAGTTGGCGATACTACGCTTGAGGAAGTGACAGCCTATGTACGTGATGCGTTTAAGCTGGCTGACGGAGCAGCGGCGAGCTATCCAGCGGCAGACGTTACTCATCAGGTGCGCGAGGTTCATACGGTTGTAGAGCGAATGGATGTGACTCAAGGGAAGCTGAATTTGGGTCTGCGTACAGGTGTCGCTTATGGGGATGATGATTATGCAGCAGCTCTTATGTATAATGGTGTGCTCGGCGGATACCCGCACTCCAAGCTGTTTTTGAATGTGCGCGAGAAGGAAAGCCTGGCTTATTATGCCGCTTCCCGTCTGGATGGACATAAAGGCATATGCACGGTGCAGTCAGGTATCGAAATAGAGAACTATGAGAAAGCGGTCAAAATTATTCGCGAGCAGCTTGAGAGCATGCGTCAAGGCGAGCTGTCCGAGCTTGAAATGAGCCAGACGAAAGCAATGATAGCGAACCATCTGCGCGAGCTTCAGGATTCTGCTTATGAAATGATCGCTTACGATTTTAATGCGGTGCTGTCCGGTAAGGAAAGAAGCGCCGAGAAGCTGCTTGAGCAGGTGCAGGCTGTTACCGCTGCTGATATTGTCAGAGTCGCACAAAATGTGCAGCTCGATACGATTTATTATTTGCGTGATCGGAAGGAGGCGTAACCACCGTGCAACCATTGGAATATAAGGGCGTACAGGAGACGCTTTATCGTGAAGTGCTGGATAATGGACTTGAAGTCATAGTGCTGCCTAAAGAGGGCTTTCATAAGACATACGCTACATTTTCCACGAAATACGGCTCAGTAGATAATTGGTTCGCAGTCGGCGAAGGGGAAGCGGTCAAAGTGCCGGACGGAATTGCTCACTTTTTGGAGCATAAAATGTTCGAGGAGCCGACGGGCGATATTTTTGCTACGTTTGCGTCCCAAGGCGCTTCCGCTAATGCTTTCACAAGCTTCGACCGCACGGTATATTTGTTTTCGGCGACGGAGCAAATTCCTGCCAACCTGGAGACGCTCATTAATTTTGTGCAAAATCCTTATTTCACCGATACGAATGTGGACAAGGAAAAAGGCATTATTGAGCAGGAAATCAATATGTACAAGGATAATGCAGACTGGCGCGTTTATTTTGGGCTCATTGATGCGCTGTACCATACCCATCCGGTTCATATTGATATAGCCGGCACTGTGGAGTCGATTTATCAAATTGACAAGGAAACGCTGTACCAGTGCTATGAAACCTTTTACCACCCATCCAATATGCTGCTGTTCGTCGTTGGCGGCGTAGATGCGAAGGAAGTATTTGATCTGGTAAGGAACAATCAGGCAGCCAAAAACTTCACGCCGCAGGGCGAAATTCGCCGCTTGTTTGAGGAAGAGCCGACTTCGGTCAAAACACCGCATAAAGTGACGAAGCTTCCGGTATCGCTGCCGAAATGCATGTTTGGGTTTAAGGAGAAAAATACGGGGTTATCCAGTGAGCAACTGCTGCGTCAGGAAGTTACCTCCAAGCTGATGCTCGATGTTTTGTTCGGACCGAGCTCAGCTTTGTATGAAGAGCTCTATGAAAGCCAGCTCATATCCGATTCCTTTGGAACCGAATATAATGCAAATCCAGGCTATGCGTTCTCGGTACTTGGCGGAGATACGCCAGATCCAGAGCAGCTGCTTGCACGTGTTAAGGCTGCAATTGAGCAGGCGCTAGAAAACGGACTGGATGAAATCGCCTTTGAACGCTCTAAAAGGAAAAAAATCGGCGGTTATTTGCGGATGCTGAACTCCCCTGAATCCATCGCTGGCGAATTTACGCGTTACCGCTTCCGGGACAGTGACATGTTTGACGTGCTGCCATTGTATGAAAGCTGTACGCTTGAGCAGGCGAATGAGCGTCTGCGTGAGCATTTTGATTTTAATCAGCTGGCGGTATCGATAGTGGAGAAGCCTGAGGCGTGAAGACGCTGGGGGAGATGACTGTGCTTATTACAGGGGGAAGCCGTGGCATCGGCGCCGCAATTGCGCGGCGCTTCGCGGCAGAAGGCATGAATGTCGTCATCCATTATTTGAATGCCCATGAGGCGGCAAATGAAACTGCGAGGGAATGCTTGCAGCTTGGCGGAGATGCGATGACCATTACCGCTGATTTGCGCTCCAAGGAGCAGCTGCTGCGCATGCGAGACAAGCTTGAGGCGCATAACCGAATGCCTGATATACTCGTTAATAATGGCGGTATCGCGCATTACGGCATGCTGATGGACGTATCGGAGGAAGAATGGGACGACCTGATGGCCGTCAATCTCAAGGGAATGTTTTTGTGCAGTCAGATTTTCATGCCGCGCATGATCGAAAATCGTTTTGGCCGAATCATTAATGTATCTTCCGTTTGGGGGATATCGGGCGCCTCCTGTGAAGTGCTGTATTCCACCTCCAAGGGAGGAATGAACGCATTTACGAAAGCTTTGGCTAAGGAATTGGCTCCGTCGGGCGTTACGGTCAACGCGGTTGCCCCAGGTGCGGTCAACACGGAAATGATGGATGGGTTTAATGAGGATGAGAAAACAGCGCTGGAGCAGGAGATTCCGCTGGGCCGTCTGGGCCAGCCGGATGAAGTTGCTTCGCTCGTTTATTTTCTTTCCCTGCCGGAATCCTCCTACATTACAGGCCAAGTCATCAGCCCGAATGGCGGCTGGCATACGTAAGGAAAAATGCTGTTTTCTAATGTTACAAGCTCCGCATAATCTGCCTCTTATCGAAGCAGAATAATGACTGTTGATGATTCTTCACAACACAAGGAGGCGAAGGAAAATGTCAACCGTTCTTACAAACTTCGATACGTGGAAGCAGTTTTTGGCTGACAAGGTCCAGCATGCGAAGCAAATCGGTATGGACGACGAGTCCATAGCGAACCTGGCCTTCGAAATCGGATCTTTTCTCGATGAAAAGGTCGATCCGAAAAATGAGGAGCAGCGCGTATTAAAGGAGCTGTGGGATGCAGGCGACGATTCCGAGCGCAAAGTTCTAGCCCGTCTCATGTTAAAGCTGGTACAAAAGGCGTAATTCGCTACATGTTATTCGCAGAAAAGCCTCCCGCACGGAGGCTTTTCTGCGAATATGAATAATAACTGCCGGCAAAGGCCGCAACCGTTTCAATAGTTTTGATGTGAGGTTGCAGGATTGTGGCGAAAATTGTAGAATAAGATTTTGACGGACAACTGGATATGTATGGTCAACAATGTGCTGGGATGGTGATTAGGCTGGAATCAAAACAATGGTATATGGAATATAAGATACATAAGAATAGGCCAGGCTTGCTCGGTGATATAGCTTCTTTGCTTGGTATGCTGGAAGTAAATATAATGACGATTAACGGTGTGGAAGACCGGACGCGTGGCATGCTTCTGCAAACCGATGATGAAGAAAAAATCGTGCTGCTCGGCAAAATGCTGAAAAAGGTTGATAACATTACAGTGAACAAGCTGCGTACACCAACTATCGTAGATATTTTGGCTGTGCGCCATGGAAGATATATCGAACGTGATTCTGACGATCGCAAAACATTCCGTTTCACACGGGATGAGCTTGGTATTCTCGTTGATTTTCTTGGCGAAGTGTTTAAACGTGAAGGTAATCAGGTTATAGGTTTACGTGGCATGCCGCGCGTAGGAAAAACGGAATCCATCATCGCTGGCAGCGTATGCTCTAATAAACGGTGGGCGTTTGTTTCTTCTACGCTTCTGCGCCAAACGGTAAGAAGCCAGCTGTCGGAAGAAGAAATGAACGAAAATAATATTTTTATCATCGACGGCATTGTGAGTACGATTCGTTCCAATGAGCGCCATCATGCCTTGCTACAGGAAATTATGGCAATGCCTTCGACGAAGGTCATTGAGCATCCCGATATTTTTATTAAAGAATCCCAATACGATCACAGCCATTTTGATATTATAATAGAGCTGCGCAATACGCCGGATGAGGAAATAACGTACGAATCGTTCACTGCAAATTACTCGGATGATTTTTAAGCTGAAAGGAGGAAGCAGGCATGTCTAATCTTGGAGCGCTGCTCCGCAAGGCGCGTGAAGAACGCGGGCTGACGCTTGACGATATTCAGGAAACGACGAAAATTCGCAAACGCTACCTCGAAGCCATTGAAACCGGCGATCACAGCGTGCTGCCGGGAAGCTTCTATTTACGGGCCTTCGTGAAAAATTATTGCGAGGCTGTAGGACTTGATACCGAAGAGGTGCTGCGCCTGCACGAGAAGGAAGTACCGAATACCATTACAGAGACGTTAACGGAGCCTGTTACGACAAGGCCGCCCAGACGCGTACAGTCTGTCGGCTCTGACCGTATTGGCAAGTTAGGCTTTAATGTGATGATGTGGTCATTTTTGATTTTGATTGTGGCGGTCGTATGGATTTTTGTCATAAATCAAAAAGACAAACCGTCTGATATGATCGATCAAGGAACGAAAATTACCGATGAATCTGCGCCGCCTACGCCGACACCGGAAGCTGGAGCGACAACGGGTGCTGTTGCACCTACGGTTACTCCATCTCCTACTCCGACGATTCAGGAGGATGTGACGGTTACTTTTTCATCGAAAATCGGCAAGGTCGACCATTATGATGTAGGTCCAGGAACAGCCGTTCACAAGCTGGAAATCAAGGTCGCTGGCGGAAAAAGCTGGATGGAAGTTCGCGAAGGTGGATCTAAGGGCAGCGCGCTGCTATCGGAAAATGCAAACGACGGCTCTACGCTGAACTTTGAATTGACGCAGCCGTTATATATTAACGTAGGCCGCGCCGATCTGGTCACGATTTCAGTTGATGGCGTGCTTGTTCCAGATGGGGATCGGGCAGGCTCGAAAAAAATTCAGCTGAATCCGGCGGCATCGGCGAATACAGGCAGTCCGGAAGCGACTGTCTCGGCTACGCCGTAACAGTGATTAAAGCTATTTTATAGGGGAGTGGAGTTACATGTCTTCAGAAAGTTCATTTGATATTGTGTCCAAGGTGGACATGCAGGAGCTAAACAATGCGATTCAGCAGGCGGAGCGTGAAATCGAGACGCGTTTTGATTTCAAAGGAAGCAAGAGCAGCATTAAGCTTGAAAATGAAGAGCTGGTTCTCGTTTCTGACGATGAATACAGGCTCAACAGCGTTATTGATATTTTGCAATCGAAAATGATTAAACGCGGCGTGCCGATCAAAAATATGGATTACGGCAAAATTCAGTCGGCTTCGGCGAATACCGTTCGCCAGCATGTTAAGCTCAAGCAGGGCATCGATCAGGAGCACTCCAAAAAAATTAATATTTTGATTCGCGATTCGAAGCTAAAGGTGAAAAGCCTGATTCAAGGCGACCAAATTCGCGTAAGTGGCAAAAGCCGTGACGACTTGCAAGCCGTTATGAATTTACTGCGCGGTGCTAATTTGCCGATTGAGCTGCAATTCACAAATTATCGTTAACCGCATGTGACGGTATAGAGGTCCTCTTTTTTCGCTATTTGGCGGGAGAAGGGGGCTTTGTTAAACCTGTTTTTCTTCATTTTGACACCAGATTAAGCAATGTATTATACTTGGTAAGATAGTTTCGCGGAAGGGATCTGGGGAGACGCAGATGACAGAACAGGTGAGTGTAATGACGCGCAATGGCAGGACAGATTTTGTTTTATTCGGGGAGGAAAAGGCATGAATCTCGCCAATAAAATTACGCTGGTTAGAATTATTTTAGTGCCAATTATTATGGTTTTCCTACTCGTTAATATGAATGTGGGCTCAGTTGTATTTGATGACTATTCCATTACATATAACCAGATTATTGCGGCAATTATTTTTATTGTGGCAGCGAGTACGGACGGTTTGGACGGGTATATCGCCCGCAAGAACAAAATTGTAACCAATTTGGGCAAGCTTCTTGATCCACTCGCTGACAAGCTGCTTGTTGCGGCTGTACTGATTTCACTGGTGGAGATGGATAAGCTGGCTGGTTGGATTGCCATTCTGATTATTAGCCGTGAATTCGCTGTTACTGGACTTCGCCAAATTGCGCTGCTTGAGGGCAGTGTAATGGCGGCTAGTAAATGGGGCAAGTGGAAAACAGCTATACAAATTACGATGATCATATCGCTTTTGCTTAACAATTTCCCGTTCGCCTTCATCTCGTTTCCATTCGATTTGATTGCAAGCTGGGTCGCAGTTGCGATTACGCTCTATTCCGGAATTGATTATTTTGTGAAAAATAAACATTTAATACCGGTAGAATAACGATGAAACGCGCTTTGCCGTTTTTTGAAAAGCATCTTCCCTGTTTCGGGGAGGATGCTTTTGCTTACCGAATTATAGCGCTGCCATTACCTAAAGGAGGATGAATAGCATGAAAGCAGAGATTATAGCAGTAGGTACTGAATTGCTGCTTGGACAGATTGTAAATACAAATGCACAGTATTTGTCCCAAGAGCTGGCTGGGCTTGGCATAGATGTATATTTTCAATCGGTAGTCGGAGACAATCCAGAACGTATTCGCAGAGCGATTGTAACAGCGAGAGAACGCGCCGACTTGCTCGTGTTTACCGGAGGCTTAGGACCTACGCTTGATGATTTGACGAAGGATGTGCTGGCTGCTTATTTGAACCGCGGTTTGTCCTTGCACAAGCCTTCTATGGATAAAATCGAAGAGCTGTTCAGCTCAAGAGGCATGCATATGGTTGAAAGCAATCGCAGACAGGCATTGTCTATCGATGGCAGCGTGGCGCTGCACAATGCGGCGGGCCTTGCCGTAGGCAACGCCCTGACAGAGGATGGCACGCATTACATGCTGCTGCCTGGGCCTCCTAGGGAAATGAAGCCGATGATCGACGGGCCGGGCAAGGAATGGCTGCTGACGCTTCTGGGACACGAGCAGCCGCTTTATTCGCGTTTGCTTAAGTTCGCAGGTATTGGGGAGTCCAACTTGGAGGCTAAGCTGCTCGATTTAATTGAAGCACAGGTTGATCCGACAATTGCTCCTTATGCGAAGGAAGGCGAGGTAGCTATTCGTGTTTCCACGAAAGCGGCAACGCAGGCAGAGGCTGACAGCAAGATAGATGCGACAGTGGAACAGATTATTGAACGCATTGGAG
Source organism: Paenibacillus sp. J31R34 (assembly GCF_059383715.1). Classification (NCBI taxonomy): domain Bacteria; kingdom Bacillati; phylum Bacillota; class Bacilli; order Caryophanales; family Paenibacillaceae; genus Paenibacillus; species Paenibacillus sp. J31R34. The sequence continues at coordinate 681,997 of NZ_JBXENU010000003.1, forward strand.
AGCATCTGTATGCCCAAGAAGACATTCCACTGGAGGAGGCGGTCATAAGACTGCTTCGTGCGAGCAGACGCAAGCTGGCCAGTGCTGAGAGCTGCAGCGGCGGTCTGTTAGCTGAGCTGATTACGAGCGTTCCAGGAAGCAGTGGGGAATATACGGGCGGCGTTGTAACGTATACGAATGAGATGAAGCATGCGCTGCTTGGCATACCTTTGGCACAGCTAGAGGGCGAAGGGGCACCTGGCGCGATCAGCGAATCGACAGCTGCGTTAATGGCTGAGCGGATACAGCAGCTTGCAGACAGCGACTTTGGCGCGTCTATAACAGGTGTGGCAGGGCCCGCAGAAAGCGAAGGCAAGCCTGTAGGACTTGTTTATATAGCTATTGCCGAGCGTGGCAAGGAGACGGCGGTTTATCCGCTTCAATTAAGCGGCAGCCGGACGATTATTCGCGTACGTGCTGTGAAAACGCTTCTGTACCGTTTGTGGCTTGCTATCCAGAACTAAAGATCAGAAGTAGAATGTCCAAAGCCAGGCGAAAGGTGTTGCTTTTTGCCGGAAACGGGCGTATACTGAACACAACTTACGGAAGAACCGTGGCGAAGATAACTTTGCTGCGGTTTTTTTTGTTTGGTTCAAGGTGAAACATCTGTTGCCGTCCTCTGGCGGCACATCGTGTTTCAGTCCGAGAAATATAAGCCTAATTTATACGTGAAAAACTTATAAATGCTTATATTTTTAGAAATTTCAAAGCTGCATGCCTACCGTCGTCTTCACAAAAAAAACGAATGTATGTTCGAAAAAGTGCTTGGCAAAGGGTCGGAAAAAGGTTATCATTATATTATAAATAACGAAGGATGTGAGTTGATTGGCTGATCGTCGTGCTGCGTTAGATATGGCTATGCGTCAAATTGAGAAACAATTCGGCAAGGGCTCTATTATGAAACTAGGGGAATCAACACATATGCAAGTGGAGGTCGTGCCGAGCGGCTCGCTTGCTTTAGATATCGCACTTGGAATCGGGGGTTTCCCGAGAGGACGTATTATTGAAGTATATGGACCCGAATCTTCTGGTAAAACGACCGTTGCGCTTCATGCGATTGCAGAAGTTCAACGTGCAGGTGGACAAGCTGCCTTTATCGATGCAGAGCATGCACTTGATCCGTTATATGCAAGCAAGCTAGGTGTCAATATCGATGAATTGCTGCTTTCCCAACCAGATACAGGGGAGCAAGGGCTAGAAATCGCAGAAGCGCTCGTTCGTAGTGGCGCGGTTGACATTGTTGTTATTGACTCCGTTGCGGCACTTGTACCTAAGGCTGAGATCGAAGGCGACATGGGTGACTCGCACGTTGGTTTGCAAGCACGTCTAATGTCTCAGGCACTTCGCAAGTTGTCTGGCGCCATCAGCAAATCGAAGACGATTACGATCTTTATTAACCAACTGCGTGAGAAGGTCGGCGTTATGTTCGGTAACCCTGAGACGACACCAGGTGGACGCGCTTTGAAATTTTATTCCAGCGTACGTCTTGATGTCCGCCGTATTGAGACACTGAAGCAAGGCAATGATATGATTGGTAACCGTACACGTATTAAAGTTGTCAAAAACAAAGTGGCTCCGCCGTTTAAGCAAGCCGAGGTTGACATTATGTATGGTGAGGGCATTTCCAAAGAGGGCACGCTTGTTGATCTGGGTGTTGAACTCGATATTGTACAAAAAAGCGGTGCGTGGTTTTCCTACAATGGCGAGCGTCTCGGTCAAGGCCGGGAAAATGCTAAGCAGTTTTTGAAAGATCATGCAGATATTGCCGACGTCATTGACAAGCAGATTCGTGATGCCAGCAATTTGGTAGCGACTGCCACTCAGGCGACAGGGCTTGGTAAAGAAGAAGAGGACGAAGACGATTTCGACGAGTCTGAATTGGATTAATACGCTAAATTAGTAGCGAAATGGATAATTAATAATGACGACGCCGTTCCTTTTTAGGGACGGCGAACTTGTTTTAGGCAACATTTACAACTAGTTGCAAAATGTAATTTGGAGGGCCTATGATTGAAATCAGAGCGGTCGAGAAAGACAGTAAGCACCGAAGCCGCTATCTTATATTCGCGGAAGGCGAAGAGCCGATTTTATCGGTTCATGAGGATCTGTTGATCCGCCATACGCTGTTTAAAGGACAACTTCTGACAGAGTCGCAAATAGAAGAAATTGGCAGCGAGGACGAGCGGTATCGCGCTTATGCGATGGCTGTTTATTATTTGGGCTTCAAGCCGCGGACAGGCAAGCAGATAGAGCAGTATCTGCATCGGAAGCTAATTGCTCAGGATCATATTAATTACACCATAGAGCGTTTAGAAAAGGAACATATTGTGGATGATGAACAGTATGCGATGCAATTTGCTGCTCAGCGAATGAAAAGCAGCCAGAAAGGCAGGCGTTACATTCAGCAGGAACTTATGCAGCGGGGCGTGTCAAAAACAGCAGCGCTTGCTGCTACTTCAGCAATTGACAGTGATATGGAGTTGAACACAGCTATTGCTACCGCTTCCAAAAAATGGCGAAGCATAAAAGGAGAGCCGTTTGAGCGCAGACGCAAGCTGGCGGCATTTTTAATACGAAGGGGCTTTCCTGTAGACATTATTAAAGCCGCAGTAAAATCAGCGGAAGAGAATGCATAATCAATGAAGCAAAAAGATCAACTTGGGCTTTTGCTTGACAAGTGATTTTACCAAAAGATAAAATGAGTTTGTATTCCTTCCACATCAAATCTATTTTCCTTCCAAAAATTGATTTGAGAAGATTATTTTCGGCAAGTTGTTAGAAGATGAAAACGGTATGGAAACCGACTAAAATCAAATATCATTCCAAGCGTTTGCTTTTGTGAATGCAACGAGGAGGTGAACAAGAGGATGGATCCTATTTGGACGATCTTGATCAGTCTCGTTGTTGGCGTTATTTTCTTTGGAGTTGGTTATTTTATTCGAAAGTCGATTGCCGAAGCCAAAATTTCCAGTGCTGAGCAGGCTGCTATCCAAATCGTAGAAAATGCGAAAAAAGAAGCAGAAGCCCAGAAGAAGGAAACGGTGCTGGAAGCGAAAGATGAAGTCCACAAACTTCGTACCGAAGCTGAAAAAGACATTCGTGAACGTCGTAATGAGGTTCAGCGTCAGGACAGACGTTTACTCCAGAAAGAGGAGTCGTTGGATAAAAAATTAGAAGCGCTGGAACGCAAAGAAGAATTAGTTGCCAACAAAGAGAAACGGATCGATGAAACCCAAGAACAGATTGATACCATCTATAAGCAGCAGCTTAGCGAGCTGGAGCGAATTTCCGGCTTGACGATGGAAGGTGCGAAATCGATTATTTTGTCTAATGTTGAACAGGAAGTACGACATGAGACAGCGCAGATGATCAAGGAAATCGAGCAGCAGGCTAAAGAAGAAGCAGATAAAAAGGCACGTGATATTATATCGCTCGCTATCCAACGTTGTGCGGCTGATCACGTAGCAGAAACGACTGTATCAGTCGTCTCCTTACCGAATGAGGAAATGAAAGGCCGCATTATCGGACGCGAAGGTCGTAATATCCGCGCTCTGGAAACATTGACCGGTATCGATCTCATTATCGACGATACACCGGAAGCGGTCATCCTGTCTGGCTTCGATCCTATCCGGCGTGAAATTGCCCGAACTTCACTTGAGAAGCTTGTCGCTGACGGACGTATCCATCCTGCTCGTATTGAAGAGATGGTTGAGAAATCACGCAAGGAAGTGGATGAGCGTATCCGTGAATACGGGGAGCAAGCTACTTTTGAGGTGGGTGTACATGGCTTGCATCCTGACTTGATTAAGATTTTGGGAAGACTCAAGTATCGGACAAGCTACGGTCAAAACGTGCTCAAGCACTCCATGGAGGTTGCTTACTTGACTGGACTTATGGCTGCCGAGCTGGGCGAGGATATTACACTCGCAAAGCGTGCAGGCTTGCTGCATGACATCGGTAAAGCACTTGACCATGAGGTTGAAGGCTCGCACGTTGAGATTGGCGTTGAACTGGCCAAGAAATACAAAGAGCATCCTGTTGTTATTAACAGTATTGCTTCCCACCATGGCGATTGTGAAGCCACTTCGGTTATCGCAATGCTGGTTGGTGCAGCTGACGCTTTGTCGGCAGCACGTCCAGGCGCACGCCGTGAGACGCTCGAAACGTACATCAAGCGTCTGGAGAAGCTGGAGAATATTTCGGAGTCATTCGATGGTGTTGAGAAATCGTATGCCATCCAGGCCGGACGTGAAGTACGCGTTATGGTACAGCCTGAGAAGATTGACGATACAGAAGCATTCCGACTCGCTCGCGACATTACGAAGAAGATTGAAAGTGAGCTTGATTATCCAGGCCACATCAAAGTCACCGTTATTCGTGAGACTCGGGCTGTGGAATACGCGAAGTAAACAGCATAGCAACGCGGAAAAGTGGCTGCCCTGCAGCCACTTTTCCTGTCTGAATAGGTAAAAGGAAGTGAGCAGCAATGAACGTATTATTTATTGGGGATATTGTTGGAAGTGTAGGGCGTGCAGCCGTTAAGCAAGTGCTTCCAGCGCTTAAATCGAAATACAACCCGCATATTATTATCGTGAACGGTGAAAATGCAGCAGCAGGCCGGGGCATTACTAAAAACATTGTCAATGAGCTGTTTGAATGCGGTGTTCACGGGATTACGATGGGCAATCATACATGGGATAACAAAGATATTTTTGATTGGATTGATGATGAGCCCCGTATCGTAAGACCTGCGAACTACGCGGAAGGAACGCCGGGACGAGGCATGGCGATCATTAAAGCGAACGGCAAGCAGCTGGCGATTATAAATTTGCAGGGAAGAACGTTTTTACCGCCGATTGATTGTCCATTCCGCAAAGCGGATGAGCTAATCGAGGTGGCGCATGAAACGACGAAAAATATTTTGGTCGATTTTCACGCGGAAGCGACTTCGGAAAAAATTGCAATGGGCTGGCATCTGGCTGGACATGCATCTGTGGTTGTAGGAACGCATACGCATGTTCAGACGAATGACGACACGATTTTGCCAGGCGGCACAGCCTACTTGACGGATGTGGGCATGACGGGCCCGAAGGACGGAGTGCTGGGGATGGAGCGCAATGCGGTGCTGCATCGGTTTATGACTCAAATGCCTACACGTTTTGTCGTGGATGAAGGCAAGTGGCATTTGCATGGCGTGTCGATCCAAATCGATGATGCGACAGGCGAAACGACCAAACTCCAAAAAATCAGACTGGTTGAAGAAGATTGGCTGCTCATGTAGCAGTCTTTTTTGTTTAAAATTTAGATGATTCAGAACAGTTCGTTAATTTCGGCGATAAAAGCAGGAATTTTTCTACCTCTCTCGAATACTATTGCTAGTAGTGGAATCCATCCATCATTCCCGAGGAGGTACATTTTTATGGATGTATTAAAAGTTTCAGCAAAGTCCAATCCAAATTCCGTTGCAGGTGCGCTGGCCGGAGTTTTACGTGAACGCGGCGCCGCTGAATTACAAGCTATCGGGGCGGGTGCACTAAATCAAGCGATTAAGGCAGTTGCAATTGCGCGAGGATTTGTTGCTCCCAGCGGGGTGGATTTAATTTGTATACCAGCATTTACAGACATTGTGATTGATGGCGAGGATCGGACGGCGATTAAGCTCATTGTTGAGCCTAGATAAGCGCTTAAACGAAGCCTTAAGTCGTTAGAGAAATGTAGAAAAAAGTTCAAATGTAACGCCTGCCTACACTCGCGTAAGCAGGTTTTTTGCTTTATAGTGACATATGTTGTTGTGAGTTAAAACAAATAAATGTTATGATTATTGAGCAGGTTGCAGATAAGGCGCATGATCCTTGTGGCAAGTAAAGCAGATCAATAAGCGAAGGGAAGTAAATGCAATGACACAAAAACTAGTACCTGTAGGGGTATCGGCACGCCATATTCATTTATCTGAAGAGCATGTCGCGATTTTATTTGGAGAAGGCTACGAGCTGACGGAGGCGAAAGCACTCTCTCAGCCAGGACAATATGCAGCAAATGAAACGGTTGCCGTAATCGGACCGAAATCTTCTTTTCCTAAAGTAAGAATTCTTGGGCCTGTCCGTAAGGCGACACAGCTTGAAGTTTCACGTACGGATGCTTTCTCGATTGGCGTAAACCCGCCGGTTCGCGAATCCGGTGATATTAGCGGCTCCGCTGGCATTACACTGAAAGGTCCAGCTGGAGAAGTGACGATTGAGGAAGGCGTTATCGTTGCAGCGCGTCATATTCATTTCCATACGAGCGATGCTGAAAAGTGGGGCATTGCCGACAAGCAAAAGCTGAAAGTGCGTTTTGGCGGAGATCGTGGCGTCGTATTTGAGGAAGTGATCGCCCGTGTATCCCCAGACTTTGCACTCGACATGCATATTGATACGGACGAAGCGAATGCGGCTGGCATTAAAAATGGCGATACAGCTGAAATTGTAGGCTAATCATTATTTTGTAGTAGGTCCTACTTATTATTGAAACGGATAGCAGCGAATGAGCTGCTGTCCGTTTTTATATTTTTTAAAGCAAAATAGGAAGGCGTTTTCAAGATTTGTTGGAAAAAATAGAGCATTAGCAGCATCAATAATGGATTCGATGGACTTATATGTGTTATAATTTCTTATTGATGTTTAAACACGGGTGAGCACAAGGATATAAGGATGTGACTAAAGCATGACAAAGGGGAACTCGGCGGATTTGAAAGCCGCTAATAAAGATAGGGATTACTCGAAATATTTTGATTTCTCTGATGCGAAGGTGCTTAGCGAGGAAGACGGCAAAATCACCTATCGAATCAAAGGGCGCAATATTCAAATCAATGCTGCTCCGAACCACAAGGAAGAGAAAAAACGGGGCAAAGAGGACATAGAGGTTCATTATGATTTTTCCATACCGGAGGAATTCCGGACGCTGGGCAAAGGCAAGTTTTATTTGATTCAAACGTACGGCTGCCAAATGAATGAGCATGACACGGAAGTTATGAAGGGCATGTTCGAGGAAATGGGCTATACGGCGACGGACGATCGGACTGAGGCGGATGTGGTGCTGCTTAATACATGTGCGATCCGGGAAAATGCCGAGGATAAAGTATTCGGGGAGCTGGGACATCTTAAGGTGCTGAAGCAGCAGAAGCCGGGCTTGCTGCTCGGCGTATGCGGCTGCATGTCGCAGGAGGAATCGGTTGTCGGACGTATTTTGCAAAAGCATTCCTTCGTCGATATGATTTTTGGCACGCATAACATTCACCGCTTGCCATTCCTGCTGCAAAATGCCTATTTCAGCAAAGAGATGGTTGTCGAGGTATGGTCCAAAGAAGGCGATATTATTGAAAACATGCCGAAGAAACGTGAAGGCATGCGGGCTTGGGTTAACATCATGTATGGCTGCGATAAATTTTGCACGTACTGCATTGTGCCTTACACAAGGGGCAAGGAGCGGAGCCGCAGGCCGGAGGACGTCATTGCCGAGGTAAGGGAGCTGGCGAGACAAGGCTTCCAGGAAGTGACGCTGCTGGGGCAAAACGTGAACGCTTATGGCAAAGATTTTGAAGATATCGCCTATCGCTTTGGCGATCTCATGCACGATATGTCTAAAATCGACATTCCGCGCGTTCGTTTTACAACGAGCCATCCTAGAGATTTTGATGATCATCTCATTGAGGTGCTGGCACAGCGGGGCAATTTGGTCGAGCATATTCATCTGCCTGTTCAATCGGGCAGCACGGAAGTGCTTAAACGGATGAGCCGCAAATACTCGCGTGAAATGTATTTAGAGCTTGTAGGTAAAATTAAGGCGGCTATCCCGGATGCGATGCTGACCTCTGATATTATCGTCGGGTTCCCTGGCGAAACGGATGAGCAGTTCGAGGACACGCTCTCGCTCGTTCGCGAGGTGGGCTTTGACTCCGCCTATACCTTCCTCTATTCGCCGCGTGAAGGTACGCCTGCTGCCGGTATGGAGGATAATGTTCCACTTGATGTCAAGAAGCGTCGGCTGCAGCGTCTGAATGATTTACTTAAACAGATGAGCCTGGAAAGCCATCAGCGGTTGATCGGCACGACAATCGAGGTGCTGATTGAAGGTGAGAGCAAAAATAACGCTAATGTGCTAGCTGGACGTACTCGTACGAACAAGCTCGTTCATTTGGAAGGTCCGCAGGAATGGATTGGGCAGCTTATTGAAGCGAAAGTGACGGAAGCGAAAACCTGGTATATTAAAGCAGAGCCTACAGAAACGCAATTGCGCGAAGTGGTTGTGCTCTAAACGATAAAAGGTTAACAGCAAAACTTGATACCAATTACAGGAGAGATGATAAATGTCTGAGCAACAAACGGTCCAAGGAAATACGGAGCATGGCCATCACCATCATGAGCATGGCGAAGGATGCGGGATTCCAAAGTTTGATACGCGTGATTTGCTAATTCGCGAAGACATTATGAAGAAGGCGAAAGAGCTTGCTGACCTGATTTATACTTCTGAGGAAGTGCAGCAGTACCGCCGTGCGGAAAACCAAATTCAAGGCAATACGAAAATTCAGGAATTGATTGCGACTGTGAAGAAAAAGCAAAAGGAACTTGTCGCCTTTGAAACGACTTTCAAAAACGAAACGATGGTCAAAAAGATCGAGCAGGAAATGGAAGTGCTTCAGGATGAGCTGGACGGCATTCCGATCGTAACGGAATTCCAGCAAAGCCAGTCCGACATCAACTATTTGCTGCAGCTCGTTATTTCCATTGTACGGGATACGGTTTCTGAGAAAATCAACGTTGAGGCAGGCTCTGAGGAAGCGCCTGCTGAGTGCGACTAACGACTTGTCTAGACTTTCGTTCGTGGAATCGGGAAAGCGAATGAAACAGGAAAGGGGCTGCGCAATGGCGAAATACCATTGCTTGCAGCCCCTTTTTTTATAAAGAAAGTACGGTAGAGTGCATTATAAATGCGTACGCATTAAACGGCTGTCGGGAATGAAGCAGCGGCTTCTGTATTTTTCTTGCCAGTTGAAGCTTGAATCCTTAAAATATACGGCTTTAACGCCATCGTTATAATGACCGCCAATACGGACTTGGCAGCATCGCCTGGCAGGAATGGGTAGCAGCCATTAATCATTGCTTTTTGAAAGGAGAGGCCTGTTACTTGCATTAGCCAAGGAATTCCAATTACATAAGCGAAAAAAGAACTAAACAGCTCGAAAATGACAAACAGCAAAATAGCGGTTGCGATGCGGTTTTTTGCTGCAAAAGAGCTATGAAGCAGCTTGGATGAGAAGAAGCCTACAAGCAGAGCGCAAAAGGGGAAGGCTACGAGAAAACCGCCGGTAGGTCCGGCTATCATGCCGAAGCCGCCATTTCCGTTAATAAGCGGAAGCCCGATCGTTGCTAGTACAACGACAATCAAAATGGATAAAAATCCATTGCGTGCACCGAGGAATAGTCCCGCGAGCGCAACGGCCAGCGTTTGCAGAGTTATCGGTACGGGTGAGGCGGCAAACTTGAATTGAAGGCTGCTCATGACAATAAATAAGGCAGCGAATAAGGCTATGTACACCAGGCTGCGAATATTCGTACTGCGTTTGATCAATGAAATCGTCTCCTTTAAAATGATGATTGCTTTTATAATGTTAACCATATATTATTCATTTATGGTTAACAAAATGGATTGTAGCACAGAGCGGCGCTTTGGGGAAGAGGGCAGGTGAAATTTTTTGCACGATTATTTGATACAAGTTGAAGGTCTGACGGTTAGGCCACGCGTTTTTGACATGGCAAGTGAGCAGCTTCCCATTATTAAAGATGTCAGTTTCACTCTGAACGAAGGGGATTGGCTGACGCTGCTGGGGAGCAATGGGAGTGGGAAAAGTACGCTCGCTAAAGTCATTGCCGGGTTTCCTGTGGGTGAGAAAAGCGGGACCTATTTGCTTGGAGCGAAGCTTGCTGCCTACAATAAACCGATTCCAATTGTCATGCAGCAGCCCGAGGCCTCCATGCTTGGCGCAACGCCTTGGGAGGATATTGTATTGATGCTGGAGCAGCATGGGATTAACAGCGAGGCGATAGCTGCGCTTGCGGAGGAGTCGCTTGGTTTAACCGGCTTGCTGGAACGGAAGGACCAAGCGGTTGGCACTTTGTCGGGCGGGCAGAAGCAGCTGACAGCCATTGCTGGTTGTCTGGCGGTAAAAGCCCCTGTGCTTGTGCTCGATGAAGCGACTGCAATGCTGGATCCTGAAGCAAGTCTGGCCACCTGCGAGCAAGTGCGCGAGCTTCACGCTGCAGGGAGCACGATCATATGGATTACGCAAAAGCTGGCTGAGCTGCGACATGGTGATCGAGTCGTCGTGATGGAGCAGGGGCGACTCGTTTTTGACGGGACGACGGAGATGTTTTATGAGCGCAGTGGTATTGAAAAGGGGACGGGAAATGAAGAAGGAGGGCGGAGCTGGTGCGAGCTGCTCGGTTTTGAGGCCCCCTATGCGGTACAGACAGCTTGGGAGCTGGAGAAGCTGGGCATCGTTTTAAAGCCTCTGCCTTTGACCGTAGACAGGCTCGCGGAGGCGCTGCAAAGATGATCGATTTTAGCTGGAGGCTGGAAGCCGTACGCGTCTGTGCAGCAGGAGAACGAGACCAAACGCTTCTGGCTATAAAAGAAAAGCTCGTATTTAAAGAAGGTACGATTACGCTGCTTATCGGCAGCAATGGTGCAGGAAAATCCACGCTGTTGGAAACAATGGCAGGGCTCCGCAAGCTAAGCGGGGGTGAGATTGCGCTTGGTGCTGATTTGCTTTGGGTGAAAAAGGGAAGACGCAGACGTCTTAGCCGCAGCGTCGTGCTGAATACGGGCATAGCGCTCCAGCATTCGGAGTCCCAATGGTTTGCGGCGACCGTGAAGGAGGAGCTCCTCTATTCACTGAAGCCGTATAAGCTGGAGCCGCCGGAGAAGGAACGGCGGCTCCAGCATGCGCTGCAAGCAGCAGGCTTGCCTGCCGAGCTGCTTGCCCGCGATCCTTGGTCGCTCAGCGGCGGACAGCAGCGGCGACTCGCACTGGCTTGCCTGCTGGCATGCAAGCCGCAATGGCTGCTGCTGGATGAGCCGACGGCGGGGCTGGACGCCGAGGGCATCAGCCGCTTGTGCGCCGTATTAGCGGCGCACAAGGCGGCTGGGCGCGGAGCGGTCGTGGCAACGCACGATCCGGGCGCGCTGCTGCCGCTTGCGGACGAAGTCGTCGTGGTCGTGGACGGCTTGGTCCGCGAAGCGGTCGCTGCATCGGCGTGGGCGAATGCCCACGCTGCAGATGCAGCTGCGCCGCAGGCGCTGCGCGCGCTGGCGAAGCTGCGCGGCTTCGCGGCGCAGCCGCCGGGCGGTGGCGCCGCCGTATGGCCGGCGCCGAAGGCACTTGCGGCGGCGATCCATGCCGCCGCCGCGCAGCCGCAGAGCGGCCGGGCGGACGCCCCGGCCGCAGCGGCGCTGCCTGGCGCGGCGGCTATGCCGCTCGCCGCGCCGCAGGCGCCTCCTGCGATGGAGCTTCGCCCATCGCCGGGCGCAGAGCCCACAGCGGCGAACGCTTCGCCGCCGCTGCCTAAACCTAAGCGCCGGCAACTTCCGCCGGCGCAGCCCGAAGCGCAGCGCCTAGAGGCGCGCTTCGATCCAAGAGCGCTCATCGCCGCCTATATGCTGCTGGCGGCGACCATCATCATGCAGCATAGCTGGAGCGGCTTGCTGCTTGCTGGAGCGCTTGCAGCCGCGATATGGCTGCCGCTGCGCACTCAAATGCGGCCGTGGCTCGGTTTTATTCGAGCCTACGCCTTAATCGTTCTGCTCTTCGGTGTTGTAGCCGGAGCACATCTACAGCCATTATCGTTTGATTGGGAGCAATCGGCACGAACGATGCTCCGCTTGGCGACGCTTTTTTGCGCCATGCTGCTTGGCCTGCCGATGCTGCTGCTTATGACGCCGCTGCGGATTCAGCGGGCGCTGGAGCAAACATTCGGCTGGATGAGCCGATTTAAAGTCCCGATCTCAGCGATTACCTTGACCGTGACCTTAATTTTCCGATTTATTCCGCTGCTGCTAAAGGAATGGGAGCGCTTTGCGAAAATCGCCCATGCGCGGGGGAAAGCAACTACGCCAGTCGGCGCTTTGCCGCCCTCGATGCTGGCATCGGCAATTATTCCCTACATTCGTTCAATTTTGCGAATAGCCGAGCAAATGGCAGAGGCGCTGGAGGCGAGAGGGATTGGCAACAATGAGATTCGTTCGACCCAAGGCTTCCGCTTGCGATTTGGCCGTCAGGATGTACTGCTGCTCGGAGTAGCGGTAAGTGGCTCGGTCGTATTATATATTTGGGCTACCCTTTAAAGCTTTTATGATCATAATGATTTACTGACTTTCTATAAGATGATGGGGCCGGAGAGCTTTTTAACTTCAGAATATGATTAGCAGCTAGATATGTCACGTTTAGGTATAAGGAGCAGGAAATGAAAATTAGAAAACTTGGCTCAAACGAAAATTATACAATGGAGCTATTGCTGTTAGCAGATCCTTCTCAAAATCTTGTTGAGGAATACGTTAAACGAGGAGAGTGTTTTGTAGCTGAGGAAAACAATCAAATGATAGGAATTTATGTGCTTCTGCCTACAAGGCCTGAAACGGTTGAATTGGTGAATATAGCCGTTGTGGAATCGATGCATGGAAGAGGAATAGGAAAAATGCTAGTTTTGCATGCCGTTCAAACAGCCAGGGAGAGAGGATATACTACAATTGAAATCGGTACTGGAAATTCAAGTATAGGACAATTGGCTCTGTATCAAAAGTGCGGTTTTAGAATAGTTGGTGTTGACTTAGACTTTTTCATCAGGCATTACTCAGAAGAAATTTATGAAAATGGAATTCAATGCAGAGATATGATTCGATTATCTAGATATTTAGATATGTAAGCTAGCAGCTAGCGTTATATGGTTAGAAGTTAAATCTGTTATTAATACAAAGAAACAACGATCGTTCAATCAAACAGCGACAGCCTAAGACATAATTTTCTCGTCTAGGGCTGCCGCTGCTTCTATAATTTGGATTAGGGCGCGTCTGAAAACCCGTTCAGTGGCACCTTTCACCGCCTTTTCGCCCCCTGCTTCGTACCGTTTGCTTGGTACCCCCGGTACGCATTCACAAGCGCGCCTTGCATGGAACGAAAATTCGGCAAAATTTGCTGTCCTTAGTGTAGAAAGAAAATAAAGTCTTAGACTAACGATACATCATTAACCGAGGGACGGGCAGATTTGTTTAAAACCAGCGAGACTGAGCAATTGCCAGAGGTCGCTCTTTTGGCGAGCCGAAGAGTGTGGCTGATCAGGAAACTATCTACGCTTGGAAAGTAGTGTTACCTATTGAGTAAAGTGAAATTCCGCAAAAAATATCAAAACAGAGCGTTCCATCTGTCGTAAAGTGAGTATATCGATATGGAGGCATTAAAGTGGATTATAAGGATTTGGTAATCAAGGCCATTACCTATATTGAGGATCATCTGACCGATGAGAGCTTAAGCACCAAGGTTACGGAGGCTGCGGGCTATTCGCCGTACCATTTTCACCGGATCTTCCTATCGGTTACGAGAAACTCCGTCTCGGAGTACATACGCAAGCGGAGATTGACACAAGCAGCATACGATTTATTTTATACCAACCAAAGGATCATAGATATTGCCATCTTGTACCGGTTCGAGTCTCAGGAATCCTTCGCCCGAGCCTTTTGGAAAATGTTCTCCATCTCGCCTGGACAATTTCGAAAGCAAAGGGACATGAAGGACACGCTGTTCCGGGCAATGGAGAAGCTTCCTTTGGATGAAGTGGGGCTACAGCATTTGAATAAGAGCGTCTCCCTCATGCCAGCTTTTGTCTGCCTGAATAAGCTGAATCTGGTCGGTATGTCAATACCGGGTGTCAATTCGGACGAGGTCGGAAAGCTATGGTGGAGCTTTAGGCAGCGTTTGTTTGAAATTGAGCGAAAGCCGGATACGGAAGACATATTTTATGCAGTCATTGAACTTACAGGTAGGAAATGGGAAATCACGTATATCGCTTGTGTCGAGGTGGCTAGCGAGGAGAGTGTAGTTCCCTTGGGAATGGTCGCTAAGCTGCTCCCAGTGGTAACTTATGCAGTTTTTACTCATAAGGGGACATTATCGAGACTCAACCATACGTTCCAGTACATTTATGAAACGTGGTTACCCCAGTCAGGCAGCGTTCGTACTAATTGCCCGGAGTTTGTGCGTTACGACCATCGATATCTAGGACCGATGAACGAGGATTCGGTATTAGACATATATATTCCCGTTGGCTCGCCATATTAGGAGCATGTAGTTCAATGAGAGGAAGAGATCAAGATGAACAAAATAGAAGACATTGTTGAAGTATATGCAGGTTGCTGCGAGGTGAAAATTACCGACAACACATTGAGGGTGACCGTTCCCATGATCGTGGTGTATCCGACAGATGCACCGGAACAGACTGATAGGATAGGGCCGTACTCGTTGGAGGTGTCCAGAGACGCAGCACCGCTGGATGGAAAATTTAGGCTAGTCCTCATTTCACACGGTACAGGCGGTTCACCGCTTGTGTACCGGTCGCTCGCTCGGCATTTGGCGCGCAGCGGCTTTATCGTTGGCCTGCTCGAACATCCATTCAATAACCGCAACGATAATAGTTTGGAAGGTACTGTCCAAAACCTCACCTATCGCCCCCGGCACCTTCGCATGGCAGCCGACTGGTTTTTTGAAGATGAGAGGTTTAAGGGGCTTCTCCAGCCGGGAGGCCATTCGGTCATCGGGCATTCCATGGGGGGCTACACCGCGCTTGCAGCAGCTGGCGGCATCCCGACCTCCTTCCCTACTGAGAGCCCGGATGGGAAGCCGCAGCAGATCGATGTTCCTTATGATTCACGCATCCGGTCCCTGATTTTGCTAGCCCCGGCGTCCGTTTGGTTCCGTAATGAGGGAGCATTAAGCAACGTTCGGCTCCCCATTCTCATGTTGGATGCCGAGCAAGACCCTTACACACCTCCTTTTCACGCGCAGATCATCATGAATAGTGTTGCTGAACCGCAAATGATTCGCTATCGGACGGTGGAGAATGCCGGACATTATTCCTTCCTGACTCCTTTCCCAGCTGAGATGATTTCACCATCCTTTCCCCCCTCGCAAGACCCGCCCGGCTTTGATCGCGTGCAATTTCACGAAAAGCTGAAGGCCGAAGTAGTAGAGTTTCTGTTGACTTAACATTAGGAACAATCACTTTCCGTCGAAATCAAATGTTAAATGAGAGTTCGATTAAATAATCGTTACGCTAACTGGGGAATGTTAGTTCAAAAACTGGCTGAAACAGCAGCGGCAGTCTAAGACTTTATTTTCACGTCTTAGTCCGCCGCTGCTTACTTTATTGGAACAGTCTAAAACTTATTTTGCGAAGGCTGCCAAATTAATATTTGAAAAACCACATTAGATCAACAACTCCAGTCTAGAACTTTATTTTCAACGAACACTTAGAGTTCTCAGACACGCCCTAGTCAACCTATGAAAATAAAATGATTTATCATGTATTCCCCGCAACATTTCTGCTCGTAGTTCGCTCCTTCATATACCACCACACACTAAGCAGCGCTGCGGCAGCACCAAGCATGCCGCCGAACCAGAAGCCGCTGCTCATGCCCCAGCTGTCGTTGAGCCAGCCGGCTAGAAAAGGGCCGGAAAACATCCCAATCGAATATACCGCCTGATAAAGGCCCATGGCAGTGGCTCTCCCGGATGGCTGGACATCACGAATGGCAAGTCCGAGCAGTAGCGGCAAATGCAAGCCTTGGGCAAAGCCGTTTATCGCTTGCGTCAGCGCCAGCATCGCGAAAGAATCTGTATAGGCAATGGACACCGTACATATTGTGCTTAGCACAAAGCCCATTCCAATGGTAACCCAATTGCCGAAGCGCGGGGCGAACCATTTGGCCGTAAACATTGAAGCGAGCGCATGCGGCAGCATAAAGGCAAAAACAATCAAAGTCAGCCCATATCCAGTAATGCCCAGCGTCTCTGCCTTGAGTGGCGTAAAGCCAAACATCGTGATGAACAGCACGCCATGTGCGAGAATGGAGAGCAGCGATACTTGAAGCAGCAGCTTCGTGCCGATAATGCTGCGTGCCATTGCGAGTGTCATGCCGACGCGCTCATGCGGCTGTTTCGGTGGTTCTTTTAAAAGCAGGCCTAGCACTAGCCCTACCCCAGCGATAACAGCCCCAGTAATGAAAGGTGCGGCATCTCCCCACATATCGGTCACCGTTCCGCTCATCAGCATGCCGAGCATTTGGCCGCTAACGATCATCACGCTAATGCTGCCCATCGCCCGTGCAGCATCTTCTGCGGCAAAATAATTGGCATACATAACTGTAAAAGCAACCCATGTCGAGGCGCATATGCCAGCCATTGCCCGGCCTCCGAGCGGCCATAGCCAGTGTCCGGGCACTAGAAACAGCAAGCAGCTTATGAGAGCAGTCACCATTCCCAGTATTATAAACGGCTTGCGCTTGCCGAAGCGGTCAGAGGCAACTCCAACGGGGAAGCGTATGAGCATTTGAACAAAGCCATAGCTGCCAAGCACAATGCCTATCAACTGCATCGACAAGCCTCGGCCGCTCAAAAAAGGCGATAATGTCGGTACATAAACGTACATCGACGTCCAGTATAATAGCGTAACTATCGTAAATACCAAGCGTTGTGAAGCAGTAGACATTTTTATAAAACCCCTTTCATCACTACTTTAGCCTACGATCACGCATTTTGTCACCCATAAATACGGTTGTCTATACAAGGCGAATAAGCGTTAATAGGGATCATTTTTTGACTTTGCTTGTTAAACTTCAAATTACCTTCAGTAGAGGTTTATATTTTCTACTTAAGATAAATGCTACTAGTACCGTGAAGCAGAAGTGTGGTCCGAATGGGTGAACTTCTGCCAAGTATGGATATGGACTAGGAGTGAGGCAAAAGTGAAAAGCATCATCCGATTTTCGCTCAATAATAAAGTAGCACTGTGGATTTTGACACTGCTTGTGCTGGCAGCAGGCATGTACGCAGGCCTTCGTATGAAGATGGAGACGCTGCCCGATATTACCGTGCCGATTGTTAGCATTACGACGGTATTTCCAGGCGCCGCACCAGAAGAGGTGATGGAGAAAATCACCAAGCCTATCGAGCAGCGGACCCGCCATGCGGAAGGGGTAAGTGTCGTGCGCTCGACCTCCTATGAAAATGCATCTTCCGTCGTCATTGAGTATGACTATGGTACCGATATGGACAAGGCGGCAGCGCAAATCAAGGAAGATTTGAATGGGCTAAGCTTGCCCGAAGGTGTGGCAACCCCGCAAGTATCACGAATTAGCTTGAATGCATTTCCTGTGCTTTCGCTTAGCTTCTCTAATGAAAAAGCAGATATTAAGGAGCTGACACGGACGGTCGAAAATGACGTGCTGCCGATGCTCGAAGGTATTGATGGTGTAGCTAGTGTGCAAGTATCCGGACAAAATGCAAATGAGATCCAGCTAGCCTTTAAGCCGGAGCAGTTGGCGAAATACGGATTGACGAAGGAAACGGTCAAAGGCTTGATTCAAGGCTCGGCGCTGACCGTCCCGCTCGGCGTGTTTGAATTTGGACAGTCGGAGAAAACGCTCGTTGTAGACGGAAATATTGCGACGTTAGAAGCTTTGAAAAACATGGACATTCCCTACAATCCAGCCAATAGGAATGGGGCAGGCCATACTGCTCCCCCAGCAGCAGACCGGCAAACGGGGCAAACGATGCAGCCAGGTGGCTTGAATGCTGCCAGCGGGCAAGCTTTATCCCCGGCGGCAGGTCTGGTTGACTCTGATCAGGGCTTAGCTAAGGCGATAGCCAGCATGAGCACGCTCCCTACCGTAAAGCTAAGCGAAATTGCAAATATATCGATCATCGGCAAAGTCGAATCGATATCGCGGACGAATGGGAAGGAATCGATCGGCGTATCGATTGTAAAGGCGGCTGATGCCAATACCGTTGAGGTCGTGGATGCGGTGAATGCTGAGCTGGTCAAGCTGAAGCAAGCGCAGCCTGCGCTTATCGTGGAAACGACACTGGATCAAGGGAAGCCGATTAAAAAATCGGTGGAGACGATGGTAAGCAAAGCGGTCATCGGCGCCATTTTTGCCGTGTTCATTATATTGATCTTTCTACGCAACATTCGTTCGACCATTATTGCTGTCATTTCGATTCCGCTATCCCTTCTAATTGCTCTTCTGCTGCTTAGCCAGATGGACATTACGTTGAATGTCATGACGCTTGGTGCCATGACGGTGGCGATTGGCCGGGTCATTGATGATTCCATCGTCGTCATCGAAAATATTTACCGAAGGCTCTCGCTTCCAGGTGAAAAACTGTCCGGCAAGGAGCTGTTTCTGGATGCGACCCGTGAAATGTTCATCCCGATTTTTGCCTCGACCATTGTGACGATAGCCGTATTTTTGCCGCTGGGCCTTGTGTCGGGCATGATCGGCGAAATTTTTATGCCCTTTGCCTTAACAGTCGTATTTGCTTTGCTTGCCTCCTTGCTTGTGGCGGTAACGGTGGTGCCGATGCTGGCGCATCTCATGTTCCGGGGCGGCCTGCCTTCAGGCAAGCGACATGCGGACAAGCCTGGTCGCTTAGCCGAGTGGTACAAAAGCATTCTCCGCTGGTCGCTCAATCATAAGGCTGCTTCGTTTGGCGCTGCAGTAATCCTGCTCGTGGGGAGCTTGTTTCTAGTACCGGTTATTGGAGTGAGCTTCCTGTCGTCCGATCAGGAGAAAATGATGCTGGTTACGTATAACCCGGCTCCAGGGGAGACGAAGGAGCAGGTGCAGGAGCTGGCGTTACAGGCAGAAAAGAGGCTGCTCGGACGGCTGGGACTGAACATTGTCCAATATGCGGTGGGTGGTGCCAATCCGTTTAGTCCAGGTGCTTCGAAGCAGGCTGTGTTTAATTTGCGATATGAGGATACCTTTCCGGCGTTTGACGATGAAAAGCAGCAGGTGGTCGCCCTGCTTGGGAAGGTTGGGGGACGTGGTGAGTGGAAGCAGCAGGATTTTAGCGGTGGGGCGCTAGGTGGATCTGGCTTGTCCATTACTGCATTTGGCCCAGATATGGCTCTATTGGAACCCGTTGTCAAACAGTTGGAAGAGAAGCTCAAAAAGAATGCTCATTTGACAAATGTCGCAACAAGCCTTGCTGCAACCTATGAGCAATACCGTCTGGTCGCCGATCAGCGGAAGCTAAGCCAATATGGCTTGACGGCAGGACAGGTGGCGGCGGCGCTCAGCCCCGTTCGGAGCCAGCCTGTACTTGGAACGGTTAAGCAGGAAGGAGCCGAGCTAAACATTTATGAGAAGCTGGAGCAGGCAGCCTATGCCAGCAAAGCTGAGCTCGAAAAGGTCATGCTGACCTCTCCGCTTGGGGCGCAAGTAGCGCTTAGCGATGTCGTAACGATTAAGGAAGGACAATCGCCGAATACGATTACCCGGCAGGATGAGCGCGTTTATGCGGAGGTGACGGCGGATGTGGTTTCTTCCAATGTAGGAGCTGTATCGGCGGAGCTGCAGCAAATGCTGGATGATATGCCGGCTGCAGCGGGGATCAGCTACAAGCTGGGTGGGGTGAGCGAACAAATTAATGAATCGTTCACGCAGCTTGGCATCGCAATGCTGGCTGCCATTGCGATTGTCTATTTTGTGCTTGTTCTTACGTTTGGCGGCGCTTTGACTCCGCTTGCTCTGCTGCTTTCGCTCCCATTTACGGTAATAGGCGCATTGCTTGGCCTGCTTCTAGGCAGGGAGACGATAAGCGTTACATCGCTCATTGGCGCGTTGATGCTTATTGGCATCGTCGTTACGAATGCGATTGTTCTGGTGGACCGGGTCATCCATAAGGAAGCGGAGGGACTATCTGTCCGTGAGGCGCTGCTCGAAGCAGCAGGCACGCGCCTGCGTCCGATTTTAATGACCGCTATTGCGACGGTCGGCGCATTGCTGCCGCTTGCGTTCGGGTTTGAGTCAGGCGGGCTTATTACAAAAGGGATGGCGCTGACTGTTATTGGCGGCTTAACGAGCTCAACCTTGCTGACGCTGGTAATCGTTCCTGTATTCTATGAAATTTTTCACCGCAGGCCAAAATCATTTTAAAAAATGCAGCAAGTATAAATACGTTATGCTTAAGCCTGGGATCGCTTTATGCGAACTAGGCTTTTCTTTTTCCTGCATTGGATGAATTATGTAAAATTATGAAACATTTTCGTCGTTTTTTGCGTTAGGTAATAGGATAAGTACATATAAAAATAGGGAGGGGTCTGTCTGTGAGTCGAATAGGTTTTAAAATCAAGCTTTTTGTAATGATGATTATGATCGTTAGTTTATGTGCAGACCTTGGGACAACGGGCTCGAGAGCCTATGCCGAAGCGGCAGGCATTGAGCTGAAAACGGAAGCAGGCTATCAGGGCAGTGTGAAAATGGATAAAAGAATGCCTGCCCATCTTACGCTGACGAATCGGACGAATACCGACTTAAAGGGCGAGGTCGTCATTTCGGTTATTTCGCCTTATGGCGGGATGACGACCGATTATGTCGTACCGGTCGAACTGCCGAAAGAAACGCCCGTTGAGCTGACGGTTTCATTGCCAGGCACGCAGCTGAGCAAAGACAATAACAAAATCCGCTTTTTTGAAGGCGCTTCTGCCAAAGGGAAGGAAGTAGCAATCATTGGCAAAGCCTTTTTGGACAGCAATGGCACAGCCGATTACACCTTTGGGGTTCTCGCAAGCGATCCCGATACGTTAAATTTCATGCCTTCGCTGAATGTGCGAGGCTACCAAATTTCCGTCATGCCGCTGACGCCGGAGCAGCTGCCGGATGAAGCTTCCCTGCTCGATTATTTTGATGTCCTTGCCATTAATGATGTAGCGACTTCGGATTGGAGCGAGCAGCAGGTGGCGGCCATTACAGGCTGGATCAGCAAGGGAGGCACGCTTATTCTCTCGGGAGGCGCAGGCTACAGCAAAACAGCGAAAGCTTTTGCAGCTATTGCGCCGGTTGAGCCGGATGGCGGGACGGTGTCACAGCCGATTTCGCCTGAAATGGTGAACGCGGGTGTTGCGAAAAGCGCAAGCGCAGGTGATATGACGCTGTCGACAGGCAAGCTTGCCGCTGGGGCAACAAAGCTGTTAGGCGGGGAAACGCCGATTGCTGCCGAGCGCAAGCTGGGACTGGGCAAGGTGCTGTACATTGCCTTTGATCCCGCATTGGAGCCGATTGCTTCTTGGTCGGGAAGTGCCACATTGTACGCCAATTGGCTGCAAAGCTCGCTATTTCCAATGCAGCAGGGCTATACGAACGGCAATAATACGTATTGGAGCTTTCAACAAATCGTAGATCAATTTCCGTCCATTTCACCGCCTAATTTTGGTCTCTTGCTCGTCATGTTTATCATTTATATGATTGTTGTAGCTCCGGTGCTGTATTTAGTGCTGCGAAGGGTAGACAAGCGGGAGTGGTCATGGTTTCTCATTCCGCTCATCTCGATCATTTGCGGTGCCGCTATTTTCTTCTTCGGCGCTGAAAATAAACGTTTTATGTCTACCCATTCGGTCCAAACGGTGCAATTATCTGGCCAAGGCGAAGGAGTTAAATCTGGTGCGTTTTCGATTTTCGTTCCGAATGGCGGCGAAGTAGCTGCCCGTTTCGATGAAACGCTTCCCCTAACACCTTATGCATCAGGCAGCAGCACCGGCGACTTGAATTTGCGCAGCGACAGCAGAGTGGTGAGCCTAGAAGGACAAACGACAGCTGAGTGGAAAAATGTAGAATATTGGTCGACACGCAAAGCCGTATTTGAAAATGTCCCGATGCAGGAGCAGGTCGGACAATTCAAGGTATCCTACGAGAGCAGCAACGGGCAAATAGGTTATAAAATTAAAAATGACACCTTGAATGATTTAAATCAGGTGGTTGTTGTGATGAACGGCAGCAGCTACTCAATCGGTGATTTAAAGCAAGGCGAAGAAGGTTCTGTGCTCATTTCCAATAGTCCCAACACAGGCATGGGATATTTTAACTACGGCAGTCTGATATTCCCTTATCAGGGCGGCAGTCAGGATACGTTCAGCAGGCAGCGTACGCTGGTCGATGCGTATTTCAATACGAACTACAGTTCCTCGACTATGCCGATGATTTATGGTCCGGTTGTGCTCGGATTCAGTGAAAATGAAGATGCATTTTTTACCGTTAATAACAATAAGGTGAAGGCTGCTAATTTGACGATGTGGGTGCAAAGCCTGGGTGAGATGGAGCCGGATGAAAACGGCCGCCTAATCGTGCCTGCAGGCTTCGTAAATCCCGTTATTATTGAAAAAAGTGTCAATCGATTAGAGAATTTTGGGAACTCTACTTTTTCGATTGGGCAAGGTGAGCTGGTGTTGGAATACAGATTCCCTGAGCGTGAGCAGCTGACATACGATCAATTGGACATTCACCTTGACCCTTCCCAATCCGGGCAAAATTTGAAGTGGCTCATTTGGGATGAAGCACAAGGCAAATGGCTGAAAGTAGCAGCGGAAATGGAAGATCCTTCGAATTATCTCATAGATGGCTTCAAATTGCGGATGAAGCTGATCGTTAATACCGATATAGAAACGAGAATGCCTCAAGTGGCAGTGGAAGGCGAGGTGGCAAAGCATGAATAAGGAAGAGCAGGCGCAAGAAAAAGTGGCGCATGAAGCGGGGGTTTCGCCCGAGCAGGATCAGGCAGCCGTTCCCATGATTGAAATTAAAGGACTCAGCAAGTCTTTTGGCTCATTTCATGCCTTAAAGACGCTTGATTTGACGATTGCCAGGGGCAAAGTGTTCGGTTTTGTGGGGCCAAATGGCGCGGGGAAATCAACGACGATGTCCATTTTGGCTACACTGCTCTCGCCTTCGTCGGGCTATGCGAAAGTGGATGGCTTTGATGTGACGAAGCATCCGGCAGAAGTGAGAAAGCGGATTGGGTATATGCCGGATTTCTTCGGTGTGTACGATCAATTTAAAGCGGTCGAATATTTGCATTTTTATGGTGCCAGCTATGGAATACCCAAGAAGGAACGGGAAGAGCTTATTCCGCAGCTGCTTGAGCTGGTCAATCTCAGTGACAAACGGGATGCTTATGTCGATACGCTGTCGCGCGGCATGAAGCAGCGGCTGTGCTTGGCGCGCTGCCTTGTGCATGATCCCGATTTGCTTATACTCGATGAGCCGGCTTCCGGTCTTGATCCGCGGGCGAGAATCGAAATGCGGGAAATTTTGCTTGAGCTGAAAGCAATGGGTAAAACGATCATTATTTCCTCGCATATTTTGCCAGAGCTTGCGGAGATGGTCGATGAAATTGGCGTCATTGAGCATGGGCAGATGATTGCCCAAGGCAATGTGTCGGAAATCCAGAACCGGCTGCGGGTGAAGCGGATCTTATATATTCGGCTGCTGGAACGGCTGGAAGAGGCTGAGCAGTTTTTGCAGGAGCAGCCGCATGTGACGCGTCTGATGCGCGATGAGCGGGGCATACATGTTCATTTTAGCGGACAGGATCTCGAACAGGCAGAGCTGATCAGCGAGCTGATAGCTGCGGGTTACCGCATCGTTTCGTTTAGCGAAGGGCAGACGAATTTGGAAGATGTCTTTTTGGAAATTACGAGAGGAGGGGACGGCTTCGAATGAGAAACGATACCGTAAGCAAAGATTGGCGCAGCAAGCTGATCAATCCGGTGCTGGATAAGGAATTCCGATTGCGGATGCGGACGCCGCGCACGATGTGGACGCTGCTTGCCTATTTATTCGCCATTGGGCTGTTTGCCCTTAGCTCCATTTATTTGCTTAATATGAGCTCGGGCAATGCGGCCTCCTTTAATCCGAGCGAAAGCCGGATGCTGTTTTATTTTCTCAGCTTCGTACAGCTCGGCCTCATTTCCTTTATGGCCCCGGGCCTCACGGCTGGCGTTATAAGCGGCGAGCGTGAACGGCAGACACTTAATCTGCTGCTTACGACGCAGCAAAGCTCGACGACGATTATTTTAAGCAAGCTGCTGTCTTCTCTAAGCTTTATGATTTTAATCGTCATTAGTACGCTTCCTGTATACAGCATGATCTTTCTGTTCGGCGGCATATCGCCGTCGCAGCTGCTGCTCATCTTTTTCTTTTATTTATTTTTGATGATCGTTATAGGAGCCTTCGGCGTTTTGTTCTCCACCATCATCAAGCGGACGATGATTGCTGTTATTTTGACCTATGGCGTGACCTTGTTTTTGTACGCGGGCACAGCGCTCATTGGTTATGTAGCGCTAATGGTATCTATGCAGGTTTCAGGATACAGCGGTTCTAACGAATGGATCGCTCATATTTTTGCATGGAATCCAGCGGTGGCGATGTACAGCATTTTGGACCCTAACATAACTAGAGAAATCGTTTATACGGGATCTGGTTCAACCGCATCGGAACCGTTTCTGCAGCTCTGGCAGGAGTTTATGCTCATTTATCTCGTGTTGGCCGCTCTAGCCATTTGGTTAAGCATTCGCTACCTGCGTCCTCGTATGAAGCAAAGCGGGAAGTAGCATATAAGAAGTCGGGTTTAAAGTAGGAGGGAGCGCAAATGGCGCCAAGCGGAAGCAGTCAGGCTAAAGAACAGCAGCAGCTTCCTGAGCTGCTATTGCCGGTGCGACTGAGATTGACCATGTTCACAATGTGCAAGCATGGGCTGAAAGGCTTGCTTATAGGCAGCTCGGCAGGCTTGCTGCTGCTCGTCGCAAGCAGGCTGTGGCCGCTGCTTCATGCGCGGCCAGCGGCTGTGGTTTTGGCGGCAGCGGGCCTGCTGGCGGGGCTGCTGTACGGTCTTTGGCGGCGGGCCTCGCTGCGTGATGCGGCGAGAGCGATGGATCGGCACGACACGGATGATGCCGTGTCGACTGCGCTTGATGGATGGCTGCGCCCGGTTGGGCAGCCATCCGCTATTGTGCTGCTGCAGCGGCAGGAAGCCATTGCTGCAGCGAAAGCTTATGCCGCTATGCTGAGCAAGCGGCTGCCTTGGCCCGCATGGGCGGCGTGGAAGCGGGCCGTTCTGGGGGTTAGCGCGGTATGGGCCATATCCGCGCTTTTGCTCGTATGGGCGAATCCGCTGGATCATTTGGCGGAGGAGCGGGCCGCTGAGCGGCAGCAGCTTGAAGAGCTGCGGGAAGAGGCGGCTGCGCTCGCGGAGGAAGCGGAGCGGGCAGATGTGCCCGAGGAGGCGAAGCGGCAGCTTGCTGAGCCGCTTGAGAAGCTGCGCAGCAAGCTGGAGAAGCTGCGCAGCAAGCTGGAGGAAAACGACAGCGACATAGAGGCGGCGCTTGCCGAGCTGGCCGAGGCGATGCGCGAGCTTGAGCAGACGGCGGAGCTGGCGAAGCAATCGGCGTCGCAGCTGGATGAGGCGGCGGAAGCGATGCAGCGCGAGCCCGCACTGAAACAGCTGGGAGCTGCGCTGCAGGACCGGCTGGAATCGGGGATGAGCGAAGCGATTAGCGATATGCGTTCGGAGCTGCACAAGCTGACGCCTGAGCAGAAGGAGCAGCTGGCACAGGCGCTGGAGCAGCTTGCGGGGCAGCTGCCGCAAGACAAGGAGGCGCTCGCCTCCGCATTGGCAGAAGCCGCGGAGCAGGCGCGCAATCCCGAAGCGGAAGGTGACGCTTCGGGCGAGACGGAGGGCGGCGATGGCCTCGCCGCCCTAGAAGAAGCGCTGGCCGGCGAATTATCGCAGGCTCAGCTGGAACAGCTGGCTAGCGCAATGGCGAGCCAGCTTGGGCAAAGCGGACAGCCGCTTGCGGGCCAATTGGCTGCAAGCGGCGGCTCCGTGCCGCCGAGCTGGGCAGCGGCGGCCTCCGGCAATGGCTCGCCGAGCGGCAGCAGCGCTGGCGGAGCATCGGGCTCGCCGAGCGAGCCCGGATCGGGCGCGGCGCCGGGAAGCTCTGGCGCCTCCGGCAGCGGCGAGCCTTCATCCAGCGGTGCTGGTACAGGAGCCGGTGCCGGTCAAGGAGCAGGCGCTGGTGATGGAGCCGGGTCTGGTCAAGGCCAGGGAGCTGGCAGCGGCTCGGGCAGTGGGCAAGGAGGCTTGCAAGGCGGTACCGGAGCGGGTGGACGAACGCTTGTAACAACACCGCGCACGATGGCAGGCGAGGGCAATGTGCAGGAGGATGGCGGACCATCGACTGGCGGCCAGGAGCAAACGGGGGGCAAGTCGCCGATGATTGACGGAACGACACGCCCTTACGAGGAAGTATACAGCGAGTATGCAACCGAGGCGAAAAAAGCGCTTGGACGCTCCCAGCTGCCGCAGGCCATGCAGGATAAAGTAAAGCAATATTTCGACAACATACAGCCGAATCGATAAGGAGCGAGGTGGACAAATGATTGAATCCAAGGAACAGATTACACAGGCGGCTGAGCGTATAGCTGCTCTGAAAGAGGAAATTGGAAGCGTCATTGTAGGGCAAAAAACGGTAGTTGAGCAGCTATTATGGTGCATGCTGGCAGGCGGACATGCGCTGCTGGAAGGCATCCCCGGTCTCGGGAAAACGATGCTTGTCCGCACGGTTGCGGATACGATTTCCTTGCAATATTCAAGGATTCAATTTACGCCCGATCTGATGCCCGCAGATATTACGGGAACGACGCTGATTGATTTTACCGAGCAGGGTGCGGCGGGACGCAGCTTTCAGCCTGGACCGATCTTCGGTAATCTAGTGCTGGCCGATGAAATTAACCGTGCTACGCCGAAGACACAAAGCGCACTGCTTGAAGCGATGCAGGAAGGCACGGTGACAGCTGGCGGAGAAACTCGCCAGCTGCCGCGTCCTTTTTTTGTATTGGCGACGCAAAATCCAATCGAGCAGGAGGGGACATACCCACTGCCGGAAGCGCAGCTTGACCGTTTTCTGCTCAAAATCGGCGTCAGCTATCCGACGCGCGAGGAGCTCAAAGAAATTGTGCTGCGGACAACGGCAGTAGCTCAGCGCCGCGCCGAGGTCAAGATGACTGCGGATGAGCTGACCGAGCTCCAAGTGTATGCCAAGCAAATTCTGGTTGCAGACGATGTGCTGGACATGGCGGTTCGGCTAGTGATGATGACGCATCCTGCAGAGGCAGATGCCCCTGACGATGTGAAGCGTTATGTCAGATTTGGCGCTGGACCGCGGGCGCTGCAAGCGATTGTGGCGGTCAGCAAGGTAAGGGCGCTTTGCAGCGGCAAGCTGCATGTATCGTGGAGCGATATTCGCGAGGTAGCTGTGCCAGCGCTTCGACATCGGGTCGTGCTCGGTTATGAGGCACAGGCAGCAGGCATAACGACGGATCAGATGTCCGAATCCATCTTAAACGCATTGGAGCTGACAAGATGAATGGGCAAGGCAGCGGTTCCGGGAGCGGAGCCCGGGATTCAGCGTTCAGCGGCGCTTTAGCCAAGCTATTCCCCGATACGTCCTTGCTGAATCGATTAGAGCGCATGAAAGTGGCTGCGGGCAGCCGAGTAAAGGGCACGATGGCTGGCAAGCGCCGCTCCAGCACGCTCGGCGGCTCGCAGGAATTTGCAGACTATCGCCCTTATGCGCCCGGCGACGACATTCGCCGTTTGGATTGGAATGTTTATGGGCGAACGGGCAGAGCATATATGCGGCAATATTGGGATGAGCAGGAGCTTACCTTGCATGTGTACGTTGATATATCCCCTTCGATGAATTTTGGCGGCGAACAGGCCAATAAGCTGCGCTGCGCCTTGCAGCTTGCAGCTTGCGGCGGATACGCTGCACTGTCAGGCGAGGACCGCATTGCGGTCAAGCTGTTTGGCGGCTCAGCTCCGGCAGAGCTTCCAGCGCTGCGCGGAAGGGGTTCCGCTGCGCGATTGTTTCATTTTTTGGCAGCGGCACTAGAGCAGGCAGCGGAGCAGCAGTCTTTTCACCCAGACGATGGGCTTAAGTCTTCTGCGATGGGTGAAGGGACAGCAGCTATGCAGCAGCAGGCGGCAGCTTTGTCCATGCGGGAAGCTACTCAGCAGGCTGGGCAGCTCCCGCATCGTACGGGCGTTACTTGGATTGTATCCGATGCGATGTATGAAGCGGGCATTGAGAATACGCTGCTCAGCCTGCTTGCTGCTCGGCAGCAGGTTGTTTTTCTCCATTTATTGAGCCCTGAAGAGCTAAATCCGTCTTTGACAGGCGAACTGAATTTGCTTGACAGTGAACTCGGAACGGGCAAAGAGGTTGCTTTAGGCAGTCGTTTGCTGGAACAATATCGCGATACGGTGAACGAATATTGTAATGAGCTCAAGAAGCTTTGCGCCGAGCGCGGAGCCCTTTATATTTTTATTGATACGAGCAAGCCAATGGAACAAACGATTCAGCATACGCTGCTTCGCGCTGGTGTGCTGCACAGCCATAGTTAAGATTGAACTGGAACTAATAATGAGGTGCAACTTAGAACTCAGGTGAAAGGAGGAGGGAAAATGCAGCTGCTATCGCCGCTATCTGCATTATTCGGCTTGGCGCTCCCAGCCATTGTTTTAATGTATTTATTCAAGCGCACGTATATGGATACCGAAATTGCGAGTCATATGCTGTGGAATCGCATGCTGCGAGAGCAGGAGGCGAATCGTCCGTGGCAAAAGCTTCGTACACGGCCGCTTATGCTTTTGCAGCTTCTCGCAGCTGCTATATTAGTGCTGGCGCTCATGCAGCCGTATCTTACGACGGATAGCCGTAGTGGCAGTCATACTGTCATTGTACTAGACCGCTCGGCAAGCATGACCGCGGCTATGCCTGGGGGAAGCTCTCAAGGCAGCATGCTGGCCGCCGCTGTACAGCAGGCGGAGCTGTGGCTGAGCGAGCAGCCGAAAGGGGAGCTTATCACTTTGCTTGTAACGGGCGAGCAGCCCCGCATTATTTTGTCCAAGGAAACGGACCATGAGCTCGTGCTGCAGCAGTTGCAAACCATTACGCCAGATTTCGGTACACAGGACAACGTAGCAGCTTTATCGCTAGCCGACTCACTGCTTGCCAATGAACAAGGCGGACAGATATTGCTGCTCTCCGATGGCAGATGGCAGGACGCAGACTCCGTTAACCTGCTGACCCTTCATGCGAAGCTTGAGCAATTCAAGCTTTCTGCCCCGCAAGCTGGCAGTAATAATAGTGCTATCTTGTATTTTGGCATTCATGCAGCAGTTGGAGAAGACGGCAAACGTGCAGGCATAGTGACCCTGCGAAATGACAGCCTTGCGTCTAAGCAGCTTGAGCTTGCCGTATATGCGGACAAGGAATCGGAGCCTGCGGTGAAGAGGTCGGTCAAGCTTGAGGCTGGGGGCTGGACGAGCGTAGATATTAACGGTCTGCCGGAAGAAGCGAGCTATTACACCGCCAAAATCAGCGGAGCGACTGATGATTATGCCGCTGACAATATCGCCTACCAGTTTCCGATCGTGTCTAAAGCGCAGCAGGTGCTTTTGGCTACATCAGGCAACTTGTTTTTGGAAAAAGCGCTCCAGCTTGCCGGCGTAAAAACGATAAAGGTTGATCCAGCGCAGTATGTTCCTTCCAATGAACATGTTAAGGACATCGACTGGGTCATTATGGATGGCGACACAGCAAAGCTTCGAACGGACAAAAGCTGGCAGGAGCTGTTTTCCTCCAAGCCTGTCTGGTATATCGACCATCCGGAAGCGACCGAGGAAGAGACAGCTTCGCCTGCGAATAGCAGGGTGGCGCTGTCCGAGCATCCCGTTACCGCCTATCTTTCATTTGAAGATACCCATATCGGACGGATGGTGAAGGCGAAGGATGCTGGGACTTGGGGAGAAGCGATTGTTACATATGGCGGCTTGCCAGCCATTTATGCTGGCTCGGTGCAAGGAAGGCCGCAGCTGCGCTTTACCTTTGACATGCAAAGCAGCGATTTGCCGCTGCGGCCGGAGTTTCCCGTGTTAATCGTGCAGGCTGCGGATTGGATGAGCGGAGGGAGTCAGGCACAGCTTGGGACGGCGGATGCCGGAAGTACGCTCCAGCTTGCTTTTTTAAATGAGACAGTTAGTGCCAAGTGGGAAATGATCGAAGCCCTAGGCGGTTATAGCGAAAAATCACTGCCCGACAGCAAGCTGGCTGCCGCGCTTGCAGCGCAAGAGCCAGCTGTCGCCCCAGTGGTTCCGGGTTTGTACCGTTTAATCGAGCAAGATGCAGAAGCGGAAACGATCGGTCAGAGGATGCTTGCTGTAACAGCGGCTCCCTCCGAAAGCGCATCGATGTCCACAAATTCCGAAATCAAGCCGCTTGCCGCTGGTTCAACTGAGACAAGTGAAAAGCAGGCTGAAGCGGGGTTGGCTGCGGGAAGTGTGGAGACGGCAAATGCTGCAAACGCTTTTGCCGTATGGCTCGCGCTTGCACTGCTTATGCTGATGCTGGTGGAATGGGAGGTGTATAGGCGTGGGAATGCAGGCTAATTCGCCTTGGGCGCTCCTTCTTCTTATTCCGTGGGCAGTGGCGGTTTGGTGGATGATTCGTGGTACGCTGCGGCTGCAAGGCACTCGTAAAAAGATAGCCATAACGCTGCGTGCATTTATTCTGCTGCTGGTCATTGCGATTGCTGCAGGTGTGCAGCCATACTTGCGTATCGAGCAGCGAAACGTTATTTTTGTAGCAGATCGTTCCGCATCCGTCAATGCCGATGCCGTTTTAGGCGAGTGGATTGCCAAAGCCTCGGCGGAGAAAGACGAAGCCGACCAGAGCGGAATTGTGTCCATCGGACTAGATGCCGCCATCGATAAAGTGCTTTCGCCTGATCAGCTTCCGAGTGCGGAACGATATACGTTTCGATCAGGCGTGAATGAAAACTTCACGGATCTGTCTCAGGCGCTGCGCCTTGCGTCAGGCATGCTGCATGAAGCCGGGGGCGGCAAAATCGTGCTGCTCTCCGATGGCGCAGAAAACGCCGGAAGCATGCTGCGCCAAGCGGAGCTGCTGGGGCATGCAGGCATTGAGGTGGATGTCGTTCCGGTAGCTGCCCCGCAGCGGGTGGACGCCTCGCTCGAAGCGATGGACGTTCCGCAAACGCTGCGTCAAGGCGAGAAATTTACGTTTGAATTTACGATTAACAGCACATCATCAGGTACGGCCAAGCTGAGGCTCTATGAAGACAACCGCGAGCTGTCAACAAGCGAAATTGTGCTGGAGCCGGGCAAAAATCGTTTTGCGCTGCAAAGCGCTGCGCTGGAACCGGGCTTTCACCGTTTTCGGGCTGAGCTGTATGCCGAAGGGGATGAACGTGAGCAGAACAATACTGCTTATGCGTTCAGCAGAGTCAGCGGCCCGCCCGCTGTGCTCATTGTCGAAGGTGTGCCGGGCTCATCAGGCAATGTGGAGGCAGCTTTGAAAGCTTCGCTCATTCGTTACGAGACGATACCGCCTGAGCGGCTGTCTGTACAGCTGGCTTCATATGCCGCCTATGACAGCATTATTTTAAACAATGTTTCAGCAACCCGCATTGCGGCTAAACCGATGGAGTGGCTTGGCAAGGCGGTCAGCGATTATGGCATTGGCCTAGTCATGCTGGGTGGCGACAACAGCTTTGGCTTGGGTGGCTATTTCCAAACGCCTATAGAGAAGGCGCTGCCGGTCTATATGGATTTGAAGGGCAAGCGCCAACTGCCCTCGCTCGGCTTGATTTTGGTAATTGACCGTTCCGGCAGTATGGTCGGCGGCAAGCTGGAGCTGGCGAAAGAAGCGGCAATGCGGACGATCGAGCTGATGCGCCCAGAGGATTCAGTAGGCGTAGTCGCCTTCGACTCGACGCCTTGGTGGATCGTGGAACCGACCAAGCTGACGGATCGCGAGGAGGTTTTGGATAAAATCCAGGGCATTCAGGCCGATGGGGGCACGGAAATTTTTCCGGCGCTCGATACCGCTTATAACAAGCTGCTGGAAATGGATGCACAGCGCAAGCATATTATTTTGCTCACCGATGGGCAATCGGCTTCCAACCCGGGTTATGCTGCGCTGACACAGGGCATGGTGGACAATAAAATGACGATGTCTACAGTTGCAGTCGGCGACGGTGCGGATCAGGTGATGCTGGAGCAGCTTGCGAAGCAGGCAAAGGGACGGTTTTATTTTACAAATGATGAAAGCACGCTTCCGGCTATTTTCAGCCGTGAGACGGTGCTAATGTCGCGAACCTATATTGTGGAGCAAAATGCTCCGCCGCTCGTCGGGCAAGCCGGAAGCTGGTCGTCGATGTGGCAAAATGGCGTGCCGAGCTTGCAGGCTTACATCGCAACGACAGCGAAGGAAACGGCAGAGGTCGCGCTGCTGTCGCCGCAAGGTGATCCGATTTTGGCGCGCTGGGCTTATGGATCAGGACGAACGGTAGCTTGGACGAGCGACTTGACTGGGAAATGGTCACGAGACTGGGTGCAGTGGGGCGCATTGCCGAATGTGCTCGCCGAGTGGATTAAGTGGACGTTTCCCCAGTTTGAGAGCACGCCTTATTCCGCAACAGCTGCGCTTGATGGTCGAGAGGCTATGCTGCGCTTGCGCACCGAGGGCAGTGATACAGCTGCTAAGCTGTCGGCTGTAGTCACGGATGAAGCAGGCGAAAGCACGTCGCTTTCGCCGCTTCCAGCAGCTCCGGGCGAATATGCGGCAAGCCTTCCGATATCGAAACCGGGCGTGTATTTAATGCAAGTGAATGAACAGAGCGCTGCAGCTGGCGGAGTGGAAGCGCCCAATACGGGCAGCGGCACGACGACGGGTTTTGTCATCCCCTATTCGCCCGAGTATCGATTGACGGGTGAAAATGGAGCAGAAGCGCTGCAGCAGCTTGCTGACGCTACAGGCGGACGCTTGCTGTCGCTGGACGCGCCGCAGGAGGCTTACCGCTTCATTCCAGTAGAGTCCAGGCAGCCTTATGATTGGACGCGTGAGCTGCTCTTATTGATTTTGGTGCTTTGGCTGGTCGACATTTTACTGCGCCGACTGTCGCTTCCTTGGCAGCGAATCGGGCGGAAGCTTTTTGCGAGACTGGGGCTCGTAGGTGGACGTTTGCAGAGGAATGAGCCAGCCGCCGCTCCGTCAGGTGCGATGAGCAGGCTGCAGCAGCGGAAAAACCGCACCGCTGGCTTTTATGGTGAGCGAGCGGATACAAGTGACGTGACTCCAACTCCAACTTCGCCAGCATCTGGTCAGGTGAAGGGAGCGAGTGGAGAGCTTAATGGCGTTCAGGGAGCTTCGGCCAATACGTCGCAAACGACTAGTCGTCCGTCTCGAGCACAGGCTAACGCTTCAGGCGGCAGCAGCCAGCCGTCGGCCCCTCCTTCGAACCCAGAAACAATGCAGGCTGATGGTCAGGCAACGGTAAATCGTCTGCTTGCCGCCAAGAAGCGCGGCAAGCGGTAGCATTTTTGAACGGATGCGAGGCTAAAATGTTGGCATTGTTTAGAGGAATGGACAACGGCGGCGTCGAAAGTTACAATGCACATAAACGATTTTTCTGAGGAGCTGACGTAACGATGTATAACGAAATCACGCCGGAGCAAGTTGAAGCGCGTCTGAATAATAAGGAAAAGTTTCATTTAATCGATGTTCGTGAGCTTGATGAGTGGGAGGATGGACATATTGCCGAAGCAGCGCATTTGCCATTGTCTGAAATCCAGGAGCGTTTGGATGAGCTGCCTAAGGATGAAAATATAATTTTCGTATGCCGCAGCGGCGGACGCAGTGGCAAAGTATGCGACTTCCTCGCGCCACAGGGCTACTCCGTGACCAATATGACGGGCGGCATGCTCGCATGGCCGGGAGCCATCGTTACTGGAGCGTAGCATAAAGCGTTAAAATCAAAAGCAGCTTTGCAACCGGATGTTGGCGGATTGCAAAGCTGCTTTTCACTTTTTTCGATTCGGAAAAAAGGCATTGATCATGATATAATAAAAATTAAACGGAGCTGATCCTTCATGAATCTGCTAAATCCAAGAAATGACTTTTTGTTCAAACGCATTTTTGGGAGTGAAGAGAATCGCGATGTCCTACTAACCTTTCTAAATCGAACATTTGATGAGGCTGGCAGGCCTCCATTGACAGAGATTATTTTGCTCAACCCTTATACAGATAAGGACTCTCCGCGCGACAAGCAATCCATTCTGGATATTCGAGCCAGAACAACTGAAGGTGAAATTATTAATGTTGAAATGCAGCTTTTTAATAAATATGATACGGAGAAAAGAACGCTTTTCTATTGGAGTAAGCAATACTCTGGGCAATTGCAGGAAGGGCAGCCTTATAGCCAACTGAAACGGTGCGTGACTATTAATATTTTGAACTACGCCTTGCTGCCGAATGATTTGTACCATAACGTATTTCATCTGCGGGAAGATCGAACCGGAATTTCGCTAATTGACGATATTGAAATTCACTTTCTAGAGCTGCCGAAACTAGACGAACAAGCCATTTCCATTGAGGAAGGCGGACTTGTGAACTGGCTGTTATTCCTGAAAGGTGCAGATCAATCTAAATGGGAGGTGTTAACGATGAATGAACCGGTACTAAGAAAGGCCATGGATACGCTGGAATTTTTGAGTCAGGATTTAGAAGCACGAAGACAATATGAAGACCGTCAGAAGTATCTGCATGATGAGGCGTCGATGTATGAAGCAGCTAACTCAAGAGGGCGTGCTGAAGGAAAAGCAAGTGGGAAGGCAGAGGCGAAAAAGGAAATTGCCAGAAAGCTTCTTACTCTTGGAGTTGAGCTATCCGTCATCATCGAAGCATCCGGTCTAACTGAGAAAGAGATCATTGATTTAAAGTCGTTGTAGTTAAAAATAGAGACGAGCGGACCCATGGCGGTCGGCTCGTTTTGTCTTTAAGGAGTTGTTTTTACAAAAAAAATCGTCAATTGACTGTATAAAAAGTACAGACCGCCTTTTATGACGGTCCGAGAGATAAATTTATGAGGTTACCGTAACATACCAAGTCCAAAGAAGGACTCCGCTGGTACTGTAGCCACGGACTGTTGCGCTGCCAGTATTTAATGCGGTTAGCCATCCAGAAGATGATACTGAAACAACAGATGTTCCTGATGCAACAACATAGTTATTTGCACCAATGAGTAACGTAGAATTTCCTTTTTTCAAAGTTGTAAAGGTTGTTCCAGCTGCGGAAACCGTTGTTGGAGCTAATAGTGCGAAGCTTGAAAAGGATGCGAGTGCTAAGGTTGTGGCGAGGAAAATTTTCTGAATGGATTTTTTCATTTGAACCTCCCTTTTGATTAATTTACTTAAATGGTAATAATAAGTAAATTCAAGTTAATCATACATTATGATTTTCTGCTTGCATAGAGGTGTATATTGTCGAACTAAGACTATTAATTGCGAGCACGTTTGTTTCTGTTTAGTTGAGTGTGACTGTGTTTAAAGAGGCTATATTAGGCGCCTGTAAACACATGCCCACAAATAGCGCAACAAAGCTTGATTGGCGAGTTCGACTCAAGCCAATATTTTTCAATCATCGAACTCACTTAGAGTGCGACAGATGTAGCAACAAAAAAGGGAGATGATCGCGATGTTTCAATCCACGCACTCACATAGAGTGCGACCCACTAAATCTGCGGCGGTGATCGCCGGGGAGATAGTTTCAATCCACGCACTCACATAGAGTGCGACATCAGGGAAGAAGTTGGCAGGCGACACTATCTCGTTTCAATCCACTCACTCACATAGAGTGCGACAATGAATACAGAAATACATGGGAGGGCTATACATGTTTCAATCCACGCACTCACACAGAGTGCGACAACCTTGTGCAGCGTCACAGCCTGGGTTTCCTGATGTTTCAATCCACGCACTCACATAGAGTGCGACATTATTGTCAGAAGAAAATAAAGTATTAGACTGAAAAATAAAGTGTTAGACTAGGAAAATAAAGTATTAGACTGGCAACTGGTGCCCGTTGGTTAAGCTAACGGGCAGGATAAGGAATTTTTGAAAGGTTATTGATATAATAGAAAGGTGGGAAAATTTTGATAGAAACAAAACGTCTTATTATTAGAGAAATGGTGCAGTCCGATTATGATGCATTGTGCGGAATATTGTGTGATGAGGAAGTAATGCGTGCTGCTTATGAAAGTGCATTCAACTTAGAAGAAGCACAAAATTGGCTTAACAGACATCTTAAAAGATATGAAGAATATGGTTTTGGACTTTGGGCTGTTGTATTAAAAGAAACAAACGAAATGATTGGTCAATGTGGCTTGACAATGCAAGGCTGGAGAGAAAAAGAAATTTTGGAAATAGGATTTTTGTTTCAAAAAGCGTATTGGCACAAAGGTTACGCAACAGAAGCAGCAATTGCTTGCAAGGAATACGCTTTTTCAGTTCTTAATGCAAATAGGGTTTATTCTATTATTAGGGACACAAATATAGCCTCTCAAAAAGTTGCTGTTCGAAACGGTATGAATATTATTGATAAAGATACTAAGAATTTTAGGAATATAGATATGGAATTTTTTCTTTATTCTGTGGAGCGAACAAAATGAGCAGGTGAAATTGAAAAAGGTTTCCATGATGAACCCATATACTGTTTAAAATTGAGCTAACGGAGAGTCTGTAAAATATTCTGTGTAAACTCTCAAACCCGATTACAATAGAAGAAAGGCTGGTTTGAGAGGATGGCACCGATGGCGAGATTCAATAAGGAACAAGTGAAGGCAT
>NZ_JBXENU010000004.1:0-538227 GCF_059383715.1 Paenibacillus sp. J31R34
AGCGATAAGCTAGCGGATGGCTGCTTCACAACGGAAAAGCTGGGCGAAGCGAGCATAACAGCATCGAAGCTGGCCTTTGCGAGCGTAGGAAGTGAGGCGCTGGCGGAAGGAACTGTGAAAGCAGAGCATCTATCGGCAGAAAGCGTAACGAGCGATAAGCTAGCGGATGGCTGCTTCACAACGGAAAAGCTGGGCGAAGCGAGCATAACAGCATCGAAGCTGGCCTTTGCGAGCGTAGGAAGTGAGGCGCTGGCGGAAGGAGCTGTGAAAGCAGAGCATCTATCGGCAGAAAGCGTAACGAGCGATAAGCTAGCGGATGGCTGCTTCACAACGGAAAAGCTGGGCGAAGCGAGTGTAACGTCATCGAAGCTGGCCTTTGCGAGCGTAAGCAGTGAGGCGCTGGTAGAAGGAGCCGTGAAGTCGGAGCATCTGTCCACCAACAGCGTAACGAGTGACAAAATTACAGATGGTGCTGTCACCGCCGAGCATCTCGCACCTGCCAGCGTAAAGCTGTCGGCTCTTGCTTTTTCGCCAATCGTTGGACGGAGCGGCAGCATCAGCAAGCAGCAATTTGGGTTATGCCCGTACAGCTTTCCGCCTGAGAAACAGCAGTTAGAGCAGGTTATACTTTTTGATGAACCGTTCGCAAGCAATCAATATGTGTTGACAGCAACGAGCGATCATCCTGCCTGCTATGTATGCATTCAAGTGAAGGAGCCGGGGCATGTCATCCTATCCATTAATCGCCGCTTTTTCAGCGAAGCTTTCACCGGTGCCATCAACTGGATTGCAATCGGGCAATAATGGTTGCTTCGAAATGCTATTAACGATTGCTGATTAGAGTCAATAATTCAACATGGAAAGAGTTCCTCTTGCGCAGGTCGCGAGGGGAGCTTCTTTATTTCTCGGACTGAAACGTGCTGCGCCGCCAGAGGACGGCTTTCGGCCGTTTCACCTTGAATTCTAAGAATTTATAAGTTTCATCCTTATATCCGCTTAGAATTCTAGGGCAAAGCTCTTCGCACGTGCCAGAAGGACGACGAAGTCGTTTTTGCTCGGTTAGCGGCCTACTGCTTTTGATATGGGTGCGGGACAGACATCATGGGAGTTGTACATTTGCCGTTGCGCAGATGATGGAGGTACATACAATGAGGTGTAATTACTAAGCAGCACGATTTTGAACTATAGGCGTATACCGAGGTGAACAAAGCGGATGAAGAAAGCGAAGGGTGCGAAGGGAAAAAAAGCCCGGAATTTCCGTGCTGCGAAAAAGCCGCGTTATGCCCAGGGCGGCATGGCCGCAGACGATTATGCCGGAGAAGCGCAGCCGCTGCAGTCTCCAGTCGTCTCCGTTATTATTCCCGTTATGAATGAACGGGCTACCATTCGAAGGATCATTAGGGAAGCAGCAGGCGTCCATCCTCGGACTGAGGTTATCGTCGTTGCAAACGGCTCGACGGATGGTTCAGCCGAAATCGCCAGGCGTGCGGGAGCGCGAGTGCTCCGCTATGAGAAGGCGCTAGGTCATGATGTTGGACGAAGCATTGGAGCGCGGGCTGCTTTAGGTCAAGTGCTGCTGTTTGTAGATGGAGATATGATCATAAGCACTGCGCAGTTGCGGCATTTTGTCTATGCCGTGCTGCATCGAGGTGTAGATGCCGCTTTAAATGATTATACCGGCCCGGTAGACAAAAACGCTGTGCACAGCGTCGTGCTCGCGAAGCATGCGCTCAATATTGTGCTGGAGCGACCGGAGCTGAAAGGGGCTTCCTTCACAGCGGTCCCCCATGCGATAAGCAGACAGGGTCTATCTTTAATCGGAGCGGAGGCGCTGTGCGTTCCACCGCTTGCCCATGCGAGAGCGATTCGGCTTGGACTGAAGGTTGAGGCGGTGCATACGGTCAATGTTGGCAAAATGAACCGGCGCAGGCCACAGCGCGAACGGCGAAGCCCGCTTGAGCATCTTATTGTTGGGGATCATTTGGAAGCGATCCACTGGCTGATTACACAATCGAATGAACGTGGCGGCTTTGAGGATTACCGTCGCTGCCGCGAGTTTGCGCTTTAAGCTAAGGCTTAAGCGGCATGGAGGTTGAACCGTGAAAGCAGTCATATTGGCAGGAGGAACAGGGACGCGGCTAAGGCCGCTGACCACTTTAATGAACAAGCATATGCTTCCAGTAGGCAAGCATCCCATGATCTTTTATGGCATCGATAAGCTGCATCAGGCAGGCATTCAAGAAATGCTGCTCGTGACAGGACGGCAGTCGATAGGTTTGTTTGCAGAGTATTTAGGAAGCGGCCGTGAGCTAGGTGTCTCGCTGACTTACCGCATTCAGGAGGAAGCAGGCGGCATTGCGGAAGCGCTGGAGCTGGCACGCGATTTTATTCGAAATGATGAGAAGTTTATCGTGCTGCTTGGCGATAATTTGTTCGAGGATAATTTGGCTCCGTATGTAAGGAAATTTGCCCGGCAGCAGGAGGGTGCGATGGTACTGCTCAAGCAGGTGCCAGACCCCCATCGCTATGGCATAGCCGTGTTTCAGGAAGCGGGACAAATCGCTTATATAGATGAAAAACCGGCAGAGCCGCAATCGGATTTATGCGTAACGGGCATTTATATGTACGATTCCAGCGTTTTTGCAGCGATTGATCGGCTGGAGCCATCAGGGCGTGGGGAACTGGAAATTACCGACCTGAACAATATGTATGCGCGGGCGGGAACGCTTGCTTCCCATACGCTTGCAGGATGGTGGACGGATGCGGGAACGTTCGAATCCTTGCATGAAGCCGCAGCGAGGCTGTTGAAGGAGACGGGAGAATGAGGAGAATAGCGGCAAGAAAACGACCCCGCAATACTAGGCAATCCCGCGTACGGCAGCAGGCATCGTATGCGCAGGGTGTCGAGCAAGGCTATCAGGATGGGCGGCAAGCGGGATTTACTAGCTATAATGAGAAGTTTCAAGGAACGAGCATCATTATTCCTAGCTATAATCAGCTCCAGTATTTGAAGATGTGCATTGAAAGCATTATGGACCATACGGATCTTGCCTATGAAATTATCGTCATTGACAACGCTTCGACCGATGGGACGGGGAGCTATTTGGCCCAGCTTGATGGTCAGGTGCGCTACCGGATTTTAAGCGAAAACTTTGGCTTCGCTGGAGCGGTCAACAGAGGCATGATGATGGCTAAAGGCACGATGATGCTTATTTTGAACAATGATACGCTCGTAACCGACAATTGGCTGGACAATATGATGACCTGCTTGAACAGCAATCCGCAAATTGGCATGGTTGGGCCTGTCACGAATTATATCGGCGGCGAGCAGCTGATAGAGGTTCCTTATACGAATGTTGCGGATATGCCAGACTTTGCAAGGCTGAATAATGTGCCGGATCCTAGACGCTGGCAGCAGGTTGATCGGCTGACGGGCTTCTGCCTTCTGCTGAGGCGGGAGCTGTGGGAGAAAATCGGTTATTTTGATGAAGGCTTTGAGATCGGTAATTTTGAAGATGATGACTATAACATTCGGGTGAAGCTGCTAGGGTATTCGCTTGTCATTGCCCGCGATTCGTTTATTCACCATTTTGGCAGCGTCAGCATCAAAGCGCTAGGTGCGCAGCTTGAGGAAGTTAATAACCGAAACCTGCAGCATTATATGAATAAATGGGGCAATCCGCATGAGCTGGTCAGCGTCATGAAGCATCGCTTCGCCGAGCAGCCTGCACTAAAGGCTGAGATCGCTGTGCTTGGGGAAGCAGCCTATTACCCAGACAGCATTGCTGTTACTTCAATAAAAGGTTCAGTGTATTGGATTGAAGGCGGCGTCAGGCGCCCTGTTGAAGGCGAATTTGCTGGAGAAGCCAGTCACATCGGGCAGATTGATATCAGAAGATGGGCAATCGGACCGCCGATTTCAAGCGAGGAAGTTCATGCAAGGCGGCAGCAAATGCTGGTGATGGAAGGCAGCGAGCTTCATGGCAAAATCGTTAGCGGACTTGATGGTTTTCATTATTATATGCAGCAGGGCTTTAAGCGGAAAATGATAACGGAAGCTGCTTATGAAGGCTGGGCGCTTACG
Organism: Paenibacillus sp. J31R34; assembly: GCF_059383715.1. Classification (NCBI taxonomy): domain Bacteria; kingdom Bacillati; phylum Bacillota; class Bacilli; order Caryophanales; family Paenibacillaceae; genus Paenibacillus; species Paenibacillus sp. J31R34. The sequence goes on from NZ_JBXENU010000004.1 coordinate 4,085, forward strand.
GCAAGACCGTCAGTCCAGCTCACAATGGAGCAGCTGCAAGCCATTCCGGAAGGCTTGCCGATTATTCCCGCTGTCAAGCTCCGCCAACAGCTTTAGAATGGTTATCAAGCCACTGTTCGGCGCCAAGTATCACTATGTATCGCCGTGCATATGCTGTAAATAGCTGCACCTATTCAAGTGGCGGCACAGGGCCAAGCCATAGCCCGAAGGAGGATTGTTGGCCATGCAGCATATCGTAACCGAAATTATTGAGCATTTATCCCATTCCAACAGCCAGATGGCACGTGTGCTGGAAGCAAAGCGCCATGTCACGGTACGAATGGCCGAAATTGTGAAAAGCCTCCCTGATCATGGGCCGAATTTGGGCGGCGTGGACGATCTGCTTGGGGAATCGCAAGCGCTGCTGGGCAGCGTAATTGCTTATTTAAACAGCATGGCTGAGCTGCAGGAGACGCTGGCATCTCAGCTGTCTTATACGATAAAAGAGCTGAACCCAGGCGAGGAAGAATGACGAAGCGAAAAGGGGAGCGCATGTCATGGACCGAGAGCAAGCCTATATGCGCATGTTGGGCGCTACAGCCAATATGCAGTGGAACGTGGCGCTAATTCTGGAGGCGAAGGCGGAGGAAGCGGAGAAGGCCCGCAACTGGATATGCAATCATATTCATACGGGCACTTTCTCAGGCGATCAGACGCAGCTTAAGCAGACGCTAGGTGTACATGACCAGATGGTCGAGACGATTGAAGGCATTAACAAAATGAGCCAAGGCATCGTATCCGTGCTCAAAGCCGTATTGCAGAAAGATGGGGAGGAAGGCCATTCCTCCGGCTCGGATTTCCACTTTGGCGGTGGATTCGGAGGCGGGAATTGAGGGAAATGGTGCGCCGCGAGCGCGAGGTTAAATTGGAGGTGCTGGCTTCGATTGCGCGCAGCCAGCTCGCGCTTGCCCGCATTTTGAACAGCGTGGCTGATGTTGCCGAGCTCGCGCCTCAAACTGCCAAGCGAATTGGCGAAAATGTACGACTATTGACGAGCATGCAGGAGCAGTTAGCTGAGAGCGTGACAGGCTGGCCTGTGCGCAGTTACCGGGTAAGGACGGGCAAGCCGCCCGAGCCTTGGCTCCGTAACGAGCTGGGACGAAAGCAGGTGCGGTGGCACCCGCAAGTGAACAGGAGGAATTGGAATTGAGTATAAAAAAACGCGTGTCCGTCCGCAAGCGGGCGACGAAACGCTCCGCCAGCAAAGCTGTATCGCGCCGCTCAAAAAGCACGCGAACACGCAAGGCAACAGGGAAAAAAAGAGGAAGCAGCTCATCGCTGCGCCGCCGCAGGAAGGTGATCAGGAAGCGTGTGATCGGGACGGAGACCTTTAATGAGGGCTTCAACCAGACGTATAATACCGGCTATAATGCAGGTTTTGCGAAAGGCTTTGAAGATGGACATCAGCTCGCGTATGAGCAAACGCCGTAGCGGTCATCTTCGTCATGCTTTAGTGAAAAATGCGGCTATTATTTTAAATTAGCTCGGCCTGCTTGATGGTTTATTCAGCCACCAGGCAGGCCAGGGCTATTTTTAAAATAGAGAGGACAAGCTGTGTTCGTATCACGATATGGCAAAAATCTTGGCGGAAACAGCAGGTTAAACGCCAATTTTTGCGATGCAGGGATAAGTGCCGCTTAGCCTTGCTGCTTATTGTCATATACATAATGAAAGCGTGTTGTGCAGCGATTGAAAACGAAGCAAGGCGGTGCAGCAAATGATGGCCAGAAAAGATAATTCCCGCAAGCAAGTCAGGCAAAGTGGGTATGAAACCGGCTTTCATACCGGCTGGCGAGACGGGGCTTGCGAAGCGGTAAGCGGACTTTTGCCCCCGCCGGAGCTGACGCCCGTTCCGCTGCGAATGCTCTATATTCCGCAAGGTTTTGAGGCAATTGACGCAGGCCTTATTGAGGCGCTGCAGACGAGTGTAAGCGAGCTTCATGTCGGAAGCGCAGAACAGCTTGCCGAGCAAGCGGCAGCCATTTCCCCCGACATCGTGCTTGTGATGAATGGGCTGCATACTTTTCCAGCCAATCATCTGCAGCAGATCGCCGCGGTCAGGCAGCAGGGCATCCGCACAGCGGTATGGTTTGTAGATGATCCTTACATGACGGAGAAGACGGCTATAGCGGCGCCGCATTATGATGTGGTGCTAACGCATGAGCTTGGGACACTTGAGTTGTATCGCAGTGCAGGGTGCGCAAATGTGCATTATTTGCCACTGGCGGTGCATACCGGCTTGTATCGGCCGCAGCGAACGGATTCAGCTTTTGCCAGCGATGTTTGCTTCATAGGGCAAGGATTTTGGAACCGGATTGGTCTCCTTGATGCCATTAGCGAGCGGCTGCTGGCTAAGAGGCGCAAAATCTTTTTGTCCGGAGGGCTATGGGAGCGTTTATCGGCCTATAAGCGGCTGCAGCCGTTTATCCATACCGACTGGTTAAGCGCAAAGCAGACAATCCCCTATTATAACAGCGCCAAAATCGTCATTAACATGCATCGCACAACAGAGATAGGCTCAGACAATTTTAATACTTTTCAAAGCCCAGGGCTTTCTATTAATCCGCGAACCTATGAAATCGCCGCTTGCGGCGCCTTTCAGCTAACGGATATTCGTGAGGATTTGCCGCATTATTACATCTTAGGTCAGGAAATTGAAACATTTCAGCATGCGGAGGAGCTTGCGGAAAAAATCGATTTTTATTTGGAAAATGAGGAAGCGCGCAGCCGGATCGCAGTGAATGGGCTGCGCCGCACGCTGCGGGACCATACATTCAGATCGCGTGCTGTGCAGCTATTGCAGCTTATTATGAAGGAGGAGGAGCCCAATGGCTAAACGATCGGTTTTGCGAAAAAGAGAGCGGCCGCCTACTGAAGTGGAACTAGGGAGAGCCGCAGGCTACCATGCTGGTTGGGGGGACGGTTATTGGTTTGGCCAATGCGAGTCGGTTATTAGCCGTATTCCCCCAGTAGCAGGAGTATGGCCTGTACATGTCATGTATGTGTCTACGGGAAAGGGATTTCCTTATTCGCCGCTTGATGAAGCGGTTGCCGCCACGTTAACGGGAATGGTAGCCCAGCTAACTGTCGTGCAAACGGGGGAGCCTGTAGCAGAAGTCGCTGCGCGGTTGCGGCCGGATTACGTGATTGTACTGGATGGGCTGCAGTTTGATGTAGCGCAGATTGATGCTATGCGGGCTTTGGATATTCGGACTGCCATATGGTTTACAGATGATCCTTATTATGCGGATATTACAACAACGCTTGCCCCGCACTATGACACCGTGTTTACGCTTGATCGAAATAGCGTGGCGCTTTATCAGCAGCTAGGCTGTGCCAATGTGCATCATTTGCCGTTCTGCGTTATGCCTGCCCAATTCAGGCCGATGAACCCGCAGCGCAGCAAACGCAAGGAAATCAGCTTCATCGGCTCAGGCTACATGAATAGAGTGCACTATTTTAATGAGGTAGCCTCTTATTTAGCTTCCAAGGATACACTCATATCGGGAATATGGTGGGATCGGCTGGAAAAGTTCGATATGCTTAAATCTAAAATCAATCTGGGAGACTGGCTGAGCCCGCAGGATACGGCGCTTGCTTATAATGCTTCAAAAATTGTCATCAACATGCATCGAGCTCACGATGATGCCTTATTCAATAGCAACAGTCTTGGCGTAGCAGCTTCCTCTCCAAATCCTCGAACGTTTGAAATTTCGGCCTGCGCCGTGCTCCAGCTAACGGATGTGCGGGAGGATTTGGCTTCCTTTTACACACCTGGTGTGGAAATTGTTACGTATGAATCTCCGCAGGAAATGGTGGAAAAGCTGGACTATTATTTGAATCATGAAAATGAACGCAAGGAAATTGCGATTCGCGGCATGCATCGCACGCTGAGCGAGCATACTTATGCCCATAGGCTGCATGCGATGCTGTCCATATTATTTGCTTAATGAGGCTTGGGGCAAGCTGCTTTGGCTGCGGCGGCTTAAATGGACCAGCGCATAATAACGCCAGATTGCGTAAGTCCGCCGCCAAAGCCGTACAACAGCAGCAGATGACCGGGCTGCACTCTGCCGTCTTTGACGGCTGCATCAAGCGCAAGCGGAATGGAAGCGGCAGAGGTGTTGCCATAATGCTCAATGCTGGACAGCGCCTGCTGCGCTTCAAATCCGATACGCTCGCATAAAGCATCAATTATACGCTGATTAGCATTGTGCGGAACGAACCAATCAATCGTCTGAGCGGTGTAGCCGCTGCCGTCTAGCAGCTCTTGAACGCCTGCTGCTACGCGGCTTAATGCCCAGCGGTACACTTCCCGGCCGTTTTGGACGAGCATGCTGTTCTGGGAAAGCTCGAAGCTGCCGATGTGCGGCGCCAGGCTGCTGCGGTATACATGATGGCCCTGCTCGCCATCGGTGCTTGCATTCGAAGCAAGTATGTCGCCAGCAGAAAGTGTTGAATCAGAGTTAGTCGTGCTAATATCTACTCCTACTCCCGTATCGGTCGTTTCAACGAGCATGGCACCTGCGCCATCGCCGAATAAAATGCAGGTCGTCCGGTCTGTATAATCAGTAGCACGTGAGAGGGTTTCGGTGCCAATAATTAAAATTTTGCGGCATAGCTTGGAGAGCAATAGGCCGTTTGCCATTTGCAGGGCGGAAGTGAAGCCGGCGCATGCGGCTTGCAAATCAGCATTTCCGCAGCCTTTCATCCCGAATGCGGCCTGCACTCGTGAGGCTACACTAGGGACGAAAGTATCCGGTGTAGAGGTCGCGACAATGATGTAGTCGACATCATGAACGTTTTTTTCATATCTATGGATCAAATCGCGAACGGCTTCAATGGCCAAATCGCTTGCATATTGCCTTTCTCCCGCAATACGGCGTTCGCGAATGCCTGTGCGTTGAAAAATCCATTCATCCGAAGTATCTACGAGCTTCTCCAAATCTTGATTGCTTAAAATGCGTTCAGGTACATAAGTGCCGATAGCCGTTACTGCTGCATGGGAATGAACGAGAGTGGAAATAGTCATTGAAAACAACTCCTTCACAATTTAGTACCAGATGCTAATACCTGATAATAAATTACTCCTCCCCATACAATTTGTCAAGTCCCATTCGTGCATAGTCTGAATCCCGGACGCCCATCCTAATAGCGGGTCATGAGGCCTGTAAACAACAACAAGGGAGGAATACGGCACATGCGTAAAACGAATTTTCTTGCTGTCTTGTCCGCAGGCGCCTTGCTTAGTGCTATGCTGACAGGCTGTGCAGCCAATCAAGGGGATTTAGGTAATAAGAACATTCGCACCAAAATGGTAAGGGAAGATGCAAATGGAAACAAAATGTTAAAGGATCGTTTTGCCAACGATCATATGAATGAGAAAAACTACGTAAACGGCAAAAGCATTCGTGGCAACAATATTGTAGGGAGTCATAAAAATTATAAAATGGAAATGAGCGAAGAAATTGCGAAGCGCATTGCCAATAAGCATAATGTTAGATCAGCAAATGTATTGTTGACCGATAACAATGCCTATGTGGCCGTATCCTTTGAGGACAACCTAAATAATGGCGATAAAAAGCTGATGAGCCGCACAAACTCCAGCTATATGGGCCGAGACGGCTCCAATTACCAACGCCGCATGAATACGATGAGCACAGGCGAAAACGCGCTGACCTCACAAATTAAAGCCGACATCGCCAAGGAAGTCAGAAAGGTGAAGCCAGGTGTGGACAATGTGTACGTATCGGCAAACCCGGATTTTGTCGGCCGAATGACCAGCTATATGACAGATGTCCGCAATGGCCATCCGATCCAAGGCTTCTTGGTTGAATTTAATGCCATGGCGGAGCGTCTGTTCCCGGCCAACGCTAACAAAATTGAAACGCGTAGTTATGATGGCAACATGAACTATCGCAGCATGACCGACCGTACAGACCGCGATAATTACACGAATGCGCACAGAAGCAGTCCGATGATTTACGACTAACGTTTAGTGAAAAATAGGGCATGAAGCATTCAGCGTGATTCACGCTAAAGCATTTAAATGATAGCAGCAGCCGGCGCATTAGAGCCGGCTGCTTTTGTTTGTGTTCAGTTAATTTGTCTTTTCTGCATCACTATTATTTGCTATAATAATTCTAAATTTTAGGAGGTGTCTTTCTTGACCCATTCCATGCGTTTACGTTAATTTAAGGTGCATATGTCATAGTCAAAATGAATGAAGGAGACTATATCCATGCAGCTTAAATGGCAAAAAACGTTCGCGATTATTTTCAGCGGACAAATCTTTTCCATATTGACGAGTTCGATGGTACAATTTTCGGTTATTTGGCATCTGACGCAAACGACCGGGTCCGCTTCGGTTTTAATGATTGCGGGCTTGGCTGGATTTTTGCCACAGGCAATTTTAGGGCCTTTTATTGGCGTATGGCTGGATCGCTGGAACCGTAAATTGACGATGATTATAGCCGATAGTGCAATTGCCTTTTTTAGTTTGATTTTAGGCTTGTATTTCTTTTTTGGCGAGCCGAGTCTAGCGTTTGTATACGTTATTTTAATGGTTCGCTCTGCTGCCTCTGCATTCCATGCGCCTGCTTTTCAAGCTGCGATCCCATTAATGGCACCTGAGGATCAGTTGACGCGTGTGGCGGGCTGGCAGCAGATGGTTTATTCCTTTTCCAGTGTAATCGGACCGGCGCTTGGCATAGCTGTTTATTCAGCAACATCGCTGGGAGCGGTGCTGTTCCTTGATGTGGCAGGGGCATTAATTGCCAATGTCATGCTATTGTTTGTTAGGATTCATCAGCCAAAGCCCGAGACAACACAAGCGCCATCCTTTTTCAAGGAGTTTAAGCTGGGCTGGGATGCTTTCATTAAAGTAAAGCCAATTGTCGTGATTACGATAGCTACAGCTATTTTCAGCATCGTATTTATGCCTTTGGCGACATTGTTTCCTTTCATGACGTTGTCTCATTTCGGGCGTGGGGGATACAGTGCAAGCCTCGTTGAAGCGATTTTTGGCATTGGCATGATTGCGGGTGGTGTACTGCTTTCGGTAGTCGCTTCAAAATGGAAGGACATTACGTATATGAGTCTGAGCTTGGCCATGATTGGTCTGACCTGTGTGCTGAGCGGTGTGATCAGCAAGGAGGCTTTTGTGCTGTTCGTGATCGTATCTTTCTTTATGGGAGCGGCAGCACCTTTCTTCAATGGGCCTTATATGGCCATGATTCAAAGGGCGTTTGAGCCTTCAATGCTGGGACGCGTTATTTCGCTCGTCACAAGCGTGATGATGCTCTCATCCCCGATTGGGCTAGCATTAGCAGGACCTATTGTCGATAAGTATGGTGTACAGGTGTGGTTTTTTTGGTCGGGTATAGTCATTATTTTGGCTAGTATTGTTATATTTGCTTTGTTCCAGCGCATGAAGGCGGAATTGCCGGAGGTTTCGGAGGGGGAGAGAGGAATTTAGAAAGAAGCAGCTAAGAGAGTAGGATAGATTGAAAGTGGAGTAGAGGTTGCCTTGAGTGTAGGGCAATCTCTTTTTAAGGTGCTGAACTTAATGTTTGATTTTTGCATCTCCAATGTGATGTGGTTTCACACGCGCACATCATTAATTTTCTAGATGACTTGATATCGAAGTATTGTTGGTAGTTTAGTAAACGTTTATCGCTTATATTTCAAGTGGCAGATATTCATTGATAATGGTTTTTAAAGCAATATGATGAACCTGTTTTTCAATTCCAATTTCCTACCAATCTCAGCAATATGGTATAATAATCACAACATACCAAAGCGAGGTGATGCCAATGAAATGGGAAGAGATTGCTGATTCACTTCCGGAACGTTTTGTTTTGGTGGAAGCGATTAAAGCTAGCTCTAACAACCGAATTCGCAAACTTCAAGATATGGCGATCATTCAGGATTATGATAACCCCAAGGAAGCGTGGGACGGTTATAAACATTTTCACAAACAATATCCAATGCGTGAATTATATGTATTTCATACTAGCCGGACTGATGTGGAAGAGGTTGAAGAGTTTTTCACAGGAATAAGGCAGCGTTCATGAAGATTCAACTTATAAATGGTCTGCCCATTGTATCCTTGGCTTTGAAGCATCAAGATCAATCTATCACCTTGTCTAATGTTTTATTCGATTCAGGATGTGCTGCAACTGTATTTGATACGGATGTGCTTTCTCAAATTGGAATTCACATTGATTTTATGAATGGGAAAGCCAAGCGGATGTATGGGGTGGGCGGAACAAGCGAAATCTGCTACGAGCAGACCATTCCTGATTTGAAAATAGAGCATATTCCCTTGGATTCATTTCCTGTCCAGCTTGGGTCGATTCAGGAAACGTACGGTTTTGATGGCATCTTAGGAATTGATTTTATGATAAAAGCAAAGCTCAAAGCTGACTTTGGAACGATGCAGATTCATCATTAAGCTTGAGCTATTACTACTACAATTGGATGAACAGCAACAAGCAGAAGTCATAAGGACAAGCTGCTTGCTGCTGTTTTTTTAATCACAAAAAAATAAAGACAGCATAGCGCACTATGCTGCCTCGCGAAATACCATAAATGGTAACAACCTATTAGCAAATGGCTTTTGCCAAAGCAATGAAGAAGGGAGAGCCGTGAATTAAATCTGCAGCTCCCCGAGCTTGATTAGCTCGACAACCGCTTGCGAACGACCTTTAACGTTTAATTTTTGCATCACATTAGAGATATGGTTGCGGACGGTCTTCTCGCTAATGAACAGCTGTTGCGCAATATCTCGTGTTGTTTTGTCTTGGACTAGAAGCTCGAATACCTCGCGTTCACGATGTGTCAGTAAAAACTTGCTCTTATGGTCGCTACCTTTCACCTTTTCAGTCACCCCTCCTTGCTTGGGTTTTTATGGTTTAACAAGGTTAAGGGATACAGTCAAAATATAGTATGAATGACGGGTGCCAATGGTGCTGTTGGCGGAGAAAATGGGCGCAATCGGCGAATTTTATGGTATGATAGATGAAAAAATTAACCAATTGACGCCGGAGCTGTTCCACTGAACGCTTGCGGTGTTATTCAGGCATGGGAGGAACGAATGAGTAAAATCTTTTTATTTTTCTTCTTGACTTGGCTTACGGGAAATCCGTTTATTGCGATTATCGTACTGCTGCTTATTTTGTATGCGCTGGATCGCCGATTTGTCGGCTTGACGCCAAGCTTTGTACGGCCTTTGCGCAGATCGAGCCAGCTTAGGAAGCTAAGACGTCATGTTGATATGGCGCCTAACGATGTGTCCTCCAAACAGGAAATCGCGAGAATTTTAATCGAGAAGAAAAAATATAACGAAGCGCTAGGCTGGCTTTCTCCAATGGAGCATACGCTTGAGGATTCCGCTGAATATTGGGATGATCTAGGCCTTTGCTTGCTGCAGGCGAGGCAGATGGAGCGCGGCGAAGAGGCCATTAAACGGGCGCTTGCGCTAAACGAACGGGTGAAATACGGCGCACCGTATTTGCGTTTGGCTGCGCTGTATGCAGGCAAAGATGCAACCCAGGCTATTTACTATATTGAAGCGTTTCAGCGCATTCAATCGTCTTCCTGTGAGGCCTATGAACGTCTGGCGGGCATATATAAGGCGATGGGCAAGGAACAGGATGCGAAAGAGGCAATCGAGGAAGGATTGCGCATTTATCGAACGCTGCCGAAATACAAAAAACGCGGAGAGCGTAAATGGGCGCTTCGCCTATGGTTCAGAAGATGGAGCAAGTAATGGAAAAGATTACAAGGCAGCGTATGAAAAACGTTTATTGTCGTTTGCCTAAAAATCGTACATAATCTAGTTAATAGCGTAGAAGATAGAGGAGCAATACATGCAGCGGAATATATGGTTTATGGCGATTTCACTTATTGTAGTCATTATTTTATTGAACAACACAGCTTATTATTTTTTAACGAAAGAATCCTTGGAGGATGCACTGAATCGGGAAGTTGCCGCCGTAGCCAGGCAAATTGAATTTTCAGTGGAGCAATCGCGGTTAGGGGCGGAGCGTTATCAGGATTTAATCGGCGATGAGCTTCGGGTCGTATCGATTGCTGCCCAATATGCCCTTGATCCCGACGTTGATAAAGTCACGAACGAGCAGCTTGTGGAGCTAAGCGAGAAGCTTGGCGTCAATCATATTACGCTGCTCAAGCGCGTGAAGGACGATATTTTACTGTATAAATCGTCCGATGAGACGCAGCTTGGCAAAAGCACGAAATCATGGGATCCTTGGTTTGTCGTGTTTAACCAGCTGTTCGATCAGCGAAATGTGAAAATCGACTGGCTAGGCAAATCGCTGCCCAACTTTTGGAGCGGTCCCTTCGAGGTGGCTTCTACCGACCCAGGCAGCATTTATAAATGGGGCTATTATTTTGACGGGACGACGAATTACATAACCGATCCTTATGTCAGCTACACGAAGCTGGCGGAATATGAGGAGCTGACGGGTGTAGATTCGTTGATTAAGAAGACCATTGAAAGCAATAAGGCGCTGCTTGAGGTCACGGTGCTTAATCCGGAGACGTTTGCGAAAGGGCCCTTCGAGACGGTTCACCCGAACGGCGACGTGCAGGAGCATATTTTGCAGCAGCCGATCTTGTATGGCAGCTACAATTATGTTGCGGACGGCGACGTAGCTAACGTATCGAAGGCCTTCAATACGAAACAAAGAGTAACTGTGGATGAAGTAGTGGGTGGCAAGCATGTTTTCAAAATGTTCATTCCCGTCTTTACCGAAGACAAAGGACTGAATATTGTAGATGAGAACGGCGTGCCTATGGACAGCTATGTGCTGACGCTGGTATCCGATTATCAGGTTATTCGCGACCAGATGTCTACGCAGCTGTTGAATATTGCCATCATCATTGTTCTTGTAACAGCACTAAGTCTGGTGACGGCAGGTGTCGTGATGAACTATTACCGCCGTTCCCGCGAAAATGCGGTGCAGGTCACCCAGCAAACGTACGTCGATGAAATCAATCAGATGTTTCAATCGATTCGGGCTCAGCGACATGATTTTCTTAATCATGTGCAGACCATTCATTCGCTTGCGGAATTAAACAAGCACCAGGAGCTCATTGCCTATACGAAGGAGCTGACGGGTGAAATTCGGCAAATGAACGACATTATTAATATTGGCAATCCCGCGATTGCCGCGCTCATTCGCTCGAAAACATCGCAGGCTGAAAGCTACCGCATTATGTTTGAGTGCACCTTTACGAGCTTTGACAAGCTGGAAATGGGCGTCAAGACGCTCGATTTGAATCGTATACTTGGCAATCTCATTGACAATGCTTTTGATGAGACGATGAGATATCCGGAGAGCATGCGAGTAGTGGAACTGCAAGGCTTGCAGCGAAATGGCATGCTTGAGTTCACGATTACGAATACTTGCGAGGACGCCGAGAAGGTGGCGGCGATGCCGCTCTTCCAATCGGGCTATTCCACGAAGGATCAGCAGGATCACCAAGGGCTGGGCTTGTCCATTGTGAAGTCGATTGTAGACAAATATAAAGGTACCATACACATTTATGCTGATGGACCTGACCGTCTGACCTTTTTTATCACGATTCCTCATAAAATATAATCGTTTTGCGGCGCAGCAGCTCCTGCTTTCTTTATGAAAGCCGGGAGCTGCTTTATTTTATAAATAAGCCACTTATAAGAGTATTTGGAGCGAAACGGGGGATATGCTAACAGTGAAAAATAAGCGCTTGAAAATACATAGATATCTATGTATAATCGTATTATGATAAAACATAACGCCTTATCATTAGTTGCTAAAATTCGAGATAAAGCGAATAAGCTGATTGTCAGTGAGCTGGAAGCAAATCAGATTACAGGAATTGTGCCTTCCCATGGTGATATACTCATGTTTCTCTATCGGGAGAAGCAGCCGCTGTCTGTCAAGGCATTAGCGGAGAAAATCCATCGCACGCAGCCGACGACCACCGTGCTCATCAACAAGCTGGAGCAGCTTGGCTTTGTAGATCGGACAAAGGACGAGAAAGACAGCCGCGTATCGCTGATCCATTTGACCGAGAAGGGCCGGGGACTGGAACCGATTTTTGTAGCTATTTCCCAGCAGGTTAATGACACGATTTATGGCAGCTTAAGCGAAGAACAGAGCTTGCAGCTAGAGCAGCTGTTGGAGCAAGTACACACCCAGTTTTAAAAAAATATAATGATTATTTAGGAGGATTTCCCCATGAAACATCTTATCGTATTTGCCCATCCGAATGAAGATAGCTACAACCGTGCCATTTTGAACACAGCGGTGCAAAGCTTGAAGGCAGAAGGCCATGAAGTAACGGTGCGTGACCTGTATGAGCTGAAGTTTCAGCCGGTGCTGACGTCGGAAGACACAGCAGCCATGCGTGCTGGCCAGACGCCGGAAGATATTTTGACAGAGCAGAAGTACCTTACTGAAGCTGATGCGGTTACTTTTATTTATCCGATTTGGTGGACGGGTCTTCCTGCTATTTTGAAAGGCTATGTTGATCGCGTATTTGCATACGGCTACGCTTATGCTTACGGAGAAACTGGCATTGACAAGCTGCTTACCGGCAAAAAAGGCTTCATCATTAACACGCACGGCACGCCAAGTGAAATTTATGATCAAATCGGTATGACCGCTGGCATGAAAATCACTTCCGATACAGGCATTTTTGATTTTGTCGGCATTGAGTCCGTTGGACATTTGTTCTTTGGCAGCATTGGCCAAATCGGCGAAGCTGAGCTGAAGGCGAACCTGCAGCAAGTGGAGCAGACGGTTAAAACGGTATTTCAGGGTTAATGAATGGTAGTGAGTATTACCTAAAGGCCTCTGGCACGACTGCTGATTAAGCAGCTCGGCTGGAGGTTTTTTTTATAAGCAGCTTTCTGAAAATTCGTTCGCAAAATCGAAACATTTATAAAATTGTAATTGATGAATCTGCTTAAACTGGTGTTTAAAGATGCAATTAAGACAACAGCATCTGTTACGGTCAAAACAACTGCTAAAAATATTACGACCAAATTAACCTAACATTCCATGGTAAGAGCTGTCGAACGCAACGTTACTAGTGCCGCACTGGATAATTTACTAAGTGAAATTTCCTCAGGTATTAAATTTGTACAGAAATATGACGATCTTGATTTTGACTCTCGTGTCATGTACGATCCTAACAACAAACTGGTTGTTATTTTAGAAAAAAATAGTAATACAGTCATTTCAACGTACACTGAAACAGGTAATGCCATCGAAACAAGGATCTCTAACGGGAGATTGAAAAAGGCAACATGGTTGTTTAAGTAAGGAGGAATCCGTGGATGAAAGATGTACTTAGGGATGAACAAGAACAAGGGACATGGATTGAGCTTCGTTTTTTGAGTCATGATGCCGAGCCTGACGAGGGAAGCTGGCTATTTGTTGCGTTTGGTCGTCATGGCAAAACGGAGCGAGAAAGTCGTTTTGGCTGGACGAATAGAGTCGTACATGCATTTATACATTTGCTAAAACATTTTCCAGAAGAGAAATATAACAGTTATTTTCTGCATATTGAGGAAGATTTTTTTCTGCGATGGGTGTATGAACGGGCTACAGACTGCTATTTGTTGATTTTTGAATATCAGGGTCAGCTTTTCCCTCTAAAAACGTCAAAGAGTGCTCTGTTAAATTGGGCAGAAGGGCTGGAACTGAGCTTGCTGGAAGCTTCTTCAAAATAGGGATTGGAAAATATACGCTGATTGAAACAGCTATATAAATTAAAACAAGGCAATTCTCCGGCATTGAATTCGGGGTGTTGCCTTGTTTTTTTCTGTTCGGCAAATTCCTACTCTCAGCATCCTCGATTGGAATAGCTGCCTTGTCTAAATGAGATTAAATGGCTAACTGAAGCTGATGAGGGCTTGCAGCTTTTCACAGATGTTGGTTGTCTCTTCGCGCTAGGGCTATAGACTTCTCGGAAAGTCGTCTTCTCATGTGTTATAATGGAAAGAATGTTACTTGAGCGGAAGGAAGCGGGTGAACAAAGCTTTGACTAGAAATGACGGTCAGCTATTGAAGCTGTTAGAGGGCAATATCAGGGAGCATATGCAGCAGGTTATTGTCGAGCGCGGCTGGGAATATTTTCGTAAAGGCAATGTTCGAAAAGTAGAGGTGCACGATCAGCATTTGCTGACAGGCGTCGTTGCAGGGTCGGAGCTATATGCGGTAAGCATTGATGTGATGGATTATGCCTATAGCAGATGTACGTGTCCATATGGCGGTTTCTGTAAGCATATGGCAGCTGTATTTTTTGCTTTTTGCGACCATAACCAGGCGCTGCATGGTACGCCGGAGTCTGCGTATCGCCGCCTGACTGGGCTTCAGCCGGAGCCTGCGCCGCGGGCGGCTGTCGTTGTGGAGCAGCGGGGAAAAACAGCCTCCACCCCAGGCATGGATGCGTCTCCAGCAGATTGGCAGGCGTGGATGGAGCAGGAGTATGGCGATTCATGGCGCGTATGCCGCCACTCGCTGCATTCCTTGCAGCCCGTGCTGTCTGCACTTAAAGGCACATCCAAGGAATGGGATAAAAAAAAGCAGCGGCTGCACTGGATGAATGTCATTTTATTCGTGCTGGATCAGGCAGAGCAAGCAATTAAAGCGGTAGATTCATTCAGCCGCTATTATCACGAAATGTCGTTCGTCCGTATGGCTGAGCCATGGCTGGAGCATTATTATACGCTCGTACTGGAGCTGGCCCCTGCCGAAATGCTGGAGGACGAACGTGACTGGGCGGATGCGGTTGTTGGATATGCCTATAACCGGGCTCTGCGGAAGGAGCAGCAGCTATTCGACTGGCCTTATATTTATTTGGCGCTGTGCGGGAAGATGTCGGAAAATCGGGAATGGCAGCAGCGCGAGCTGGCCTCAATGCTTGCATCGGCAGGTGAGCAGACAGAAACTGCTGATGAGCAAATAAATGACACGTTTATTCATACGGCGATTGCAATGATGTATTTTTTTGATGGGCAGGATGAGGAAGCTTTGGCCCATTTCGGAGAAACGGATTTTCGCGGTTCGCAAAAAATGGTCTATACATGCGCTGCTCAGCGGCTGGAAGAAGGAGCTTGGGAGCCGTTTGAGGCTTGGATGACCTATCTTTACAAGCATATTTATGCGATTCGAAGCGGAAGGACGGTGGGACCGTTCCTGACCTTATGCCGCCGTGCAGATACGGATCAACCGGATAATTTGAAATGGACGTCCTATATGACGTCACTGCTGCCGCATTCTTATTCGGAGCTTACGGATCACTGGTTTGCGCAGAAAAAATACGAGGAATGGGCTGAGCTGCAAATGCTGATTGGCGCCTTGCCCGATGATTTGCCGATTCAGGATGTACGCGAGGTGTCAAAGGTGAATCCGCGCGTCATGATGCCGCTCTATCATCAGGCGATCGACAGCTGGATCAGCTCGCGCAATCGCCAAGGCTACCGGATGGCGGTGAAGCAGCTTAAAAAGCTGGAGCGTATTTATAAAGCCGAGAAGGAAATGGACAGATGGCAGGTTTATATTACGGGCATCGGTCGTAAATACCAGCGGCTGCGCGCGTTCCAAGAGGAGCTGTGGAAAGGAAAAATTGTGACATGAGAGCATCTATTGGCACTGGAATTTTAACGATGGACGCCTGTTGGTTGAAGGCGGAGAGCGGCGAATACCGGATTGCTCTGCTTGCTGGCGACCAGCAGGAGTCGGCGACGCGTCTGCGTTCCGTGCTATTCGCTTGGCACAAAGCATCCTGGTACGGCACGGAAGTGGAGGACGCCCAGCATGGCGATCGCAAAGCCTTGCTGCTGTCGCCGCTGCTGGCAGTTGATTATTTGTCGCAGCCTAAATATGCACGGTTGCTGCAGGTGGAGTGGACGGAAAGGGCGCAGCGGCTGAGAGAGCTAGCTTCCCTGATCCGGGAGGTGCTTCTGCAAGGCTGGTTTATGCCAGATTGGGGCGGCTGGTCGGAGGAGCAGCGAGCGTGGAAGCTGAATGTGCCGGATACAGAAGCAGGCGTCAAGGCAGGCGCGCTGTGGGAGCGGCTTATTCAGGAAGCGGGAGCTGCGGGAGATGTTGAGCTGCAGCACTGGCTAAGCCTCGCGGTAGAGGAGGTTTTGCAGCAGCCGGAAAGCTTGGCTGCGGAAGCATGGCAGAAGGTCGGCACAGCTGCTGGAGGCGAAATCGTCGTTCTGCGCAAAGCAGCCGAGGAGGAAGATTGGCTGATTGCGCTTGGGCTGCGGAAAGATTCGCTGCCGTTCAGGGTGGCTTTGCAGCTCGTTGAGCCGGGCGAGCAGCCGCAGTGGACGCTGCGGCCGGCTCTGCAAAGCCGCAGCGGAGGCGGAGAGTGGCTGCCGCTCGTGCGCAGCGCTGCAGGAGAGTGGGAGCTGGCTGCGGACGGAGAGCCTGAAAGGCAGCCGCCGTGGAAGGCGGAGCTGGATAGTTCGGTGCCCACTGAGGCGAGACTGCCCGAAGAGTGGCTGCCCTTGCTGCCAGCGAAGCTTGCGAAAGAGGAAGCGAAGTGGGTTAGCGCTTTGCCAGATTGGCAGGAGCCTGAGACGGCTGGCCAAATTAAGCTTCAGCTGTCGGACAATGAAGCATGGAGCTTCATGGAATCGGCAAGCTTGACGCTGCTGGAAGCAGGCTGTCCCGTGCTGCTGCCGAGCTGGTGGGAAGCTGTTAGATCGCGCAAGCTGCGTTTGAAGGCGAAGGTGAAATCATCGGTTGGCTCGGATGCGCAGCCAATGTTCGGTCTCGACCAAATCGTGCAATTCGATTGGAAAATGGCGCTCGGCAATGTCGATTTGTCGGAGGCGGAGTTTATGCGCCTGGCCGAGGAAAACCGGCGCCTAATGAAGATTGGCGGCGAATGGGTGCATCTAGATCCGCAGGATGTGGCGCAGATCCGCAGCTGGGTTTCGAAAATTGGCAAGAAGAGCGGCTTGTCCTTCCGCGATGTGATGGAAATGCACCTGTTGGGCGGAGCTGTACTGGAGGATGAGGAGGAGCAGGCACACGACCTGCGGGCCGAAGTAGAGCTCAATGAGCATCTGACCAGATGGCTGGAGCAGCTTCAGCATACGTCGGAAATTCCGCTTATCGAAAAGCCGAAGGCTTTCCTTGGGGAGCTTCGTCCTTACCAGCTGCAAGGGGTTTCTTGGCTGTTGTTTTTGCGGAGGTTCGGCTTTGGCGGCTGTCTGGCAGACGATATGGGTCTGGGAAAGACGATTCAGTTCATGGCCTATCTCGTTTACGTGAAGGAACAGCGCGAGGAGCAGCTTAAGCTGGGAAATTCCCCGGCGCTCGCTCATGCGCCTTCGCTGCTTGTATGCCCGACTTCCGTTATCGGCAACTGGGAGAAGGAGCTGGAGAAATTTGCTCCGCAGCTTAAGGTTCATCTTCATTACGGCCCTAAGCGGGAGAAGGGGGAAGCATTCGAGGACGCAGTCCGTGACATGGATCTGGTTATTACCTCGTATTCACTGGCCCAATTGGATGAAGAAGACTTAGGTGTAGTAGCCTGGGATGCATTATGCTTGGATGAGGCGCAAAATATAAAAAATATTTACACGAAGCAGTCGGCGGCCATTCGCAAGCTGCCTGCCCGCCACCGAGTGGCGCTGACAGGCACACCGATGGAAAACCGGTTGACGGAGCTGTGGTCCATCTATGATTTTATCAATCCCGGCTATTTGGGCGGGGTGAACGAGTTCCGCAAGGAGGTAGTCGCTCCAATCGAGCGGACGCGGGATGAGAAAATGATTGCAGGCTTGCAGCGCTGGGTGAAGCCGTTCATGCTTCGCCGCATTAAGAAAGACCCGGCCATTCAGTTATCGTTGCCAGAGAAATTCGAAGGCAAGACGTATATTACACTTACGGCAGAGCAGGGCGCGATGTATGAAAATATTGTCTCGGACCTGCTGGAGAAGCTCGATACGTTAGGAGCGATGCAGCGGCGCGGTCTTATTCTGGCTTCCTTGACCCGGCTTAAGCAGCTTTGCAATCATCCCGGCTTGATGGAAGGGGATAATGGCGGAGCGAAGCAGTGGGAGGAAGTACGTTCGAACAAGGTCGCCCGCCTGATGGATATGGTGGAGGAGGTCGCTGCCGAAGGGGAGCGCTGCCTGATTTTTACCCAATTCGTTGAGATGGGCCATCAGCTCAAGAAGCTGCTGGAAGAGCGGCTGGGCACGAGCGTTCCTTATTTGCACGGCGGAGTGCCGAAAACAAAGCGCGACGAGATGATCGAAGGCTTTCAAAATCCCGAGCAGCCTTGCAGCGCTTTCGTTCTATCGCTTAAAGCAGGCGGAACGGGACTTAATCTTACAGCGGCCAATCATGTGTTTCATTTTGACCGTTGGTGGAATCCGGCAGTGGAAAATCAAGCGACGGACCGTGCCTTCCGAATTGGGCAGACGCGCGAGGTGCAGGTTCATAAGTTCATTACGCTAGGCACGCTTGAGGAGAAAATCGATGAGATGATTGAACGCAAGCAGTCATTGAATGACCAAGTCGTCGGCCAGTCTGAGCAGTGGATTACCGAGCTGTCGACAGACGAGCTGAAAGAGCTGTTTGAGCTGCGGAAAAACTGGCTGAAAGGGTGAGTGCCAGATGGCAGAAGAGAAGCTGAGAGACCAGCTAACGAAAGTAATGGCCCAGCGCCGCAAACGAAGCGGCGAAGGGACAGTCGAGACCGAAGAAGGCCAGGGTCAGGCAACGGCTCAGGTGCTGGGGGCGGCAGCTAGCGAAGCATGGGATACAGCTTCAAATGCAGTTGGAGGAGACGCGCCAAACGGAGCGCTACGTGCCAAGGAGCATGAGGAGCTTAGCCCTATGCAGCCATTAGCCGATCAGCTAACGCCATTGCCTGAGGCTAGTTCAGCTGAACAACCGAGTGAAGAATGGAAAGCTTTCTATGAAGCCGTTAGTACTTATGTTTCAAAGATGCGTGACTGAGCTAAGGTTGTTTAGCGGAAAAGAAAAATGGAAGAAAGGACGGGATTTATTCCGTCCTTTCTTCCATTTCAGGTATGGAGCAGCCAGGATGAATACGCTTGGATAAGTGTATCCAGCACGACACAGCCTAGCCTAGCCCTGCTTAGCTTCAGTCAGACAGCTCATCAAGCGTCATGCCGAGGCTTGGCGCCATATGGGTGAGAAACCATTCAACCTCGGGCATATTTAATGCAGCCAGCGCTTGCTCAGTTTGACCCCGTGCCACGAGAAATTCGCGATTGCCTGCCGATAGTTCATAGAGGCATTTCAAGTAAGCGTCAAGCAAATCAGCGGCTTTCACCATCGATTGAAGCGTCTGTTCCTCAGGAGAAAGGCTGCCGTGGTGCTTGCCCAGCAGCGGGGTATAGGTTTTCTGCATCGGCTCAGGAACCATGGCAAGCAGCCGCTCAGCGGCGAGCGCTTCAAGCTCGCGAAAGCTGGCGAGCATTTTAGGATTATGATGCTTGACCGGCGTAGGAATGTCGCCGGTAAACACCTCCGTCGCATCGTGGAACAAAGCGAGCGTCACCGCGCGATCAGCATTATATTGCTTTTCAAAAAGCGAATTGCCGATTTCGCAAAGCATATGCACGAGCAGGGCAACATGGAAGGAATGCTCGGCGACGTTTTCCTTGGTCGTATTGCGCATGAGGCTCCAGCGCTCAATATAGTTGAGGCGGTACATGTAAGCAAAAAAATGACTATCCATAAGATGCGGACTCCTTTGTGCGATAAAATGGAGATGAAAGCAAGAGACGCTTGCTGTTCTATGCTATTATAAAGGCTGAATGCAAGTGCAGCTAGGCTGCCCTCAGCATCTTGATTTTATTTTTATTGAAAACACGGCTTGTATAGACTTCTAGAACCTAACAAAAGAGGGATGGCTTACGAAAGCATTTGGACTAGCTTTTAACCGTTATTTTGAGCAATGGATGTTTGTTATTATTCCCTTTTCGTTAATAGCTGGCTTTATATTCGCCGATAGGCTTAGCAGCATGGTGGCTGCCGTGCCTTATTTGTTCGCTTATGTGACGCTGACAATGGCGCTTGGCTGCGGGGTGAAGGAGCTTGGAGCGGTTATGAAGAGGCCGGGCGTGCTTGCCTGGACGTTTCTGCTCGCGCATGTGCTCTGTCCAATAATCGCCTATGGCCTTGGCACGTTGCTGTTCGGCGCATCGTCGCCCTATGTGGTGGGGCTTGTGCTGTTTACCATTATTCCGCTGGGCGTGTCTACGGTTCTGTGGGTAGGCATGTCAGGCGGCAGCGTGCCGCTCATGCTCGCGATGGTCGTTATCGATTCGGCATTATGCCCGTTCGTCGTGCCTGCGGGGCTCCATTTATTTTTCCAAACGGCAGTAGAGATCGAGAGCGCACCGCTCATGCTGGATTTGCTGCTCATCATTGTGCTGCCAACGCTGCTCGGCGTGCTGCTCCATCAATTGAGCCGTGGGCGGCTGCTGGAGCAGGTTAAGCCTGTCGCAGCGCCCCTTTCAAAGCTGTGCTTTGTGGCGGTAGTCGCGCTGAATGCAGCGGCAATTGCCCCGTATACCGAGCAGCTTAAGGGCGACCTATTCAAGCTTTTGCCGCTCGTTGTGCTGCTCGTCTCGCTATGCTACGCTGTCGGCTTTATCGGAACGATGCGTGCAGCCAGCAAAGAAGTGCAAATTACGGTATCGTTTGCGACAGGCATGCGCAACATTTCCTTAGGTATGGTGCTGGCGCTCGGCTATTTCAGCCCGCTGGCTGCTGTACCCGTTGTTCTGTCTATTATGGTGCAGCAGCCGCTGGCGACGCTCCATCATTTTATTTTGCAAAAGATGCAAAAAAGGAAAGAGCATTTAGAGAAATCAATGATTATACGTTAAGGAGTTTTATCATTGAAAATAGGAATAGCTTTTCAGATTCCTGGTACATTTGGAAGCATTATTGGCGAGCTATTAAGGCCCTTTGACATAATACGCGGTATTATGTCATCTTTGCAGATTTAAAAGCTTTTCCAAAAGGGAAAATTGCCAAGCATTTTCTAATGATTTCAAAAATATCGAGTATGTGACTAGTGAAAATGACACAAGAACGAGGCTGTCGGTATGGTAAAACCGTTGATAACTCATTTCTTGTAATGCTTATAGGAAAAGGGAGTTTCCAAGCCTAAGGTGATTTTGAGACCTTGGCTTTTTTTAAAATGCATGGCCTAACAAAAAAGCGCTTGCATAAAAATGATTTCATGTGTTATAACCAATTTAGAACAAAATCTAATCGTTTAACATAAAGGAGTGACGGTTTGTCGACTATTAGCATTAAAGACATCGCTGCCAAAGCCCAAGTTTCAACCGCCACAGTCTCTTATGTCATAAATGGCACGCGAAATGTCAGCCGAAAGACGCGCGAAAGAGTCGAGCAGGTCATTGAGGAGATGAACTACAAGCCTAACAATGCGGCTCAGAGCTTGAAGCGCAAGCGGACGAATACGATTGGAGTCATTGCAGAGGACGTGACGGTGTTTAATGTGCCGGAGATTATCGACGGCATCAACGACTGCGCAGATCGCCTCGATATGCATATTTTGCTGACAAACCTGCGGCTGGATAAGCGGATTGGCCGCCAGTTCGATCAGGTGGACGCTTACCGCAAATATGCGGAGGATGCCGTGTCAGAGCTGCTTGGCAAGCAAGTGGATGGCATGATTTATATCGGCGCTCATCCCCGCGATTTGACGGGGCTCTTCGATACGGAAGGCAAGCCAATCGTCTATACCTACTGCTATACGCAAAACGATGTGTCCATTCAATACGACGATGAGCAGGCTTCTTTTGAAGCCATCAGCTATTTAACGAGTAAAGGGCATTCCCGCATTGCAATCATCAGCGGGGCGGTGGATTCCATGCCATCGCGGCTGCGATTGGGCGGTTTTTATAAAGCGATTACGGCATTCGAGCTGCCATTCAATCCACAGTGGATTAAAATGGGCGACTGGGAGGCGGAATCCGGCTACCGGCTGGCGAAAGAGCTGCTGGAGACACCCGAGCCGCCAACAGCTATTGTGGCGATGAATGATGTCATGGCTGTCGGTGTCATGCGGGCCGCGAAGGAACTGGGCATCCAAATTCCTGAGCAGCTGTCGATTATCGGCTTTGACAACCGTGAATTCAGCGAATATGTGAGTCCAAGTATTACGACGATGGATCTTCCGCTTCATGAAATGGGATATAAGGCAATGGAGGCACTGTCGCGTATTTTGCATGGAGAGCAGGTCGAAACGGGCGAGAAGCCTGTCTGCAAGCTGATTGAACGGGATTCGGTAGCCGAGCTGGCAACTTGAATAGGTGCATTGGTTTTTAAAAAGGAGTATAACAATAACGGATGGTCGTCCACTACTTGCAATAGGGAAGCGAATGGTGAACAAAGGTACCATCCGTTACTTTTCAATATAAATCTAAACGTTTAACTTTTTGGTGTAAGCGCTTACCTATGTGTGGCTATAATCCGCAAGGATTAAGCATAAAAAACGTTCACGGGGGATGATGGAATGCAAAAAGGGAGATTGGGTATAACCGCAAGCATTTTAGCAGTCACAATGCTGATGGCGGCTTGCAGCAACAGCGGTGGAAATGGGAATGGTGGGGCATCAGCTACAAACAGCGGTACTTCCGAGCCGACAGCAGCAGCATCCGCAGAGGCGGGGGCGCCAGCGGCGGACCCGGTCAAGCTGACGCTGTGGACGTTTGTCCAGCAGCATGCAGACTTCTATACGTTTATGGCCGAAGAATGGAATAAAAACAATCCGGATCAGCCAATAACACTGGATGCACAAACGATTCCTTATGATGACATGCATACTCGTCTGCTGCTTGCTCTGCAATCGAATGAAGGGGCACCGGACTTGGTCGATATTGAGCAAAGCAAATTCCCGAATTTTATGAAGGGAGAGGTTCAGCTTGCGGAGCTTAATGACATCGTTGATCCGGAAATTCCGAATATTGTGAAATCCCGCGTCGATATTTACAGCAAGGACGGCAAGTATTATGGCGTAGATATGCACGTTGGCGCAACGGTCATGTATTACAACAAGGAGCTGATGGATAAGGCAGGCGTAAACCCAGATGATATTAAGCTGTGGTCCGATGTTGAGAAATACGGGAAGACGGTAGTGGAAAAAACAGGCGTGCCATTCATCACGTTTGAAGGCGCGGGCAACTGGTCATGGTGGCCGGCAATTAATCAGCTGAAATCTGATCAGGTGGGCCCGGACGGTGAAATTACGGTTGATGATCCGCGCAATATCGAAGCGATGACCTTCTTTAAAAAGCTGGTGGATGAAAAAATCGCAGCGGTCTCTCCAGGTGTTGGACACGATACGCCAGAGTACAAAGCCTTTATGAATGGCGGCGGCGCAGTATCGGTATTTATGCCATTTTGGTTTATGAATCGCTTCACGGATGAAATGCCTGATTTGAAAGGCAAAATGATCATTCGTCCAATGCCGGCATGGGAAGAAGGAGGCAATCGTTCAGCAGGCATGGGTGGAACCGGCTTGTCGATTACTGTTCAGACGAAAAATCTGGAGCTGTCCAAAAAATTCCTTGCTTATGCGAAGCTGTCCAAAGACGGCAACATTCAAGTATGGAAGCAGCTTGGCATGGACCCAATTCGTACCGAAGTATGGAGCGATCCAGCGATGGAGGAGCCGAATAAATTCACCGACTACTTTGGCACAGATATTTTCAAGACACTGACTGAAATCAAGAATGAAATTTATCCGGTTAACATTCGCGAGACGTCGCCAGTTGTGTTCGATGCTGTCCGTAACGAAATCGTTCCTAAAATCTTTCAATTCAATGAAGATCCAGCAACCGTAATTGCAGAAGTCGCAGCCAAGCTTCGCAAGGATACAGGGAAATAATCAATTAATCAATTAACCACAGAGCTAAAGAGCAATTCGAGAGGGACACCGGTTTAAGCAAGACGCCTGCGCTCGCATGGCTGCCAGCGGTCTAGCCGAAATGCTGCAACTCGGCCTGGTTAGCATGGGCAGCCTGCGCAAGCGCTGCGTCTATACAGAAAACGTTAACTATAAGAGACTGCGGCGAAATAAAGTACCGCTAATTTCCTCGCAGCTCCTAAGTATGCGTAAGTCGGAGGTGAAATCAGCATGAATGCCAACATGGGCAGGCTCGCCCTTAAGAAGCAAAAAACAGCGCCCAGGCGCATGAATTCCCAGAAGCTCGCTCCCTATTTGTTTATTATGCCGTTTATCGTCTCATTTCTGTTGTTTTTCTCCTATCCGCTCATTCATGCGGTCATTATGAGCTTTCAGCAGGTGCTGCCGGGAGATGTGAAATTTATTGGCTTAGCCAACTATCGCAAATTATGGAACAGCGACTTCTATCAGGCTTTATGGAACAATTCGCGTTATGTATTTTGGACGCTGCTGGTGCTCATTCCGCTGCCGCTCACGCTTGCAGCACTGCTGAACTCCAGCATTATGCGGGCGAAAAACTTTTTCAGAGCCAGCTTGTTTATACCGGCTTTGACCTCCATAGTAGTCGCGGGCATTATTTTCAGGCTTATTTTTAGCGAGCTGGATGGTGCCATTATGAATTCCTTCATTTCGCTGTTTGGCCTATCCAGTCAAAAATGGCTGCTTAGCCCCTCCCTGAGCATGTTCGCGCTAGTCGTGCTCGCTACCTGGCGTTGGGCAGGCATTAATATGCTGTATTTTCTGTCGGCGCTGCAGGGCATTCCGCGTGAGCTGTATGAATCGGCGGATATGGACGGTGCGGGCACGCTGAGCAAATTTTTCAAAATTACGATTCCGCTGTTGAAGCCGATCACTATTTATGTATTCACGATTACCATCTATGGCGGTTATGCGATGTTTACCGAAAGCTTTATGCTGTGGGGGAGCCGGGGGTCACCGCAAAATATCGGCCTGACGATGGTGGGCTACATTTATCAGCAAGGCTTTCAATATTTTGATCTGGGCTTTGGTTCAACGATTGGGATTACGCTCCTCGGCATCACCTTGGTCGTTAGCGTCATTCAGCTGAATTTGCTCGGATTTTTCAAAAAGGAGGATTAGGGAGATGGCTGAAAAAACGGGGAATAAAGGGTTCTCCCTCCTGCTGGTGCTGTTGTTCGGGGCGTTTGCAGTGCTCGCGCTGTTCCCGCTGTTTGCACTGCTGCTTGCTTCGTTTAAACCAGCGTCAGAGCTGTTTCGTTACGGACTGAATGTGAGGCTGGACTTTGATGTGATGACGCTGGCCAACTACAAAATGATTTTTTCGGGAAAGGGGGGCTCGCAGAACTATTTTCACTGGTATCGCAACAGTTTGGTCATTACGCTCTTATTTACTTTCCTGTGCTTGCTGCTTTCCTCGATGGTCGGTTATGGACTGGCGATGTACCGCTTCAAAGGAAGGGCGCTCGTATTTACACTCGTGCTTGCCGTCATGATGATTCCGGTGGAAATTATTATTCTTCCGCTGTATAAGCTGTCGATTGATCTGCTGATCATCAACTCGATTTGGGGCGTTATATTGCCATTTGTCGTAGCGCCGCTGCCGATTTTCTTTTTTCGCCAATTTGCGATTGGGCTTCCGAAGGATTTTATGGATGCGGGCCGCATAGATGGCTGTACGGAATTCGGTATTTTCTTCCGTATTATGGTTCCGCTGATGCTTCCTGCTTTTGGTGCGATGACAATTTTGCAAGCCTTGTTCAGCTGGAACAACTTTTTATGGCCGGTCATCGTACTGCGTTCAACTGAGAAATTCACATTGCCGATTGGCTTGTCCGGCTTGCTGTCGCCGACGAGCAATAATTATGAGGTGCTGCTTGCAGGCTCGATTATGACGATTATTCCGATTTTGGTGCTGTTCCTGTTTTTTCAACGCTTTTTTATAGCAGGGCTCACAGTAGGCGGCGTTAAAGGCTGACCATAGATAGAAGAGGAGAGGAAGAGAATGAATAACCAATTGAATGAACAGCTGCAGGAAGGAATTAAGCCGACGGACCGCTCAAAACCGCTAACCTTGGACAAGGTGAGAATTAGCGACCCGTTCTGGTCGGACTATATTCGGCTCGTGCGCGAGGTGGTTGTCCCTTATCAATGGGAGGCGCTGAACGACCGGGTGCCTGAAGCCGAGCCAAGCCATGCGATTCAAAACTTTAAAATCGCCGCTGGTGAAGCGGAAGGCGCTTTCCACGGCATGGTATTTCAAGACAGCGATGTGGCGAAGTGGCTGGAAGCCGTCAGCTATTTGCTGGAGACGGAGCCAGATCCGGCGCTTCAGCAGGTAGCAGACAGCGTCGTAGAGCTAATTGCGAAAGCCCAGCAGCCTGACGGCTATGTAAATACGTATTTTACAGTGAAGGAACCTGAAAACCGGTGGACGAATTTGGCGGAATGCCATGAGCTTTATTGCGCAGGTCACTTAATAGAAGCGGCAGTCGCCTATAACAAGGCGACGGGTAATGAGATGATTTTGCAGGTAGCCTGCCGTTTTGCAGATTATATCGATCGTGTATTTGGACGGGAACCCGGCAAGCTGAACGGCTATGACGGTCATCAGGAAATTGAACTGGCACTTGTGAAGCTTTACCATGCGACGGGAAAAGACCATTATTTGGCGCTAAGCCGTTATTTTATAGAGCAAAGGGGCGCTAAGCCGTCCTTCTATGAGCAAGAGTGGGAGAAGCGCGGGCGGAAGGTTCATTTTCCACAGCTGGACATCGCCCATGATTTGCCCTACAGCCAGGCTCATCTTCCGGTTCAGGAGCAGGAGCAAGCGGTTGGCCATGCGGTGCGTGTCGTCTATATGTGTACAGCCATGGCCGATTTGGCCGCTGAAACGGGAGATGAAGCCTTGCTGCAAGCGTGCCAAAAGCTATGGGATAACATAGTAGCCAAGCGTATGTACATTACTGGCGGCATTGGCTCGATGGCGGAGGGGGAAGCTTTTACATCCGATTATGATCTGCCAAACGATACGGCTTATGCCGAAACATGTGCCTCTATCGGACTGATTTTCTTCGCCCACCGCATGCTGCAAATCGAGCCGGACAGCCGCTATGCGGATGTGATGGAGCGGGCGCTTTACAATACGGTCGTTAGCGGGATGGCACGGGATGGCAAAACCTTTTTCTACGTCAATCCGCTGGAGGTTAATCCTTCACAGCTCGCCGGGAATAAAAATACGCATCATGTATGCGGGCAAAGGCAGGGCTGGTTCGGCTGTGCCTGCTGTCCGCCGAATATCGCGCGCTTGCTGGCTTCGCTCGGTCAATATGTGTATACGGTCCAGAAGTCGGCTATTTATGTGCATTTGTATGTAGGGGGCGCGGCGAAGCTTGAAATAGCGGATACAGAAGTACAGCTCGAACAGAAGTCGGCCTATACTTGGGACGGTGAAGTCAGCTTTACAATCAGCACCGCGCGTCCGATTGCGTTTGCGCTAAAGCTGCGTGTTCCGGATTGGTGCGGGGAGGCAACGTGGGCAGTTAATGGTGGCGAGCCACAGCAAATTAGTGGAAGTGAAATTGACAATGGCTATGCCCAAATCGATCGTGTATGGCAGAGCGGCGATACGGTGGAGCTCGTATTTACGATGCCGATTCACCGGATGAAAAGCCATCCGCTAGTCCGCGAGAATGCCGGAAAAGTAGCTTTGCAGCGCGGCCCCTTCGTTTATTGCTTGGAGGAAACGGACAATGGCGAGCAGCTTTACCAATTGGCGCTGCCTGCGGGAAGTGAGCTTAGTACCGCTTTTGAGCCTGCTTTGCTAGGAGGCATGCAGACGATTTCGGTGCTCGGACAGCGGCAGGTTTCGGACGGCTGGCAAGGACAGCTGTATCGTCATAATGCGGATTGGCAGCAGGAAGCTGCCGAGCTGAAGTTTATTCCGTATTTTGCTTGGGCGAATCGCGGTGCAGGGGAAATGGCTGTTTGGGTGAGAGAAACGACATAGTCCCAAATGGGAGTATGTTGAATAGAAGTGTAACTAATAGAGTACGAGTTGATCCATCCCATAGCGTTCACAGCATGAAATGGTTTGCCGGATGAGGGAGTAATGATTACTCCCCCATCTTCCCTATTGCCAGCAGCAGGCTAACGGAGTCGCAGCTCTGAGTAATAGGGTCTTTTTTAATGGAAAAAAGCGCTGAGAGGAGGTGGTGTGAGGATTACAAAGCGGCAAGGCGGCACAGCGGCATACGGGCATACCGGAAATGCAAGACGCTGCCCCAAGGTGAAACGGCCGAAAGCCGTGGTTTGGTGGCGCGGCGCGTTTCAGTCCGAGAAATATAGAGAAAGTATGGCGAAATCATATACTTTCCTATATTTCAAAAAAATGGTTTTTACATCCTGGGGAGGACAGATGCAACATAAAAATAGGTTCAGGGAGGCTAAACCGCATGACCATGCAATGGCTACCTCGTTCAAGGCAAATGCTTAAGCTGGCAACATCTGTTTTTGTAACCGCTTTAATGGTAATTTTAATTCCTCACATCGCTTCCGCTTACACGCTTTCCGACAGCAATTTCAACATTTCCACCGGCACAAACGGAGAAATCAACTCACTGCGCCTGACGGGAGACACCTTCAACACGCAATATGTGATGAATCCGACGGTAACGCCTAATCAGAACACGGCTGATCACCAGTGGCTGGGCGAGCTCATGTTCAAGTACCGCTTCGGTACAGGAGCTTGGCAGACGGCATTGACGCAAAGCTCCTCCGACGGCAGAACGCAAAGCCAGACGGGCAACAACGTAACGATTACTTACCAGAACTCGACGAATGCCAATGGCGTCAAAAATTTCAAGCTGGTTAATACGTATTCGCTCGTAAACGATTATTTTTTATGGAAAATCGAGCTGACGAATACGAGCACGCAAACGATTGAATTTGGCGACGTTGGTTTGCCATTGCCGTTCAATGAATTTTGGACGGGCGGCAGCAACGAGCAAATTTATGAAACACGCGTGCTAACCCACTCCTTTGTTGGCAACAACAGCTCCTATATTACAGCAGCACGGCCAAGCGGCATCGGCCCTTATTTGCTGATGGTTCCTGATGCGAGCACAGGAGCAGGCTTTGAATACCAGGATCGCTGGAGAGTCGAGGAGCATCCGGGCAGCAAATGGGCAATGGATCAAGGCGGCTGGATTGAAGGCCTCAACGTCTTCTATATCCACTCCAATGTGATCAAAAGCACGAATCGCGGCTATTTGCCGAATACGAGCCTGACGCTCGCACCGGGCGCAAGCAAAACGTATGCGTTTAAATTTTTCAAAGTCGCTAACGAAAATGATGTAAAGGATCGTCTTTACAACGAGGGCCATATCGATGTTACGGTCGTTCCGGGCATGATCGTGCCAACGAACCAAACGGCTAAATTCGATCTGCACACGACGAAAACCATTAATTCGATTACACCACAATACCCGTCCGACACGACGATTACGTCACTCGGTACAACGGGCACGAACCATAAGCTGTATTCAATTACGATGAACAAGCTGGGCCAGAATTTGATAACGGTCAACTATGGAAACGGGGAAAAGACGGTTCTGCAGTTTTATGCGATTGAACCCGTTGATGCAGCGCTCCAGCGGCATTCGACCTTCATGGTGAACAGCACGCAGTGGAACGTTCCGGGCGATATTCGCGACAAGGTGTTTGACGACTGGATGATGGATACCAACTCCAAACGCAATATTTTCAACGGCTATTGGGGCTGGGGCGATGATTGGGGTTACACTCATGCACAGTTCCTAGCGGAGAAAAATGTTCAAACCCCCGTTGCCTCCGAGGTTACGGCGCTTGACGATTATTTGACGGTCGCCATTTGGGGCAGGCTGATGGCGCAGCATCAGACGGATTATTTGATCCACGACTTCCTGATGCCAGAGCCAAATGACACGCCAACCTATCGGGGCTACGCATATCCTCATATTTACAACACGTATTTCAGCATGTACAAAATCGCTAAGCTGTATCCGAATTTGATTACGTATGACAATCCGAAAAACACCTATCTGCTGCGGGCTTATAACATTTTCAATGCCCTGTACGGACCAGGTATCGCTTACAACTGGAACACGGGCCTCATGGGCGAATTGACAACGCCGGACATTATTAAGGCGCTGCAGGACGAGGGCTACACGGCGGAAGCGAATAATTTGATCGCCAAAATGGCGACCAAATACAATAATTTCGCAAATACGACATACCCTTACGGCTCGGAGTATAACTACGATAATACAGGCGAAGAAGCGGTTTACACGCTTGCCAAGATGAACAACAACAATACGATGAAAAGCAAAATCAATTTGAAAACGCGGGCAGCACGCGGCCATATGCCAGTCTGGTACTACTATGCTGATCCGGTCACGATTACCGGCGAGAACTGGTGGAACTTCCAGTACACGGTGTCGCTGGCGGGCTATGCGATGGACGATTGGGTTCGCAATAACTCGACCAATGCGGAAGTGGAGCAGCGTATGTCCTATGCAGCCAAAATCGCCAACGTCGGCGCGATTAACTCCGGTCAAATCAGCGCAGACCCGGCAGATCTTGGTGCTGTAGCCTGGACGTATCAGGCGGAAAAAGGCAACTATCCTGCACTGGGAGTAGGCGGCGGCGCCTTGCAAAACGGCTGGCGTGGCATGGCAGGAGAAGCAGATCTGGGCTTGTTCGGCGCCATTAAAATTTTGAGCTCTGACGTAGCCGTTGATCCTATTTTCGGCGTCTACTGTTATGGCTGCGATGCAACCGACAATAGCACCAGCTACACGGTTGTGCCGAAGGATGGCGTATTCCAGCGTCTTAACCTCATAACCGAGAAATTCGGCATGGAGCTGGAGCGTGACAAAATTGCAACAGCAACGATTACGAAGGCCAAAAACAATGTGAAATTCAATTTGAAAAACTCGACAGCGGGAACGGCGCACACAACGAAAGTAACCTTCAAAGGCTTGGCTGCTGGCTATTATAATATTTTGGTTAACAACGCTGTAGCTGGCGGAATCAATGTTTCGAGCAGCGGAGCGGCTGTAGTTACCCTAAACATTGGTACGGCTGCAACGTATGACATTGAGCTTGCACAAGGAACAGCGCCAACGAATACAGCACCGGTTGTAAGCGCGGGCACAGCAGGTATATTCACGCTTCCTTCGCCAGTTGCTCTGGCAGGAACTGCAACGGATGATGGTTTGCCTTCTGGCACTTTGACGAGCGTCTGGACGCTTGTTAGCGGTCCAGGAACGGCTGTATTCGCAAACGCAGCAGATGTAAACACGACGGCGACGGTGTCGACGGCGGGAACTTATGTATTCAGGCTTACGGCAAATGATGGCAGCCTGACTGCGAATGCAACGGTTACGCATACGGTTAACCCGGCGGCTCCTTTGCCAGAGGTCATTGCGAACTACTTGTTCAATCAGACAAATGGCACGACAGCGACAGATTCCTCAGGCAATGGGAAAAATGCAACGCTATCCGGCACGACGGCATGGGTAGCGGGACGTTCGGGCAATGCGCTCGACCTTAACGGCACGAGCGGCTATGCGTCCTTGCCAACGGGCATCGTCAGCGCTGTAAATGATTTTACGATTTCGACATGGGTCAAATTAGACACCATTAGCGATTGGTCGCGCATCTTCGATTTTGGCACAGGAACGAATGCCAATATGTTCCTGACGCCGCGTGCTGGCGGCAGCGGGCTGCGCTTTGCCATTACGTCCAGCGGCAACGGCGCGGAGCAGCAGCTTAATGCACCGGTATTGCCTACTGGCGTCTGGAAGCATGTCGCCGTGACGCTTTCGGGCACGACGGGCAGAATGTACGTTGATGGGGTACAGGTTGCGATTAATACAGCGATGACCTTAAAGCCATCAAGCCTTGGCAATACGAATTTGAATTACCTTGGCAAATCCCAATATGGCGATCCGTATTTGGACGGAGCTTTGGATGACTTTAAAATTTACAGCCGTGCGTTAAGCGGGGCGGAGATCGGCTCCATATTCAGCGGTTCCTCACTGGCTGCGGATATTTCAGAGCAAGGTACGCTTTCGACCTCGCAGGATGAGCCTCAAGGTGTGGAGGCAGGAACACAGTCCAGCGGTGAACAGGCAGTTGGCCAGCCTGATACGGGGGCAGTGACACCAGCAGCGGCGGTTGGCCTGCATGTACTGCGGCTAGCTCTAAATGCGGATGCTCCGCCAGCAACCGAGGCGCCGAATACTCCTTCTTCTGCTACGGAGGCTGTTGAAGCGCCTGTTCAATGGGCGCAATACGAGTTTGCCCAAGATTACACGATTAGCAGCATTCGTGTTCATTGGAACGATGGCGAAGGAGCTGTTAAGCTGCCGGAGCAATATTCGGTTCAATATTGGGATGGCGAGCAATGGCTTGATGTTGCGGAGGTTTCGGGTCTTGGCTTGAAGGCGAATGAAGACAATGAAACGAGCTTTACGCCTGTGAAAACGAATAAAATTCGCGTTCTTATCCCTGGTGATGAGTCGGTGCTAATTGGTCTCCAATCTTGGAAGGTATTTGGATATTAATTGGTTATTAAAAGGATGAAATGGCTTTGTGAAGCGGATTTACAATAATAAAATATTTTCTTTAAAATAGCCATTGCCCTCTTTGAAAAGCGGGGCATAATCCCTATAGGGCTTGCGGTAGGAAGCTTATCTTTCAAGATAAGCTTCCTACCGCGCCCCTATGGGGATTTTTTTATGAAAAATGCATATGCCATTTTTCTATATCTGTATGATAAAATGTTCAGGATGGACGAGGTTTTTTTAGAAAACGGGTGGATGGTGCGAGTGGAGTGAAGGGTTGGTCTGGAGAAACGGAGTGTTCGCTTTTGGTGTTGATTTTCTTCCGATAGAGTATTTATTGTTCAGGAAAATCAATACCAATGGCGATCGGAAGACCAATCTTTCGCGCAGCGAAGCACCTGTTCCACCTTTAATCTAATAAACGAGTGCAATGAACACGAGGAGTGGGTGGCGTGAACAGCTTTCGAAATCGGCTGACGATTATTATGATTTTAATGATTGCTTTATCCGTTACGGCGGCCGGACTTATTATGGCAAATACGTTCAAGCAAAATCATATTAGTGCATTGGAAGACAATATGGTACGGGAAATGCACATCATTTTGGCGAAAATGGAATGGAAGCAGGGCACGCTGAGCGAGGTGGAGCCCTATTTTACCGAGGAAGCAAAAAGTCTGAAAGGCTTCACTGGCGCCCGGGTCACCTTTATTTCCGGTGATGGTATCGTAGTGGGCGACTCGGATCATGAAGTGTCCACGATGGACAATCACAACAGCCGCTCGGAGGTAGCCGAAGCGCGCGAGGACGGCGTTGGCCGCACGATCAGGGAAAGCGATACGTTGCACCAGAATCTGCTGTATGTGGCGATATTGACCGATAGCAGCAACCCGAACTCCAATGTTATCCGATTGGCGATGAGCCTAAGTGATGTAGAGCAGAGCATCCGCAACGTATGGACGGTTATTGGCGGCGGACTGCTGCTGCTGTTTTTGGCTGCTGCCGTTGTCAGCTACCGTATTGCGCTCAGTCTGACGCGGCCGCTTGAGCAAATTACAAGCGTCGCGAAGCGGATTAAAAATATGGATTATCAGGCGCGCGTGGTGGTAGCCAAGCAGGATGAGATTGGCGAGCTTGGCAATGCGATTAACGCCATGGCAGACAGCCTGCAGGTGCAAATGACGCAGATCCGCCAAAATGAAAGCCAGCTGGAAAGCGTGCTGGACAACATGATCAACGGCGTCGTCATGATTGATCGTACCGGCCGCTTCGTGCTGATGAACAGGCACGCAGAGGAATTGCTCGGCTTCTCGGCACGCGAGCTCGTTGGGCGCCATTACGCCGAAGGCAAACAGCAATTTGAGCTGGCTCAAATGATTCAAGAGGGGCTGGAAACTCGCGAGCATATCCGCGAGGAGGTTACGTTCTATTTTCCCGAGGAGCGGCTGCTGGAGCTGAATTTGGTGCCGATCGAGCAAGAGGGAGAAGAATATGAGGGTATGCTGCTCGTGCTGCAGGATGTGACAGCTATTCGCCGCCTGGAGCGGATGCGCAGCGAATTCGTTGCGAATGTATCGCATGAGCTGAAAACGCCGATTACGGCGATTAAAGGCTTCGCGGAGACGCTGATTGCAGGTGCCGTGGATGATGCGGAAACTTCGCGCTCGTTTTTGCAAATTATTTTTGATGAGAGCGATCGGTTGAATCGGTTGATCGGGGATATACTGGAGCTGTCGAAAATCGAGTCGCGGCGGGTTCCGCTCTATTTTTCACCGGTCAATATGGATATATTTATGGATAAAACGCTCAAGCTGCTGGAGGCGGAGGCATCGCGCAAGGTAATTGAGCTGAAGATGGATCTGGAAGCAGGCCTATATATGGAAGCGGATGAGGATCGGCTGCGGCAAATTGTGATGAATTTGCTTTCGAACGGCATCAACTATACGCCAGAGGGCGGGCGGGTGACCGTGAAAATGGAAGGCATAAACGAGGACCATATCCGCATACGTATCAGCGACACGGGAATCGGCATTCCAAAGAAGGATTTGCCGCGCATCTTTGAGCGCTTCTACCGGGTGGACAAGGCGCGTTCGCGCAGTTCAGGCGGCACGGGGCTTGGCTTGTCGATCGTTAAGCATTTGATTGAGCTGCACAAAGGAACGATATCGGTAACGAGCGAAGTGGGCCGTGGAACGACATTTATTATTGAACTTCCGGTGCTTCAGCAGTAGCGGTTTCACGCTTAGCGCAAAAGGTTTACCACTTCTATATAATTTCATGTTAGAATAGGGATGAATAAATGCAATAATGCTGGAGGTTACCATGTCGCATAAAGTGCTTGTCATTGAAGACGAACCGACACTCGCTAGACTTCTGTCATACAATTTGACGCAGGAAGGCTACGAAATAACGGTCGCCGATCATGGTGGAGAAGGTTTGCAAACTGCGCTGCAGCGCAGCTTTGATCTCATTATTTTGGATATTATGCTGCCGGGAATGAACGGCTTCGACATTTTAAATCGCCTGCGTCAAAATGGCCTGCGGACGCCGGTCATTATTTTGACAGCCCGCAATGCCGAGGAAGAAGTCGTGCAAGGTCTGAAGCATGGTGCGGATGACTATATTACTAAGCCGTTCGGCGTTGCCGAGCTGCTGGCGCGCGTATCTGCGGTGCTGCGCCGGACTCAGCTTCAGGACGATAACATGATGCCTGAAACGACAGAGAAGATCATTACAGCGGGCGAGCTGTCGATCTATCCGGATAAATATGAGGTCGTGCTGGATGGGGAATCGATCCCGCTGCGTCCGAAGGAATTTGAAGTGCTGTTGTATCTTGTGCAGCGGCCAGGCATGGTTATTACGCGCGACGATCTCATGAATGTCGTGTGGGGCTTCGATTACATCGGCGGTCAGCGTACCGTAGATGTGCATGTCAGCTCGCTTCGCAAAAAGCTGGAGCTGGGACAGCAGTCGGTGCAAATCGAATCGATTCGCGGCGTCGGCTATAAGCTCGTTATGCACAAAAAGCTTGTCACACCTAAAAGTTAAGGTGGACAAGTTTTTTTTATCGTTTGTTAGGGTGCGCGCGCGGCGGCTCGGTGAGGAAGGGCTGTGCTGCGCTGCGTGAAAGGTTTGGCCTACGATCGCCATTGCTGCCCAATTTCTCTAAACTATGCTCCGCATCGTAGAAATTGGGCAGCAAAAGCGAACGCTTCGCTTCTCCAGCTCAAACCTTTCACTCCGCTCCACACCAGCCCCTCCTCTCCTCGCTCCTCCTAAAAACACAATAAAAAAAGCAAAGTCCGTAGAGCAGGAAGAGCAAAAGTACAAAAGACAAAGAACAAAGATTAAGAGCTTAACAACCGAAGACGAAAATGGGAACCTAAATCAGAGAAGCTATTAGCTTTAGCTGCGGTCCCATTCCAGCATTTTGCGCTGGAATTGCTTGGGGGAACAGTCGTTGTATTTTTTGAAGGTTTTATAAAAATGGGCCATATTCGGCATGCCAATCCGCTCGCCTACGTCGGCAATGCTTAAGTCCTTCGTGAGCAAAATCCGCTCCGCCCATTTGATTTTGCGATAATTAACGTATTCGGTAAAGGAAAGGCCAATCGTTTTTTTGAAAAACTTAACGAAATAATAGTAGCTCATATTCACAATTCGGCACATGTCCTCCACCTGAATGCGTTCGCCTAGATTGTTCTCGACATAATCAAGGACAGGCTTTAGCCGGATATGGTCAAAATCATCCTGCCTAGCCAGGATGCGCTGGCTGTCGCCGCGCAGCATGAGCAGCAGCAGCTGCTTGATCTGGATGCTGACGGCAATTTCATAGCCGGTTTCCTTGTGGGTTGCTTCATGCAGCAGCTCAGTAATAGCTTGGCTTGCCTGCTGCCGAATTGCTTGATTTTCACGAAAAATATAGTTGGCGCGGCTCAGCGGATTTTCCGTCTCGGAAAAATAGCGGATATAAGGAATGGTGCTGTTGTCGAAAAAATCCTCGAGATTAAATTGCAGCACAATATAGTCCAGCTTGCCAACATTACGGTCGCGATGCAGCTGGCTTGAGCCGAGGACAACGATGTCTCCGCTTTCAAGATCAAAGCTGTCATCCTCAATATCGATCTTGAGACTGCCTTTTATAATATAGATGAGCTCCAGCTGTTTGTGATAATGCCATTTGATCAATTCGCTGGTCGAGCGCTGTGTTCGAAAAATTCGGATAGAAAGCAACGGGTTCTCGTAGGGAACCTGCTCGTTAAAGGCTTCCAAGGCTGCTCCTCCTTCAGGGAACGAAATCGATTGTTGGTACCGGGAGGCAATATGATTTATTGTAGAGTGGATAGGGCTTAAAGGCAAGAGCAGGAAAGCAGGAACATCATGAAATCTGGAAAATGGAGGATTATAACATGAAACCAAAAGTATTTATTTCGAGCAAAATACCCCCAGAGGTGAAAAACTACCTCGATGAGCATTGCGATACCCGGATGTGGGAGGGCGAGCAGGGGATTACGGGCGCGCAGCTGGCGGAAGAAATTAGCGAAGTGGAAGGTCTGCTTGCTGCGGGCAATGCGATCAGCGAGCGTCTGCTGTCGGCGGCACCGAAGCTGAAAATAGTCAGCAACATTTCCGTTGGCTACAATAATAATGATCTGGATGCGATGAAAAAACGCGGCATTATCGGTACGCACACGCCCTACGTACTCGATGATACGGTGGCAGATTTGACGATGGCGCTTATGCTCGCTGCTGCCCGCCGGGTGGCGGAGCTGGATAAGCTCGTTCGCGCCGGCCAGTGGAAGCGCGGCATTGGCACATCCACATTTGGCATAGATGTTCATCACGCCAAGCTTGGCATCATTGGCATGGGCCGCATTGGCGAAACCATTGCCAGACGCGCAAAATTCGGGTTTGATATGGAAGTCAGCTATTATAATCGTTCGCGCAAGCCAGACGTTGAGCAGCAGCTTGGCGTTCAGTACAGCCCGCTTGATCAACTGCTCCAAGAGTCTGATTTCATCGTCCTGATGACGCCGCTAACGCCGGAAACAAAGCATATGATCGGTCAGGAGCAGTTTGCAAGGATGAAGCGCAGTGCCATCTTTATTAACTGCTCGCGAGGGGAGACGGTTGATGAGGCGGCGCTCGTCCAGGCACTGCGAAGTGGCACGATACGCGCCGCAGGGCTGGATGTTTTTGAAAAAGAGCCGGTTACGCCGGATAATCCGCTGCTCCAGCTCGACAATGCGGTGCTGCTGCCGCATATTGGTTCGGCTACCCATCAGACGAGATTCAATATGGCGATGCTTGCTGCCCGCAATCTGGTGGACGGCCTATATGGACGCGAGCCGAAATATGTAATTCCGGAGCTGAAGTAGTCGTTCTAGTGAAGGATTTATATGCCGAAATGTAAAAGGAATTCATCCTCATCATGAAGAAATAATTATAACAAAGCATATTTTATTGGAAAAGAGGGATATCGTTATGAAGGATGTTAGTCAAACCATGCTTCGTGAAGGCTTACCGATGCGAAGTTTCGAGACTCGCTCCATGCAAAGTCTATATGACAGTGACGCGGTTGTTTGCATGGAGCCTATTATTACCGTATAACAAGACGTTAACGACAAAAGGCTGCTAAAACATCGTAAGTCATGTAGGCTTTGCAACTTTCCATCACTAATATGATGAAGGGGCGAAGCCAATGAAAAACTATGTTTCAGCAAGTGAGGTTTTACCAGAAAATTTACTTCGTGAAATTCAAAAATATATACAAGGCAAGACGCTGTATATCCCCGCACCCAAAGGAAGTAGAAAAAAGTGGGGACATGATTCAGGACATCGTGAATTTCTTATGAACCGCAACGCAGAGATTCGGAAGCTTTTCCAACAGCGCATAACGGTGGATGAGCTCGCGAGTTCCTATTGTCTATCCCATGAGAGCATTAAGAAGATTGTTTATAATACGAAAGCCTAACAAAAGGCTCGCGTTGGATAACACCAACACGAGCCTTTTGTTAGGTAAGAAATGATTGGACGAATACTCTGCCTATAAAGGTTTCGATAGCCACTCTATACTGAGGCTAGGAAAGAATCATGGTATTAGTCATACCAGTGATATTACTAACATCAATCATTGAGAGTATCGAAACCGGAGGAGTTGCAAAATGGATCACGTTAATCATGAAATCAATCAATTAAAGGTTACCGTTCGACTATGCGGTGTAGAGGAGAAGTTTATTATTAATAACATTTACCCTCTATATTTGCATGATTTATCCGAAGTGTGGAAACACAAAATTAATCGTTATGGAGTGTTTGAAAATGATGATACCCGTACCTTGACTGAACAAAATCGCGTATTTGATATTTGGTGGGAGCACCCAAACGTATTATTCCCGTATCTCATCATAGTAGATGATCTGCCTGCCGGTCTTGCCTTTGTGGCGACTCCGCCTTTCATACCATGTCCTCCCTCTATCCATTATTACATGAATGAATTTTTCCTATTACGCAATTATCGAGGCAAGGGCATCGGAGAAGAAGCATTTCGGCAGATTATTAAAAAAATGCCAGGAAATTGGGAGCTGCAAACGAATTGCACCGACCGAAACGAACGCGCCAAACATTTCTGGCGCAACACCCTTAACACTTGTACCAATGGGAATTACTCCGAGGAGCTTGGACATCATCCTGAAGATGGCGATAAGCTAATCTTTCGCTTCAGTACGAGTTCTAACCAAGTTATCTGATTATGCGAAGGTTCAACAGCATTTCGGTGGCAAGCCTGAGTAGGCGGTTTCAATTATTTGGCTATCAGAGAACGAAAATGAAATGACAGCAGCGGCAGTCTAAGACTTACTTTTCAAGTCTTGGCTTGCCGCTGCTTATATGACCAACTTAATTCAAATTTAACGATTGCTGCTCAAATTCCGTTCTAATCCGTGCTAGCAAGGCCGGGTCATTGAACACATCCGCAGCCGTTCCGGCAAGCATTTTCGCGCCGAAAATCATGCGCTCCAGCGCCCGCTCCGTAATGGCTGCATCACGGAACCCTTCCGTATGCAGCAGCAGACGCTCCTCGACGATTTTCACATAGGGATGAATGGCTGGGCAGCGCGTGGACACATTGCCGAGATCAACCGAGCCGTGATCCTTGCCGATTTGTATTTCATCTTGCCGAATGCCTGCTTCTATTAGGTTCGCGGAAAATTGCTCCGACAGCGCCTCATTCGTGCGCAGCTCATCGTATGACAGCTCATAGTTGTTCGTCCGCAGCGTACAGCCTGTCTGCAGGGCTGCACCTTCGGCGCAGCGAAGCACCTTCTCCGTCAGCTCGTTCGTATACGTGCGCGAAGCCGAGCGAATATAAAATTTCGCCGAGGCATAGTCAGGGATAATGTTGGGCGCCTTGCCCCCATTGTCGATAATGCCGTGAATGCGCGTATCGCTGCGGGTTTGCTGGCGCAAGGCATTGACGCTGTTGAACAGCTGGATAACCGCATCGAGCGCATTAATGCCCTCATAGGGGCTTGCTGCCGCATGTGCAGCCGCTCCAGTAAATTCGAACTGCACAGCGTCCATCGCCAGCGATTCGCCGGATTTTTCAAACGTATGATAAGGATGCGCCATCAGGGCGAAATCACAATCATCGAACAAGCCGGCTTCTGCCATCGGCACCTTGGCGCCCTTCGTTTCTTCCGCAGGCGTACCATAGACGCGAATGCTTCCCGCCTCTAAAACCGATTTCAACCCAACCGCGGCTCCAATGCTCATCATGCAGATAAGATGATGGCCGCAGGCATGGCCGATTTCCGGCAAAGCGTCGTATTCACAAAGAAAAGCGGCGACAGGGCCAGGCTTTCCTGTATCATAGGTAGCGATGAAAGCAGTAGCCAGCCCAAGCGTGCCCCGCTCAACGCTGAAGCCTTGACGCTCAAGCTCCGCACACAGCGCTGCTGAGGCTTTAAATTCCTCATGCCCAAGCTCCGGATTTGCAAAAATCGAACGGGAAATTGCCTTGAATTCCTCGCTATGACGATCGATTTCCTCAAAAATCGCAGGTTTATTCAACATTCTCTTCATTCCTTTCTAAACAACCACTTGTCACGACTTATTAAATAAAGCAGATGCTGGCATTATAACATGCCGTGCAGCCTACTTGATAGCCAGCCGCCTGCGTGGGAATGCAAGGCGTATAAACCAATTTATAAGGGACACCAAATTCTGGAAATTGTCTAATGAACGTCTATTAAACATTTATTAAACATCTAGTCTCAGCGAGCGTTATACGAATAGCTGGCTTAACGCATGCCGTGCATTTTTTTAAACTGTTCGGGACCGACGCCTTCCAGCCGTTTGAAGACGGAGCTGAAATAGCTGGCGCTGTCGAAGCCGGACAGCTTGGCAATTTCCTGCATTTTCAGCGTGCTCTCACGGAACATCAGCTGCTTGCTGCGGCTGATACGCTCGCGGTTGACGTATTCCATCGGCCGCATGCGCATCGCTTTCTTGAATAGAAGGCACAAGTATTGCGGCGTCACATTAATCGCACCTGCTAAATCCTCAATCGTAATGAGGCTGCCAGCATGTGCTTCAATGTACTGAATGACGGGATGGAGCCGCGATAAGCTTTGATGCGCCGAATGAGAGCTGACACGAACGACCTTCATCAGATCGAGCAGCATCGCATAGAGCAGCTTCGAGCATTCCAGCCCGAGGAAAGGGCGGTCCGACTGCGACATGGCGTAGATGCTGCGCATATGTGAAATTAATACCTCTCCATCTGCAGTTGCATATACGCCGGATTCGGTAATGCCGGCCTGCCCGAACAACGTTTCGCACAGGCTGCCGCCAAAGCTTACAAAATGCACATCCCACGGCTCGCGGGTCGCATAATACCGATGGGGCACCCCGGGGAACAGGCAGAAGCCTTGGCCATTTTTCACTGAATAGCTTTTTTCCCCGATAATAAGCTCGCCTTCCCCTGAAGCAACCTGCAGCCATTGATAATGGGGAAAGCCGTTCATGCGATCGATTGTCTCCTGATTGCCCCAATGTCCGATAATGTCGACGAAAAGCGGCAGCGCAAGCTCGGTATCTGTTACAAGCGGGAATGCAATTGTATCCATTTGCTGCACATCCTGTTTCATATTTTTATAGAGATAAGAATATTGTGAGATTTAGTTTCGATAAACCGAATTATATAATATGAATATAGTTAAAGAATGGGCATTCGTCAAACGAGGGCCGCAATTACAGGAGGTTAAACAGATGAGCAGCAAATTTCCACCAATCAGCTCGAAAATTCCCCAAATGCTTCATGGCGCGGATTATAATCCGGACCAGTGGCTTAAATATCCTCATATTTTAGAGGAAGATATTCGTTTAATGAAATTATCGCACAGCAATGTCATGTCAGTGGGTATTTTTGGCTGGGTTGCCCTTGAGCCAGAGGAAGGCGTCTTCACCTTTGAATGGATGGATCAATTACTCGACCGCTTTGCGGCTAATGGCATTTATGCACTGCTTGCAACGCCGAGCGGAGCAAGACCGGCATGGATGTCCTCCAAATACCCGGAAGTGCTCCGTGTAGATGAAAATGGCATTCGCAATCTGCATGGCGCACGTCATAATCATTGCTTCTCCTCTCCGGTGTACCGCGAGAAAGTGAAAATTATGAATACGAAGCTTGCGGAGCGTTATTCGAGCCATCCAGCTGTTATTGGCTGGCATATTTCCAATGAGTTCGGCGGCGAATGTCACTGTGACCTGTGCGCCGAGGCGTTCCGCGGCTGGCTGCAGCAGCGTTATGGCACACTTGATGCATTGAATGACGCTTGGTGGACGACGTTCTGGAGTCACACCTATACCGATTGGAGCCAAGTCGATACACCAACGCGCCGCGGAGAAAGAGCTGTTCACGGCATGAATGTGGACTGGATGCGTTTTGTCACTGATCAGACGGTGGACTTCTGCCGTAAGGAAATGGAGCCGCTTCGTGCCATTAATCCGGAGCTGCCGATTACAACTAATTTTATGCTCGACTTCGAAGGGCTGAATTATTGGAAGTTTGCGGATATGCTCGATATGATTTCGTGGGATGCTTACCCAACTTGGCACAGCTTGGAAAGCGATAGCGAGCTCGCGGCTTGGATCGGCTTCAACCATGATATTTTCCGCTCACTCAAAGGCGGCAAGCCATTTATGCTGATGGAAAGCACGCCAAGCATGACGAACTGGCAGCCGGTCAGTAAGCTGAAGAAGCCGGGCATGCATTTGCTGTCTTCCATGCAGGCCGTAGCCCATGGCTCGGATACTGTGCAATATTTCCAATGGCGCAAAAGCCGCGGCTCCAGCGAAAAGCTGCATGGCTCGGTCGTTGACCATGTTGGACATGAGCATACCCGCGTATTTAAAGATGTGACCGACGTAGGCCATGCGCTTACGAAGCTTGAAGATGTGGTCGGCACAACGGTTAAGCCGGAAGTCGCGATCATTTACGATTGGGAAAACCGCTGGGCGGTCAAAGATTCGCAAGGCCCGCGCAACTGCGGCATTCATTACGAGGAAACAGCGCGCAAGCATTACCGTCCATTCTGGGAGCTCGGCATACCGGTAGACATTATTGATTCCGAATGCGCATTGGATTCATATAAAATCGTGATCGCTCCTATGCTGTACATGGTGCGTCCAGGTGTTGGCGAGGCTATTGAGAAGTTTGTTGAAAATGGCGGCACGTTTATTGCGACTTACTGGACAGGCATCGTTAACGAAAGCGATC
Source organism: Paenibacillus sp. J31R34 (assembly GCF_059383715.1). NCBI lineage: Bacteria > Bacillati > Bacillota > Bacilli > Caryophanales > Paenibacillaceae > Paenibacillus > Paenibacillus sp. J31R34. The sequence continues at coordinate 47,516 of NZ_JBXENU010000004.1, forward strand.
TTTGCTTCTTGACGGGCTTCCCAGGGCCGCTTCGCAAAACGCTCGGCATTTGGTCAGAGGAGATTGATTCCCTTCATGACGGCGAGACGAATCGCGTAGTCATGTCGGAAGGCAATGCTCTTGGCTTGTCCGGTGAGTACGAAGCGCATGAGCTTTGCGACCTTATCCATCTTGAAGGCGCCGAGGCGCTGGCCGTATACGGCGAAGATTTCTATGCTGGCCGTCCGGCATTGACGGTAAACCGCTTGGGCAAGGGGAAAGCGTATTATGTAGCTTCCCGCAATAAAGAACCATTTTTCACAGATTTCTTCAAGACGCTAGTGGAGCAGGAAGGCATTCGCAAAGTGCTGGATACCGAGCTGCCTGAAGGCGTGACCGCGCAGCTGCGCGGCGATGGGGAGTCGGACTATGTATTCGTATCCAATTTCACACCGCAAGAGCAGCAAGTGGTGCTCGATGACCACTCTTATGAGGATGTTTTGAATGGTGGTCAAGTGGGGGCTGCACTGGCACTTGCTGCGTATGATGTTCGGATTTTAAAACGTAAATCTCGTTAATCATTCTAACGTTTGTGCAATAACCGCGAATTTCATTCGCGGTTATTTGCATTGAAAAATGCTTTAAATTATACATTAGGTACGAAGAATTAACGATATGGTTCTATATGCCTATAAACAATTGTGGATTTATTGTCGATTAACGATTCATGTTGTTTTGGAGGGGAGCGGGTAGCATGAGAAAGAAACATCTACATTTATCTTTGACGGTTAAATTGGTATCCAGTGTCATCGTGTGCTTGCTTGCCATCTTCAGTGTCATGATTACACTGAACTTGAATCAGCTGCGGACGCTTGCCGTTACGAAAGGCGAGCAGGAGGGGCAAATTGCTGGAACGGATTTTATGATGTCGATTCAGCGGGAAATGACAGCAGTAGAATCGAAGCTAGAGACCTTGAAGCTCACTCTTCAGGAAACACGCAGTAAGCAGCAGCTGTCGCGGCAAACCGTCGTCGAGCTGTTGAAGACAATGGTCGAAAATGATCCGCGAGCGCTCGCCTATTATACGCTCTGGGAGCCAAATGCTTTTGACCAGAGCGATGAAGACAACATTAATTACACGACATACGATGATAAAACAGGCCGGTTTATTCCTTATGTTTTCCGCAATGGCAGTGGAACAGCGATTACGCCACTAACGGATTATACAGTGGAAGGTGCAGGAGACTATTATTTATTGCCCAAGCAGTCGAAAAAAACGACATATGTTGATCCGTATTTTTATGAAGTAGCAGGCCAGCAGACGCTTATTACATCGATCGTCGTTCCGATAATGGATCAAAGCGGCACCTTTCTTGGCATCGTAGGGGCTGATATATCGATTGAAAGCTTTCAAAAAGCAGCAGCTGAATATGCTCCGATGGGCGGGCATGTATCGCTCATAAGTGAAAAGGGGATGTATTTGGCTAATCCCAACGATCCAGCCACTTTAAATCAGCCTTTTGGCGATAATGCCGAAAAACAGGCTTTGCTGGATGATGTGATGAAAGGAACGCGCCTATCGGACTATACCCCGAATGCAGACGGAGACGAAGTGCTGCGGCTGTTCGAGCCGATCGCACTGCCAGGAAGCACCCAGTTCTGGTACAGCCAAAGCGTCATTCCGAAAACAGCGATTTTTGCAGAATTTACGGAGAGCCAAACGAGCCTGCTTATCGTTGCGATAAGTTCCATGCTTTTATTAGGTGTTATTATTTCTCTCCTGATTCGCTTTATGGTCATTCGCAAGCTGCAATTGTTTAATAAGGGCCTTGAAAAAATGGCCGAGGGCGACCTGACCCAGTCGATTGCTATTAAACAGCAGGATGAACTGGGCAAAATGGCTGCCTCCTTCAATAGCATGACCGAGAAGCTGAGGAGCATGTTCCAACTCGTGACGAATCTTGGAGTAGCCGTTAGTGAAACGTCGGAGCAGCTGACGGCTAGCGCTGACCAGACGAGCAAAGCGTCCGAGACGATTGCCGAATCCATTCAGACGGTGGCGATGGATGCCGAGTCGCAAAATCAGCATGCAGGCGGCACCGCCGAGGCGATGTATGCGATGTCCAGCCATGTTCAGCGGATAGCTGAATCGAGCGATCAGGTAGCAGCCTCTGCCAATGGCGTCGCGCTCCAGACGGCGGATGGTTATCAACTGATGCAGCAAGCTGTCCGGCAAATGGGACAAATCCAGCATTCGGTTTCCGAGACGGAAGCAGCGATTGAACGGCTTAATGAACGCTCGGCCCAAATCGGACAAATGACAGGCCTGATTACAGCGATCAGCGTACAAACAAATCTGCTGGCGCTGAATGCTGGCATTGAGGCTGCGCGTGTAGGCGAGCATGGCCGGGGCTTTGCAATTGTAGCGCAGGAGGTGCGCAAGCTGGCGGAGCAAACGAAGCAGGCTGCGGATCAAGTATCACAGCTTGTGAATGGCATCCGCAGCGATACGGAGCATGTGGCGCAAACGATGCAAAGAGGGTCCAAAGAAGTGGCCAGCGGCGCGCAAACCGTAGAAGGAAGCGGCGAGCTCTTCAATGCCATTATGAATGAAATGAGCGCGGTGAGCGGTCAAATTCAAGAGGTTTCGGCAGCGGCTGGACAAATGAATGCAAGCTCGCAGCAAATGACCGCAAGTGTTGAGCAAATGGCGGTTATAGCTGGCGATACCGCATCGAATTCCCATAATGTCGCGGCGGCCTCCGAGGAGCAGCTCGCGTCGATGCAGGAAATATCGGCGGCGGCTGAATCGCTGGACCATATGGTTCAGGAGCTGCTGGGAAAACTGTCGCAGTTTAAAATTTAAATTTTCTCCAAAAACCGTTATTCCCCTGCTGATTCAGCAGCGTGAATAGCGGTTTTTTGTCCATTTTCCTTAAAGTGGAATTTCCGATTGGCGGGCTTGGTCTAATTTGACATTGCGTTAACATAGCAAAGTATTTCCGTTGATGCTAAAGACCTATAGTAAAGGAAGAAGGACTCACGGAAGGATGATGACAAATGACGACTGCTGAGCTAGCGCATCCGATGGATATAAAGCTGGATATGGACGAATTAGAAGCCTGTCTTCCAGAGCAGCAGGCAGAAAATATCTTAACTGCAGAGGCAGCCGCTATGTGGCAGCAGGCAGACGCTCCATTGCAGCAGGCCGCCCAGCTTGCTGATTTTATTCGTCAGGCGCCGTTTGTACGGGAGGAGCGGACCTGCAAAGAGACGATAGCTGTCTTCAAGCAGCATCCCGAATCGGAATGTGTCGTCATTTGCGACGCCGCAGGCAGAGTGAAGGGACTCATGATGCGGAATCGTTTTTTTCTAAAGCTGGGCCATCGTTTTAGTGCGGACTTATATTATGAAAAGCCTATTACCGTCATGATGGATGCAGCCCCGCTCATTATAGATATGGACAGTGCACCGGAGCATCTCATTGAGCGGGCGCTTAATCGTCAGGAAAAAGTGCTCTATGATTGCGTGCTTGTAACAGAGGATGATAAGTTTACAGGCATCTTGACGGTTGCCGATTTGCTGAAGCTTTCCAAAAGGCTGCAGGAGGAAGCGGAGCAGGCCCAGCGCAGGACGATTCAATCTGCCGAAGAGCGAGTAAAGGAGATCGAATCAGCGATTCAAAGCGTGCGTGGCTCCACGGAGGAAGGAGAGGAGCTTTCGGTCCTGATGGTGGATTTGACGCTAAAGGGGAAGAACGAGCTGGATAAAGTAACGCAAGCATTCGTCTCTATCGCGGCCAATTCACAGCTTCAGGAGGAGCGGATGCGTGCGTTGCAAGCGGAGGCTGGCTCTATTAGCAAGGTGTCAGGGCTTATAAAGGACCTTGCAGAGCAAAGCAATTTGCTTGCGATTAATGCTTCGATTGAAGCGGCGCGGGCTGGCGAGCATGGGCGGGGCTTTGCGGTCGTGGCTGGAGAAGTGATGAAGCTGGCGAACCAGACGAAAACATCGGCTTCTACGATTACATCGCTTATTCAGACGATTATCCAGGAAATCGAACAAACGGCGCAGCTCGCGCAAAGCGGTAGATTGGAGACGGCATCAAGCGAAGCACATGTGCATGAGGTAGAAGGCGCGTTCAATAGCCTATTTCATGCGGCGGCTAACAATCGCAGCAATGCCGGGCAAATTGGAACATTGTCCGAGCGGGCTTATTTGCAAGTGCAGCATGTTGCAGACGAGATGAGCAGCCTGCAAAAAAGCCGGTTCTCCTAATTGGTCTACTTTTAACACTACGTTAACATAAATGCAATATAAGATTTACAAACAGTCTGTAACATATAGAAGCGTGGTGGAAAAGGCGTAACGGAATGAAAAGCTTGAGCTGGAGAAGCGTTAGCGTTCGCTTTTACCCTTGAATTTCTCCATTTAGTGGCTTATTCAAAGTAATTCAAGGGTAATGGCGATCGTAAGCCAAGCTTTTCATGCAGTGAAGCCTCCTTTCACCACACTTCTAGAACGGAACAGATTAGTTTCGTAATGAATCACATACAACCCATGAATAAGGGCTAAACGGGCAATGGAAAGCAATAAGGAGGAGAACGTTTGGAAGCGCTAATTAACATAGACAAGCTGAACCTGTACTACGGAGCGTTCCACGCACTGAAGAACGTATCGCTTACAATTCCGGCTAAGGCGATTACCGCCTTTATCGGGCCTTCCGGCTGTGGCAAATCGACCTTGCTGCGGACGCTTAACCGGATGAATGACATGATTCAAGGGACGAAGATTGAAGGCAGCATCATGATTGACGGACAAAATATTTATTCTAACGAAGTAGAGGTAGAGGCGCTGCGCCGTAAAATCGGCATGGTATTCCAGCAGCCGAATCCTTTTCCAAAGTCCATTTATGATAATGTGGCTTATGGTCCGCGCCTGCACGGCATTACAAACAAAAAAGAGCTTGATGAAATTGTAGAAACGAGCTTGAAATCCGCGGTGCTGTGGGGCGAAGTGAAGGATTCCTTGAAGCGCTCGGCACTCGGCTTATCGGGCGGTCAGCAGCAAAGGCTGTGTATCGCAAGAGCGATTGCGGTAAATCCGGATATTTTGCTGATGGACGAAGCGACATCGGCGCTTGATCCGATTTCCACCTTGAAAATCGAGGAGCTGACCCAGGAGCTGAAGGATAAATATACGATTGTCATGGTTACGCACAATATGCATCAGGCGGCTAGGGTATCCAATCAAACGGTATTTTTCCTGAACGGCGAGGTTGTTGAATATGCGGATACGGAAAAGCTGTTCTCCAATCCGACCGACCAGCGCACCGAGGATTATATTTCTGGACGCTTCGGCTAATGCCGAACACGCGGGCTCATGCGTTTTCCATGTAAAGATTGATCATTTGGGAGGAAAGTTAAAATGATGACAACACGCAAGGAGTTCGACCACGGTCTCGAGCAGCTTCATGATTTTGTAATAGAGATGGGGAATTTTGTTGAACATGCATTGGTCGAAGCCATCGAAGCTTTAAAAGCTGTTGATGTGGAGCGCGCGCAGCAGGTTATCGCCGCTGATCCTTCGCTCAATCAGCTGGAGGAGAAAGTAACGGAGCTTGGAGCAAAGCTCATTGCGACGCAGCAGCCGGTAGCGAAGGATTTGCGCCGTATATTATCTGCCTTCCGCATTGCCAGCGATCTGGAGCGGATGGGTGATCTTTCGGTTGATATTGCCAAGGTCGTATTGCGTATGGATGGGCAGGAACTAATTAAGCCGCTTATCGATCTTCCCCGCATGGCTGAAATTGTACAAATGATGACAACGGAATCTATCCAATCCTTCATCCAAGAAAATGTCGATCTCGCTTACAAAATGGCAAAGGATGACGATCAGGTCGATGCGCTGTACGGGCAAATTACCCGCGAGCTTTACTCCCTAATGATGGAAAATCCCCGCAATATTACGCAGTCCTCGCTGCTTAGCTTTGTTGGACGTTACTTGGAGCGCTTCGGCGACCACGCCACGAACATCGGTGAGAGCGTCGTCTACATTGTGACAGGCACAAGACCAGATTTGAACGTTTAGCCCAATAATCTAGTAATCTAGTGAAAAAGGTTCCATTTCCACGCTGCTGTGGAAATGGGGCTTTTTTTGTTTTATAAGCTGATTATTTCCAGCACCTGCTGCATAAAAGCTTGATCCCAGTGTTGGCTTCGCCAGCTTGCCATCATGGCCCACCGCGCTGCTTCATCGTCCAGCACGGCAAGCTTTAACCCAAGCTCCTCTAGTTTAGCCGCTTGCGGCAATAAGCATTCGGGCAAAATAGCAAGCGCTCCACAGGCCGCAGCGGTATTTATAAGCAGCTCTACCGATCCGAAGGAGGCATGCGAGGTTAAAGAATACTGGAATTTGCGGCTCCACTCATGAATGCGCTGAACGACGGAGCTGTCAGCAAGCTCGGCAAACTCATATTTTTCGAGCTGCGAAAAGAGTGATTGTTCTCCTGACCATTCATATAAAGGATGCTGCTGAGGAATAATAAGCCGGAGCGGCGAGGCACCCATCGTCTGATAGCGGAATTCGCCACCCTCTGCCTGCTGCTTTCCTGCTCCATACAAAATAAAGTCGATCGTTCCCAGATGCAGCTTCTGATAAAGCTCCTCCTCATCATGAACGGCGATGGAGATAACGGCGGCATGGCTGCCTGAGAGTGACCGCAGCTTTCCCATTGCGGCACTGCTCGTCAGGTAAGCAGCGGTGCTGGTCGTACAGCCGATTACAAAACGATTTTTCTCTGCCGCATGAATGGCACCAAGCCTCGACTCCGCCTCGCTATATAATTGGTCAATTTGCGAAGCATAATGAAGCAGCAGCTTTCCATTTTTCGTGAGCAGCACCTTCCCCGTTCGCATTTCGAACAGTTTGACGCCCCATTCCTCCTCCATTTTCTTCATATGAAAGCTGACGGTGGGCTGCTTAATTTGCAGGGCATTGGCCACCGCGGTGATCTGTTTATAGCGATCGATGAGGACCATTAACTTCATTTTTAACAAACTCATGAGCTGCCTCCTGAAATCTTTCATTTTATCTATATAATATCCGCATTCATAGAAAAAATCTATGAGATTTAATTGATAATTTTACAAACAGAAAACATTAGGTTAATGCCCCCGATCTACAATAGGTCTTGTGAAGCAAACAAGGTATTGAGAGGGGAAAATAAGAAATGAAGAAGTCTTTGATGTTGATTATGGCAATGGTACTGACATTTACACTGGCTGCATGCGGCCAAGCAAACAATGGAGGTACAACAGCTGGCAACACAACAAGCTCAAGCAGCCCATCCACAGAGCCATCCGCTGAACCGTCAGCTGAAGCATCTGGTCTAACAGGCTCGCTTCTTGCAACAGGATCCTCTGCACTTCAACCATTGGTTGACCAAGCATCGAAAATGTTTATGGAAAAAAACAGCGGCGTTACGATTCAAGTACAAGGCGGCGGCAGCGGTACGGGCCTGACGCAAGTATCCGAAGGACAAGCAAATATCGGCAACTCCGACGTTTATGCAGAAGAGAAGCTGGATGCAGATAAAGCAAAAGAATTGGTTGACCACCAAGTGGCAGTAGTCGCTATGGCAGCAGTTGTGAATAAAGAAGTAAAAGTAGACAACCTTACGAAGCAACAGCTGATTGATATTTTCACAGGCAAAGTAACGAACTGGAAAGACCTTGGCGGCGACGATGCAGCAATCGTTATCGTAAACCGTCCAGCAAGCTCCGGTACTCGCGCTACTTTTGAAAAATATGCACTTGGTCAGAAGTCCGAAGATCTTCAAGGCTCGATCCAAGAGGATTCGTCCGGTACGGTTAAGAAAATTATTGGCGAAACTCCAGGCGCTATCGGTTACCTTGCACTTTCATACCTGGATGATTCCATCAAAACAATTAGCTATGAAGGCGTTGCAGCTAACGTAGAGAACGTAGCAAACGGCACTTATCCAGTATGGGCTTATGAGCATATGTATACAAAAGGCGAGCCTGATGCAGCAGCAAAAGCTTTCCTGGAATACATGATGAGCGATGAAATCCAAAACGAAAAAGGCTTGGTTGTAGAGCTGGGTTACATCCCAACTAGCCAAATGCAGGTTGTTCGCGATATCGACGGCAACATTACTAAGAAGTAGTAGCTAATCATTCATAGGCCAGCACAAGAGGCGGATTCGCAATCTGCCTCTTTCTGGCTGTATAGAGGAGATCATTATGGCGCAAACGATACCGAAAAAAACAGCGGGCAATGGCCGTTCTGCGGGCAATAACCATTTTGTAGAAGAATGGGTCGGTAAAGTATATACAACCTTATGTGTCCTGTTTTTGGTTGCGACGATTATTGCCATGGTGTATTTTGTCGCTTCCCGTGGACTGAGCACCTTTTTTAAAGATCATGTAAACGTATTTGAGCTTTTAGGCGGTTTAAAATGGAGCCCGGAAGGATCCCCCCCATCCTTCGGTGCATTCCCGTTCATTTTCGGCTCCTTCAGCACGTCGCTGCTTGCGGCATTGCTTGCGGCACCGCTCAGCATTTGCGCTTCCATCTTTATGATTGAAATTACGCCGAAATTTGGACGCAAGTTTTTGCAGCCCGTTATTGAGCTGCTGGCGGGCATTCCATCCGTCGTATACGGCTTTATCGGTCTTAGCGTCATCGTGCCTTTATTCCGTGATATTTTTCCTGGACAAGGTTTGGGTGTAGCTGCGGGTGCACTTGTATTGTCCATTATGATTTTGCCAACGATGACGACGGTTGCGACAGATGCGCTCGCTTCCTTGCCTGCTGGACTTAAGGAAGGCTCTTACGCACTAGGTGCCACACGCTGGCAAACGATTTATCGCGTCGTCATTCCTACCACGCTTCCTGCGCTCATGACGGGTGTCGTGCTCGGTATTGCACGGGCATTCGGCGAGGCGCTCGCTGTACAGATGGTTATCGGCAACGCGCCCTTTGTACCGCGCTCCCTGTTTGAGTCGGCTTCGACGCTGACAAGCGCTATTACGCTCAGCATGGGCAACACGGCTGCTGGCTCCACGCATAACAATGCTTTGTGGTCGCTTGCGATGATTTTGATGCTCATGACATTCGTTTTCGTATTTATCGTACGCTGGCTGGAAGGCAGGTCTAAACTATGAAACCAAAAACAGTAGATAAAATTGCCACAGCCGTCATTATTTGCGTAGCTGCATTCATCGTGCTGCTGCTAATCGGCTTGCTCGGCTTCATTCTTGTGCGCGGGCTAGGCCATATCAGCTTCAGCTTCCTGACCTCGGCTCCTGAATCGTTCAGAGCAGGCGGAGGCATTGGGCCGCAGCTGTTCAACTCCTTGTTCCTGCTCGTGCTTACGATGATTATCACCGTTCCGATTGGGATTGGCGCAGGCATTTATATGAGTGAATATGCGAAGCCGAGCAAGCTGACTGATTTTATCCGGCTTGTCGTTGAGGTATTATCTTCGTTTCCTTCCATTATTGTTGGTTTGTTCGGTTTGCTTATGCTTGTCAATTATTTCGGTCTTGGCTTTTCCTTGCTGGCCGGTGCGCTTGCGCTCACCGTGTTCAATTTGCCGCTGATGGTGCGGATTACGGAGCAAGGCCTCAAAAGCGTGCCAAGAGAGCAGAAGGAAGCGAGCCTGGCACTGGGCTTGACGAAGTGGAAGACGATTACGTCCACCATGCTGCCCATCGCATTGCCGATTATTGTATCGGGCACGATTTTGGCTGCGGGCCGCGTATTCGGCGAAGCGGCGGCACTGCTCTTTACGGCTGGCATGAGCTCGCCTAGACTCGATTTTTCGGATTGGAACCCGTTCAGCCCGGTATCGCCGCTTAACCCTTTGCGTCCGGCTGAAACGCTTGCGGTTCATATTTGGAAAATCAATTCCGAGGGACTTGCTCCCGATGCTGCGGAAATTGCTGCTGGAGCTTCGGCTGTACTGGTCATCACCGTGCTGCTGTTTAATTTGATCGCACGCTGGCTAGGCCGCTTCATGTACCGCAAGTTTACCGCTACGAAATAGGAGGATGGCAGCATATGGCTGAAAATGGCATATCCGTACGCGATTTAAGCGTTTATTATGGCAGCAATAAGGCTGTTAAAAATGTATCGATCGATTTTGAAAATAAACAGGTTACGGCGCTCATCGGACCGTCCGGCTGCGGGAAATCGACTTTTTTGCGGACGCTGAACCGGATGAATGATTTGATTCCGAACGCTAAAATGACCGGAGAAATCTGGATTGGCGATGAGGATATCAACAATCCAAAAACCGATGTGGTGCTGCTGCGCAGACGCATCGGGATGGTATGGCAGCGGCCGAACCCTTTTCATAAGTCGATTTATGAAAATATTGCTTTTGGCCCACGCTACCACGGCATCAAAAATAAAAGTGAGCTCGATGAGCTGGTCGAGGAATCGCTGCGCAAAGCGGCGCTTTGGGAAGAGACGAAGGACCGCTTGCATACGTCGGCGCTTAGGCTGTCTGGCGGACAGCAGCAGCGGCTATGTATTGCCCGCTCTATTGCGGTCAAGCCGGACATTATTTTGATGGATGAACCAGCCTCGGCGCTTGATCCTATTTCGACCTCAAAGGTAGAGGAACTGATTACGGAGCTGAAGCAGGACTATTGCATCGTTATTGTCACGCACAATATGCATCAGGCGGCGCGGATTTCGGCCAAAACGGCGTTTTTCCTGTCCGGTGAGCTGGTGGAATTCGAAAATACAGAGAAAATGTTTACGAATCCCAGCAAAAAAGAAACGAGCGACTATATTTCAGGTCGTTTCGGGTGATCCCCTTGCATGCTTGCTTTCTGTATAGCTTCAATCGGGCCCTGTATGCCCCAGCAACAACTTCTGCCTGCTAAGCAAGCTGGTATGGAGTTGTTTTTTTGTACTTTAAAAGGTATGTGTAACAGACAGGCACGATAGCTAGCGTGCTGACTGCATCTAGGGCAAAAGTCTTGTGCTTTACAGATAGTTTACATGAATATGTTACTCTGCTCACATTTGGCTGGTAAGGTAGAAGCAGAACAACCAAGACTAAAGGGAGACCTGGCATGGACGATATGGCAATTGGTCTGATCCATATAGAACTGCTCCAAGTGATGAGGGAAAGCTGGCGGCTTGGGGGAATTGGCGTCATATATATCAGGCTGACAGAGGAACGAGCCTTGCCCGTAAAATGGTTGCGGATATGGGAGCGGAAGCTAAGGTCGTTCAGGCTGATCTGGAAGCACGGCTTTGAACAGGAGTATTATTTTATGCTCGGCAGCAATGGCTCGAAGCTTGCGCCTGAACAGGCGCTGAATGACAGTGCAGCGGAGCTGTATACACTCTTAAGCCGGGAGCAAAATGTTTTAGTAGGCCATGTGATCGCTTATCCGCCGACTGGGCAGAGTACTGCTGCGGCTGAACAAGCCGCATGGAAAGCTATAAGGGAGGCCTGTCGGCGAGCGGAACCGGTGTACAGCAGCATAGGGGGTTCAAGCCGTCAGGCTGATGAAGTGGCGATAAGCCCGAGCCTTGAGATGCAGCGGGAAACAACAGCTGTGCTGGCATTTGCAGATGGGCAAACTCAGCAGGAGATAGCTGTTGCGCTTGAACCGGAAGGGCAAGCAGGTAAGGACGAATCGGCGATCGCTTATTATGCAGCCCCTGGCATGAGCATTGGTGAGCAGGCAGCGCCGTTTCCCGTCTTCTCAGCGCAGGCACGCGTGGCGGAAATTTCCGATTTTTTCAATATGAACGGCAAGGAGCAATGCGTTATTTTACAGGAGGAGGGGCGCCCCGTCGGCTTGCTGATGAAGCAGAAGCTGCATGAGCTGCTAGCGGGGAAATATGGGCTGCCGCTTTATTCTACTCGTCCTGTTGAAAAAATTATGAATGCATCGCCGTTAATTGTGGACGCGGACATGCCGATAGAGCAGGTGTCTCAGCTGGCGATGGCGCGGGATATTTCCCATTTGTATGATGTCGTTATCATTACAGCGGGAGGCCAACTGCTTGGCGCAACGACGGTTCGCGATATTTTGGAGCGGATTACGACGCTGCGTATGGAGGCGGCAAGATCAGCCAACCCGCTGACGGGTCTGCCCGGCAATGAGGGCATTCAGCTGGAGCTGGCTCGCAGGAGCAGTGGCGACAAGCCGTTCGCCGTCATTTATGCGGACCTGGATTATTTCAAATGGTTTAATGATTGCTTTGGATTTAGCCAAGGCGACGCGCTTATTCGTTTTTTGGCTGATACGCTAGTTGGGATTAAGGAAGATTACGGGATGGCGGGCGATTTTATCGGGCATATCGGTGGTGATGATTTCATTATGGTAACGGAGGCCTCTTATGCTGAGAAAGTTTGCACCAGGCTGATTGAGCGTTTCGACGGCGGGGTAAAAAGGTATTACGGTGGAGTGGAAGTCAGCATGGTGGAGGATCGTCACGGCAACACAGTGGAGCAGGAAGGGGTTACCTTGTCCCTATCTTTAATGCTTGCTGCCGGCGGGACGACGCCTAGCCACATATCCACTCTAACAGCGAAGCTCAAGAAGCGTGCCAAGATGCAAAAAGGCAGTGTGTATGTCATGCAAGATATGGCTTTTTGCACACAAGAACGTAATGCTACAGAGGGGATCGAAGTGAGACGTGGGACATCATCAAGCGATATTGCAGCGAAGCAACCTTATAATGGATGATAAGCCGGAAAATATTGGCGTTATTTATTTGTCCTGGCACAGTGAGCAGTCGGCAGACACCTTTCAGCTACTGCCACCCTCCTTTATGAAGAGATGGAAGCTATACATAGAGATGATGCTTTATGCGAATCAGGAGACGGCTGCTCATGTGCGGGACAAGTTCTGGATGGGCGATGATTTGTATATTGTGATGGCTTTGCCAGACTTGCAGCAGCAGGAGCTGCAGGAGAATTTGCTGCAGGCCGCAGGCAAATGGCAGGAGGAAGCCGAGCGGGGGTTCAATGGAGCCGAGCTTGGGCTTATTGCGGATATGCGTCTGCATGCGGGCGTAGGCTTGGTTGAGCGAAGCGACACTGGAAGCCCGGTCTCCCGCCTGTACGAAGCCTCTAAGCGAGCGCTGCTATATGGCCAGCAAAAGGAATCCTTATCACGCGCCAAGCGGCTTCAATATATGAACGGTCTTATTCGCGGCAAGCTACTGATTCCCGTTTATCAGCCAATTATGTCGATTCAAGAAAGCGGCGGCGAGCTGACGACATTCGGATATGAGGCACTTACACGGTTCCCTAAAAATAAATGGTTTTCCAGTCCGATTGACCTGTTTTCTTTCGCAGAAGAGCTGGGAGAAGTTGCACGGCTGGACCAAACGGCGCGCGAGCAGGCAGTGGAGGGCAGTACCGGCCTTCAGTCGCACCAGAAGCTGTTTCTAAATATGACGGCGCAATTGCTAAATGAAGGAAGCTTTTATCCTGATCAGCTCGACAAAATGATGGAGCAGCGAGGCTTGTCGCCCCATCATATCGTATTTGAAATTACCGAGCGTTCGGGTATTGAGGATTATGGCTCGGTGCTTGCTATACTTGCGCAGTACCGCAGCCAAGGCTTTCAAATTGCAATCGACGACGTAGGCGCTGGTTACTCCTCGCTGCAGGCCATTATTGAGCTGCAGCCGGATTATATTAAAGTAGACCGCTCCCTCATTATGGGCATACATGAGCACGAAATGAAGGAGCATATTGTGCATACGCTTGTCCAGCTGGCTGACAAAATGGCCATTGGCATCATCGCCGAAGGCATTGAGCATCAAGCGGAGCTGGACAAAGTAAAGGCAATGGGCGTGCATTATGCCCAAGGCTACTTGCTAGGGCGGCCGGGCGAAATTGCCGACCTAGTTCAGCAGCGGTGACGGGATGAGAAAAGCTGTTTCTGAGCGATCCATATGGAGCTTGGAGAGAGCTTTTTTTTCACGAACAGGTAATGTCTTATATGCATGGCAACCTCGCTTATGCAAGCTGCGGCTGCGGGTTTTTAGGAATGTTGCCAGCGGGGCGCGAGAAGGAAGCAAAGGCATTTGCAGTTATGGTATGATAACCATTAGAACCGATAAATGAGGTGTCAATAATGGATAAATGGATGTTATTAGATGGCAATAGTATTGCGTACCGGGCATTTTTTGCAATGCCTCCGCTTACGAATTCGGCTGGTTTACATACGAATGCAATATATGGCTTTACGACGATGCTGCTTAAGCTGCTTGAAGATGAAAAACCGACGCATGTGCTCGTTGCATTTGATGCAGGCAAGGCAACCTTTCGCCATGAGGGTTATGCGGAATATAAAGGCGGACGGGAAAAAACGCCGCCGGAGCTGTCGGAACAGTTCCCGGTGCTCAAGGAGCTGCTGCAGGCTTTTCAAATTGCGCAGTTTGAGCTGAACGGATTTGAAGCTGACGATATTATTGGCACGCTCACCCGGCTTGCGGACGAGCAGAAGGTCGAGACGCTTGTCGTCACGGGCGACAAGGATATGCTCCAGCTCGTATCGGAGCATGTGACCGTAGCGCTAACGCGTAAAGGAGTAAGCGAGCAGGAGCGATATTCGCCTGATGCTATTAAGGAGAAATATGGACTGACGCCTAATCAAATCATTGATTTGAAAGGGCTGATGGGCGATGTGTCCGATAATATTCCGGGCATTCCGGGCGTTGGCGAGAAAACAGCGCTGAAGATGCTGCATGAATTCGGCACGGTTGAAGAAGTGCTGGCGAACACAGCCAGCCTGAAAGGCAAGATGAAGGAAAAGGTCGAGCAGCATAAAGAGGATGCGGTAATGAGCAAGAAGCTCGCGACGATTCACCGCGAGGTGCCGCTTGCCCCTGAGCAGGAGCCGGAGGCGATTCGCTACAGCGGCTTTAATGGGCCGGTGCTTGCGGATATGCTGCGCCGGCTGGAGTTTCGATCCGTTCAGGAACGGCTCGGACTGAACGGCGAAGGAAGTGGTTCAGCAGGCGAAGCTGCCGAGCTGAACCTGATCGCGATCGAGTCGGCTGAGGATGCGCCGAAGCTCGATGAGCTGATGAAGGCGCTTGAAGCGGATGAGAGCGGCTTCGGTCTGTATGTGGAGGCGATTGGTGAAAATCCGCATCAGGCTGAGCTGGTCGGATTGGCGCTGGCAAACGCCGAAGCGGCATATGCGCTGCCTTTCGCTGCGATGAAGGAAGCGTTCACAGAGCCGCTGCGAAGCTGGCTCGCTGATCCAGGCAAGAAGAAGATTGGCTTTGATACGCATAAAGTCGAGCTGGCTTTGAAGTGGGCTGGCCTATCTTTGAGCGGCGTGAGCTTTGATGTCCAGCTAGCCGCTTATGTCATTGATCCGACGGAATCGAGTCTACTGCTCTCCGGCATTGTACATCGTTACGACCAGCCAGCTGTTCCTAATGATGAGACAGTGTACGGCAAAGGAGCGAAGCTTAAAGTTCCAGCTGCGGCTGTGCTGTATCAGCATTTGGCAACGAAGGCCGATGCGGTGCGCAGAGTAGCGCCTTTGCAGCGTGACGAGCTGAAGGAAACAGACATGCTCAGCTTGTATGAAGAGCTGGAGCTGCCGCTCTCCGTTATTTTGGCGAGAATGGAGCACCAGGGCATTAGCGTCGAGAAGGCGGAGCTGGAAACATTGGGCAGCGAGTTGGAGCGCCAGCTTGCGACGCTGGTAACGGAAATTTACAAGCAGGCGGGTATGGAATTTAATTTGAATTCGCCGAAGCAATTGGGCGAGGTGCTGTTCGAGAAGCTGGGCCTGCCCGCAAGGAAAAAGACCAAGACGGGCTACTCGACAGATGCCGAGGTACTCGAAGAGCTGGCGCCATACAGTGAAATTGTGCCGCTGATTTTGCATTATCGGACGCTTGCGAAGCTGCAATCCACCTATGTGGAAGGGCTGCTCAAGGAAATTCGCGAGCAGACAGGCAAAATTCATACGTATTTCCGCCAGACCATTGCGGCAACGGGCCGTCTGAGCAGTCAGTTTCCGAATTTGCAAAACATTCCGATCCGCTTGGAAGAGGGCCGCAAAATTCGCAAAGCATTCGTCCCGTCCGAACCGGGCTGGACCATTCTCGCAGCGGATTATTCGCAAATTGAGCTGCGCGTGCTCGCCCATATTTCCGGCGATGAGAATATGAAGGAAGCGTTCATTCAGGACATGGACATTCATACGAAAACGGCAATGGATGTATTTGGGGTAACCGAGGATCAGGTGGATTCAAACATGCGCCGTTCGGCAAAGGCGGTCAATTTCGGCATTGTGTACGGCATCAGCGACTTTGGCCTTTCCAACAACCTGAACATTACGCGAAATGAAGCCGGACGGTTTATTGAGCAATATCTCGGCGTCTTTAAAGGCGTGAAGTCGTTCATGGATCGAATTAAAGTCGAAGCGGCGAAGCAAGGCTACGTGACGACCTTGCTGGATCGCAGACGGTATTTGCCGGATATTAACCATTCGAACTTCAATAAACGTTCATTCGCTGAGCGAACAGCAATGAATTCCCCGATTCAAGGCACAGCGGCGGATATTATTAAGCTGGCGATGGTGCATATGAATCAGAAGCTGCAAGAGCTGAAGCTCAAAAGCCGCATGCTGCTCCAAGTACACGATGAATTGGTATTTGAGGTGCCGGAGGATGAGCTGGAACAGATGAAAAAGCTCCTTCCCGAGGTGATGGAAGCCGCAATTAAGCTCGATGTTCCGCTTAAGGCGGACGTTAGTTTTGGAGCGAACTGGTATGAAGCGAAATAACCCGCTGGGAGCGGAAATCAGGTATAATAGACGTTGAGGTGAAAGGATATGCCGGAACTTCCAGAGGTAGAAACGGTTAGACGAACATTAATTGAGCTTGTTGCAGGAAAAAAGATTAAATCGGTTACGGTGCGGCTGCCCCGCATCATTCAGCGTCCGGCTGTGCCGGAGCAATTCGAGGATGCGCTTGTCGGAATGACGATCGAGACGGTCGAGCGGCGCGGAAAGTTTCTGCGCATCGTGATGGACGGGCTTGTGCTCGTGTCGCATTTGCGCATGGAAGGCCGCTATGGAGTATTCCAAAGCGATGCACCAATCGAGCTTCATACGCATGTCCTGTTCCATTTTGAGGATGGAACGGATTTAAGATATAAAGATGTCAGGCAGTTTGGCACGATGCATTTGTTCACGCCGGGAACGGAGTTCGAGCTGCCGCCGCTGAATAAGCTGGGCCTTGAGCCGCTGGAGCCTGCGTTTACGCGCGATGTGCTGCAAACCAAGCTGGCACGGCGCTCTACGAAAATCAAGCCGCTGCTGCTCAATCAGGAATATGTGGTCGGACTCGGAAATATTTATGTAGATGAGGCGCTGTTTCAAGCGGGCATTCATCCCGAGCGCACCGCCAGCTCGCTTGCTTCCGGAGAGTGGGATAAGCTGCATGCAGCTATTTGCTCTACGCTTGGCAAAGCAGTGGAAGCGGGCGGCTCATCCATTAAATCTTACGTGAACGGGCAAGGCGAGATGGGCATGTTTCAGCATCAATTGCTCGTTTACGGCCGGAAGGACGAGCCCTGCCATACTTGCGGAGAAGCTATTGAGAAGTTTGTCGTTGGCGGCAGAGGCACGCATATTTGCCCTAGCTGCCAGAAGGCGCCGGAGCAAGCGGGCGGGCAAAGCGCAGGCTAATCGCGAAAACTAAAGCCAGGCTATCGATGATGAAGCCATTCACCCCAGGCATACAGCTGCATATGCTGTTTATTGTGATGAACAATAGGCAGATGCCCTGTAGGGTGAAATCGGGGCACCTGCATGTGCAGGGAGTGACGAGGGTTGGCTTTGCATCTGGTTTCGTTGATCGTGCTCGCTTTTGCTGTGAGCGTGGACGGCTTCGGCGTTGGCATGACGTATGGTTTGCGCCGCATTCGCATTCCGTTGCTGTCTGTGTTAATTATCGCCTGCTGCTCAGGCTTGATCATTTTATTGTCGATGCAGCTAGGCAGTGTTATCGCAAAATATTTGTCGCCAGACACGGCGAGCTTGATTGGCGCCATCGTGCTGATGGGTATTGGCTGCTGGGCGCTGCTCCAGCTGCGGCGTAATCGCCATGAAAGCAAGAAGGTGGATGCGGAGAATGCATCCGCAGCTTCTCGTAATAGCACCCTGTTGCCAGAGGAGCGCTCAGGTCTGACTGGTGTAGAGACGAACGCTGCGACCGCTGAGAAGGCAGCAGAAGCAGCCTCCACAGCTTCGGGGCTCTCCGCAGCAGCGGCGGAGGCAAGCCATCCGGTGCTTGTTGTGATTGTTGAGCTGAGGCGCATTGGGCTTGTCATTCAGATTTTACGGACACCGCAGGCGGCGGACGTCGATAAGTCGGGCACAATATCCGCCTCTGAGGCGATTATGCTCGGCGTAGCGCTGTCGCTTGATGCCTTCGGTGCGGGAATTGGGGCCGCGATGATTGGTTTGCCCGCCTTGCTGACGGCGATTGTTATCGCTGCGGCTAGCGCATTATTTTTGCTAGGGGGCATCAGCTTCGGCTTCCGCTTCTCGCATTGGAAGGGCATGCAGGCGCTTGCGGTACTGCCAGGCATTCTGCTTATTATGATTGGAATATCAAAGCTGCTGTAAAGATGAGGTGGAAGGGCATGAGGATCGGATTAACCGGCGGCATTGCTACTGGAAAAAGCACCGTTGCCCACCTATTAGTGGAGCTCGGAGCGCTGCTGGTGGATGCCGATCAGGTAGCAAGAGAAGTCGTTTTGCCAGGGGAGCCCGCTCTAGCGGCGGTCGCCTCTGCGTTCGGACAAGCTGTGTTACATAAGGACGGTACACTTGATCGGGCAGCGCTCGGCCAAATCGTATTTAATAACAAAGCGAAGCTAGGGAAGCTTGAAGGGATTTTGCATCCGGCGATTAGGGCTACGATGCAGCAGCGAATGGCTGATTATGAAAGTCAGCATCAGGATGCGCTGGTCGTTGCGGATATTCCGCTGCTGTATGAGACGGAGCAAGAGCATTTGTATGAAGGCGTACTCGTTGTGTACGTGCCGGAGCACATCCAACTGGAGCGCCTGATGGCGCGAAACAACGTAGATGAGCAGGAAGCAAGGCGGCGCATGGGGCTGCAAATGGGTTTGGAAGAGAAGAAGCGCAGAGCGACTTGGGTCATCGACAACAGCGGAACACTCGCGCAGACGAGGCAGCAGGTTCTAGAGTTTTGGCAGAGCAAGGTTCTTACATGCTGAGGGCCAAGAGAAGAAAGGTCGCTCGGAGAAGGCTGTTTTTGTTATTATTTATTATCATAGTTGTCATTATTGTCGCCCAACCGGCATGGCTGCTCAAAAAGCTCTATCCCATTGATTATAAGGCTGACATTCGGGCAAGTGCCATTAGCTACCAGGTAGATCCGCATTTGGTGGCGGCGATTATAAGGGCAGAGACGAATTTTCAGACGGGAAAGGTTTCGAAGAAGGGTGCGCTCGGACTGATGCAAATTATGCCGACCACCGCCGAATGGATCGTCGAGAAGGCGGGCTTCGAGCAGGTTACTGAGGAGACGCTGCGCAATCGCGCTGATGTGAGCATCGAGCTGGGGGTATGGTATCTGGCCTCGCTGCACAAACAATTTGATGAAAATAATATCGTTGTCATTGCTGCTTATAATGCAGGTCCAGGTAAAGTCCGGCAATGGCTCGATTCGGGGGAATGGGACGGCACGTTCGAAGATGCTGGTAAAATTCCATATAAAGAAACACGCGATTATGTACAAAAGGTCGTGAAGTATTATAATAAGTACAAAGACTTGTACCCGGAACTTGAGCCGTAAACAGGAAGAAGCTTTGGCTGCCCGTCACTTCAGGACTTAAGCAGCCAAAGCTGTCTGTTATTACAAGAGCTATTTATTAATGGGAGCCCCCTGCAAGGGATTGCTCAGCGATTTGTACCAGGCGGCGGGTAATGTACCCTCCGATGGAACCAGCGTCCTTTGTAGCCATGTTACCGTAGTAACCGTCTTGTGGAATCGCGATTCCAAGCTCTTGAGCAACCTCGAATTTCATTTGGTCGAGTGCTGCTGTCGCTTGTGGTACAACCAGTTGGTTGCTGCTGCGGTTTGCGCTCATGTGTGTTCACCTCCTCGCGGTTGGTAAAAGTATTATGTGCGAAAATCCGAACTTCATTACAGGAATTGTTTGGTAATTTTTAGGAATGGCTTAGAAGGGAGGAAAAGAGAATGAAATGTCCATATTGCGACTACTCCGGAACGAAGGTGCTGGACTCGCGTCCCGCTAACGAGAACAAGTCCATCCGTCGCCGCCGGGAATGTGAGAAATGCAAAAGCCGCTTCACGACGTTTGAGATGATTGAGGAAACGCCGCTGGTCGTCATCAAAAAGGATGGCAGCCGCGAAGAGTTCAGCCGTGATAAAATTTTGCGTGGTTTAATCCGCGCTTGCGAGAAGCGCCCAGTTCCCGCTGAAAGGCTGGAGGTAGTCGTTTCGGAGGTGGAGAAGGAGCTGCGCACTACTGCACATGCTGAAGTGGAAAGCCGTGTCATTGGCGAGCTGGTGATGGGTCAGCTTTATCCGGTCGATGAAGTAGCTTATGTTCGTTTTGCATCTGTATATCGGCAGTTCAAGGACATTGATATGTTCATGAAGGAGCTCAGCAGCCTGCTGTCAAAGGACAGCTCACCGAATGGAATGAAGGATTAAATCTGAGGCGGCTTAGCTTCCAAATCAGTGGCATGAATAAATTAGATGAAACAGCGCCGATCAAGGCGTTGTTTTTTTGCGTTAGAATGAGTTTAACAATAGCAAAATCGGATTGAATATAATATCATTTTTATGTATAATTATTCATTGTTGAAAGGGAGGCTTTTTATTAAGCAGCTCGGATTACACTGATGAATGATTTTTTTCTGCTGGAGCCGTACCGGGATACGGAAGTGGAAGCCGAGCTATTTTTGAAATGCAGATCGTACACACAGGAGCATGGCTTTGCTCATATGTTCTGGATAACAACGTCCCCGCAAAATAAGCGGGCTCAACATTTTTTTGATAAAATGGATGCGGTTCAAGGCAGCTGGATGAACTATACAATTGTCTAGAAAGCCTGATATACCACAATAGTATCCTTCAAGTAACTACACCACTTTCAAGTGCGTACTTCCTCAAATGGCGGAAAGGGGCTAGACTAAAACCTGTAGCAAGAGTAACCTTTTCCAACATTTGATGAAGGAGTGTGCGTATACATGGAATTGCAATTGGCGCTTGATTTGGTGAACATTGAGGAAGCAAAGGTTTTGGTTAAAGAGGTTGAGTCATTTATCGATATCGTTGAAATCGGAACACCTATCGTTATTAACGAGGGACTGCATGCGGTTAAAGCGATTAAAGAAGCTTTCCCTCATCTGAAAGTACTGGCCGATCTTAAAATTATGGACGCAGGCGGCTACGAAGTGATGAAAGCTTCCGAAGCGGGTGCGGATATCATTACCGTTCTTGGTGTTTCCGACGACTCCACGATTAGAGGAGCGGTTGAGGAAGCACGCAAGCAGGGCAACAAAATTATGGTCGATATGATCAATGTGAAAGACATTGAAACTCGTGCAGCGGAAATTGATGCGCTTGGGGTAGATTATATTTGTGTCCATTCCGGCTATGATCACCAGGCTGAAGGCAAAAACTCCTTCGAAGAGCTGGCAGCGATCAAGCGTGTTGTAAAACAAGCCAAAACCGCAATCGCAGGCGGCATCAAAATCGATACGCTGCAAGAGGTTATTTCGGCTAATCCTGATCTTGTTATCGTAGGCGGCGGTATTACGGGTGCTGAAAATAAATCCGCAACTGCATCGCAAATGCAGCAGTGGATCAAACAGGCCTAAAGCTGATGCGTATTAGTCAGCTTGCAGGAGAAATCGTTCAAGAGCTGGAGCGGCTGACGCAGCTCATTCCGGATGAGGCCGCAGGCGAGCTGGCAGATGCGATTATGCGCGCGCCGCGTGTTTTCGTATCAGGCGCTGGGCGCTCGGGCCTGATGGGTAAAGCTTTTGCCATGCGGCTTGTCCACATGGGCTTTGATGCTTATGTCGCTGGCGAGACGGTGACGCGTGCACTGGGCAAAGACGACGTACTTGTGCTGGGTTCGGGCTCTGGCGGGACGAGCAGCCTCATTGCGATGGCACAAAAGGCGGAGAAGCTCGGCGGCAAGCTGGCCGTCATTACGACGAATCCAGAGTCGGAGCTTGGACGGGCGGCGCATATCGTCGTACCGCTGCAGGCTGCGGCGAAGGAAGAGCAGGATGGTGCGAAGCAGACCGTGCAGCCGATGGCTTCCCTTTTTGAGCAGGGCCTCCTAATTTTCTATGATGCAGTTATTCTTAGCTTGATGGAGAAGAAGGGCCTCAGCGGCAAC
Source organism: Paenibacillus sp. J31R34 (assembly GCF_059383715.1). Lineage (NCBI taxonomy): Bacteria > Bacillati > Bacillota > Bacilli > Caryophanales > Paenibacillaceae > Paenibacillus > Paenibacillus sp. J31R34. The sequence continues at coordinate 69,948 of NZ_JBXENU010000004.1, forward strand.
ACCATGTACAGCAATCACGCGAATCTGGAGTAGCAGGTGGCGGGCAGCATAGCTGGAAGCTGTTTCATCATGTATACTGGGAAGGAGGGGGAATGGTTATGGCTCAGGAATTAAAGGAACGTATTAATTTACGTGAAATCAACTGCGAGAAGGAGCTTACGCTGGCCGTCATTGGGGGCAAGTGGAAGCTGATTATATTATGGCATCTTGGTCTTGAAGGAACGAAACGTTTCAGTGAGCTGAAGAAAATGATTCCCCATATCACCCAGAAAATGCTGACGAATCAGCTCCGCGAGCTGGAGGAAGATTTGCTGGTTGAACGCAAAGTGTATGCAGAGGTTCCGCCGCGAGTGGAATATACATTAACGGCTTACGGCGAAAGCCTGATGCCGGTGCTGCGCATGATGTATGATTGGGGCAAAAACTACGGCGAGGAAGTCGTGTGGAAATAGCAGCTTTAGAGTCAAAATAGGCTGGGATTAGGAGCAGATGATGCTTCTGACCCCGGCCTTTTTATGTTTAAAATCTTCAGTCGGTGAAAAAATATTTGAGTTTCGCTCAGGCTTATTTTATAATAGTTGATATATCAATTGATGCATCAACTATTTGCGAGGGAGAGGATTGGAATCGATAAGCAGTGTCCTGACAAAGACCAGCTATTATACGGGCTACATATATTGGCTAAGGAGATGGGACAAGTTTTTTCTTCTTCTGTGAAAACGAGCTGCACGAAGCTGGAAATCTTGTGTCATATCCATAGGCGCACGGAGATGAATCAGCTGGAGCTGCAGACTTTGCTCCGTGTTGATGCTGCAGCTGTAACCAGACATCTCAGAGATTTAAAGGAACATCAACTGATCTTTAGCCGCAAATATGAGAACGACAAACGAAATACGCTTGTTGCTTTGACTCCTCTAGGAGAGTCCGAATTAATAGAGCTGACGCGGAGAAAAGAACTATTTCTGGATAAGATGACGAGGAATTTTTCAGATGAGGAAGTAAAGGAAATGACTTCGTTTATAGAACGCATCTCGAGCAATCTCAAATAACATAAATAAACGTTTTGCTAAATCAGAAGGAGGCTTATTTAAACATGGCTATTCAGGATGTAGCATTATCCATATTAGACTATACACTTGTTATTGAAGGAGGAACTGCTGCCCGTTCCTTCCGCGAAGCTGTTGATCTTGCTGTGCAAGCGGAGCAATGGGGTTATCGACGCTACTGGGTTACCGAGCATCACAATATGCAGGGGATTGCCAGCTCGGCTACTTCACTTATTATCGGCCATATAGCCTCGCATACGAACAAAATTCGAGTAGGTTCAGGCGGCATCATGCTGCCTAATCATGCACCGCTTGCGGTTGCGGAGCAGTTCGGAACTTTGGAATCGCTCTTTCCGGGGCGGATTGATCTGGGGCTTGGTCGAGCTTCGGGATCGGACCAGCCTGCGGTTAGGGCACTCCGAAGAGGACTGCACAGTGATGGAAGTCAATTTCCAGAGCTATTGCATGAACTTCGATCCTATTTTAATCCCGCGCTGAACGGAGCAGTGCCAGGTGTGAAAGCATATCCGGGAGTGGATTTGGATATCCCGATCTGGCTGCTGGGATCAAGCGGATTCAGCGCAGAGCTGGCGGGAAAGCTGGGGTTGCCTTTTGTGTTCGCCAGCCATTTTGCCCCAGACTATTTACTGCCGGCTCTTGAGCTGTATCATCGCAGCTTCCGTCCGTCGAAGGAACTTGACAATCCGTATGTAATAGTCAGTGTGAATGTGGTTGTTGCCGATACCGATGAGGAAGCAAAAAGGCTCTTCACGTCACAAGAGCAGCAGATGCTTAATTTGATACGCGGGCGTGACAGCAAATTAATGCCGCCTGTAGACGATATGAACGAGCTTTGGACGGAGCAGGAGAAGGTGACGGTTCGTGATAAAATGATGCGGTATTCCGCAATCGGCAGCCCTGATACGGTCAAGACAAAGCTTGATTCAATTGTCAAGCAAACGAGGGCTAATGAGCTGATGACGACCTCTCAGTTGTATGATCATCAGTCGCGCCTCCGGTCGTTTGAACTGCTTGCCCAAGTTATGCAACCAGATGCGAAATAACTCGGGTCAGTCCTTATAATCACTAGGAAAGATCACAATTTATAATTATAACTGTGCCTACAAATTCACAGTATAGAAGAGGCCAGCTTACTATTATTCAGACCTCTAGAGGAACTTCATCCGATCTCTATGCAATCAGTACCCCGCTCTCTTCTTGAGATGCGGGGTATTAGTTGTATATGCTCGGTGTTCATTGAACAATTTTAATCGTTTCACGAGTTATCCTAAATCACGCTCGGAGCCTCAACTTGATGAACCCGATATTCTACCATTTGCGGATAGCGTTTTCCCGTATCGATGACCGTCCATTCATGGCGTGTTTTCGAAATCATTCGGGTACCATTCGTTAGAACGCCTTGCCAATTTAAATAAGCTGTTACGCTGGAATGGGCTTCGTCAATCGGTGTTATGGTTAAACTTTCAACGATATGGCTGCTTTGCTTAATTTGTTCGGCAAACTGCTGGATATACTGCTTCCAGGCAGAAAAAGTGGTCATAGCTTCTTTGCTTGCGGTGCCGTGTAGCTGTACGTTATCCGCCAAAAGCTCCTCAAAACCGTCCGCTTGGAAGGTTTCAAACAAAGAGAGCCACCGATAAAATAATGCACTCACACGATTTTCTCGGTAAACATTTATAAATGTGGGCTCCTCTATGACAGACATCGGTGTAATAACAATTTCACTGAATTTGGCGGTCGTAGTGTTTTCAAAAATAAGGGCGGCATCGTAATGCAGATGATAGCTGGCTAACGTTCCATCCGATTTTTGATTCTGATAAATAATATCCAGCTTCGCTTGGGCGGTGCTGTTTCCAGTAGCTTCAATAAAGAAATTTTCTATGCGATGTGAATTTCCTTCATCCATGGGGAGAGCGTTAAGTCGGAGCAAAGCCTCTTGCCATCCCGCTATCGTTTTGTTGCGTCCCTTGTTTACTAAGCTAATATCTTCGGTTAAAATTTCTTTTAAATCCTCTGCTTTTTGATGATTGTTTTCATAAAACGCATACCAGCGATGAGCAATAGCGCGAGCAGCATGTGCTTTTGCGGTTTCCTGAAATGGTTGCTGCAATGTTTTTTTCTCCTTTATTTATTAATTCTTAATAACGGCTTCCGAAGGTGCTGCCAGCAGGGGCAATTTCATTCAATCGGGATAGCTCTTCCGGTGTTAAGTGGATGGATAAAGCCTCTGCATTTTGTTGCAAATACTTCACTCTCTTTGTACCCGGAATCGGAACGATATCGTTTCCTTGTGCAGTTACCCATGCCAGCGCGATTTGGGCTGGTGTCACTTCTTTTTGCTGGGCGAGCAGTTGTATTCCATGGACGATATTGCTATTTTGTTCGAAGGCCTCTTCCGAAAAGCGGGGATTATACATGCGCCAGTCATCCTGCGCCAGCTGGCTTCGACTTGAGAGAGTGCCTGTCAAAAATCCTCTTCCAAGTGGACTATAGGGTACAAAACCGACCCCTAATTCTCTGCAAGCATGCAATAGACCAAGCTCAGGATCTCTGGACCATAAGGAATATTCGGTTTGAACGGCTGAAATGGGAAAGACAGCATGAGCATCGGCCAATTGTTGAGGAGTCACTTCTGAAAGGCCCAAATAGCGGACTTTTCCTTCTTTCACGAGCTCAGCCATGGCTCCAACCGTCTCTGTAATTGGCACATCAGGATCGGCCCTATGCAAGTAATACAGATCGATATAGTCTGTGCCCAAACGCTGCAAGCTAGCTTCACAGGCTTGCTTCACATATTGCGGCTTCCCATTGTATCCGAGATTCTGTGTTTTATTGCGTAGTAATCCAAATTTTGTTGCGATCTGCACGGAATGACGGTGCGGTCTTAATCCTTTACCAACCAGCTTTTCATTTACCCCTATGCCGTCCTCGTCATAACCGTAAATATCCGCCGTATCAAAAAACGTAATGCCTAACTCCAGAGCATGATTCAACGTGATTAAAGACTCAGACTCATCCGTTTCCCCATAAAATTCGGACATGCCCATACATCCTAATCCTAAACGGGATACTTGCAGTCCTTGATTACCCAATGCCAACTTTTCCATGGTGTTCAAGCCTCCTTTTTATTTTGCATTTCATGAAAATAACAATATCACGCACATTGCTAAAAAGTAAACTAAAAAGTCTAAAAAAGTTTAAAAAGTATAAAGTGTTCATTTTTTTGAACGATTGAGTTATAATTTTAGGTATGAAGAATTAGGAGGCTTTACCCGATGATTACGAAATCCCAGGCATTGGAGAAGAGAAATAAAACTATCCAAAAGCTTATTATAAAGATTATACCCGTGATTCAAAAAAACGGATTTTCTACGCTGAAAATGGATGATGCGGCTAAATATATGGATATCAGCAAGGCGACCATGTACAAGTATTTTGCTTCCAAGGATGAGATCATTGAAGCGGTTGTAGGTCGATACGTGGAATATATTTCGGAAATGGTTCAGGCTTGGCCCCTGACCGATAATAGGTCCTATGTCAAATCCTTTGATAAAGTGTTTCAGCAGTCTTTGCTGATGGCGGTGTACTTGTCCGATATTTTCTTGCAGGAGTTAGGCAGCATCTATCCAGACTTGTATGAGACGCTTTCAAGTGAGGTTGAGGTACGCAATGAGCAGGTGAGGGAGTTTTTTGACAGGGGGATGAAAAATGATGTGTTTCAGCGTTTGAATCCGGTGATCCTCCTCATTCAAATGGACACGATGCTCAGGAAAATGATTGATCCCAAGCTGCTGATGCTCCATCACTTGTCGCTGAAGCAAGCATTGTCCGATTATTACGAAGTCATGAGACACCAAATCATGAAATTGGAATTCATTAACTTAGAAAATAGTTCGGAGATGGATTTATTTTTGAATCAGATGGTTCAAAAATTGTCGAGGCAATAGGGAAGAGGGGCTCTGTGTGCGTGGACTGAGCCCCTGACCTAATCGCTGCAGGCTAATTAATGAAAGTGACCGGCATCCTTTTAATTCACGCTCTACTTATGCAACAATGCTTTCTTGGGTCCAAATATCATAAAGCTGATCGCGGCCAAAGCCCAGACGCCTATACCGCCATAGAGCATCACCAAGCCAAAGCCGTGCACAAGCGCTGCATGGACAACGGCTCCAGATGCATCCAGAGAGGATAGTTCTGGAAAATCCTGCTTGAGAGATGAAGTGTTTCCGACTGCTATTTTTTCGGCCAAAGATTGCAATTGTAATGCATCGAGAGTCCCAGAAAGGGTACTCTTTAAATAAGAAAGGATGCCTTGCTGCAAGATGAAGCCCATTACGGCGATGTTGATGGCTAGACTGATTAATCTGGCACTCGTATCTATGCCGGAAGCCATGCCTGCACGAGTACTCGGAACCGATCCGGTGGTGGTGTTGGTCACAGGCGTGTTGGTTAAGCCAAGCCCAATACCAGCCAACAGAGAACCGGGGAGCATGGTCAACCAGCTGGCATGATTGCCACCGATGCCAAATTTCATCAAAATGAAGCCTATGCCGATGATGAACAGACCCGATGGGATGACTATGCGCGGCTGATAGCGGAGCGAAAGGCGCTCTGCCAGAGGTGGGATTACCAAGGTGGGCAGCGTATAAGCCAAGAGAGATAGCCCAGCTGCCACGATGCCGTAACCAAGGCCGCTCTGGAAATAGATTGGCAGATAGATCATGAACGGCCAGAAGCTGAAATTCATGCCGACGGAGCCAAATAAAGCTCCGGAAAATTTACGTATCCTGAATACGGAAAAGTCGAACATCGGATGGGTGTTGAGCTTTTCCGCAAACAGAAAAATAATGAAACATGCTGCAGTTGCAACAAGGGTACTGATGGCGGCTATGCTGGTAAAGCCGAGTTCCGGCCCTTGCGTGATAAAGTATGCCAACCCAAAAACCGTCAACGAAAGCGTGACGATGCCGATAATGTCCAGCTTTTTCGCCTGCGGATCGCTGGACTCCTCCACGCTACCTAAGACAAAGATCAAAGTGAGGATTGTCAGCGGGACGTGGACTAGGAAAACCCAATGCCAGTTCGAAACGGCCACGATCATGCCGCCTATGATGGGTCCAAAACCGAGGCCGATACCGAACACTATCCCCCATGCGCCAAAGGCTTTACTGCGTTCTTTTCCTTCTTGAAACTGTTGCGAAAGAATGGCTATCTGGCAAATCAACATCGCGCCAGCACCCACACCTTGAAGAAACCGGCTGACGATCAGAATGGACGTGCTTTGTGCCAATCCACAAATCAAAGATGTAATGCCGAACAAGACGAGGCTGATAATAAAAATACGCTTCCTTCCATATCGGTCAGCCAGAGTTCCAACAGCCATCAGAACTGTCGTACTAGCAATGGTGTAGGCGTTCATAATCCATTGCATATCCTTGAGATTGCCATGCAATATCTTTTCCAGGGTTGGGAGTATCACTGGCACACTGGAAATTTCGAGGCCGAACATTAGCGCGGACAAACAGATAGCGGCCAATGCGATTATATTTTTGCTGGAGTGGGAGAGGCTCATTGAGAGTTCCCTCCAGACTTAGATTTGGTAATTGGTCCGCACCATAGCGGCCAGCGAGCCGTGCTATTGCGTCGTCTGCGGTTTGCATATCCGGCAGCGCGACTATAACATTGCGTTCCATTAAGCGTAACTCGGACAACAGCATCAACCATCCTTCCTTCGTCAATAGTAAAATTAATGACCTCATCAATTCGTGCCTGAAAGTTTTCTGTACCTACCTTATTTAATTTGTATTTGCTCAATGGTAGCCATCCTCTCTAACTTTTCATATATGGATCATATTAATGGTGTGAAATTATTATATAAATTAAATCATTCATTTTACATATTAAAATTAATCAATTATGATGATCGTGCAAATTAATTTAATGAATTTTATCTGAATCACCTTAAATTTAAAGGAGGGTATTCAAAATGGATCATGTAGACAAACAAATTCTCTTCTATCTTCAGAATCAGGCAAGGATTTCAATGACAGAGTTGGGGAAAAGCGTGAGGTTATCTCAACCTGCTGTAACGGAACGAGTTAGAAAAATGGAAGAAAATGGAGTTATCGAGGAATATCGTACTGTCATTTCTCCTGAAAAAATTGGGAAACAGGCGACAGCCTATATGTTATTTCGTACTAGAGACTGCCTGGCATTTCTTGATTTTGTCCATGCATCTCCACATGTTGCCGAGTGCCACCGCATAAGCGGAGAACACAGTTATTTATTAAAAGTAGTGACCGAATCCACACGCACTCTCGAAGAGTTTGGCAATAAGTGCGATAAGTATGGAACCTACACGATCCTGATTGTGATGTCTTCACCGATCGATCATAGACTTCTCATTCCTTCTCTCGAAGCTGCACGGGTAGTTGACTAATGCCAAGCAGAAGGGATGCCGATACGAAAGCATTTGGTTATTTCAGATTGGATAACTAATTTCTGACGCAAATCGATTAGAAAAAAGAATGTGTTCCGATAAAAAGAAAAACTCGCATTGACTCCTTCAGTTGCTGGAATTGTGCCAAACTACCAGTAAGTCTGGGTCCAAAGTAATTAACACCGTGCGCTGGAGAATTGACAATAGATCAGAAATACCCAACATCTATTAAATAAAAAAGCAGACTTTACGGTTGCGATGTTTTATTATCGTGGAATTGAGGGGGATGCATGAATCTTGATTTGGAGGCCGACGGAACGTATCCGGATAGAGCTTTCAGAGGTGGATTCAGACGCCGTGCTCCTCCGCATTCGCTCCGTGCGCGCGGACTGAACCCCTGGGTTCGCCCCCTGGCTCTCCATATAAAAGAAACGCCACCACATGAAAAATGTGATGGCGCTTCTTTTATATGGAGCCTATTGGGAATTGCCTCGTTTACCTCGCCAATCCATCATGGGATGTCCGAATCTTTGATTAAAGGGCTGACGAAGCGTATTCGGTGAGGACTTTTAGAGGTAGATTCAGACGCCGTGCTCCTCCGCATTCGCTCCGTGCGCGCGGACTGAACCCCGGGGTTCGCCCCCTGGCTCTCCATATAAAAGAAGCGCCACCACATGAAAAATGTGATGGCGCTTCTTTTATATGGAGCCTAGGGGGATCGAACCCCTGACCTCATCGCTGCCAGCGATGCGCTCTCCCAGCTGAGCTAAGGCCCCGAGTGACACTTTTATTATTATACATAGAACAGTCACTCCGCGCAAGATGGTTGGAAATAATAATATAACAAAAAGGCCCAGCTCTACAAAAGTGAATCCCTTCTTTTACTTGGCCTTCAGCAATAAGCAATACCATCAGCGGACTTTAATCGCAGGAAAGTAAGGCATTGTCACAAAAAACGCTCTCTTATCGTTATACAGACAAATAACCAAATGAACTTAAGGGAGTGGTTGTAATGGAAACATTGACCTGTATTGTAATTGGAGCGGGATATGCTGGTATTCATGCGATGAAGGAATTACGCAAAAATTTAATTAACGGTAAAAGAAGCCAGTCTATCCGATTTGTATTAATTGACAAAAATAGCTATCACTTGCGCAAGGTCATCCTATTTAAGCCAGCAGTAACAGATGAAAATATTTGCATACCTCTTGCCGAAATGTTCCCAGAAGGTGTGGAGCATATTGAGGCAACCGTCACAGAGATTAAAAAAGCAGAAAAAAAGCTGCTGCTGCGCAATGGGAATGGGGAAGAGCAGACGATATATTACGATGTGCTGGTAGTGGCTATTGGCAGCATCATTCGGCAGCTTGACGAGGAAAAAGGCGGATTGCCGCTTGCTACTCTGGAACATGCGAAGAACATTCGGACAGCATGGCGAGCTAATTTACAGAAGGCTGCTATCGAAGCCAATCCGGCCGAGCGAGAGCGCCTAATGACGATTGCTGTAGCGGGAGCTGGCATAAGCGGCATTGAAACAGCGGCCGAATTAGCCCATTATGTTAGGGCAGATGCAAAGCAGCTGGGATTGGAGCCGAATCAAGTACACATTCGCTTGTTTAATGCGCATGAAAGATTATTTTTGGATGGGCCAGGCAAAGTGGCCTCGAAATTAGAGCAGCTGCTAACGGATAACGGAGTAACAGTCGTTCATGGAAGCCGAGTGCTGTTGGAAGCAGCCGGGCGCCTACATTTGTCCAGTGGTGAAGAGCTGCCCGCTGGCTTGCTCATTTGGACATTAGGACTTATGCCAAACCCGGCTTTAAGACAGCTGGGCTTGCCGACAACAGAAGACGGGTTTGTAAAAATAGATGCAAGCTATCGGGTTAAGGCTGCCAGCGGTATATACAGTATTGGGGATTGCGCAAAAGTGATCGATCCGGAGACGGGCCGTTCAGACGGCCTGACCTGCAAGGAGGCCATTCCGCAAGCGGCTAGACTTGGCAAGGTAATAGCAGCTGATCTTGAAGGGAAGACTGCTCCTAGGCATACAGGCTATATGGATAGCTTCAGCATCGGACTAGGACCAGAAAGGGGATTAACATGGGTACACAAATGGGGAATGGATATGATGATTACTGGGAAAATGGCGTACCGAATTAAACAATTTACTTGGAATATAGCTAGCTCCATTAAGTAATAAAAAGGCTATTATCTTATTCGGGACATATGTCCTTTCCAATATGCAGCGTTCTGCCGTTTAATTAAGGAAACAAAGAGGACGGGGAGAGCGATCATGAAAGGGATTTTGTTTGCGATATTAGGAGGGGCATGTATTACGCTGCAGGGTATAGCAAATACCAGAATTAGCGGAAGCATCGGAACGTGGCAAGCCGCTACACTTACCCAATTTACAGGCTTTATCGTGGCTTTTATTATTTTAATGTGCGTAGGTGCTGGAAAATGGCGTGAATTACGACAGGTAAAGCCTTTATATTTGGCAGGAGGCTCTTTTGCAGCTATTATTATTTTCAGTAATGTAACGGCCATTCAACAGATTGGCGTAACGCTGATGGTATCGATGCTGCTGATCGCCCAGCTCGGCATGACCTTTATAATTGAGACGAATGGCTTTTTTGGCTTGAAGAAGCAAAAAATAAATGGGGCGCAATTGATCGGCATTGGCATGATGATAAGCGGTGTGTTTTTATTAAAAGGCTGATGCCGAAAGCGAGCTACGCTATGAAAGAAGTGGGAAAATGATTGAAATCAAAGACCGCGAGCTGCTCGGTCATTATTTGCAGCTGCACCAGCTGGAGTCTGTATTTAATGAGCCGCTGCGTTCTTATTTGACCTTGTACAGCTTTGAACAGGAGGAGCTCATATGCGGCCAAGGGGAAACGCCTCAGCATATGTATGTGCTGGTGAAGGGGAAAATTAAAGTATACACGAACTCGCCGGAGGGAAAGACGCTCCTTATTTCCTTTAAGACGCCGCTTGAGGTCATTGGCGATGTGGAATATATTCGCGGCACTGAATTTCTAAATACAGTGGAGGCCGTTTCTCCCGTTATTATGATAGGGGTTCAGCATCGCTGGCTAGATAAGCATGGAAGGAATTATGCGCCGCTGCTGCGATTTTTATTGGAGAAAATTACGCGGAAGTTTTATTTTAAATCCAATTCCATGAGCTTGAATGTCATGCAGCCAGTGGATGTACGTCTGGCAAGCTATTTGCTGTCGATTTCCTACGACGAATCCGATGAACAATTTAAAGGGGAGCTCAGCACGGACAATTTGAAGGATGTCGCTAATTTGATTGGCACAAGCTATCGGCACCTGAACCGAGTCATTCGGCAATTTTGTGAGGAAGGCCTTGTCGAGCGTACGAAGCAATGGATTGTCATTAAAAATAAGGATGCCTTAAGCAAACGGGCCAATCATCATAATTATACATTAACGGATCAGAAGGGAGAGCAGGGCCAATGATGACAGGCATATTGTTTTCGCTTATGGCGGGCGCGCTCGTCAGCATACAAGCGATTTTTAACAGCAAGGTAAACGAACGGGCTGGAACGTGGGCAACCACGACGCTCGTATTGGGACTCGGGTTTCTGGCCTCTTTGACCATTGGTTTTATTTCGGAAGGGAGACAGCTGTTTGCATGGCAGGATATGCAGACTTGGTTTTGGTTTAGCGGTTTAATCGGGGTTGGGGTTGTCATGAGCCTGATGCAGGCAATGAAGCGGCTTAGCCCGACAATAACGATTGCCATTGTTATGACTTCTGAGGTTTTATTTGCTCTATTATGGGATTCACTTGGCTGGATGGGGCTTGCCCAGGTACCGTTTACAATCAACAAGCTGCTTGGCGTGCTGGTCATTATCGGTGGTATTTTTGTATTGAAATTTGGCGGCAGGCGTGAGCGGCAGGAAGTGTCCGAGGCGGCTTAGTCTCCAACGGTATTTTTGAGAGAGCAGTTCTCTGCAAAGAGGAATGCTCTTTTTTTGTTTGAAAATGTGAACTTGTAAAACAACAATAATATATTAATTAGAATTAAATTTTTATTGTAAAACGATAAATATTGTGTTAAAGTCGAATTAAATTTAATCCTAAGTGAGGGGCTTTTTATGGAACGAGGAACAACACTCTTTTTAAAGGCAGCGGTTATTGTTATGGGCATCCCAGTTCTTGCTTTGTGTATATTTTTGGTGCCGGAAGTTGCGAATTTTATAGTAGAGTCATATCCAGATCATGCTTATTTGAAATATCTCGTTTTCATCGATTTATATGCAGCAGCGATCCCTTTTTACTTTGCCCTGTATCAGGCTTTAAAACTTTTAAGCTATATCGACCACAATAAAGCTTTCTCGGAATTATCTGTACGTGTTTTAAAGAACATAAAATTTTGTGCAATCATAATCAGCAGCCTGTATGTGGTAGGAATGCCGCTCTTCTATCTGATAGCGCAGAAAGTCGATGCCCCAGGCATCATGGTAATCGGATTGATCATGATTTTTGCCTCGTTGGTGATTGCTGTGTTTGCTGCAGTTCTCCAGAGGCTTTTACAAGAGGCTATTGATTTAAAATCAGAAAATGATTTGACAGTCTGAGGTGAATGAGATGGCGATAATCATTAATATTGATGTAATGTTGGCTAAGAGGAAAATGAGCGTAACAGAGCTTTCGGAGAGGGTTGGAATAACGATGGCTAACCTTTCTATATTGAAGAATGGAAAGGCAAAAGCGATAAGATTATCCACTTTAGAGGGGATTTGTAAGGCTTTAGAATGTCAGCCTGGAGATATTTTAGAATATAAAAGCGACTGAAGCTAAAAGTTTAGAGGGAAATTGAACCATAAGGGAACAAGAAAGCAGCCGGTCGAAATGATCGGCTGCTTTGCGTTGAAACAACAGTTTGTGTCCAACATTGCCCGAGGGCAACAAAAAAATAATTGAACACAAAACAACACTATGATATACTCTATAGCGTTATTGACAAATTCAATTAATGTATGTATTCATTTTTATTCCTACTTTAATTGTACATCTGAAAATTTGATTTGTCAATGCTCTTTTTATTCCCGAAAAAAGGAAAAAGGAGTGTGTTCACCAATGATGGATACGAAGGATTGGCAGCAGGAACAGGAGCGGATAGAACAGGTCAGGAATAAGCTGCAGGCGAGAATTGATGAATTGGAGCCAGAGGTTGCCGGGCTGCACGATCAGGCTGTGGACATCCGAAAGCGATTTTGGGAGGAGGTTACGATCAATACAAGCACGTATGAAGATTTCGAAGAGACCTTCTACACGATTAATCAGCAGTCGGCGCTATTGGCCGAACGGGAGCGAGGATACAAGCTGTTGACGAAGCAATGGAACAGCATGAACCGTCTGCTTCCGTCTCCTTATTTTGGACGCATCGACTTTCAAGAGGACGGCCTGAGCCTCAGCGAGCAAATCTATATCGGCGTAACTTCCTTCGTCGACAATGACGGATTAACCTTCCTGGTTTATGACTGGCGTACGCCAATCGCAAGCTTATACTACGACCACTCCCCCGGACGAGCATCTTATGTCACGCCAATCGGACGAGTCGAAGGGACGATGGAGCTTAAACGGCAGTTTCAGATTCAAAATGGGCAAATTCAGAGCATGTTTGACACAAGCGAAACGATTGGAGACGAATTGCTGCAGCAAGTGCTCGGTAAAGCTGCTGACTCGCAAATGAAGAGTATCGTGGCAACCATCCAGAAGGAGCAAAACACCATTATCCGCAATGACAAAAGCCGGATGCTTATCGTACAGGGGGCGGCCGGCAGCGGTAAGACTTCCGCGGCATTGCAGCGAGTGGCGTACTTGCTGTACAAACACCGCCAGACGATCAGGGCTGATCAAATCGTGCTTTTCTCACCAAATCCGATGTTTACCAGTTATATCTCCACCGTCCTTCCGGAGCTAGGTGAAGAGAATATGCAGCAGACGACTTTTCAAGAATATCTCGACTATTGGCTAGGTTCCTCGTTACGGCCGGAGGATGCCTTTGATCAGATCGAATTTGTACTGACCTCGCAAGGAGCGCCGGGGTATAAGGCTCGTCTTCAGGGGATCGAATATAAAACTTCCGAGGCTTTCCTGAAAGCCCTGAATAACTATGGAAAGTGGTTGGGACGGGAAGGCATGCAATTCAACGATATTCGGATGCGGGACCGCAATTTGATTACCGCGGAGCAGATGAGCGTGAAATTTTATGGGTATGACCGTTCCCTGCCGTTGCCCAATCGTATCATTCTCTTGCAGGATTGGCTGCTAAACGAACTGGCTTCGTTGGAACGCATGGAATGGCAAGCTGATTGGGTACAGGAAGAGTTGAATTATCTGGACAACGAGGATTATGCGGAAGTTTACAGAATGCTGCATAAAGAGGAGGAAGTATTAGATATTACGGGACAATTCGCGGCAGTTCCCGAGAAAATAAATAACAAGCTCCAGGAAGATGAAGGAGAATTTGACTTCGCGCATAGGGAGGAAGAGCTGCTTCGCCGAAGGATCGTGAAAGAAAGCTTTAAGCCGCTAAGAAAAAGTGTGAAAAAATTCTCGTTTGTAGATGTCAAAGGCATATACGCCCAATTGTTTGTTGATGAAGCGGCTTATCGGGAGCAAACCAATGGGACGGATATACCCCCGCTATGGTCTGAAATATGCAGCCAAACCAAGGAAAGGCTGCTTCGAAGCGAGTTGTTTCATGAGGATTCGACTCCATATTTGTATGTAAAAGAACTGATCGAAGGCGTCCGGACGAACACAGAAATCCGCTATGTCTTCGTTGATGAAGGTCAGGATTATTCGATGTTTCAATATGAATATTTAAAAAAGCTGTTTCCCCGTGCCCGGATGACGGTGCTAGGCGATTACGGGCAAGCGATCTTCATGCAGGCTACAAGCTTGGCTGCATCCGACTCGCCGCTGGTCCGCCTTTTCGGCGAAGCCGAAACAAGCCTTGTCTGTCTTGTACGCAGTTATCGTTCAACGAGGGAGATTGTTGAATTCACGAAATTGATGCTTCCGGGCGGAGAAGAGATTGCTCCTTTTGAAAGGGGAGGTCAAAAGCCTCTCCTGACGACACTCGGCAGCAGGGAGAAGCGTGCTGCGCAAATTGTGGCGGACATTGCGGCGCTCAAGGCGGAAGGCTTCGATTCCATTGCCGTCATTACGAAGACCGCAGCCGAATGCCGGTTGGCCCATGAAGCGTTGCGGATTCAAGGAGGCGAGGCTCTGCAGCTCATTACAAAGGAGACGTTGGGCTTTGAAAAAACGGTGATGGTCATTCCTGTGTATCTCGCCAAGGGTGTCGAGTTCGATGCAGTCTTGGTCTACGATGCTTCGCCTGAAGCTTACGGCCGGGACAACGAACGCAAGCTTCTTTATACGGCTTGTACGCGGGCCATGCACCGGCTTCATCTTTACACGACGGGCGATTGGTCGCCGTTCGTTCAAGCATTGCCTGCGAATTTGTACGAGAAAGCTTGAAACGCTTGTCACATTTTTTACTCCATATAAGGGTTAGGAGAGATAGAGTATGAGTTCTTTCGTTCTGGGTTTTCAGGAAATGGAAAAAACGCAGCTGTTGGTCGTTGGCGGAAAAGGGTTGAATTTAGGGGAATTATCAAAAATGGAAGGCATACAAGTACCCGAAGGATTTTGTGTTACAACAGTGGGGTATCAAAAAGCCATCGAACAACACGAAACATATCATGCTTTGCTCAGTCGACTAGCCATGCTACAGGTAGAAGATCGAGATCAAATTGGTGAAATCAGCAGGGAAATTCGGAAAATCATTATTGAAATAGAAATTCCTTCCGATGTTGTGCAAGCAGTTACTCACTATCTCTCCCAGTTTGGTGATGGGCATGCTTATGCAGTGCGTTCTAGCGCGACTGCAGAAGATTTGCCACATGCCTCCTTTGCTGGTCAGCATGACACCTATTTAAATATCATCGGCAAAGAAGCCATTTTGCAGCATATCAGCAAATGCTGGGCATCCTTATTTACAGATCGTGCGGTAATCTACCGCATGCAAAACAAATTTGACCACAGCCAAGTGTATTTATCCGTTATCGTTCAAAGGATGGTTTTCCCACAGGCTTCAGGCATTTTATTCACCGCTGATCCGATTACTTCCAATCGAAAGCTTCTATCCATTGATGCCGGTTTTGGACTTGGAGAAGCATTGGTCTCTGGCTTGGTATCCGCCGATTGTTATCAAGTACAGGAAGATGAAATCGTCGATAAGAGGATAGCAACCAAAAAAATAGCTATCTATGGACTTAAAGAAGGCGGAACAGAGACACGGCAGATTGATCCTGATCAGCAAACGACTCAAACCCTTACTGAACAACAAATTCTACAACTCGCACGCATAGGAAGAAAGATTGAACAACATTTCGGCTGTCCTCAGGACATCGAATGGTGCTTGGACCAGGATACCTTCTATATTGTCCAGAGCCGACCAATCACTACTTTATACCCGATCCCTGAAGCGAATGATCAAGAAAATCACGTCTATGTATCGGTCGGTCATCAACAAATGATGACTGATCCGATAAGACCATTGGGCTTGTCTTTTTATCTGTTAACGACTCCTGCACCCATGCGTACAGCTGGAGGAAGGTTGTTTGTTGATATTGCACCTAGGATGGCTACATCTGTCGGCCGGGAAGCTTTATTAAATGCCTTGGGATCCGATCCGCTAATAAAAGGCGCACTCATGACCCTAATAGAGCGCGATTTTGTAAAATTGTTGCCAAATGATCAAACAGCACCGATTCTGGGCAGAAGTCATACAGATATGCTGGCACCATTCGAGAATGACCCTACAATCGTTTCTGATTTGATTAAGAGTAATCAGACATCGGTAGAAGAGTTAAAACAAAATATCCAAACAAAATCGGGATCGAATTTAATGGATTTTATTCTGGAAGATTTCCAGCAATTAAAGAAGATTTTATTTGATCCCAAAAGCTCGAGTGTGTTTATGGCTGCTATGGAAGCTTCATCATGGATCAATGAAAAAATGAACGAGTGGTTAGGTGAAATAAACGCAGCAGACACGCTTTCGCAATCTGTGACCGGCAATATTACTTCGGAAATGGGTCTGGAGCTAATGAATGTCGCAGATATCATTCGTCCTTACCCAGAAGTAATTGATTATTTACAGCATGTAAAAGAGGATAACTTTTTGGATGAACTCGTTAAGTTAAATGGTGGACGGGAAACGCGAGATGCTATCTACGCTTATCTCCATAAATACGGAATGAGATGTGCTGGAGAAATCGATATGACTACAACGCGTTGGAGTGAAAAACCAATTACACTTGTCCCGATGATTTTGGGTAACATCAAAAACTTTGAGCCTGATGCTGGCAAGCGGAAATTTGAGCAAGGGCGGCAGGAGGCTTTAGAAAAAGAACAAGAGTTATTAGACCGATTGAAGCCATTGCCGGATGGTGAACGAAAAGCCACAGAGACAAAACGAATGATCAGTCTCATCCGGAATTTTATCGGCTATCGTGAATATCCAAAATACGGCATGATTAATCGCTACTTCGTATATAAGCAAGCTTTACTGAAAGAAGCCGAACAGCTCGTACAAGCGGGCGTTATTCAAGAAAAAGAAGATGTATACTATCTC
Source organism: Paenibacillus sp. J31R34 (assembly GCF_059383715.1). Classification (NCBI taxonomy): domain Bacteria; kingdom Bacillati; phylum Bacillota; class Bacilli; order Caryophanales; family Paenibacillaceae; genus Paenibacillus; species Paenibacillus sp. J31R34. Next base: position 87,141 of record NZ_JBXENU010000004.1, read on the forward strand.
ACTTTTGAAGAGCTTCGCAATGTCGTACGCACCAATAAACTGTATTACCCGATCATCAGCAAACGAAAAGACGAGTACCGCTTATATGGAAAACTGACTCCTCCACGTGTGATTACGTCTAATGGTGAAATCATTTCGGGCAAGTACGAACGAGAAAATCTTCCAGCCGAAGCCATGGTAGGCCTGCCGGTTTCCTCCGGTGTGATTGAAGGGAGAGCGCGTGTCATCTTACGAATGGAAGATGCTGATCTAGAAGAGGGAGATATTTTAGTCACCGCCTTTACCGACCCTGGCTGGACACCATTGTTTGTATCCATTAAAGGACTAGTTACCGAGGTTGGTGGACTGATGACTCATGGGGCAGTTATCGCACGTGAATATGGCTTGCCAGCAGTTGTAGGCGTGGAGAATGCTACCAAACTGATAAAGGACGGGCAGCGAATTCGCGTGCATGGAACAGAAGGGTATATCGAAATATTGTAATGGCTGAGATTAAAGCAACTGTGATTATAAGCTAATTGAATGGCAAAAAGGCTGCAGCTAGTTCGCTGCTGCAGCCCCCATGTTCGTATCCATTAAATATCAAGGTTACGGGTGCCGAGCCATTTCACCATCTCAGGATCGCGATGTGAAAAGAACAGGCTCTGTTTCGTATCCAACCTACTTATCGCTTCCATATCCTCTTGTGTTAATTCGAAATCAAAGCAGTTGAAGTTTTCGATCAATCTTTCTTTGCGAACAGACTTTGGAATCACAACAACGTCTCTTTGTGTCAACCAACGTAAAACCACCTGAGCAACGGATTTATTATATTTTTCAGCTATAGATACCAATACCTCATTTTGGAACAGATTATTTTTTCCTTCAGCAAATGGGGCCCAGGATTGAATCTGTACATGGTTCTCTTTCATGAATGCTGCACTTTCGATTTGCTGGTTGAACGGGTGCGTTTCAACCTGGTTGACGGCAGGAGCTACTTCATTATGAATAATGAGATCGATCAGACGGTCCGGGTGGAAATTGCTTACGCCAATCGCCCTAATTTTACCTTCACGATTTAATTCCTCCATCGCACGCCATGAGCCATGCACATCGCCAAATGGCTGATGAATTAAATACAAGTCCAAATAATCCAATTGCAATCTTTCCAGTGATTTTTCGAAAGCTCGTTTTGTACGATCATAACCAGCATCCTGAACCCAAAGCTTTGTAGTAATAAACAATTCCTCTCTTGCTACGCCACTCCGTTTAATCGCTCTGCCAACAGCTTCTTCATTTAAATAAGAGGCAGCTGTATCAATCAGTCGATAGCCTGCCGTAATAGCATCATAAACGCTTTGTTCACACTCCGTTTGATCTGCAATTTGAAATACACCAAAGCCCAATATAGGCATCTCAACACCATTGTTCAAAATGACCTTTTGCATTTAAAACCCTCCAGTTTTTTATAATTAGACATCTATTTCATACAGCTGTATCTTTCCCGAAAAAATAAGTGGAGATTTAACCGTAGTACTCTTCGGCATAACTTTATTATGCATTTCTGAACATATAGCTGATATCGAAATAGTCTTAAATGGTTGCCTATTCCTCTCACTGCCAATCGATATTTGCAAACGAATAACGTATAATAAAACAAATTAAAACATCAAGGAGTGGCCTATGGTTGAAGAAATAATGACCCAACAGGATAACCTCACAGGACTCATAAAGCGTCATTGCAAACAATCAGGTGTATGGCAGACAACGATTCCTTCTCTATTTCTTATTCGTTCAGACAAGGTCGATGAGCCAGCATACAAAGTATTTAATCCTTCCTTTTGTTTCGTTACTCATGGGCTTAAGGAAGTCTACCTAGCTGAAGAACGTCTAGAATATGGCCCATCCAATTACCTCATAACATCCATGAACCTTCCAGTGATCGGACAGGTTGTTAAGGCATCACCTGATGCTCCATATTTGAGCTTAAAACTTGATTTTAGCCAGAATGAAATTCTAGAGGTTTTGAAAGACGCCAAGATTCATGCAAATTTAAAGGATAATGCTTCACGAGCTATGTTTGTCGCTCAGATCGAATCTTCTATATTGGATGCTGTGCTGCGATTGGTTCAATTGCTCGATTCCCCTCAAGATATTCCGTTTCTTGCCCCTATTCATAAGAAAGAGATCATTTATAGACTCCTTCAAGGGCAATATGGAGCAACACTGGCACAAATTGCATTGGAAGGAAGCAACACCTACCGCATCAAGGGGGCAATCGACCAAATCATCCGACATTATGATCAACCTTTAACAATTGAGAAACTGGCTGATGTCGCTTGCATGAGCATTTCTTCGTTCCACAGACTCTTTAAAGAAATCACAGCCATGAGCCCTCTTCAATTTCAAAAACAGCTTCGGCTGCAAGAGGCTCGGAACCTATTGCTAATGGAGTCAGCAGATGCCACTGAGGTTGCTTATAGGGTTGGTTATGAAAGTGCATCCCAGTTTAGTCGTGAATATTCTCGTATGTTTGGTCTTCCCCCTAAGGCGGATATAAAGCGACTGAAGGAAATTTATGAGCAAAAAGAGAGGAGCCTAAATTAATTTTTATGTAAAAAGCAGGATTGCAGCCGATCAATATGATCGGCTGCGACGGTGGCGATTAGCCCGAAGCTTCAAGAGCCCTCGTTCAATCTTCGCAACCGATAAGCATTCATTGCGGCTTCTCCTAGCTCCTCGAGAATGGTGTAATTCGCCCAAGCGCCCGCCACTGCTCCAATCCCCGGCACCATTTGCAGCATTTTCCGAAAGTCGATGGAGTCGCGGTATTCCTTCTGGAACGTCTCCCAGTCCATGTTTTTGGAGTACTCGGTTTCCCAGAAGAACAATTCTTTTTCAGTATCCCAGCATTTAATCGAGTGTAACAGCTTGGCACGTTGCTCGGCTCCGGAGAATGCCATTTGGAATACTTTAAGAATGAAAACTCGCTCGGAAAACTGCTTCGTATCATACCCATAGACATGTGCCAGTTCAAACAAAAATTTCATCTTGATTGCAATTAACGCAGGGAAGTCCACAATGCTAAGCGCAATACCACCCGCTCCGGTGCCTGCTCCTTCGGCGGTCGCAATTTTTTGATATAAGGAAAACAATTGTTTCGCTTCTTGATCAGCGAGCTCTAGAGAAAGGCCTTGCTGCACCGATCTCTTAGGAGTATATTCCGCGCCGAACAGCGCTGTTCGCACGATCGACTTTATAGTGGCTGTAATGACATTGTGCACCTTGGGTGGAATTAAGTCGTTAATTCGCTTTCCGATCGTCTTTGATGTTTTCTCCAGCCATCCGGGCGGTTTGAAAAAATGGCGCTCCCAAGCGGCGATTTCTTTGTGCACGTTATGTTCGTAATTCATTGTCATTCGCTCCTACAACAGATTTGGCTATATTGTACAGGAGGTTGCCGTGATTTGGAACAGACTGCAGCAGGTGGCGGAGCCCGACGAAAGTCGTGGATCCGCTTAACTCTTAGCTCGTCTACCACTGTGGAAGCATTGAACTTTTAAATTAACGGTAGAAATGAACATCTACATGCAATTCCATTGAAAAACGACTTATCTGCCTTGTTCAACTCATGTAAACCGCGTTCGTATTTATGTAAACTTAAAGCAGCAAAACGATGGATGGCTTTGCCGACAAGTTCACATTTTATTTAGGGAGTGGTTTTACATTGAATAAGCATCATCATGCTTCTGCTCGCAGTGCAGAAGCCATTGCCCGAGCATCTGATCGTCTGCCTTGGGCCGCATTATTAGCGCTCGCTATGGCAGGGTTTATATGTATTTTGACGGAGACGATTCCGGCGGGCCTGCTGCCGCAAATTGGGGAGGGGCTGCACATTTCAGAGGCGCTAGCGGGTCAACTGGTCACTGCGTATGCACTGGGGACATTATTGACAGCCATTCCTTTGACTGCGGCTACGAGCAGCTGGCGCAGGCGTCCTCTGCTGCTGCTATGTATGGTCGGCTTTCTGTTGTTCAACAGCGTAACGGCGTTTTCCTCCAGTTATGGGCTGACGATAATTGCCCGTTTTATGGCGGGAGTAAGCTCCGGCATATTATGGGGCATGTCAGCTGGCTATGCTCGCCGCATGGTGCCTGATGCGCTGAAGGGCCGCGCAATGGCTATAGCGATGCTTGGGGCACCGATCGCGCTTGCACTTGGTGTTCCTGCGGGTACTTTCCTTGGTGTGTTTGCGGGCTGGCGATTTGTTTTTGGAATAATGTCGCTGCTTGCTGTGCTGCTCATCTTATGGATCATGTGGAAGATGCCGGATTTTGCAGGACAAGCTTCAGCCAAGAGACGCTCCCTCTACAACGTATTTATTATCCCAGGAGTAAGGCCCGTCTTAGCCGTTGTCCTGGCCTGGGTGCTTGCACACAACATTCTTTATACGTATATAGCGCCTTTTTTGGCTGTGATCGGGCTTGTGGAACGCGTAGATGTCGTTTTGCTGGTTTTTGGAGTGACATCGGTTGCGGGCATCCTATTCATTGGCCTGTTAATTGACCGCATGCAGCGGGCTTTGGTCATCATAAGCCTCGCGGGTTTCGCCATCGCCTCCGTCCTGCTGGGCATAGGCAGCAGCCAGCCTATGCTCGTCTATGCAGCCATTGCTTTGTGGGGGTTGACCTTTGGCGGGGCGGCGACGCTGCTGCAGACAGCGGTGGCCGAAGCCGCTGGCGATCATGCAGATGTGGCGCAATCGATGCTGGTGACGGCCTGGAATTTGGCGATTGGAGGGGGTGGATTAATCGGTGCGATTTTGCTCGAAACGCTTGGTGTAATTTCCTTTCCATGGGTACTGTTCCTGTTGGTAATCGCTGCTCTGCTCATCGCGTGGCTTGCCAAGGAGCATGGTTTTCGTGCGAACAGAAGCTAAAGCTGTATGAGCATCAGCCTAAATCAGTGAGGTAAGGTGCTTCCGCAAGGGAGGGGATAAGCTGCCTATGGTCAATGGGTGACGACATCACAATTAAAATCGTATACGTACCATATTTATCACATTGATTGCCGAACTCTTCAAGGGAGTGGGTGGAGTCGGTCAGCACTTTCAATAAGTAATTGTGCTGGCCGCTGATGCGGTGGCACTCCATAACATCGGAAGAGGAATGGACAAAATCAAGAAAGGCATGGCAATCCCGCGTCTGAAACAGCATATAGGCGATGGATTGCTTGCCGATTTTTTCCGGAGAAATGATCGTACGATATTCCTCGATAATGCCTTTTTCCTCCAGCCGTCTGACTCTTTCCGTTACAGCGGGTTGAGACAGGCCCACACTTTTGCCAAGCTCCGTCATGGAAATTCTCGCTTGATTTTGCAAATGGAATAAAATTTGTTTGTCCACATGATCCATGAAAAATGCCTCCTTTAAATTAAAAGTTTCAACTAATGTAAGCAATTAATTTATAAGTATTATAAATTTTTTTCCTAATAATTATAGGTGATTAAGCCATTAATACGACTATCATAAACCTATAAGCTTACTTTAAGCAAGTAACAGCTCCTCTTTAATAAACTGCATCAATTGATGCTTCGATGTAGACGCATAGGCCTCATTGCGCAGCTGCAGCAGGCCAATGGTAATGGAAGCATCCTTGAGCTGTACATCAAGGGCAACAAGATTCGGTGCCAGCTGTGTCGAAGCAAGAACAACGCCTATAGCGGCTGTCTGCTGGAGAAATGCCGGAATGGCAGAAATTTGGCTGATCGTATGCAGGAGGGGAGCATTGTCATAGCGTGAAAACTGCTTGGATAATCGCAAATAATATAGGCATGTAGCTCCTCCAATAAGGAGAGGATAAGCAAGCAGCTCGGCAAAATCTATGCCTTTCCTGCTCGCAAGCGGATGGTCGTTAGCTGCCACAAAAGCGATTCTCTCTTCAAATAAGGGCTCAAAGCGAAAGGCAGCCGAATCAGCAGGTTCCCCGCAAATGGCAAAGTCGAGCCTGCCTTGCAGCACTGCGCGAGACAAAGTATCGGTATTGCCTATAACAAAATGGTAGGAAACACGGGGCTTAAGCACCTGAAACCGCCGGAGTGAAGCAGGCAGTACCTGCTTTGCAAGCGATTCTAACGCTCCTATGCTGACCGTCCCAATCTCCTCCTGCTGCAAAGCCTTCGCCTGCTCCGCTACATAATGCCAATGTCCAATCAGCTTGTCTACCTCGGCGGCGAACAGCTGCCCTGCGGCCGTAAGCTCGGCATCCCAGCCCCGATTGAACAGCTGAATGCCAAGCTCCTTCTCCAGCCGCTGCACCTGACTCGTGACAGTAGACTGGGCATAATGCAGCTTGAGGGCGGCTTTGGAAAAGTTGCCTTCTTGAACAATCGTTTGAAACGTCGTTAATTCCTTCAAATCCATGCTGAACAGCTCCTTGTTTATCGCTCATCATATCGTTCGATAAAATTGAACAAGAACATGATTATATTCAATTATACAAATAAATTAGGGAGGAGTACAATGAGGACATTCGATTAAAGGAGGAAGCCAGCATGCCATTCGTCAGAGTCAGTTATTTGGAAAATAAATATGATGAGCCGCAATTGTCGGCTATTAGCCAAGTCATTATGCACGCACTGATGGAGCATTTCCATGTGCCGGAGGACGATTTTTTTCAAGTATTCCATGGGCATCGAGCGGGCGAGTTTTATTATAGTCCCCATTATTTAAATATAAGGCGAACCGATGGATTGCTTTATATCCAAATTACTTTGAAATCGGGAAGAAGCACGGAGCAGAAGCAGCATTTTTATAAAAGGGTAGCGCAGCGTTTGGCAAGCGAGCTAGCCATTCGAGAGGAAGACGTATTCATAGTGCTCGTCGGGACGGAGCTTGAGGATTGGACATTCGGCAGTGGAATTGCACAAATGATTGCGCCTCAAGGAGCGATCGCTTCAAATGTTCGGCAGACGTTCGGAGATATCGCGCCCGCATTTGTCCAGTATTCGGAGGAAGTGCTCTTCGGAGAGGTTTGGAAAAGAGAGCAGCTGTCGCTTCGGGATCGCAGCCTGCTCACGATATCCGCATTAGTGGCGGGCGGATCGACGGAGCAGCTGCCCTTCCATATTCGTCTAGGGCAGCAGCATGGCTTGACGGAGGAGCAGATCGTGGAGGCATTAACCCATCTTGCCTTTTACGCGGGCTGGCCGCGTGCCGCAGCTGCAATACAAGTAGCGAAGCAGCTGTTTCAAGAAAAAAGCTGACCCCCCCAAATGGGGGATTTTCTTATTGCTTGCTTCATATTATGCTAAACAAGCATACAGCACTGTTTTTTTCAGTGACACAAAAAGACGCAATTTGCCTCTCAAGGCATCAGCCGAGCTGCCAAGCTCCAATGGTGCCAGCCTATACTACAGATGTTGGCAACGCTTCCGCTGGGAGGCGCTGCCCATCTGTGGGAAACCTCAACACTTGTTATTTCATAGGTTAACCATTCAAATACGGTGGATACTGGTCAAACAGTATGGGCCGTATTTTTATTGCCCGATTTTCTGCTATACTAGGGGGTGGTCTGAAATAATGAGTATAGATACATAGGCATTTTCGGAGGTGTCCATCAGTAATGGCAAGCATTAAACTTCATGTTCCTCCCATTCGCAGCTCTTTGGTCTTTCGGCCGAGGCTGATGAGCAAGCTTGACGAGGGAATGAAAGCGAAGCTGACCGTCGTTTCAGCCCAAGCTGGCTATGGGAAAACGACAGCCTTAAGCGGTTGGGCAAAAGGATGCAGCTCGCCAGTGGCATGGGTTTCATTGGATGTGCATGACAATGACTGGATTACATTTTGGAGCTATGTGGCAGCTTCCATTCAGGCCCGTATGGCTGGCTTTGCTCCTTTGCTTCGATCCTTAATCGACAAAGGGCCAGCGGTGTCTGCAGAGCCTGCGATGGGCATGCTGCTGGATGAGCTGGCTGCACTGGAAGGCGAGCTAGTCATCGTTCTTGATGATTTCCATTCTATTGAACTGCCTGCCATTCAGCATTCTTTCATTTATTTGCTGGAGCATCTTCCTGCTCACATTCATATATATATCGCTAGCCGAAATGAGCTGTCCATTCCTACAGCAAGGCTGCGGGCGAAAGGCGAATATCATCAAATCAAGATGCATGATTTGCGGTTCGAGCTGGAGGAAGGGTTTGTTTTTTTTCGGGATATGACTGAGCTGCATTTAACGAAAGAACAGGTGGCATTGCTGTATCTTCAGACAGAGGGCTGGATCAGCGGATTGCAGCTGGCTGCCATTTCCTTGAAGCAGAGCCGCAACATATCGGAATCGATTGAGCAGTTTAAGGGGCATCACCATATTTCCGACTATTTGCTGGAGGAAGTATTTAGTCAACTGCCGATTCAGCTGCGTGATTTTTTGCTTGAAACGTCTATTTTACAACGATTAAATGCTTCGATATGCGAGGCGGTAACCGGCTTTGCCAACAGCCAGGAGCAATTGGAAAAAATCGAACGTTTGAATTTATTTATAATTCCGCTGGACGATCAGCGCGGCTGGTATCGGTATCATCATTTGCTTTCGGATTTTTTGCAGCAGCAGCTGTTGAGGAACGCTCCGGTTAAAAAACGGCAATCACATATTCGTGCCGCCCAGTGGCTGGAGAGCCGGGGGCTTGAGCAGGAGGCGGTTGAGCATTTTCTGCAAGGGCAGCAGTATAACGATGCCGTACGTTTAATAGAAAAAAATCTGATAGCCTTTATGCAAACCAAAAGCGTTGTATTAAATAGATGGCTGTCCGTCATGCCGGAGAGCGCATTTGCAGACAAGCCGATGGTCGAAATGTTTTACATTTCAGTCCTGCTTGGGGTAGGTGAATGGCAAGCTGCTTTTCGCAAAATAGAGCAAGCCCTAATTCGATTTGCAGCGCTGAAAGAGCAATTAAACGAAGCGGATTGGAAGCGGGCGATGGGCAATATTTATTTCTTTTGCTCGATCGTTTCCTATTTACATAAAGATTTAAATTTGACGTCGGATTATTTGGAGCGAGTGGAGCAGTACATGCCCGAGGGCAGCTTTTTTCAAACGATGGGACGCAATCGCTATCAAGGCTATGATGCTTTTGACGACCATTTGGCGTTTATTAACGACCTCCATGCGGCGGATGCCTTTTTGCGGAGATGGATTACAGCGTGGCAGCATAAAAAACAATATCCGTTCATCGGCTTCCTCAATGTGTCGTACAGCAAACTGCTTTATGAATGGAATCGGCTGGAGGAAGCTTCGTTTTATGCGAATCAGGCACTTGCACGCGCCGATATTAAGCCTTTTGCCCGAATTATGATTCATTTAGCGGTGGGCGCTTCGCAAATCGAGCAGGCCAAGGGAAATAACGAGAGGGCGACGGGGCTGCTTGTGCAGCTGAAGTCGCATATCGATTCTCCCGATGCGGTATTGTTCCATTTGCGAATTGAGGCGGAGCAAGCTCGTCTCGCTCTGCGGCAAGGCTTCATCCAAGAAGCGCAAAACTGGCTCGATCATTGCGGCATGCTGCATACAGACGAGGTGTCGCTAAGCCGTGTGCCTGAGCACCTCATATTGGCCAGAGTGCTTGCCGCCTGCGGCAGGCCGGAGGATGCGCTGCATTTGCTGAAGCGGCTTAGCCATCTATTAAGCAAGGAGGATCGGCTGCGCGACCGCATAAAAAGCATCATTTTGCAAAGCTTGATCGTTGAGCAAACAGGCAAAATGGATGCCGCGCTTGCCCATCTGGAGGATGCGCTGAGGCTTGCCGAGCCGCAAGGCTATGTTCGCAGCTTCATCGATGAAGGCGAAAGGATGGCTGCACTGCTCACCGCTTATACGCAGACTAGGCATACAGCTAAGGAGACTATAGAGCAGCGGGTGCCCGTTGTAACGATGGAATATGTACAGATGCTGCTCCTTGCTTTGAATGTAGAACCAGAAGAGCAGCAGTCGAAAGTAAGTTTGACGGAGCAGGAAATACGGGTGCTGCGACTCATTGCTGACGGCTTAGCCAATAAGGAAATTGCCGCGAGGCTCGGCAATGCGAACGAAACGATAAAGTGGCACATTAAGAGCATATACAGAAAGCTCGGTGTGAGCAATCGCGTCCAAGCGCTTCAGGTAGCAAGGGAATCTAATATTTTTCTGTAATAAATTGGATTTGTAAGTCTTGCCGCGGGGCAAGGCTTATTTTTTTATAGACGACTTGCCTTTTTGCAAAAAATAGCGTAAATTAAATTTAATTAGATTATCTAACTATAATCGTTGCCTTGCAAAAACTAGATACCAGGGCAGCCGCAAAGGCGGAGGTACGCAATGGCCAGAAAAAATAATAAGGATCTTACGGCTGAGCAACTGCCAAAGCTCGGAGCAAGTCCCTACCTGGAGCTCATGCAGGCTACGGCTGCACAGGAAACGGACCGGAAATCGGCTTCAATTGGACTGCTTATGCTGTGGCTGGGCGATCATATTTTGGACGTCATGGATAACCACTTAGCCGAATTTGGCATTACCGAAAGCAAATTCGATCTGCTGCTGCTGCTAACGCTGCATGAAGGCCGGGAGCTTGTGACGCCATCCGCGCTTGCTGAGCGGCTTGGCATTCGCAGAGCCTCGGTAACGGCTCTGCTGGATTGGCTGGAGAAGCGCAGCTGGATTGCCCGCGAACAAAGCGCTATTGATCGCCGCATGATTCATGTGAGCATTACATCGGAGGGCCGCGCATTAGTGAGCCGAATATTGCCGGTGTTTTGGTCGACCTGTTCATCTTTGCTAATCGAGCTTGAGCCGGAAGAACAGCAGGTTTTTGACAAGGTAATGGTAAAGCTGAATGCGAGCATCGAAAAGAGACTGGGGGTGGGAAGATAATTTTTTTATGATAATAGTTAGATAATCTAATTAAATTAGCGAACCCATATAAAGGATCAAATCATTTTTTTGAAAGAGGTGCTGTATGTTACAAAAAGATGCTTCATCTGTCACTCTACCCGCTCGATCTGCGAACTATTCCGTAATGACCTTGATTTTGTGCTGGTCCGGTATGGCAGTTATGTCTAGTCTCTATGTTACCTTGCCGCTGTTGTCTCTATTCGCGGAGCATTTTAGCGTAACGCTGACCCAAGCTGCCGCCGCAGGCAGCATTTTTTCGCTCGGCTTTGCGATAGGCTGTCTGCTATATGGGGCAATATCTGAAAAGTATGGCCGCAAAAAGATTATTGTTATCGGGCTGGCCGCTTTAACGGTGCTATCATTGGCGATTGGTTTAGTTGACCAATTTCCATGGCTCCTTGTGCTTAGAGGTTTGCAGGGAGCTGCGGCTGCAACCTTCTCGCCTGTGGCACTTGCATATGCTGTGGAAATGTTTCCGATAGAGAAACGGGTAACGACGATTGGTTTTATTAGCACCGGCTTTCTGGTCGCGGGAATCGCTGGTCAAGTCATGAGCAGTCTAATAAGTGATCATTATGGCTGGAATGCCGTCTTTATGCTGCTTGCGGTTGTCTATACCGTGACAGCACTGCTCGTACAGTCGCTGTTGCCGAAGGGGAATGCGCAGCCAGCGCATGCGAGTGTTTGGGCACCGCTGCGGGAAATGGGAATCGTGTGGAAGCAGCCTTATTTGGTGCTAAGCTACATCGTCGCTTTTGTGCTGCTTATGTCCTTCGTGAGCATGTATACGGTGCTGGGTAGCTATTTAAGCGGACCGGCTTTTGGACTAGGCAAACAGGACCTGCTTTACGTACGTGCCATAGGAGTAGTCGGCATGCTCGTTTCCCCTTTCGCAGGAGCGCTTGCGAAACGGCTTGGCGTCCGTTTGGTGCTGCAAGGCGGGCTCATGCTCGCGGTTGCCGGACTGGCATCCTTGGGGTTCGCGCGCAGCCTGCCCTTATTAATCGTAATGAGCGTCATATTTGTTGCTGGAATAGCACTCGCTGTCCCGTCACTTGTGTCGCTGATTGGGCAGTTAGGCGGGAAATCGCGGGGGATCGCCGTATCCGTCTATACGTTTATTTTGTTCGCGGGAACCAGCTTTGGACCGATGCTTTCGTTATTTTTCATGAAAATAAGCAGTTATCGCATTACTTTCTTCCTACTGGCGCTTGTGCTCGGCATCGGCTTGCTGGCGGCGTGCCTAATCCGACGTGAAAAGCGTGAACAATAGTAAAAATAGATTAATTACAATATTTTCTGTGTAGAAAGACCTATTTTTATAACGAAATATTTTAAAATAGATGATTTATTCAGATTCTAGTGCTCTATCAAAAATAATAGCAAATGTCTTATAATAGAATGTGAAGTAAATTATAGGAAATGAGTAGGGAGGAATCTTTTTTGCTTGAAATTTCAGCATCCTATGTCGATTCACTTGCTCCGAATGCTGCCGCTATCAAGAATGGACAAGGACTTGTTAAGAAAAAAAGCTTTGTGCAATTATACCGTTCCGAGTCAGGGGAGCTATTATTTGGGCAATGCTCAGGCAGCGGCAAGTCCAACTATGAGTGCTCGGTTGACTTTATCGTCCCAGAGAAGCCGACCTTTCGCTGTACATGCCCCAGCCGCCAATTTCCCTGCAAGCATGGCTTAGGCTTGTTGTATGCCTACACGGACGGGTTGTCCTTCGAAGTGGCGCCGATTCCTGAAGATATTTTAAGCAAACGCGAAAAAGCAGAAAAACGCGTTGAAAATAAAGCGCAAAAGGAAAATAGCGATGAGCCGCCTAAACCGAAGAAGGTGAACAAGACGGCGCTGAAGAAAAAAATAGCTGCCCAGCTGGAGGGGCTTGATGTGCTGGAAAAGCTGATTCTTTCGCTTATTCGCAGCGGTCTTGGCACCATCGACAGCAAAATGCTTAAAGCGATCCAGGAACACGTCAAGCAATTAGGCAACTATTATTTGTCCGGCGCCCAGATTGAGCTGCGGCGGTTTGCGCTGCTGCTTGCGGATGAACGTGACCGTGAAGCGAGTTATACCTATGCGGCGGAACAACTGACTACGCTGCATGCTTTTATTAAGAAAGGCCGAGCTTATTTGCTCTCCAAGCTGGAGGACCCAGAGCTCGCGCTGGATCATACGTCAACGATTGAGGAATGGCTGGGCCATGCCTGGCAGTTGACCGAACTGAAGGAATTTGGCCTTGTTTCGGAAAAAGCAGAGCTGCTGCAGCTGGCCTTCTACAGCTATGACGATGATGCCCGCCAAGAATTTGTGGATATTGGCTATTGGCTTGAAGCGGACAGCGGCGAAATTCACCGCACCGTGCAATATCGTCCTCACAAAGCGGCAAAGCATATGCGCGAGGATGACAGCTTTTTTGAAGTCGCCCAGGTGCCTTTCTTATACAAGTATCCAGGAGATATGAATGTACGGGTGCGTTTTGAGGAAATGCTGCCGAGAGCAGTAGCAGCAGCTGATTTAGCGAACGTTTCTTCGAAGGCGATCACTTCTTATCCGGAAGCTGTCAAGAGCGTTAAGAACCAGCTGAAAAACCCGCTCAGTGACAAGTCGCCCGTTATGCTGCTGCACGCCGCCAAAGTCGGAACAACAGAAAGCGGGCAGTTTGCGCTAATAGATGAAGCCGGAGGACAGCTTGTGCTCGAGGATATTTCAGCGCTGCCGCAAGGCACCGTATCCCTGCTGCCTTACCTGAATGACGCTCAGCTTATTGACTGCTGTGTTCTGGTCATGTTTGAGCACCGGATGGACCAAGGGCGGCTTGCTGCTCAGCCGCTGACTATTATAAAGGGTGAAGCCATAACTCGGCTTTTATACTAGCTTCTATCATAATTTTAGGGGGACAGCCCATGAGTACAGCATTATTGCAAGAGCTTCATCAGGAGGTAAGAAGGCTTTATATTGCCGGGAGCGATCTGGCTCCGGGAGATTTTCGCCTGAAGCGCCTTCAGCCGCAATTCCAGCAGCTAGGCGAACGGGCAGCGATTTTTAAAAGATTGGGAGAAGGCCTTACAGCGCTTCTTGAATCCGGCGAAGGAACGGAAACATCCGTGAAGCTGCAAGAGCTTGCCACGCTGCTTGGCTCCGTGCTCTACACGCAAGGCCAAACGGCAGTGGATGGCGAGGTTTTGGATATCGCAGGCGGAGGCGTTCCGTTATCCACAAGCTACTCCTATCGCAAGCTGGCCGAGGTGCAAAAGGCGCTTTCGACGACAGGCAGCGGCCGATACGAAATCGTGACCGCTGCTTTTGCTGAAGGGCTGTTCAACGATTTGCGACTTTTTCCATTTGCGATTCGCGCATTGGAGGATCCCTATTCTGAAATGGCCGAATTTGCTATGGATAAAATTTTGCCCTCCTATGGCGCGGCTGTAGTTCCGTATTTAATCCAGAGCTTTAATCGTTCAGGCGGCAAAAGCGATGTGCGCAAGCTGCGTGTTATTTATAAGGCGGCTGGTGCAGCGGAGCTCGGTCTTATCTATGAGGCGGCCGAGCATGGGACAGATGAAATTAGGGTCGCTGCCATCGAATGTCTTGCCATTCATGAGGGATATACCGATGCCTTAATAGGCTGGACGCTGGACAAAAAGAAGTCCATTCGGGAAGCGGCTTATGCCGCATTGGCCGCAGGAGCTTCTGCGCAGGGCATTGAGCGTATATTTGCGGCATTTTCTGGAAAGGACAAGGAGCTCGCGGCGGAGGCGCTCAACCGCTTTCCATCTGAGCCGTTGACGGAAAGGCTTATTCCTCTGCTCAAGGCAGAGCTGGATCAGGCTCCTGTGAACAATAAGGATGAGAAGGCTAGCGAAAAAGCATGGGGAAAGATCGAGCCGTTTTTGAGAGCGTTCGAATATGTGCGCATGCCGCAGCTTGAGGAGCTTTTTTATCAGATCGTACGTGTTGCGGACCGCTTCACCTCTTTAAGCTGGATTCCGCTGCTGGACAAAGCTGCTCAATATTTGGAACAAACGAATTCCACAGAAGTATTAAGGCTGCTGCAGGAGCTGGATAACAAAAATCATCGTTATTTGCCTTATGCATTCCGCATGGCGAAGCGTCTATTGCCTGCTGAGGAATTATACATGCATTATGTGGGCTCTACTGGGAGCGAGCTGAAATCGGCCGTCACCAAAGCATCGAGCGCTCGCGATCGTCAGATTCTGGATACGATGGAGTACATGGTAGCCAACTATGACTATTACAATGGGGAGATTAATACGTCAGCGCCGCTGGTCGAAGCTTGGGATGACCGCTGGCTGGATTGGCTCATCGATCGTAAGCATTGGGAGCTGATTGCTGTTTTTGCACGGCCTGGGCACAAGAGGGTAGAAGAATTTCTGCTGCAGAGCCTGCAAGAGTGGAGGGAGAAGAAGAAAAGCAGCTTAAATACAATAGGCGTGCATCTTTTTAAAGGCTTGGAGCATGCCGGAGTGGAAGAAGCTAGGCGCCTCGAGCTGTTGATGGAGATTTTGGAGGATTCAAAGGACAGGAGCCAATACAGCTTCTCTGTTTATCTGTTCCATCTGATGTTTCATTTCCCTAAGAGCTATGCAGACCGCTTGGAAGCCATTCTTCCGAGCTATAGATACGACTGTGCGCGGCAGCTGGAAGAAATAATCGGCTTATTGCGAAAATAAGGGCTGCCTTAACGTTGAAGGTTCAACAGCCTATTGAAACTTAAAGGAGATGGACAAATGAGTACAGATCAAGAACAGCTTCAGGATATGATGCGGCTTCCAGCGGAGGTTTTATACAGCCACGAGCTGGAGGCGCTGCGCAAAGCAGACAAAGGGAAAATTCCGGCAGGCTGGCAAATGTCGCCCCGCTCGGTGCTGACCTTCATCATTGGCGGCAAAGCCGGAAAGACGGTCATTACGCCCAAATACATTGGCAATACCCGTTTAATTGAAATGGCGATTGCAACGCTTGTTACGGACCGCGCATTGCTGCTAATTGGCGAGCCGGGCACCGCTAAATCATGGCTGTCGGAAAATTTGGCGGCCGCCATCTATGGCAATTCCGGGCTCGTCGTGCAGGGAACCGCCGGAACGAGTGAGGAGCAGGTTCGCTATTCTTGGAACTATGCCATGCTGCTGGCTAATGGGCCTACGCCGGAGGCACTTGTGAAAAGCCCGATTATGCGGGCGATGGAGGATGGCGGCATTGCCCGCTTTGAAGAAATTTCCCGCTGTGCGTCGGAGGTTCAGGATGCGCTCATTTCGATCCTTTCCGAGAAGACGATATCGGTACCCGAGCTTGGAAAAGAAACGAGTGCCCGCAAAGGCTTCTCGATTATTGCGACAGCCAATACCCGGGACCGCGGAGTCAACGAAATGTCGGCGGCGCTCAAACGGCGGTTTAACATTATTGTGCTGCCGGCACCATCGGATCTGGAAACAGAGCTTGAAATAGTGAAAAAACGGGTCGGTGAAATTGCGGCATCCTATGAGCTTGAGGCTTCTCTTCCAGCAGATGAGGCGCTGCTCAAGGTCGTTACGATTTTCCGTGAGCTGCGCAGCGGCATGACGCTCGACAAGAAAGAGAAGCTGAAATCGCCAGCAGGTGTCATCTCGACCGCGGAAGCGATCTCTCTGCTGACTAACAGCATGGCGCTGGCCGCGAGCTTCGGCAGCGGGGAGCTGACCGATAGCGACTTGGCGGCCGGGCTGCAGGGCGCGATCGTCAAGGATGATGATAAGGACAAGCTCGTCTGGAAGGAATATTTGGACAACGTCATGAAGAAGCGGGGAGCAGAGTGGCGGAATTTGTATCAAGCCTGCAAGGAGATGAACGAGTGAATGTAAATGCTGAGGATCAGGTGTTTATTTTCGGAGTGCGTCATTTGTCCCCTGGCGGGGCGAAGCATTTACTGGAGTACCTGAATGAGGTTCAGCCGACGGCGGTACTTATTGAAGGGCCCTCCGATGCTACTGGCGAGATCAAGCACTTGACACATGCTGCTACTGAATTGCCCGCAGCCCTATTAGCCTTTACCGAAGAGCTGCCCGTGCGTACGGTGTTATGGCCCTTTGCTGTCTATTCGCCGGAGTTCCAGGCGATGAAATGGGCTAAGGAGCATGGCGCGGCTGCGGCATTTATCGACCTTCCTTCGTCGGTGACGCTGGCGCTGCAGGACGCGCTCAGTTCAAAGGAAAAGGAGCCTTCTGCTGTACCTGAAGGGGAAGAGAAACGTTCCATTTACAACCGAATTGCCGAGCTTGCCGGTGAAAGCGATTATGATATGTATTGGGAGCGCAGCTTTGAGCATAATGCCAATCCCGGCGCGTACCGGGAAGCCATTCTCGCATTTTCAGCGGAGATGAGAGCCCTTGGCGAGGAGAAGGAGCAGCGCGAGCGCCCGGCCGAGCATGCCTATAATGCTTTACGCGAGTCCTATATGCGGCGGCAGATCAAGGAAACGATTGATGCCGGCCATCATCCACAGCGTATCGTGGTCGTCTGCGGCGCCTATCATGCGGCTGCTTTAGCGAATTTGACCGAGGCGATGAGCGATGAGGCGGCAGCGGGACTGCCTTCCCGCAGCACCAAGCATACGCTAATGCCCTACTCCTATTATAAGCTGTCGACGATGTCGGGGTATGGTGCCGGAAATGATGCGCCCCACTATTATCAAATGATGTGGGAGGCGATGGAGCGCGGAGTGCTGGACGATCTTCCTCACCGTTATCTCGCCTCGGTTGCCAGATTGGTAAGGAGCGGCGGCACTCACCGCTCTACCGCTGAGGTGATTGAAGCTGTACGGATGGCGGAGTCTCTGGCTGCGCTGCATGATGGCAGCGCGCCGACTTTGCGCGATCTCCATGATGCGGCTCAAACGCTGCTCGGTCATGGGGAGCTGTCAGCTGTTGCAGAAGCGCTCGCTAGAGTTGATGTGGGAACGGCTATAGGCAGCTTGGCAGAAGGCGTAAGCCAAACCCCTATTCAGGATGATTTGAATCGGCAGCTAAAAAGATTAAAGCTGGAAAAGTACAAGACGACGGTCGCCAGCACCCTAACGCTTGATCTCAGAGAAAATCGCAGGGTCGCTTCTGTGGAAGCTGCTTTTTTGGACTTAAACCGTTCCATTTTATTTCACCGGCTGCTCCTGCTGGGCATATCGTTTGTAAAGAGCCAGCCAAGCGGTCAGGAAGGAGCTACCTGGGCGGAAAATTGGCTTATCCAGTGGTCGCCGGAAGCTGAAATTCAAGTCGTAGAAGCGACGCTGCTTGGGGAAACCATTGAAGTGGCTTGTGCTTATATGCTTCGTGAGAAGCTTCTTGCCTGCCGCTCTATTGATGAAGCCTCGGCGCTCATTCATATTGCCGGCTGCTGTGGCATGACCTCGCAGATGGAGGAAGGCAGCAGGGTGCTGCAGATGCTGGCCGCCAACAGCCGCGATGTCATGAAAATAGCAGCAGCAGCGCGGGAATTAGCGACGATTATTGGTTATGGCGACATTCGCAAGGTAGATACGGAGCCGCTCATTCCGCTGCTTGTGCAGCTGTTCCACCGCGGCTCCTTATATTTGCTGGATGGCTCGGGCTGCAATGATGAAGCAGCTGGCGGCATGATTACGGCGATAAATGAGCTAAACCGCATATCGCAGGATCATAGTGAAATTATTGATGACCAGCTGTGGGTGCAGGAGCTGCTGCATTTATCGGAGCGGGACGACCGCAATCCTAAATTGTCCGGTTTCGCCTGTGCTATCTTGATGGAACGGGGTGCGATTACCGCTGAGCAGTGTGCTGCGGAAGTTTCACGGCGCTTGTCCCCAGGCATTACGGCTGATCTTGGTGCAGGCTGGTTTGAAGGGCTGTCGATGCGGAATCGCTACAGCCTGCTCTCACGGACAAGCTTGTGGGAACAGCTGAACCATTACATTAATTCGCTGCAGGATGATGAGTTTAAACGGGCGCTTGTCTTTTTGCGGAGAGCCTTCAGCTCCTTCTCTTCAAGGGAGAAGACGATGATTGGCGAGCTGCTGGGCGAGCTGTGGGGAGTCAGCGGCGAGCAGGCTGCGGAAATTATAACAGGTGAGCTAATGGAGGAAGAGATAAAAATGCTGGACGATCTGAATGATTTTGATTTTGAGGACCTTTAGCGTATGGAGGACAATCGGAAAGAAAATACAGTATCGCGCTGGCGGCTGATTTTAGGGCAAGAAGCGGAAGGCCAATTGGCTAGCTGCAATGAGGACGGGCGGCTTGCCCTTACGGAAGAAGAGCTTATTATGGATGCGGCGCTGGCAGCCATTTATGATGAAAGCGGCGCGGCCGGCAGTACGAAGGGCGGCTCCGGCACTGGAGCCGGAAGAGGGTCAAGCGCGGGCCACGGGTCGCTTAACCTGTCCAAGTGGCTCGGCGATGTGAGGTCGTTTTTTCCAGAGGATGTCGTGTCTATCATTCAAAATGATGCGATGGAACGCAAAGGCTGGAAGCAGCTGCTGTTCGAGCCGGAACTGCTCGCCTCCGTCAAGCCGGATATTCAGCTCGTAGGCACGCTGCTTTCGCTTAAGGGGAAAATCCCTGAGAAAACCAAAGATACGGCGCGACTGCTTGTGAAAGCTGTAGTAGATGAGCTGGTGAAGCTGCTGGAAACAGATATTCGCCGCGCGGTGACGGGGGCGCTCAACAAGAGACAGCATTCGCCGCTGCCATCCCTTAGCGGGCTGGACTGGAAGCGGACCATTCAGCGGAATTTGAAGCATTATGATACGGAGCGGCGGGTAATCATTCCTGAGAAATTTTATTATTTTGACAGGGCGCAGCGCAGCCGAGAATGGACGGTCATTATCGATATTGATCAGAGCGGCTCGATGGCCGATTCGATTATTTGGGCTTCGGTTATAGGCTCGATTTTTGCAAGCATTCCGGCTCTAAATACTAGAGTAGTGGTGTTTGATACCGAGGTTGTGGATTTGACTGAGCAATGTGCTAACGATCCCGTTGATATGCTGTTCGGCATTCAGCTTGGCGGCGGTACGGATATTCATAAGTCGGTCAAATATTGTGAGCAATTTATTGAAGAGCCGAAGAAAACGCTGTTCATTATCATCTCGGATCTGTATGAAGGCGGCAATCAGTCCGGGCTTATACGCCGAATGCGGGAAATGCGGGAATCGGGTGTGCGCACGATGTGCCTGCTGGCTTTGTCGGACAAAGGCCAGCCGTTCTATGACGAAGGACTTGCGAAACAGCTGTCCCGCGATGGCACGCCGTGTTTTGCCTGCACGCCTGCGTTGCTCCCTACCCTAGTGGAAGGCGCACTGAAGGGGCAGGATTTGGCGGAGCTGGCGAAGCGGATGGGGACTTTGTAAGGAAGCTTATTTTATTTGATGCAGAAAGATACGGAAGGGGGACTTCCGTGTCTTTTTTTGATTAGGGCGTGTATGAAAACCCGTTCAGTATAGAAAATATATTTATTGCGCCAATTGCTCCAAATCCGGCTGCAGTTTATTCCGCAGCACATAAAGCATGAGCGCCCCGACGAGGAAGGCAACACCATCCGCTATAACGAGCGACCAGACAACACCATGGAAGCCATTCATGCGATTAGCGAGATACAAGACAGGGATGAGCGTCACACCTTGCACGATGGCCATTACGAAAGCCGCTTTTACTTGACCCGTCGCTTGGAAAATGCCCGTGAAGAGCGTTGTCGTCCCCGAAATGAACAAGGATAAAAATGTGACATGCAGAATATAGCTGCCTAACTCAATTAATTGCGAATCGTTCGTGAAGAAGCCAATCAAATGATCCGAAGTTAAATACACGATAACACCGAAGATCGTAGCCAAAGCAGCAACCATCTTAATCGTAAAGCTGATCGTTTTTTTCATCCGCAACTTATTGGTCGTGAAGGAAAAGGCGATGAGTGGTACAACCCCTTCACATAGCCCCATCAGGATAACTTCAGGAAATTGCAGCAGTCGTGATGAAATGCCAAATCCAGCAACGGCTTGATTCCCATATTCAATAAGGTAGTGGTTGAAAATCAGTCCCATTGCACCTAGGAACATGCTCATAATAAATACGGGTGTGCCAATTTTGAAAATGTTACTCGTAATTTCTTTAGATGCTTTGAACCATTTCAACGATATGCTGAGGAACTTGCTTTTTCTCCCTATATAGATAGCGAAAAAGATACTTGCTGCTGCGTTGGAAATGACCGTTGCTGCTGCAACTCCCATCACATCCCCGTGTAATACAAAAATAACGATTGCATCAAGAATAATATTAACGATAACGCTTAGAATCATCCCAATCATGGAGGTCATTGCGGCCCCTTCGGAGCGGACAATGTTCTCCAAGGAGAAAAATAAGACGACAAACGGCGAACCAATGAGCATCATGGTGACATAGTCTTTTGTGAATGCGAAGGAGCTAGTCGTTGCCCCGAGCCCATGAACAATTTGGTCAATAAGTGGTAGTCCCACAATCATCAACAATAAACCGAGGACAAAACTTGTGTAGAAGGAGAAGGAGGATACATGCTTCACCACATCATAGCTTTTTTCACCTAATAATCTGGAGATGAATGTACCTGCGCCTATGCCAATCAGATTACCCAGCGCCATAAAAGCTGCGAACAATGGTAGGGTAAGCGCTAGCGCCGTTAGCATTTCGGTATTGTGCAGGGTGCCAAGGAAATATGCGTTAAGAATGGAGTAAATAACACTCATCGACATGCCGAGCATCATAGGAACGGCGAAATGAGCGATAGCTTTATAAATCGGTGCTTTTTCAAAATAATGGAGGTTTTCAGCATCCATGTGGGTCACCACTTTCTCATGTATGGTTTGCAGTTAATTACTTAGAGTTCTAACTATATAAGGATCATAACCCCTTCCCTTCATGCGTAGGAGGGGGTTACGAGAGTTGTGAAAATTACTATCTGCGCTCAAAAGAGTTCGCTGTATCTTCATCGATATTGGCTTCGATGCGTGCAAGGAACCTGAACAGTAAGTTGGTTTCATCGTCGGTGAAGCCTTCCAGCAGCGTAAGTTCAAAATCTTCAAAATATTGATTGAATGAGCCAAGAAGCTCTTTCGCAGCTGGGGTTACACGCAATAGGTTGCGGCGCTCATCCTTCGGATCAGACCTGCGAACAATAAGGCCTTTCTTCTCCAAATTGTTGACCAGACTGCTGATAGAGGAGCCTTTACGGTTAAAGGTGATTTCTAGATCCTTCTGGGAAAGTCCCCCTTCTTCATGTTCATTAATATACCGAATGGCATGCCCTTGCTCTACCGTTAGCCCGTACGCTTCCAACTTCTTATTGACGTTGAGCTTCATCATTAGTCCGATCATACGAAATTTATGCTGCAGGTTGCGGTCTTGCTGCATGCTTATCACCTTCTGTTAAAATGAATTAGAAATCTAATTGTTAGATGTCTAATTAAATATATCGTGATGGATTTCGGTTGTCAAATCGTTTTTATTATTTTTTAATTCATCGATTATGGTATGATAACGGTCACGAGTCAGAGCGACTAGAAGATAAGCTTCCAGACAAAAAGGAGATTAAAATCATGTCTAGCATTACAGCCAAACCATTTGATAAAGAAATGCAGAACACACTCGGCGAGATTACGACGACCTACCATGCAAGCGAATTGAGCAAGAAGGACCCATCGGAGCTGCCGGAAAACATTTATGTGATTGAAGACAAAGAGACGATGGTTGGCTATGGCGTCATTTGGGAATATGCAAGCGGCAAGCAGCTCATCGAAAAAGCGGAAAAGGATTATTTTAGCGATGACGAAAAATATTTGGAAAAGGACTTTTATATCGACATTAAAAATAAAAAGGATTTTGTTTTTATAGAAGTGCTGGATGTGCTGAAGGAATATGAAGGCAAAGGGCAAGCGGCATCCTTTATCAACTGGCTTAAAGCGAAATATCCGAAAAAGAGAATGTATGTGTACACACTGGATAAAACGCGCAACTTCTGGTTTAAGCAAGACTTTGAAGTGCTCGGCACAACAGCCTGGATGACCTATAACTAGCCGATGAACATTGAATTTGAAAATCAAACGATATCGTTTCATGTTCAATATGGCAATCGTGAAAAGAAAATATCGATTCAAATCGAGCCATCAGGCTTCATTACGGTAAAAGCGCCGAAAGCGGCAAGTGAAGAGGTCATTAAACGAGCTGTCGAGCGGCATGGGAAATGGATTTTGCAGCAAACGCAGCATCTTGCGGAGGCTACTAAAGCGCCGCAAACGAAGCAATACCAAGATACAGAGAAATTCCTCTACCTTGGCAAAGAGCATTTGCTGCATGAATTAATCAAGACAGATGGATTAACTGAGGAGGAGCTTCGGAAAAACCTCAAGAAGTTTTATTTTTCAAGCTGCAAAAAATTAATAGGGGAACGTCTACCTATTTATCAGGCGCAGCTGAAAATAAAGCCCAAAACGGTTGAGATCGTAGAGTCCTCGACGAAGTGGGGAAGCTGCAGCTCCAGCAAGCATTTAACCTTTAACTATCGTTTGGCGATGGCTCCAATTGATGTGATTGATTACGTCATTATCCATGAGCTTTGCCATCTGTTTCATATGAATCATGACCGATCCTTTTGGCGGCGCGTAGGCAGTCTTATGCCGGATTATAAAGAAAAAGAACAGTATTTGGCCAGATATGGCGGCTTCATGACGCTCTAACGCTGGGCAGTCAAAGAGAACGTCCTAATGGTTGTCGAGTCCGAAGTGCCTGGGGTGCCCCAGCCCCAGCCCCAGCCCCAGCCCCCGACCTGGTTTCATCGTTACCCCTCTAATCTTACTTTTGCAAGCTCCTCTATATCCTTCAATTTCCCCGTTGATTGCAAAAAAACCTTCATTGGCTCATCAGCACTGTATTTTTTGGATAAATATGTAAGTTTTAAAGAGTTCTAATAAATAATTAATGTGTAACTATAAAAGTTCAGTGTCATTTTACCGATATTCTTTTCTGTAAAGGCGAACTCGCTGAAAGGTGGGGACGCAGAGCTTCGGATCTAATGAGCTAAGCGCGATGCTAGCCGGGTCGCCGAATAAGGAAGGGGTATGTGTACGCAAATCCAGTCTATTCGGCCCGGATTTTTTTCGTATTCAAAAATTTATGAAGGAAAATGAGTGATTACCATGAAACTAACCATCAAAAGCAGCCTGATTACCACTCTATTAATGACAGTATCGCTAAGCTGTGTGTCTTTCCTTGGCTATGATAAGGCCAAAACGACATTGGAGGCAAACTTTAAGAAGCAGGCGGAGCAGCAGCTGACTGTTGTTCAGAACTACATCGATATTTGGATTCAGGGCACACAGGCCAAATACGAGGCATTAAGTCAGTCCGATGACGTGAGAAACAGAGATATTCCTGAAATTCTCGCATACAGCAACCGAATGACGGAGATTACTGATAACCCGGACGAATTTGCATTTATTGCACCTGATGGCACGCTTTATTTGCCGGGAGCAACGGTTAGTGTCAAGGATTACCCGCATTTTCAAAGGGCGATCAACGGTGAGAACGTCACCATTGATCCGGTAGGCTCAAAGTCTCCCGGGGTGGAGGGAACTCCAATTGTGCTTACGGCTACTCCTGTAAGGGACGACCAAGGTAATATTGTTGGAGTCGGCAATGGAGGTCAGCCTATTCAGGACTTGATTGATCTCATCTCCAAAGTGAAATTGGGACAAAGCGGTCATGCGATTGTTTATACAAAGGATGGCACGGTTGTGGCCAGTGAAAAACCCGAAGAGACCCTACAGAAAAATATGGCCGATTACGAGAATGAGACGCTAAATAAAATTGTAACGGACAGCACGAATGGCGACGCGGGTTTGGCTGAAGCCGTCATTAACGGCTCGGAGCATATGATCGTTTATGGGAAATCTGGCATGATGGATTGGGGCATAGCGATTTTGGTTCCCAAAAGTGAAGCCTATGCTGAAGCCAACGCCTTGTTGCGGTTTTCGATTTTTGTAACAATCGTGTGCCTTCTGGTTTCCGCAGCAATCATCTATACGGTCATGCGCAAAACGTTAAAGCCGCTTTCCGTCATGAACGAAAAGCTGCAAGGGCTCTCCGCCAGCGAAGGCGACTTGTCCTCCAGGCTGACATTTGAAACGAAGGATGAAATCGGCGAGCTTTCCAGAAGTTTTAACGGGATGCTTGAAAATCTGCAAGGGCTGATCATTTCTATTTTGGATAAGGGACAGATTGTTGCCAGCTCATCGTCGCATCTATTG
This sequence comes from Paenibacillus sp. J31R34, assembly GCF_059383715.1. Lineage (NCBI taxonomy): Bacteria > Bacillati > Bacillota > Bacilli > Caryophanales > Paenibacillaceae > Paenibacillus > Paenibacillus sp. J31R34. Next base: position 112,342 of record NZ_JBXENU010000004.1, read on the forward strand.
GGCAATCTGGATCAAATATCATCTACCGTTCAGCAAACCACTACAAATATTCAGCAAGCAAATGTCGGATTGCAGGGCCAAATGATGGGATATGAAAGGAATTTGGGGTTAATTGGTGAAATTGGTGAAGGGGTATATGGCATTTTGAATACATCCAATCAAACCTCCGGCATAGCCGCAGAGGCTTCCCAAGGAGCAAAAACAGGCAATGAAGCCGTTGGTGGCTTGGCCAATCAGATGGACTCCATCCAACAGACGGTTAAAGAAGCCGCAGCAGTCATTAAGCAATTGGGCGAGCGTTCGGAGGAGATTGGCGACATTACGTCCGTCATTACATCAATTGCTTCCCAAACAAACATTCTGGCGCTCAACGCTTCAATCGAGGCTGTCAGAGCGGGAGTTCATGGAAAAGGGTTTGCGGTAGTGGCGGAAGAAATTCGCAAGCTTGCGGAGAAATCTACAGAATCCTCCAATCAGATTGCGAATCTCATTCATCAGGTACAAGCTGACACTACCCATGCAGTGGGGACAATGGACAAAGGCACAGGTGAAGTTGCGCTTGGTTTGGAGCAAGTGGGGAAGGTTGGCGTTTTATTCCAGACGCTAGTGACGACAACGACGGACGTATCCATTCATATGGAGAGGATTGCCGCCGCCGCCGACCGGTTAAATGCAAATACAGAGCGTGTGGAATCCGAGATTAAAGAAAGTGTGCAAATCGGCAAAAACTCATCCCAAAGCTTTGAGACGATTGCCGCCATGTCGGAAGAGCAGCTTGCCTCCATTATGGAAATAAACAGCTCTGTGGAACAACTGACACGCACAGCGGATGAGCTAAAAACGATGCTTAACCGATTTAATGTTTAGTTCAATTACAACGAGGCTATGTCCAAGGTTGACATCCTGTCGCTAAGGCAGGGCCTTTTTTTTGCCACTGGGAAGCTAACGATCGTTAGCTTCCCAGTGGCAGGGATGCAGCGTGGTAGCATTGTTGATTAATAAGCGAAATTTTGAGAATGCGAACACGGGGATAGGTTCGGTTTAGCGGGTACAGCGGCTTCATGACGCTCTAATTTAGTAGGAGACAAGCACGCCATATTGTTTGAAAAAGCCGATAATCGCAGCTGCGTCCATCCGCGAATCCGGCAGCTCTTCTGGATAATAAACGCCGGGAGCGAGCGGTTCGTTGTCAGGCCTTAGCAGCAATTTCTCGGCTTGGACAGCTGCTCCGAGGGCGGTAAGGTGAGTCTGGCCGAGCGGGTCCGAAATGGCGATTCGCCGCTCTACCGAGCGGCCATTATGGTCATTTCCCTTAAGGTGAATAAGCACATGATGGGCGCTGCCGGTACCTGGATTGTAGAGCAGGCGCTGCCTGAACGATCGGAACCTTTTTCCGCTGATCATTTTCCATATCCCGCTGTTAACGAGTCCCACGAGCAAAGAGGTGGTTGCCTTGCTATCGAAGGTAATGCGGAAGCTGGCAGTGTCAATATGGCCGGCCTTAAGCAGTGTCACATGATCGGGAGTGTCGAGTCGATAGCATTTTGCCTCATAGCCATTGGGAAATTGGACCTTTACCGGATCGGTCATCGGATGTACTAGGCGGCTTTTTCCCGCTTCCGTAATATGAAACGGGATCGTCATCCGATCCATGTAGGCGGTAGAATCTGGGCCCGCTTTATCCTTTAGGGAGTATAGAGCATGGATATCGACAGCTACGTTCTCGAGCGAATCGGCATGCAGCATAGCGAATAAGGAAGCCGTTCCCGCCATCCAGCCTGAAGACAGCACGACAGGAGCATGGAGCTCCACCTTTCTCAATTTAGCAGAGGACTGCTCGAATAGCTCCGTCCAGCGCGTCACATCGATGAATGGGATTTTTCTTCTCATGGCAGCTAAAAGCAGCTTATCTTGCAAATCGTTGACAGCGCTGATGATGAGCGAGATATGCTCGCCCGCATGCTGCAGCGGATCTTCCACATTCGTATCTACAACCGCAGTATGTACCCGTTCAGACTCAAAGGCGGCGGCTTTCCCCGGCGACCTTCCTCCCAAAACAATTTCCAAATCCGCATGCCGATCAAGTAAAATGTGGGCGATCTGTCTGCCAACTTCGCCATATCCTCCAACAATAAGAACCTTGTTTTTATACATAAAATAGACCTCCGATTAAATGTTTATACGTTTAAGTTTTTCGACCTATAGCCGTTTGAAAAAGGAATGTCAGCATGCTAGCCTGGATATTGGCACTAGCATTGGCATTCCTCTTCCACGAATTGGACAAGCTGTTTCATCAGCGCAATAGCGTCATTGAATTCAAGCCGGTAGTACATTTCAGTTCCTTTTTTCTGAACGGTAAGCAGCCCTGCCTGGCGCAATATTTTCAGATGATGGGAAACGGTAGGCCGCGACATCGGAATATGCTCGGCAATTTGCGTTACATTCATGCTGTCTTTGTCGATAAGCAGCGATATAATTTGCTGGCGAACGGGGTCCCCCAGGCCTTGAAAATAAGGGCTTAAACTTTCAAAAATGTGAATCGCCTTCTGATTGCCGATAAATTCGCTCATGGCTTCACTCCGCTATATGGTTTAATTGTTTAAACGTATTGCTAAGTATAAGTGATTTACTGAAAAAATTCAAATCAACACGAAATGTCACAAAAAACAGCCTCTGCTCGTTCTATGGTCAAAGGGATCAAAAGGAGACAAAGTGCCTGCTTAATAAAGCATATGGACGCCTAATAGGAAGCTTGATATGATCGATCGTAACAAGAAATGCCAGTAAGCATAGATGGGGGCATGCGAAGTGACTGAGCTATATGAACGGTACAAAAATCTTCTATTCCGGCTGGCGTACCAGCTCACCGGTTCGGTATCTGACGCCGAGGACGCTGTGCAGGACGTATTTATTAAGCTTCAGCGGGTGGAGCCGGAGCGGCTGCAGGAGCCTAAGGCGTATTTATGCAAAATGATGACAAATCATTGTTATGACCTGCTCAAATCGGCGCGTAAACGCCGGGAGCAGTATATCGGGCCATGGCTGCCCGAGCCGCTGCAAATGACCGCTGATGATGGATTTGAAGCTGTCGTGCGTGGTGATCTGTTATCTTATGCGATGCTTGCCTTGTTAGAGCGGCTATCGCAAGCCGAGCGGGCGGTATTTGTGCTAAGAGAGGCGCTTTCGTTCGATTACGCTGCTATTGCAGAAATGACGGGCAAAAGTGAAATGAACTGCCGCAAGCTGCTTAGCCGGGCCCGGGGGAAAATGGGTGTTACGGAGCAGGAGCTGGCGGGAGCAGGAGCGGTTAGCGACGAGTGGGCGCAGCAATTTCTCTCCGCTCTGTCCGAGGGTAAGGTGGATACCGTGCTGTCGATGCTTGCCAGTGATGCTGTACTGCTATCCGATGGAGGCGGCAAGGTGAGTGCCGCTATTCGTCCGATCCAGACGAGCGAGCATGTGGCCCGTTTCCTGCTTGGCATCATTCGCAAGGCGAGCGAAGGAGAGGTTGGTGGCTTCGACATCAAGATAACGCAGCTGAACGGCCAGACCGCCATCATGTTCAAGCAGCAAGAGCGCGTAACCTCCGCCGTATTCCTCCATATCAAAAACGGGCTGCTGCAAAATATTTATATTATCCGCAATCCGGATAAGCTGGAGCGAATGAACGAGCAGGCCTTTAAGCTAGTTATGGAGGCGATGCAATGACCTTGCAAATTTTTATTCTTGGAACGTTGAGTGAAGCGGAAAGCCATCCGTATGATATAAAAAAGCAGGATAAAATTCAATATTTGTCGCAATTTAATCTGCTTCATTCGTTGTCGATGGAATCATAAAAGGCACCGCGGCATAAATCTAGAGGAATAGTATGAAAGAAGAGCATGCGCTTTGGGCATATGCTCTTCTTTTTAACTTTAATTGAGAAGTTTTATCATTTATAATAGGGAAAAAGGGGTTTAGCTACAGTAGGAGAGAAGCAGCATGAAGCTGGGTGAACATATAGCCGTATGGAATCATACGGCGGTGAAAATATTTGATATTAGGCATATTGTCATGAATGCTGGGGAACGACTGAGTGATTATCGTTTTCCGGCTAGCGGTTTTTTGTACGGGGTAAAAGGAGCGGCGAATATGCGTCTGGACGGCCATTTTTATCAGTCGCGGCGTTTTTATTTGCTGCATGGCGCAAAGGGAATGCAGCTGGAAATCGAAGCGCAGGAAGAATTTGAATTTTATTTGCTGTATTATCGGGCAAAGCTCGCTTTCTCGGGCTGGAGGGAAATTCGCCAGCTGCTGGAGCGCCGAAGCCCTTTTGAAATTCAATATGGGTTTGAGCCCGATGAGCCGCTGGCGATGCTCGTGCTGATGTCAACGATGAATCAGACGCTCCGAAATGACGGAAGTCTCGGCAGCGTGCAAATTAAGGGGTTATTCTACCAATTTGTACATGAGGTGCTGGGCCAGCTGAAAACAACGGAGATGGCGAGCGGCGAGCCGGATCTTGTCACTCAGGCGATACGTTTTCTGCATGAGCATTATCAAGAAGGGATATCGCTGGACGAGCTTGCCAATCGCTTTAACTATAGTCCGCGTTATCTGTCGATGAAATTCAAGAAGAAGACGGGCGCAAGCCCGATTGATTATCTCATCCAAATTCGCATTAAGGAAGCGAAAAAGCTGCTGCTGGAGTCGGGAGCGACGCTTAGGGATATCGCAGCCTATGTAGGCTATACGGATGAATATTATTTCAGCCGTTTATTTAAGAAGCAGACGGGCCTATCGCCAGCACGTTATCAAGCCAAGGAGCGAGGCGGCAGCATAAAGGAAGATAGTCCATTGGGCAGTGCCAAATTGTCCATTGGATCGTACGAACGGCAACGTTATAGTATGGATGGTGGTGATAATCATTATCAATATTATGGCGGAGGGTTTACAGATATGAAAAGAAATAAAAATGCAGCACTCGTATTGAGCATGCTGCTTAGCTTGACATTAGTGCTTGGCGCTTGCTCTACTGGAGGAACCAATGCGGGTTCAAACACATCCCAGACTGCGACGAACGTAACCGCAACTACTGCGGCTAATGCCGATACTGCTAGTGAAGCGAGTACACGGACCATATCCACGGTAAAAGGTGATGTTGTTGTTCCAGCGGAGCCAAAGCGTATCGTTGTGCTGTATATGCTCGGTGATGCAGTTGCTCTTGGCATTAAGCCAATCGGCATTTCTGAAGTTTATGATGGCGCAGCCTTCTCAGGGCAATTGGAAGGTGTGGAATCACTGGGCCACTGGAATGAAACGAACCCGGAGGCGGTCATGGCGCTTGATCCGGATCTGATAATCGCCAATTCCGAGGATAATTACAGGGTGCTTAAGGATATTGCGCCAACCGTGCTCATTCCTGCCGATCAAGTATCCACAGTAGAGCGGATTACGAAGCTTGGTGAAGTGTTTGGCAAGGAAAAGGAAGCGCAGGCGCTGCTGAATAGCTTCCAGAGCAAGGTGGAAGAGAGCAAAGAAAAGCTTCGCTCGGCTGGCTTGCTGGACAAGACAATTACGATTATCGAAGGCGGCACGAAAGAAATGCTGATCATTGAAAGCAAGGAATATGGTCGGGGCTCGCAAATTGTGTATGATTATTTAGGCATGAAAGCGCCGGAAATCATTCAGCAGAAGCTGGAGAAGACGAAAACGGTAGAAAGCGAAATGGTATCCATGGAAGTGCTGTCGCAATTTGCGGGCGATTATGTGATACGCTCCTCTTGGGAGGGGATGGATGATCTGTCGGGACATCCGGTTTGGAGCAGCTTGCCTGCAGTGAAGGCCGGGCATGTCATCGATGCGGATTTCGGCTTGTTTTATTACACCGATCTTTATTCGTTGAATACGCAGTTGGATGTCATTACGAACGCTTTGCTGGCGACAACGGCAAGCAAGTAACTGTAAGACGGCTATGTTGAAAATAAAACGTTCTGCTCTATTCATTCAGAGCAGAGCGTTTTTTTAATATAGGAAAGTATACGGTTTTTATACGGAACACTGCTCATTAAAGTATCCTGAATTGGTTGCCACTAAGAATGATTATCAATTATAATGGAACTAATTTAAACGTTCGGGTGGGTTTGCAACAGGGGAGTGAAGCGGCAGTATGCAATTAAATGAACATATAAGGCTATGGAATCATGTTTTTATTAAAATAATTGATATTCGCTATTCGGCAATGGACAAAGGGGAAGAGCTTTCCTCTTATCGGCTGCCAGCCAGTGCGTTTATGTATACGGTGCGGGGAAACGCGAAAATCTGGCTGGACCGGCAAATGCATGTGGCTAAGCGATTTCATATTTTTCATGGCGGCAAAGGCATGAGCTTGACTATTTTGGCGGAGGATGAGCTGGAATATTATATGATTTTGTACAAGCCGACGCTTGCGCTGCCGAGCGCACAGGATCTAGCGAAGCGGATAGAGAAGGATAATCCTTTCCATTATCAATATGCGTTTGAGCCTAGCGCGCCGCTTGCTTTATTCGATAAAGTCGAGCGTTTGTATGAGGAGTGGAGGCAGGAGACGGGGCTGGGCAGGCTGCAGGTGAAGGCAGGCTTTTACCAGTTCGTCTATGAGCTGCTTTGGCAATGGCATCAGCAGGAAATGGACCCGATTCGACCGGACCTAGCAGCGATGGCCATTCACCATATTCATGAGCATTACACTAAGCCGCTTACGCTGGATATGATCGCTGTGGCATTGGAATGCAGCGAAGGGCATCTGTCGAGACTGTTCAAAAATAAAACAGGCAGCAGCCCTATGCATTACTTAGGCCAGATCCGGACCCAGCGTACGACGCAGCTGCTGCTGCGGACGGATGCGACCCTGCAGGAAATTGCCGAAAACGTAGGCTTCCCAGATGCCCATTCTTTAAGCCGAAGCTTCAAAAAATTTAAGGGGATTTCTCCAGCTCGATATAGAGAGAAGTTTGGCATGGAAGGGAAAGGTCGGGATTTGCCCTTATCGATGCAAGGAATTGCCGTTCTGCAACCTCCGTTTTATCCCTATAATGATACTGAAAATCATTTTCATTATCGGACAGGGAGAGAGTTATTGATGCAAAGAAGAACGAAAATAGCAGTTATGGCTTTAGTGATGTGCTTTACCTTGCTCGTAAGCGCATGTGGAGGCGTGGCGAATACCAACGGTAGTCCTTCGAGTGCGCCGGCTAATCAGTCGGCTGGAGCTTCAAATACGGAGACATCGCCTGCGGCTCAGCAAGCGGAGCCACAAGCCGCGACCCGAATTGTAGCTACGCCTAAAGGTGACGTAGAGGTGCCTGCCAATCCGCAGCGGGTTGCCGCCGATCAATATATGGGCCATCTGCTGAAGCTGGGCATTATTCCAGTTGGGGTCAGAAGTTTTATGTTGAATGAGGCCTGGCTTGGGGATTCCGGCATTTCGCAGGATGTACTGGATGGCATAGAGGATTTGGGCGGTTTTCCAATGAATTTGGAGAAGCTGACGTATTTGGAGCCAGATCTAATCATTGGTTCTATTGATGAAAATATTGAGCAATACGAGAAGGTAGGCACGACGGTGTTTCTGCCTTATTGGGAAGAGCTGAAGACAGCAGGACCGCTGGAGAAATTCCGGAACGTCAGCAAAATATTCGGGAAGGAGAAGGAAGCCGAGCAGTGGATCACAGAGTATGATACAAAGGTTGAAGAGGCAAAAGCGAAAATAGCCGGAATCGTCAAGGAAGGCGAAACGGTCTCCATCGTTCAATTCGGATACAAAGCCTTGTATGTCATCGCGGCTGAGGGCGGCAATTATGGCAGCTCGACCATTTATCAAATGCTGGAGCTGCCGCCAACCCAGCAAGCGAAAGATATGAAGGATGGCTTTGCAAGTATTTCATTGGAGGTCTTGTCGCAATATACGGGCGATCATATCTTCTTATACGGGGCAGAGGACGAAGGAAGCGAGGAAATATTGAACAGCGAGCTGTGGAAGCAGTTGCCTGCCGTGCAAAAGGGCCAAGTATATAAATACGGCACCTTTGGCGAAAATGGCGATGAGTTCGTTATGGAAGATCCGTATTCTCTGGAGCTTCAATTGGAGAAAATCGTCAGCGTCATGACGGCGAAGCAAAAATAAAAGATGAAAAGCCGCCAGTCCTGTTTAGAGGATTGGCGGCTTTTTCACGCTGGGATAAGGACGTCGGATTAATCATCTAGCAGTTTGACTAACAGCTAAGTGGCAGGGTGCGATTTTAACCTTCCTGTTTAGCGAACAAGGTGCTTGCTAATAGGGAGATCGTTTGCTGATAAGTGGCGTGGGCGGAGGGAACATCGCCAAAATGCCCGCCCATTTGCAAATGGATGACACCGTGGAGGGCGCCCCAGACGAGGCGGACAATTTCTATCGTATCCGTCGGTGCCGCCGCTGATAGGAGACCCTGCTGCTGGGCGCTGCCGATGACATGGATTAATTGGCGCATAGCCGTCACGGTGCCCTGCATGCTTTCCTCATCCGGCTTGAAATCGCCGAAAGCTCCGCCAAACATTAGCTTGTAGTAGCTGGTGTAGCGCTGGGCAAACTGCCAATAGGTTTCGCCTAAAGCGAGCAAATGCGCTCTCGGGCCGGCTAGTGCAGGCGTTGCTTCAAACTCGCGAGCCATTATTTTGCAGCCATCGAGATACAGCTGCTGCGCAAGCCCCTCTTTATTGACAAACAAGCTGTAAATGATTTTGGTAGAGCAGCCCATTTTCTGTGATACTTTACGAACGGTAACCGCCTCAGGGCCTTCCTCCTGCAAAATAGTAGCCGCAGCATCTACGACGAGCTTGCGGAGATTTTCGGTATTTTGCAGCCGGGCTTCCTGGTAGGTTTTCAGCTCGCGCTTATTCGTATTAAGGGGATGATCCTGTTCACTCATTTTTATCACCCTCGTCTCGGTCAATCTGTTTTTAATCAGAAACAGAGTTTCCAAATTGCTTACCCAAATTCTATACAGACGACGTGGGCTTGTCAATGCGAATTAACAGCAGGCTGAAAGCGGGGTATAGTGGAAGGTTGACCGAGCAGCTTAGAAACCGACTGTAGAGGAATTTTTTGAATGATAAAAAAAGCATTGACAGCATGAGCAGACTGAATTACTATGGTTCTATAAAGAAACACTGTTACCAAACGAAAGCTCACTTGGCTAACCCACGGTAATGGTGCTTATTTTTAAAGGTTTGGTAACAGTGTTTCTTTAAAATTACATTGTATATCAATAGGAGGACGTTATATGAATATTCAAGGAAAATGGACACTTGTTACGGGGGCATCATCAGGTATAGGAGAGCAGTTCGCCAGACAATTGGCCGAGAAAGGCAGCCATTTGGTGCTTGTAGCGCGGTCGGAGAGCAAGCTGAACAGCCTCGCCACCGAGCTTAGCAAAAAACACGGCATACAAGCAAAGGTCATTGCGCTCGATCTGTCCAAGGAAGGTGCGCCGAGCGAGCTGTATCAGCAATGCCAGCAGCTGAAGCTGGATATTGAGCTGCTTATTAATAATGCAGGCTTTGCTACACATGGTTTGTTCGAGCAAGTATCGGGCGAGCGGCAGCATGAGGAGATTATGCTCAATGTTGCAGCGGTAGTGAGCCTGACCCATCTGTTTTTGCCGGGCATGCTGCGCAGAAGCTCAGGAACCATCATTAATGTAGCATCCACTGCGGGCTTTCAGCCAATTCCTTATATGGCCGTCTACGGGGCGACGAAAGCTTTTGTCTTATCGTTCACGGATGCTCTATCGTGGGAAAATCGCAACCGCGGCGTGAAATTTTTTGCCTTCTGTCCCGGCTCGACCGATACGGATTTCTTTAAGGTCGTAGGTACGGAATCAGCTTCCGTCGGGAAAAAAGATACACCGGAAAGAATCGTCAAGGAGGCGCTGCGCAAGCTGGCGCAAGGCAAGTCGTATTTTGTACCGGGTATGCAAAATTACCTCGGTGCGCAGCTGTCGCGCTTCGTTACTCGCAGGCAGTCGCTTCGGATCGTAGGCGGCATGCTGAAGCCGCGCTAACCATCCCAGTAGCTATTACATCAACATAGAGGAGTTATTTAAATGACAACTACCGTGAAAAAACCTAAAGCTACCGCCAAAAGAAAAATCATCAGCAGGGTGGCCTTATTCCTAGTAGGGCTGCTCGTGGCAGGAGCGTTGGTCTTTATTATTATGCCATCCCCAGTCGAGCCGGTAAAATGGATCGCGCCAACCGCGCCTTCTTTCGAGGCGGAAGGACCGTGGCAGCAGAACGACAAGCTCAGCTCCACCCAGCTGGTTACGGATACCCCGCATTTTCCGGAATTCATTACCTTTGATAAGGAAGGGCAGCTTTATACAGGGGATTCCGACGGTAAAATCTATCAAGTGCCTTTCGATGCGCAGGGTAATCCCGGGCCGGCAGTCGTGTATGCAGATACGCAAGGAACACCCAATGGCATGATGTTTGATGCTAACGGGAATCTCATTGTGACCGATGTGCAGAAAGGCTTGCTTGCGGTATCGCAGACTGGGAGCATAGAGGTGCTTGCCGATTCAGTGGACGGCGAGCCGATTTATTTAGCTAATGAGCTCGATATTGCGAAGGATGGCACGGTTTATTTTTCCGATACGTCGAATTATGGCAAGGTGACCTTCAAGGAAATGGCGGAAAACAAGCCGCATGGACGGCTGCTCAAATATGATCCGGCGACGAAGCAAACGTCAGTGCTGCTGGAAGGACTTTATTTTGCCAACGGAATTGCGTTGTCGGCAGATGAGGAGTATGTGCTGGTGGCAGAGTCGTATCGCTATCAGATGACCCGTTATTGGCTTTCAGGGGAGAAGCAGGGGACGGCGGATGTTTTTGCTGAAAATATGGCTGGCTTCCCGGACAATGTAACGCGGGATGCGCAAGGGAACTTCTGGGTCGGCATTTTCACGACCCGCTTGGCGTTTGCCGATCAAATGCACAGCAGCCCGTGGCTGGCTGGACTGATGGCTAAAGTGCCGCAAGCGCTGCTTAATGGTGCCAGCGCGCCGGTGAAGCATGGACTTATTGCCAAATACAGCCCACAAGGGGAGCTGCTCGAAAGCTGGCATGAACCGTCAGGCACGATTTATGGAATAACGACAGCGGTTGATCATAACGGCTATTTATATATCGGGACAGCGCCGGGAGGCAGCGAGGGTGTATACCGCGTACCTTTGTCCTAATAGGCTGGGCGTATTCACCAGTTGTAGCTTGTTGCGGATCGGATATTTAAATGAGAAAATAAAAAATCTCTATTAGACGGCAGCAGGAAACAGGTGATAAGGTGGATTCAACTTAATTCATACTATATTTAGGTGAATAGTTGTCTATTGACTTTATAACCTGAAAGGAGCAACAAGCATGAAATTTGCTTTATTCAGCTTGCTGATGAATATTCCCAATGCCGTCACTGGAGAGGCGCTCACCACGCAGCAAAAATTTCAAAATGTGCTGAATCAGGCGGTGCTGGCAGAAAAGCTTGGCTTTGATGCTTATGGAGTGGGGGAGCGGCATGGCGCGCCGTTTTTGTCCTCGTCGCCTCCGGTCATCCTCACCGCGATTGCCGCCAGAACGTCGCGCATTCGTCTGCTCACGACGGTTACCGTATTAAGCGTGCTTGATCCGGTACGTGTAGCCGAGGATTATGCGACGCTGGACCATCTGTCCGGCGGGCGGCTGGAGCTGATTATTGGCAAGGGCAACGATCCGCGGCATTATCCGCTGTTTGGCATTACGGAAGAGGAGCAGTGGGAGTCCATGGCGGAGCGATATGGGCTGCTTAATCGACTATGGGCCGAGGAAAATGTAAGCTGGGAAGGCCGATTCCGCACTCCGCTCGACAAGGTAACGACGCAGCCGCGCCCTTTCCAAGCGCGTATTCCGATCTGGCATGGCAGCGCATCAAGCCCTTTATCGACGGAGCTGGCGGCTAAATACGGCGAGCCGATTTTTTCCTCCAACAGCTTCCATCCCCAGGCAAAATATAAAGCGCTCATTGATCATTACCGGGAGCGTTGGGCGTTTTATGGACATGATCCGAAGGATGCGCTCGTTGGCTCGGGAGCCGGCAGCTTGTATTTGGCAGATACGAATGAAGAGGCGATTCGGCGCTATCGCCCCTATTATAACGCCTTTCAGTCAACGGATTCTGCGAAGCATAATCAATCGCCATTCAAGGATTTGGAGGATAACATTGCAAATGGGCCAGCCCTTGTCGGCAGTGCGGAGCATGTGATTGAGAAGATTTTGGATTACCATCAAGCGTTTGGGCACGAGGTGCTAAGCATTAGCGTGGATGGACTGACGGAGGCAGAGCAGCGCGAGCAGGTGGAGCGTTTTGCAGCCGATGTCATTCCGGTATTAAAGCGGGAAATTCCGAGCAAGGTTTGGGAAGCCTCGCCATTATTTACGTATCAGAAGGTCTAATAGTCAGTCAAGACGATAACGTTTTATCGTTAAGGATGAAGCCAAGGGGGAATTCCTCTTGGCTTTAGGTTGTTTGAAAGGGGCTGACTCTAATTTCAAGGCAGTTGGTCGCATAAAACAAGCTCTACTTCAATGACGGTTTGCTGCGGCAAATATTCCCCTTCTATTTGCGATTTCAGCAAGGAGACAGCTGCTTGGGCGAGCCGATTTTCGTTTTGGCTGACATAGGAAATGCCGGGAAGGTCGGGATTATCGAAGGAGACGATTTCGGTTTTCCTACGGTCAAGCTTCCCAAGCGATTGATAGGCAATTTGAGCGGCTTCAGCGGACAAAGCATAGATGGCGCTCACCTCGGGATGAAGGCTAAGGAAGGCCGTCACATACGGCTCGGCCTGATCTGTGCGTAAAATATCGAGCGGAACATGGCACCACAGTGTTTTGTCGATGGAGATACGTTTATCGATATACGCCTTCTCAAAACCCAGCGTGCGGTCTTCAATCGCTGTATTCGTATTGTCTGGTGAGATTAAAGCAATATTTTGATGCCCTTTGCTTAATAAATAATTGATCGTCTCGTAGGACCCGGCTGCATTATCTGAAATAATTTGATAAGTATCAATGTTTCGCAGGTAACGGTCAATAAATACAAAGGGAAACTTATCGAGCGATAATCGCAGCAAGGATTCATTGTATTTCTCATCCTCGGTAGGGAAAACGATAATGCCCTTTACCCCGATCTCAGTCAATTTGTTAATCGCTTTTGACTCTTCCACAGAGGATTCCCTCGTAATATGCAAAATCGTCTGATACCCCGCTTCCTTCGCATGAAGCTCTACGTAATCTACCAGCTTTTGAATGACCTTTGTCTTCAAGGTAGGAATGATAAACCCAATAATGTTATTCATGCCTTCAGCAGGCGAACCGCTTTGCAGCTCCGATTTCACGCTGAGAGCCTCATCGTTCACTTGAGCGACGAATGTGCCCTTCCCTTGAATACGGGTGATCAGTCCTTCTTCCGCCAGAGAGATCAATGCATTTTTCACCGTAATCTTGCTTACCCGGAATTCCTCCATAATTTCTTGTTCGGAAGGCACTCTGTCCTTGTAGCGCAATTCGCCTGTTAGAATCCGCTCTCTGTAATAGCTTTGTATTTGTTTGTATAAAGGCATTTTGCCCATTGGCGCCACCTCAAAAGGAAAGATAATTATAATATATCATCAAAATAGAGGGACTTAAAAGAAAAATATAATTAAGTGATTTTTATAACCAATTGGATATATAATATCGCTATTCTTTATTCTATAATCCAAATAGAAAGCGGTTACAATTCGAAATGCCCATCCATAACTAAAGCGGAGGTCAACAAAATGAGAAAAGCGAAAGCGTTATCAATGGCAAGCACCTTGTTTTTGGCAGTAACGATGTTATCTGGTTGCGGAAGTGCAAGCAACGGCAATGTGGGTTCCTCCCAGACAGGTGCATCTCCATCCTCGCCTGCGTCCGCTCCTGCCAAAACAGACGCAGGCGAGAAAGTTACGCTGAGCGTCGTTCACTACATGGTTGAGAAGCCGAAGGTAGATACCTTCAAGAAGCTGACGGACAAATTCACTGAGCTGAATCCAAACGTGAGCTTCGATATCTCGGTTATGCCAGTAGATAAATACAACGATAACATTAAGCTGAAAGTCAGCGCAGGAGATACGCCTGACATTATATTTGGACGCCCTGCAGGCATGGTTGACATGACGAAGGCCGGAGCCTTCCTGGACGTAACGAATGAAGCTTTTGTTAAAAGGGTTGATCCGGCCTATATTCCAAATGTTACGTATGAAGGCAAGGTATATGGTTTGCCGATTGATTTGATGACGAATGCCGTCATTTACAACAAGGATTTATTTAAAGAGGCAGGCGTTGAGGTGCCGAAAACCTATACGGAGCTGCTGAAGGCCGCGGAGACGCTGAAATCCAAAGGCATTACGCCATTTGCAGCCTCATGGAAGGACGGAGCTTCCTACATGAGCTTTATGTGGCCGGACATGTGGGGGACACTGCTCGTGAACAACCCCGATTATGCGAGCAAAATTATAGCTGGTGAAAAAAGCTTCTCGGACGTACCTGGCTACAAGGACTTCCTGCAGCGCGTAAACCAGCTTAGCGCCTATGCGAACAGCGACGCCAAGGATATTGATTATGATCGTTCGCTGCAATATTTTGCACAAGGTAAAGCCGCGATGGATATTATGGGCAGCTTTGCGATAGGCAGCATTCGCAGCTACAATCCGAGCGGTAATTTCGGAGTATTTATGTATCCGGCGACTGATAATCCAGAAGACAACTACATGACGTATTCCACGGATGACACATGGATGATTGGGGCCAAGTCGGCGAATGTCGAGATGGCGAAAAAATTCTTTGATTTTATGGCCTCCGATGAGGGAGCGCAAATTTGGGCGGATGGCGTACAGACCATCAGCACTATATCCAAAGATATTAAACCAGCACAGCAGGACCCGATCTCGGCGGAGTTCCAAGCCGTTTTCCAATCCGGAAAAATTGTCAACAATCAGGTGAAGCCGCTTTGGTACGGCCAATATGACGATACATGGCAAAAAGTGATGACCTTCTTCCTCGTTACCGACCCTGCCGAGCGCAATGTGGATGAGACGATTAAGAAGCTGGACGATGGCTTTGCAAAAATTAATAAAATGAAGTAACAGCTCGAGCTTTTCGGCGCTTGAATGGCATAGGGGCACCGAAAAGCTGTACATTCTTAATAAATATTTGGCGGTGAGTGGATGAAGCGACTATACAAAAACAACCTCGTAACCTTTACGTTCCTGATTCCGGCTCTTTTGTTTTTTTCTTTAGTTGTGATTTTCCCCTTTTTCCGCGGGTTGAACATTGCGTTTACCAATTGGGATGGCATTAGTCCAACCTATGACTATGTTGGCTTGCGCAACCTCAAGCTGCTGTTCAGTGACACCGATGCTATCGAGCCGATTAAGAATACGCTGTTTTTCGCTTTTTCCACGACGTTGCTCGTAAACGTATTGGGTCTTTTGCTAGCCGTGGCGCTCAATACAAAATTCAAAGGGGTCAACCTGTTAAAGACGTTCATTTTTATGCCGATGGTCATCAGCCTTGTGTTGGCCTCCATCATTTGGCGCTATATCTACAGTGATATTTATCCGATTCTCTTCCACACCGATAGCGGTCTGCTTGGAAATCCTTCAACTGTCATGCTGGGCATTGTCATCATTGCTGTCTGGAAAGAGGTTGGTCTTGCGATGGTCATCTATTATGCGGGCCTGCAAACCATTCCGAAAGACATGTATGAATCGGCCCGCATTGATGGCGCTGGCATCGTACAGCAGTTCCGCAGCATTACGATCCCATTGCTGATGCCTGCCTTTACGTATTGCATTCCTTTGTGGCTGGGGACAGGCTTAAGGCAATTTGATTACTCAATGGTCGCGACAAAAGGTGGTCCAGGGACGTCTTCCCAGACGATGGCTATGTATGTATACAATTATGAATTCCCTTATTTCAAGGCAGGCTACGGGCAGATGTCCGCCATTGTGCTTTTCGCCTTCATTCTCTTTATTACCGTTCTCGTTACCGGCTATTTCCGCAGAAGGGAGGTGGAATATTGAACACATCGCGAGCTACCAAGCCATTTAAATGGGTGGAACGAATTCGCATTGCTATCCTTTATGCCATTGGCCTGCTGTTCTTGTTCCCCTTCTATATCGCAATCGTCTATTCCATTAAGACGCCGATGGAGACGGCCGAAAGTCCGCTCAGCTTTCCCAAACACATTTCATGGAGCAATTATGCGGATGCTATTGAAGCCTCCAACTTTTTCCTTGCGCTTCGCAACAGTGTGGTGACAACGTCGGCGACGGTTGCTCTGACGATTCTTGTCTGCTCCATGGGAGCTTACGTCATTGCCCGAAACAATACCCGCTTTTATACGTTTTTCTATTATTTATTTATGTCGAGCATTATGCTGCCGTTTCAGGTGCTGATGTTTCCACTGTACAAAACATGGGCGGACCTTCATATTCTGAATACGCTGCCTGGGCTCGTCATCTCGTTGACGGGCGTGCAGATCGGTTATTTTTGCTTCCTTTATGTAGGCTTCATCAAGACGGTTCCAAGGGAACTGGAAGAATCGGCATTGCTGGACGGAGCTTCACGGTATCGAACGTTTTTTAGTATTATTTTTCCGCTGCTGAAGCCAATTAACATGACCATCATTGTACTTAGCGCCCTTGGGGCGTGGAATGATTTCGTTGTTTCTATGGTGCTTGTGCAGAAAAAGGCGGTTTCCACGCTGCCGCTTGTGCAATTCCAGTTTTTCGGCGAATATACGTCCCAGGTGAATATGGCATTCGCAGCTATTATCCTGTCCATGATTCCTATTATGATCTTCTACGGATTCGCTCAGCGCTATATTATTGGCGGCGTTACGGCGGGCGCGGTAAAAGGCTAACGACGAAATGAGGCTCACAACGATGAAAGTTACAGCTAATCCAGTAAATAATCAGCTTTTTCCTAATCCCTTTATCGAACAAAGAGCGGACCCATGGATTTATCGGCATGCTGACGGGTTTTACTATTTCACAGCCTCCGTGCCTGAATTCGACCGAATTGAGCTGCGCAGGGCTAAGATGCTGAATGGTCTTGCCGAAAGCACGCCAGTCGCTGTATGGACGAAGCCGAGCATGGGGCCGATGAGCGCTCTAATCTGGGCGCCGGAAATTCATTTTATTGAAGAAAAATGGTATATCTATTTCGCGGCGGCACCTTCTGAAGAAATCGTTGACGGCTTGTTCAACCATCGCATGTTTGTCCTTGAAAATGCTTCGTCCAATCCGCTGGAGGGCAACTGGACGGAGAAGGGACAAATCTATACCGCTTGGGACACGTTCGCGCTTGATGCGACCAGCTTCTCTCATAAAGGCAAGCAGTATCTGGTTTGGGCGCAGAAAGCGCCGCATATTGCAGGCAATTCCAATTTGTACATTTCAGAGCTGGAAAATCCGTGGACGCTGCGCGGCGAGCAGGTGCTATTGACGAAGCCAGAGCTTTCTTGGGAAATCATAGGCTTCAAGGTGAACGAAGGGCCTGCGGTGCTAGCGCGAAACGGAAAGCTGTTTATCACCTATTCTGCAAGCGCAACGGATCATCATTATTGCTTGGGACTTCTGACAGCAGATGAGGACTGTGATCCGCTCAATGCTGCTGCTTGGAGCAAATCCCCACAGCCCGTGTTTCAGACGAGCGAGCGGACAAGGCAATACGGACCTGGGCATAACTGCTTCACGGTTGCGGAGAACGAGCTTGATGATGTGCTTGTCTATCATGCCCGGAGCTATAAGGAGATCGTAGGCAATCCGCTGTATGACCCCAATCGCCATGCAAGGATAAAAAAAATAGACTGGGATGAGGATGGGAATCCGGTATTCGGAGAGCCGCCGGTTGACGATCCTTCCTAATTTAAGAAGGCATATTAACAAATACGAATGCCACTTTCATGATCAAAAAAAGGAAGCTAGCCAGGGAATGTTTTCAAACAAGAAGATTCACAAACGATGATAGGGAAAAATGGCGTTACCTGCCTAAAGCGGCTGGAACCGCGTTATCACCCCCTCGTTTAGTGTTTGATCAGTTTGAAGACACTTCCTGTTTTTTTTGATTGTGAAATGGGGCTATAGGTTTTGGCGCGGCGACTATTTTCAACTCTTCATTGACGAAAAGAGGATGGATGTGATTAAATTGTTTCTAGGGAAACAATATATATGGAGATTGCAGAGTGTAATTCTCTACCTTTATCTATATTGTTTCCTTTGAAACAAAAGTTCTGGATTGAAAAATAAAATGGAAGGAGAGCCCTTCAATGAGCATTGCAGTTACGATTCGTGAAAGGCGCAGCATTCGGCACTTTAACGAAAAATCGCTTGCGCCGGATATGCTGCTCCAATTGTTAAATGATGCCGTGTGGGCACCCAATCACGGGCTGCGGGAGCCATGGCGCTTTATTGTAGCCGAACGTATGGAGGCAAAAGCCAGGCTGGTCGATCTAATGATGGAGTCGATGAGCCATCTGAAACGCCTTAAGCTAATGCCTGGAAAGCTGAAGCAAATGATGATGCAGCATTACAGCAAAACCCCTGCGTTTCTAATTGTTGTGATGAAAGCGGACAAGGATGCGCATAAGCAAGAGGAGGATTATGGAGCCGTCAGCTGCCTCATTCAAAACTTTCAGCTACTGGCTTGGGAGCAAAGGATCGGGATGGTTTGGTCAACGCTCGAATGTATCCGCTCACCTATATTTTGTGAAGGGCTAGGCGTCAAGCCGGATGAGCGTATGGTTGGTATACTGCTTATGGGCTATTACGATAAGATTCCGAAAGCAAAGCCGCGTACGCCGGCTGAAAAGAAACTGACCATCCTGTGACCTGTAGCTGCGGCGCATTATTTTTATTAATCAAATTGTTTCTTTTGAAACAATTTATACGCTATACTGAAAGGAGTGAAGCTAGCAAAGGATGGGTTAAGCATGGAAAAACATCAAATGAACAAGCAATATGTTTATGAACTGCTGATAAAGCTGCTGCATCAGCAGGAGCAGTTTGAGCAGGAGGAAGGCAGCTTTTTTTTACAGGAGCTGCGCAAAAGCATTGAATTCGATACGCCGCTTAATATGACGGAGATTCATGTGGTAGCCTGCATCGGGCAGCATGAGCCGCTTAATTTGACGGCAATTGCTGATAAGATGGCACTGAGCAAAGGGAATGTCTCCAAGGTGACGAATCGCCTTCTCAAAAACGGCTGGGTACGTAGAACACAATTAAATGACAACAAAAAGGAAGTTTTTTTTCGTCTGACTTCGCCGGGCAAGCAGTTGTATGCCATTCATGAAGAGCTGCATGACAAGGTGCAGGCGCAATTTATGGGGATTTTGCATGCCTATAACGAGGCCGAGCTTGAAGTAGTCAAACGGTTTATGCTGGATTTGATCGGTTTTTATGAGCATAGTGTTGTGAAGATAACGGAGCAAACATGATGAATGATCGATGGAGAGGTGTGACGAAAGATGAATTATGGCGTCATTGTTGTGGGAGCTGGACCAGTCGGCCTGATGGTAGCCTCTGAGCTTGCTTTAGCTAACATAAAAGTGTGCTTGCTGGAGCGTTTGAAGGAAACAACGCCTTATTCCCGTGCATTAACGATTCATCCCCGCACGCTGGAGGTTTTAGATATGCGAGGTATGACTACGGATCTGCTGGAGAGGGGGAGGCCCATTCCAAGAGGGCATTTCGCGGGGCTGACAACGCCTTTGGATTTTTCTATTTTGGATTCAGCCTCGAACTATACATTAGTTCTTGCGCAAAGTGAAACCGAGAAGCTGCTGGAGGAACGGGCACGTGAGCTAGGCGTAGCTATTTTCCGGGAAACAGAAGTAAAATCGATCCGCCAGCACGACGAAGGAGTTGAAGTGACGGCGCTAGGGCCGGAAGGGGAATATAGGCTGACCGCTGAATACGCCGTGGGCGCTGATGGCGGCGGAAGCCTTGTCCGCAAACAATTGGGGATCGCATTTCTAGGAACGGATGCTACTTTTACCGGTATGCTTGGAGATGTCAAGCTGCCAGAGCTTGAGTCAGGGAAAATCGTATCCCAATTTTCGGAACAGGGCAGCATCATGATTGTACCTGTGACTAAGCAGATTCACCGGGTCATTGTATTCGATTCCGAGCGGCTGGCGATTGCTAAGGACGAACCAGTCACACTCGCTGAGCTTAAGTCCAGCATGCTGCGTGTTTATGGACAGGATTTTGGGATTAGAGAGGCGGAGTGGCTCTCGCGATTCGGCAATGCAACCCGCCAGGCTGAGCATTTTCGCAAAAATCGGGTTTTCCTCGCCGGAGACGCGGCACATATTCATCTTCCAGCAGGCGGACAAGGGATGAATGTCGGTTTGCAGGAGGCTGTGAATTTAGGCTGGAAGCTGGCTGCCCAGTTGAATGGCTGGGCTCCGGACTGGCTTTTGGACAGCTATCATGAGGAACGTTATCCTGTAAGCACGGCGCTGCTTCGCAATACCGAAGCGCAGGCTCTATTGATTAGGCAGCTTCCGGGCGTGGTGGAGTTAAGAAAGCTTATGGCATCCCTTCTGCAAATACCCGAAGCCAATGCTTTGCTCTCTGCCCAAATTTCAGCCTTTGATGTGGGGTATGCGCCTGACCCCCACTCGCCGCCACATCCCCTGAATGGACGCCGATTCTCGGAGCTTACTTTAAGGCTGGGGAGCGGCTCTCTTCTAAAATCCTATAAGCTCATGCATGCAGGCTCCTATGTGCTGCTTCACCTCGCGGGTGACCCCCAATTTGGCGAGCTAGTCGATTGGGAGAAATATGCGCATGTGGAAGGTGTGCAAGCTTCTATAGCTGAAGCAGCAGTCGGGTGGGAAAATGTCCATACGGCTTTAATTCGCCCCGACGGCTACATTGCATGGGCGGTTGACTGTACAGCATCGGCGCCACTGGAGGCGGTCAAAGCAGGACTTGCCCGTTGGTGTGAGCCAGGTTCTATACACTTGAAATAAGGAATTTCCACATCTATTTCCTAATAGCATGGCTAGTCTATTCCCCCTATCTCGCTGCCGAGATGGGGGTTATTTGATATTTCTATCGTTATATCAATTAAATTGATAATTCCAATAAGAATAGTTGACTTTAAAAATATCGACTTGTATAATGCAGAAAAAGGTTGAAACATCCTGAATTTTACATGGAATGAGATTCCTTTTTATTTCTAGTATTTGGGGAGGAAACCTTGTTGAAAAAAGTAAAGATAGCAATCGCCCTATTCTCGATCCTTTTATTATTAGCAGGCTGCACAAGCGCAAAGCAGGGCTCGGGTACAACGCCCGCTTCAGCCGAAAGCTCTAGTGCCCCTTCAGAGAGCACAACACCGGAAGCAAGTCCTGAAGCGCTGAAGGTGCTCAATTTGGGCAAAGATGTGGAGCTTGCTTCGATGGATTCCGCCATTGCGACGGACGGGTTGTCTTTTGAAGTCATTGCCGCTACGACAGAAGGCTTGTATTCGATTGATGAGAATCGCGTGCCCCAGCTGGCTCTAGCTGAAAAGGTAGATTTGAGCGAGGATGGCCTCCATTATACGTTTACACTGCGGGATGCGAAGTGGTCCAATGGCACTCCAGTCACAGCGAAAGATTTTGAGTTTGCCTGGAAGCGCCTTGTTAATCCGGAAACGGCTAGTGAGTACAGCTTCATCGCAGGGGTAGCCGGTTTGAAAAATGCCGATGCCATCATCGCCGGCGAGAAAAGCTTCGACGAGCTTGGCGTAAAGGCTGTTGATGACAAGACGCTGACGGTGGAGCTTGAACGTCCCATCCCTTTCTTTAACTCTGTAATCGCCTTTCCTTCATTCTTTCCTGTAAATGAAGCCTTCTTGACGGAGAAAGGCACGGAATTCGCTTTAACCCCAGAAGCGCTGCTGGCGAATGGCCCGTTCAAGCTGAAAACCTGGGAAGTCGGCGGCACAACCTTTTACTTGGAGAAAAATAACGACTACTACGACGCTGACAGCGTAAAGCTGGATGGCCTAAACTATAAAATTATTAAAGATACTCAGCAATCGGTGCTCGCCTATGAAAATGGAGACATTGACTATGTTGCGCTCTCCGGCGAACAAATTACAAGCTATCAGCAAAGCCCTGAATATCAGAGCGTGCTGACAGGCTATCTCTGGTATTTATCGCCCAATCAGAAGGTTCCCGGCTTAGAAAATATCAATTTGCGCAAAGCGCTCTCGCTTGCTTACGACAAAACGGCGGTCGTTGATGAGATATTGAAGGATGGCTCCATCGCAGCAGATTTTGCCGTTCCGCAGTTTCTGGCGACGGGGCCGGACGGTAAGGATTACCGGGAAACGGCAGGCAGCTATCCATCGAACAATAAGGAAGAAGCGCTGAAATATTGGGAAAAAGCGAAGGCTGAGCTTGGCATTGATGCGATTGAGCTGGAGCTGCTGTTTGAAGATACGGAATCAGCGACGCTCGTATCACAGTTCATTCAATCGGAAATTGAAACGACGCTGCCGGGAGTGACCTTTACGCTGAAGTCCCAGCCGAAGAAAAATCGCGTCGAGCTGATGTACAACAGCGAATATGAAGTGGGCCTGACCAGATGGGGGCCAGATTATAACGATCCGATGACCTATCTGGCGATGTGGACGACAGATAATCCGAACAATTTTGGCAAATGGAGCGAGAAAGCCTATGATGAACTCGCGGATCGGGTGAGCAGAGGCAATCTTGCCAGCCAGCCTGCGCAGCGGTGGGAAGCGTTAAAGCAGCTTGAGGCGAAAGTGCTGGAGCAAGCGGTTATTTTCCCCGTGTATCAGAAGGGCAACGCTATATTAATTAAACCGGAGGTAACCGGAGTTAATCTTGGCACGATAGGCGGCAGTATTTCTTACAAATTAGCCGATAAACAATAACGGGCTGCTCCCTCAAAGGGCCGGATCACAGAAGCGAAAGTTCAAAGGGCTGTGATTCGGCATTTTTAAAATATAAGCATTCATAAGTTTTACACTTATAGAGGTGAAACGATTGAGAAACTATGTGTTAAAAAGAGTAGGCTTAGCCGTTGTGACTCTGCTCGTTATTTTGCTGGCGCTCTTCCTTATGCTGGAGCTTATGCCGGGCTCACCCTTTAACGATGAGAAAATTACCCAGGCGCAGCGGGCGGTGCTGGATGCTAAATATGGCCTTGACCAGCCTGTGTTTAATCGCTTTGTCCATTATATTAAAGCGATGCTGAGCGGCGATTTTGGGGTTTCCTATGTTATTCAGAAAAATATGCCGATATCCGCGATGCTGGAGGCGCGTCTGCCCGTATCCATACAAATTGGGTTTCAGGCCGTTCTGCTGGGAACGGTGATTGGATTACTGCTCGGCATTGTAGCCGCCCTTAAGCACAATAGCTTGGCAGATAGCTTGACGACGTTTATATCAGTGATTGGTGTCAGCTTTCCCTCTTATGTATTTGCCCTCGCCCTGTCGTATTTTCTGGGGTGGAAGCTAAAGTGGTTTCCGCTCTTATATAGCTCTGCCTCACCATTTGTGTCTACCGTGCTGCCAACGATCGCCCTTTCAATGTTTACGATTGCGACCGTTGCGCGGTTTACCCGCTCTGAAATGATTGAAGTGCTTAGCTCGGAGTACATACGGCTTTCGGAGAGCAAGGGAGTAGGGAGCGCGAGGCTGATTATCGTTCATGCGCTGCGAAATGCGCTCATTCCCATTATTACGGTGCTCGCGCCGCTCGTTGTCGCTTTAATGACTGGCAGTCTCGTTATTGAACAAATTTTCGCAATTCCCGGCATCGGCAGCTTGCTTGTGACAGCGATTCAAATCAATGACTATAACGTCATCATCGCCGTATCCTTCCTTTACAGCATGATGTTTATTGCGATTATGCTGGCCGTAGATATTTTATATGGCGTCATAGACCCGCGCATTCGTTTGGCGAAGGGGGAGAAGCATGGGTAAGCCGGTTCAATCTTATACAGGTGGCGATTTCGAACTTGCTGGCAATAGCGAGCGGGTGCAATTCGATCATACCTATACGAGCCAATCATATGGACGGGATGCCTTCCTGCGGTTTAAGGCGAATAAAGGTGCGGTTATTGGCTTAGTCATTATTATTATCATTTCTTTTTTTGCAGCCTTCGGGCCGATGATGAATGAGCATACGTATAAATCAATCCATATTAAGCATAAAAGCTTGCCCCCGCGCATTGAAGGCTTGGAAAACTTTTTTATTTTTAATGGAGCAGCCAATGGGGTTAATGTGTACGAGCAGAAGGGGCTGACCGACGTCTATTATATTTTCGGCACCGATACGCTGGGGCGGGATTTATGGACCCGTACCTGGGAGGGAACGCGCATCTCCTTATACATCGCGGTAATCGCCGTTGCAGTAGATATGATTATTGGCATGTGCTATGGCCTTGTTTCCGGTTATTTCGGCCGCTCGGTTGACAATGTCATGCAGCGGTTTATTGAAATATTAAGTGGTATACCGAATTTGGTCATTGTGACGCTGCTCATTGTCGTGCTGAAGCCGGGGTTTGTGACGATAACGCTCGCCTTAATGATTACGGGCTGGATTGGGATGAGCCGGGTAGCGCGGGCACAAATTTTAAAGCTGAAGGAACAGGAGTTTGTGCTGGCGTCCCGAACGCTCGGGGCGGGTCATTTTCGTATTATTTTCAAAGATATTTTACCTAATATTTTTGGGCAAATCATTATCATGTCGATGTTTTCAGTGCCGAGCGCGATTTTTACAGAAGCTTTTCTGGCATTTATCGGTCTCGGCATTCCCCAGCCAATGGCGTCTTTAGGCTCGCTTATTAGCGAAAGCTTCAAGTCCATGACGATTTATCCGTATATGCTTGTCGCGCCGGTCGTTGTGCTGGCGCTGCTGATGCTGAGCTTCAATCTGCTCGCAGACGGGCTGCGTGATGCGCTTGATCCGAAAATGAAGGAAAGCTAGGAGGGGAAAGCAAATGAGCGAAACGGTGCTTTCAATCCGAAATTTATCGATATCGTTTCAAACGGCCAGTGGACTCGTAAATGCCATACGCGGAGTGGATTTGGAATTGCGCAAAGGGGAGACGGTAGCGATTGTCGGCGAATCCGGCAGTGGCAAGTCTGTTACGGTAAAAGCGATTATGCGAATCTTGAGCAGCAATGGGCAAATTAATGCCGGCTCTATCCTATTCCACTATGAGGAAAAAGGTAAACGTGTTACCCATGATCTGCTCAAGCTGTCACAAAAGGAAATGCGCTCGCAAATCAATGGCAGGCGAATCGCCATGGTGTTTCAAGATCCGATGACATCGCTGAATCCGACGATGACCGTTGGCAATCAAATTATGGAGAGCATGATCATCCATTTGAAAAAAAGCCGCGCCGAAGCGCATGAGCGGGCGCTTGAACTGCTGCAGCTCGTCGGCATATGCGATCCTGAGAAGCGGATGAAATGCTACCCGCATCAGCTGTCCGGAGGCATGCGGCAGCGTGTCGTCATTGCCATTATGCTTGCCTGCGATCCGGAGGTGCTCATTTGCGATGAGCCGACGACGGCGCTTGATGTGACGATTCAAGCTAAAATTTTAGAGCTGATTAAAACCATTCAAGCCAAAACAGGCATTTCCGTCATCTACATTACGCATGATTTAGGCGTCGTTGCGAAGGTGGCGGACTATGTGACGGTCATGTATGCAGGAAAAATGATTGAGCAGGGGACGGTGGAAGACATTTTTTACGATCCCCGTCACCCGTATACATGGGGACTGCTTTCCTCGATGCCGGACATGGGCTCGACGAATGAAAAGCTGTACACGATTCCCGGCAGTCCGCCGAATTTGCTTCATCCGATTACTGGGGATGCGTTTGCGCCGCGCAATGTCCATGCGTTAAATATTGATTTTAAGCTGGAGCCGCCCATGTTTAAAGTAACGGATACGCATTATGCCGCGACATGGTTGCTGCACGAGAATGCGCCGAAAATTGAAATGTCAGAGACGCTGAAAGCGAGATTGGGCAAGGTGGCGAAGGAGATGGGAAGCGAGTGGGAAGAGAAACAATCTTACGAGTTGCTGACCTGAAGCAGCATTTTAGAGTGAGCAAGCAATATACAGTCAAGGCGGTAAATGGGGTTTCCTTTGATATCCATAAAGGAGAAACCTATGGGCTCGTGGGAGAGTCGGGCAGCGGGAAATCGACGATTGGGCGAACGATTATTCGGCTGTATGAGCCAACGGCTGGCGCGATTTCTTTTCAAGGTGCGGATATTTCCGGCATGCTGAAGGAGAAGGAGCAGACGCTGCTGCGCACCAGGATGCAGATGATTTTTCAAGATCCGATGGCCTCGCTGAATCCGCGAAAGAAAGTAATCGACATTATTGCGCAGGGGCTAGATATTCATAAGCTGTACCGAACCAAGCAGGAGCGCCAAGAAAAGGTAGAGCGCATACTCGAAAAAGTAGGGCTGTCACGCGAGCATGCGAACCGTTATCCGCACCAGTTTTCGGGCGGGCAGCGGCAGCGCATAGGCATAGCCCGGGCGCTTATTATGGAGCCGGGACTTATTATCGCCGATGAGGCGATCAGTGCGCTTGATGTGTCGATTCAGGCTCAAGTTGTGAATTTGCTTAAAAGCATTCAAGAGGAAACGAACACGGCTATTTTGTTCATTTCGCATGACCTGTCCATGGTTAAATACATTTCTGATCGAATCGGTGTGCTGCATTTAGGCTATTTAGTCGAAACGGGAACGACGGAGGATATTTTCGAGCGTCCTGTACATCCGTATACAAAGTCGCTGCTGTCGGCGATTCCCCATGCCAATCCGTTGAAAGAAAAAACGAGAATCACCCTCTCCTACGACTATGCCGACAGCGGGATCGACTATGCGAGAGGGGTGCAGCAGGCCGTTTCGGCGACTCACAGCGTGCTTGCTACCGAAGAAGATTTTTCGTTGTGGACCGGCAGATAATGAATGCAAGCGGCATGCTATAAAAGGGCACTGGTGGCATAGTTAGCAATGAGCGGATTGTTGTGGCTAATAACCGTCTGCCGGATACTGTTGGCTAGTTGTCGTTTGCTTACAGCTATTATCCCCTTAGCTCAGAAGAGCTGTGTTCGGCTCTAGCTCCAAGCTTTCTGAGCTAAGGGGATAACGGCCTAAAGCGCCACCAAGCATGCGACTATGTTTGAAGAGAGTTGTCCATTAAAGAGGCGAAGCCAACGTTAGGTGAAAAACAGCCTGTCCTTCCGTCATGAGTCATCATGACTGCGGGGACAGGCCTTTTTTATGCGTAAACGGCAAGCTCGCTGCTTTTATTGTACCTCTATGCGCATCGGATTTGGTATTTCCACGTATAAGGGCGTTTCGCCACGCTGATGAAAACGGCTGAGCAGATTTGCCTTTGCCGGGAGCGTAGCGCTGGTCAATAAATCTGTAATGAGATTGTGCAAAAGCGCATGGGAGGAAGCATGCTTGATTTCATGCAGCACGTTGCTCGCGATGGCCCAGTACACCTGCTCTTCCTGCCCGCTATAATATGAAATTCGTGCAATTAGATGGGAGAGATGGTTAACGAAAAAATAATATTTTAAGCGATGGCGGGCTTGCTCCTCGGAATAGAGGACAGGGCTGTCTTCCCGCAGCAAGGTGTTAATCCAGCCCCGCTGCTCGGCCATTTCCACGTTAATGCTAATGCCCTCAAGATCCCTGACATAAAAAGTGGCGGGCATGCCTTGGTGCAAGCGCAGCATCGCATTTTGCACATGTGCTTCCAGGCTGATGCCTGTTTCTGCGTATAGATGCAGCAGCGGCTTCATCGACAGGTGCAAATATTGGCGCAGCCAAATTGTCCAGTCAGGCTGCTTTGGATGCAGCGCTTGGCGGACCGCTCGGAATAGGAGCGGCTCGCTATGTCCAGGCGGCACTTCGAGCAAGGAGGCGATGACAAATGGCGGCTCCTCGGCAGAAGTACATTCCTCTGGCGCTTCGCGCACAATCATAGAGAAAGCCGACATTATTTCCTCGTTCAAGCTTGGCTCGGCGTTAGGTAAACGCAGCGTGCGATAACCTTCCTCGAGCAAAAGCTTAAATGACCCCGTCGCATATTCCCCACGAATAGCATCAATTGCCCTTGAGGCGTCAAGCGTTCTCAGCAGCTGCTCGGGCGTGTTCTCACGAATGAAATTCGTAATCCGGATGTGCAGTGACAGCTTGTAAAAGCAAGCTTGCTCCGGGTTCCATACTGTTCGCACAGATGAGGTTGGGTATACGAGTGGTCCTGTGTCCCCTAAATCTACAAGATGTCCTTGCTTCAGCAAGTTTTGCACAGGCGCAAGGTTGCGTACGTATTCTGCCTGCCAAGGATGGCAGGGCAGCAGCACATAATCGCTGCTCGCCGCGCCCAGCTTCGCTGCGGCTGCCGCTTTCATCGCAGGTGGAATCCACGCGAGCTGTTCCTCATTTGTCCGCCCCTCAAGCCAATCCTCCGCGATATATGCAGGTGCCGCAGCAAAGCAGTGGAGAGGGAAGGAGGCTCCGAATTCTGGTGAGTAGGCCTGAGAATCATGATCGGTAAAGCCTTGCAGGCTTTTGGGAGTCGGATGGAAAGGGTGTCCACACAGCAGCGCTTGCTCCAAATAACGAAAATCGAGCTGTTTTTCGCCCTGTTCTTGCTCCTGCTCAACCGCATAAGCCAAATAATGATACATGCGCTGCTGGCTATTATGAATAAGAGCTTCCAGCTCCGTCCGTTTTTGCGTTTTGGATGTGGAGTCTTCTTCGACGAAGCTAATTTCATCTAGCACGAGATGGATGATTTCGGAAAGGGAGCTTTTGTTCCACTGCTGAGCTTCTTCTGTGTAAAAATGATCCCCAAACACATGATGTCCACCAGCAGACAAATGCAGAACGGTCCCGTAAATACCAAGCTTCGTGTGCGGGAGCCAGACGACTTTGGTTATTTCAGGATGAAAAAAGGAAACATCGCTGGGCTCGAATTGCCCCGACTCGCGAAGATAGGCATTTAATAAGCGACTGATGCTTTCTTTTTCCGAACGCTGAATGGATGGGCCTGACAAAGAATCTTGCTTTAATTGTGCTTGCGACATACTGGACTTGCTCCTTTCAAATGATGGTCTAATGGGCAGAAAAACGATTTTGCCGCCGGATATGGGCAGCGGGAAACCAGACTAACATAGAGGCGAGCAGCATGAAGCCTCCCATGACCAAAAAAACGGAGGAAAGACCAAATTGGGCCCCAATAAAGACGCCGATGGTTGGACCTGATATTTGTCCTGCCATGAGGAGGCTGTTCGTTGCCCCGATTCTAACGCCTCTATCATGATCGGATGAGGTTTTGAGGACGGACAGCATGACGGTTTGCAATAAGGCACTGTAAAAAAAGCCTTGCAGAAAGCGGACAATAAATAGCCAAATAACGCCAAAGGGCAGCATCTGGGCGATGATGCAAAGAGCACAGAACAGTCCGGCTGCGGTGAAATTGCGCGCGGGCTGGTGGTTATCATTCCTTTTTCCCCACCACGGACCGCCTATTAATTCTCCGGCAGAAGAAGCGGCGATGAGTATGCCTACCGCCGTCGCCGCTTTAGCGGGAGAATCAAGCAGCTCCCGCATATACGGCGTGAAAATCGTAAAGGTTGCGAAGTCCGCAAGCTTGAACAAAATGCCGGCAGCGATAAAGGAGCGTGCGATAGGATGCTTTAACAGCGCTGCAAAAGAAGCGAATATACCATTAAACTTAGACGGGGGAATCGCAGCTTTCGGCTTTTCCTGCGCAGATCCAGGTAAAACAAAGGCAGCAATCAGGGCAAAGGAAGCGGTTAAAGAGGCAGTTATGAACAGCAGAGGGCCGCTTCCCCATGTATTAACGCAAATGCCTCCGAGCAGAGGGCCAACGAGCAAGCCAGCTGCGGAAGCGCGTTCCATTTGCCCAAGCGCGAATCCCTGCCTTTTAGGCGGAGCATGGGTTCCGATGAACGCACTGCTTGCGTCGGAGATGCCGCCGAATGCGCCTTGGCACAGCCGAAACAGAAAAAATTGAAACGGCGTAGCGGCAATGGACATCAGAAACATGCTTAGCGCCAGCCCGAGCAAAGCTCTGACGACCATCCATTTCCGGCTCCAGCGGTCGCCAAGCTTTCCCCACAAAGGAGTCAGCAGCGCATAAGAGACCGCTGGCGCAGATACGGCAAGCCCCGTCCACATGAGGACCTGGGACGGGCTTCCAGCCTGAAGCGACTCCATGTAGTACGGAATAAACGGGCTGATACCCGTCAAGCCGGCGCTGGAAAGAAACCGCCCTCCCCATAATATACGCACACTTCTATTCCAAGATAATTGCTGCATTTTCACTCGCCTGCCTTGTCTAACGTGATAAATAATCAAATACCACCCAAGATTATCAACAAATATTATCAAAGTCAATGATATTAAAGAAAAAATATACAAAATAAAAATATATTGACAGGTAAATAAAGGAATAGCATAATGTAGCCTATGTCGCATTTTTGAAATTAATAATCATTATCAACTATGCGTATAAGCGGCATCAAAACAAGAGGAAAGCTGGTGTTCATGCATGGAACAAAACGCTTTGCAGGTTAAAGAAAGGTCGCCGAAAATCGCCAATACGATTATCGATTGCATTGGACGAACGCCATTAGTTCGCCTGAATTCTCTGTTTGGTTCGCAGGGGGCATCTATTTTCGCCAAGCTAGAGATGATGAACCCCGGCGGCAGCATGAAGGATCGCCCTGCCCGCTACATTATCGAGAAGGGGCTGAGGGAAGGAACGATTCAGGCCAATACCCATCTGATCGAGAGTACGTCTGGTAATCTGGGCATTGGCCTGGCACTCGCTGCCAAGATGTATGGGCTAAAGTTCACCTGTGTGGTAGATCCGAAAATTACCTCAACCAATTTACGAATGATTACCTACCTGGGTGCCCATATCGACATGGTTAAGGAGCCTGATGAATACGGCAGTTATTTACAATCGCGAATAAGCAGAGTGAAGGAGCTTGTGAGCCAAGACCGCAATGCTTACTGGATCAATCAATATGCGAACCCGCTTAACTGGGAAGCGCATTATTATGGGGCTGGAGAGGAAATCGTGGAGCAAATGGACCGCCCAATCGATTATTTAGTATGCGCTGTGAGTACAACAGGCAGTATACTCGGAATTTCACGCCGCGTAAAGGAGGCATTTCCGCGGGCTAAAATTATCGCGGTAGATGCGGTAGGCTCGATTATTTTCGGAACACCGCCTGCACAGCGTGAGCTTCCCGGCATCGGAGCAAACCGTGTCCCTGAATTATTTGCTTCTCTTGAGGTCGACCAGGTCATCCACGTCAATGATCGCGAATCTGTGCAGGGCTGCCGCAAATTGCTGGAGCGAGAAGGGATTTTTGCAGGCGGATCATCAGGTTCTCTTGTAGCTGCTCTGCAAAAGCTGCTTCCGAGCTTGCCGCCTGCGGCGAACGTAGTAACTGTGCTCCCAGACCGGGGAGAACGCTATTTGGATACCGTTTACGATGAGCGATGGGTAGAGCAGTTGCCTCAAGGCCATCATGCAGCAGAGCAAAACCAATATGAGCCAGGAGTGATCAACGAATGAGCCAAGTACAGGAGCATGAAATTTTATATTTAAGCAAGCAGCATATTGTGGAGCTTGGAGGAACGCATTCAGCGCCATATGTCGCAGCGGTAACCCGGGCGTTTGAACTGCATGCAAAGGGGGAATATATGCAGCCGCTAAAACCGTATTTGCGGGTGAACGGGGACGCAGGCCATATTGCCGATCGTATTATTGCTATGCCTGCTTATGTCGGTGGCGAAGTTGCCGTAAGTGGGCTGAAATGGATTGGCAGCAAGCACGATAACCCGGCGAAGCGCAACAAAGAACGGGCAAGCGCTCTTATTATTTTGAATGATCCCGAGTCCAATTATCCGATCGCCGTTATGGAGGGAAGTCTCATAAGCGGCATGCGCACAGCGGCGGTGACCGTCATTGGTGCAAAGCATTTAGCGAAAAAAGGCTTTGGTGCCGTTTCAGTCATCGGCTGCGGCGTCATTGCGAAGATGCAGATCACCTCCTTGGTGGAGCAATTTGCGGCGATTCACACCGTTCGTTTATTTGACCTGAACAGGGGGAATGCCGAGCTGCTTGCAGCTGAGCTGCGAGAGCAGTTCAAGCAGGTCGACTTCAAGGTGGAGGAATCGGCGGAGCAAGCCGTTCGGCAGGCGGAAGTACTCGTCACCGCAACAGTAGCCTCAGCGCCGTATATTCCATACGAATGGCTGAATAAAGGCACGTTCATCAGCAATATCTCGATTATGGATGTGCATAAGGACGTATTCGTTCTTGCGGATAAAGTCGTTGTCGACGATTGGGATCAATCCAACCGCGAGAAAAAAACGATCAATCAGCTCGTGCTGGAGGGCAGGTTTTCGCGTGAGCAGCTGCATGCTGAGATGGGTGAAATCGTAATTGGCAGCAAGCCGGGGCGCGAAAGCGATGATGAAATTATTTTGCTTAATCCGATGGGAATGGCGGTTGAGGATATTTCAAGCGCGGCGGAAATTTATGCGCAGGCCGTGCAGAAAGGAATAGGTACGCGTCTATGTCTGTAACCTCAAGCGGCGTACGTTCAGAAATCCAGAGCATCGTTCCTTATATTCAAAAGCTGAAGGCGGAGCAGCCCGGCCTATTATGTGCATATGTGCGTGACATGGATGCCTTGCGCAGTCATGTGAGGGAGCGAGTGCAATCGCTGCCCCAGCACTGCAAGCTGTTTTATGCGATTAAAGCAAACTCGGAGCGCGAGGTGCTTGCTGCACTCGCTGAAATTGTGCACGGTTTTGAGGTCGCATCGCTAGGCGAAATCAGAAAAGTGCGCGAAATATCCTCGGAAATTCCGATTTTATTCGGCGGACCCGGAAAGACGGAGGAGGAGCTGGAAGGCGCAATGGAATACGGCGTCAGTCTCGTTCATGTGGAGAGCGGTCATGAGCTGAATAAGCTGAATGCGATTGCTGAAAGGCGAGGCATTGTGGCACCGGTTCTGCTGCGCATTAATTTGCGGGGCCCGCTTCCGCAAGCGACGCTGGCGATGGGTGGAAAGCCAACTCAGTTCGGCATTGACGAAGAGTCGCTGCCGGAGGTTATGGGGCAATTGCAGAAGCTGCGGCATGTCCGAGTGGAAGGATTCCACTTTCACTCCCTATCGAATAATTTGGATGCGGAGCAGCATGTTGGCCTGGTTGAATATTATTGCACCTTATCACGGCAGTGGGCTGCAAAATACGGCTTGACCATAAATTATATCAATGCGGGCGGCGGCATCGGTGTCAATTATGCGGATTTGGATCGGCAGTTTAATTGGACCAAGTTTGTTAGCGGGCTTGAGCCGATGCTAGGCAGGGAGCTGGAGCCTACGACCACAATCCTGTTTGAATGCGGGCGTTACCTCACCGCGTCCAGCGGGTATTATGCCGTCGAGGTGCTGGATATTAAGCGGAATCACGGGAAGGATTATGTCATTATTCGAGGAGGCACCCATCATTTTCGACTGCCTGTTTCCTGGAATCACAGCCATCCGTTCGAGCGGATCGCCATTGAGCATTGGCCGCATTCCTATGAGCGGCCGGCGCTTTATGACGGTTCGGCGACAATAGTCGGCCAGCTATGTACGCCAAAGGATGTGCTGGCGCAAGATGTTGAAATGAAAGAGGTACGTGTAGGGGATGTACTGCTGTTTCGTTATGCGGGCGCATATGGCTGGGCGATTTCGCATCATGACTTTTTGAGCCATCCGCACCCTGAGCATATTTATGTCCAAGAGCTGAGTACTCTTTTTGGAGGTGCCCTATGAGCCATATTAGTTTGTCCTTGCTGCACTCGAATGAGCTGATTCAAGCAAGAAGGCGAATCTTCCGCCAACTGATAGAGTCGCTGCTGTATGAGCAAATTGTAACCGGGCCTGCCATCGTAAACGTTGCAGAAACGGAATATGAGCTTTACGGAAAGGCTGACTCTGGCGAGCAGGTCGCTTATCGGTTTAAAGCTTCTCGCAAAAAAAGCTATGGTCGTATCCGCTTGTCGGATGAGCCTGTTTTACGCTGTGCGGCAGGTCAAGCTGTAGAGGCGGATTCTCTCCCTCGTTTTCTGCTGGAAATCGCACCGACTATAGGAACGACAGAGTCGCTGCTGTCCGTCTTTATCGATGAAATCCAGCAAACGCTGCTGAAAGATACGATGGCCCTCCAGCAGCTGAAGGCATTTCAGCAGCACAAGCCAGCCGATTATGACGACTGGGAGAGTTATGTGCAAGCGGGCCATCCGTATCATCCCTGCTATAAATCTAGAATTGGCTTTACGCTGGAGGACAATTTGGCCTATGGCCCAGAATTTAAGCCGGAGCTGCACTTGGCTTGGGTAGCGGTGCACCAGTCATCTGCGAGTTTTACGATTTCTCGCGCGATTGATTTTACTAGCTATTTGCAGCAGGAGCTTGGAGCCGATTATGCGGCATTCCAAGCGAAAATAGAGGCGGCGGGTAAAAATCCCGGCGAGTATACACTGCTGCCTGTCCACCCCTGGCAGTGGGAGCGGTTTGCGGCCATGGCATTTTTTGAGCAGCTGGAGACGCAAGAAATGATTTATTTAGCCTATGGAAGCGATGGATATGTTCCGCAGCAGTCCATCCGCACACTTAGCAATCGCTCAGATAGCTCCAAGGCGTATGTCAAGCTGCCGCTAAGTATTACAAATACGTCCTCCGGCCGTATTTTGGCCCAGCATACGCTGCTTAATGCGGCACGCATATCAGATTGGCTGGGTGAGGTGGTGGCAGGCGATGCTTTTTTACGCGATGAACTCCGGCTCATTATGCTGAAGGAGGTGCTGGGTGTTTCTTATCAGCATCAGAAGCTGCCAAATCTGCTTGAGCAAAAGGTTTATGGCACCCTTGGCGCCATCTGGCGAGAAAGCCTGCATCCGTATTTGGAGTCAGGCGAGGAAGCACTTCCGTTTGGGGCCTTGTGTTATCTGCAAACAGATGGGACGCCGGTCATTGAGGAATGGATTCAGAAGCATGGCTTGGAGGACTGGGTGAAAAAGCTGATCAGTGTGACAGTCCTTCCTCTCATTCATCTGCTGTATGCGCATGGAACGGCGCTGGAGTCTCATGCGCAAAATATGATTATTGTATTGGAGCGGGGACTGCCGACACGTGTGGCACTGAAGGATTTTCACGATGGCATTCGCTATTCGCCCGCTGTTCCCCACCCGCTAGGCTATCCGGACATTATGTATCCTCCAGCCAATCATCAACGCGTCAATCGCAATTCATTTATTGCGAAGGAGGATGTTAAAGAGGTCAAAGACTTTTTGCTTGATGCGCTTATGTTTATTAATTTAACCGAGCTGGCCTTTTTTTTGGAGAAGCATTATGGCTTGGCGGAAGCAGCCTGGTGGGAGATGACGGCTGAAATTATCGCAGGCTATCAGGAGAAATTTCCTGAGCTTGGTGAACGATTTGAAACATTTGATCTATTTGCAGCAGATATCGAGGTGGAACAGCTTACGAAACGCCGATTGTACGAGGGGCCGAAGGATTGCGTTCACAGCGTAAGCAATCCGCTGCATGCCTACCAGCCGAAGCACTACACAGTAGCAGGGGAGTGAGAAGATGAAAAACGGTCAGACAGAAGTTTTAACAGCAACGCCGAAAGAGGGAGCGATGCAGGAACACCATTATGCGCTTGCGATGCGCTCACCTCATTTTGTGCAGGTAAGACGCCGGATTTTCCGGCAGCTGGTTCAGTCCATGCTCTATGAAGGTATTGTCGACGGCTTGAAGCCTGCGCCGGATAATCGCTGGTCCTGTGAAATTCATGGGGTGAGCCAAAGCGGGGAAGAGGTCGCTTATATTTGCGAGGGCACGCGCCATCTGACGTTCGACCGCTTGCGAATGGATGCTCAGCCACTGCGGCGCAGAATGAATAATAGCGAACGGGAAGCTGATTCGCTCGCGCTGTTTCTACTTGAAACTGCCGCTGGGAGCGGAGCGGATGAGGCGAGGACGCTTCATTTTATCCAAGAGCTTGAACAGACGTTAATCAACGATACGCTTGCCCAATATGAACGGCATCAGGCGGCGATCCCCATCCATCAGCAGCCTTATGAGGACTGGGAAAGCTTGATAATGGATGGGCATCCGTATCATCCGAGCTACAAATCACGTATAGGCTTTAATGTTTCGGATCATTGGGCGTATGGACCGGAGTTTGCTAAGCCAATCGAGCCTATTTGGGTAGCCGTGCAGCGGAAGTTCGCGCGGACAAGCTGCTCAGCGAAGCTCAAAAACGCCTCTTTTTCGCAGATGGACCTGAACGAATGGGTCAGCGCACAGCTGGATGAGAGCAGCCGGTCCAAATTTGCCGCTTATTTCAAGCAGGCCGGCATTGAGGCAAGCGCCTATGTGCTGCTTCCCGTCCATCCGTGGCAATGGAACAATAAATTAACCTCGGTATTCTCAGCGCAAATTCGCTCGGGAGAAATGATACTGCTAGGCACAGCTGGTGAGCGTTATACCGCCCAGCAGTCGATTCGTACACTTGCCAATCGGACTGCTCCCCATAAAGCCTATGTCAAGCTGGCCTTGAGTATTTTAAACACATCAACCGGAAGGATTCTGGCTCCGCATACAGTTGAAAATGCACCGCTCATTACGGATTGGCTGCAAGGCTTGGCAGCTGAAGACAGCTATTTGCGCGACCACTTGCGCGTCATTCTCTTAGGCGAGATTGCTGGCACAGCCTATGTCAATGCCGACATTCCTGCTGCTTTGCAGCCGCAAGCCTATGGGGTGCTCGCCTGCATATGGCGGGAAAGCCTGCATCCGCTGCTGCTGCCGGAAGAATCAGCGGTACCATTCAATGCTCTATGTGCCACAGACCTGAACGGCGAACCCATCATTGATCCGTGGATTAAGCGGCATGGAGCAGAGAACTGGCTGACTGAGCTGCTGGGCGCGAGCGTACGCCCGATTATTCATTTTCTGTTTGCCCATGGCATCGCTATCGAATCTCATGCCCAAAATATGATACTGATCCATCAAGCGGGACTACCGCAGCGGGTTGCACTGAAGGATTTTCATGACGGCATCCGGTTTATGAAAGCAGCTCTTGCTCAGCCGGACAAGTGCCCGCAGCTTGTGCAAGTGCCGGAATATCATCAGCGGGTCAATCGCAATTCGTTTTTGGAAACGGATGACCCGGCAGCTGTGCGCGATTTCGTCCATGATGCCTTTTTCTTTATTAACTTAGGGGAACTGGCGTTGTTTATGGAGGAGCATTATGGCTTCGCCGAGGAGAAGTTTTGGCAGCTGGTTAAACAGACTATTGTGGAGTACCAGCAGCAGTTTCCAGAGTATGCCGAGCAGTTTGAACGTTTCTCGCTATTCGATGCGGTCATAGGCGTTGAGCAATTGACGAAAAGAAGGCTATTCCCAGATAATGAGCTGCGCATCCATCAAGTACGCAATCCATTAGCTGATAAATAATGATTCATGGATAATAATGGTTGAATTTTCACTGGGTATAAAAATAATGCATGAGATCGACAGCTTATTGCATGGACAGCTTGCCAAGGGGCTTGGTATTCTTGTTATTAATGATAATCATTATTAATCGCAGGGGGATGTAGTACATGCTAGTAAGAGCTATAGACAAAAAACACCGTTTTACGATTTATTTTGCAGGGTTCATGATTATGCTCCTCATTTTATCAGGCTGCGGCAATGCGGCTACTGGTGGAACAAATGTCGCTTCACCAGCTGCTTCACCTGAAACCACAAGCAGCACGGAGCCAGCGGCAACGACCCGAGTGGTCAAGGATACATATGGCGATGTTGAAGTTCCTGCAAATCCAGCTCGTGTTGTTGTGCTTGATATCGGCGCTCTGGACAATTTGCTGGAGATGGGCATCAAACCAGTTGGAGCTCCATCGATTTTGGCTGCTGGTGATCCCTATCCTGCCTATTTGACGGGAACGGACGGCATTGAAAATATTGGATCGGTCAATGAGCCTAATCTGGAAGCGATTGATGCACTTAAACCGGATTTGATTATTGGAAATAAAGATACACATGATGCGATTCATGATCAGCTGGCGCAAATTGCCCCAACCGTATTCGTAGAAACGCTGGGCGTAACTTGGAAGGAGAATTTGCAGCTGCATGCCGAAGCCGTGAATAAGCAGGCTGAAGGAACAAAGCTGCTGGAGGCTTACACGCAAAAAATAAATGAGCTGAAAGCAAAGGTCGAGGGCAAGGAAGTATCGCTCTTCCGTCCGCGCCAGGATAAAATCCAAATTTATTTGGAAGGGACATTTGCCGGCGGTATTATGAAGGAAGCGGGCATCGTCCGTCCGTCCGCGCAAACCGATGAAGGGTTCTCCAAAGATTTAACGGAGGAGCAGATCGCTGATCTTGATGGAAATGTTATACTATGGTTTGACCGGGAGAAGGATGCCTTTGCCAAGCTGGAAAGCAGTCCGCTATGGAAAAGCTTAAAGGGTGCTCAAAATAATAGCGTTCATCCGGTAGATTGGGAATATTGGATGAGTGGCCTAGGCATTCAAGCCGCTACAAAAGTGGCAGATGATTTAAACACCTACGTTGCAGGTTAAAAGGTTCGTGCATATCGTTTCATTGGAGATTGGGTCTTCCGCAGTGGCGGCCCAATCTTTCTGTATGATTATACCGTTTTACGTTCGGAGGTAGAAACATTGAGGGGCAGAATGACCGGTTTGGCAGTGCTGTTTGTTTTTCTTGTGCTGGCATGGACCTCCAGCATTATGTTTGGAATTGTACGGGTGCCTTTTGCAGCTGTTATAGATGCTTTTTGGGCTTTTGACGGATCGCGGGATCAGCTCATCGTAACGTCAGTCCGATTGCCTCGGGCGATGATCGCGATGCTGGTTGGCGGCTCATTAGCAGCAGCTGGCTGTCTGATGCAGGCGCTTAGCCGCAATGCGCTCGCAGGCCCGGAACTGTTCGGCATTAATTATGGGGCTGCTTTAACAACCGTCATCGCTTCATTTCTTTTCGGTACAACTTCGCTTGGACTGTTTACGTGGTCAGCCTTTGCGGGTGCTGCTATAGCGGGTTTTTCGGTATTTATACTGAGCTCCATAGGCAGACAGCCGCTAACGTCGGTCAAGCTGGTGCTCGCCGGTGCGACGATTAATTTGCTGCTGGCTTCGCTGACGCAAGGCATTCTTATATTAAATGAACAATCGCTGGATACGATGCGTTTCTGGCTTGCCGGCTCCATTACGGGACGGGATATGCAGTTATTATTAGCAGTGCTTCCTTATATGCTGCTTGGTCTGGTTGGCTCGTTTTTATTAGCTGAACATATGAATGTCATTAGCCTGGGAGAGGAAATGGCCCAAGGCTTAGGGCAGCGGGTCATATTCATTAAGCTGCTCTGTATCGGCGTCATTATTGTTCTAGCTGGCAGTGCCGTTGCCATTGCTGGACCTATTGCTTTTATTGGGCTGGCGGTTCCCCATATGGCTCGCTTCATGGCCGGAACCAATTATCGCTGGATTTTGCCATATGCTATTGTATTAGGCGCTTTATTGCTATTGCTGGCTGATATCGCAGCCCGGTTTATATTGCCTGGCGAGGAACTGCCAGTAGGCGTAGTGACTGCTTTTCTGGGAGCGCCTTTTCTCATTTATTTGGCGCAGCGAAAGGGGGGAGCGAAATAGTTTCTTCTATTATAAAGGGACGCTACTTAGGAATCATTTTGCTCTTGCTTGGCTTGAATCTGCTTGTTCTGCTTTTGAGCATCGTATTTGGAGAGCGAGCGGTGCCTCCTCTCGAGGCGATTCGAACGGCGCTTCATGTCGGCAATGATGAATTTGCTTTTACGATTCGTGGGGTACGACTGCCAAGAGTGCTCACCGGCTTCTTAGCTGGCTGCGGACTTGCTGTATCCGGCATGATTTTGCAGATCATTACTCGCAACCCGCTTGCCTCGCCAGGCATTATTGGGCTCAATTCGGGAGCAGCCGCGGCTGTAGTCGCTGTCATGGTTCTTGTGCCAGCATATCCGATGAGCCAGCTGCCTTTTGCTGCTTTCACTGGTGCTGTCATTGTAGCGGCACTGATCTATTTGTTGTCCTGGAGCAACGGCATTTCAATCATTCGATTGCTGTTAGTCGGAATTGGCATTTCAGCTATGGCAGCAGCATGTATCACCTATTTGCTGACACTTGGCAATATATTTCGCGTTTCCCAAGCCTCCGTGTGGATGGCGGGCAGCTTGTATGGGCGGACATGGGAGCATTTTTGGCCTTTGCTGCCGTGGACGGTGGTGCTGCTCCCCTTAGTGCTGTTAAGTGTACGCCAGCTTGATCTGTTTCAATTAACCGATGATTCAGCCAAAGGGCTGGGTTTGCGCCTGGAGCGAATGAGATTTTGGTTTATCCTCATAAGCGTCGCCTTAGCAGGATCGGCCGTATCTATGGCGGGTACGATTGCGTTCGTTGGCCTTATCGCCCCTCACATGGCAGTGCGATTGGTTGGTACGCGCAGCCTAAAGCG
Organism: Paenibacillus sp. J31R34; assembly: GCF_059383715.1. Lineage (NCBI taxonomy): Bacteria > Bacillati > Bacillota > Bacilli > Caryophanales > Paenibacillaceae > Paenibacillus > Paenibacillus sp. J31R34. The sequence continues at coordinate 153,089 of NZ_JBXENU010000004.1, forward strand.
TCTTCCCGTTACGGCTTTACTTGGCGGTTTAATCGTTATCGTTGCAGATTTGATAGGGAGAATGGTATTTTCCCCCTATGAAATACCGGCGGGTCTAGTTACCGCATGTATTGGCGCACCTTATATGATCTATTTGCTGATGAGGCGTAATACTATATAATAGAAGAAATTGTCACGGTTTTACGAAAGGTCGGTGCTAAACCGAATGCCGCTGCGTTCTTCGAAGACGAATCAGCTCTATTTATTTTCATATATACGGAAACGTAAGTTTCCCGTTCATCAAGGTGCAGGCAGCTATCGGATCGGCATGCATGTATTGTGTTTTATTTTAGAAGGCGAAGCAAGCCTTTTAATAGATGGTGTATTGTGCAGAATTCGCCCCTTCGAGCTGTATCTGTTAGTGCCGGGAATGATCGTTGATATTCCGGACCGCTGCAGCACGATTACGTATTATGGTCTTTTTTTCGAGCCCATCATGCTTGTGAAGGAAGGCAAAAAGTTTGAAGGGGTAAAATCATTATCGCTATCCGGCGCTTTTTTGCCGGGCCATATTCCTATTCGCCAGCCGCAGCAGGTGCTTCAACGATTGCTGCATATGTATGACCAAGGCAGAGGGGCAGCGAGGGCGGATGCTTTTTCCTTGCGGCTGCTGTTGGAAGAGTTTATAAGCTTTATTATTACAAATGCACCGGAGCAGCGTGAAGCGAGCGATGAGCGGATTGAGCGCAGCATCCTTTATATGAAAGAAAACTATATGCGGAAAATAAACATCGACCATTTGGCAGAGGCTGCCGAAATGACGACGACAGCCTACTCACGCCTCTTTCGCAAAATGAAGGTCGCAAGCCCTATTGAATATTTGAGTCAAATTCGGATGGATAAAGCGAAGCAAATACTCGATCAGGAAGATCGGCGCGTGAAGGAAGTGGCCGATTATGTCGGCTTTCGCAGCGAGTTTTATTTCAGCCGCATGTTTCAGCGTTTAGTCGGCGTATCGCCAACCGTTTATATGAAACGCGGAACGATGAAAATAGCGGTAGCTTCTTCCCTTGGCTTTCACGAGCATTTGCAGTCCATCGGCATCGAGCCTGTATGCGTCGTCGATTTGTTTCAATATCCGGGCATAGGGGAACAGGCGTATAGCAAACAGTTGGATGAGCAGCTTAGAGAGCTAAAGCGTTCCAATTGCGACTTAATTATTGCAGATCATTACCATTTGCATTTTAAAGACAGCTTTAAGCAAATCGCAACACCATTTTTTCTTGATTTTTCAGTGTGGGATTGGAAACGGAACTTTTTGAAAATTGCCGAGCTTGTAAACCGGGAGCGTGAAGCTGGAGCGGTGTTGACTCGTCTGGATTTGAGCATCGAAGATGCCAAGCAGCTTTTGCACCAGTCGATGGGCGAGGAACGAATTACGGTTATGCAGGTCAGTCACCGGGCAATCGGCATTCAAGGGAAAACGGCCCATCCACTTAATGAGCTGATTTATAAAGAGCTTGCTCTAAAGCCGGGTGGACAAGTGCCTGAAGAGATGTGGAGACTGGAAATTCCGCCGGAAGCGTTGCCTGTACTGGAGACAGAGCATTTGTTTATTCAGAAGCATCATGTCTTGGCAGGCAGCGAGGAAATATTCAAGATGATGACACAAACAGCTGCGTGGCAGGAGACAGGGGCTATTCATGAGGGGAATGTACATGCGATTCCTAATTGGTTCGTGATGAGCTGGACGCCGTTGGGAAGGCAGCAAATTATAAAAACGCTCATTGATTTGCTGGCAAAATAGCCGATCAATGAGCGTTTTTTTTCATACAGGTATTAGTGGGATTCCGATGCCAAGCGGCGGCCGCTAATATGTACAACGGCAGCAGCGGCAAGTAATAATAAGGCGCAAACGCTGTACATAAAGGAGTAGGATAAATGATCGGCGATTGGTCCCATCGCCATGTTGCCAAGCACAACGCCAAGGTCGGACATGGCAATAAACAAGCCAATGAGCGTATTTCGGGAGGCGGCTGGCAGCACAAAGGTCAAATAGGTCATTAAGGTTGGATAAAGCAGAGCCATGCCAAGCCCTATAAATCCGGCTGCCACATACATATAGGCGGCACCCCAATAAATCGACATCGCTAGCAGCGCTGTACCTATCGTCATACACAGCAGCAAGCTGATCGTTAAGCCAGCAGGCCACTTGCCATCGGAGGGCAGTTTTGTCCGCAGCGCAAAGCGGGAGATTACGATGATGCCAGCCTGGATCATGAGATAAATGCCGGCATTGCCGACCCCACTTTGCTTCGTATACAGGGCAATAAAGGTGACGACAGCACCAAAGCCAATAGAAGCAATGAGCATGGCCGTGCTGCACACGAGAAAAGCCCGATTGCTCCATAACTGGTTAAGCTGTGCCAGTGTAGAGCTTGTTTGCCCGCCAGTGTTAGAGCTGGCCAAGCGGGAAGGAAGGAGGGAACTATACCCCACGAAGCCTGCTGCAACGCCGATAATAAGCATGGCTGCGGCGAATGTATGCATTTCGCCCCAATTCCACAAGTAAAGTGCAGCCATTGGCAGGATAACGGTTGGAAGCATGCCAGCTAACAAATATAGCGAAAGTCCTTGCGAACGCTCCTTTTCAGGCAGTGCATCAACAATGCCCATCTGCAGTGCCAAGGAAAAAAAGGCGGTCGTCACGCCCTGCAGCGCACGCAGCAGAAAATACCATTCCAGCCCGAGAAACGCATATAACGCCAAAATGATAACGTTCGCGAGCAATAAAAAACGCAGTACAAACTGTGGGCCAAAACGGGCGACCACATTGCCAGCCCAGGGCCGAAGCAGCATGCTGGTAAGCATATAAGCGCCCATCATTATGCCAATTTCGGCATTGCTTGCTCCTTCGGCTTCACCGCGCAGCGGAACAACGATATTAATAATCGGATTTGCACTGAAAAATAAAAAGGTTACAATATAAAGCCTTATAAAAGGCGGGGATACGGAGACAGCTATGCTTTTGCCCATTTTACGAATTCAGTTCGAGCCCTTCAAAAGGATGATCCCAACGGCTGGCGGGAAATTTGAAGTTTTTCAAATTTTTCTGGTAAACGACGGTTTGTTTAATATAAGAGATTGGCAAAATAACCGACTGTTCATTCAATGTTTTCAAAATGGTCGTATACAGCTGCTGGCGTTCGGCTTCGTCCGTGGAAGCGAGTGCTGTGACAATTTGCTGATCCAGTTCCGCCTTCATTGGGAGGCTGCTATGTGCTTCCGATATACCGAAGCCTGGCTCCCTGACCGAGTTAATAAGCGTATGCGGATCATAAGGCACGCCGTAATTGAACCAGAAGTGGATGTCGAAGGTACCTTCCCGCAAGCGCTGAGGAATCATGGCAAGCTCGACGGCATTGAGGTTCAGCTTGACTCCGAGTTCTGCCCACTGGGATTGAATCGTTTCGGCCATCGCTTTCTGAATAAGATCGCCCTTATCGTACATTAACTCAAGCTCGAGCGGCTGACCGTCTTTTTCCCGTACCGTTTTACCTGCTTCGAGCTTCCATCCGGCTTCCTCCAAATAGTCATTTGCTTTGGCAGCATCGTAACCGATAGGCGCAAAGTCGATATTGGAATAAGGATAGTTTTTGGATAAAATGTTGTTTGCAGCTTCCTCTACGCCACCCGTTACGCCATCTACCATGGTTGCTTTGTCAAAGCCTTGCTGAAGCGCAAGTCGCACCCGGTGATCAGCCAGCTTGTCGTTTAGCGTATTAAGCAGCAGGCTTCTTGTGCCAACAGGCTCGGACAGTCCGGTCTCATATTTGCCTGAATCCTTTAATTGCTGGAAAGCATCCATACTGATCGCGCCCTCGCCAAAAATCAGATCCAGCTCGCCTTTCTCAAAAGCGAGAACTCGTGTTTCGCCATCCGGTATGATTTTGACCGTAATTTTGTCTAGCTTGGGCATTTCTCCCCAGTAATTTGGATTTCTGGTGAAAACCGCATATTCATCCTTCTTGTAATCAGCGAGCTGCCAAGGCCCGGTGCCAATTGGCTGCTTGATGTCTTTCGTCGTATCACCGTCATCCGGGAATCCGGCTTCAGCAAGAAAACGGAAAGGCCGCACAATCGCCAAATCCTGCAAGGTTGGATAGTAAGGTGCGGACAACGTTATTTTGAACGTATATTCGTCGACAGCTTCCGTTTTTTCAAGCACTTTGACGAGTCCAATCCAGCTGTGGACGCTTTTGTTGAGCATTATAGCTTCAAAGTTTTTCTGGACAATAGCTGCATTAAAAGGCGTTCCATCCGCGAATTTGACATTTTGGCGGAGCTTGAACGTATATTCTTTGCCATCGGCTGAAATGACCCATGACTCAGCGAGCTGCGGTTTAAGCTCTCCACCCTCATTGTAGCTGACCAATGGCTCATAGAGCATGGACTGGGCAAATAATTGCGATGGATAGTAGACATGAGGATTAAGCGGGCCTATATCTCTTAGCCAAGCCACGGTAATCGCTTTTTCCTGTGGGGCGGCTGTATTCGTTCCCGCCTTGTTGCCCGTAGATGACGCCTCTTGCTGCGAGCATCCCATTGCGAGGATGACTAATACGAATAAAGCTAAAATCATCTGCAGGGTGGTAATTCCTTTTATTCTGGACATCTGAGCAGGTACCCCTTTTCATCAATTGAGAATGATTATTACGTTCAATAATACTAAGGATTATTATCGCAGCTAACAATAGAGAAATGTCTGTTTTTTTATTGGACAAAATGAAGAACGGGCTCGAATGTTTGTTGATAGCCCTTTTATATTCCGATATACTAGTACAATTATGAAGAGAAGGGGGCTCGCCAATGGATGACGTTCCATTGTTAAAACCGGGTGAAACAACAGCTTCCCTATCACTGCCTTACTTGTATATTCTTACGTCGGTTAACATAGTAGATTGTGGGTTTGATCGGATAATCCCTTCATTAGAAAGCAAGGGGCATCGCATCATTGCCTTTGCTCAAAATGGAGGGAAGCTCCATCTGGAGGGCCACGCCATTTATGCCGAAAAAGGGGCGTGCTTTCTGCTTGCTCCCGGTGCACAAGCACAAATAGAAGCAAGGGATATGCAGGGGCATCGCGGAGCGGTATATGTGATTGCTTTCGATGCCTATCGTATGGGAGAACGGGAGCCAGCGCTTGAGATCGGGTTGAATTTGCCCTACGAGACGAGAATTGATGTGGCAGCGATGTCTCGGCTCATTGATTTGTTGGAGCAGGCTGCTGAGGGTGCCGCAAATAATCAAGGTGGCAAGCAAGTGGATCAATTCAAGCAGCAGATTCGGTTACAGGAGCTTCTTGTGCTGCTGATGGAGCATGTTGCAGCTTCACACTCCTTGTCGGATGCTAAACTTGCTGTTCAGGAAAGCATCGCTTATATGGTGGAGCATTACCGGGAGGAAATGACCGTGGAGCAGCTGTCGAAAATGTCCGGTGTAGCCCGCTGGCAATATAGCGCTTTGTTTCAAACCTTGACGGGAAAGAAGCCGCTCGATTATTTGACGGAGCTTCGTTTGAATCGCGCGAAGGAACTGCTGCTGCTGACAGATGATCCTTTGCGTGTTATTGCCCGTCAAACAGGGTTCAAGGACGAATATTATTTTGCCCGCAGGTTCCGGCATGCCATGGGGCTGACTCCGAAGCAATATGCTAAAACGCACGGCGTCAGCAATCAGACAATCAAGCAGGACGTTAGCCCTTTTTCACGAGTCGTTGTAGTGGGTTATGTGCTTGGCGAATTGTTATCTCTGGGTATTAGGCCTGTAGGAGCGGACATGACGGTCATCGGCAGAAAGGTCGTTTATCGCAATGAGCTGAAAAATATTTCAGATATTGGCTTGCTGGGGGAGCTCGGTAAGGTAAAAGCGCTGTACCCGGATTTGATTCTCTACAGCAGCTTCCGCCAGGATCGAATGGAGGAGCTGTCCAAAATAGCGCCTACCGTATCCATTGATCGCTTGCAGCCCACCTATGACCGGCTCATGCAGGTGGCGGAGCTGTTCGGAAAGGAAGAGCAGGCAACGAGGTGGATTGAACGCTATGAGCGCAAAGCCGGAGAAATGTGGCGGCATTTGAATTTACACACGATGGAGAGGGAAACGGCTGCTATTTTCGTTCTAGTAGATGGCGATTTGTATGTCATGGGCATGAGGGGCATCGCCTTAACGCTTTATCATCCAATGGCGTTTGAGCCAGCTGTCAAGGTGAAGCAATTAATTGAAGCAGGAATACCATTTCAAGGGATTGATCAGGAGCAAATGAGTGAATATTATGCTGACCGTCTATTCTTATTAGTAGGTGAGAGCGAGCGTTCCAGAAGCGAGGCTTCGCGAATTATAAACAGCGGTTATTGGAAGTCGTTTGACAGCAGCCGGGTTTATGTAACGGAGGCCAAATGGAATTTCGATGATCCAATTACAAGGGACAGGCTTTTGCCCGCGCTGCCACGTATTTTCCGCTTGCCGTAGCAGCTGAGAAATGTGATACAATATGTTCAAAAAAACGTAAGGGGAAAATAACGATGAACACGCGCATTTCAAAAGGACGGCTCTGGACATCTTGGATCATGAGTGGATTGGTTATTTTGTTTATGCTGTTTGATGGCATTATGAAGCTGTTTAAGCCTGCGGTTGTAGTTGAGTCGACCATTCAGCTCGGATTTCAGGAGCATCATATTGTTATTATGGGTGTTCTTGCGTTAGTATCAACGATTTTGTATGCGCTGCCGCGTACGTCATTCCTCGGCGTTGTACTGCTGACCGGGTATTTCGGCGGGGTCATCGTAACCCATCTGCGCCTGGATGCTCCATTATTCAGCAACACCTTATTTCCAGTATATCTTGCTGTGTTAGCTTGGGGCGGCATTTGGCTGCGTAACGAGCAAGTCCGTAAGCTAATTCCTTTTCAAAAATAAAGAGGGATAGGATGAAATTGCTTGCCTAAACAGCCTTATTTACTCGCGTCCAGAACGATTACGGTTCTGGATCGCCGAGAAAATAAGGCTGTTTTTTGTTTGCAGCCCATCTATAAGAGCGGCCCATCGAAGGCAAACCGTCTAGTAAAACTTGCATGGCTGGCTAGGCAAGCTGATGAGTCAAATCATAGCTTTAAAGAATAGATTATCGAGAGGGTATGAACCTCACGGATGATAATAGTGTTATTATATCTGACATTATTTTAATGGAGATAGGAGTGGGTGTTTTGTATTTTGAGCGGTTGGAGCAATATGATGTGGAGCAGCTCGTTTTTTGTTATGATCACAAATCGGGCTTAAAGGCAATTATCGCTATTCATGATACGACGCTTGGACCGGCGCTTGGCGGTACTCGCATGTATCCCTATGCAACGGAGGAGGCCGCCGTCCACGATGTCGTCCGGCTTGCGCGAGGCATGACCTATAAATCGTCCGTTGCAGGGCTTAATCTGGGTGGGGGCAAGGCGGTCATTATCGGCAACCCCATGACGGATAAAAGCGAGGAGCTGTTTCATGCGTTTGGACGATTCATTGGAACATTGAACGGCCGATACATCACGGCGGAGGATGTAGGGACGACTGTGGCGGATATGGATTTTATTCGTCAGAAGACGAAGTTCGTTACAGGAGTATCGCCAAAGTTTGGAAGTGGGGGTAATCCTTCGCCATTTACAGCACTCGGTGTATTTCACAGCATCAGAGCCGCTGCCCTTGAGGTTTTCGGGTCAACGGATCTGTTGGGAAAAACGATTGCGGTACAGGGTGTAGGCAGTGTTGCCTATCATTTATGCCGCTATTTGCATGAAGCGGGTGCTAAGCTGATTGTGACTGATGTCGTGCAAGCAAATGCAGAGCGTGCAGTGCTTGAGTTTGGGGCAAAAGCGGTGGGAGTGAATAATATTTATGGCGTCGAATGTGATATTTTTGCCCCATGCGCAATGGGGGGGATAATTAATGATGATACCCTTCCGCTGCTTAAGGCGAAAGTGGTTGCGGGTGCTGCCAATAATCAGCTGAAGGAAGAAAAGCATGGAGATCAGCTCGCGGCCCAGGGCATATTATATGCTCCAGACTACGTCGTCAACTCCGGCGGCTTAATGAATGTCGCTGACGAATTATATGGCTATAACAGGGAGCGAGTGCTCAGCAAGGTAGAGGGAATTTACAGCCAGCTCCAGCGTATTTTTGAAATATCGAGAGAGCAGCAAATTCCTTCTTTCCGTGCAGCGGATCGACTGGCAGAGATGCGGATAAATAAACATCGGGTATAAATGAGCGTTATTTTGTAATAGCCAAATGAACACTAAATAGAATGGCTAGCTAAAGGCATGCGCAAGCTTGTTGCAGTAGTCGTTATATGCTCATTTATTTCCTGGGGAATTACTAGCTTGTTTTCAGCAGCTTTTCCGATGTATTTAAACAGCTGGTTTGGAACAACTGGTCTTTCCGCCGCAATTGTATCCTTCATTAATGCAAAACGCTGATGCTGTTTTTTGCGCTTTGCTAAGTTATCCCCTTAGCTCAGAAGCTTTGTGTCAAATGGTGAGCCGATATTTTTTTCTGAGCTAAGGGGATAACGGCCTAAAGCAATGGAAACCCCAATACAATTGGCGGATGCACCATTGAAAAAATGGAGAGCTAGGAAGCTACTTTCGGCAAGCGGGTTGCCGCCCAAAATAGAAGTGCTATGGCGCTAACGCCTGCTCCTAGCCAGCATACGCCGCTCCAGCCTGCATAAGCGTAAATGCTGGTAGAAGCAATCGAACCAGTTGCACTGCCAATGGAATAAAATACCATATAACCAGCGGTCAGTCTGCTTCGCGCCTCCGGTCGAACGCTTAAGATCATGCTCTGATTGGTGACATGTACGGCCTGTACGGCTAAATCGAGCAAGATAATACCTATTATTAATGGGAAAAGGGATTGGTCGGCATAACGAATAGCCAGCCAGGAAATAAGCAGCAGTGCAAGCGCGATGCCTGTTGTTCGTTGGCCAAAGCCGCGGTCAGCAAGCCGTCCTGCTCTCGCTGCAGCTAAAGCTCCGGCTGCGCCGGCTAGACCGAAGGCGCCAATAGCGGTGTGCGAAAGCGAGAAGGGCGGAGCGCTAAGCGGCAGTACCAAAGACGTCCACAATATGCTGAAGGCGGCAAAAATGAGCAATGCCAGCACAGCACGGATCCGAAGCACCCGTTCTTCCACAAATAAGGTGAGTACAGAGCGCAGCAGCTGCCAGTACGGTAGGCTGTCACGCTGCTGCTCATCGCGTGGCAATATGCGGTACAGCGCGACGGCCATCATAAGAGTAAGGGCTGCAGAAGCTAAATAAACAGAGCGCCAGCCAGCGATGTCTGTCAAAATTCCAGCAAAGGTGCGAGCCAGCAAAATGCCCATCACGATGCCGCTCGTAACGACTCCAACGATTTGTCCGCGTTCAGAAGGTGAAGCTAGCGCGGCTGCGAAAGCGACCAAGGTTTGGGTTACAACAGCAAGCAGCCCGACGACGGCAATGCCTGCAAACAGAACAGCTGAGTTTGTGGAGAAGCCGACGACGAGTAAGGCGATGACGGATAATAGCATTTGCGAGGCAACGAGTGTGCGGCGATTCAAGAAATCGCCAAGCGGCACAAGCAATAGCAAGCCAAGCGCATAGCAAATTTGGGTAACGGTAATGACCGCACCTATTGAAGAGGCAGCAATGCCAAACTCGCCCGAAATAGTGTCCAGCAAGGGCTGGGCAAAATAAATATTTGCTACGGCAAGTCCGCAGGCGAAAGCGAATAGTAGGGCTGTTTTTCGCGATAAAGCCGGGGCAGGGTTGTCGTTTGCTTGAGTGAGTGCGGTTGTGGCGGCGTGATCCGCAAATGGTGATCCTTTTTTCAGCATCAAAAATAACTCCTTTATGGATGTGAGTTTATGTACTGATCAGTACATAATTATGCTTGCTTACTATAAAATTAAAGCTGGAAGCTTGTCAAGGAATAATTGATTTTACGTTGACAATTCTCCTATTGGATTTTAATATAATAGTATACTGATCGTTATTTAATTGGAGGTTTCTATGGCTCGTATACGCGAATTTAATGAGGAGCAGGCATTGGATGCAGCACTGCGGATTTTTTGGGAGAAGGGCTTTGAAGCTACTTCCTTAAGTGACTTGACCGCGGCGATGGGCATTCAGCGTCCAAGCATTTATGCGGCCTTTGGGGATAAGAAATCGCTGTTTGAAGCTGCGCTGCGAAAATATACAAGAGAACATGCTGCTCAAGTACGTGCGAGCCTGCAGAAGAAGACTTCGGTTAAAGCAGCGTTTCGTGCTTTTTTTGAGCAAAAGCTGGATATAGAATACCGGGAAGGCTTAAAGCTGGGGTGCTTTTGCATCAATACGATGGTGGAGCTGTCCCCTCACGATGAGAAATTTGAAATTTTGACGAGAGAGCATCAGATGTATCTTTCGGTTATTTTTGAGGAGACGATTGAACGCGGTATTAGCACGGGCGAGCTTAATCGCAATATCAACGCCAAGGGCTTGGCGCAGACGCTGGTCGTGTCGTTAATTGGACTTACGGTTTTGATGAAAGCTCGCCCAGATCGTTCTTTTGTTGACAATAGCATGAATATGATATTGAGTTTGCTAGATTCATAACCGATATGGAAAGAGGTGCTAGAAGGATAGGGAAGAAGCACCTTTGCCCAGCTTTCAGAACCACGGATTTCGTGGGGCTGGAGGCTTTTTTTTATGAGGCTGGCTGGCGTTCGGACGCAATATTTATTTTTTTATTCAAAATATCCAAATATAAGGGTTTTCATGTTAGTATATATGACAAGAGACTTGTAGTTTATACAACATGACGAAGATGACGCTATAAAGGGAGTGTAGCTATGTATTTGCTGGAGAGAGAGAAGGAAAAGCTGTTTATCGTTTTGGCGGCTGATTTGGCACGGAGAAGGCAGGCTCGCGGCCTGCGTCTTAATTATCCCGAAGCTGTTGCCATTATTACTTATGAAATTATGGAAGGCGCAAGGGATGGGAAGACGGTAGCTGAGCTCATGAGTTACGGCCGTACCATTCTTGCTGAAGATGAAGTCATGGAGGGCATCTCGTCGATGATTCATGAGGTACAGGTTGAGGCTACCTTTCCGGATGGAACGAAGCTGGTAACGATTCATGATCCAATCGTTCCGCGAAGGAAGGAGAGTCAAGCATGATTCCCGGTGAGGTGGTTCCAAAGCAGGATATGGTATGGCAAAATACAGGTCGCATCGTAAGAGACCTATTAGTTATGAACCGCGGGGATCGTCCGATTCAGGTCGGGTCGCATTTTCCTTTTGCACAGGTGAATCCGAAGCTGGATTTTGACCGTGCGGCAGCAGAAGGCTTTCGCCTCAATATTCCATCAGGCACGGCTGTGCGCTTCGAGCCAGGCGAGGAGAAGCTGGTACAGCTCGTAGCTTATGGCGGGAGGGCTGCGCCGCTTAGCACGGAAGGAGAGGATAAACAGGTAGGCTTGCCAATCTCTAGAGAAGCCTATATCAGCATGTTTGGGCCGACGATAGGCGACCGGGTTAGGCTTGCTGATACAGAGCTGTTTATAGAGATTGAACGCGATTATGCCCATTATGGCGATGAATGCAAGTTCGGAGGAGGCAAGGTGCTGCGCGACGGGATGGGACAGTCTGCATTTCGTACACGGGATGAGAATGTGCTCGATACGGTCATTACCAATGCCGTTATTATTGATTACACCGGTATTGTAAAGGGCGATATTGGCATCAAAAATGGGAAAATCGTTGCCATTGGCAAGGCGGGCAATCCGGACACGATGGACGGCGTTCATCCTGAGCTCATCGTTGGCGCTTCGACAGAGGTTATTGCGGGGGAAGGGAAGCTCATCACTGCAGGCGGCATTGATACGCATATTCATTTTATTTGCCCTCAGCAAATAGAGACGGCGCTGTCTTCAGGCGTGACAACGATGATTGGCGGAGGAACGGGGCCGGCCGAGGGGACGAAAGCAACGACCTGTACGCCGGGCAGCTGGCATATCCACCGCATGCTGGAGGCGGCTGAGGAATACCCGATGAATATTGGTTTTCTCGGCAAAGGCAACTCATCCGGTCTGGATACGCTGCGCGAGCAAGTAGCTGCGGGGGCGATTGGCCTTAAAATTCATGAGGATTGGGGGTCAACACCAGCTGTTATCGACGCGGCACTCACAGTCGCGGATGAAATGGACATCCAGGTAGCGATTCATACCGATACGCTGAATGAAGCGGGTTTTGTGGAAGAGACGATTAAAGCCATTAACGGACGGACGATTCATACGTACCATACCGAAGGGGCGGGCGGCGGCCATGCGCCGGATATTATTACGCTCGCAGGCCATCCGAACGTCATTCCATCTTCGACGAACCCTACAAAGCCTTTTACGATTAATACGATAGAAGAGCATTTGGATATGCTGATGGTTTGCCATCACCTCGATCGCAACATTCCCGAGGATGTCGCTTTTGCTGACTCTCGCATACGCCCTGAAACGATTGCCGCTGAAGATATTTTGCATGATTTAGGAGCGCTTAGCATTATTAGCTCCGATTCTCAGGCGATGGGCCGAGTGGGAGAGGTCATTTCCCGTACGTGGCAGACAGCCGATAAAATGAAGCGCCAGCGCGGCCCATTGGCTGGAGATGGCGGGGCTGGCACGGATGTCGAGGCTGTTGCGGATGGCAAAGTGGGAGAGGTGAGTGCCAACGACAACAGCAGGGTGAAGCGTTTTGTAGCTAAATACACGATAAATCCTGCCGTTGCCCATGGCATTTCGAAATATGTAGGCTCGGTCGAGGCGGGGAAATGGGCGGATCTCGTCTTGTGGAAGCCGGAATTTTTCGGGACGAAGCCGGAAATGGTGCTGAAGGGCGGCATGCCTGCCTTCGCGATCATGGGCGATCCTAATGCTTCGATTCCAACACCGGAGCCTAAAATCGGTCGGCTCATGTTCGGAGCGCATGGGAAGGCGAAATACAGCAGTTGTATTACCTTCGTATCGAAGGCAGCTGCCGATGCTGGCATTAAGCAGCAGCTGGGCCTTGCAAAGCAGGTACTGCCGGTATCGGGCTGCCGAAACATCGGCAAGCGTGACATGCTGTTGAATGATTTAACGCCGGAAATCACCGTTAATCCAGATACGTATGAGGTACTCGTAGATGGCGAGCAGGCTATATGCGAGCCGCTAAGCGAGCTGCCGATGGCACAGCGGTATTACTTATTTTAGCAGCTCGCTTGGAGGGAGAAGCCGAGTATGATGTCTTTTTTGCAGGTGGCGCAGCTGGTGGACTCGGCCTTTCCGACAGGGGCCTTTTCCCACTCCTTCGGCCTAGAAACGTATGTGCAGGAGGAGCGGATTCGCACAATTCCCGATTTTTTGGCGTGGATGGATAGCTACATTTGTGGTACGGTTGCCCCCATTGAAGGAACTGGCGTGTATTGGAGCGCGATATGGGTGCCTGCTTACTTGCAGCAGTCTGAGCAGCAGGAGCAGGAAACGATTAAAGCGAAGCTGCTGGATTTATCGCGCAGGATGACGGGGACGCGCCTGGCGCGGGAGTCAAGAGAAGGGGCAAGCAAAATCGGCAAACGGTATTTGCATACCGTGCAGGCGGTATACCCCGAATCGCTGCTGGGCGATTATGCGGCTTGGATTAAGCATGAGCGCGGGGACGCAAACGCGGCGATCGTTCATGGCTGGATTTGCGCATATTTGCAGCTGACGCCTCATATGGCGGTGCTCAGCTTTTTATATCAGACGGTTAACAGCATGCTGCAAAATTTAATTCGGATGTGGAGCTTGGGCCAGACAGATGGTCAAAAAATGATGGCTGCCTTGTTCCCGCTTCTGGAACGCGAGGCGGCGGCGATAACGACAGAGCCGCTTTTGCCAAGTCGGATGTATACTGCAAACGTCATGCAGGAAATTGCGGCTATGCGCCATGAGAGCTTGTATTCCCGTTTATTTATGTCCTGATTGTGGAGAAAGTTAGCCGTGCTGGCAATAAAAAAAGATGAAGGAGAGATGATTATATGTGTGGAGGAGCAACTCATAGCCATGCCCATGACAGCTGGAACAGCACGCCGTTTCAAGGAGGAAGGGCGCTTCGAATCGGAGTTGGCGGTCCTGTAGGCTCGGGGAAAACAGCGCTGCTGGAGAAAATCAGTGAAATCATGTATCCGGACTACAGCATTGGTATTATTACCAACGATATTTATACGAAAGAGGACGCAGTTATTTTGACCAAAACAGGTGTTTTGCCGCAGGAGCGCATCATTGGCGTGGAAACAGGAGGCTGCCCGCATACTGCTGTGCGCGAGGATGTATCAATGAATATGGAAGCGGTCGAGGATCTGGAGGAGCGTTTTGCCGACCTGGATCTGCTGTTCATTGAAAGCGGCGGCGATAATTTGGCGGCAGCATTCAGCCCAGAGCTGGTCGATATGTTTATCTACATCATTGATGTTGCCCAAGGCGAGAAAATTCCGCGCAAAGGCGGGCCGGGCATTACCCGCTCCGATCTGCTCGTCATTAATAAAATTGACCTCGCCCCCTATGTTGGCGCCAGCCTAGAAGTGATGAGCGAGGATTCCAAGCGGATGCGCGGTGATCGTCCATTTGTAATGACCAATCTCAAAAGTGAAGAAAGTGCCGCTAAAGTCGTGGAATGGATTATCGCAGCTTGCCCAGCCCTAAAGCATAGTCATACTCATCACCACCATCACGAGCATCATCACGACCATGCATAGCCGATGGCAGGGTGAGATTGATTATATTAATGAGAAAAATGTTTTGAGCTATTCGGCTCATCAAGCACCGCTGAAAATTACCCGCCCGTTCAAAGGGCCGTCCGGGGAGATGATTATTTATTTAATGGAATCGTCTCCCGGCCTGTTTGGCGGAGATGTTCAGGAGCTGGAATGCACAGTAGGGGAAAATGCTCATCTTCTGCTTACGACACAGTCGTCATGCAAGCTGCATCCGGGAATGGGCGGGACAACGAGTGGACAGAGCAATCTTTTTCGAGTCGGGAAAGGTGCTACGCTGGAGTATTTTCCCGGTCCGCTCGTTCCTTATAAGGATGTTCGCTATAGAGGAATTACGTCGGTACATATGGAGCAGGGGGCGCAGCTGTTTATGAGCGATATGCTGACGCCTGGCCGCGCAGGTTTTGGGGAGATGTTTGAATACGAAATGCTGCATAGCGAGCTGTCGATCTATTGGGGGGATCGGCTGGTCGTATGGGACTCGCTGCGTCTGGAGCCTTTGAGATTTTCGCCTGAATCGGTACTCGGGGGATATTCTCATTTCGGAAGCTTCTGGTGCTTATCCGAGGCTGTCGGGGCAGAGCATGTGGATGCGGTGCGGCGGGTGCTTGATCGTTATCTAAACGTGAAGACGTCAAGTGGAGGAGGAGCAGGGCAGAGGGTTTACGGCGGAGTGTCGCTTTTGGAGGCGAACGGGCTAGTCGTGCGCTGTCTTGGATATAGCGGGGCAGAGCTTGAGGCGCTGTTCCATGTCATTTGGAGCGAGCTGCGTCCACTGCTGCTGGGTAAGGATGCTTTTAAGCTGCGGAAGTAGTTGTTATAGGCATTAAAAACAGGGGGTTATGGGAGATGGACGCGGGTATACTCTCTGTGCTGGCCATTGGGTTTCTGCTCGGCATTAAGCATGCGCTTGAGCCGGATCATGTTATTGCGGTATCCACGATTGCGATTAAAAGCAAGCATATCGGCAAATCCGCTTTTTCCGGCGTATTTTGGGGGATCGGACATTCGCTGACGCTGTTTATTGTCGGGTTTATTCTCATGGCCATGAGAAGTGAAATGACGGAAAAATGGGCGATGTCCTTAGAGTTTCTGGTTGGAGTGATGATCGTAGTACTGGGAGTGAATACGATTATTTCGCTTAGAAGCATGCGCGCGAATGTGGATGCGGGTGCGGGTGCGGGTGCTAAGGAAAGCCAGCATTTTCATGGCTCCTATCGTAAATCGCTGCTGATTGGCTTCATTCATGGCCTCGCTGGCAGTGGAGCCATGGTCGTCCTGACGATGAGCACTGTGAACAGTATTAGCGAAGGTTTGATCTATATCGCTGTATTTGGTGTTGGTACGGTAATCGGCATGTTATGCTTTACCACCTTCATCAGCATTCCGTTTATTCTCTCTTCCAGCCGCTTTAAGCTCAATCGCGTCCTAATTGGGGCAACCGGCATCGTTAGTGCTATATTTGGGTTGTATTATATGTATAATCTAGGTGTGAATGAAGGCTTGTTCGGATTATGGATGTAGCTTAGTAGAAGCCTTGGTGTAAGTGGTTTATGACAAAAAGTACAAAAAAGCTCAAGACCTCGGGGTCTTGAGCTTTTTTGGTGTGCGCCCAGCATGGGTGCTATCTCTAGGGTTCAAGTCCCGAATGGTGAAGGCAGTAGTAGCCATAGCCTAAGGCAAGGGTGTCCGCCGTGAGACGGAATCTGAAGGAAGTCGGCGGCAAATCTCCGGTCTGAGGAACACGAACTTCATACAAGGCTAACGTACGTTGGATGAGGCTGCATCACAAGTCAAAGTCCATACTGCCGAAGGCGTACGAGAGTAAATGGAGCAGATAGATGGAGAGGAAGATAGTGCTCTTACCTGGGGAGATCTGTACGAGAGCGAAGTGAACTTCGTAACCTTGTTCGCGAGGACAAGCTGAACGTACAGAAGTCAGCAGAGGCCATAGTACGCAAGCTGTTGCAACAGCTCGCGGAAGGGCTGAACATGGAATAGGAACGGACCAACTTGGCGTTCGAGGATGGGCGTTGAAAGCAGACAATCCCAGTTTTTTTTGAAGGGACCTATCTGAGGAAAGTAGCGGTGAATACGCGAGGGTACTCAGAAGGGCAGAGCCCATCTAAGGCACAAAGAGAAGAACCGTTCACGCAAGGGAGTGTATCGAAAGATGGTTGAGGAAATGCTGTCACGAGCAAACATGCTTTTGGCTCTAACAAGGGTCGAGACGAATAAAGGAAGCCATGGCATAGATGGTATGTCGGTAAAAGATTTACGCAGACACATCGTACAAAACTGGCAAGCGATTCGCGAAAACATACGAAATGGAACCTATGAGCCTAGTCCAGTCCGTCGGGTGGAAATCCTGAAACCGAACGGTGTAATAAGGTTATTAGGGATACCAACCGTGTCAGATCGACTCATTCAGCAGGCGATCATGCAAGTATTAACACCTGTATTTGACCCGACGTTCTCCGAGCGAAGTTATGGATTCCGTCCGCAAAAGCGGGGTCATGATGCAGTGAGGAAAGCGCGTAGTTACATGCAAGAGGGACATCGTATTGTAATAGACATGGATTTGGAGAAATTCTTCGACCGTATCCATCATGACCGCCTAATGGCGAAGCTAGCCGAACGAGTTACGGACAAAACCGTTTTGAAACTCATTCGGAAGTATTTGCAGGCAGGAGTCATGGAAGGTGGTCTTGTTCAAGCATCAACGGAAGGAGCGCCGCAAGGAGGTCCGCTGAGTCCATTATTATCTAATATTGTCCTTGACGAATTAGATAAGGAACTGGAAAAGAGGAACCTTCGTTTCGTGAGATATGCCGATGACTGTAACATCTACGTGAAAACATGGAAAGCAGGGCATCGCGTGATGAAATCCATTACCGCATATATCGAAGGGAAACTGAAACTGAGGGTTAATCGAGAGAAAAGCGCGGTAGACCGCCCATGGAAACGGAAGTTTCTAGGGTTTACATTCAGCTGGGATAAGAGGAACCCGCGCATAAAGATCGCAAAACCATCCTTAGTGCGGGTCAAAGCAAAGATCAAGATGATCACCTCACGCAGCAAAGCGATCCCAATCGAGATGCGAATAAAGGAATTAAATCAATATCTGACAGGTTGGTGTGGTTATTACGCACTAGTGGATACGAAAAGTGTATTCCAAGAGTTGGATGAATGGACAAGAAGAAGACTTCGAATGTGTGTTTGGAAGCAATGGAAGCAACCCAAGACGAAGGTTAGAAAACTGCAGTCGCTGGGAGTTCCGAAACAGAAAGCCTATGAGTGGGGAAATTCGAGGAAGAAATATTGGCGTATCGCATGTAGTCCAATTCTTCATCGAACGCTGGATAGCCAATACTGGTTATCCCTTGGTCTGAGAAGCCTAACGGACAGATACAATCAATTGCGGAATATGACATGAACCGCCATATACCGAACGGTACGTACGGTGGTGTGAGAGGTCGGGGGCTTGGCGCCCCCTCCTACTCGATTTGAACATTTATTGATTCGGCTGTTGGATCAAATAATCCATCAATCGCGTGATGACGGCCGCCATTTCAGCGCGCGTCAGCGTTTTATCCGGCTGGAAGCTTCCGTCTTGTTGAAGTGATGGAGCAAAAAAATATGGAATATGATCAAACCCTATCCATCAGACTATGCAACCATATCAGCCATACTTAAAGCCCTATTTCAAATTTAAGGAGCGACTATCCATGCAAAAATCACCCCATTGTATGGTCCAATGACAACGTTGAGGAGGCTATTGCTTTCTATATTTCAATTCTCAAAAATTCGAAAATCATTAGCGAGTCACGCAACGGCGAGATGCAAGCGGAAGTCGACGAGCTGTGGGACAAGCTAACCGCTGATGGTGGCGAAGCATCGAGATGCGGCGAAAGTCATGCATGAGATGCTGACGCTGGACAAAATCGACATCGCCAAGTAGAAACAGGAGTACAAGGAGTAAATGGAAGCAAGTGGAACCATTTCAAGGAATGTGCGGGCTTGTCGAGGCCTAGAGGCATTCCTTTTTTCTTTGTCCATTTATGCAGCCAGCCTAAATTGCAAATGTAAGGGTTTTCCTGCCATCATTTTTAGAATTAAGCTTTGTTTTCTCGATATATCTGATACAATGTTAGAAAACCTATCATTTAATGGCGTTGGTAATGAATAATTACAAGCCAATTTCGATGCTGTCAGATATGGAGTGAGGATTATGTCAAAAAATTGGTATCGCAGATTGCTTTTCTCCTATTTTCCGATTTTCATCTTGACGATATCTATTGTCATTTTCCTCTCCTTCCTCATTGTAAATGAGATTTCACGGAACGAAACGGAGAAGGCGAATCGCATTTCCACTTCCTATGTCGTCGATAGTCTCGATAGAGCGGTCAATCAAGTGGAGATGGAAATATTGCGCCAAATGGAAAATGACCCGGTTTACGGACAATTTCTCGCGGGTGATGTGGAGAAGGGCAGTCCCGAATTTTTGGAGCTCGCCAAAAAGCTGTGGGTCATGGAAAGCAATAATGAACTGCTGGATTCCATGTATATATACCGTCTGTCCGATCGGCGTATCGTTAGTAAATATGGATTTACGACGCAGGAGGTGTTTGCTGATCGCGCTTATTTGGAGCAGTCGCTGGATGAGCCAGCTTTCCAGCGCTGGTCGCAAATCCGTTCCTTCAAGCTGCTGGAATCCGATAAGCCAGAGGAAGTCATCAGCATGCATAAGCGGCTGCCGCTTCCCTTCGGCCAGGAAGGCGTTTTAGTCATTAATCTCGGCGCCTATCCTCTAGGCCGAATGATAGATGATATGACGCGCAGCAATGTTTCCTTTCTTCATGTAACGGGTCAGGAAGGCGAAACTATTTTTCCTAAAGGTAATTTAGGGCTGGGTAGTATCGACGAGAAAGGCACTGTGTTAACGACGCTAGTGTCGCCAAAGCTGGGCTGGACGTTCAGCAGCGGCCTCCGCGCGGGTCAACTGTTCGCCTGGGTATCTGTCATTTCTTATGTATGGATTATTATTGGGCTGGCTACCTTGTTGTTAGCCGTCCTCTACATCATTTATATTACCCGCAAAAACTATAGGCCGATTCAAGTCATGATGAACCGAATTCAGGCGCTTCCGGTGCGCTCCTCCGATGTCACGACTAGAGATGAGCTTGCGTTAATCGATCATGCGCTGGAGCAGCTTATCCAGCAGACAGCAGATTATGAGCAGCAGCATCATGAGAATTTACTTATACGCAGGCGGCAGTTTTTTATCGATTTAATCGAAGGCCAGGCTGAGGCTCAAGGGGATCGGGCTACAAAATGCCACTCCTTAGCCGTACTGCAAGCATCGGAGCATGCTATGCACGCCGCAGTCGTTATTGCGGAAATGCATGATTTTGAGGTCGCCTACGGCGACTTCTCTCATCAGGATCAGCAAACGTTCCGTTTGACGCTCATGAATCTTTTTCAGGAGCTGGCACGGGAAAGAGGACTGGACAGCTGGGCGGAATGGATAAGCAGCAGCCAGTTGGGCATTATTTTTACAAGTGGTGCCGTAGAGGAAGAGGAAGAAGTTGAAAATTTCAAAAAGAGGCTGCGCTTGGCCGTCAGGAGCTCCCACCAGTGGGCCGCAAGCCAATTTGAGCTGACAATGCAATTCGGTATTGGCATTGTGACGAATCTGGACGGCAGCTTAAAGGAATCCTACCAATCTGCAGAATCAGCGCTGCAATATGTATTGTCTCTGGGTGAAAATGAAATGGTGTTTGGCTCAGATGTGCCGCTGCAGCCGAATATGGAGTCTTATAAATATTTCCCTATCATGGCTGGTATCGTCAAAATGTTTCGCTTGACCAATCAGGAATGGCGGGAGCAGGTGCACACGCTATTTCAAAGGGTCGGCTCCGAGCTGCTTGCGGATCAGGACATCCGAATGCTTATTCATTGGCTGCGCCAAATGCTGGGCAGAGAGCTGATGGATCTCTCCGATAATTTGAAGGATTACTTTGTTGGCGAGCAGGCACAGCTGTGGCGGGCGGAGCTGGATAAGGCGCAGCGGCTGCCCGAGATGGAAGCCTTGCTGCTGGAAATGATGAACGAAGTTTACCGGGTGTATGTATCGACCAATGAAAATAAAAGCTACCGGGCGATGATTAGTGAGATGAAAGCTTACATTGAAGAGCATTACACGAATCCGGATCTGTCCCTTACGATATTGAGCGATCGGTTTCAAGTGTCTGCGAAATATGCGAGCCATTTGTTCAAGGAAGAGTTCAATACAAAATTCGTTGATTTTCTGGCGCAGCTGCGCATTGTGCACGCCCAAAATTTACTGAGCCAAACCGATGAGGTTATCCAGCAAATCGCTTTGCAGGTCGGCTACGCCAATTCCGTTACCTTCGGACGGGTGTTTAAAAGAATAGTCGGTGTCACACCGGGAGACTATAGAAAATATGAAATGAAGCCAGAACCTGCAAGTGAATAAGCAGAAGCTAGAAGGTGGCTCCCGAACAAGTTCGGGGGCTTTTTTTAATATAAGAATTTATAAGTTTCACACATATAAATGTGCTTATATTTCTCGGAATGAAACACGCCGCACCGCCAAAGGATGGCGACAGCCGTTTCACCTTGGATGGCCAATTCAAGCGGATCGGAAAAAGGTATGTTTACAGGAATAGCGTCACATCAGCCAAAATACGGGGCTTGCGACGATTTTCCACCCGATTTTTGAGGTGGAATTCTGTTTATTGTCAGATTTCCTGTCATCGTGTCATACTTGGCTCATCTCCACAAGCGGCATCGTCAATAAGAGGTTAGGAAAGCTCACCTCAATAGACGAGGCAAACCAAACAAAAAGGGGCTGTGAACAAATGAAGCGTAGCAAAAGTAAAATGGCGGTCAGAAAATGGATGGCGGGTACGTTCGCATTAACTGTATTGGTTACGGGCTGTTCAAACGGAGGCGGAGAAACATCTGGCGCAAGCTCAAGCTCGAATGCAGGCGGCGCAGCGGCTTCTTCATTAAAAGTAGAGATTTTCGACCGCGGCAATACGCCGCAGGGCTACACGATTACAGACAGCTACTTAACCCGTTACGTGAAAGACAACTTCAGCAAAACGAGCAGCATTGATGTTCAATTCGTGCCGATCCCCCGTTCAGAAGAAATTGCCAAGCTGAACGTACTGATGGCAAGCGGAGATGATGTGCCGGATATCGTATTTACGTATGATCAAGCGACATTCGAACGTTATGCGGAGCAAGGCGGTCTTACCGACTTGACGGACTTATTAAATGAGCATGGACAAAACCTTAAGACGTTTCTGGGCGACGATACATTGGAATATGGACAAGTCGAAGGCAAGCAATTTGCTGTTCCGGGCAAAAGAACGATAACGGCTAGATATTCCTCATGGATCCGCCAAGACTGGCTTGATGCGCTGGGGATGCCGATGCCGGCAACGACGGATGAGCTCTACGAGACGCTTAAAGCGTTCAAGGAGAAGGACCCGGGTGAAACGGGAGGCAGCGTCATTCCGCTCGGCATGACCATAGAGCCTGGACAGCTGGAGCCATTGCTCTGGTCATTCGTTCAGCCGCAAAGCAGCCTGACAACGGACGAGCAGCTTGCAAATCGTGATTATTTGCCGGTGCTGCCGGGCTTCAAGGAAGGCTTGCGCTTCATGAACAAGCTGTACAACGAAGGGCTGATGAGCAAGGACTTTGGACTTGACCAAGATAAGAAGCAGCTGACGCAGGACATTCAAAGCGGCAAAATCGGTATGTTCAGCGATGACTACGATAACATCTATTATAATGATGCGGCCTATGAGAACTTGCAGGCCAATAATCCGAAAGCGGTTCTCTCTCCAATTGATACGTATACGAATGCGGAAGGACTGCATGCAAAACCTGAATATGCTTCCAACGGCCTTTACATCATGATTCCTAAATCAAGCAAGCACGCTGTAGAAGCGGTTAAATATTTGGATTGGATGTCATCGACCAATGTGCTAATCGATATGCAAAACGGCGTTGTAGGCGAAAACTACGAGCTGAAGGATGGCATTCCAGTCGTACTGGAAAATGCGTCGCAGGAAGCGAAGGACCGAATTTATAACCTCGGCGATATTGTAATCGTAGCTAATGGCAGAATCGCAGGCGATGATGAGAAAAATAAAGAAGCCTTTATTTACGGGATGCCGACTAAATATCAAGAAGGTGTCCGCCAATCGATGGAATTTGCCGATACGGATACGATCGCACCGGTTAAATTTGCCCGTCCGATCAAGAGCAAGACGAAATATGGCACGTCACTCGAAGGCAAGCTGGATGAAATGATCGTGAAAACAACGATGGCGGCTCCAGATAAATTCGACAGCACTTTCGATACGGCATTGGAAGATTATATGTCCCGTGGCGGCAAGGAAGTAATGGACGAGCGTACGAAAGCTTACGCAGAGGCGAAGTAAAGCAGCATGCGTTTTGAATGATAGGCAGGTAAGTGGAAGGCAGTGGGACAGGGGGACACTGAACCGGTATAGGCGGGGCTCCCTCTGCGCCAACTGCATATGAAGGGAAGAAGGGGCGAACAACATTGAGCACAAACATTTATTTTCGCAGGTATTGGCAGCTATACGCGCTGATTTCACTCCCGCTCCTTTATTTTCTAGTGTTCAAGTATGGACCGATGTGGGGCGTGCAAATCGCATTCAAGGATTTTAACCTGTTTCAAGGCATTTCGGGCAGTGAGTGGATTGGATTCGATGCTTTTGTTGAAGTTTTCAAAATGAAGGATTTTTATTTGACGCTTCGAAATACGTTAATGCTTAATATTTTGGATTTAATCGTATCCTTCCCGGCTCCATTGATTTTAGCGATCATGCTATATGAAGCGAAATGGGTTTGGTTCAAAAAAATATCGCAAACGATTTTGTATATTCCCCATTTTATCTCATGGGTCATTATAGGCGGCATTGTTTATCAAGTGTTTGGCACGCAATCCGGCATGATTAACAATGTATTAAGCTCGCTTGGCTTTGATGCGATCCCGTTTCTTACGGATAAAAAGGATTGGCTCGTTACGTATTTGGCAACTGGCGTGTGGCAAAGCGCAGGCTGGGGAACGATTTTATATTTGGCCGCATTGACGGGCATCAACCGCGAGCTGTTCGAAGCGGCGGAGGTTGATGGAGCGGGGCGCTTTAAACGGATTTGGCATATTACACTCCCGGGCCTCAAAACGACAATTGTAACGCTGCTCATTATCAATCTTGGCAATATGATTACAATAGGTTTTGAACGGCCGTATATTATAGGTAATTTGGCGGTTCGCGAATATTCGGATGTGCTCAGCACCTTCGTGTACCGCGTCGGTATTCAGTCTGGCGAATATACGCTGGCGACAGTCGTCGGCTTGTTCCAGGCTATTGTAGGACTGATCTTCGTCCTCGGTGCCAATTATGCATCTAAAAAACTAACAGATGAGAGCATATTATAGCTCTTACGGAAAGGTGCGGAGGATCAATGAATGAACGTATGGCTAACCGCGTATTTGACACGGTAAATATGGTTTTGCTTACATTGGCAGTTGTTGTTTGTATTTTGCCGTTTCTGCATATTATTGCAGTATCGCTCAGCTCCAACCTAGCGATTACATCGGGTAAGGTAACCCTCTTCCCGGTTGGGTTCAACTGGGATGCATATGGCAAGGTTTTTTCGGATATGACGATGATTCGCTCCTTAGGCTTTACTGTATTTCTGACGGCGCTGTGCGCAGCGCTATGTATGGTGATGACGATTGTTGCTGCCTATCCGCTTACGAAATCGCAGCTTAAAGGACGTAAGGTGTTTATGATTTTAATCGTCATTACGATGTTTTTCACAGGTGGCATCATTCCTGAATATATCCTCGTGCGTGACCTGAATTTGCTCAATACCGTGTGGGCGCTTGTGCTGCCGGGTCTGATTAGCCCATTTTATCTGATTATTCTGATTTCTTTCTTTAATGGCATTCCGCAAAGCTTGGAGGAAGCGGCTGAAATTGATGGCAGCTCGCATTTTGGAACGCTGATGCGCATCATATTGCCGCTGTCCCTGCCCGTTATGGCGACGCTTTGCCTCTTTTACGCCGTCGGGCGCTGGAATGGCTTTCAGGATACGCTCATGTATATTTCCAAGCCGGAGCTTTATCCGATTCAGCTGAAGCTGTATCAAATGATTCAAAACAATATGGTTTCCGAGCTGGCAAGCCTTGAAGGCAACAGCGGTGGACCGAAAATTACGCCAGAAAGCTTGAAATCAGCGAGTGTTATTTTTGCTACTGTTCCGATTTTGCTCGTATACCCATGGCTGCAGCGTTATTTTGTCAGCGGCGTCATGCTTGGAGCAGTGAAAGGATAATCAACCTCATCATGAATGACGCGAAAAAAATGCTGCTAAAGCTGCGAGCCTTGTACTTGTTTACAGGGCTCGCTGGTGGTTTGTTCAACCCTTATTTAACGACGCTGCTCGTTCATCAAGGCATGTCGGCGGGTCAGGTAGGCATGATGATGTCGCTTGGCACGCTGCTGTCCATCATCGTTCAGCCGTTCTGGGGCTATATGGTGGACCGTTACCGCCAGACAAAGCTGGTACTCATATGCAGCATCGGCGTGCCCGCTGTGCTTGCTTACTTTTACAATGTTCAACTATTTGCGCTGCTCGTCATCGTGTATACAACGTCGATTATTTTCAGCGTGACGCAAAGCCCGATTGCCGATTCCTATGCCGTTACCGCTGCCCGCGAAGGACACACCTCCTATGGCACGATTCGCAGCCTCGGGAGTTTAGGAACGGCGCTTGGCGGTTATGCGGGCGGCTTGTATTTATCTTTTTTTCACATTACTCAGCTATGGCTGCCGTTTTTTATATTCAGTTCGGCTGGAGTGGCAATGGTGCTGACGCTTTCGAATAAGTCGGATAGTTATCGAACGACGGTGAGCTTGACCGAAGGGTTCAAAAAAATGCTCAGCAATCGCAATTTCCTCTGGTTTCTCGTGGCCTGCTTTTTTGTCAATCAAACGCTGACCGCCTACAATTCCTTTTTTGTGCTTTCCTTTCAGGAGGCGGGTGGAAGCTTCTCCATGGTTGGCTTTGCGCTGCTGCTTGCTTCCATGACCAATGTGCCCTCGATGCTGCTTGCCGCTAAAATTATTGCCAAGCTTGGCAGGGAACGAACGCTCGTCATTGCCGCTTTTGCTTATGCTCTGCGCTGGGCTGTCCAATGGCTGTTTCCGTACCCGCCTGTCATGATCGGCATCCAAGCGTTGCATGGTCTGTCGTTCGGACTCTTTTATGTCGCAGCGGTCGAGTATGTAGCGAACGTGTCGGGCAAGGAAATGCAGGCAACCGGACAAAGTGTATTTAATATGGTTTTTGTCGGGCTGGGAGGCATTATTGGCAACCTGCTTAATGGATTTTTGTACAATGCGGGTGGCGCACAATTGATGTATCTGGCATGCACGGTCAGTGCTATAATGGGCTTGTTGCTGTTATATGGCGTGAATAAAAGAAGCCGTTCTGTGCCTGGGCATTAATTTAGGTATGGAAGCAGGGCAGTAAATGGCGGAACTTCTAGGGGGAGAAAGGGCATGGCATTGAATGAGTGGAGCCAGTTGTCGGAGGAGCGCCGTTATTTGGTCGATCAAGCGCTGGCATATATGGATGCAAAGTATGATGAGAAGGCTAAGCTGATTGGCGACAGCGAGGAGTTCGGCAAGCATGGCACGAGGGGTAGCGGACATTACGCGCTTGGACTGCTGCTGCGAGGCGAGCCGGGCGACGTAGAGCGGGCTTGCGAAGTGCTCCATAAAATTATCGATTTGCAGCTTGATGCGCCAGATGAAATTTACCATGGCACCTTCAAAAGCGCCCTGCAGTCGATCGACCCGCCAGCCGGCAACTATCCTTGGAAAAGCTTAGGGCCGGGCCATGCTTATTTTTTGGCGCAAACCTTTGAAAAAATAACGCAGCGCTTGGTAAGCGGCATAGAAGGCGAGCAAGCGAAGAAGGAATGGACGGACCGGCTTGTGACGGCTATAGATGAAGTGCTGCCTCCTGTCTGGAAAAGCTACGATCCGAACTGGCGGGAGTTCATCAGCTGTATTTTTGCGGTCATCCTGGAGCATTTCGAAGGCAAGCTGCCGCAGCCGCTGCTTGGGCGCATGGAGCAGTCAATGATCAAGGCCGTTACCGGCTCTATTGAGCGCCGATTGTCGGATGTCGTTCCGATGAATTCCAATATTGAGCTGATGCATACGTTTATTACCCATTACTACGGAACGCGCTTGCAGCGCAGCGATTGGATGGAGCATGCCGACCGCGAGGCGGAGAAGCTTCACGCCCGTTATGCGGAGTTTGGCTCCCTATCCGAATTCAATACGACAACCTATTACGGCGTCGATCTGACAGTGCTTGGTTTATGGCGGCAATATGGCAAGACGGCAGCCTTCCAGCAGCTTGGCCATGCAATGGAGAAGGGACTTTGGTCCAACATCGCCGACTTTTATAATCCTTATATCGAAAATCTTTCCGGCCCGTTTGCCCGTGCCTACGAAATGGAAATGACCGCCCACAGCTCGCTGGGCGTTATGCTGTATTTGGCACTCGGCAAAGGCTATGAGCATTTTACCGCGATAAATTGCGAGACGGAGCATGATATTATGATCGCCCTTGTCGGCGTAGACGTGCCGAAGGAATGGCTTCCACACCTTGCCGAGCATCAGCGCGACCGGCTTGTGGAGCAGTCGTTCCGGGAGTTGTGTGAGCGGGATCAGCCGGATGTAAATACAAATTTATGTACAGCGAGAGCCTGGATTGAGAAAGAGATCATGATGGGTGCCATGTCAGGCAGCAAAAATACGAACGGCCAGTTGCATCCCGCTACGATTCATTGGAAAACGGCCGATGGGCATAAATACGATCTCCGGCTCATTCGGCGCGAAGTTGGCAAGCATTGGAACACCCATTTGCGAGGTGTCTATTATGAAGCGGCAGTGAACGAACGCCAGCTTGAGATAGAGGTTCAGTGCAGCGCCGCCGTCGACATTGAATTTTATTTTGAAATTACGGGGCAAGGGGTAGACGCGCGCGGTATTTCAGCCAATCGCTGGATGCTGCCGGGGCTAACGCTTGGAGTGGAGGCGGATGCTCCGGTTCCTGTTGTACAAGCTTTTGACAATCGTCTGGAAATCATCTATTTGGCACAAGCAAAGCATGCAACAGCGGCTCCTGCTACTCCTACTACGATGAAATTTTTGCTCAGCCGAATGTAACGGAAGTTAAATAATTTGTCTTAGTCTAATTCTATAATAAGGACAGTCCCCCCCCCGTTCAGTTAGAAACGGGGGTACTGTGCTTCGTCCGCCAAGCGGCGGGTTATTGCTGCCAGTTCTGCTGCGTCACTTCAGCTATTCTCTCCGCCCGAGCAAAAAGCAGCTCTGTACGTTTACTTAATTCCGTTCACGATCAGCAAGCGATCATCTGTATTTGAAGGATTTCCTCTGCCATCGGTATTATTGGTGATGACATATACGAGGCCATTCTTCATCTTTACATCGCGGAGTCGTCCCTCTCCATCAAAGACGACAGACATATCCTTTGTCGCCGGGTCATAGCGATACAGCGCACTGCCCACGAGCGTAGCGATCAGCATCCGATTCTGGTCGTCGATTGCCGCACCGGAAGGGGCGATAGCCGGCCCGCCGGTATGATAGACAGGCGGAATCAAACCGCTCCCCGTCTGATTGCCGTATACATTCGGCCATCCATAATTGCCGCCAGGCTCAATGACGTTAATTTCATCATGTCCACCAGGCGAGCCCGATGGGCCATGCTCCGTAACAAGCATGACGCCTTTATCTGTCCAGGCCAGTCCCTGCGGATTGCGGTGCCCATACGAATAAACGTAAGAGTCCGGGAATGGATTGACTGCCGGTACTTTGCCATCGAGCGTCATGCGCAGTATTTTGCCTGCCAGACTGCCTTTATCCTGTGATAGCTCAGGCTGCTGAGCATCGCCTGTCGTAATATACAGCAGCTTGTCCGGTCCATAGGCCATTCTGCCGCCATCATGATTATAAGCGCCTGGAATACCCTCCAGTAATGCATGTGTCTCATCCCAGCTCTCGCCCGTATACTTCAGCTGCACGACGCGGTTAAGCATTTCTCCATCTTCCTCGTAAGTATGGTAAGCATAGGCCTGCTGCGACTGTTCGAAATCCGGCGCAAGCAAGAAGCCCAGAAATCCGCTCTCGCCGCCCCCCTGAACCGATTTAGTCAAATTAACGGTTTGTCTCGTTTTTTGCTCGCCATCGATTTGGACGACATTGCCTTCCCGCTCACTAACGTAAATAACGTCACCGGAAAACGCAATGACCCATGGCGCTCGCAGCTCCTCTGCAACAACCTCATACGCTACTGTTGATTCAGCGTTTGATTCCGGTGCAGCCGTTGCCTCAGTAGCAGCTGTATCCGACGTCGCTTCTGGTGATGCAGTCGTGGAGGGCGGTAATGCCCCCGGATCTTCATTTTGCCCACAGGCCGTGAGCAATCCTATGCATACGCTCAGCGTAAGCACAGTCGATATTCGTTTCAAGCTCAAAATAGGCTCCCCCCTTATATTTCTCTGAATGAAACGAGCCGCTCCGCCAGAGGACGGCGACAGCCGTTTCACCTTGGTCTATCACCTATTATTACGCCTCGGACACATCGCCGAAACATCAAAGGGGATATTTCAAATTATACGTAATGGAAAGTTGCATAGTTGCAGTCTTTCTTCGCTGATTTCTTTGCAGCATGAGCACTGGAAAGTCTCATGCTCAACACGATATAGACGTGATAAAACGCTCCAATATGCGATTAAACGACTCTGGCGCATCAAGCTGGGCGCAATGGCCGGCACCGGGCAGCAGCACGAGCTGCGAAAGGGTTTCTGCCATATGCCAATTGCGTGCGTTATCCAAAAGCACCTTCAAATCTTTATCCCCGTATACGATTAGCATTTGGTAGGGTACGGGCGACTCTTTCTTCGTGAAAAAATCGCCTAGACCCGTCATCGCTGCGAAAGAGCGCCGATTAAACAGCTTCGCGCCTCGGGCAAATATTTCCCGGCCATAGCTGCTGGCACAGGAAAAGCTAGTCACATGGCGGCGAAACCGCCCCATGGAAAATAAAAAATAAAACAGCCAACGCAGCCCCTCACGCTTCTGCTCCTTCCAAATTTCTGCATGTTCGCAATGAATGGAGTAGCCTCCGACGATTGTAACAGAATGCACCCTCTCGTTATAACGTTCTGCGAAAGCTTGGGCTGCTAGTGAGCCGAGGGAAACGCCGACCACATGGCAGGCGGCAATGTTATGCTTAGCTAAAATCCCAGCTACAATGTGCGGCATGTCTTTTAACGTCACTTTGGTGCCTTGAACTTGGCTGCGTCCATGCCCTGGCATATCAACAGCTATCACCTGGTAGCCGGAATTGAAATAGCTTATCTGCCTGCAAAAGACCCGATGATCCGCGAAGGCTGGATGGAGAAACAGCAGCGTTTGTTTGCCGGGGTTGGGCATGCATTTATAAAAAATGCTGCTATTGCGATACCGCAGGCGACGGTCAATTACTAGGAACTCGTTCATTGAATAGGCCTCCACATTAGGATGCTTATCAGTATATTCGATCGATTAAGCCGTCATGTCAATAGCATGCAAGATGGAGGGGAGGTTAGCAGCTTTTTTAGAAGACAACGATTATAGAAGGTAAAAAAGAACCCCGAAAGGAGGATAGTCTCCTTTGGCGTTCCTTTTATGCTAATGCTGTTTTGCTTAGTATGCAGTGTATAATGCTAGCTGGAAGCTTTGACCTTCCACTCTAAAATGCCGGTGGATGCCGGGTTTTTAGATACCATTTCGATTCGCAGCGATGTCGTTGTTACAGGAGTAAACGTTGTTGTGTTATATTGATTGATGCTCGTTCCAAGGCCGACGGCGTTTTGGACGTCAACCCAGGCGCTGCCAGTCCAATATTTGATTTTATAAGAGCTTGGCACGTCGATGCCGCCATTGTCCTTGAACCAGTAAACATCGGATTGTGTAACAGTGTAGCTTTTATTAAATGTATATTGGACCCATTGCGTACCCGTTTCCGGCCAGTTTCCATAAACAGCATGGTTGCGGTCGTTGGAATGAATGGGATCAAAGCCGTCATTTAGCGCACTAATGCTTTCCCAAGGAGACACATAAGAGGACGTAACGGACGCGTTTAGCGCAATATTGCTCAAATTCGTATTGCCATTATCGGTCGTAGCCGGGAAGCGGGAAGCATCCTTTTTAATTTGGCTCCACGTATATCGCAGCATCCAAATGTCCCAGCTCGTAATCGTTGGTGAATTTCCTGCCCACATAATCGTTGGCACTGGGAAGCCGCCTGGAGGACGCTCATTCGCTTCATAAAAGTCGGTTAAACCGAAGCCATGGCCGATTTCATGCTCTGTAATTTGAATTTCATTGGAGTTAACCGTGCTCAAAATGTAATCGTCGGACATACGCTGTCCCCAATCGCCGCCTGCTCCGCCGCCAAAGCCTGACGTTGCCCACAAATACATGTCAAAGCGCTTGTCGAGTCCGCCCGGATAAGCATAGTTGGGGTTCGTAAAATGATCAAAGCGCGACAAAGCGCTCGGTGCGACAGGAAGCTTCGATGGAATAGCAGGATTAGAGGTGCTCAGTTGGTCCGTTATATAGTCTGTATAGATGATTTCATCTGCTTGCTTGTCTAAAATTTGTGCGGAATTGGCTACGGCCCAGCCAACGATTTTCACTTGAATGTCTCCGTATGGCCAGCCGTCATAATCTTTCAAATGCTTCGTCCAGTTATTCATCTGGCGCTGCAGCATGGCGGCAAGGTCCTTGCGCTGCTGGAGTGTCAAGTTTTTGCCCGATTGCCAGCGCACAACGTAATTAATCGTGCCTTTTCCAGCAAATATTTGATCGAAAATCAAGTTTTTGCGAGTCGTCGAGCCTTCTGTTATCATGCGATTGGTCCATACCCATTCAATGGAGCTTTTGAGATTGGCAGGCATGTCGGCAAGCGTAATGCTGCTGACTGTGGTAGCTGAAGCCTGATAAGCGACCGCTGGCGTAATCGTTGGAGCTGCTGAGGCTGCGCCTGCTGTGACTGTAAGGCTGCTTGCAAGCAGGGAAGTTGAGAGCAAGAAGGAAGTCAAGGTGAGGCTGGTTTTCTTAAACATTTGTATTCCTCCATATTCTGAAATTAGATTTGCTTTAAAACGCTAGTTGATCCTCCTCCCCTCGTATACTTTGATTTTGAAATTATGGATACATCTAGGAAAATATCATTTCGTCTATCATTTTACAATAGATTAAAAAAATGGGAAAGTATTATTTTGTAAATTGCTGCTGGAAATTGTGGATAACTGTCGAATGGTGCTCCTAGCGGAAATAATAAAAGGCTTGGCTTCCTGGAAGACAGGAGCCAAGCCTTTGTTGCTGTTCGATCCTTAAAACATGTATTATAGGAGCAAATCTCCTTTTCGTTCCCGATGCCACCGGTACGCGAGCAAGCAAGCGACGATGGCGAAAAACAACCCATAAGCGAGTGGCTGTACGTATTTTGGTCTATACAACATAATGAGCTCCTCAATCAGCACGCGGGAAAGTGGTTGCGTAATGAGGTAAATATAAGGGATTTGCAGCGCAACGAGTGCCATATAATTCGCAGAGATGCTGGAGAAGAAAGCTGCCGCCAGCGCTGTAATTAAGCCAAGAACATAAAGGATCGCGACCGTAAGCATGATAAACTGGACAAACGTAAGATCATACCAGAAGTAGGGAAAATTAAAGGCGGAGTTAATGGGCGCGTCGTAAAACAAATCAATGCCTGGCTGCTGACTGTACAATAGAGAGAAGCTGCCAAGCTGTATCGAAATAATGAGCACAGCGGACAGTAGTGCCGCAATTAGCTTGCTGCGGAACAGGCTGCGTCCGATACGCGAGGCGTGCTGGAGATGAACGACCCGGCTGCGTCTATCGCGCAAAAAAATCGGAGATACGATTAGCAAAATGCTGATTATGCTTATGGCATAAACATAAAACATCACATTTTTAAAATTGCCATAAATCATCGATGGGAAAATCGTATTCAGCGTGCCAGACGCCACCATTTCATCCATCCGCTGTAGAGTCGCCGCATCCTCATTTGAAAGATTTGCATAAGGTCGCTCCAGCCTGCGTTCATATTGCTCGATTAAATACGCTCTGCCTTGCAGCTCCCAGAACAAATCGATGCCGGGGTTGAACATGGCGTAGCTGTTCAATTTATCCCATTCCTTATTCCCGCTGAACACGTCCATTTCACGAAAAGCCTCATAAGAAAAAATGCCGACCTTCTTAAACTGTGGGTCATTAAGCATAAGCTGCTCGGCTTCCTGAACCCTTTCGCGATAGCTCAGCTTGAACTGATCGAACTCCGCTTCATCAAGCTCCAGCCCATATTGCTGCTGCATCTCAATGACAACTTTATACGTATCTTTATCGGGCCTGCCGTTCGGGAAATATTCAAAGAAAAACTGGATGTACATCAAATAAAAAAGGACATTCAGCACACCAACTAAAACGATCATTTTCAGGCTAAAAAGCTTTTTCATCTCGTGAAGGATGATCCTCACAGCTGCACCTCCGATTAATGAATATTTTGGCGTTTAAATTGCTTCAGGCATATGCAGCAGAGGGCAGCAAGCATGGCGGCCCAGCCGCCGGCTGTCATCCATTCCCAATCCCGGATCATATTGAACGCACCGCCTGCTGTGAACCATATATGTGGATTTAATATGAGTTGAAAGGGAGTAAAGCTCGCATAAAATAGCAGCTCCGAGCTCGTCGGTACGACTCTTCCTAGCAGCAGCAGACTGCCGAATAGCACGGCAAAGCTTCCATATACAAGGTAGCTGCTGCGGATAAAAGAGCCGAGTACAAAGGCCAAGGCAGCGAAAATCAGCTGAAGCCCATATATAAGTGCTACAGCGCAGCCAAAATACTCGCCGAACGTAAGATTGCGCCAGGTCAGAAACGGAAAGAGCATGCCGGGCTCCCAGGTGAAAAAGCTGCTGATCGGCACCTCCCACAGTCCCTTGTAGCTGAATGTGAGAAAGTAGGCGGAAAGGGTAACCCCAACCACTATAGTTGTGAATACTGCTGTAGAAGCAAGTGCGGCAAGCAGCTTGTCCAATTGCAGCTTTCGCCCATGCTTGGTTGCATAAAACAATAAATGCGTATGCTGCTCAAATTCATTTTTACTCAAAAAGACGGAAAGGAGCACCGCTATAATCATAAGCTCGAACAGCAGCGTTCGAAACAGGCTTTTAAACAGCATAGAATGCGTGCCATACACCTGGCCATCGAAAAATAAATGCTTATGTTCGCCGCTTGCCTCGAGCTGCTGCAGCCGTGTGTCCATCTTGGCATATCGCGCTATCAAGGCATCAGCAGCTTGCCCGCTAAGGCCGTACAATTGAATTTGGCCTTCAGCCAACTGGCTCGTATCCAGCTTGGCATAGGCTTCATTGATGCTCTGCATTCTCGCAGCATAATGCTGAACAAGGCTCAGCCGATGAAAGCGGGCAATTTCCTGCTCCAGAAATAGGCCCGGCTGCTCATAAACGACCTCGTTGAAATTATCATAGATGAAGAAATCATCGGCCTGTGCATATATTTTTCCCGCACGTTCCTTGGTCAGCGCGTTCATTTCCGCGAGCTGCGACTGATCAAAACGCTCAAGCTTGGCCTGCATCTGATCGGTTATCTGTACGCCGAACTGCTCTACCATTGCATTCAACACGGTCATATCTGGTCGTTTATGAAGCTGCTGGACAATGAGCAGCAAATTGAATGCGATGAAGAGAGCTAGCAGCGCTAAAAGGACGGGGGACAGCAGCGCTTTTCTTAGCTCATATCGCCAGATGACTGACCTCATGGCGTTTCATCCGCCTGCGCCTCATCCTGGTAAATATAAATAAACACGTCCTCCAAATGGGGAATAGCTATCGTCCAATCCGGCTGCGGCTCGCCGCTGCTGATAAAACGGATTTTTAGCCTTCCTTGCTCCTGTCGCTCCGAGATGGACAAATATTTGCCGCGAAAGTGATCAGCTTCCTCATAATCGACAGTCGTTTCGTATACCATTCCCGCAAGCAAGCGGCAAATGTCCGCGATCGGGCGTTTGTGCAGCACACGCTTGTCCTTGATCATAATAATTTCATCGGCAATCGATTCCACATCAGAGACGATATGGGTCGATAAAATGACGATGCGATTGCGCGCCAGCTGCGCCAGCATATTGCGGAAACGGACGCGCTCCTTCGGATCAAGCCCCGCGGTTGGCTCGTCAAGGATGAGAATGCGCGGATCATTCAGCATCGCCTGTGCAATGCCCACGCGCTGTATCATGCCACCGGAAAACTTGCGCATCTTTTTATCCATTACATCCTCCAGCGCAACGAGCTTCAGCAGCTCGGCAATTCGCGGTTTGGCGTCTGCTGTGCGCATGCCTTTCAGGGCAGCGATATACAGCAAATAGTTGCGCGGGCTGTAGTGCTTGTAATAGCCGAATTGCTGCGGAAGATAGCCGAGCTGCTCGCGATAGCGCTCATCCGCTTTTATAATATTTTCACCGTTGTATAAAATTTCGCCTTCGCTTGGAAACAGCAGCGTGACGAGCATCTTAATGAGCGTTGTTTTGCCAGCGCCATTCGGGGCAAGCAGCCCATATACGCCATTCGTAAATTCAAGATTAATGTCCTCCAGCGCGCTAAAGCTGCCGAAGCGTTTGGAAACCTGCTGTACAGTCAGCATTTTAAATCGCTCCTTCCGGGTTTTGCAATTTTCGCAATTGGTTTAGGCTTTTGATATATAACGCCCCGCAGACAGCTGTTAATAGCAAATAAACGGAGACAGGTATCGTTTGAAGCAGCTGCATATAACCTGTGCTGTACAAAGCTTTCAAGCTGATATTGCCAGCGAACCAGAGCGAAATCAGCACATATTTCATCATGTCCGAGCGAATGCGGAGAACGATATAGAGAAAAACAACGGAAAACAGAAACAGCGACGAGGCTGACAGCGCCAGCGCAAACAGCAATTGAATTTGCTGAAACATAGCGGAAGCGGCAAGCACGAGCGCTGCATTTAGCGCCAGACAGATTATGCTAAAAGCCAGCATCCGCAGCGAAGCAAGCTGATACACATTGTATTTGCACACCATTTCCGTCTCAAACGTATCGCTATGCTTAGGTCGGATGAAGAAGAGGGTGGATACAAGGAGATAGAGGATGGGCGACCCCATAAAGATAGCTGCATAAACCTCCTCAATCATGACCTGTGAATGGCTTGATTTCACATATAGGGCGAATAGCATAAGCAGGGAGCCGGCAGCGAGCGCAAAGACAATTTCCGTCCAGTCATGAAATATATAGCGAAAGCCAAGACGAGCGTGCATCAAGCGCAAATCGGCTAAAAAGGTTTGCTTCGGCACAAGTCCGCGTGCCACAATCCTATTCACTTGCTGCTCCATTTCCAGCTCGCTCGGCAGCTCAATCGGCTCCCTTTTATCGGTTTTCATCGTAATCGTCTCCCAACCTGTATTTCAGCGTTCTGAGCATAGCGTAATATTTCGTTTTGACGGTCGACTCCGGCATATGCAGCAGCGGCGCAATGTCGGCAAACGTATATCCGGCGAAAAATTTGAGCCGGAAAATATGCTGAGCGGCAGCATCCATCTCGTTGACAAGCTGCAAAACGGCTTCGACCTGTTCTTTTTGCTCAAATTCCAGTGTGAAATCCTCATCCCCGGCGAGCTCTGCATCCAGCGCTGTCGTCCGTTGATCGTAGCGATAATAACGCGAACGGTAATAGTCGACGATCCGGTTCGTTGCAAGCTTGTACAGCCATGAGCGGAAGGACCCCTTGCCTCCATCATAGCGTCCAATCGCCTGCAGCATATGGATAAAGATGTCCTGTGTGAGATCCATGGACAGCTGTTTATTTGTCGTCTGTCTATACACATAGCTGTACATTTCTTTGTAATAATGGCGGACCAGCGCATTTGCTGCCGCCTCGCTTGATTGCTTTTGAATTTGCTTAATCCATGCTGCTTCCGTCTCCATGCGCCCTCTCTTTTCCTCAAACGTTAAGTTGCCAGTCATTTTTCGCCGCTTATGTATATATTCGTAGTGTAGCGTAAAATAGTTTGGCAGAAAAAAACTTTTTCCAGCCCAATCGAAATAATGCTGCCAGTATTCGTATTTCGGAGCGGGCGGTACGTTGGGTGCTTTTGCTGTATAATGGGAAATATACAGCTTAAGTAGGATCACCGAGAAAGAGGTAGATACGAATGATAATATGGGAGAAGCCGCGGTTGCCGGCACCGGAGCAGTTGGAGAAGCAGATGCGCATACTCGCTGCGCTGGATTTGATTATGTGTGAGGAAGACTGGCTTCGCGTTCATCGCTATGATTCCACATGGTCGGATGATGAAACGATGGGCAGCTTGAACAATGGCTCGGGCGATGTTGTATTTGTTGTTTTTGCACCGGAAGGGACCATTATTAAAGGCTTTGACCATGAATCCCCGTACAGTCCGCATGCGCAGGAGGAATACGGTACTTGGCCGGGTATTTATAATGAGGTGCCGGAAGCGCTGCTGCATCGTATACAGGATGTGGCATTCACCCATGAGGATGTCACCTTTTGCATTTGGCGGGAAAATGGCGATTCCGCGTGGCATACTAGCGAATATGAGCAGCCAGAGGGTTGGGAAAATGGAGCAGATTTTCTGCTGGGTTATTTGTACGATTCCCCTGAAAGCTATCAGGAATGGGCGCAGGACTATTTCGAGGAGAAGCTGGAATTGGCAGCCGTGCGTGCGGTTTTTGAAGGCGCCGAAATCACACAAGAACTCATTGCCAGACTGAATCCGCAGCGGGACGCTGAGGAAGCGCTTGAGGAACTGGAAGAGCTTGGCCTTCTTAAGCTTTCTTAAGGAATGATTGGGTTTACAGCTTGACCTTAGTATATTATAATCGTCACTGACAAGTAAATAAAACTCGCTGTGAGACTAATGAGAACAGCCGCTGGATTGAGTATATAAATTCCGAATATGGGGTGTATACATTCTTTCTGTCGGCTTTTTTTAATTGATAGCCGTTGAAATCGTTTACAGCCTTACAGCCAAAGCAGTGATTTTAGCAGCCGTGAATGGTTGCGAGGTTTGGAGGGAACAAGCATGCAGCCGAATACGGTTATTCCTGCGATTCGGAATTTCAAGGAATTAGAGCAGGCGCTGGCCTCGCCGCAGCAGATTTTATTTTTGCTCGAGGGCGAGCTTATACAATTGCAGGGCATTGCGGCTGCGGTGAGAAGTGCGGGCAAAAAGCTGTTTTTGCATCTGGATATGGTCAAGGGCATTAAAGACGATGAGGCCTCCATTCATTATTTGGCCAAGGCAATCAAGATTGATGGCGTCATCAGCACAAGAACATCCAGCCTTCTGCTTGCCAAGAAACATAAGCTGGCAGCGATCCAACGCGGATTTCTCATTGATTCGCATTCGGTCAAGACGATTATTAATACGGCGGCGCATGTGAAGCCCGATTACATCGAGCTGCTGCCAAGCTTCGCCCACTCCATGGTCGGCAAAATCAGGCAGGAGACGAATACGGAAATTATTTTGGGCGGCTTTGTGCATACGCGCGAGGATTTGCCCGCCTTGTTCGGCTCCGGGGCCATCGCGGTTTCATCCAGCAATGCGGCGCTTTGGAAATTATAAATCGATGATTACGATTAGGCATAACGTGTAAATCAGGAGGTTTTAATCGAATGGAAAAATATATATTGGCGCTCGATCAAGGCACGACAAGCTCACGAGCTATTCTTTTTAATAAAAAGGGAGAAAAGGTTCATACAGCCCAGCAGGAGTTTAAGCAGTATTTTCCAAAATCAGGTTGGGTCGAGCACAATGCCAATGAAATTTGGGGCTCTATTTTGGCTGTCATTGCCGCGTGCCTGTCTGAGTCGGGCATTAAAACACAGCAGATTGCTGGAATCGGCATTACGAACCAGCGTGAAACGGCAATTGTGTGGGATCGCGAGACAGGGGTTCCGATTTACAATGCAGTCGTCTGGCAATCACGCCAAACGGCAGAAATTTGTGAGCAGCTTAAAGCGGGCGGTCACGAGCCTTTGTTCCGCAGCAAGACAGGCTTGCTTATTGATGCTTATTTTTCCGGTACGAAGGTAAAATGGATTCTTGATCATGTGGAGGGTGCGCGTGAGAAGGCTGAGCGTGGCGAGCTTATGTTTGGAACGGTTGATACATGGCTGATCTGGCGTCTGTCTGGACGCAAAGTCCATGTGACGGATTATTCCAATGCATCACGGACACTAATGTATAACATTAACGAGCTAAAATGGGATGAAGAGCTGCTGGAGCTGCTCACCATACCAGCTAATATGCTTCCGGAGGTACGTCCTTCCTCCGAAGTTTACGGCTATACCGATGAATATCATTTCTTCGGCTGTAAAATTCCGATCTCCGGTATTGCAGGCGACCAGCAAGCAGCCTTGTTCGGTCAAGCCTGCTATCAGGAAGGCATGGCTAAAAATACTTACGGAACCGGCTGCTTCATGCTGATGAACACCGGGGAAAAAGCCGTTGTTTCCGAGCATGGCTTGCTGACCACCATCGCTTGGGGGATAGATGGAAAAGTTGAATATGCACTGGAGGGCAGTATTTTTGTTGCGGGCTCTGCTATTCAATGGCTGCGGGATGGTCTTCGTATGCTGCAAAATGCGACGGACAGCGAGCAGTACGCAGCACGAGTCGATTCAACGGAAGGCGTTTATGTCGTTCCAGCGTTTGTTGGACTCGGTACGCCTTATTGGGATAGCGACGTGCGCGGTGCGGTATTCGGACTGACACGCGGCACGACCAAGGAGCATTTTATTAGAGCGACGCTGGAGGCGCTCGCTTATCAGGCGCGCGATGTGCTTGCCGCAATGGAGGCTGATTCAGGGCTGACGCTCAAAACGCTGCGCGTCGATGGCGGAGCCGTGAAAAATGACTTCCTGATGCAGTTCCAAAGCGATATTCTCGGCGTTCCGGTCGAACGGCCGGTTAATGCAGAAACGACGGCACTTGGCGCAGCCTATTTAGCTGGACTCGCCGTAGGCTTCTGGACCAGCCGCGAGGAAATTATGGAGCAGTGGCACAAGGAGCGGGCTTTCCAGCCGTCTATGGAGGAAGAGCGTAAAGAAAAGCTCTATACCGGCTGGAAAAAAGCAGTGAACGCTGCAAGGGCGTTTAAATAAGACGAGGCTATTTGAAACCGCAAGGCAGTGATGGGCTGCTTTGCGGTTTTTTTATGTGCAAAAGGATAATGCCGCCGCAAAGGACGGCAATGACGTCAAGTTTGAATAGCGAGCGGCATGAGCCCGTTGATTCGTCTATCCTTACACGCGATCCGCCGCTTTCTTCTTGCCCTGCTCGTTTTATTTGCTTTGCGTTGTTATCCCCTTAGCTCAGAAACGAAATGCATGCAAGGATGGGCTTAATGTTTGACTGAACGTTCACCTGAAAATCACACGAATAATCCCTTCCCTATAGTTGGAGAAGATGTGGGTGATTGTGTTAATGGTTTTAGCAACCGGCCTCATTCATTTTTTCTGAGCTAAAGGGATAACCTATGTAAAGCCTTCAAAACGGAAGCGGCAAATGAGGCGTGCGGCGGCGGCTCGGCATGCTATAATGAAGTAGCTGGTAGGAATATAAAATTAAAATTGAAATAAATATGCATTTACAGGAATATTCCTTTTGGAGTATACTTTAATGGATAACAAGTCTGGAGTAGATTTATGATGATGAAAGCGATGACCTTCAGCGCTTTAGCCGAGCCGAACCGCCTTAGTATTGTGGAGCTTCTGCGTGACGGGCCGCTGCCCGTAGGCGCTATTGCCCAGCAGCTGGAGCTGAACCAGCCCCAGACGTCGAAGCATCTTCGCGTGCTCAGCGACGCGGGACTGGTGGAGGTGCAGCCGGCTGCCAATAAGCGAATTTACAAGCTGCGGCCGCAGTCTTTACAGCAATTGAATGAATGGTCGGAGACGTTCCGCAGCATGTGGGAGCAGCGCTTCGACAATTTGGAAGCTTATTTGAAGGAGCTTCAGAAGCAAGAGGCAGCACAAGCACAGCAGCCGATGACTAAGCTAAAGACGGAGGATGAACATGAGTGAGCAATTGGAAATTACAAGGGAACTGCATGCGCCGCGCGAGCTTGTATTTAAAGTATGGTCTGAGGTAGAGCATTTGAAAAAATGGTGGGGACCAACCGGGCTTGAAATTAGCTATGCCAAGCTGGATTTTAGACCGGGCGGCATGTTCCATTACAAGATGACGGCGCCGGATGGTGCTGAAATGTGGGGTAGATTCGTGTTTGCAGAAATTGTAGAGCCGGAAAAAATTGTTTTCGTTAACTCTTTTTCGGACAAGGATGGCAATGCCGTACGTGCCCCTTTCAGCGAAACGTTCCCGATTGAAATTTCCAATACGTTAACGTTCACCGAGCAGGATGGCAAAACGATTCTCACCTTGCGCGGAGGACCGGTTAATGCGACGGAGGAAGAACACCAATTTTTCATTGGCATGTTCGATTCCATGAGACAAGGCTTTGGCGGAACATTCGACCAGCTTGAAGCTTATTTGAAAGAGGTTCAGGCAGGCTAAGTCCTATTAAAAAAACACCCGAAGGCTATTTCTTTCGCAGTGCAAACTGTAAAGGGGATAGTCTTTTTGTTATGCATTGCTCAGACAAGGAATGAAGTCGATCTTTACAGAGGAGGCATGTTTTGCTAAAATAACAAGGGTTAATTGTTAACTTAAAATTATTTTTTGAGGTTAACAATTAAATGAGCTTAAAATAAAAGGACTATGTACGGATAAACGCGGAGTAGTTTTTTATTAAGTGGGAGGCAGGTTGTATGATGATAGAGCAGCACCTTAGTTGGAGTATGTGGGAGGCAATGGCGCAAAAAGCGCTTGCTGGGGAACGACTAACGTTAGCGGAGGGGCGGTCTATTCTTGAGGCGCAGCAGGAGGAGCTGCTGCCTCTTTTGCAGGCGGCATTTCGGGTGAGGCAGCATTTTTTTGGCAGGAAGGTAAAGCTTAATATGCTCATTAATGCGAAAAGCGGACTCTGTCCCGAAGACTGCGGCTACTGCTCGCAATCGATTGTGTCAACTGCTTCCATTCCCAAATACACCTTGCTTGATAAAACGACGCTGCTAGCTGGCGCACGCGAAGCATTGGCCCGCAAGGCGGGAACCTACTGCATCGTTGCAGCAGGCCGGGGACCAACAGACAAGGAGCTCAGCCAAGTGGTGGAAGCGGTGCGGGAAATTCGCGCGACGATGCCACTGAAAATTTGTGCCTGTCTCGGGCTGCTGAAAGAGGAGCACGCGAAGCGTTTAGCTGATGCAGGCGTTCATCGATATAATCATAATTTGAATACGAGCCCGAAGCATTATCCTTCCATTACAACGACACATACTTATGAGCAGCGTGTACATACGATACAAACCGCTAAAGTCCACGGTCTCTCGCCGTGCTCTGGCGTGATTATCGGAATGGGGGAAACAAACGAGGAAATAGTTGAAATGGCATTCGCCCTCCGCGAGCTTGAGGCAGACTCCATCCCCATTAACTTTCTTCATGCGATAAAAGGTACGCCGCTTGCAGATGCGGGCTGCGTATCGCCGCTGCAGGCTTTAAAGGTGCTGGCCCTGTTTCGTTTCATTTGCCCGTCTCGGGAAATTCGCGTCGCCGGGGGACGAGAGCGCAGCTTGCGATCGCTTCAGCCTTTAGCGCTATATGCCGCGAATTCGCTGTTTGTGGGCGATTACTTGACGACAGGGGGACAAGATATCACTGCTGATCATCAGATGATTGAAGATATGGGCTTTGAAATTGAACGAAACGCATTATAATTAAGGGTTGCCCCAGTCTTCTAAGCTTTAAAAAGGAATCCGTAGAATATTGTCGAATTTTTGGAGGTGCAAATGAAGCTCAGAAGGGAAATGGAAGAACATAATGATATGGATCATTCAGGAACTAAAATAGAACGCGTTTGGTTTGAGGAGCATACTGCTCATCACGAAATAGCCGTCTACGACACGACAGAGTTG
The DNA here is from genome assembly GCF_059383715.1 of Paenibacillus sp. J31R34. Taxonomy (NCBI): domain Bacteria; kingdom Bacillati; phylum Bacillota; class Bacilli; order Caryophanales; family Paenibacillaceae; genus Paenibacillus; species Paenibacillus sp. J31R34. The sequence continues at coordinate 196,204 of NZ_JBXENU010000004.1, forward strand.
GATGGGGAAAAAGGACGCTTTCGCGTTCTGCAATTTGCCGGAGATGCAACGCAGGGAGCACTTGATCTGGAACGCCCGAGGCGTATATTGTTCGAATATCCGCGGGCGATCATTCATTTAATGGAAAGCAATCAGCAAGCTTTCGATAAGGTTTTTCTCATTGGGCATGGTATTGGCACCATAGCAAGTTACTTTGTAGAGAAGACGTTCAAGGTCGCTGAGCTTGATGAGACGGTCGTGGAGCTGAGTCGGACGTATTTTGACTATGATCGGGATAATGTCTTCATTGGGGATGGACGTGCTTTGCTTGAAGACGAAGCGGATCGTGCTTATGATTACGTCATTGTGGATGCTTTCACCCGTGAGGGGACACCGCGGCGGCTTGTGTCGTTGGAGTTTTTTTCCTTGATTCAGCAGAAGCTGAGTGAAGGAGGCTCAGTGATTTTGAATCTGATGGGCAAGGGAGCGCGAGATGGGCAAATACATGCCACTATAACTACGCTGGGTGAGCTGTTTGATTATACTAAAGCTTTTATTTTGCCAACGGGTGGAGCAGCTGACTTGCAAAATATCGTCATAATAGGCAGCAGCCGGCCCATCGTCTTTCAAGCTCGCCACATGGCTGGATTCGTGGAGCTTGAGCCTGGTCAAGGCTATATTATTCGTGATTAAGGCGGCAGCCACATATTTGTCAAACACAGGCAAAGGAGTACAGGACATGTGCCTGTACTCCTTTGTTTGTCTATTGATCATTCGGCATTCAACCAGCTTAAAGCTTAAGCCCGCCAAGGCTTGCGCCAGTTGTGAACAAGCGCTCAATTCGCTTCTCCACCGCTGAATCGGCGATGAGCGGCGGCGCTTGATGCGGCTTCGTCCGCGCATCAATAATAACGTTATCGCAGGCCCAGTGCTTATGTTCGTAGCCGCTATTTACCCCGTAAATATCATGGGATGGGTTGCTGCGGGTAAACGTTGCCCACAGGAAGTTGTCCACCTTCGCGCTTAAAAACGTGCTGTCGTGGCATAAAATAATCATTGGGCAGGACGGCAGCGGCCCCTTCTCGGCAATTGCCTCGCTCAAGCTCTGCAATTGCACCTTCGCGTCGGCATAGCTTGTGAAAGCTGGCCCTTGAATCGCTACGATGCCAGGCATAACGAGACGTGCATTCTCAAATCCGCGCAGTTCCTTCAGCGCCGCCGGCGTTTCGCGGCACAGCTCGCGAATCTTCTCTCCATAGGCGGCAAAAACGACCTTGCTGCCTTCATTAAGCCCCGTTCCCGAATAATCGAGCGTATCAATCGTCGTATTCGTATAAAAATGAATATCGCGGCGCAGTTCCAGCCGTTCCAGCACATAAGCGAGAAATTCCGCCTCATGATGCGTCGTTACAGGCTGCTTGTCCTCCGCCGTAATAAATAAATATTTGGCCAGGCTAAGCTGCCCCGTGCCCAAAATCCGGTTCGCCAGCGTCAAAATTTCCGTTGGCCGCTTGACCTGCTGATACGGCGTATACCGCTCGCTGCCAATCGCGAACAGCAGCGGATGCACGCCTGCTGCATCAACGGCGTGGACTTCCTTCACGCCGGGAATTTCCTGCTTGATCGCATCTCCCGTAAGCTCATGGATAAGCGCTCCGAAGGCGGTATCCTCCTGCGGTGGCCTGCCGACAACGGTAAACGGCCAGATTGCATGGGGCTTTGCATACACTTTATGCACCTTCATTAGCGGAAACGGATGCGTCAGACTGTAATAGCCCAGATGGTCGCCAAAAGGACCTTCCGGTTTCGTCTCGCCGGGATAGATTTCCCCAGTAATGACGAAATCTGCGTCATTGCTAAGCACGAAGCCGTCCCGGTAGCTATAGCGGAAACGGCGTCCCGCCAGCAAGCCGGCAAAGGTCATCTCGCTTAAGCCTTCTGGCAGCGGCATAACGGCCGCCAGCGTATGGGCTGGCGGACCGCCAATGAAAATGCTGACCTTCAGCGGCTTGCCCAGCTTATTCGCCATATCCTGATGAATGCCGATACCACGGTGAATCTGGTAATGAACGCCGATTTCCTTATTCAGCTCATAATCATTGCCGCTAAGCTGAACGCGGTACATGCCGAGATTCGCATTCATGAGTCCCGGCTTGCCCGGCTCCTCGGTAAACACCTGCGGCAGCGTCACGAAAGCGCCGCCGTCTTCCGGCCAATGCTTAATGAGCGGCAGGTCGGAAATTTGAATTTCCTGCGCGGCTACAGGCACGCTGCCCGAGCTTTGCTTCGGCAGTGCTTTCCATGCTGCGAGACCTGTTCCGATATGTCCAAACGGGTTTTTCATCGCTTTCATGGGGTCGCCGCGCAAGTCCATGACGCGCTCGACTGAGTTCCATGTATGGCGAAACATAAATTTGCTCCGCTCAACCGTTCCAAACAAATTCGAGACGGCACGAAATTTGGAGCCTTTTACATTTTCAAATAATAGGGCGGGACCGCCAGCTTCAAATACCTTCATATGAATCGCCGCCATTTCCAAATGGGGGTCGACCTCTTCTTTTATCCGGACGAGATGTCCGTTCTGCTCCAAATCCAGTACACATTGTTCCAAGTGGCGATACATGTTGAAATAGCTCCGATCTATATGAATTTTGCGAAATGATTCTCTGCCAAGGTGAAAAGGCTTTCGCCGTCCTTTGGCGGCGCGGCGCGTTTCAATCCGAGAAATATAAGCCGTTTTATAAGTGTGAAACTTATAAATTCTTATATTAAAAAAAACCAGTTATCTCTAGTTAAAACGAATTAAAACCCCTTGTCAAATTTGCCGCCTAATCTAGTGAACAGGTTCAAAATTTAATAGAGTTCAGATGTTGAGATTTACACAGCAAGGTGCATAAACATACACTGTAACCAGATTCTATTCCAGTCACACGTCATAAATTCCAAAATTAGATAGAGTCAAGTCGGGATAAAGGGAGGGCAGCTGGCGTCGAACGAAATTGAAACTATAAATCACGTGGAGGAGATTACATGCTACACACAGTTATTGTGCCAGTAAACCAGGATTATAACATTTTGAACTTATTTACGGATTCATTGCTGCGGACAGTAAGCCCATCCACCCAGATTATCTTCATCAATGACGGTTCCGGCACAGCAGTCAGACAGCATTTGGATAAGCTTCAGTCAGAGTGCAAGGAAGGCGTGACGGTGGAGATTTTGCAGCACGACTATCCGCTTGGATGCGCCGTTTCGATTAATAGCGCGCTAAAAATTGCACAGGGGCAATATATTTATTTTCTCGATTCCGACACGATCTTGAATCACAATTGGCAGCAGCTGATGAGCGAAACGCTGGACAGCAGCGACAAAATTGGCATGGCAGGCGGCGTGCTGCTTTATCCGCAGACAGGCGGCGTTCAGCATTGCGGCATCGCCTTTGCGGATACGATTGGCCGTCATCTCTTCCTGAACGCTTCCCCAATGGATATTCCGAAGCAGACGTTTTCCGTACAGCTCGTCATATTCGCGATGTTTGGCATGAAGCGCGAAGTGTATGAGAAGGTGGGGCTACTCGATGAGAAGTTTTTCAACGGCTACGAGGATTTCGATTATCAGATGAGAGCGCGGGCAGCCGGCTATGACATCGTAATTAACCCGGAAGTTTTGGCCTATCACTGGGAGCGCAGCAGCGGCATTCACCGCAGCTTCAATCGCAAAAACAATCTGGCCCGCTTCTGGAAAAAATGGGGCAGCGACATTAAGGCCGATATTTGGCCGTTCATGTTTGACCATTTGAAGTCGCATCTGGAGCAGCAGGACGCAGCATCTGCATCGCTGCCAATGATTGGCGTCGATCTGGCTGAGGTGCGCAGCGATGCGGACATGTTCTGGAGCCAGCTTCGCGAGGCAGAGTTCGCTACGCTCACCGAAGTGTATGACTATTCGAACCGCTTCAACTCGAATGGGGCGATTTGGCTGCCGCAGGTGCTGGGCAAGGAGCTCATTCAGAGCCGGAGCCGTCTATTGTTCCTCGTAGACAACTTCACGCGGCTGCTGGAAAATCGCTACTGGATTGAAATGCGCCATGCCCACCGGGCACAGGATTTAATCATTGACCTCTACGGCAATGTCATCTCCATCGACCGGATTTACGAAAGCTGCTGGCCAGGAACAAAGGTGCGCTAGAACGCGCTAAATGGAGGAGAAACCATGAAGACGAGAGAGGAGCAGGCGGTATTTACCCAAAGCCTGCAATGGTTGGAGCGCGTGCAGCAATTGATTCCGAGCGGATGCAGCACGCTGGCGAAGACGCCAGAGCGCTTATTCCCCGGCGAAACGGCCATCTGCTGCGTAGAAGCCAGACAATCCAGATTTATCGATATCGATGGCAATGAGTGGCTCGATTGCGAGATGGCGATGGGCACCGCCTCATGGGGACATGCCCGCGAGGAAGTGCACGCGGCGATTGTAAAGCAGCTCGCTAAAGGGACAAGCTTCTCGGTGCCCGCTGATGTGGAGCTGACGGCAGCGGAGCTTGTACTCGCCCGCTTCGAGCAGCGTTATGCAGCACTGCGCTTCTGCAAGGGCGGAGCCGATGCAGTTAGCGGCGCAGTCCGGCTGGCAAGAGCTTACACCCGCAGGCCGAAGGTGATGTCGACGGCTTACCATGGCTGGAGCGATTGGTCGGCCTATGGCTATTACGGCGGAGACGCGGAAGCGATGGGGATTCCGGCGGAAATTCGCAGCAGTACCGTTTGGGTGCCGCATGCAAGCCTGCGGCGAATCGAAGACGAGGTGCGCCGGCATGGCGACCAGTTGGCCTGCATCGTGTTATGCCCGAGCGAGTGGCAGCGCGAGGAGCTGGCCAAGGTGATGGAGCTGGCCGCACGACACAGCATTCTAATCGTGTTCGACGAGGTAACGTCGGGCGCAAGAATGGGCAAGCAGGCGACCGCGGGCGAATACGGGCTGTGGCCGGATATTCTTTGCTTGTCGAAGGGGCTGGCCAATGGCCTGCCGCTGGGCGTCGTATTGGGATCAGAGCCGATTATGCGGCTATGTGGGCAGGTCAAGTTCAGCAGCGCCCATTCGAGCGAGACGATTGCGCTGGCAGCGCTTATTGCCTGCGAGAAGCTGATGCAGGCGGCACCGAGCTGGCCAAGCTGGCGCGGCGGTACGCAGAAGCTGATGGCAGAGCTGCAGGCTCAGCTGGATACGCTGGGGCTGACAGAGGAGCTCGCACTGCACGGCACCTATGCGAGCTTCTGCCTGAGGTCGCGGGCGGAGCAGGACTTTTACCGCGATCCGTTCCGCGCTTATATGATGAAGCGGCTCGCTCAGCAGGGCATTTTTACGAAAGGCTTCTTCGTCTTCTCAGATGCGCATACGGAGGCGGAGCTGCTGCTCGTACAAGAGTCGCTTAAGGAAGTTTTGCTGGAGTGGAGCAAACAAGAACTTAGGCCTAGCAAGTCGGCTGTTTAATCTAATATTCACAAATAGAAAGAGGAGGCAATTTTAATGAAAGCATTAGTATATCAGGATTATCGCAAGGTGGAACTTCTGGAGATGGAGGAGCCGACCATTGTGTCGCCGACAGGCGTCAAGGTTAAAATTTTTGGCTCAGGTATTTGCGGAACAGACCTTAACATTGTAAAAGGAAAAATTCCTGCCAATTCCGGCACGATTATCGGTCATGAAGGGGTTGGAACCGTCGTTGAGGTTGGTCCTAAAGTAAGAAGCGTTAAAGTAGGCGACCGTGTGCTCATCGATCCGACCCAATCATGCGGCATTTGCTCCTATTGCCGTGAGGGGCTGCACTGCTATTGCGAAAATTTCGAGGATCATCAGGTTGGCATGACCATCCATGGCACTTTCGCGGAATATTACGCGGGCGAAGAAAGATATGTGTTCAAAATTCCTGACACGATGAGCTGGGAAGCGGCAATGATGGTCGAGCCGCTTGGCTGCGTGCTCAACAGCTTCTTGAAAGCTCGCGTTAAACCTAGCGATTCGGTGCTTGTGCTTGGCTCCGGCGCAATCGGTTCCTTGTGCCAGCTCGTTGGCAAGCGGCTGGGCCGCCTGACCGTTGGTACAGAGGTGGATGAATATCGTAAAAGCTTCGCTGCGAACATTGCAGATTATGTGTTCCATCCTCAGGAGCTGACGCTTGAGAAAGTGCTCGAAATTAACAATGGCCATAAATTCGATATTATTATTGATGCGGTCGGCAATCAGCTGCATGTTGCTCTTGAGCTGATCGGCAAAGGCGGCAGAATTATCCCAATGGGCTATGACGACAGCTATGAAGTATCGTTTAAGCCGACTGATTTTATTAATAACGGTGTCAATGTCATTGGCGATGTTGCGGTTCATCAAATGATCAGCACGGCGCTCAAGTTTGCTCAGAGCATGCCGGAGCTCGAAAACATGGTCACTTCAACCAAAAAGCTGCAGGACTACGAAGGCGCTTTTAATGAAACGATTGGTTATGACATGAGTACAGGCGCGCCAAGAGCGATGACCTCCGTGAAGACAGCACTTATTTCATAATGTAGGGCAAGGCAAGGGCGTTATGGCTGCGCGGCGAAAGGCTTACGGGGCGCCGCGCAGCAATGACGCATGAAGAAGAGGGGATGAGCCTTAAAGATGAAGCTGCTTGCCGATTTGCCAAAAAATCCGCGGTATTCGATTTTTCTGGAGCCGCTCTGGGCGATTCCTGGAACGATCGTTTTGTTTTATGCGCCGCTCTATATGAAGGATGCCGGACTAAGCGATATTGAAATTGGACTGATTAATTCCATTAACCTGTATTTTGCTTTTGTATTTCAGTTGTTTGCCGGATCGATTACGAATAAGCTGGGCCGAAAACGCACCTCGCTCATTTTTGATATTGTAGCCTGGAGCGTTCCGATGTTTATTTGGGCGTTCTCGCAAAGCTTCTGGCTGTTTATGATTGCCTATCTATTAAATGCGACATCCAAGTTCGTCACCGTATCGTTCAATTTGCTCATTATTGAAGATGTGGAGGAGCGAAAGCGACCGAAAGTATTTGGCATCATGAATATGATTATTACCGCAGCTGGAGTGCTCACGCCGCTAGCGGGTTTTGTCATCGCCGATTTTGGTATCGGGAAAACGCTCGCCGTCATTTATTTTGCCGGAGGCGTAATGATGACGATTATGTTTATTGTAAGGAACCGGCTGACGGAGGAGACGGAGGCGGGCAAAGAGCTCATTGCGGTACATAGCCAGACCAAGGTGCTGAAAAGTTTGGGAGCCAGCCTGCGGCTATTCGGCAAAGCGTTTTATACTCGCCGGCTGTTCCCGATTATTTTAATCACGGTGCTGTCCAATTTTATTTTGCAGCTGAATTTTTTCCAGGTCGTGTTTTTTAAAGAGGAGCTGCATTTCGGTGATTGGACGATTTCCTACATTCCAGTCGTCACTGCGGTAACGGTCATGGTGCTGTATTTGGTCGTCATTCCTCGGCTGAAACAGCGCTCGGATGAAAAATACGTGAGTTTGTCGATCACCTTATGCACCGCGGGCTCCTTGCTGCTGCTCTTTATTCCTTCCGGCAATGTGCCGCTGCTCATGCTGACGATTGTTATATTGGCGGCAGGGACGTTTATTTTGCAAACGTACCGGGATGCGCTGCTGATGAATCGCCTCGGCACGCATGAGAAAGCAGATATGTTTTCGGCCGTACAGACGGTCATGACACTGATTGCTATACCTTCTGGTTATTTGACGGGACTCATCTATAACTATAGTCCAAAGCTGCTGTTCACCGTCATTGTTGCGCTTTATATGGTGCTCATGGCTGTCGTATTTTTCCTCCCGCTTCCTTCCCGGCAACAGCAGGTTATGGAAGCGAACCATCATGTCTAATAACCATTTGCAAGCAAAAACGACTTCGTCGTCCTTCCAGGACGTGCGAAGAGCTTTGTCCGAGAAATATAAGCCCATTTATAAGGGGAAACTTATAAATTCTTATATTTTTACAAAAGAAGGTTTTTTGCCAATTAGGTCGAATGGTTATACAGAAAATGGCTACGGAGGGATAATTAATGATTAATGTATTAAACCATGAAACACGCGATAAACTGGCATGGATTAACGAACCATCTCAGTGGCAGTTCACAGAGCAGGGCGGCGTTATTATTGAGGCACCACCGGAGGCGGATTTTTTCTGCGATCCATCAGGCAAGCATTTTGCCAGCTCCGCTCCTTTCTTGTATGCTCCGGTCAAGCGCTCCTTCGAATTGACGGCAAGGCTAACGGTGGAGATGAAGCAGCAGTATGACTCGGGATGCCTAATGCTGTACGTCGATAAAGACAATTGGTGTAAATTATGCTTTGAATTTAATGGGCGGGCTGCCTCAATCGTCTCGGTCGTCACTAAGGACGGCTGGTCAGATGATTGCAACTCGGAAGAGATCCAGTCGGACAATCCTTATTTGCGAATCAATAAAGTCGAGGACTGCGTGTCCTTCTATTATTCGCCTGATGGTGAGGAATGGAAGCTGATTCGTTATTTCGGCATGCGTACGCCGGATGAAGTGAAGGTTGGCATCGTTGCGCAATCGCCAAAAGGCAGCGGCAGCACGAGCGAGTTTAGCTTTGTTCATCTCACCGAGGCGAACGAGGAAAGCCGATTTTAGCAGCGGCAGCTGCAAGCTAAGAGTCGGCTCCAGGTAAGCTGCAAGTAAAAGCAGGAAAGGAAGCTGATGACAGCGATGAGTCTGAAAGCAATCATTTTTGATTTCGATGGCTTGATTATGGATACGGAGACCCCTTGGTATTATGCTTTTCGGGACATTTATCAGGAGCATGGCGTAGAGTTGTCGCTAAGCCTATGGTCCCGCAATGTGGGTACAAACTTCGACGAATTCAATCCTTTCCATTATTTGGAGGAAGCGCTGCAAACGCCGATTGACCATGACCATATTAAAGAGCTCTCTGAGCAAAAATATGCGGTTTATATTGGCGAAGCCGGGCTATTGCCCGGTGTTGCGGAGCTGCTGGCGAGCGTGAAGCAGCGAAATCTGCGCCTTGCGGTTGCTTCGAGCTCTACAAGAGACTGGGTTCATAGTTATTTGAAGAAGCTCGGCATCTTTGAAGCCTTTGATGTCATCCACACCTCTGAAGATGTGGGGCGGGTAAAGCCCGATCCGGAGCTGTATGAGCTGACGCTGGCACGGCTTGGCATTGATGCCTCAGAAGCCATCGTCTTTGAAGACTCGCCAAATGGTTTGAAAGCTGCGAAGGCGGCTGGCATCCGCTGTATCGTGGTGCCGAATGAAGTGACGAGGGATTTGGAATTTTTGAATTTTGATCAGCGGCTTGCCTCAATCGCCGAATTTGATTTAGAGGCTTTGTAGCTTTTGCGCAGCACCATTGGTGAGCAGCCTTCATGCTTTTTGAAAACGGAGCCAAAATAACTCGCACTATTAAAACCGACTGCCTTGGCAATGTCATGAGCTGTCATGGAATCGTCATGAATGAGCATTTCTTTTGCCTTGAGCAGTCGGTAGCGGGTTAAAAAATCGAGCGGGGTCATCGCATATTCTTTTTTGAACATGCGATTCAAATGCTGCTCGGTTATGTAGAGCTGCCCGGCCAGCATAGATAGGGAAATGTCGAGATGATAGTTTTGCTTAATATAGGTCAGGATACTGGACAGCTTCGGTGTATGCTCCTTGCGTTCAGGAACAAGGTAAAGGTCCTTGGAGAGCTTCAGCTTGATGAGCAGCATATACAAGAGCGCTGATCCAGTGAAATTACGCTCCTGACGGGTGGATTGCTGGCTTAAAATAATTTCGTCGATGAGCATTTGCGGAGCGGGATCCAGCCGAAATACGGAAAGGTTGGCGATATGTAACGCCTGCAGAAATGCTGGCAGCAAATAACCGGTAAAGGTTAAATATTTGATGCTGAGCGTTTCACTAATTTCGCAGGAAATAGAAGCGGTGTGGGAAAAATAAAGAATGGCGACGCCTTCCTTCAGCTGAATTTCCCGTTCTTGAAAAACAAGGCGGCCTGTACCTCCTACGCAGTTTACGATTTTGTAATCAGGGCTGCCTCCAGGGCAACGGTCGGGCTCAGTGACGGTAACGCTTCCAGATCCGGTAATCAATAGGGGGAGCTCGTTGTAGATGCTGCCTGTGTCTATTGCTTCCTGCATCAACTTCCTCTTTTCTCCTAAAAGTGGAATTAAAATGTGATCAAAAATGTGGACGCCTGATTGACAATTGGAATTATAACATACATAAAGAAATATATGTTATATCTAGTTTTCGATGTTTTTCTCTGTTTTTCGCTATTTATCGTTATTTTGGAACAATTTATTGATGTTAAGAAATCGCCGTTCTTGGCTTAGAGAACGGTTTTTTACATGTGTTCCGCAGTTATTAAAGGGTAAAACAAGTTTTGCCTACCTTGAAATGGCGACAGCTGTTTCCGCTTGTGTTAAGATATATGACAAACACATTTGGAGAAAGCATGGTGACGGGGCAAGCATGGGAATGGGTGCATTGAAGGGGAAAAGATTGGTCATAGCAGGATCTCGCAAGACAGAGGAAATGAGCGCCATCATTGAAAAACAGGGCGGGACGTCGGTCGTGCGTTCGCTTCAGGGAATGACATTGCTCGATGAGGAAACGTTGGAGGCGCCACTGCGACAGTTTGCAGTCGAGGGTGCTGATTGGGTTATTTTAACGACGGGTATTGGCTCGGAGACGCTTGCCAGCAATGCGGAAAAGCTGAATATCCAGGAGCCGTTTTTGGAGCAGCTGTCGCAGGCATCGATTGCTTCCAGAGGTTACAAGACGACTGCTTATCTTAAGCGGGCAGGCTTGAAAGCCGTTGTAGCGGATGATGATGGCACGGTGCAAAATCTAATCGACAAGCTGGAGGAATTTGATTTTGCCGGGCAGCGTATTGTCATTCAGCTGCATGGCGAACCTTCGCCCGAGCTGGAGCGTTTTTTTGCTGCGAAAAAAGCGGGTGAGGTTATTTCGCTGCTGCCCTACAAACATGTTCCGCCCGAGGTGAGCGTACTTACTCAGCTCATGGAAGAGCTGACGGCAGGCGAGGTTGACGTGGTCTGCTTTACAACTGCCGTTCAAGTGCAGTATTTATTCCGCTATGCAAGAAAAATAGGTCTTGAGCAGCAGCTTCAGGAAATATTCGCTGGGCAGGTTCTAGCAGCAGCTGTGGGTAAAGTAACCGCCGAGGCGCTGCAATTAAACGGGGTACAACGTTATATCGTGCCGGATATTGAACGAATGGGTGCAATGATCATTGAAGTGGCCCATTATTACGAAGCGCAAGGCCAAACCAAATAAACGAAATCTAAAACCGACTGCTTACGGACTGCACCTTTTTGAATAGCTGCTTCGTCTTAAGTTTGTAGACGTTGCATCATTTGTTTAAAGGGGTAGATTTAGGATGAGAAAAAGCAGTTTGTTGATCATTTCACTCATATTGACGATATGTTTAGGCGCATGCTCTTCAGAGCTTAAGCCATCTGGAGGAGGTAGCGGCGAAGAGGCGACGAAGGGGCCCGTCGCTGGGTCGGCAGCTGATCCAACAGCCGCACCGCTGCTGGATACCGCCGTGCTTGGCAAAGGAGCATTTGGCTTTGCGGATGAAGCGGGCAAACAGCTGCTTGTCGGCCCGACTGAAGGGAGCGGCGAGCAGTGGCCCGGCTTCAATCTCGCTGTTGGCCACAATGGGCAATTGCTCAAAATTAAATACAAAACGGAGCAAACGGCCACCGAAGCCGATAACGGCAGGCAAACGGCGCAAAATTTTGCAAACCAGCAGGGCCAGCTGTTTGAGGTCGTGGAGGGCAAGGCGGAGCCGAATGAAACGTATTATCTAATCGATGATCAGTCGGTAAAGCCGGAAATGCTGCTGTCCGTAACTGGAAAGCGAAACGGGCAGGCAACAGATGAGGTGTTGTCGGCAATCGCCAAGAGCAAGAACCGCAGCGTGGAGAAGCTATGGCCGCTTGAGGAAATAGGGGACGAGGGGAATACCTTGTATCTGGTGCAGTTCGAGCGTCAGGGCAAGGATATGCTGGCGAGCTTGGCGCTGCAGACTACAGACGGCTTCGTTTTCCAAGACTATCCGGCTGTGTTTAATGAAAGCTCGACTTGGCGTGTGGATGATGGCGGCGAGGTCATGCCGGAAATGTTTTCCTTCCTTTTCGCTGCGAAGACGGCTGATGGTATCGTTCTTGGGGTCAAATGGATGGGGGCGGAAGGGGAAGATGTGTCGTTCCTTTCAGAGAAGGATGGCAAGTTTTCCGAGCTCGACCTTAGCTATGGCCGTTATATGTCGCCAGTGTAATCTATGCCAGGCATTTATTTGAACAACGAAAAAAGCGCCGATTGCTTCTATTTAGAAGCGTTCAGCGCTTTTTTAATTTGACGGTTGACCGCATCGACATTGGCGCGGGTGATGAGCTCATCTTTTAGCGTAAAAGCGCTTTTGAGCCGAATGATCCGATAAACGCTGTCATCGAGCGCTTGCATGGAGATGTCGCCTGCTTTGACCGCTTTTTTTAGCGCCCTTAGCACGGCGATCTGCTGCTTGGCATCATGTCCGACAAGAAGAATATCGTTGCCCGCTTGAACGGCTTTGACCGCCGCATCCTGAATGCCAAAATGCTTCGTAATGCCAAGCATCGTCATATCATCCGTAATGACAACACCCGTAAACCCGAGCTTGTCCCGCAATAGCTCAGTTATGATCGTCTTGGACAAGGAAGCAGGGTATTGCTTGTCGATGGCCGGAATAAGCAAATGCCCGATCATGACAGCAGGGGCTTGCTGCTTAATCGCTTCCTTAAAGGGAAGAAGCTCGAACTGCTCTAATTGCTTCAAGCTTTTGTCTACTACCGGCAAATCCAGATGTGAATCGACCGACGTATCCCCATGGCCTGGAAAATGCTTGACGACAGGCACAACATGTCCCGCCTGTATGCCCTTCATCGTCTCAATGCCGCTCGTTATGACGCTTTCCGCGGTGGAGCCAAACGCCCGATTGCCAATGACCGGATTGTCCGGGTTGCTGTTAATATCGAGCACAGGGGCAAAATCCATATTAAACCCTATGGAATACAGCTCGGCGCCAATAGCTTCACCTATTCCGTAGGCGTATTGTGGTTTGTTTTTGCTGCCAATAGACTGTGCGGATGGAATTTTCACGAAATCCTGGGGCATTCGGCTCACCGTTCCACCTTCTTGATCGATGCTCAGCCACAGCGGGACGGGATTTTTTTCATTTTGTTTTTTAAGCTCGTTCAGCAGGGCTAGCGTCTGCGAAGCGTCCGTAATATTTCTTTTGTACAAAATAAAGCCGCCTACATGATAGGTATTCATCATTTCGATGGCATCGGCTTGAATGGTGGTGCCTTCAAGTCCAACGAGCACGAGCTGTCCGATTTTCTCATCGACCGACATGCTGGCCATTTCTTGTTTGATGGGGTCCGGCGCTTCCGTCGCCGTTGGCGAAGGCGCTATAGTTGGAATGGCTGATGCTGCTGCCGATTCTGTGGCGGAAGGGCCTGGCATCGTGGCAGTGGCTGGTTGATTAGAGCCGGAATGGCTGCCGTTCCCGCTGTTGGTACGATCGACCGCACTGCCGCAGGAACTCGCACTTATAACGAGAAATGAAGCAAGAAGCAATGAAGTCATTTTTTTGAGCATGTGGGAAGTTCCTCCTTTTCTTGCAATATCCCCTTTAGGCCAGCTTCTCATACTTTAGGGGAAGTTAGAAGTAAAAGCTATTGCAAAGGCTGTTTCGGTCTTATTTCCAAAATTGGGTTGTGAAGCTGGAAATGAGCCGATATAATGGGAAGTGTATAGATTAACGATAATCGATAATTTGAAATAGGGACGTGTTTATGTGTCAGAAAATCCAGCAATCGTGCCCATTCATTCTATAAGTACACATGTATATATGAAGCTGAAGAAAGAGATTTTGGCTGGCGAGCTTCAACCGGGTGCCCGCCTTATTGTACTGGAAATCGCCGGACAATTCCAGATTAGCCAGGCTCCTGTAAGAGAGGCGCTTGAACGGCTCAAGCAAGAAGGGCTCATTATTGGTGTTCCGAACAAAGGCTCGGTGGTCTCCAACATAACGGCGAAGGAAATCAAGGATTTGTTCGTGCTGCGGGAAATGATTGAAGGCTTCGCGGTTAGGCAGTCAATGCCGCTGCTTACGGAGCAGGATTTCTCCGAGCTGGCTGGCATTATTGAGCAGATGGACCAAGCGGTTAAGCAAAACGATATACTTAGCATATTGGAGCTAGACATGGATTTTCATGGTTTTTTCTACCGCAAATGTGATAATGGGGCTATTTTGACGTTATGGAAGGATATGAAGACGAAGCTTATGCGGTTTATGGCGATTTCCAATCGGCATTACACGACTCTAGGGCTGGCAGATTACCATACTGTACTAATTGACGTGCTGCGCAAAGGGGATGTTGCAGCGGCTGAGCGGGCGTTTATCGATCATATGCACGCTTACAAAATCATTCATCTGGACTAGGCCGTGACTTAAGACGAGGGGCAGCTTGCTTGTTAACCTTTCAATTTAAAGGGGAAATGGAGCATGGTGAAAGAAGAAAAATGGCTGAAGGACGATTATATGCTGACCTGGATGAGGGATCGTTTGCTGCAGGAGCTGGTGTTGGACAGAGTCAGCGGCAGTGGAAAGGCGAATGTGAAGGAGCAACTGGTGAAGCTGAATGTAAATCCATATTTTACGTATCCGGCTGTAGCCATGCTTGCACCAGCGGCCTATTTTCATCAGGAGCATGACCGGCTCGGCTATATGGAGAAAATAAGGGAATATTTGCAGCCGCGTATTCCGGCGGGAAGTGTGCTTTTTTTAGATGAGGAGCATCGGCTCGTGCTACTGTTTTCCTGGGTGTCGAAGAAGATGCTCGATAATGTGCAGGCGATGCTGGGCGAACAGTTTTCCGATCCGATTACGATTGGTGTAGGGAAGCCCTGTGGCTATTTGCACGAAGTAAAGCATTCCTATGAACAGGCGGGGCAGGCGCTCCAGCATCAATTTTATCAGGGCATTGGCGAAATCATTTATTTTAGCGAGCTTCGCGCTTATGTGCCGCTTCAGGAATATCCGGAGCATATGGAGAAGGAGCTGTTTGATGGCTGCAAGGCGGCGACGTCGGAGGGGCAGCTTGAAGAGGCGGTAAAGGCGTTTTATCGCAGCGTGATGAGGGGCGGGCCGATTGATATTTCACATATGTATGAGCTGACGCTGCGTTTGCTCGTGGGGATGGAGCGAAGAGTGCTAGCTGATACGGATACCGCTGCAGCTAATAAACCTTATGAAATTTTATCCATTTTGAAAATGAAAACGCTTCATGAATTGGTTCGCTGTGTCAGCGAGTTTGTCACAGGCTTGTGGAAAGCGGTAGCGCCCTACCAGGGCGAGAGCCATCGCAGCATCATTAAAAAAACGATGTATTATATGGAGCAGGAATGTCAGCATGTTTCGCTGCAAAGCGTGGCGGAGAAGGTGTACATGACGCCAACCTATTTGAGCCTGCTGTTCAAGACCAATACTGGCAAAACGTTCATCGAGCATTTGACCGATATCCGAATCGACAAGGCGAAAGCGATGCTCAAGTCGACGCATTTTAAAAACTACGAGGTGGCGGAAAAGGTCGGCTATCAGGATTCGCGCTATTTTAGCCAAATTTTCAAAAAGCGGGTCGGCTTGTCTCCAAGCGAGTACCGCGAGTCAGCGGGGCATTAGATCGGATGCATAAAGGAAGAGGGAGCCCACGCAATGGTGTGCTCCCTCTGTGCTATGGACAGTCTACCAACATGATTATTTACTGAATGATAGACAGCTCCAGCTATAACGCTTTAACTTCCGTTTCAGACAGGCCACTTGCTTTGGCGATGAGCGGAATTTCGATGCCCAAGGCCAGCATGTTTTTGGCGATTTCAATCGCTTTTTGGCGTTCGCCTTTTTCAATCCCTTTCTCAATCCCTTTCTCAATCCCTTTTGCGATCCCTTGTTTCATACCCTTTTCCGTAGCCCATTCAATCATGGAAGCCTCATCGTGCAAAAATTTCTGCCGCTCCTCATACAAACGGCGAGCCTCCCCATCCTGACTTAGAAATTCCAAGGTATCCATCGCTTTGCCTAGTGTCGGTTCATTCATCTTTAGCACCTCCCAATTTGATTTATCGGCACCTTTCAGAAATAACAGCCAATTGATTAAGCCGCCCTCATGAGGCAGTAATTGATCATTTAGCTTGGAAAGCTCCATAAAATGAACTTCAATATCATCCGTTAAGGCGAGGCCGGTGTGGTCTTCCCGCAAATGGAACACATTATGGTAACGGTCATTAGACAGGAAGGAATAATTCAATATATTAATGGTCACACATTTTTTGAAAATATAGAAAAGGATATGATGTTCTCATCCTTTTTCTATATTTCTCGGAATGAAACGCGCTGCGCCGCCGAAGGATGGCGAAAACCGTTTCACCTTGGCTCTTTATACGTATTTCCTTCCTGCAATTGACTTGAGTACCGTTTGCTCCAATAAAACAGAGTACGTTTCTCTATATCGTACTTATTAAATAACTGCATTTCAATATTAATCAGCGTACCCTCAGATGTTTTGGCCCAGATATCAAAAATAGACTGTTTGTCCAATGGGGCATCCTTATCCGTATAGGGGTTCAAAAGTACAATTTCAGTTAGCGGAGGTTCGTTTGACTCTGCAAAAGTGCGATTCAAAAAGGCAAGCAATACATCTTTATTTTCTTCACTGCCAAAAATGCGCTTAAAGACGAAATCATTACGAGGATCAAGCAACTCGTTCATCCCAAATCAGCTCCATTCAACATGATTATACCATGCAAAATAAGAAACCGGAATTTGCTAAACGAAAGTATCGTTCTCATTTATATCTCAGAAGGCTGCGTCAATTATCCTAATGGTTGTCCGGTGAAAATAGAAAATTGATAAAAATGTAGAAAATTGTCAGTATTTGTTTATGACAAAATACTATATTGCATACAAGAATGAGCGATTTGGAGAAGCAATGTCAAAGGATGAGGCTATTAAAATGTACTTCGAATTGAAGGGAGAATTCAAAGATTTATGCGTCCTGGTCTACGACAGCAATGATAGACTGATTAAACGGATTCCTAAAAAGGGTTAATTGAAAAATGCGAAAAGGTCAGGAAAATTTTCCTAACCTCCTTTTGCGTTCTACAGACGCACATCGCTCCGCGGCCCATCATGCTCTCTCTTCTTCGCATCCTCAAGCTCATCGTCCCAGCTCAAATGCCGATATTCCGCAGCGGCGTCATCGTTATTGAACCAGTCGATGAAATCCTGCCACAGCGCCGTATTCCAAGCAGCGTCTATTTGCGCCGTTGAATACACCTGCTGCTTAAGGCGAATGAAGCCGAATACGTCGCGCACCTGCGACTTCTCTGCCTGCACAACGGTCAGCTCAGCCAAATGCGGCGGAATAAAAATAACTCCCGCAGGCGTGCCCAGCACGACATCCCCAGGCATACAGATCGCCTTGCCAATGCGTGTCGGCACATTCATCCCGACCATCGTCACATCGGCAATCGCCGTCGGATCGCTGCCCCGATAATAGACGTTAATGCCGCCGATTTCCTTTACCTGCTGATTATCGCGGATACCGCCCCAGATTACGGCGCCGCCGCGCTTCGTGCGAGTAGCTATCGCCGTAGATAAATTACCGCCAACGTAAGTGCCGCTATGAATTTTATCAAACATATCGACGACGACCACATCGTCCTCCACCAGCGAATCAATGACCCATTGGTTGAAAAAGCCGTGGCGATCCTCCTGCTCATGCCCGTAATCGAGCAACGTTTCATGCAGGTCAGGCCGCTTGGGCACCATGACCGCAGTAACCGCACGACCGACCATCACCTGCTCGGGATGCATGATTTTGAACTCTCCTTCGAATTGAAACGTATAGCCCCGATTCCACAGTGGGCCCCACGCTTCCTCCAGCGTTATTTTTCGCATGCGGCGCAATATATCTTCATCTACTTTAGGGCGGCCATTCTCAAAGCGCTCACCCTCCCAAAGCGGGGTCAATTGTCTTATATCTTCCGGATTATCGAACTTCATCTTGCAGCACCTCTTCCGCTACTGTAATTGGTTCAAATTAGAGCTGTTCAAGCTATAGTTTTATTGTTGCAGGCAGCGGCAAATTTGTCGATGCGACGTTTTTAAGGTTTTACACAGCGGACTCTAAAAAAAACCAACCATTTCATAAAATTGTCTCCTTCATTTATGAAAGCGTTTTCGTATAAAGTAAGGCTAGACAAAAAGCAACTGACTCAGGCAAGCATTTGACTCGAATAAGCAAAGGGAGGGGAGAAATGGGGTGAAGCGTAAAGATAACCGGATTACACATTTGGCTGGTTACGTGTTTATTTCGCCATGGCTGCTAGGGTTTTTACTGCTGACATTGTGGCCGATTGCCCAGTCATTTTATTTATCCTTTACGGAGTATTCGCTGCTTGAAGCGCCCGAGTGGACCGGGATGGACAACTATGTCAACATTTTTACGAATGATTCCACATTCACCACGTCGTTAAAAGTTACGTTTATGTTCGTGCTGTTCTCCGTGCCGCTCAAGCTGTTTTTCTCGCTTATGGTAGCAATGGCGCTGAATAAAAGCTTGCGCGGCATGAATATTTACCGCACCGCGATTTATTTTCCGTCGCTCATCGGCGGCAGTATTGCAGTAGCGGCATTGTGGCGCAACATGTTCAGCCTAGACGGGTATGTGAATCAGGTGCTTGGCTGGTTTGGCATTCAAGGCATCGCTTGGATATCCAATCCCGATACGTCGCTGGCTACGCTCATCCTGCTCAATACGTGGCAGTTCGGTTCCACCATGGTTATCTTCCTGGCCGGGCTTAAGCAAATTCCGCAGGAGCTGTACGAATCCGCCTCGGTCGACGGAGCGGGCAAAACGCGAAAATTTATTAGCATTACACTCCCCATGCTCTCTCCCGTTATGTTTTTCAACCTGGTGCTTGGCATTATTGGTTCCTTTCAAACGTTTACGTCAGCCTACATTATTACGAAGGGCGGGCCGATCAACTCAACCTACATGTACGCCATGTTCCTCTATGAAAAAGCGTTCAAGCATTACCAGATGGGCTATGCCTCTGCACTGGCCTGGATTCTGCTCGTTATCGTAGCGCTGCTGACCATTATTAACTTTGCCGCTTCCCGCTATTGGGTATTTTACGAGTCGGATGGAGGGAAAGCGAAATGAGAAGGCTGGGTGCAAAAGGTTTCGATCATATCTTTCTGGCGCTGTTTTCCTTCATCATGATTTATCCCGTCATTTGGTGGGTGGGCGCTTCGCTCAAAAAAACGTCCGAGCTGAGCCTGCCGACGATCTGGCCCTCCATTCCGATGTGGGAAAATTACAGCAAAGGCTGGCGTTTCTCCGGCGAATATACATTTGCTCACTTTTTCGGAAATACGCTGCTGATGGAACTGGGCAATGTGGCAGGCGGCGTCTTGACGGCGGCGATTGTAGCTTATGGCTTTGGCCGCTTGTACTTCGGGCTTAAAGGCTTCTGGTTTTCGATTTTGCTGCTGACGATGATGCTGCCGGGCCAGGTAACGGTCGTGCCGCAATACATTTTGTTCAATAAGCTGGGGCTGGTCGACAGCTACGTTCCACTTGTGCTGCCGCATTTTTTCGGGGGCGGCGCCTTCTTTATTTTTTTGCTGGTGCAGTTTATTCGCGGTATCCCGCGTGATCTTGATGAGGCGGCCAAAATCGACGGAGCTTCCGTCTACGGCATTTTTCTGCGAATTATTTTTCCGCTCATTAAGCCAGCGCTGGTGACCGTGGGGATTTTCACCTTTATTTGGAGCTGGGACGATTTTTTTGCGCAGGTGCTGTATTTAAGCTCGGTTGAGAAGTTCACGGTCGGCCTTGCGCTGCGCATGTTCATCGACCAGTTCGATATTCAGTGGGGGCAGCTGCTTGCGATGTCGCTGCTGTCAATTATGCCTTCCGTTCTCATCTTTTTTCTGGCCCAAAAGCACTTTGTAGAAGGTATTGCTACAACAGGACTCAAAGGGTAACGGCTTTTGTGAAAATCGCTTATAGAAAAAGATATTTCATTTGAAGGGGATGAGCTGATAATGGGAAAAAGGTGGCTGAAAAGCAAAGGCTGGGCGGTGCTGACGCTCGCTGTGGTGCTGACAATGACCGCATGCAGCGGCAATAGCGGGAGCGGAGGCAATCAGGGCGCGGAGCCAAGCTCGGCAACGGAGACAGCGGCGGCTGGGGAAGCAGGCGGGGCAGCGACGACGCTCAGCATTATGTGGTGGGGCTCGGATGCCCGTCATGAAGCGACGAAAAAAGCGCTGGACATCTATTCTCAGCAATTTTCAAACGTGAAATTCAAGCCGGAATTTATGGCCTGGGATGCTTATTGGCAGAAGCTTCCGACACTGGCAGCCTCCAAGTCGATTACCGACGTGCTGCAAATGGATGCGGCTTACATTCAGGAATACGTGTCCAGAGGCCAACTGGAGGATTTATCCGACATTGACCTCAGCGGCATAGTGGACCCGAATGTGCTGAAAAATTTGCAAATAGACGGCAAGCTGTATGGCATCCCGCTCAGCCAGAACGCGCAAGGCTTTGCCTACAACAAAACAGAGCTGGAGCAGCTCGGTATCCCGCTGCCGCATAAGGATTGGACATATGATGCGTTTTTTCAGTGGGCGAGGGATGCTCGTGCCAAGCTGCCTGAGGGCAAATATCCGATTGGTGATACATCGACCTGGGATGGCTTCAACTATTACCAGACGGCGATGGGCAAACCGCCCATTATGTCGGACGGCGGCAAAACGTTCACGCTCGATAAGGAGCTGTTCATGACGTTTTATGGCATTTATGATGATTTCCGCAAAAATAAAATCGTTCCACCAGCAGAGCTAGCCGCTTCTTTCCTGGAAAATGACCCGCAAGCCGACCCTATGGCTTCAGGCGTAGTGCTGACGCGAGGCGCGACGACTGGCTCCGTAAGCGCACTGGAGCAGCTGATGCCTGGCAAGCTGGGCGTTGTCAATTTGCAGACGGGACCAGCTGGCGGCGGCTGGGCGCAATCGACGATTTTTCTCAGCGTAAGCGCCAATTCAAAAAACAAGGAGGAAGCGAAGAAGTTTGTGAAATGGTTTATAACGGATCAGGAGGCGGGCAAAGCACTTGGCTTGACGCGCGGACTGCCGATTAATCCGGAAATATTCAAGGCGCTTGAGCCGACGCTTGAAGCCAAGGATTTGCTGGGCAAGGAGATTTACGATATGTCGGTGGACAAAGCGCTGCCGTTTTATTCGCCTTCCGCCGGATTTTCGGAATGGGTGGATACGTACAAAAAAGAAATGGATGCCGTCTCCTTCGGCCAGCAATCGATTGAAGACGCCTTTAATAAAATCGACAAGCTGGGCAAGGAGCTGGCCGCCAAAGCGGGAAAATCTTAATTCACGTGATGGATGCAGAGCTTGTAAACGTTATAGGAGGAATTATTAATGCAGCTAGCAGAATTTTTCTCGCCGCGGCCTGACCGCCTGTGGCAGCTTGCGAAGCAAATGGATGTCAATTACGCGGTGAGCGGTCTGGCATGGGATGAAAAAAATGAAAAGCCATGGGATCTAATGCCGCTGATCCGCATGAAGCAGCGGTTTGCCGACAGCGGCATCAATCTGGCTGTTATTGAATCGATGCCGCCAAGCAATGAAATTAAGCTTGGCACAGCAGGGCGCGATGCGGAAATTGAAACATTTCAGCAATTTATAGTTCATATGGGGAGGGCGGGTATCCCTGTGCTATGCTACAATTTTATGGCGCAGTTCAATTGGTTCCGCACCTCAACGACGACTCGTACGCGGGGCGGGGCGCTCGTCTCCAGCTATGATCACAGCTTGATGCAGGATGCGCCGCTTACCGAAGCAGGCATCGTTTCCGAACAACAGCTGTGGGAAAATCTGCATTATTTTATGGAGCAGATTGTGCCTGTGGCGGAGGAAGCGAAGGTCAAGCTGGCGCTGCATCCCGATGATCCACCGATTACCCCTATTCGCGGAGTGTCGCGTATTTTGCGCAGTGCCGATGCCTTGCAGCGAGCCATCGATCTTGTGCCAAGCGCTTATAATGGCATTACGCTATGCCAAGGTACGCTGGCGACGGCGGGGGAGCATATCCCAAGCGTCATTCGCCATTTTGGCGGACAGGACAAAATGTTTTTTGTTCATTTTAGAGATGTGCGCGGCACAGCGGAAAAGTTTGAGGAAACGTTCCACGATGATGGCATTACCGACATGCTGGAGGCGATGTACACCTACTATGATGTTGGCTTTGCTGGACCGGCAAGGCCCGACCACGTGCCGACGATGGAAGGCGAGACGAATGACAATCCCGGCTATGAGCTGCTGGGACGATTGTTCGGGGTAGGCTACATTAAAGGGTTGATGGAGGCAGCGTCCAGACGGCAAGTGGAAGGCGCGCAAACCAGCACAAACACGGCAGAAGCACAAAAAATAGCTGTAGAATAAGCTGCGGGTAAAATAACGGTACTGTCCTCGGCTGGCATGTTGACATGCTGGCCAAGAGCAGTACCTTTTTTAAAATATAGGATCGGAATGAAACGCGCTGCGCCGCCAGAGGACGGCGACAGCCGTTTCACCTAGTTGCAGTTAAATTAAGCCTCCAAGGCTAGCGTGATGCTGGCTTCCAAAGCTTGGCCTGGCTCGACCATTACAAGCCCTTTTTTATCGTTCAGCGCTTCATTCGGAGCAGTCCAAGGCTCCACGCATACAAAAGGTTTGCCTTCTACCGACCAAATGACGGTTGTACCGAACACTTCGCTGTAGCTTAATTTAATATGCTGATCACCGAAAGGAAATGAAATTTCCGGTGTAGTCGCATCCAGCAAAGCTACGGATTCAACGAGACCGTTCAAATCCAGCGGGCCTGCAAACGGCTTCACCTGATTGTCATTGTAATCCAGCGCTTGCTGCGCGTCAGAGCGATAAGTTAGATTTTTTTCGTCAATTGCAAAATAAGGATGGAAGCCGGCATGCACAGGCATGCTAGTCTCGGACAAGTTGCTGTATACTTGCTCAATGTCCAGTTTGCCGTCCTTCAAGCGATAGGTGAATGTCAGCTTAAAGCTGAACGGATACGCAGCCTGTGTCTGTGCGCTGCTTTCCAGAGAAAGCGTAAGCGAGGCTCCATTTTCAGCAGACTGCCCTTCAACGTTCCAGGAAGCTTGGCGGGCTACGCCATGATTGCGCATATTATATCTTACGCCATCCCATTCGTAGGCACCGTTTCGCACTTGCCCGCAAATGGGAAACAAAACCGGAATGCCGCCGCGAATGTTGGCAGCCGGATCAATAAAGGTATCGCGATCGAGGTACAGCAGCTCTTGGCCTTGCAGCTGGCAGCCAATTACGATGCCGCCGCGTTCAGGGCAGATGAGGACGCGGGAATTTGTTGCGTGTTCCTTTAGCTCAAAGATCTGATACGTATCGATATAGCTGGTTACTTCATAGGCTGCTTGGTTTGCAGTCATTTCTCTACCTCCAATAGGTGCACTCCTGTTTTTATCTTGCAGTTAACACTTCCTGTCCATTATAACAAGTTCAGCGGCCATAAAGGAATGATTATCGAATTTGTTCCTCGTCATGAACGGCGGGGAGCTCATCAACAAGCTATCCTCAAAAAGGGAACTGCAAGAGCAAACAAGCTGCTTCACAAATCCCTTTAGGACATGTGAAGCAGCTTGTTTGCTATACACACTTATCTTTACTAAAATGATGGTTCCTTCGTATTCTGCCGTTTGACTAACTCCACAAACGGTCATTCGACAGCAGCTTGTTCCACGAGTCGGTAGACTCCCAGATGCCGGGAATATCGGGATGCAGGTGCTCGGCAAGCACCTCGTCATTCAAATCATCAATGCCAAGTCCAGGCGCATCACTGATCGTAATGAAGCCATCCTGCACCAGCTTGTTTGGCAGCTTGCTGCTAATTATAATATCATCCCACCAAGGCACCTCGCAGGAATGGTATTCGAGGGCGAGGAAATTTTCCGTTGCGGCTGCAACATGCGCGGCCGCCAAGCAGGCAATCGGGCTCTCCGCCATATGGATGGCCATCGCCGCCCCGTAATCCTGAGCCATATCACCGATTTTTTTCGTCTCCAATATCCCCCCGGTCGTCAGCACATCCGGATGAATGACGGATACGCCGCCCGCTTCCAGCAAAGGCTTGAAGTTTTCCTTCAAATAGATGTCCTCGCCTGTACAAATCGGCGTGGCCACTGCCCGTGCAAGCTTAGCGTATTGCTCGGTATACTGCCACGGCAGCATATCCTCCATCCAAGCGAGGTTGAACTTCTCGACGCGGCGGCCAAGCTTGATACAGCTTTCCAGCCCGATATGTCCAAAGTGGTCAATAGCGAGCGGCACTTGATAGCCGATGACGGAACGGACATCCGCTACATATTGCTCAAGCAGATCGAGCCCTTTTTCAGTCACCTGAATGGCGGTAAACGGGTGAGCAATATTATAAATATCATAATGGCGGTTCGTTATTTCGCGAAGCTGTTCATCTGACATGCCGTCAAAATTTTGATTGTAGCGGTTGCGCGATTTTTCCCGCATTTCCTCGAGAAAGCCGAGCGGCGCGCTTAAGGTGCCCGGTTCATGGATGATTTGGCCAATACCGAGATCCATTTTTAGAAAAGTAAAGCCTTCGTCCATACGCTTCTTCAAGGCTTCGCCCATTGCTTTACCGGTGTCTTTGCCTACGACTTCCGTGTCGCAGTACATGCGTATGCGGTCGCGAAAGCGTCCGCCTAACATTTGATAGACGGGAACGCCATAAGCTTTTCCAGCCAAATCCCATAGGGCAATTTCAAGGCCGCTTACCCCGCCGGCTTGACGGGCGTGGCCGCCAAACTGCTTGATGCGGCGGAACAGCTTATCGACATGGCAAGGGTTCTCACCCAGCAGCCGTGCCTTCAGCATTTGTGCATACACCTTATCGGCTCCGTCACGAACTTCGCCAAACCCGACCAGTCCCTGATTTGTATACACTTTAATGAGGCTGCTGTGGAAAGGTCCGCCTACAATGTCAGTAAACCGGATATCGGTAATGCGAAGCTGTGTCGGATTGGAGCTTGTTGGCACATGGGCTAGCGTTTCCTCATACGTTTCTTTATTAATCACAACCGTCACTCCCCTATTATCGTTATCGTAAGAATCACCCATCAGCTACAGCAGCATGCTGCCGCCATCCAATCGGATGGCGGAGCCGGTCATAAACTCGCTTTCATCAGATGCGATAAAGCAGACGAGCCGAGCGACATCAAGCGGCTTGCCGACGCGTCCGAGCGGAAACTTTTTGCGGATATCCCGCTTTGGGCGTACGGGCTTTGCTCCGTCCGTGTCTGAGGCAGTAGGTCCAATGGGCCGAGATTCTCTTGCAGACTGTACGCCAACGTTGATTTGCCCAGGCTCTATTGTATTAACGGTAATGCCATACTTAGCCAGTTCGATCGCCGCTTCCCGCCCCAGCATGCGGATGCCGCCCTTGGTCATGGAATAAACGGCGTCGAAATCAGTTGGACGCTTGCTGTGAACTGAGGAGATGAGAATAATACGGCCTCCAGCAGCGTTATTTTTCATATAAGGAATAGCTGCTTGCATACACTGCCAATAAGCCTTTAAATTAATGTTCATCATGCGGTCAAAGGACGTCTCGTCATGGTCAAATAGCCCATAATTAAGCTGCAAAGCGGCATTGTTGACTAAAATATCGATTGAGCCTCCAGACTCCGATGCAGGAAAAGCATGTGCGGCTTGCTCCATCAACCGTTCGATTTCTGCTTTGCTGGCAACATCGGCTTGCACTATAACGGCCTCTCCACCGGCTGCCTGAATTTGCGCTAGCGTTTCTTTCGCTCCGGCATCGCTGCGATTATAATGAATGACGACTTTCGCGCCACATTGTGCGAGCTGGACGGCAACACCTTGGCCGATACCTGTTCCGGCACCCGTTACGAGGGCCACCTTGCCTGTCAGGTCCATGCTCATCCTCCTTGACTGTCCAGTAGTGGGGGACGCTTCATTTTGAAATCCATATAATGCTGCAAAAATCCGCCATCCAGCCGAATGTCCGCGCCATTCACGTATTGCGCCTCGCCAGAGGCTAAGAACAGCGAAAGCTGAGCCAAATCATCATAGCTGCCGAGTACTGCATTTGGCACTTTGTACGCGTAATCCACATATAGCGTGGATAGCTCACTCGCGAACCGTTCATCATCGCCTTCGATGGGGCCCAGCTCAATCGTATTGACGGTTACGCCGCTGCGCCCAAGTACGAGAGCTGCTTCTTTCGCCAGCATGCTGACCGCGCCTTTGGACGCGCTGTAGGCGAAGGAGGAGCCGGTCGGCTTCTGCGCATGAATCGAGGAGACGTAGATAATCGAACCTGACCCAGCCTCAGCCATTTGCTGGCCGATTACCTTCGTACATATAAAAGCGGATTTAGCATTCGTATTCAGTAGATCCAGAAACAAATCCTCCTCGCCATATTCAATAGAGGTTGGTTTCATGAGATCATTATTATGAATAAGCACATCTACTCGGCCAAGTTTGAGCGTTGCTTGCTCTAGCACCGCATGCAGGCCACTGCTGCTGCAAAGATCTGCAGTGCTCACGAAGACACTAAGCCCCAAGGTACTGGCCCGCTTAAGCTCCTCGTTAATTTGGGCACCATCAGACATGCTATTTAAAATAAAATGCGCGCCCTGCTCGGCAAAAAGGCGAAAAAGCGCTCTTCCAGATCCGCTGTCCGCATCGGTAATAAAGACGACTTTATCTTTAAGCTTCATCGTAGTCATAGATCCCCTCCAAAGGGCGGATTGCTTAAATCAGCTGATGTTCCATCCTCCTTTATCTTAAAGGTTTGGCCGGGCTGGTTGCGATGCCGTAAATTTATGATTTTGTTTGAATTTTATATGAAGGATAAAAGCGCGGCGATTGCTTGTGTCTCGCTTAGGTATCAGGTACTATTAGTGATGAACACGTTGCTTTAAGTCCGTAGCCTTCTACAAAAAAAGTGAAACATGTACAGGCTTGCGCCGTATAAGGTGAAAGGGTTCAAGAGACGAGACTAGATAAAAATGAGGGAAGTCTATGGAAGCGATGCGCACATTTTTTGCCCATTCAGTTGTTAGAAGAATATTGTTTATTATGTTGGTTGTGCTGTTATTCTACAGCCTACACAATATGCTTAATTTACTGCTGCTGCTCTTTCTTGTAACGTTCGTTATGGGACGGCTTGAAGGATTTGTAACGAAAAAGCTTAGCAAGCTGTTTCCTATATCGCCCGTCTTGGTGACGGTTGTGTTGTACATATTGTTGGTGACCGGATTAGTTTTCGGGATATCAAATTATTTGCCTAAGATGATCAATCAAGTTGTGGATATGATTAATAATATTACGAGGTTTTTAGATACCTCTCAAGACAACCAGGTTGTTGGAGTACTGGTCGATGCCTTGGAGAAGGTGGACTACCAGAAGTATTTGGGCAGTGCCGTTGATTATATTATGAAGCTGGGAAAATGGCTGGAAATTATTTTGTTCGTTATTCTGCTCAGCTTTTTCTACCTTTTGCAAAAAAACAAGGTCGATCAATTTACCGAGAAATTCCGTTATAGCAAAATTTCCTGGGCCTATCGGGAGTTTCATTATTTCGGCAGCAAATTTGCTTCTTCCTTCGGTAAGGTGATAGAGGTTCAACTGCTGATCGCCCTGTTTAATACAGCGCTGACGATGATTGGCCTCTGGATACTCGGTTTCCCTTATTTAATCGCGCTGACGATTATGGTATTCCTGCTCAGCCTGATTCCGGTTGCAGGCGTGATCATTTCGTTCATCCCGATTGGTATTATCGGCTACCAGATTGGCGGGCTGCCGATGGTATTGTGGGCGATCGGCATTATTTTGTTCATTCACGCAGTGGAGACGTATTTCTTGAATCCAAGGCTGTATGCACATAAAACAAAGCTTCCGATGTTTTACACCTTTATCATCCTCATTTTCTCCCAGCATTATATGGGTATATGGGGTCTCATAATCGGTATCCCTATCTTCATGTTCCTTATGGATGTGCTGGATGTGGAGAAGCCGGAGAATGCAGAGCTTGACAAAAAACCACTGTAACCCAGTGGTTTTTTTGTTGTTTGCCGCCGTTTAGGTCAGGTTAGGCCGCCGCAAAATTCTTAGGAAGTCTTTATGCGCTTTTTTGGCGTGTGAAGGCTTCTTTTTTAAATGTAGGAAAGGATATGATTTTTCCATCCTTTCTCTATATTTCTCGGAATGAAACGCGCCGCGCCACCAGAGGACGGCGACAGCCGTTTCACCTTGAGCCATTTACATTATTGGAAGACATGCTGCTGTCGCTTCGTGACAAGCCGCCCCGTGGAAAGCTGGAGGCGCTCCAGCGCAGGAAGTGAATATGAGCCGTTGGCAATATGGGGAAAAGTTCAAAGCGTTGACGGACAGTACGCCAACCGCTTATTTGACTGCACTGCGGATTGAGCGGGCGAAGCAGCTGCTGCTGAGTCAAACGTCCCGTGTTCGCGATATTGCCGGGCGGGTCGGCTTCGGAGATGAATATTATTTTAGCCGGCGCTTCAAGCAAATGACCGGGCTTACACCGACGCAATACATGCAGGAGTTCGGTCGCGCTCCGCGTATATTTTCGATTCAATAAATTGGGGAGCTGCTGGCGCTTGGCATTCGTCCGATTGCGGGGAGCAGCGCGATGTTCCCTGTTTTGCAGAAGAGCTGCTGCGCGGTGTTCATAGTATTGAGGAGCCTGTTGATGCAGAGCAAATTGTGCGGCTCAATCCCGATTTGATTTTATATCCCAGTTTTACAAAGGCGGCGCTCGTCGATCAACTGGTAAAAACTGCGCCTATGGCACACGTGAGCTGGCAGGATGATGTGTATGGACGGCTGCGTACGATGGGTGAGCGGCTAGGGAATTGGGCGAGACGGCTTCGGCGTTCGTTTATGTGGATCAGACGCTGTATATGTATGGGACACATCATTTTGGGCATACGCTCTATCAAGGGGGCGGCTTTGAGCAGCCGGAGCGTTTGAAAGCAATGACGGAGCGGAATAAGCAGCTGAAATGGATGCCGATACAGCTGGAGGAGCTGCCCGTTTATGCAGGTGACCGGGTGTTTTTTCGCTTGCCCATACCGGAGTCGATGAACAGCAAGGAAGGACGATTTTGAACCATCCGGTATGGAACAGCCTGCCTGCTGTCCAAAGAGCTGCTTGAAGAAACGGGCTAATGCAGCACCGCTTCTGGTTCCTCAGATGCAGTCTTCTAGACGGCTGCCCGGAAGCAGCAAGGAAATTAGAACTATTTTTGCAGAAAATGGTTTTAAGCGCATGCAGAGGAGGTAATGATTGGGGGAATATTATTATCAATAGACAGGGGTAGATAGATGTGAAAAGCAAAAAAATGGTCATATCCGCAGCGGTATTCTGCATGGTGCTTACCGGCTCGGCAGGTGTATATGCAGGAAGCAATTTGGAGCAAATTAAAGCATATTTGAATAATGGTTTGAAAATCGAGCTTAATGGCAGCACTTATACGCCAGTTGATGGCAATGGCGCCAAGCAGGCTCCAATTACTTATAAAGGCTCTACTTACTTGCCGGTACGCTCGATTGCAGATGCTTTGAACGTGCCCGTTACTTATGATGCAGGGAGCAATAAAGTGAAAATTGGCAGCAGCAGCTCCACGGGAGGCGGAGGTACCGGCAGCAATGTGTACACGGGCCAACGCCCGAAATATTTGCCGGCAGATTTCCCGATTCCGAAAGATGCGAAAATAAAAGAGACGGTGGAAAACAACCGGGACAACAAAAAATCAGTGTACTTCGTTTATGAGACGCAAAATGATTTAGACTCGCTTGGCGTATCCTACAAAGCCTATTTCCAAACGAAAGAGCTGACGGACACTTCAGAGGATGTAAGCAGCACATCTTTAACGATGGTAGGCAAAAAGGGTGATGATATAGCTGTAACGATTACCGGTGCTCCTGACCGGGACAAAGATGGCTATAACGAAATTACAGTGGTGTGGTCAGGCAAGTGATATAGTCGTTTTAGCAAGCTGTTATACTCGGTTTGAAAGCAGGCGGACACAGGGATTTCCTGTCGTCCGCTTATTTGCGTTTTGCCTGTTGTATAAATTTTTACATAAGATAAATAACAATTTAGCAAAATCTATTACTATTCGTATCGAATAGGTCGATAGTATTAATAGTATCTGTTGAATAATGTATTGAACTAGTTTGAGGGGAAACTTTCGGCAGATCATATATAGAGAAATAGGTAGAAGAGCGAGGGAGTGGTTAATGTTTAGAATTTTCTGATAAATAAACCTGTATAAGGCTAAAGAACGAATCGGGAATTAGAAAATTTCGAAGATAGATCTTTAGTCTCAGTCGCGGATGGGAAGCGAATAGAATGCAGACAACTGCAACAGCCGGATGATAAAACCGTGAGCGAACCATCACCATTTTTTTGAAAGTAGCATTACATCATACACATAGGAGCGTTGACAGAATGCAATTCATAAAACGAATGTCCTTTTTTTCTAAAAATTTGCTGCTTGCCTTCTTTAACATTGTACTAATTGGATCGATCTTAATTGCATCAGGCTACATCATTCAAAAGGATATTTTGATAAAGCAGCTTCGCGGACAAATTAGTGCAATTACACAGGAATGGGCACAGGAAATGGACCCTGCGAAAATCCAGCAAGCGATCAACGAGAAAAGCTACGAAGGTGCCACACAATTGGAATTGAAAGCAACACTGGACCTGATACATAAATATAATCCGAATATCGCGCAGGCTTATGTATTCGGAACAGAGCTGACGAATGGCAATCAAACGTCAATTATTGCTATGCCTACGAATCTGGTAGAAGCTTTCTCCAGCGAAAATATGGGCGTGGGCACGATGTATGAGCAGCCAGCGGCGATGTCGACCGCTATAGGGGAAATGCTGAATACAGGAGTACCTACATTCACCAGCTTTTACTCCGATGATTTTGGTATTTGGACGACGATTCTTTATCCGATTAAAGACAGTAGTGGCAATGTATTTGCTTTCTTCGCGGCGGATGTAGATGCGAGTGCTGTGCCTAACGGTTTGCACACGCTGCTGATCAGCGGCATTTCGATCATGCTCATTTTCCTTGTGCTCATTTTCTTGCTTCAGTTCTTTATTTCACGTATGACAATGAAGCCGATTAAAGAGCTCATTAAAGGCATTGAGGAAGTGAGCGGAGGCAACTTGAATGTCGAGCTGAAATCGGGCGTAGACGATCTAGGTGTCGTCAATCACAAATTCAACATTATGATTCGCCGGATCAACGACATGATGGTCAAAGTGCGTCTAACGTCGAATGCTGTAACAGATTCTGCTAAATCCTTGTATGAGTTTTCCGAAAAGAACAGCAAGACGGTAGAAGAAATTACCGAAAACATGCGGGAAATCAACGTTGAAATTGCTAACCAGGAGCTGTCCTCCAGCGAAGCAGCCAAAGCGATGAATGAAATGTCAACCGTTATTCAGAACATTGCTCACAGCTCGTCGAGCGTAGCAGTAGAAGCTGGCGATATGGAACACAAATCGAAGGAAGGCAACAAGGTCGTTGGCCAAGTTGTTGAGCAAATGGAGCAGATTGAAAAGTTTGTGGTGGAGTCCTCCGGTGCGATTCAATCCCTTGCCAGCCGTTCACAGGAAATTGAAAACATCGTTTCGCTCATTATGGGAGTTGCGACGCAGACGAATCTTCTAGCGCTGAACGCAGCGATCGAAGCGGCTAGAGTCGGCGAACATGGCAAAGGTTTTGCAGTCGTAGCAGGCGAAGTTCGCAAGCTCGCTGAGCAGTCCAATAGCTCGGCAACGCAGATTTCCACATTGATTAAAGAAATCCAGCAGGAAATTACGACAGCTGTTGATGCATTGAATCTGGGGACAGGCCAAGTTCGTACGGGCTTGCAAATTTCCAGCGAGACGGGTTCGCTTCTGGACGATATTTTGTCCGCTACTCGCAGTGTAACGCTCCAAATTCAAGAAGTATCGAGCTCTACAGAGCAAATTTCTGCAGGTACGGAAGAGTTGACGGCTACGGCTGAAAATCTATCGGCTTCCGCAGGCATTACAGCAGCAAACAGTGCGAAAATTTCTAAATCGATAGCCGAGCAAAAAGAATCGATGAATGCCATTGTGGAATCGTCGACGCAATTGACACAAATGTCGGAAGAACTGCAAGAGCTCATCAACCATTTCCAAGTCCGTACTTCTTAATCCCAGTATAACTATCATAAAGGGAGCCCTGCGGCTGCTTACAGCTGCAGGGAAATTCCCCCACAGGAGGTTTTACAATTATGACGGAAAATAAACACACTACAATTAACCAGATTGCTTCCAGCGAATTTGTCTTATTAATCCCACTAGATTTTTCGCGTCATAACCGCACGTATTCTTATGCAACGGAAGAATACGCGCTGGGCGAACAGGTAAGCCAACTGATAGAAACGAGAAAAGAACAGGATTTAGAAGCAGAGGCCGCTGCGGCGTATGCAGCGCTCTTGTACCGACTTTCAAGCGAGAAGCAGCTGCTCATCGGCGTGCAGGGAGCCCAAGGCAAGGTTAAGCCATGGCTAGCCCATATCGAAGAAACGAACACATTTGCAAGCCTGAAAACCTCGTTATTGCATGCTGTAGATGATGGATCATCCTCGGACCAAGCCCATTATGACACTCGCTTCTCGCATCGACACCCGGTACAGCCTACTTCGGAAATGATTAACCTTCAGCTTCAAGAACGCAGTGGAAAGTGGCAGCTCAGCATTCAATATGATCAATCGTTGCTGGGAAAAGCGACCGTCGACCGCTATGCCGCTTATTATACGACGCTGTTCCTAGCGGCCTTAACTGATTCGGCCGCGCGTGTGGCAGCCATTGATCTATTAACCGATGTGGACCGGCTCGTCTATGAGAAAATGAATGCAACAACCGGCGCTTATGACCGCAAGCAGACGATTCATGGCATGATTGAGCTTGCAGCTGCGCAGCATGGCGAGCGAACGGCTGTATCATCTGTACACGGGGAGCTTACCTACCGTCAGCTCAATGAGCAGGCGAATCAAATGGCGAACCTGCTGATCAGCAAAGGCGTGAGCAAAGGCGATTTCGTCACCATTTATATGGAGCGAAGCTTGGAATTGATCGTCAGCTTGCTTGGCATTTTGAAGGCGGGAGCCGCTTATGTGCCGCTAGACCCCGAGCATCCGGAGGAGCGCAACCGTTACATTTTGCAAGATACCCGGTCGGTGTTCGTGCTGACCAAAGCGAAATATGAGGAGCAGGCGCAGCATCAGTCCGAAGGGCTTGAGCAGTTGAAGGAAATCATCGTAGTGGAGCATATCGCTTATGACCGGGTAGAGGCTTCGAACCCGAATGCTCAGGTAGCGCCGGATGATTTGGCTTATATTATTTATACGTCCGGCTCTACGGGAAGACCGAAGGGAGCTCTCATTGCGCATGAAGGCGTCGTCAATCTAGGCGACACGGTGCGGCTGGACTGTGAAATCGGACATGAGGATATACTGACGCAGTTCGCCACCTACAGCTTTGACGCATCGGTATGGGATACGATTGGAGCGCTGTTCTATGGTGCGCATTTGTATTTGCTTTCTCCAGAGGAGCGCGTATCTGTTGAGGAATTTGCTTCAGCCATTGAACGGACGAAAACGACGATTATTACGATTTTGCCAACTGTCTTTTTTAACCAGCTTTCTGCTTATTTATCAGATGAGGGTTACAAAAAGCTTGCAGGCGTAAAGCTGATCACTGTAGCAGGAGAGGCGCTTTATGGCGAGCAGGTTCGGGCGTTCCAGCGGAAGTTCCAGGACAGCATTGCGATCGTCAATGTATATGGGCCAACGGAATGCACGGTGTGCACCACTACGCATAAAATCAGCAGCTATATTTCCGATGATTTGACAAACGTGCCAATTGGCAAGCCAATTCAAAACTACAAAGTGTATATCGTCAACGAGCTGAACCAGCTATGCCCCGTACATGTGCATGGCGAGGTGCTGATTGAAACAATTGGACTTGCGAAAGGGTATTTAAATCAACCGGAAAAAACGGCGGATGCGTTTGTAGCCAATCCATTTGGCGATGGTCAAATTTATAAGTCAGGCGATATTGCGAAGCTGCTGCCGGACGGCACAATTGAATATGTGGGACGTCGGGATTCGCAAATTAAAATTCGCGGACATCGCATTGAGATTGGGGAAATCGAAGACAGCTTTTCCAAAATCGCCAATGTGCAAAACGTAGCAGTCATCTGCAAAAAGGATGCACAGGAGCAAAATATGCTCGTCGGCTTCTTTACTTCAAAGGACGGTAAGCCGCTCTCTACCGTTACCATCAAGCAAGAGCTGGGCGATAAGCTGCCCTCTTATTTTGTACCGAAATGGATCGTCCAATTGGACGAAATGCCGATTTCGCCAACCGGAAAAATCGACCGGAAAAAGCTGCAAAGCTATTCCTACCAAGAGGAGCAGATCAGCGTAGACTACGTTGCCCCTCAAAATGGCATTCAACGAATGATTGCGGGCGCATGGGCAGAGGCACTCAGCCTTGTGCATATCGGCATTCATGATGATTTCTTTACGATCGGCGGCGACTCGCTCGGAATTATTCATATTTTAGCAAGTCTTAAGCCGTATTACCCGGAATTGAAAATTAATGATTTATTTCAATATAGAACGATTGAAGCGATTGCCGCGCGCATTGAGCAGCTTGCTTCCGAAGCGCACGAGCAGCAGGAGACGGCCCGCCATGTTGGGCCAGCCTTGCCACTGGAAGAGTTGCCTGCTATGCGCTACAGGCCTGAGCTGCCTGTCAGCTTTGATCAGCAGCCGAAGGGCGTACTGCTGACTGGTGCTACCGGCTATTTAGGCGGATATTTGCTCTATGAGCTGCTTATGCAAAGCGATGCGACCATTTATTGCCTCGTACGGCCAGGTACAGAGCCGGGCGAAGCGAGACTTCGGAGCCATATTGCTTATTATTTTGGAGATGCGGCGATACCATTAATGGAAGGGCGCGTTGTAGCGGTAGAAGGCAATTTGGAAGCGCCACGGCTCGGGCTTGAGGAGCAGCAGTATCAGCAGTTGATAAGCAGCTTGGATGCGATTATGCACAGTGCAGCGGATGTGAGGCATTTTGGCGAAGAGGGACAATTTGCCCGTACGAATGTGCTCGGGACAGCATATTTGCTGGAGCTTGCCGCCGCTTGCCGCCAAACGGTTCGCTTCCACCATATTTCTACGCTTGGCATTCCGGAAGATCTTGCATTAAGCGGTCAATGGGAGGCCGTGGTAGCCGCAGGGGAGCTTGCGCCGGAGCTGCGAGTCGAGAGCTTATATACGAACAGCAAGCTGGAAGCGGAGAAGCTGCTGTACGCTGCTGCAGAGCAGGGCGTGCCCGTCAGCATTTATCGGGCAGGAAATTTATCCTGCCACTCGGTAAGCGGCAGCTTCCAGCGAAACATTGACAGCAACGCGTTTTACCGGATGCTCAAATCGATGCTGCTGCTTGGACAAGCGCCAGAGGTTACCTGGGACATCGATATTACGCCAATTGATTATGCCGGACAATCGATTGTGAGCTTGGCACTTAAGCCGGATACAGCTGGAGGCGTCTACCATATTTGCAACCCGGAGCCGCTTCCATACGGGAGGTTGATGGACATGCTGCGCAGCAGCGGCTATTCCATCGAAACGTCAAGCACAGCGGCCTATACGAAGTGGCTGCTTGATAAAGCCATCCCGAAAAATCAGGAGGGTGTGCAGCTCGCAATCGCGCAATTGGAAGGCGACGGGGCGAAGGACTCGGCCTATTTCTACAGCTGCGAGCTGACAAGCTCCGCCTTGCAGCCATCGAGCATTGCATGCGCAGCGCCTAATGAGCAGCTAATCGGAAATATGCTCGCGTATGCAACGTCAATTGGCTACTTCCCGCAGGCAAGTGAGCGTCGCCCGGTCAGATAGTCCAATCACCAATAAGCAAAACGCCAAGCATCAGACCTGTGAAGGGCTGGAGCTTGGCGTTTTTTTATACGATAAGAAAGGAGCGGATTAAAAGCTTGGGTTTGGCTTCTGGAAGCTTCTGCTGAGATTTTCAGCGTCAAGATCACGCACGCGCTTTTCGAAATCCTCCAAAACATCAATTAAATAGGATTCACCATCAGATTCTGCTTTGAAAATAAACTTATCGACATCGTGGATGACCACATCGTGGCCGCACAATTTAAGGCATTTGGCGTAATCCTCTACAGTAGGCTGCTGGTTTTCTTCCAGAAAAATCAACCCGTGCAGCGTCTTCGTTTCATGGGGGCGAATGATTTTGAAATGTACGGTATGTTGGATAGACATATGGGCTTCCTCCTTATTCTTCCGGGCTCACTTCTATTATAATCCATTGGACGCCGGGAAGCTGTGAAAAATGTTACAATCTTTTAGATGATTAGCTAACAGGAGGAAAAGCACATAGGTTGACATTAACTGAATGATCATTTATTATTAGCGAAGGCGTTCATTTTGGGCTTCATGAATCTCTTTTTAAATAAATGATCGTTCGTTTATGATGTATCCAGCTTTTATTAACCATCACTTAAAGGAGTAATTGCCATGCTGACTGCTATTATCGTGCTTGCTATACTGCTGCTTGCGGTAGTGCTTGTTTTAAAATTCTATCCTGCGCTCGGAGGCGTGTTAACGAAGGAGCAGCAGGCGGCTTTTTCACATTTACCCCATTACCAAGATGGCAAGTTTAAAAATTTGAGCATGACGGTCATGGACAACAGTGCAGGGGGCTTACTTTCCATGCTGCGAGACTATATGAAAACAAACCCTAATCGCAGGCCGCAGGCTAAGCTGCCATTACAGCAGCTGCAATTTGGCGGGAATGATAAGGGAGAGCAAGCACAAGTCACTTGGTTTGGACATTCGGCTATGCTGCTTGAACTGGATGGGAAACATATTTTGCTCGATCCGATGTTTGGCCAAGCGCCATCGCCGTTCCCTTTTTTCGGAAACAAGCGTTATAGCGGCAAATTGCCGTTTGAAATTGCCGAGCTGCCGCAAATTGACGCTGTTGTTTTATCTCATGATCATTATGACCATTTGGACTATGATTCCATTCTCAAGCTTAAAAACAAAGTTCGCCGCTTCATCGTTCCGCTCGGTGTAGGCAGCCATTTGGAGCGTTGGGGAGTAGATAAATCCATCATAACGGAGCATGACTGGTGGGAGGAGCTGGAATTTGAAGGCATTCGGTTAGCGGCTGCTCCAGCCCAGCATTTTTCAGGACGAAACTTGAACAATCGGGATTCTACTTTGTGGTGCTCCTGGGTTATTACAGGACGCGCAGCTAATATATATTTTAGCGGAGATAGTGGTTATGGTGCGCATTTCAAAGAAATTGGCGAGAAATATGGCCCATTTGACCTGACTCTTATGGAATGTGGACAATATGATCCGCGTTGGGCGGCAATTCATATGATGCCGGAGGAAACGGTGCAGGCACATGTCGATGTAAAAGGAAAAACGCTGCTTCCCATTCACTGGGGAGCTTTTACGCTCAGCTTTCACGACTGGAATGATCCAGTAGAGCGCGTGACGAGAGCAGCCCAGCAACTGGATGTACAGGTTGCAACGCCAATCATTGGGGAGCCGGTAGCCGTTGGGGCCAGCCGCCTTCCATCCTCAATTTGGTGGAAGACAACCGCTCAGTAAAAGGCTAACCAAGGTGAAACGGCTGACGCCATCCTATGGGGGCGCAGCGCGTTTCATTCCGAGAAATATAGAGTAAGGATGGAAAAATCATATCCTTTCCTATATTTCAAGGTGAAACGGCTGACGCCATCCTATGGGGGCGCGGCGCGTTTCAGTCCGAGAAATATAGAGAAAGGATGCGTTAAAATATCCTTTCCTATATTTCAAGGTGAAACGGCTGCCGCCATCCTATGGCGGCGCAGCGCGTTTCATTCCGAGAAATAAGAGAACGGATAGCGCATGGATTTACTTTCCTATATTATTAAAAAAACCGTCCTGATGCTCCGGCTTCAGGACGGTTTTTGCAATAGCTTGGGCAGCATGCCGAGCAGCTTGTTTCCTGTTTCTGCATCGCTATAGTTCCAGCTATTGTCTACTACATAGGCATGGCCCCTTTGGACGGCCGCAAGCTGCTTCCAGAGCGGACTGCTTATGAGCGACTCCATCGCTTGCCGCGAATCGTCTGTTTCGGGAACAATCATAAACAGGCGATCTCCGGCATATTGGGGCAACGAGGCTACTGTTATTTCTTTATAAGCACGCTGAGCGGCAATGAGCATTTTCACTTCACTGACTGGGGCAAAGCCAAGCGGATGGTAGAGGGTGGATGCCAGCCCGCTGCCAGCCATAATAAACAGCCGATTTCCCCGTTCAAAAATGAATACGGAGGCTGTCTCGCCTGCCCTTAAATGGCTGCTTAGCTGCTGCCACATCTGTTCCGTCCGCCGCTTGTGCCTAGCTAGCCAGCGCAGCGCCTCCTGTTTTTTTCCAAGCCAGTCTCCAAGCATAAGCAAACGCTCCTCCAGCGTTCCCCAAGAGTTAAAGGCAAGCGTCGGGGCAATGTCCGCCGCCTGCTCATAAATCTGCTCGTCGCCGCTTGCCAAAATAATCAAATCAGGCGCAAGCTCCGTCGCCTGCTCTTTATTGAACATGGGGAAGTCGGAAAAATCCTCTCCCCCGATAGATTGAAAGCCAAGTACATGCAAGTCGCCCAGCGTCTCGCCATAATACAAAATGCGCTGCGGCTCTGCTGGGATGATGACTTGATGTCCCAGCCAGTCTTTGATCTGAACGCGCTGCCGCATGGACAGGGCATATTGCCTTGGCGAACCGCCGGTCATTTGCCGGAAGCGGCGGCTGAAATAATATTCGTCGGCGAAGCCGCACCATTCGGCAATTTCACGCAGCGAGGCATGGGAGTTTGCGAGCCATTCCTTGGCATGGTCAATGCGCAGGGATACCAAATAATCAAGCGGTTTTTTCCCCGTTAGCGCTTTAAACAAGGAGCTGTATTGCCACTGGGCCATGTTCGTCAGCGCCGCGAGCTCCTTGACTGTAAGCGGGCTTTTATAATGAAGCTGAATATAGTGCATGGTATCCTCAACTGAATATAGCTGGCGGTCGCCTTGGCTTGCCGGAAGATGCTGTTCTAGCAGCATGCCCATCAGCTTCTGGAAAGCGAGATTTTGTTTATATGCCTCGATGCCTTGGAGTGACTTGCCAGCTGCCTGTATCAATTCCAGCAGCTTGATATACGGAGCTAGCGGGTAAAGACGCAGCTCGTGCTTGCCA
This sequence comes from Paenibacillus sp. J31R34, assembly GCF_059383715.1. Classification (NCBI taxonomy): domain Bacteria; kingdom Bacillati; phylum Bacillota; class Bacilli; order Caryophanales; family Paenibacillaceae; genus Paenibacillus; species Paenibacillus sp. J31R34. The sequence continues at coordinate 235,821 of NZ_JBXENU010000004.1, forward strand.
GGAAACAGCGATTGCTGATAAAACGATGGCTGCACATAGTCCACACGAACAACGGAATAGACGAGGCAGTAGTAGTCCATCGTCTCATTCGTCTGGCCATCAAATTGGTAGCAATCTCCGGGAGCTAATTGGAATGCGCTGAACGCTTCAAACCGGATAAAGCGATTGTTCAAATAAAGCGTGCCTTCACTGTCGATAATAATGAGCAGCGTATGGCTCTCGACGGTTTGCTCGGCAAAAGTAACGTCCGCGGACTTCGTTAGCCGCTTCATGCTCACAAGCTTAAGCAAGAGGTGGTGAAGCGGAACGGACGGGGTTTCATGGGCATTCATGCGAGCGATGCTCCTTACATTTAAGTTCTTTAGCAATACGATTGCTTTGTATCCTTTCATTATGCCACAGATAAGAGGGGAAGCGAATGGACGGAAAGAAGGATTGAACTTTTTGGCTGAAAAAGAAAACAGGCCGAGTTAGGGCTCAATGATGCCCTTTAACTCGACCTGTATCGTTTGTTATTTGCCATTCGTAGCGAAGCTTGCGCAGTAAGCGTTATTTTTTCAAAATTTCTGCTGGCAGCGCGTCAATCAGCCACTCGCGGGAAGTTGCATCGCTGGAAGCTTTCTGAATGTCAAAGTAATATACTTTTCCTGCTTTTACGGCAGGTAGGTTTTTCCAAATCGTGCTTTTCAGCAGCTCTTCCGTGTCTTTCTTGGCATCATCAGGTACGGGATTTAAAATAAAAATCCGATCGCCTGCAGCTTCAGGCAAAATTTCTGCGGAGATTTCCCGGAAGCCTTCGCTAGCGTCAATAATTTCCTGAATGAGTGGAGTCGGCTTGAAGCCATCCTCGTTGTAAACAGCCTGCGGAAGTCCAGCATTAGCCATAATGAACAGGCGGTTGCCCGGATACATCGTGAAGATGGAAGCCGTTTCGCCTTCCTTCAGGCCATTCTCGTGCAGCATAGCCCACATTTCTTTGGTTTTTGCTGTATATTGGGCAATCCAGTCCTCGGCTTCTTGCTTCTTATTCAGCAGGTCACCCAAAATGCGCATGCGGTCCTCAAGCGGCGCAAACGTATCAAAGGTAACGGTAGGTGCGACTTTGGCAAGCGCCTCATACTGGGCATCATCTGAATTGCCGAAAATGATCAGATCAGGAGAAAGCGATAATGACTTTTCGACGCTAATTGGAAAGCCTACATCTTCCGCATCTTTAACTTGCTCCTCGTAGACGGAGCCTTCTGTGTTTTTCATAACTCCGATAGGTGTAACGCCTAGAGCAAGCAAATCGCCTGTCGTTTCGCCATGGTAAATAACGCGCTGAGGCGTAACCGGCACTTCAACATCGTGGCCTGTCCAGTCCTTGAAAATTCGAGTTCCCGTTTCAGCTTCCGCCGAAGCCGCAGGGCTTTCCGCAGCTGGTGAACTGCTCACTTCTGTAGTAGGAGAGGTGCTTACTTGTTCAGCTGAAGGCTGCTCCGTGTTGCTTCCGCATGCCAACAATAATGCCCCCATTAATGTGACAGTAGTAAGTAAAGAAATAATTCGTCCCGCTTGTTTCATTGTGTTTCTCCTCCTGCGTTATCTCAAGGATATTGATAATCATTATCGTCGACTAGCATAATGGATTGCGGCCAGTTGTACAATGGATAAAATTCAAAGCTGATTTTGGTTTGTACAAATGCGTGCAAGGGCAGCTGTAGATGTTCACGATCCTGTTAAATTTTCGTGCGCCATTACACCCCATACTCTCCTATAATAAGGTTAGAGGAAAATAGTTCAAGGGGGTGTAAGCGATGTTGGCATTATATTGCTTTTTGATTCTTACAGCGTGTTTTTTTGGAGGCGTTATTTACATTATGAAAGCCGGAGCGACAATTGTTGAGGATGACTCGGTTATTCAGGATCGGATTCTTGAAGGATTGAGATAGGTTAGTGGCAAAAGGGCGGCCAAGCGATCTTTATCGTTTGGCCGCCTTTTGCTTGAAATATAGGAAAGGATATGATTTTTTCATCCTTCCTCTATATTTCTCGGACTGAAACGCGCCGCGCCGCCAAAGGACGGAGGGCAGCCGTTTCACCTTGCCCTTCGTATATTCAAAGCGATGCTCCTCGCGTTAAGTTGCAACTGTACAGGCAGGAGCGTAATATGGAAATAAGGACTTCAAGCTAATTTATCGTTAAAGGAGTGTAGGAAGCGATGCAAATTATTTACCATGGTCATTCTGCTGTACAGCTCATAACAGGGGATAAGTCACTGATTATTGATCCGTTTATCAGCGGTAATGGGCAGGCGGTTACGAAGCCCGAGGATATTAAAGTGAATGCTGTCCTTCTGACACACGCACATCAAGATCATATTTTGGATGCGGCGCCAGTAGCTAAAGCCAATGATGCGCCTGTTGTAGCTAATTTTGAGCTTGCGGCATATATGTCCTGGAAAGGTGCGCAGACCATACCGATGAATATCGGAGGCACCGTCGATTTAGGCTTTGCGCAGGCGAAAATGGTGCCGGCTATCCATACGTCGGGCATTATTGACGAAGAAAAACAGACGATTACATACGGAGGGCTTGCTTCGGGCTTTGTTATTCGCTCCGAAGGGCTGACGATCCTCCATGCCGGCGACACCGCTTTATTCAGCGATATGAAGCTGATCGGCGATCAAGAGGTTATCGATGTTGCCTTTATCCCTATCGGCGACCAGTTTACAATGGGGCCGGAGGAAGCGCTGCAGGCAGCGGAATGGTACCGGGCGAAGCTCGTAATACCGATTCACTATAATACGTTTGAGCCCATCAGGCAGGATGCCGAAAGCTTTGTGCAGGCTCTTGAAGCACGAGGTCTTAATGGCAAAGTGATGGCGCCGGGCGACAAGCTCGACATTATAAAGCAAGCGTAAGCGAACAATTAATGAAGCGCTTTTGCTGCATGTTTGAACATAAGACAAGCAGGCCTTCCGTCAAGGGCAGCCTGTTTTTCTTATTTTATCGGTCCCATTGCGGCGATTTTCACTTTGGCAGTCACGTTAATATCGGCCTGCGCCAGTACTTCTGCCCAATCATCCTCAACTTTTTTGAATGCCCTATATTCGTACGCTCTCGCATATACGCCTAGCCCGATGGGATCGATTTTGAGCTTTTGGAACTTCGTAATAAGAGAATTGAAATGGGTGGTCATCTGCTGCGCAATCATATCCTCCAGCTGTTTGCTATCATGATAGACATCGAAGGGAAACAGATGCTCGGATAGGCCAACAACCATATTTACTTTTATATCAAATTTAAAACGGTTACTTTTAAAGCTAGTTTTAATTTTGGTTTTGACCTTACCCGTAGAAAAACTGACGGTATTTGTGGAAAACGGCGTTTTCTTCGGCTCTTCAGGCAATTGATAGGAGAGGCTAAAGCCCGGCAATGCATTTTTCTGTAAAATGCGCAGCAGCACCGTTTCTTGAGCATCGAGCATCCCCTTGTATATGCCTGCTTGCGATAGAAGTGCTGTTCCCTGAATGCGCACCTTGCCGCCAATGATTTTGACCTGAGAGGCATAAGGAGTAACCCCCTTATCGAAAAACTGCCGGTGAAGCTCATGCGCCGTCGTACTGACTGTTTCCGAATGGGAGCTGGTGGAGTCTACCATGCCGCGGAGCAAAATCGGCAGCATCGGCTGATCTGGCGGATTCAAATACAGCATCTCTGGTACAGAGCCATCAACAACTACGACCCGGTCCGTAATCGTGTTTCGAGCGTCCCGGTAGATGACGTCGAGCATTTGAAACCAGCCCTCATGCTCCAGCATTCGCTTACCGATTAGAATAATTTGGTAATTTCGGCCTTGCGTAGAGCCTGCTGTCTGGGCATCCTGCTCGGATCTTGACTGCCGCAGTGTTTTAGCTATTCCTGTCATTTCACTGCTTTTCTTTTTAATATTTTTACTAAACACAGGGGCGGTCAAATAAAAATGAAATTTATCATTTTTGTCCAAATCCATCCCTAGTATGAGCGGTGTAGTGGCATTTTCCAAATTCAGCTGATCACTGCAGCTGGAAAGAAAGAGCGTGATTACAGCAACTATGGCTAGCCGGGCGATGGTATGGCTCATGGAATACTCCTTTCTTTTCTCCAAAGCTTGCTTAGCCATAGATACCCAAGCAGGCATATAGGGAAAATATACTCCATTGTAAGTCCTGCCCAAGTCAATTGGCTGGCCAGGTAGGTACTGACATTGTAAGTGGGGAAATAAAAATACGTCCCGATCACCAGCGAAATACCAAGCACGCGAAGGGGGATAGCACTGCTTTCCTGCTTGAATATCCAGCCGGTGCAATAGGACACCAAATACATTGTAGGAATCCAAATGAGCGAGAAGATAAACAAATAGAAGGCTATGAAGGTAACCTCAATGCGCTCTATAAATTTGAACTCAATAGACTTCAGCACGCTGATGACGGGATCATTGTAGATTCTGCTTTCCTCCGGGCTGAAATAAACGTAGCAAATAATCGTAACGAACAAATAGAGCAGTGCTGTAATGGAGTTGGCGATCACTATGCCTTTGCCAGCATATTGCTTGTATTTTAGATACGGATACAGTACGAAAATTTCTACCATGCCCAGCATCGGATAAATGGTTGACTTCACGGCAGTCAGCACGGGCATCCAGCCATCCTTGAGAATGGGCAGCAAATACAGCCAATGTGGATGCTTAAGCGTAAACAAATATACAAAAGGAATCCAAAGCGATATCCATATGACAAGCTCGGCATATCTCGCTACGTTGCGGATGCCATGCCGAACAATGGAGTAGGCTGGAATAAGCATAAGCAGCATGAGCATGGACGACTGCGTATTCGGCAGCAGCCACGTTTTTGTTACGAGAATCGTGCGTACAAGCCCATCATACATCAGGTAAAAAAAATAGAGCGCAAACAGCCCAGCGGCCAATACTCCAGCCCAGCGCCCCATATATTCCGACAATAGATCGAATAAGGTGCCCTCAGGATAATATTTCATGACACCTACAATGGAAAGGCCTGCAATCAGGCTCACCGCCCAACCGATAATGATGGCAATCCAGCCGTCGGTACCCGCCGATTCAGCCAATCGCCTGGGAAGGCTAAGTACCGCTACGCTTACCTGACTGCCGGAAATGATGGCAATGAACTGGAAAAGCGTAATTTGCTTTCCAACGTAGCTTTTCATTCCGTGTCCTCCTGTATCCGACTTTGACGTTGTCTTACTGACTGCTTGGGAGCTGTGCTGAGCGGACGTTTATCCATAAGCCAGAGAGGGACCCGGATAATCGTATCCTTCAAATCTGCCAGCCGGACAGGACCAATGGGGCTGCCATAGGCGGTGCCGAGCGATTTTAACGCAAGAATATGGCCAATCAACGTCATGAAGCCAATCACAAGGCCAACAAATCCGAACATGGATGCCAAAATCATTAAAATAAAGCGGATCAGCCTCACCGCTGCTACCATGTCATAGTTAGGCAAAATGAAGGATGAAATTGCCGTAAAGGCGACGACAATTACCATAACATTGCTTATGAGCCCAGCTTGAACGACGGCTTGTCCAATGACGATACCTCCGACGATGCCCACGGTTTGCCCGACGGGAGCAGGCAGCCGGATGCCCGCTTCCCTCAGCAGCTCTAGCGTGATTTCCATTAGGATCGCTTCAACAAAGGGGGGGAAAGGCACCTGTCCCCTTGATTCGCCAAGCGTAAGCAGCAGCTTGAGCGGAATAATTTCAAAGTGATAGGAAACGACGGAAATATAGAAGGCCGGAAGAAACGCCGCCATAAAAAAAGCAAACAGACGAAGCAGGCGAAGAAACGTCGCTATGGTCCAGCGTGAGCTGTAATCGTCAATATTTTGAAAGAAGGACAGAAAGGTTACAGGTGCAATCAGCACGTTCGGGGAACGGTCGACGACGACAGCGCAGCGTCCTTGCAGCAATTGGGATGCCGCTGTGTCGGGGCGCTCTGTTGTAATCAACTGCGGGAACAGTGAAAAGGGGTTGTCCTCAATAAACTCGCACAGCTCGCCTGTATTAATGACGGCATCGACATCAATTTGCTGAATGCGCTCAATCAGTTTAGAGACATACCTCTCGTTTGCAATATCCTCAATGTACATGATAGAAACGGCGGTTTTCCCACGCTGCCCAACCGTGAGCCGCTTTATTTTAAGTCCTCGGTGAGGAATATAGCGGCGAATAAGGGCGATGTTCAATTCTCCTGTTTCCAGAAAACCCTGATGTGCTCCCTTCAGCGACGATTCGAGCTGTGGATCTTCAATACTGCGCTGCGGCCATCCCTTCGTATCAAGGGAATAGAAATGTTCGCTGCCATCAATAAACAACAGGCTGTTCCCCTGAAATAGCGCCAGATCCGCATGCTCCCAGTCGTGAAAATGCTCCATATGGCCGACCGTGACGGCAATTTCCTGGCTGCCTTCTGTCGTTTCCTGCTGGAGGGGACGCAGTACATTGTCATTAATGGCCGCTTTGTCATTCAATCCGTCAATATAGATGAGCAAAGCCTGTTTGCCTGATTGTTTAATAAGCAGCCGACGGATAACCATATCGGGAGTATCGGAGAAAAGCTGCTGAATTTTTGCGAGATTTTCCTGTAAGTCGGTGCTGATGCGGTCGCTATGCGGCTTATTTTGCTCCGTATGGTTATCAGGCATAGCGGCAGACATCCTCCCTAATTGATTGTTTCGGTTCTGGTATTTTTTCCAGCAGAGGCAAATTGTATGCAGACGAGATAAAGCGCTAGTGGGGGATAAGAGTGCCAGCGGCTATTTTTTTCTATATAATGAATAGCAGCATGCCGCACAATCGGGCCAGGCCCAGCGCTGAACGTTCCAAGCTTTGCCTTGCCCTGCTGCGGCAATTAAGGGAGAGTCCAAGAGATGACGACATTTTTGACTGATCTATTATTGGAAATAAAACAAGCCAAGCAAGCCTCTTCCTCCCCAAGCTGGGCGGATGGCAGGCAACCGCTGCCAAGCCATACGCTGCTGTATGCAGCAAAAGGCAAGGGGGAGCTCATTATAAACGGAGAACGGGAGAAGCTTGCCCGCGATGGTTATTATATTTTTTCACCAAATACGGTAATGGAGCTAGCTCTCCATACAACTGCTCCAGTGGAGCTGTGCTGGGTGATTTTTGATATATTCCGCTTGAAGGAGCAGGGCGAGCATCAGCGGGCTTACGAGCGTGAGCTGGAGTTTCCGGTGGAAGGGCTTATTAAGCTCAAAGGCAGCCGCTTCAAGCGGCTGCTTTATTTGCTGACGGCTGAAGAGAGCGGTATGGAGGAGAGCAGCCGGTTTCTGGAGCAGCATTATTTGCATGAAATGCTCGGCAGCGTTATTGCACATGCGGCTCCAATGGCAGCTAATGATTTGGAAAAGCGGCTGGAGCTCACGCTCCGCTATATGCAGTCCCATTTTCGCGAGGACATTCGAGTGGACAAGCTTGCTGAAATTGCCCAGCTGCACCCGTCCTATTATTCACAGGTGTTCAAGAAGGTGATGAATAAGACGCCGGTCGCTTTTCTGACCGATCTGCGGATGAACAAGGCGAAGGAGCTGCTGCTGCTGACCGATAAGCCGATTCATGATATTGCTGGTGATGTCGGCTATGGAGACGAGTTTTATTTTAGCCGCCGTTTTAAGGCAACGAGCGGTTATGCGCCGACGGTGTACACGCGGAATCGGGATTTGAAAATAAGCTCGCTTTCCTATGCCTATACGGATCATCTGTTTACGCTGGGAGTAGAGCTCTGCGCTGCTCAAGTCCACCCCCATCTACCTATTGTGACAAGGGAGCTGGAGCTGCCAAAACATGCGGTTGACCGTTGGGAAATTGGGCGCCAAACCTTTCTTGAAGTGCAGCCGGATTTATTTGTTTGCAAGGATAATGTGCTGGCAAAGGCGCTGAAGCATGTGAATGATGTAGCGCCAATCGTAGGCATTCCTTGGACAACGATGGATATCTACAGCCATATGCATGAGCTGGCTGAGCTGACGGGCAAGCAGGAGGCTGCGCGAAAATGGCGGGAACGCCATGAACGCAAGGCGGAGCAGCTGCGCAGAAGCTTGATGCGCTCTTTGTCCATAGGCACGACAGCAACGATTTGCGTCGCGCGGCAGGAGGAGCTGCGCATTTATGGCACTCGCAATATTGGACACGTGCTTTATCGCTCGCTGCAGCTGTCACCGCCTGCCAAAATTCGTGAAAAACTCCAGCAGCATGCGCCGGGAACAGGTTTCAACTGGGTTTCGATAACGCCCGAGGAGCTGTCCGGCTATGAAGCTGATTATTTGTTTCTCGTTTTCTCGAACGAGGCGGAGCATAGGCTGCTGGTAGCTTTGCTGAAAACGAATCCGGTGTGGAGAAGCTTTCCGGCCGTGAAAAATGATCGTGTATATTTCCTCGATAAAACAAAATGGATCGTCTACGCCCCTTATGGCATTGATTTGCAGATGGAGGAAGCCGGGCAATTGCTGCTGTCACCGAATAGATTATCGCTGTAAACCTGAGAATAATCCATATGGCGATCTTGAATTATGTCATGTACGGGAAAGCGGGAACCGTTATAATGAAGAAGATGATAATGATTATCAATATTGATATTCGGGGAGGCTTTACGGGTAAAGGCGTATGAAATGGAACAAAGGATATACGATAAGTTTATCGCTTATTGCAGGCTGCGCATGGCTTGTGTTCTCGCTGTTTATGGCAGTATCGAATGGCGCGAAGGAAATGGATTTGCATACGGTTTGGACGGCTGTTTTTGATTATAATGCCAGCTTGACGCCGCATCAAATTATACATGAGCTGAGATTGCCGCGTGTGCTGGGCGCCGCACTTACGGGTATGGCATTTGCTGTAGCAGGCGCTATTATGCAGGGGGTAACCCGCAATCCGATGGCGGATACGGGCTTGCTCGGCGTAAATGCCGGAGCGGCTTTCGTTGTGGCGCTTTGCTTTGCGCTGCTTCCGGCGTTATCCTATTCGCATTTGATGCTGCTGTCCTTCGTTGGCGCTGCTTTAAGCACCTTGTTCATCATGCTGCTGGGCTCGGCAGCTCCTGGCGGGCTGACGTCGCTGCGGCTTACGATAGCAGGCGCTGTTGTTGCTGCTATTTTGCATTCGCTCAGCACTGGCATTGCGATTTATTTTGACCTCAGCCAGGATTTGGCTTTCTGGTATGCAGGCGGCGTTGCGGGAATGAAGTGGATGCATTTGAAGCTGCTGGCCCCCGTTATACTGGCTGGTCTGGCAGGTGCGATGCTGCTCGGACGCCCCATTACGTTTCTCTCCCTTGGCGAAGAAGCGGCAACGGGACTCGGCATTAAAACAGCCCGCATCCGCATACTCGGCCTGCTCATAGCTGTAGTGCTGGCTGGAGCTTCGGTGTCAGCCGCAGGCTCTATTGCTTTTGTCGGGCTTGTTATTCCGCATATGGCCCGCCGAATCGTCGGCGTCGATTACCGGTTTGTGCTGCCGTTTTCAGCGCTGCTTGGCGGAAGTCTGCTCGTCTGGGCTGATTTTGCATCGCGAATGGTCAATCCGCCGCGGGAATTTGCCATTGGCGCGATGGTTGCTATGGTCGGCGTTCCATTTTTCCTCTATTTAGCACGTAAAGAGAGGAGGGAGCTCTAGTCATGGATCAATCGGCATATCGGGCTCGCAGGGCGATTACGGTCAGCGTCGTCATGTTTATTTTAGCCATTGTAGTCATTTTGATCGGCTTAAATACAGGGACCATACGTTTATCGCCGCTTGCGGTATGGCAGACGCTGCTGGGCGGGGGAACGACGGAGGAGCAAATGATTTTGTTCGATTACCGGCTGCCGCGTATCGTTGTAACGATGCTTGGCGGCATCGGGCTTGGGGTTGCCGGAGCAGTGCTGCAAGGCGTATCGCGCAATGCGCTGGCTGATCCGGGTATTTTGGGCCTGCATGCCGGAGCTGCCTTCGGACTAATCGTATTTGTATCCTTCTTTCGGACGATGGAAGACTCTCCTGCGATGCTCATTCCGATGTTCACCTTTGCCGGGGGCAGTGTAATCGCCATCGTCATTATTTTGCTGGCGTATGACAGGCAGCGGGGCATTATGCCGATCCGGCTTATTCTAGTAGGGATTGCGATAGAAGCAGGTGTCAGTGCGATTACGCTATTCCTCTCCCTTAAGCTGGACCCGGATACGTATGCATTTGCGGCACGTTGGCTGGCGGGAAGTGTATGGGGCAGAGATTGGATCAACGTTTGGGCGCTGCTGCCGTGGATCGTCATTTTGGTGCCGATCATTTATTTAAAATCGAAGACGCTGGATTTGTTCAGCTTTGGCGATGAAATCGCTTCAGGCGTAGGCAGCAGCGTTACGCGAAATCGGCTGCTCATGATGATTCTTGCCGTAGCTTTGTCCTGCGCGAGCGTCTCCATGACCGGCGGTATTGGCTTTATCGGTCTCGTAGCTCCACATCTGGCCCGCAGGCTAGCCGGCCCTCAGCATCGCTATTTTTTGCCGGCGGCGGCTAGCATCGGGCTTGTAATACTCGTAGCTGCGGATACGATTGGACGGTCTATTTTTCAGCCTAATGCGATTCCGGCCGGTGTCATCGTTGCGCTTATCGGCGGCCCGTATTTTCTGTATATGCTGTTCAGGAAAAAAGTTTGAGCTGGGCAGAGTAATGCAGGTAATGCAGGTAGTGCAAGTAGGGAAGCTTTAACAATTTAAATCAATTGATGCTGAACGAACGTTCAGACGATGAATACGGGGGACTTAACGAGTTATGAATAAATCACTATTTTCTTATAAAGCGCTGCTGACGCTAATCAGCCTGATGGTTGTCGCCATGCTGGCGGCTTGTGGACAAGCTGCCTCGCCACAAAGCACGAATGGAGGCAATGCAGCCCAGGGAGCCGAAGCCTCTGCAGAAGCGAGCGTTTCACCGAGCGCTGGGCAAGTGGAGCCGCATGGCCCTGATGTGAAAATCGCCTCCATGTCGATTCATATTACGAACAATTTACTTGCTCTAGGGATTAAACCTGCGGGTTCGGTTGTCGGCGGCGACGTGAAGGATTTCCTTCCCCACGTAGCGGATCGTCTGGAAGGCACAGCGAAGCTTGGTGTTGTTACAGATCCGGATATGGAAGCTGTGCTGGCGCTGAAGCCGGATGTTATTTACATTGATGAAGTATATTCTGGCGCAGACCTTGCCAAATTCGAGAAGATTGCTCCGACGATTTCCATCGATATGGACAATGGCACATGGAGAGATCATTTAAAGCGGATTGCCGAGCATGTCGACAAGCAGTCAGAAGCAGAGCAGTTTATTAAAGATTATGAAGCAAAAGCGGCTAGCGTAAAGACGCTGATTAGCAGCAAGCTTGGCGCCGATGCCAAGGTGATGGCGATTCGCACAACAGCGAAGGAGCTTCGCGTCATGGGCATGAAACGTCCGGTAGGACCGATTATGTTCGAGGATTTGGGGCTGACACCGGCAACGGGCGTTGAAAAAATTACGGATGAGCCTTATGCGGTCATTTCGCAGGAGGTGCTGCCTGATTTTGATGCGGATGCCATTTTCGTCATTATCAGCAAAGGCAATGAGGCGAAAGCGAATTTTGAGCAGCTGGAGCAAAATCCGGTATGGCTTAACTTAAAAGCGGTGAAAAACAACCACGTATATGTGCTTGACGGGCAAAAATGGCTCGATTATTCGTCGCTAGGCCACAGCATGGCGCTTGACGATGCCCTGAGCTTGTTCGAGAAATAAACGAATCAAGTAGAGGGATGTCCTAATAAAACGGTGATGGAACGGAAGTCACCGACCGATCTTCTAATGGCTGCAGAGCGCGAATGGGCTCTGCAGCCATTTTTTCAATAATAGTCTTAATATCACAACTAAAAAGTCGGAATACGATTAGCCTGAGCATGGCCAAATTCGCTATAATTATAAGGTAAGCAAGGCATCTACAGGCACGCGAAGGGATGGGATCGGTTTGGCAGACAAGCGTGATCAGGCTACTACTATTCAATATATTCACAATAAAAACGGGCCCAAGCTCGGCTATTCCACTTTGTCAGGCGTCCGTATTTTGGAGCAGGACGGCTTTTATTTTAAAGATTTGAACAAGGATGGCAAGCTGGATAAATATGAGGATTGGCGGCTTAGTCCGCAGGAGCGGGCTGAGGATCTCGCTTCGAAAATGAGCATCGAGCAAATTGCCGGGCTTATGCTCTACAGCAGCCATCAGGCCGTTCCGGCGAGCCTGGGCTGGCATCCGGGCACTTATGGAGGCAAGACATTTGCGAATAGCGGTGCGGACTCACATGCGCTGACGGACCAGCAGCTTGCTTTTCTGGAGCAGGATCATTTGCGCCATGTGCTGCTGACGATGGTGGAAAGCCCGGAAACGGCGGCGCAGTGGAACAATACGATGCAGGCATACGTTGAAGGCTTAGGGCTGGGCATCCCGGTAAATACGAGCTCTGATCCGCGGCATGCGACAGATTCGACGAAGGAATTTAATGCTGGAGCCGGCGGCAGCATTTCGATGTGGCCGGAGACGATGGGGCTTGCCGCTACGTTCGATCCGGAGGAGGCGAAAAAATTCGGCGAAGTTGCAGCCAGGGAGTATCGGGCGCTCGGAATTGGCACGGCGTTATCGCCGCAGGTCGATATTGGCACCGATCCGCGCTGGTTCCGTTTTGGCATGACCTTTGGCGAAGATCCCCAGCTATCAACTGATATGGGTCGCGCTTATATTGACGGCTTCCAGACGTCGGAGGGCGAGCATGAGATTGCCGAAGGCTGGGGCTATGACAGCGTTAATGCGATGGTGAAGCATTGGCCGGGCGGGGGCTCGGGCGAAGGCGGCCGCGATGCGCATTTTGGCTATGGCAAATATGCTGTTTATCCGGGAGAGCAATTTGAGCAGCATTTGCGTCCTTTTACGGAAGGAGCGTTCAAGCTGGCTGGCAAGACCGGCAAAGCTTCTGCGGTTATGCCTTATTATACGATTTCGCAAGGACAAGACCCGATTAATGGCGAAGATGTCGGCAACTCCTACAACAGCTATCTCATAAATGATTTGCTGCGCGAGCAGTATGGCTACGACGGCGTCGTCTGCACGGACTGGGGTATTACCGCAGATGAAGGCGATGATATTACGAGGCTGATGAGCGGCGGCCGCTGCTGGGGTGTTGAGGAAGGCTACAGCGTAGCGGAGCGCCACTACAAGCTGCTTATGGCTGGCGTTGACCAATTTGGCGGCAACAATGAGACGGGTCCGGTTATTGAAGCTTATCAAATCGGCGTGCAGCAGCATGGCGAGGCGTTTATGCGCAGCCGTTTCGAGAAATCGGCAGTGCGGCTGCTGAAAAATATTTTCCGGCTTGGCCTCTTTGAAAATCCTTATTTGGAAGTGGCGCAGACGACTGCGACGGTCGGCTCCCCTACTTTCATGGCGGCTGGCTACGAAGCGCAGCTGAAATCGATTGTGCTGTTGAAAAATGAAGGGCAAACGCTGCCGCTGTCTGCTGCAAGCGGGCGCCTGACCGTCTATATTCCCCGGAAGTTCCGGCCGGAGGGGGCGAGCTGGCTCGGTCTGCCGACACCATCCTTCGAGGGTTATCCGATTAGTGTGGATACAGTCCAGAAGTATTTTGACGTGACGGACAATCCGGAGCAGGCAGATTTTGCATTGGTGTGCATTGAAAGCCCGCTCAGCACGATGGGCTACAGCAAGGCAGACGCGGAAGCGGGCGGAAATGGCTATGTGCCGGTCAGCCTTCAATACCGTCCGTATACGGCTGTGCATGCACGTGAGACGAGCCTTGCTGGCGATGCGCGCGATGTGCTGAATCGCAGCTACAAAGGGAAGACGGTTACCATTGCCAACGAATCCGATCTGGATATGGTGCTGGACACGAAAGCGAAAATGAAGGGCAAGCCCGTTATCGTTTCGATTACGCTCAGCAACCCGGCGGTAGTCGCTGAATTTGAAGCTGAAGCGGACGCCATTATTGCCCATTTTGGCTTGCAGGAGCAGGCGCTTCTGGAGACGATCATCGGCGCTTCCGAGCCGTCTGGCCTGCTGCCTTTCCAGATGCCGCGGGACATGCAGACAGTGGAAGAGCAGCTTGAAGACACGCCGCATGATATGGATGTGTATGTCGATACGGTAGGCCATACCTATGACTTTGGCTACGGTCTGAACTGGAGCGGTGTTATTCAAGATGCAAGAACGGCGAAATATACAGGCGGCAAGCGCAGTACGAAATAACATTACAATTAAAAGAGTATGTATAGCTGTACAACAACGCCCGCCGCTGTCAGGGAACTGACGCTGGCGGGCGTTGTTTGCCTTTTCACAAGTGTGGGTAGGCTAGCCGGAGGTGTAAAGTCCGTAACGGCGTTCACTTGTTCCATGCCATAGATTCTATTATGATGAATTTAAAGGTTTGGAAAGGAAGCGAAGCATGAACGATTACGAAGCGAAAAAAAAGCAAATATTGGACGCCTTTTGGTTCAGGCATGCGACGAAGGAATTTGACCTCGAGCAAAAAATATCCGATGAGGATTTTCAGTTTATTTTGGAAACGGGCAGGCTGTCCCCTAGCTCCATTGGGCTGGAGCCATGGAAATTTGTCATTATTCAAAACAAGGTGCTGCGTGCGAAGCTGGCTGACGTATCCTGGGGAGCGAGAAAACAGCTGGAAACGGCGAGTCATTTTATCGTTATTTTAGCACGCCGTAATGTGCGCTACGATTCGGAATATATGAAACATATGTACACGCAGGTTAAAGGAATGCGCGAGGAAGTATATCAGAAGGTTCCTGTTATTTATAAGTCGTTTCAGGAGTCCGATCTGCATTTGCTGGATAATGAGCGCACGCTGCTGGATTGGTCGTCGAAGCAGACGTATATCCCGCTGGCCAACATGATGACCGCTGCTGCGCAAATGGGCATTGATTCCTGCCCGATTGAAGGCTTTAATCTGGATCAGGCGCATGCGATTTTGGACGAAGAAGGGCTGCTGGAGGGCGGTAATTTGGAGGTTTCCGTAATGGCTGCTTTCGGCTACCGGCTCGCTGAGCCAAAGCGCCCCAAGTCAAGGCTGCCGTTAGAGGAAATTGTACAGTGGGTCAACTAAACTTCGGTTTTGGATATGTTCGCTGATCTTATTATCTGCCGAAAATAAAAACGCATGGGAGGTCTGCTTGCTTGCAGCACTCCCATGCGTTTTTGCGTTGCCGCGATTGCGGCCTGTGTCACCAAAAAATATTAGCCGCCGATTTTAAAGAGCTTATCGAGCGAGCCGCCTTCGGAAATGATCTTAATGGCGGTTGCGATGAGCGGTGACATTGGCAGTACGAAAAATTTGTCCGAATGATCGCTTAGCGCAATCGTATCCGTTACAACAACCTGACGGATGTTCGGATGCGTCAGCTTCTCGATAGCGTTAGCCGAGAACAAGCCGTGCGTTGCGCAAACGTAGGCATCATGGGCACCTTTTTTGTGCAGTGCTTCAACGACGTTTACGATCGTGCTGCCGGTATCGATCAAATCCTCAATAATAATCGGCGTCATGCCTTCTACTTCACCGATAATATGAGTAATTTCCGACTGGTTGTGGGCCGGGCGGTTTTTGATCATAATGGCAAACGGGCAATCCAAGTAGTTCGCCAGCTTCTCTGCTGTTGAAGCTCGTCCAGCATCCGGCGAAACGACGACGGGATTGACGATATTTTGGCTTTTCAAATGTCTGATAATGAGATCCAGAGCCGTCAGATGATCGACCGGAATTTCGAAAAAGCCTTGAATAGGATCTGCATGCAAATCCACGGTAATGATGCGATGAGCGCCGACCGTAGTCAGCACATCAGCCACCAGCTTGGCAGAAATCGGCTCACGAGGAGCGGATTTGCGTTCCTGGCGCGCATATCCATAATAAGGAATGACGAGATTAATGGTCTTAGCGGAAGCGCGCTTCGCCGCATCGATCATAATCATCAATTCCACTAAATGTTCATTAACCGGATGGGACAGTGCTTGTACAATAAAGACATGGCATGTCCGAATTGGTTCTTCATACGATACGTGAATTTCGCCGCTTTGCTGGCGGGATATGGCGACATTGCCCAGCGGAATACCGAGTGAACCACAAATTTCCTCGGCAAGCGCGCGATTGGATGATCCCGAAAATATTTTTACCTTCTGCATTGTGCTCCTCCTTCAAGTTTTGCGCAGCAAAACTGCTTCGAAAGCGTAAACTTAAGTTTTGCGCAGCAAAACTGCTTCAAAACATAAACTTAAGTTTTGCTACGAAAAACTACTACATTCCATTATACATCGAAGGAGGTCAGATTCAAGTCATAGTTCGCTCGGCTGTTTTATTAAAAATAGCGATTAACGTAGGTTAGGGATGGCAACATCCGGGTTGGCATCGGCTTCATAATCAATACCGTCGGTTTCAAAGCCGAACAGCTGGAAAAACTCTTTGCGGTAGCCAGCAAGGTCGGAAAGCTCGTACACATTTTCTGTAGTCAACTCTGACCATAGCTTCGCAACCTCAGCTTGGATTTCAGGTCTCATTTCCCAATCGTCAACGCGGATTAGGCCTCTGTCGTCAACGAGTGTTTCGCCGGAAGCATTGTACAGGCGATCAGAGAACAGGCGGTACATTTGCTCGATACAGCCTTCATGCGTGCCGTTTTCCTTCATAACCTTATACAGCGCGGAAATGTATAGTGGTACAACTGGAATCGCCGAGCTGGATTGGGTAACGAGCGCTTTGTTAACGGAAACGAAGGCCCGTCCGCCTTTCGTGCTGAGCTGCGTGCTCAGGCGCTTCGCCGTTGCTTCGAGATCATTTTTAGCATAACCAATTGTACCTTCACGGTAAACCGCATGCGTAATTTCAGGGCCGATATAGGAGTAGGCAACAGTAGTTGCGCCGTCTGCCAGTAAGCCGGCTTCCTCAAGCTGATCGATCCACATTTGCCAGTCTTCGCCGCCCATAACGGCAATCGTCTGGCGGATTTCATCCTCAGTAGCCGGCTCGATTGTCGCTTCTGTTACGTCGCCGTTGTGGAAGTTAACCGTTTTGTTCGTGTAGGTTCCGCCAATCGGCTTAATGACCGAAGAAAAGGTTTCGCCGGTTTTCGGATGAGTACGGCGCGGTGATGCTACGCTGTACACGACGAGATCAATGGTGCCCAGCTCACTGCGGATCAGATCAAGCGTTTGGGTTTTGATTTCATCAGAGAAAGCGTCTCCAACGATGCTGAACGATTTGCGGCCTGCTTCTGCTGCCGCTTTCTCGAAAGCAGCGGAGTTGTACCAGCCTGCGGAAGCCGTGCGCGCGCCTTCAGCGGCTTTGTCGAAATAAACGCCAATCGTATTGGCGCCAGCTGCAAAGGAGGAGACGATGCGCGATGCTAGGCCGTAGCCTGTCGAAGCGCCGATTACGAGCACATTGCGTGGGCCTGCAATGGCCGGCTTGGATTTTACATACTCGACTTGACGAAGGACCTGCTCGGCGCAGCCTTCTGGATGTGCTGTCGTACAAATAAAACCGCGTGTTTTTGGTTGAATGATCATATTTAATTATTCCTTCCTATTTGCAAAATGGGCTTCCTATCCATATTACTGAACAATTCTCTACCATTTTACCGATTTTTTCGGGCAAATGGAAGGGCGCGAAAAAACGCAAGACCGAGTGGAGTCGGCCTTGCGTTAGATGCTGCTGGAATGGATCAAGCGCGATGGGCAATCAAGCCCGCTTATTCGTGAATTTGCGTCAGCAAATCGCCTAGCACTTTCATCGCTTCGGCTTCCTGCTCGCCGTCGATTTCCAGCGTCACTTCCTCGTTCACGGCTATGCCGAGCGTCAGCATGCTGAGCGAGCTTTTGCCATTTACTTTTTTGCCCTTGTTCAGGACGGAAATTTTGCAGGGAAAGGCGCTTGCGGCCTGAACGAAAGTTTTAGCCGGGCGAACGTGAAAACCTGTTGGGTTAAGAATCGTAAACGTTTGACTGATCATGAGGAGATCACTCCATTTCGGATTTATTTGTATTTGAAGTATTTAAATATTAGTCTAATTCTTATTTGCGTTTTTGCTCAACGAAATCGGTCACTTGCTCATAGCTCCGAATGCGAAGCGCCTGCTCAGCGTAAGCAGCCCACTCGGCCTGGTCCAGCTCGCCAACGAGCTGTCTAGCCTGCAAAATCGCGCCAGCGCTCATGCTGAATTCATCCAGCCCAAGCCCAAGCAGCAGCGGAATCGCCGTCGTATCGCCAGCCATTTCCCCGCACATGCCAACCCATTTGCCTTCCTGCTTCGCGGCTTTGATCACCATGCTGATGAGGCGCAAAATTGAAGGATGCCAAGGCTGGTACAAATACGATACCGTCTCGTTCATCCGGTCCGCCGCCATCGTATATTGAATCAAATCATTCGTCCCGATGCTGAAAAAATCCACCTCTGGCGCGAACAGGTCAGCAGACACAGCAGCGGACGGAATTTCAACCATCATGCCGACTTCAATATGGTCAGCGACAGCAATTCCCTCGACAGCAAGCTTTGCCTGTTCTTCGGCCAGCAGTTTTTTCGCCTCAAGCAGCTCTTCGATGACTGCAATCATCGGGAACATGATTTTGAGATTGCCATGGCTGCTGGCACGAAGCAGGGCGCGCAGCTGCGTGCGGAAAATATCCTGGCGGTCGAGGCAAAGCCGCAGCGCGCGCTGGCCAAGGAATGGATTGCTTTCCTTCGGCAAATCCATGTAAGGCAGCTCTTTGTCGCCGCCAATGTCGAGCGTGCGGATGACGACGGGCTTGCCGTTCATTTTTTCGAGTACATATTTGTAGCTGGTGTATTGCTCCTCTTCGGTTGGCAGCGAGCTGCGTCCCATATAAAGAAACTCGGTGCGGAACAAGCCGATGCCCTCGGCGCCATTATCGAGCGCGCGCTGCACATCCTCGAGCTTGCCGATGTTGGCAGCGAGCTCGACCTGCTTGCCGTCTCGGGAAAAGGAGGGCTGATCCCTCAGCTTGGTCAGCTCAGCCTTATGCTGGTCATATTGCTGCTTTTGCTGCTGGAAGGCAGCGAGCTCGTCAGCGGACGGGTTGATGATGATGGAGCCAGCCGCGGCATCCATTAGGATGAAGGCATCCGCAGGAAGGGAGCGAAGGGCGGAGCCGACGCCCACGATTGCCGGAATTTCCAGCGTCCGCGCCATAATGGCGGAATGGGAAGTGCGGCTGCCGATTTCGGTAATGAAGCCGCGTACGACGTCCAAATTGAGCTGCGCCGTATCCGAAGGCGTCAAATCCTCGGCAATAATAATACATTCCTCCGTCATATTCGCGAGATCGAGATGGGGCACTCCGCGCAAATGACTCATAATGCGGCCCGCCACATCTTTAATATCGACGGCGCGGCCTTGAAGCAGCTCATCCTCCATCGCTTGCAGCAGTTCAATGAAGGACGTTGAAACCTCATGAAGGGCATATTCAGCGTTAATGCCTTCTTCGCTCATTTTTTCTTCTGCGGCATCAATGAAATCAGGGTCTTCTAAAATCATCAAATGGCCTTCGAAAATTTCAGCTTTATCCGCGCCAAGCTTTTGCTCCGTGGATACCCTGATTGCTTCAATTTCTTCCTGCGCCTGGGCTACTGCGCTGCGAAAGCGTTGAATCTCCCCGGTTCTATTTACAGCTTCAAGCTTTTTCGGCGTATAGTGGTCTTGATGAATAAAGTAAGCGGGTGCTGCCGCAAGTCCTGGCGACGCTCCGGTACCCTTCCATTGTGTTGTCATGCAACCTCATTCCTTTCCTTAACCCTGCGACTCATTGATTTAAACCGAGAGCCATTCGTTTCAAAGATGATCAAAGCTTGCTGTAGGCTTCTACAATTTGCCCGTGCAGCGGATGATCCGCTGGCAGTGACGTATAACGCGCAATAACCTCGCTCAGTGTTGAGCTTGCAAGAGCTGCCTGAATTTCCGCAGCTTCGGGGTCTTCTGTATAGGCAAAGCGCAGCGCTGCGGCCATTGCTTTAGTCAAATGGACAGTAGGCAGGCCAAGCTCGAAGGCGAGCAGGGCGGGCCGCACAAGACGGTCATCCGGCGACAGCTTGCGAATCGGAGAACGTCCAACACGCACCACTTCATCCGTCAAATAAGGATTAATAAAACGCTCTAAAATTTGCTCAATGTACGATTGATGCTCGTTTTCCGAGAAGCTGTAAGTACGAACAAGCATCGCGCCCGTTTCTTTAAGCGCACCCTCGACTTCACTGCGGACAGCCGCGTCCTGCATTGCTTCCTGTATAGTGGCATACCCTTGCAAATAGCCATAATAAGCGGCAACACAATGTCCGGTATTTACGGTGAATAGCTTGCGCTCAATATAGGGCTGGAGCTGATCGACATAATGGATGCCGGGAATTTCCGGCGTGCCTTGCGGCAGTGCAGAGCGGTCAACCGTCCACTCATAAAAAGGCTCTACGGTCACTTGCAGTGGATCGTCATGCAGCTGTTGCGGAACGATGCGGTCAACAGCCGCGTCTGGAAAAGCAATCGCCTGCTCCGCCTGTGCTCTAACGTCAGCGGCCAGATGGGAATAAACAAGCAGCTTAAGCTGCGAACTGCCGCCAATCGCGTTTTCACAGGCGATAACAGGCAATAGGGAAGCGGAAGCTGCCGGGTTCTTAGCCAGACGAAGCGTGATGCCTTCAGCAATGGCTCCGGCAATATGCTTCAGGACTGACACGCCGACGGCTGTCGTGACGAGATCTGCCTCGGCAATCGCTGCGGCAACGAGCGCCGTATCATTGCCATTAATCGCGTCCACGCCCGAGACCGTGAACGACTCTGCTTGCTCGCTGGCAAGCTTAACGGTGTATTGCTGTTTTTCCTGCAGCAGCGCGACGAGGGAGGCATTTACATCGACGAAAGTTACGCGGCAGCCTGCTTGTGAGAGCAGGAGGCCGATGAAGCCTCTTCCGATGTTGCCGGCGCCAAAATGGACGGCCCTCATTCTTCCATACCTTGCTCGAAAATCGCGATAAGCTCAGCCTCTGAGCTAGCATTCAAAATCCGCTCCATATCGTCTTCCTCGGATACAAGCATCGCAACGCTTGTTAAGATGTTCAGATGGTCATCGCCGACCGCTGCCAGGCCAATAACGAGCTTGGCTGGCTCGTCGCCGCCAAAGTCTACCCCGCCAGGTACAATTAGGATGGACATGCCCGTGGAGTGGATGAGGCTTTTGGAGTCATTGGTGCCGTGTGGCATCGCCAGTCCGCCGCCAATATAGGTCGAGAGCAGTTCTTCGCGCTCAAGCATTTTGTCCACATAGGACGCCGGAACATGGCCTGCTTCAACGAGCAGTTGTCCCGCAAGGCGGATCGCCTCATATTTGTCATTAACTTGAACGTTCAATTTCACTTTGTCTGTGGATAAAATAGTCATGGCTCATTTCTCCAATCTAGTTTGAATTTGATTTCTTTCTCTAGGTGAAAGGATATAAAAGCTTGAATTTCCGCTGAGCTGCCGTGCTTGAGCAGCTCTGTCAGCTCGGACATCAGCAGCATCGCGCTCACTTCGCTCAAAATCTCCAAAGCGGTGCGGCGAAGCTCGGCAGGGCCAAGCATCAATAAAATTTGCTTCACGGGGACAGCGCCGCTGTCTCCAAATGGCAGCGGCTCATTAAACCGAAACAGGCTAAGCACAGGAAAGGCAATGGCATCCGAGCGAGTATGGAACAATGCCAGCTCCGTGTCTGGAATGACCTGGCTTCCATGCTGCTCCCGTGTTAGCAGCAGTTGAACGACCTTCTGCTCGTCGGTCACTGCATGCAAATGCTGAATGCTCTCAATGAGCTCCTCGGTGACGCCCGTTAAATCGCCGCGCGGCAGGCCGGGCCGTTCCGGCATCGTATAAACCTGAAAGGTTTCCAGCAGCATAACCGCATCGGAAGCATACATTTTTAACTGCATCAACCGCTCCAGCGGCGAGTGGCTGCTCGTTTCCGGCGTTTTTGGCGACGGAGCATGCTTGAGCGTAATATTTTGAATAAAGGATCGCAGTCGTTCGACTTCCGCTTCCAGCAGCAGAGGGCTCAGCTTAATATAACGCTCGGCAGCTATCGGCAAATCAACGGTTGAAATAATGAGATCGTATTGCTGCTCCGGCATGCGAGCCGCTTCGTACCAAGAACGGTTGCCAATCAGCTCGATTTGCGGCAGCTCCTTGCTAATTCGAACGGCAAGCAGCTTTGAAGAACCGATACCGCTGGTGCATACGAGCACCGCTCTAACTTTTCGCGGAAACTGCCTCAGCCGTTCCATGGAGGCGCCAAAATGCATGACCATGTAGCCAATTTCCTCATCAGGCACTTCGATCGTGCTTATAATAGCATTAACGCCTTTGCGAATAAGGGTAAACAGCAATTCATAATCTTTCTTAATTTGTGCCAGCAGCGGATTGCGAATCGTGCTGCCTTCCTCAATTCTGCGAAAAGCAGGGAGCATATGCTGCTGCAGCCCTTCTCTAAGGGAACGGTCCTCGGTAAAAGGCTCACCCAGCTGCTCCTCCATAAAAGCGATCAGCTTCGTTACGCTTGCGCTGAGCGTCCAATCTCCCTGGGCGAGCAGCAGTCCGTCTTCTTCAGACGAATCGGTCGCTTTGAGCAGCTTAGCGATATAGCGGACTTCCTCAGCAGGCAGCTCCAATGCAAGCATGCGCAGCAGCTCCTCGGCTTTGCTTCCCCCTCTTGCTGAGTAGGAAGGCAGAGGTCCGTTCACATGCGGCGGAATCAAATGCCCTTCCTGAATTCGCGTCAGCGTGACAGCAAGCCGAATGAGCAGATGTAAATGCTCCTTTTCTGACAATTGCAGCTGCCAGCCATCCTCTAGCTTCCAAAACGCCTGCTCCAAGGAGAAAAAAGGCTTCCTGCCAACCATCGCCAGCAGCTCCTTGGATAAAGGATGCTGGGCTGCGGCTTCCTGAGCTTGGCCGAACAGGTCGGATTCGTCTAGATGCGTTTGCGCGAGCCAAGCAATGAACAGCCTTTTTGCTGGCTCTGGTCCGCTTATTTCTACGCCATAGCCGCGCCTGCGCACAAGTGTCAGCCCATGATTGCGAATCATTTGCTCCAGCTCATCAAGATCATGGCTAATCGTTGGCATCGTAACGCGCAGCTGGTGGGAGAGCGAAAATTGTTTAATCGGCTCGGTATGCTTAAGCAGCCTGCACAATATAAGCGCCTTGCGTTCCTCTGCTGAATATTCAAACAGATCTGCATGCTCGAGCGCCTGCTTAAAACGCTCTAGCCGCTCGCTGTCCGCTTCGAGTTTGATCCCGATTCCGGAACGCTTATGCAGCTTGATATGATTGGCAGCTAGTACAAGCTCAATGTCACTCAGCTCGCGGTGAATCGTTCGGGTGCTTGCCCCGACCTCAGCAGCAATATCGGCCGCTGTTATTTCATCCCGCTGCTCCAGCAGCAGCTCTACAATACGTCGCTGTCTCGTCGATACTTTGATGGGAGATCATCCTTATCCGGGAAATGGACTTAACGCCGACATTAAATGTCAGCGTTAAGCGCAAAGTCTAGACTTGCTTCGTTTAGCTTAATCTTTTGATTAAAGCATCATACTCGGGGCTCTTCAAGAAATCTTCAATGGAGATGTGCTCAGCTCCAGGAACTTTAAGGCGCGCCCGTTCAGTCAGCGATTTATGGGTAATGACGATATCCGCATCAGACGGTAGATCGTTGATCGCTGTGTTGGTCACCTGTACAGGGAGACCAGCTGCTTTGACTTTCTTTTTCATAATGGAAGCACCCATCGCACTAGAGCCCATTCCAGCGTCGCAGGCAAAAATAATTTTGTTTACTTCGTTTTTCGATTTCACCGTATTAGCAGCTGCGGAAGCTGTGCCAGCTGTTTCAGTGCCTTTAGAAGAGGCCTTCATATCTTGCATTTTAGTCGTTGCTTCCTCAATATCGCCTTGCGTGTTTTTGCTTGTTTTCAGCAGAAGCGCGCCGATTACGAACGATACCGCCGCCGCAACGACAACGCCGCTAATCATGGCGAAGTAGCCATCTTTAGGCACTAGCGCAAAATAAGCGAGAATACTTCCTGGCGAAGGAGCGGCTGTAAGGCCGGCGCCCAGCAGGGAGAAGGTGAATGTTCCAGCCATGCCGCCACCGATTACCGCAAGGATAAGGCGCGGATTCATCAGGACGTATGGGAAATAAATTTCGTGAATACCGCCGAAAAACTGAATGATGATCGCACCAGGAGCAGAGCCTTTCGCTGCGCCTTTGCCAAACAGCCAATAAGCGAGCAAAATACCAAGGCCGGGACCTGGATTCGACTCCAGCATGAACATAATGGATTTGCCAGTAGCAAGCGATTGCTCAAGCCCGATTGGACTTAAAATACCGTGGTTGATCGCATTGTTCAGGAACAAAATTTTACCCGGCTCAATTAAAATGTTCGCCAGCGGCAGCAGGCCGTGGTTGATGAGAAATTCAACGCCGGAAGAAATCAGCTTGCTGAATGCGGTAACGAGCGGGCCAACACCTTTGTATGCTCCAATCGAGAGCGCAGCGCCAATGATGCCCGAAGAAAAGTTATTTATAAGCATTTCAAAGCCAGATGGGATTTTGCCTTCCAGCGCTTGGTCAAATTTTTTCAATATCCATGCGGCCAGCGGACCTACGATCATGGCTCCGAGGAACATGGTAATGTCCGATCCGAGAATAACGCCCATCGTAACCATAGCCCCGATGACGCCGCCACGGGTGCCGTGAACCATTTTACCACCTGTATAACCGATCAAGAGCGGAAGCAAATAAGTAATGGTTGGGCCAACAAGCGTTGCCAAATCTTCATTTGGAAACCAGCCGGTAGGAATGAACAGGGTTGTAATAATCCCCCAGGCAATAAATGCACCGATATTCGGCATAACCATTCCACTTAGGAATCGGCCGAATTTTTGCACCCCTACCTTTACGCCGCCGGATGACGATGGTTGTACTTCTTGACTACTCATGACATGACTCCTCCTCAATGAATTGCGAAGCAATAACAGCTTCGATAAGCGCGGGTATATGAATGAGCGAAGCGATCATCACGCGCAACAAGTTTTCACCGTTTTTCAAACAGCTATTAACAAACGGGAATATAATCATGTTAATGGATAGCGTTTACAGTCGCAATGAAAGGAAAAGAAGAAAGCGTCATGAGCGCTGTTGACAGTATTTATTTTGGCAGAAATGGAGGGGGAATATGCTAATAATCTGCTATTGAATGCTGAATATTCATCTGAAAAGCGAACGTTTAGCAGCCTGGGATTCCAAAAGGTACGGGGATTTTGAGTGCGTCAAATAACGGTTTGTACAAAAAAACAGCGGCAGTATAGGACTGGAAATTAGCCCTATACTGCCGCTATGTTGTTTTTATGGCGATTCACAAAAAGCTGCTTACAGCCTTCTGCGGTTGTAGAATAAAACGAACACACTCGACAAGATCAAAATGATTAAGGCGACACCTGCAGTAATAGCTTCCGAAATGCTGCCCTGCGACTGGGCGTTTTGACCGCCGAAACCCATGCCATTGGGTGGCATCATACCGCCAAAATCCATGCCATTCGGCGGCGCCATCATGCCGCCTTGTCCGCCGGGAAAGCCACCACCACCGAAGCCCTGACCGCCCGCCGCGTTAGCACCATCAGCTGGAGGATTGCCGCCTGCTGCATTAGCATCGTCATTTGGAGCACCGTCTCCACCAGGGAAACCGCCGCCCATACCGGGCATGCCCCCTTCAAAGCCGTTGCTGCCGCTGCCAGAGCCATCGCCAGAGGATGGGATTGTACCGTCGAGCTGCTGCGTGACGCTCGCTACCTGCGTGCTTGCAAAGGAAAGCACCGTCGTAATGCCTTGCTCATACTCCTCATAAGAATAGAAGGAGGAAGGGTCCGCTTTTACATAAGGAGAAATCAGCTCGGAAATTTCTTTAACGCGGGCAGCGAGGGTATCGTCTGCCAAATATCCTTCAATCATTTCTTTTATAATCGCGTGGTATTGCTCCTTGTATTCATCTACTGCCAGCAATTTTGCGACGAGAGGCCGTTCCGCCAGTTTGCCTGACGTCGGTTCATCAATGAGTACGCCTGTGCCTCCAAAGCCGCCGAATGACATATTGTAATCCCATGGCAAAATCGAGAACAGGCCATCATCCTCATATAAATAGTAGTTATGCTTTGTCATCGACAAGTAGCTGTCCATATTGCCCGCGACTGTGTTCAAGGCGATAAACTTCAGCACTTCCTGTACATCCAAAACGCTGTCATAGTCCGTTCCGTTATTTAATTCATCGAGCATTTTCAACAAAATATCGTCATTGGACGAAGCCGATTTGAGATCAAGCCCCGTATACGATTTTAACGTTCCCAGCCAGTTCAGCTCGCTGCCGGTTCCGCCGTTTGCCTTATAAAGCGCACCGTAGCTGTTGCCAAAGTTACGCTCCAAATATTCCTCGCCAATTTGCTCAACGGCTAAGTAAAAGCCCCAAAGCTCACCATTTACATACACATTCACATAGGAATATTTAGGGGTTGGCAAGCCCATGGCTTCAGCAAGCTCATAGGTAAGGAACTCACGCATATAGGAGGCGTCGCTGTAATTGTTGTTCAGATTGATTTTGCTAACGCCTTCAATCGTCTGATTAACATATTCGTCGAAGGAGAGCTTTAAGCTGTAGCGGTCCGAATCTTTATTATTGACGACGCTGATCAAGCTTAGATTGCCCTTCGTGCGTAAGCCGACATTATTGAAAACTTGGCCGTTGTAATCGACGGTCGCTTCCTTAAATTCCTCGGAGCTGGCATTGTCCAGCATATTTTGAAAATCATCTTTGTCCACTGTAATTTTTACGTCAATAACCTTGTCCTTGGGAAATACCGTCTCATCCAGCGTCTGCTCCCCATCCGAAACAACACTTGCTTCCGTTGTCGTTGTAGTAGAGCCTGTACCATTGGTACAGGCTGTAATGGTGAGAAGCAGAAGGAGGGAGCACAGGCTTAGAAGCAAGGTTGAAGCTTTTGCCTTCATGCCGGAAACCTCCTTATTTTAAGATACATAATCCCCGCTGTAGCTGATCAAGACGGCATTTTTGACACCTTCAAGCTCGGAAAGCTGGTTAACAAACGCGCCTTCCTGATCACGCAGCCTAATTTCGATCGTCATTTCCACATTGCCGCGCGTAACGGTTTTTTGCTTCACATTGTAACGCTTGACGAGCTTGTTCAGACGGCCGTGAATTTCCTTCTCAGTCGTTTCATTGTCACAGTTGACCACAAGCAGGTACGGCTGCTCAACCGAGCCGCCTTTGACGAAGAAGAAGAGCACGAGACCGACAATGACAGAGCCAATAGCAGCGAGCGTATAGAAGCCTGCACCCGAGACGATACCGGCAACGGCTGCCCAAAATAGGAAGATCAGGTCGGTTGGATCTTTAATTGGCGTTCTAAAGCGGACGATGGATAATGCGCCGACCATACCGAGCGAGAGCACCAGATTGGAGTTGATCGCTATAATGACCATAGCTGTAACCATCGTCATGCCGATGAGCGAGACGTTGAAGCTTTTGGAATAAAGCACGCCGCTGAATATTCGTTTGTACAGCGTATAAATGAAGAAACCAATCAGAAAAGCTACACCCATTGTAATGAGTATTTTTGAAATACTAATATCGGAGGTGAAGTTGCTCATCACCGAGTTTTTAATAATATCGGAAAAAGAGGTTGCCGTTTCCGCTGCTTCTGTCGTTGCGGCAGCTGCCGTAGTCGTTGTCTCCATCGTTTAAAAATCCTCCCAAGTGTTGAATTTAAGATATTTGCGGCAGATCACGTATTTGGATGCCGAGGTACGGTGCAGCCCTTCGAGCTGGAGCGCAGTTTGAATATAAGCCGGCATGTATTCATCGAATTTCACTTCGAGTATCATCCGGTTGTCTTCCAGGGCAATGACGGGATCAAGATTCGGGTCAAAAATGTCCAGCGCATGCAGTCCTGTTCGCAAATCTTTGTCGAATGTAATCCGCACATTGCCATTTTCGTAAACGTAAGGCTCGCGCACATAATCCACGATCACCTTCGGACGAAGCAGCCTGTACTTCATCTCATTGTAAATTTCCATAAGCAGCGGCTTATCGGGCCGATTGAATACCTCGTAGTCGCCAGCCATCATCTGGTCATACATAGCGCGTGTAAGCGGCTCCTTGACTTTGGCAATGTAATCCTTGAATTTGATTTTTTTCTCAAAATGGATGACCTTGTCCTGCGTATTGTAAATGCGAATCCGATATTTGCTTCGGTCACGTATGCCGCCAAGCTTCTCATGCAGCGCTTTATTGTTCACATCGTCGAAGTACAAGCTTCGAATATGGTATTCGCCCGTATCGCCGACATTAGCGTCCTGCTGCATCATATTTTTAAGCCGCTGCCTGATAACGAAGTACTGATGCTGGTTAATAATAAATTTCAGCTCATGCCGGAACTTCAAATTTTGCTGCAATTTACTCCCTCCTTCTCTCTATTAATCGTTTAGTTGTCATCGTGTCTTGGCTAAGCTGTTTGTAAAGCAATTGTAAATTCAGATACTGATGTGAAAATGAGTGCCAGCTGAAAGATTGCTGAATGTCAGCTGAAAGATTGCTGAAAGCCAGGTGAAACGTTTGACGCGCCTTGTGCGGGAGCGTTATCGTAAAAGGCAGCATGGGTACGAACTTCATGGGGAAGGAGATTGTGATGAAAAAGGAATGGATATGGATTTTGTCCCTTTGTCTCTTGCTCCTGCTCGTTGTTGCAGGAATAGAGTGGCTGAAATCGGATGGGATAACAGATAAGGCTGCTGGTAAGCCTTATGCAGTCGTTACGACATTTAAGGAGGATGCGGCAACGAGCCGCGCATTCACTTGGTTCACCGATAATCCGCAGTCAGGAACGGTGGTGGAATGGATGGAAGGAATGGATGCGGGAATGTTGTCGGGCGAGGGCGAGGGCGAGGGGATACAGGTCAGTCGTCTTGAGGGGAAGACAACAACACTGGATACGGGCAATGGCGTAATAAGAGGGGTGCATAAGCTGGAGCTGACGGGGCTGTCGCCCGGCACAGCCTATACGTACCGTGTGGGCGATGGCAGCGAGAATGGCTGGAGTGAAGCGTTCCATTTTATGACGGAGGCGCAGGATACAGATCATTTCACTTTTATTAATGTGACGGATTCGCAAGGCATAACGGAGCAGGATTTCGAGCTGTGGGGAAATACGCTGGATCAGGCGTTTAGGACATTCCCTGGTGCGCAGTTTATGGTGCATAACGGCGATTTAACGGAAAATCCGGATGATGAAATCGCATGGCAAAACTTTTTTGGCAAGGCGCAGCAGTGGGTAACACGCTTTCCGTTAATGCCAGTTACAGGAAATCATGACGAGGTTGATGGCAACGCGGATGAATTTGTAGCCCATTTCAATTTGCCAGAGAGTGGGGCGGACGGCTCGATCGCTGGAACGACGTATTCGTACGACTATGGCCCGGCGCACTTCATCATGCTGAACACGGAATCAAACAAAAAGGAGCAGACGAAGTGGCTGGAACAGGAGTTGGCAGCTACAGATAAACGCTGGATTATCGTATCGGTGCATCGTGGTCCTTATGCCGGTAATCAATACGAGAAAATCGATGATTGGGTTAAGCTGTTTGACAAATACGGAGTTGATCTCGTGCTTCAGGGGCACAATCATGAATATGCAAGATCATATCCGCTGAAGGATGGCAAGGTGACAGGGGATGGAGAGGGTGTCATCAGCACTTCAAGCGGCACCGTCTATGTCGTGACTAACGCAGCGGGGCAGAAGTTTAATGAGAAGAAAGAGGATCAATTTTATCATAAGGTTCATTTTCAAAATTATAAGCAAATGTTTGCCGGCATTACCATCGAAGGAGATAAGCTGACATACGAGGCTTATGATGTGGATGGCAACAAGCTGGATGCGTTCGTGCTGCAAAGTGAAAAATAAAACAGGGTGTCCCGGCGGCCAGCTCATGGCTGTGTGGGGCACCCTGTTTGCATATGCGCTCTTAAGCAAGCTAAGCATCCTCTAACGGCAGCTTGACAGTGAAAGTACTTCCCTCGCCGACGATGCTGGCCGCCTCAATCGTGCCGCCGTGCGCCTCAACGATGGACTGCGTTATCGATAGTCCAAGGCCTGCTCCGCCGCTCAGGCGGGTGCGGGAAAATTCACTGCGATAAAAACGCTCAAACAAATGGGGGAGATGCTCCGGCTTAATGCCCGTTCCATTATCGGTAATGGAGATGGCGGCATAGGCTCCGGCTTTAGCGAGCTTTAGCGATATTTTTCCCAGATCGGCATCGGTATGCTGGACAGCATTTGAAAATAAATTAAGCACCACCTGCTTTAGCTGATCGGGATTGCAGCGTCCGCTTATGCTTATAGAAGCGTCAATTCGCACCTCTCGCTCTCCGCCCAAAATATGCAGCTGCGGCTCCAACTCATGAATGAGTTTGCCAATGCTCGTATCCACTTTAACGAGCTCCGGCGCCTGATCAAGCTTGGCTAGCAGCAGCAAATCCTCGACGAGCTTGTTGATACGCGTCGATTCCAGCTTCATGCTCGTTAAGGCGCGGTGCAGCTGTTCAGGATTTGTAGCGGCACCGCGCAGCAGCACCTCCAGAAACCCATGGATAGAAGTGAGCGGTGTCCGCAGCTCATGCGAAGCGTCGGCAACAAAACGCCGCATCCGCTCCGTCGTTTGCCGCTCCGTCTCGAAGGAGCTTTCCAGCCGGCCGAGCATGCCGTTGAATGCATCCGAGAGCAGATCGATTTCCTGCTGACCTTGCGATATAGGAAGCCGTTCTGTGAGATTGACAGCATCGGTGCGCTGGGCTGCTTTCACGATACGCGACAGAGGCGAAAGCGTCTTGCGCAGTATCGGCAAATACAGTGATAGGCCTCCTGCCAAGGCAAGAATAGACAGCCCAGCGAAAATCGCGAGCTGATACGCAAGTACCGTTTGCAGCAAGTCCGTGTCGTTGCCCGCTTGAAAGAGTCCGTCAGGCGAATCTGGCGGTCCGGCCAGCCGAAAGACGACAAGCTGCTGTGCCCCTTCGCTGTTGCTGAGCAGCTGATAGCTGACCTTGCGATGTTTTTTTAAATCATTTAAAATTTTCATATATTCTTCTTGGCTAAGCTCTGGTGTCCAAGTTTCACTGCTAATCGTCAGTACCGTCCGTTCTCCTGTATTGCTAACATAGGCAAGAGATAACCTTGGCTGAGTAATGATAGGCATATTGCTTGGGTCCTCCGGCGATGCTGCATCACCTTTATAGGGTGATTTTTTTTGGTAAGCGCGTATGTTGTCCATATACCACAAGGGAGGCAACGCCTGAATTTGCGCTTCCAATGCCTCAGCGCGATTATTATAAATAAAGTCCTTCATAAAAACGTATTGCAGCGTTCCAATTAACAGAAGCAGCCCTGCCAGTACGAACAGCGAGCGGCTGAGCAGTTGGTAGCGAAGCGATTCGGGCTTTAAGAGACGAAGCAGCAGCGGAGCTTTTCGGCCCGTCATGGAAAATCCATGCGATAGCCAGAGCCGCGTAGTGTACGAATAAGTCTGTGCTCTTTGTCCTGCAGCTTCTCGCGCAGCGAACGGATGTACACCTCCACAATGTTTTCCTCGCCGCGAAAATGATAACCCCATACTTTGTCCAAAATAAGCGCCTTGCTCAGTACAATGCCGTTATTCATCACAATATATTTCAGCAGCTCATATTCGGTAGGCGACAGCTCCAGCACTTTATCCATGTAGGACAGCTCCTTGCGCAGATCGTCGATGCAAAACGGACCGTATACAACTTCCCCGAGCAAATTCGGAAACTGATTGCGAAGCCTCGCCTGAATGCGGGCAAGCAATTCCTCAAAGCTGAACGGCTTAATGATATAATCGTCAGCGCCAATGTTCAGCCCCTTCACGCGATCCTGCGTTTCGTCCTTGGCAGTTAGCATAATAATGGCGATATTATCGCCCGTTGCCTTAAGTGCCTGGCATACTTCAAAGCCATTCATGCCCGGCATCATCACATCCAAAATGACAACATGCGGTTTGAAATCGCTAGCGACCATGATCGCTTCCTCGCCATTGCTGGCTGTCCGAATATCCGCACCTTCATTCAGCAAGCCAAGCTCTAAAAACTGCACAATATGCGGCTCGTCATCAACAAGCAGCAGCTTAATTCCTTTAACCGACATTTTATCATCTCCAGTTTTGCAAACTAATGCTTCTTTCATTATTATCTGTTTCGTTGAAAGTTTCATCTGATTTTTATAGTTTTAAGCAAATTTTCAGCTTTGCTTCATTCGGGTTTCAGGGAAAAGGCGCACAATCTCACATAGTGAAGCAAGAGACGGAAGTGAAAGGGCGGCTGAACGATGGCACCAATAAAAAAACAGCGATTAGATGCAATATTAATGATAGTTATCCTCGTTTCGGCATTTTTGAATGGATTTTTAATTTGGACAGATGACCATGTCAATACGTATTACACGACTACGGTCGCCAGCATGCTGCAAAGCTTTCACCATTTTTTCTTTGCAACGGTCGATTCTGGCGGCTTCGTAACCGTTGACAAGCCGCCGGTAACGTTCTGGATACAGACGGCTTTTGCCTATGTGCTGGGCCTACATGGCTGGAGCGTGATTTTGCCCCAAGCGTTAGCGGGTATGGGCTCGACGATTTTGCTGTATGTGCTGCTCAAACCGTCCTTTGGACTTGCGGCGGCGCGCATTGGAGCTGCGGCGATGGCAACGATGCCGGTTGCGGTTGCAGTGAGCCGGACGAATAATATCGATAGCATGCTCGTGTTTACGCTGCTGCTTGCGGTGTGGCTGTTATTCCGCGGAACGAAGCAGGGCAAGGCGCTTTGGCTGATTGGCGCTTTTGCCGTCATAGGCGTAGGCTTTAATATGAAAATGATGGAGGCCTACATGGTGCTTCCAGCGTTTTATTTATTTGCTTTAATGGTGTGGAAGGGCAAGTGGTTTAAGAAAATCAGTCTACTGGCAGGGGCGACCGCTATTATGCTGGTTGTTTCCTTGTCCTGGGCGGTGACAGTTGATTCTATATCGACAGATAATCGGCCCTATGTGG
The DNA here is from genome assembly GCF_059383715.1 of Paenibacillus sp. J31R34. Classification (NCBI taxonomy): domain Bacteria; kingdom Bacillati; phylum Bacillota; class Bacilli; order Caryophanales; family Paenibacillaceae; genus Paenibacillus; species Paenibacillus sp. J31R34. Next base: position 269,104 of record NZ_JBXENU010000004.1, read on the forward strand.
GCAGCAGCCAGACAAACTCCGTGTTGGAGCTGGCATTCGGATATAACGGGCTTTCAAGACTGACTGGAAATCGCGGAGGCGGTACCGGCTCAATGATGGGGCCACAGCAGCTTCCAACGATTGGAAACACAGCCTTTGCCCAGACGAATGTGGTCAATAGCTGGTTCAGCGGCGATGTACCAGGCGGCAACAGCAGCATTGCAGCTGTAGAGCAGGATGGGCGGGGGCTGGATGGTGATGCTGGCGGGCGCCGCGCTGGAAACAGTCAGGGCGTGGACCGGAATAAGGACGGAGGAGCCGGAGGAGGCGCTGGAGCTGGCGGCTTTAACGGTGGGCCTGGCATCGGTATGGACGGCATGGGCACTCGCGGCGGCTTTGGAGGTGGCGGATCAGGCGGCATGTTTGGAACAGGTACGGCAGGGCCGCTTCGATTGTTCCAAGCGGAGCTGTCGGGTCAAGCGAGCTGGTTCCTGCCTTTTGTATTTATCGCTTGCGTGGGCATGCTGGCGAGCCTTCGCCGACGCAACTTGACGATGAAGCATAAGGAAACGTTATTTTGGCTGGCGTGGCTACTGCCGGTTATGGCGTTTTTCAGCGTCGCTGGCTTTTTCCATCAATATTATTTAATTATGATGGGACCTCCAATTGCCGCGCTGCTTGGAGCAGGCTGGAGTGAGCTATGGGGCCAATATCACAGGAGAGTGGGCTGGCTAGGCTGGTTGCTGCCACTCGGAATTGCCGCAACAGCTGGGTTTGAATGGTATATTATGCAGCCATTTGATGCGACAATTGGCAGCGGGTGGTCGCTTGCCGTGCTAGTTGGCGGATTGGCAGCAAGCCTGCTGCTTATTGCATGGCGGCTAAAGAAGCAGAAGCAAGCAAAGTCATTTATCCGAAATAGCAGTGAAGGCATAGAGGGCATAGAAGGCTATGAAGCAAAGGCGAATGCTGGTGCAGATACCGAGCTGTATGGCGGCAAGCTGTCGTATGGGCAAGGCGGATATTTGACAGCCGGCGCTTGCGTTCAAAACGGAGAACATGGGGTGATCCGCCGCAAAGTCTGGCAGCAGCCTGCCGTGAATCTGATTGCGCTGCTCGGGCTGCTTGTTCTTTTCATTGGTCCAGCTTACTGGGCGGCGACACCTATCGTATACGGCCAGAGCAGCCAGCTGCCAGAGGCAGGACCTGATCAGACGAATGCCTCTTCTCGCGATGAGCCGCTTAATGAAGCGGCGCTTGCTTTTTTGAAGGCGCACCATACAGGCGAGAAGTACCTGTTTGCGACGAACAGCTATTCGACCGCGGCGCCATATATCATTGATTCCGGTGAAAATGTGATTATACTCGGTGGTTATTCCGGCTCCGATCCCGTCCTGTCGATAGACCGGCTGAAGGCGCTCGTGGCCGCTGGGGAGCTGAAATATTTCCTTGTTTCACAAGGGGGCCGTGGAGGCGGCAATAATAATGAGCTGACGAAGTGGATTACTTCGCATGGTCAGCAGGTCGCAGCCAGCGAATGGCAAACGACAAGCGGAAACAGCGATGCGGAAGACAGCAGCTTCCGAGGCTTTGGTGGAGGCGGCAGCAATATAACCATATATGAGGTGACGCCGCAAGCGGCGTTGTTGAGCGGCAGCTAAAAAGTGCGGTTCTTTAATGGAACTGGAGCAAATCTTTCAGTAAAAAATGCATAAAAGCCGCGCAAAACCACATGCCAGTGGTTTTGCGCGGCTTTTGCTGTAGCTGCTGCTTGCTTGTTTATTATTTTGCTACTGCAAGCTCAATCCGAATGCTGGAAGGATCGGTTGCAAAAATAACGCCATCTGACTCGTCAAGTGCTGCTCCCGCCTCACGCAGCCTGCTTATAGCTGTATCCCGTTCCGCTTGATTCGGATAGACGATGGTGAAGTAGTCCAGCCCGGTACTGCTGGCGGCTGGTGCAGGAGCGCCAATGCCGGCCCAAATGTTAAGCCCGATATGATGGTGATAGCCTCCAGCTGAGACGAACAATGCTTTGAAATCGGTGTAGTCGCCTACGATATCAAAGCCAAGCAGCCCATTGTAAAAGGCACGGGCAGCCGGAATGCCATTAATATGAAGATGAATATGGCCGATTATTGTGCCAGCCGGCAGCAGTGTGGCGGCAGCCGGATCAGCAGCGGCAAGGAGGCCGTCCCAATCGATGGGATTGCTAGCCATAATGTAATCGCCGTTCTCTTCTTTTTTCCACTCCGAGCGTGGCCTGTCCGCATAAATTTCAATGCCATTGTTGTCCGGGTCTGTAATATACAGCGCTTCACTGACCAGATGATCAGCTTGGCCGATATGAATGCCGGAGGCGATTAATCTGGCAAGTGCGGCGCCAAGCGCCTCGCGATTAGGCAGCAGCAGAGCGTAGTGGTATAGGCCGGTCGTTGTTCTGCGCTCAGAGACGATGGCATTCGGAATTTCCTCCAGCTCAATGAGTACATTGACGCCATCAGCCGTAAGGCTGGCTGTACTGCCTTGGCGCTCCAATACCTGCAAGCCAACGACCTCCTGATAAAATGGCAGCGAACGCTCCATATCGCTAATGTTAAGCTTTACTTTTCCGAGTACGGTATCGGTATTTATACTGTAGGTCATTTATAATTCCTCCTGTGCTAAGTTGATTACTATTTGTAACTAACTATATTTTATGAACTAACTTTTGTCAAGTTTAAAATCCAGCTTGCAGCTTATTGACAAATATGACGTATTCGTGACTAATTAGTGGTTAACTGTGGTTCTTATGTCATATATATGTTAGAGTATTGATAAGAGCTCTTGAACAAAGAGGGCTTAATAATTAAGAGGAGGAAGTAAGCATGGCAACATGGCTTGGCTTAGAGCTTCATAAAACGCATACGGGAGGCGAAGTTTATTATGAACCTTAGTGGTGGAGATCAGAGAAGAACACGTTCCAGCGATCCTTTTTTGTACTTGTTTTTTAAATGGATTTCTTTAACCTCATCGGCGGTTATTGTGCTGCTGTCCTTGTGGTGGCTCATTCAATTTTTGTTTCAAAGCACCGTCGTAGAAGAGCAATAAGCGGGACAAAGGCCAGTACGTTTTGCCAGGCTGACCTGCGTGAGCATGTCTAACATTAGGAAAGTAATTGGCTGAACGTAAACGGCGGCTAATTTCAAATATATGAAAAGAGGTACAGCTAACGCTTCGAACCGTTAGCTGTACCTCTTTATTTTTTAAAATATAGAAAAGTATAGCATTACGCGATACCTGACAGAAAGAGCCGTTTCACCTTGATGAGATCGTTATGGAGTACTACTTCAACAAGCCAGCGTGACGCAAGCCACCCCGAATGCCATTTTCACTAACATGGGTCGTTACGTAATCGGCGAATGGCAGCAGCTCCGGATGGGAGTTGCCCATGGCAATGCCCAGTCCAACGATTTCGAGCATTTCCTTATCATTAAGTCCGTCACCGAAGGCAAGTGCTTCCTCCGCCGTCAGTCCCAAATGCTTCAGCAGCGCGGCAATGCCAAGCGCCTTGGAGCCATCATTCGTAAGCACGTCCATTGCAAACGGGTGCCAGCGAATATAGCGCAAGCCCGGGATGACGTCTGTATACAGATGCTCGTCCTGCGGCTCACAGTGCAGGAAGATTTGATAAATGTCTGCTTTTTCCCAAAAGCTTGGATCAAAGCCCGGCTGTGCCACGCGCAGCGACGTTACGGAGTCGAACACCTGCGGATGCGCTTCAGCATTGGAAAAGAATGCATCATGTCCTTCAAAGACGAGCGAATGATTATGAAGTCCGGCATGCTCAACAAGCGCCTTAACATCTGTGCGCGGAATAGGATTATGGTATACGGGAATACCGTTGTAAACGACATAAGCTCCGTTAAGGCTGACGAAGGAGTTGATCGCAAGCTTCTCGGCAATATCCTTGAAAAAATAAGGCGCGCGTCCCGTCGCAATGACAGCCTCGACGCCCTGCTCCTGAATTTCACGAATCGCATCAATCGTATCTTGGGGAATTTGTTTATCTTCATCTAATAATGTGCCATCAATATCAAAAAAAGCAATTTTATAACTCATTTTTGTAAGTCTCCTGTTCTATCTGGATGATGTAGTTACTTGGAAGCCGAATGTTCTATACCCCTTATACCATTCGCTTCCGCCTTTAAGCAAGCTTATTTGAGAATTGTTTGCAAAAATCTCTGTAAGGGCATAGGAGTATACTTCATTATATTATATAATCAAATGTGGGAAAAACTTATTGGGAAATGCGGGCAGCCGCAATCCCAAATACAAGAACTAAGGAGACAGTAAAATGGCAAAAACATTTATTTTCGGGCATAAAAATCCGGATACGGATACAATCTGTTCTGCGATCGCATATGCTGATTTGAAGGCTAAGCTGGGCTTTGAGGTTGAAGCCGTTCGTCTGGGTGAAGTTAGCGGTGAAACGCAATACGCGCTGACCCATTTCAAAGTAGAAGCTCCCCGTCTTGTAGAAACGGTAGCTAATGAAGTAGAGACGGTTATTCTCGTTGACCACAATGAGCGTCAGCAAAGCGCGGCAGATATCGATCAGGTTCGCGTGCTGGAAGTTATTGACCACCACCGTATTGCGAATTTTGAGACAAGCCACCCGCTATACTATCGCGCTGAGCCTGTAGGCTGCACAGCTACGATTTTGAATAAATTGTATAAAGAAAACGGCGTAGCTATTGAGCCGCAAATTGCAGGTCTAATGCTGTCCGCTATCATTTCCGATTCCTTGCTGTTCAAATCGCCAACCTGCACAGAGCAGGATGTAGCGGCTGCTAAGGAGCTTGCAGCTATTGCGGGCGTTGATACAGAAGCATACGGCCTGGAAATGCTGAAAGCAGGAGCAGACGTACGCGATAAATCGATCGCTCAACTGCTTTCGCTTGATGCGAAAGAATTCCAAATGGGCGGCAGCAAAGTAGAAATCGCGCAAGTAAACGCGGTTGACACCAACGATGTACTGGTTCGCCAAGCGGATCTAGAAACAGCGATTAACGCGATCGTTTCAGAAAAAGGCTTGGATCTGTTCCTGTTCGTCGTAACGGACATTTTGAACAGCGATTCTGTAGCGCTTGCTATCGGCAGCGCAGCAGGCGCAGTTGAGAAAGCCTATAATGTCACGCTGGCTGACAACAAAGCCGTTCTGAAGGGCGTAGTGTCCCGCAAATCGCAAATTGTACCTGTATTGACAGATACGCTTAGCAAATAAGAGTGAATGAAAGGATGCCGTCCACTTCATCAGCCTAGTGCTGGAGAAGAGGGCGGCATTTTTTTATTTGGAGGAGCACTGGAAATACAATCATAAGCAAAAACGTCCTGAACGGGTTGGCGTTCGGGACGTTTTTATATTTAAGGGTATGATTGCAGAGCTTAATAGATACGGTGTAAAACGTTGGAAGCCTCCGCTTCTTTTACAATACGCGGCGTGCTGTCACGTAGCGCTTGTGCCAGTAGGACTCGCCAAGGCTGCTGATCGTTACGCCTGTGCTAGTAGCGCTGTGCAAGATTTTGTTATTGCCCGCATAAATAGCTACATGGCTAATGCCTCTGCCGCTCGTATTAAAGAAGACGAGATCGCCAACGCTAAGATTTTCCTTCGTTACTTTGGTTCCAATGGAAGCTTGGGAGGATGAGCTGCGTGGCAGCGAAACACCCATGGCATCGAATATGTATTGTGTAAAGGAAGAGCAGTCAAAAGCGTATGTAATGCCTGCTGGGGCTCCATATTTATAGGGGGTTCCAATAAACTCCTTGCCGGAGTCGATTAATTGTAGGGATGTTTCAGTTGCGGCATGCGCCTGGTTGCCGGAAGCGAAGGTGAAGGCTGTCAAACCAATACTTGCGCATAAGCTCAATTTGATGACGGAGCGAAAAAAGTTTCTCTTAATCATTATGGTGTGATTCCTTTCGTTGTACGATTCGTTTTTGGCTAAAAACACTATAACACACCAAAAAATGAGCCTTTTCTCATGATGAGAGCGCAAATGGAGGGGAATTCGTGTTGTTTGGTGTTTATGAGAAGTTAATGAGAATTTATTCATTTATGTTTGAAACGTAAATGGGGGTGATAGGGGCGCTGCGCTGCGTGAAGGGGTAGGGGCTCGATCGCCATTAGCACCCCGATTTCTATGCATATATTTCCACCTTATAGGTAGAAATCGGGGCGCTAAAAGCGAACGCTCCGCTTCTCACTCCCCACCCCTTCACTCCTCTCCACTTCCCCACCCCCCACTTAAAATTTCAAACCCTAAACCGAATGGCAAAGATGAGAAGAACCAAGAACCAAGAACCAAGAACCAAGAGCCAAAAGCCAAAAGCCAAAAGCCAAAAGCCAAAAGCCAAAAGCCAAAAGCCAAAAGCCAAACGTAATCGCTCTCCTCTAGGGAATGTTCCCCCTTTTGCAACTGGGCGGACACAGAAACAGCTATTTCAATCGAATGACGGGTTTTGGCACAGGCTGCGGACTCAGGGGCCGCTAAAACGTTCCCCATACCCATTTTGACGGGGCTTTGATAGCGATAACGGATCTCGTGTCCTCTTAGAGCCTGAAATCGGATGAAAGGACAAAATAGCGGAGCCTCAGTCCTTGAAACACGGAGAGAGTGTCCGAGCTACGGAGTTTCAGCTACAATCGCAGTCTGCGGTTCATCAGCCTTGAATCGTTAGATGAGATTGCCCCCGAATTAGTGCCAAGCAAGCAGCAGTAGCAGAGCACCCCAGCTCTGGATTGTTTACATACTTTATAACCTTGGAAGTGGGTTATTGACAGCCGTTTGATTAGCGCTTTATAATTAGGTTGCCTATTATTTTAGTTATAAGATAATTATAGGGAAAATAATTAACAGGAAAATAATTGGTAGCCTACACGAAAGGCAAAGAGATATAAAATGAAAGGAGGACTCTCATTGGAACATAACCAGAATGACACAAGCAAAGAAAGGAAGGCAACGGAACATAGCGAGCAAATTACGAATGAATTGATTCGTGTGTTTCGCAGCTTTCATCGGCTCAATTGGCGGCAGAAGCCTAATCCGGACGGCAAGTTTAGCGAGATGCAGGTGCTGATGTGCATCAAGCGGGGATCTATGAAGACGCAGGATAAGCCGGGGATGAAAATCTCGGTCATCAGCCGCTTGCTCCGGGTAACCTCTCCCACGATCACCCAACTGGTCAATGGCATGGAGGCGAATGGACTCGTGCAGAGAAACGCTGATCCCGATGATCGACGGGCTGTCCGTATCTCGCTGACAGAGGAAGGGGAACGCATCGCGGAGAAGGTCATTGCCGACTTTATGAATCGAATGGCAGGACTGGCGCAATACTTGGGAGAGCGGGATTCGCATGAGCTGATTCGGATTTTATCCAAAGCATTTGAGTATTTTGATGAGCTGAATGAGTCTGAACAAACGGGGGATGAACAGCAATGTTAAAGTTATTTCGCTTTTTAAAGCCGTTTCGCTGGCTGATAGCCGCGGTGCTTGTGCTTGTTTTTATTCAGTCGCTGTCTGATTTATATCTCCCCACGCTAATGGCGGACATCGTCGATGATGGTGTAGCTAAAGGAGACACTCCGCTTATTTGGAAAATCGGTTCCTTTATGCTACTAATAGCGGCGGTAGGGGGCATCAGCTCCATCGGCGCCAGCTATTTTTCGGCAAAAGCCTCAGCGAGCTTCGGGCGCCTCGTGCGGGAGAAGGTATTTGGACATGTGCAGAACTTCTCGCTGCAAGAGTTTGACAAAATCGGCACGGCTTCGCTTATTACACGGACGACGAATGATATTACGCAGGTACAGCAAGTGTTGATAATGATTTTGCGCATGATGGTGATGGCGCCGATGATGTGCATCGGGGGCATTATTATGGCCGTTTCGAAGGATGCGAAGCTGTCGCTGGTGCTTGTTGTCGCACTGCCGGTTCTCGCTGGCGCGATTTTGCTCGTCGTCCGCAAAGGGATTCCGCTGTTTAAAATGATGCAGGTTCGGATTGATAAGCTGAATTTGGTGCTGCGCGAAGGACTGACAGGCATTCGGGTTATACGCTCATTCGATCGGACAAATTATGAAAATAAGAAATTTGATGCTGCCAACAGTGATCTGACCGAAACGGCAATTAAAGTGAACAAAATTATGGCAGTAATGATGCCGCTTATGATGCTCGTCATGAACTTATCTACGGTGGCGATTATCGCCATTGGCGGGCTGCGCATTGAGAATGGCGATATGGAAGTCGGCTCATTAATGGCTTTTATCCAATATGCGATGCAAATTATGTTCTCGCTTCTGATGTTATCGATGATGCTCGTTATGGTTCCGCGTGCGTCGGCATCGGCGGTGCGTATTAATGAAGTGCTGGACATGGTGCCGGACATTGCCGACAGCGCCAGCGTTAAGAACACAGGCTCGCGCAAGGGTTATATCGAGTTCCGTGATGTGACGTTCAGCTATCCGGGAGCCGAGCAGCCCGCTTTATCGAATATATCGTTCAAGGCGGCGCCTGGCGAGGTAACAGCTATTATTGGAGGAACCGGCTCAGGCAAGTCGACACTCGTTAATTTGATCCCGCGCTTTTATGATACGGCGGGTGGCAGCATTATCATTGATGATGTGGATATAAGAGATCTATCTCAGGAAACGCTGCGCGAAAAAATCGGCTTTGTACCGCAAAAGGCCGTATTGTTCACCGGCACGATCGCTGATAATATCCGCTACGGCAAAGAAAATGCGTCCGATGAGGAAATGGAGCACGCGGCAGAGGTGGCGCAGGCAGCTGAGTTCATTGGGACGATGAAGGAAGGGTTTGGCGCAAGCGTATCGCAGGGAGGAAGCAACCTTTCTGGCGGGCAAAAGCAGCGGCTGTCCATTGCTCGTGCGCTTGTGCGCCAGCCAGAAATTTATGTGTTCGACGACAGCTTCTCGGCGCTCGACTTTAAGACGGATGCGAAGCTGCGTGCCGCCTTGCGCAAGGAGACCGTAGATTCGACGGTGCTGCTCGTTGCCCAGCGGGTAAGCACAGTGCTTGATGCCGATCGTATCATTGTGCTTGATGAAGGACAGCTAGCTGGAATCGGGACGCATCAGGAGCTTATGGAGTCTTGTGATGTGTACCGGGAAATCGTCTATTCACAGCTTTCGGAGGAGGAAATCGCATGAGTGAGCAAAAGCAGAATTCCCCGCAAAGGCCGAAGGGTATCGGCATGGGCCCGCCCGGAATGGGCATGATGATGCCTCCTCAGAAGGCGAAGGATTTCAAGGGGACCTTGAAACGGCTGGCTGCCTACTTGAAGCCGCATCGCACGAAGCTTGCACTTGTGCTGCTGACCGCGATTTTAAGTACCGTATTCAGCATCGTCAGCCCGAAAATGATGGGGCATGCGACGACGAAGCTGTACGAGGGAGTAATGGGAATAGCCCAAGGCGTGCCGGGTGCACGTATTGATTTTGATGCCATTAACACGATTCTGCTGACGCTAGTCGTGCTGTATTTGATCAGCGCCGCATTTGGCTTCATTCAGCAGTATTTAATGGCTGGCGTCGCCCAGAAAACCGTCTACGACCTGCGCAAGGATGTAAATAATAAATTTGCGCGCTTGCCGCTGAAGTTTTTCGATTCGCGCTCCAACGGCGAGGTGCTGAGCCGGGTCGTCAACGATGTGGACAATATTAGCAATACGCTTCAGCAAAGCTTGACGCAGCTCATCACGTCATTCATTACTCTAGTCGGCGTCATCGTTATGATGCTGACCATCAGCCCGCTTCTAACGCTGATCGTTTTCTTGACGATTCCAGCGAGCCTACTTGCAACGAAGGCGATCGCCACGCGTTCGCAGAAATATTTTGCCGGCCAGCAGGCGGAGCTCGGACGCTTGAACGGACATGTCGAGGAAATGTACACGGGGCACAAAATCGTCAAAGCATTCGGCCATGAGCGCAAATCGCTGGATGAATTCAACGAAATGAATGAGAAGCTGTATGATTCCGGCTGGCGCGCACAATTTGTGTCCGGCATCATTATGCCGATTATGAGCTTCATTAGTAATATTGGCTATGTGCTTGTATGCGTCATCGGTGGTTTGCTAGTAACGAGAAATGCAATAAATATCGGTGATATTTTGGCATTTATCCAATACACAAGACAGTTCACAATGCCGATTACGCAGCTTGCCAACATTGCGAATATTATTCAATCTACAATCGCCTCCGCAGAGCGGGTATTCGAGCTGCTTGATGAAGAGGATGAAGTGCCAGAGGCGAAAAATGCTAAAGCAATTAGCAAGCCGATCGGCGCCGTTCGCTTCGAGCAGGTGGATTTCGGCTACAAATCGGATGAGCCCCTCATTAGTGGGATGAATATTGATGTTAAGCCAGGCCAGACCGTCGCCATAGTCGGTCCGACCGGAGCGGGCAAGACGACGATGATAAATTTGCTGATGCGCTTCTATGAACTAAATGGCGGCCGCATAACGATTGACGGCGAGGACATTACAGCGCTTCAGCGCAGAAGCTTGCGCCGGGTGTTCGGCATGGTGCTGCAGGATACGTGGTTGTTCAACGGCAGCATTCGAGACAACATTGCTTATGGGCGCGAGGATGCTACGGAGGAAGAGGTCTATCAAGCGGCAAGGGCGGCGCATGCCGATCATTTCATTCGGACCCTTCCAGAAGGCTATGACACGATTCTGAACGAGGAAGCATCGAATATTTCTCAAGGGCAGAAGCAGCTGCTGACCATTGCCCGGGCAATTTTAGCAGATCCATCGATTCTAATCCTTGATGAAGCGACGAGCAGCGTCGATACGCGTACGGAAATTATTATCCAGCGGGCGATGGGCGAGCTGATGAAAAATCGCACCAGCTTTGTCATTGCCCACCGCCTGTCGACGATTCGCGGCGCTGATCTGATTTTGGTCATGAACAACGGCTCTATTATCGAGCAAGGTAGACATGAGGAGCTGCTGGAGCAGGGCGGATTTTATGCCGATCTGTATAACAGCCAGTTCACGGGCAAGCGCATAACCAGCGAAGTTGTATAAGGTTTGAAGCAAAAAGCTTCTCCATCCGAGTGAGGATGGGGAAGCTTTTTTGGTGTCATGCTGCAGTCCGGATAGTAGGGTAGACGACATATTTAGGTTTGTAGCGAGCAATGAAAGTAAGCGTTTACGTTTATCCGATTTATTTTTCAAAAGAGGGTTGATAATTGTGGTTGGATTGTTTATGATGAAGCTAAATTAATGTTATCAATAAATGATTTATATTTTTATTAATCCATTTGGGAGGCTATAACGATGAGCAATCAAATTACAATTAACGCAGACATTGCTAAAGGTACGATTAACCGCAACATTTATGGACATTTCTCCGAGCATTTGGGACGCTGTATTTATGAAGGCTTCTGGGTTGGCGAGGATTCGGTTATTCCAAACACGAAAGGCATTCGAAACGATGTTGTGGAAGCGCTCAAAAAATTGAATATTCCGGTGCTGCGCTGGCCGGGCGGCTGTTTTGCCGATGAATATCACTGGAAGGACGGCATTGGCCCAAGCGAAGATCGCAAGCGCATGATCAATACCCATTGGGGCGGCGTAGTTGAAAATAACCATTTTGGCACACATGAGTTTTTGCTGCTTTGCGAACAGCTCGGCTGCGAGCCTTATATTTCCGGCAATGTAGGCAGCGGAACGGTGCAGGAGATGTCCGAGTGGGTTGAATATATGACCTTTGACGGCGTATCGCCGATGGCGGAGCTGCGTGAGAAAAACGGCCGCGAGAAGCCGTGGAAGCTGAAATATTTTGGCGTCGGCAATGAAAACTGGGGCTGCGGCGGCAATATGCGTCCGGAATATTATGCAGATTTGTACCGCCGTTATCAGACTTACGTTCGCAATTATGGCGACAATGAAATTTACCGCATTGCCTGCGGTCCGAACGTCGACGATTACAAGTGGATGGAAGTGCTGATGCGGGAAGCTGCGGGCAAAATGGACGGCATCAGCCTCCACTACTATACCGTTCCGAAGGATTGGCAGGACAAGGGAGCAGCTACCGGCTTCCCAGAGGACGAGTGGGCTCTTACGCTTAGAAAAGCGTTGTGGATGGAGGAGCTTATTACGAAGCATTCGGCGATTATGGATCAATATGATCCAGAGAAGCGCGTTGGCTTGATCGTCGATGAGTGGGGCACATGGTTCAATACAGAGCCGGGCACAAACCCAGGCTTCCTGTACCAGCAAAATTCGATTCGTGATGCGCTCGTTGCCGGCCTTACGCTGCATATTTTCCACGATCATTGCGACCGTGTACAAATGGCAAACATTGCGCAAATCGTTAATGTGCTGCAATCGGTTATTTTGACCGAAGGGGAAAAAATGCTGCTGACGCCAACCTATCATATTTTTGATATGTTTAAGGTGCATCAGGATGCAGAGCTTCTGGACACGCATACGACTAGCGCCCGTTACGAGCATGGCGACGAGAAGCTGCCGCAAATTTCTGTATCGGCTTCCAAAGCGGCAGATGGCAAAATCCATATCAGCTTGTGTAATCTGGATCATAGTGCCGAAGCGGATATATCCATTGCGCTGCGCGGTTTGACGCAAGGCTTGAAAACAATTAAAGGTACGGTACTGTCGGGCGCGGCCATTGACTCGCATAATACGTTTGAGCAGCCAAATGCAGTAGAGCCAGCCGCTTTCACAAGCTTTACATGGGATGGCGCACAGGTATCGGCTAAGCTTCCAGCGATGTCGGTTACGGTGCTTGAGCTGATCGAGCAATAATAAAGTTAGGATTAGAATGAAAAGGAGGAGGACGGCATGAAGCCAGGCATGGACAGGAGTGCGAGAAACTGCAAAGGCTGTGATGACAGCTATACCGTCACAGAAGCGCAGATACAGCGGATTTTGGCTGCACCGATGTTTCAGTCGTCTGAACGCTGCGTGGACGATGACGTGTACGCAGCGCGCCTTCGGGAATGCGGCAGCTGTCCGAAGCTCATGAGCGGGACAACCTGCATCGTTTGCGGATGTATTGTGCAAATCTCCGCTAAATATAAGGAAAAAAGCTGTCCGAATCCAAATGATGTCAGGTGGCGCTCTGTTGCAAGCCATTAACCATTGACAGCAGCTGTTTATTTTAGAATGATAACAGAGCTTGCCGGGAGGAATAAGCAGATGAAGGCGCCATTATTCAGAGATCCAATCTTTGACGGAGCGGCGGATCCGGTCGTAATTTATAATCGCGAGCAGCAGGAATGGTGGATTATTTATACGAATCGCCGTGCTACGGTGGAAGGTCCAGGCTTTGCATGGGTGCATGGCACGGATTTAGGCGTCGCATCTTCCGCAGATGGCGGCCGCAGCTGGAATTACCGGGGAACGCTGACGGGGCTGGATATTGAATGGGGACGAAATACATTTTGGGCCCCGGAAATCATTTGGCATAATGGGCTTTACCATATGTACGTCAGCTATATTCAAGGTGTGCCCGATGATTGGGCGGGCCATAAACGGGAGATTTTTCATTATACAAGTACTAATTTGCTCGACTGGACGTTCATTTCCAATGTGCGTCTCAGCTCGGACCGAGTCATTGATGCCTGCATCTATGAGCTGCCGGATGGGCGATTCCGCATGTGGTATAAGGATGAGGCGCTCGGCTCGTTCACTTACGCTGCCGACAGCAGCGATTTGTATAGCTGGAAAGTGGTTGGTCCTGTCATTACGGGGCGAGGGCATGAGGGGCCGAATGTATTCCGGCTGCAAGGCTCGTATTGGATGATTGTCGACGAATGGCGGGGACAAGGCGTTTTCCGCTCGGATGATTTGGAGAGCTGGGAGCGCAACAATTTGATCTTAGATGAGCCTGGCCAGCGTGAGGATGACGGGACCATTGGCTTACATGCCGATGTTGTTGTCCAAGGCGAGCAGGCGTATATTTTCTATTTTACCCATCCGGGCAGACGCGGCGATTGGGAGGCACCAGGTCAGGTGCCGGGGTATCTCACGCGTCGAAGCTCCATTCAAGCAGCCAAGCTTGAGGTGAAGGAAGGCAAGCTGGTCTGTGACCGCGATGCAGAGTTTGAACTAGCGCTGGAGGCGGAAGCGAAATAGTGAGATACGATTGACATTTGCTAGCTACCTTCTGCTTGTGGCAAGGTTAAAATAACAGCACCCCGAATCTTCCTCAGCTGATGAGGCGGATTTGGGGTGCTGTTTGCTTTAGGTTATATTTTTTGAATGCAGCTTAGCCAAAGGTCATTTACGTCAATATAAGCACGCCATAAGGCTCCAGCACGACTGAGCCTTGAAGCTTATCGCCGCTTATAAGGTCGGTGCGCGGCTCGCTGAGAGTAAGCTCGGCAGCCTCTTCCGCATAGTTGAGGAGGAAGTAGAGCGGCCCAGCCTCGCCCTCGCGAATAGTCAGCTCCACCTGCTCTGGCAGGGAAAGCCAATTGGCAACAGGCGATGACAAGCCAAGCAGGCCAATCACATGACGAGCCGCTGCCTCATTGAATACAGCTCCGTAATACCAAGCTGAGCCTGCCCCAACGGCATTGCGGGTAACAGCGGGCTTGCCTGCATAATAATCGGAGGCGTATTCGCCAATGATTTCGACGGTATCGCTTTCGACTGCGAGTACATCATTAAACAGATCCGCCGTAGTTGCTTCACCGCCTCCTTGCTTCCACTCGATCGTTGCCGGCTTGCGCGTACCTTTAATTTGCGTAAACTCCTCGACGGAAATGCCGACAAGGCTTGCAGCGGCGCCAGGGAATGGACGCATGTAGCAGTGACCGCGCTCATCCTTGTAGCCCGTGCGGCAGCCGAATATAATCGTGCCGCCACTCTCGGCGTATTGCTCCAGCAAAGCAGCTGTTTCATCCCGCATAATGGCCGGATGCGGATAGACGAGCACGCGGTAGCGCTGCAGGTCAGCAAGCGTTGTGCCGCTTCGCATGTAAAGAACATCACTTGGAATATGCTGGTGCTGCAGCGCCTTGAACCATTCCTTGCTGCTTTTCCAGGAGAAGGGGCCGTGCCAAATATCGTATTCGCCATCCCACTCATTGTCATAATCGCGTACGAGGGCAACCTCCGCCCGGTTGCGCGTACCGACAATGTGCGGACCGGCCTTGGCAAGCTCAGCGCCGATTTGCGCTGCTTCACGAAGGCGACGGTTCGGCCCATTATGGTAGTCGTTCAGGCCATGCCAATAGATTTCATTGCCGAAGGCTGCCGTGCGCCAGCGGAAATAAACGACCATATCTGCGCCATGGGCAATGGATTGGTACGTCCACAAGCGCATTTGACCCGGCTTCGGCGAAGGCATATCCATGCGGTTCACCCAGCCGCCTGGTCCAGCCTGCTGCTCCATAATGCAGAAATTCGGCGAAATGGAGCGGGTTGTAGACAGCGTCAGGCTCCAGCCGCGATCGAGCAGCGGGCTTTCTTCATTTTTGTCAAAGTTAATAGTGGAAAACTGCGGGTAGGAATCGTAGCTGAAAAAGTCCAGCAGCTCGTCCGTCATCCGGTGGCTGTCGAGATGGCCAAACAAGCCGTTCGTCGTTACCCATTGCTTGGGAGCTACCTCACGCAGTACCTTGGCCTGCACCTCGGCGTAAGAAATGGTGCTGTCGGATATAAACCGCTTCTCATCCAGCGCTTGATGCGGATTCGGCTGTCTTGGCGCCGCAGTTGGACGCGGAAGAAAGACTTGCTCCCAGTCGGAATACGTCTGATTCCAAAATACAGCGCCCCAAGCCTCATTCAGCTTATCCAGCGTAATGTATTTGCGCTGCAGCCATTCACGAAAAGCCAGATGATCCGCTTCCGAATAAAATTCAGAAATTTCACAATTGAATTCATTGTCGATTTGCCAGCCAACGACTGCCGGATGATCGCAGTAATGCTCCGCCATTTGACGAGCAATGCGGGCGCTCAGCTCCCGATATTTGGGACTGTTATAGTTGGTATGGCGGCGCAGCCCGTGCTGAAGCGTGACCCCATCATAGGTTACGTTGAGCACCTCAGGATACTTAAAAGTCAGCCATGCGGGCGGCGTTGCTGTTGGGGTGCCGATGATGACCTTCAGACCATGCTTATGGGCAAGGTTAATAACTTTGTCGAACAGATCGAACTGGAAGACACCTTCCTCGGGCTCGAACACCGACCAGGCAAATTCGGCTACCCGAATGATCGACAGCCCCATTTCCTTCATCCGGCGAAGATCATCATCCCACAGCTCCTCCGGCCATTGCTCGGGGTAATAGCAGACGCCAAGGGCAAACTCATTTATTGGATTTACGCGTGTCATAAGGGGTATACCTCCATCAAAATAATAATAAATTGCTATCTATCGGTTATTTTATTATTGTAGAATCAGTATTTCAGTGCGTATATACTATTATGTTGTGATCGATATGAAAATATTGCGATCTTTAGCGGAAAGGAGCTAATCCATGCGTTCCTACTATCAATTGCCCGAGCCGGCTGCTCCACATTATGTCTGCTATCCGGATGCAGTTGGCCGATATAATGATTTTCCCCAGCATAACGAGCAGCGGGCGGCAGGGGCTATAGCTGCCTATAATTTGCATGTGATCTGCTCTGGAAGCGGATTTGTTATGAAGGAGGGCCAGCGTATTGCTCTGAAGGCAGGGGATGGCTTTCTGTATCCGCGAGGGGCGTTCCAGCATTATGGAACCGATCCCGGGCAGCCATGGGATGTGCGCTGGATTCATTTTATGGTACCGATGGAGCTGTTGCTGCTGCGGGCAGCGGATGCTTCCAGCGTGTGGCTGTTTGCTGTATCGGAAGCCTCGCTTGCGCGTTTTATCGAGATTACAGAGGAGATGTACGAGTTGTGTGACAGCTTTGAGACGCGACATGAGCCGCGGATGTCAGCGCTTTTATATGAGCTGCTGGCGGAGCTTGCCCATAATTCAGAGCGTCTGGAGCATGATGCGCTGCCGCTTATTACCAAAAATGCGATCCGTGAAGCAGCAGATCTTATACGTGGCACGAGTGGACAAGCATGGACGCTGCCGGAGATGGCGGCGCTGTGCGGCTACAGCCCCTATTATTTTTTACGGCTATTTCGGCAGGTAATGGGGCGTACGCCCCAGCAATATTTGACCAGCTGCCGTATTGCCGCCGCCAAAAGCCTGCTAGTTGCGACCAGACTGCCGATCAGCGAAATTGCCAGCCGAACGGGGTTTTCGCAATCCAGCTATTTCATTCGCGTTTTTCGCAAAGCGGAAAACGCCTCCCCGAAAGCATACCGTGAAATGTACTGCTAGCCTCCCGAGCGGAGCTTGCCCAACTGGGCTTCCCCCGTGCATGCTGGATAATTATTCATTCCTGTGGACAAAATGGATAACGGCAGCAAGTCAACATTTTAAGCGCAAAGCGGGTGAAGCAGCATGCAGCAGGGACAGCCATCGATAAGCGCAAGGCAGCTAGCTATCCTCGTTATTTATTTTATTATGGGCGATATGCAGTTGTTTTTACCCTCTCTTACGGCCGAATTCGCAGAAGAAGCTGCCTGGATATCAGGGTTAATAGGTCTGCCCATCGGGCTTGGCATGGCTTGGTTTATATATAGCCTAAGCAAAAACTTCCCCAATATGACACTCATTGAAATCAATAATCAGGCTTTTGGCAAATTAGCCGGAAGCCTTGTTTCTCTGCTGTTTTTGGCGATGATGTTCAACACCTCGATTACCCAAATTCGGGAAATTGGTGATTTTGTCTCCACACAAATATTGATCGAGACGCCAATTATTATGATCTGCCTCCTGATGATTTTTCCAGTAGCGATCGCGATACATGGGGGGATTCGAGCCGTCGGAAGAGTGGGTGAAACGATATTTCCCCTATTTGTAATGGTATTTGTATTGCTGCTGCTGATGCTGCTGCCGAGTTTGACTGCCACTGAACTTTTGCCTATCTGGGGTGCGGGCGCTGCCGGCATCATGAAGGGCTCCATCTTTTTTGTTGGCTTTCCTTTTTGCGAGCTGTTCGCTTTTTTGATGATTTTTCCGAATGTTGCTCAAAGCAAATACCGTGCCCGTGACTATATGCTTGGGGTTTTAATAGGTGGGCTGGCAATATGGATTATGGTGCTGCTGTGCTTGCTCGTGCTCGGTACTTACATGACCCAACATTCCTTCTATTCCCCGTACATCATGTCGAAAAAAATCAACATCGGCAACTTCGTTCAGCGGATGGAGGCGATTTTTGCCATCAGCTTCATCATTACCGCTTATTTTCGCAGCTTGATCTACGGCTATGCCTTCGTTCTTGGCGTTTCTAGGCTGTTCAAGCTTAGAGATTTTCGAATATTGACGGTCCCCTTCGCTTTTATGGCGTTAGGCTACTCCTATATGGTGACGCCGGGAATTGTATTTCTTAACACGCTTGCCGTACCTTGGGTGCTCTGGATTTTGACCTATTCACCGGGACTGCTGCTGCTCGGGTGGGGATTCGCTAAACTACGTGGCAAGCTGCCGAAGAAGGAGACGGCCGAATAGCTGACGGCTGCCATCATTCCAATTATGGATAATTCAACATCTTAGTGGACAAAATGGATTACGGTTATATTTCAAACGCGAAGCGGGTGATAAGAAGTGCAGCAGCAACGACAAACGATTAGCGTGAGGCAGCTAGCCATCCTCGTTATGTTTTTTATTATCGGCGATATGCAGCTATTTCTTCCCCCTTTGACGACTGCTTTTGCAAAACAATCAGCATGGATGTCGGGACTAATTGGCTTGCCGCTTGGGGTTGGAGCCGCTTGGTTTATTTACAGCATTAGCAGGCGTTTCCCAGGGAAAACCTTAATCGATATCAATAATCAGGCATTTGGAAAAATAGCTGGTGGGCTTGTATCCCTTGTGTTTCTCGTGATGATGTTTAATACATCGATTACCCAAGTTCGGGAAATCGGAGATTTTGTATCGACGCAAATAATGACGGAGACGCCGCAGCTAGTCATTTGCTTGCTGATGGTTTTGCCGATTACGCTAGCCATACGCGGTGGTATAAAGACGATTGCCCGGCTGGCTGAGGTGATTTTTCCACTATTTTCGGCTTTGTTTATTTTACTCATCATTTTGCTTATTCCAAAAATAGATCTTACTCAATTGCTGCCAATCGAGGTAACGGGATTCCCGGGTATCGTGAAGGGGGCGCTTTTTTTTATCGCGTTCCCCTTTTGCGAGATGTTCGCATTTCTCATGATTTTTGATAGCGTGGAGGAAAGCGAGCACGCTGCCCGTGATTATTTGCTGGCTGCTTTCGTTGCAGGAATAACCATTTGGGTCGTTATTGTGATGTGTATATGTGTTCTGGGGGTATTCACTACTGAACATACCGTATATTCGCCTTATGTAATGGCTAAAAAAATCAATATCGGCGACTTTGTGCAGCGGCTGGAAGCGGTGTTGGCGATTGACTACATCATTTCCACTTATTTTCGATGTCTCATCTATGGCTATGCTTTTATACGGGGAATGCAGCAGCTGTTTAAGCTTCAGGATCATCGGTTTATGATGCGCCCATTTGGATTTCTTATCGTTGGCTACGCTTATTTTTTGGCACCAAGTATCGTTGCTTTTGTACATTTCGATGTGGCGTGGCTGTTCTGGGTGTTTAGTTACTCGCCGGGGCTGCTGCTGCTGAGCTATGTAGCGGCCCGGTTAAGACAGGGCTGGAGCAAGAAGGGGGAGGACCCCGCATGAAGCAGGAGAAACAGGCGATTAATAACATCCCATTACATAATTAGTAAACCAGTTGGACAATATATGCAATTATGTGCAGCTTTGAGAGGTGGTTTGTAGATGAACGCTTCTATGGATAAGCGGCTGGACCTTAAACTAATGAGCAATCTCTCGTTCATCAGAGCCAGCCTTGGCAACAGCCAGGATCTCGTGATTAAAGAATTGAATAATGACAATGGCCTGCAGGCGGCGCTTGTTTATATGGATGGCTTAACGGATTCCACGATCATTAATCATTTGATCCTGGATTATTTTATGTCAGAGGAGCAAACGGCGAGCCACAAGAGCGGAAATAGGCTGTTATATTTGAAAAATGCGGTGCTCGCGGTCGGTGAAACCGTTACGATCAATGAATGGGACCCGTTGTTTTATCAACTGCTGTCCGGTTGGGCTATTCTGTTATTGGCAGATAGTTCAGAAGCAATATGTATAGCAGCCGAGGGCTGGAAGGATCGCAATGTCAGTGAGCCTACCTCCCAGGTTGTTGTTCGGGGCCCGATGGAAGCTTTTACTGAAAATATTGGTACCAATAGAGCGCTCATCCGGCGCAAGATCAAGGACCCGCAGCTGTGGACAGAAGGCATGGACATTGGCAAGATTACGAAAACCGCTATATCGGTCATGTATCTGCGCAATATAGCGGATGAGAAGATCGTGCAGGAAGTGAGAAAGCGGCTCGGTGAAATCAATATCGATGGTATTCTGGAGAGCGGCTATATTGAGGAGCTGATTCAGGATACTGCACTGACGCCCTTTGCTACGATCTACAATACGGAACGGCCAGATACAATTGCTGCTGGTCTGCTTGAAGGCCGAGTTGCGATTTTGGTAGATGGTACGCCCTTTGTGCTGCTGGTGCCAGCGCTGTTTATTCAATTTTTTCAATCGGCGGAAGATTATTATCAGCGGGCAGACATCAGCACCCTGCTGAGGATGCTGCGGTTTGTTGCTTTTATGATCACGCTGCTTGCTCCCTCGCTTTATATCGCTATAACGACCTTTCATCAAGAAATGCTTCCAACAAGCCTGCTTATTAATTTGGCGGCTCAGCGTGAGGGCGTGCCATTTCCGGCCTTTATAGAAGCGCTTGCGATGGAGCTCACCTTCGAAATTTTGCGGGAAGCTGGCGTGAGAATGCCGAAAACCGTCGGACAAGCGGTTTCGATCGTCGGAACGCTTGTTATTGGGCAGGCCGCTGTAGACGCGGGCATCGTCTCGGCGGCGATGGTTATTATCGTGTCCATTACGGCGATATCAAGCTTTGTCATTCCGGCTACGAGCATGTCCATATCGGTACGGATGATTCGATTCGTCTTAATGGGGCTTGCCGCTTCCTTTGGTTTGTTTGGCATTTTGCTGGGCTATATTTTGCTCGTCCTGCATTTGAATAGTCTGCAATCGTTCGGCATTCCCTATATGCAGTCGTTCTCCCCATTCGTATGGAGCAATCAGAAGGATACGCTGTTCCGGCTGCCCTGGACGAAAATGCGCACCCGCGCTGTGGCAACCGCAGAGAAAGATTTGGTTCGGCAAAGACCAAGTAACAAATCGAAAATTTAGGAGGATACAGCATGAGCAGATTTACCAGGCGAGCAGGGAAGCTGCTCTTGCTATTGCTGATAGGGTCGCTAGCCGCTTCTGTGGTCAGCGGCTGCTGGAATCGGCGGGAGCTAGATACGCTTGGCATTCAGTTGGGAACGGCCATTGACAAGGTTGGCAATCAATATCGGGTCTCGGTGCAGGTTGTTATTCCCAGCGAGCTGTCGGCCAAGGCAGGCGGGGGAGGGCGCTCGCCGGTAGCCATGTATGAGGCAACTGCGCCAACCGTATTTGAAGCGTTCCGTAAACTGACGGAAACCAGCTCGCGAAAAATATATTCCGCGCATATCCGTGTGCTGATTATTGGGGAATCGCTGGCGAGGGAGGGTATTGCCAACGTACTTGATCTGCTGTCACGAAATCCGGAAGCCCGGACGGATTTTTACTTAATGATTGCGCACAAGGCGCCGGCGAATCAAATTTTGAAAATTTTGACGTCGCTGGAGAAGATCCCGGCGGAAAATTTATTTTACGCGCTGGATACGTCTGCCAAGACGTGGGCGCCTACGACAACGGTTACGATAGAACGTTTGATTGAACAGCTAGTAACAGACGGTATTAGCCCAGTGCTAACCGGTGTACAGCTGGAAGGCAATGCCCGTGAAGGGGAAAATATTTCAAATATCCAGCAGGCAGATTCGCGAACGCGTACCCGAATTACGGGGCTTGCTGTTTTTCATTCTGACAAGCTGGTCGGCTGGCTCAATGAAATTTACAGCAAGGGCTACAATTATATAATGGATAATGTGACAAGCACAGTAGGCCATCAGATTTGTCCGGATGGAGGCTACATTGTTATGGAGGTCATACGCAGTAAAACGAAGCTTACCCCAAAGGTCGTTGACGGGAAGCCGGTCATTAAGGTGAAGATGAAGCAGGTCGCATCGGTGGCCGATGTGGAATGCAAAATCGATTTAACGAAACCGGAAACGATTGAAATGCTGGAAAAAAACGGGGAGGAAAGGCTGCAGGAAATCATTCAGGGAGTGGTTGAGCATGTGCAGAAAACCTATAATACCGACATATTTGGCTTCGGCAATACGTTTCATGAATACAAGCCTCAGCAGTGGGAGAAGTGGAAGGACGATTGGGATGAGCTTTTTCCGCAGGTCAAGCTGGAATATGATATTGAGGTTCAGATTCCAAAGGTCGGCACGACAAATGATGCGTTTCAAAACTATTTGAAGAAATGAGTGAGGCCAAGTGGCTGGAATTTTATTTGTATCGGCTCTGGCCATAACGCTTGCATGTATTGAACTGCCGAAGCTGGCGAAAAAAGGCTGGAAGAAAGAAATCGTTGTTTATTTGATTATGCTGCTGGGTGGGGCTTTTCTGAGCATATGTGCGATCAACCAAATCAGACTGCCCAGTCCATTAATTATTATTGTGTACATTTATAAGCCGATGGAAAATTGGTTCAATGCATTATAATTGGAGGGGGCGAGGGCATGCTGAAGCGGGAAAGCATAAGCACAAGACAAATGGCAGTACTCGTGCTATTTTTCATCGTGGGCGACATGTTTTGGTTTATTCCAACCTTGCTCGCTTCCATTCTGGACTCCGATGCATGGATTCCCTCTTTGCTGAGCATGTTCTCAGGACTCGTCGTCGTCTGGTTTATTGATAAGTGCCACCGCCTTTTTCCTGGACTTACGTTGATCGAGATTTATCGAACTGCACTAGGAAAATGGCTGGGCGGCCTATGCAGCCTGTTTTTTTTATTTCTGCTTTTTAATGCTATAGGTGTTCAATTGAGGGTCGTTGGCGATTTTGTTACGACTCAAATGATGCCGGAAACACCAGCTCGGGTAACTATCCTAATGGTTACACTTATAGTTGTCATTACCTTAAGGGCTGGTTTGGCTGTTTTTGCAAAATCGGCCGAGATTTTTATCATGGGCGTGGTGCTTATGTTCATCATGTTTATTGTTATGCTGCTTCCGGAAGCATCCCTCTCCAACCTGCTGCCTGTATTTCACCATAAAGCAGTGGACTATGGCAAAGGTGTACTGTATTCGACCTCGTTTCCCTTTTTTCAAATGGTTACCTTCTTTATGTTCTTTCCTTCCATGAAGTCGACGGACGGCTGGACCAGAGATTTTATGCTGGCGTCTCTAGTAGCGAGCTTTTCTTTATTTCTGATCGTTATTATGTCGCTGCTCGTACTGGGTGATTACATGACGGAGCATCAAATTTATGCTGCCTACGCCATGGCCAAAAGAATTAGCATCGGCCGATTTATAGAACGGGTAGAGGCTGTGTTGGTCATCAGCTATATCGTTTCGACCTATGTGAAAATGACCATTAATGCTTTTGCTTTTATATATGGCATATCTCAATTTCTGGGTTTGCGAGAACAACGTGCAATGATATTTCCCTTCGGCTTGCTAATATTTGGACTTGCTTATGCAATTGGCCCCAGCATCCCGTTTATAAATGGACTTGCAACCATATGGCCCTTCTGGGATTTGACCAATATTCTGCTTTTGGTCCTGGCAGCTGTCATCATGGTAGTGTTTAAGAAAGGGAGGACAAGCAATCTGGGGTAAAGTTAGAAAGAAGCTATTAGATCTGGACAGCAGATGAAAGAGTTCTACATAGTTATATGCATATTTAATAGAATGAACAGGCCATCCCTAATCTCTCGGCATACGATAGTGTATAGATTGAGAAGAGGAGGATACCTGATGCCAGGGTTTGTATATCTTTGCTCCATTTGTGCGTTTTTAGGCTCTATTGTGACTTTTGCTTTTGGTGTATGGATGGAATCGCTTACACTGCTCATCGTTGTCATGGCTATAGACTATGTGACCGGGGTGTCTGCATCGTTAAAGGAAGGACGGGGCCTTAATAGTTCATTTGGAGCATGGGGGATTGCTCGCAAAGGGCTTATGCTGCTCGTCATACTCATCGCCCACCGTGTAGATCTGCTGTTGGATGCCAATAATATGACGATGGGAGCAGCCATTTATTTTTATATTGCCAATGAATTAATCTCCATCACTGAAAATTACGGAAGATTGGGTTTGCCGCTACCGGATAAGATTCGCCAAATGATTGAAGTTTTAAAAGATAAAAATAAATAAAAGTTCATCGTGCAGCACTTGTATATAGCAGCTCGCTTTGTATATAATAGGAACAAATGTTCTTATTGCGAAGGGGGCTGTTTATTTCGATGAAGCCATTGGAGAAACCGACTGCGCGCGTACTGGTTATGAAGCGAGAGCCGATACAGAGAGAGGAGGAGCTTGTGCTTGCAAGGCGTTATGTGCTGCTGGGCATCATTGTGAGGATTTTGGATCATGATATTCGTGTGCTTCATTCAAGCGAAGCAAAGCTTCCTAAGCTTTATGAGACGATGCTGCTTGGCTTGCAGGACCGTGTGCTGCTGGAGCTGGCTGCTCTTCGCAAGCAGCTGCGAAGCAAGGGCATTGAGATGCTTGAGGAGATACGAAGTGAGGATGGGCTGGAAGCCCAGTATATTTGCCGAGGCTATCGCCACCGCTTCATTTTATTATGGGGGTATATTCGATCGGAATCTGAGCAGCTGCTTCGGACGTATTGTCGATAATAGTAAGTTCTGCTTTACAATTGAAAAGTCAAGCTTCACTCCTGCTGCTTTTAGTGAGGAATGAGAAAAGTTCATCATTTTGTCATAATCTCCAAAAAAGTTTTCCCCTCAGTCAGTTTAAGCTTGAGTACATACGACAATCTTATGTAATATAAGAAGTAAACATTAGATAGTAAAGGGGAGTACGTTGTAATGCATAAGTGGATTATGTTTGTATTAATGACAGCGGCATCACTGCTAGGTGTTTATTTGCTAACAGTAGGTTTGCCTGCAAAGCCAGTGGATGAATCTGCTGCATTGCCTGAAGGAACGGTGCTAGTTAACGTACAAGCCAACGCAGATTTCACTTTTGATCAAACAGAATATAAAGTGAAGGTTGGAGACAAGGTCATTCTTCGTCTGAAAAACAAAAGCGGTATTCATGGTCTGAAAATTGATGAGCTGAATGTTGATCTTGAAGGCGAGCAACTGGAAACAAATATTGAGTTCGACAAGCCAGGCGAATATGTGATGCATTGCTCTATCCCATGTGGTACAGGGCATACAGAAATGAAGACGAAGCTTATTGTAGAAGCGGCTTAATAAACGAATTTTTCATTAAAAAGCGAAGGTGCTCTGGGGCGCTTTCTGTCACATAGGTTTTATCAACAAGAAGAGGAGCCGGCTGGCTCCTCTTTTTGAAAATATAAGCTAGTACTAAGTTACCCCCTTATAAGGGGCTCGTAATTCACCCGCGAAACGGTAGCTTTGCCGCCAGAGGATGGCTTTCGGCCGTTTACGCTAAGCGCGATAACGCGTTCTGGATGAGGTGCGGTAAACGATGGTGTCGGCAATTAATCCGAGCAGCGCCCATGTTGCGACTGTAAGTACATACATGAGCATTACACTTACCTCATGAACATCAATAAACAAATCAACAAACCAGGCTGGGACGCTGAACATAAAAAACACCATGTTATGCGGATCGTAACCGGTGGAATTATACAGGCATAAGGCGAGTCCAATCAAGGCGGCGATGGCCGTGAATTTATAACGCATGTTAATCAGTCCTCTCTCATCGGTTTGACGTTGCCGGAATACGGCTGCTTAGGTTATTATGTGACAAAAGGGTTTAAGCAATTCCACTAGTTGAAGGGAGTAATACAATAATGATTACGCATATTGTTTTGTTTAAACTTAAGGATAACAGTGCCGAGAGCGTGGAAACGACCGCACAGGTGCTTCGCAATATGGAAGGTAAAATTGACGAATTAAAATCGATTACGGTTGGTCTGGACGTCCTGCATTCCGAGCGTTCTTATGATATTGGCCTAATCACAACTTTCGAATCGCTTGATGCGTTGGCAGCTTATCAGGTTCATCCAGTGCACCAGAAAGTAATTGAGCACATGACCCAGGTTCGCGAAGCGTCTGTCAGCATCGATTTTGAAAGCTAAGGAGCTGTGAGGAAATTAGTACCGCTTTTGTCAACAAATTAGCGGTGCTTTATTTCATCGCAATCTCCAAGACACGCCAGCCTTAAGAGAGGACGTTAGTGGCAATGGGAGAAGACGTATATCAAATAATGACGTATTTAATCGTCATTATTGCCAGCAGCATTATTATGGTCGCTGTGCTAAAGCGCAAGGCCAAAAAAAAGAAGTAACGATAAAGGTGGCGTAGCGGTATGTATTACGTGAATCGCGAACAAATTGCGGTGAGGCTTGATGCCATTCCTGACATAGCTGAGGCGCTGAACTTTATTGCAGCACAGTGGGATGGCAGTATGCTGCAAGGACTGGCACAGGAGCGGGCGCTGCATCTTGCAGTTGAAACTGTTACCGATGTCGGCAGCTATCTTATTGACGGATTTATGATGCGTGATGCGAGCAGTTACGAGGATATTGTTGATGTGACTGGAGCCGAAGGCGTATTTTCCGCAGAGCTGCTGCCGACATTCAAACAATTGGTACAGCTGCGCAGGCCGCTCGTTCAGCAATATTATGAATGGCAGCGAGCTGAGCTGCATCCGCTAACAAGGCAGCTTGCTCCGCAATTGCTGCGCTTCAAACAGGAAGTGGAGCTTTATCTGGAGCGCGAGCTGGTTGATTTTGAGGGGAAAGTTTAATCTGAATCGTACACATCATACTTTGAGAATATGTTACAATACCTGTAACAAGCGTTCGAAGGTGGCGATAGGATGAAGCAGCAAAATCAACGAAGCTCCGGTCCTGCGCCGGATAAGAGAACGTCTCCAGGCTTTACACGTCAGCGCATTTTGCATTTGCTCAAGATGAATGGCTCCATGAATGCCGCGCAGCTTGCAAGTGAGCTTTCGCTGACTGAAATGGCCGTAAGGCGGCATATGTACGCACTGGAAGAGGAGCAGGCCATTCAGATTGTTACGGTCAAGCAGGCTATGGGAAGACCGATGCATCGTTATGAGCTCACCGCTCACGCGGATGACCGTTTTCCGAAAAACTACCATACGCTGGCGCTCGATTTACTTGGCGAGCTGGCAGATGAGGCCAATACGGCAGGTCTCATTACCCGTATGTTTGAAGGGCGCAAGCAGAAGCTGCTGGAGCGTTACGCGCCTCGAATGGCGGGAAAAACGCTGGAGCAGAAGGTGCTTGAGCTTGCAGCTATTCAAAATGCTGGAGGCTATATGGTCGAGGTCGAGCCGGCAGGCGAAGGGCATTTTGTATTAAATGAGTATAATTGCCCAATTGCTCAGGTAGCGAATCAATATCAGCAGGCTTGCAGCTGTGAGCTGACATTATTTCAGTCGCTGCTTCATGCTGAGGTAGAGCGGACCGAATGTCTCGCTAAAGGCGGGAACAAATGCACATACAAGATAAGTGCCGTATAGGTATCATATACGTTAATGGGATAAACCGATGGATAGGCGGGTCATATGACCTTGCTCTAGCCATCGGTTTTTTTGCATGCAGTTGTGTCAAGCCAAGCCCATGCTGCTTATAATGGCATTACGAAATGGGCAGATGCCCTGCTCTGGTCAACAGCGGGAGGTGAATGGACGATGGACGTTATAGCGGGATGCGCGATAGCAGCGACGTTAGCATTTATTGGGTTGGTGGCGGGCCTATTGCTTGGCTTGCGCAAAGGGTTGGTTCAGCTCGAAAGGCTGCAAACAAGTGCTGATGAGCTGCGGGGACAGCTGCAGCATACAGCGGCCGAGACAGTCGCTTTAATAGAGCCAGCGAAGCAATCCCTCCTGCTGGTGCACCAGCAGCTGCAAAATGTCCAGTCCTTGTTTACAGCGGCAGGACAAATTGGCGAGACGATTGAGCAAACGACAGAAACCGTTAGCAAGGTCTCCTCGCTGTTGTCCGAATCCGCTGCTGAGCATATAGCGAAGGCTGAAACGAGAAATAAGGCAAAAGAAGCGATGGAATGGGCAGAGCTAGGTATGCTAGCGTGGCAGCTTTGGCAAACTAAGCGCAAGCATAATGGCTGACAGCAACAACGGCGCGAAAATGGCGGAATGCGCCGCAATTATGAAGGGAGCGAATCGTATGGCAAAGCAGAAGCAAACGAAAGGATTTTTGTTGGGGGCATTGGCGGGGACGGTCGCAGGGACGGTTACAGCGCTGCTGCTCGCTCCAAAAGCAGGCAAGGAGCTGCGTCAGGATATTGCAGGCGGCGTTCACGATCTGAGCGAAAAAACGGCTAGAGCAGTAGAACAGGCCAGCGAGAAAACGACTAGAACGGCTAAACAGCTGGGCGATAAAGCGGTTCACATCGCAGACCGTGCCAAGGATGGAGCAGAGGCATTAATCAGCAGTGCGCGTACATGGAGGAAAGGCGAGCCCCAATTTACGACGGAGGCTGCCGGCGAAGTGGGGCAAACTGGCTTAGAGGAAGCGGCAAGCCGCTCAGAGGAACTGGAAACGGTGGAAGTTGAGACGGAAGCCACTGAAACGGTTGAAAAATAGGGCGTCGACCGCTCTGTGAAACTGCATTAATATGAGGAATTGAGCAGCAGCGATGCATGGAGCCTGCCTTAAATAGGGAGCAGGCTCTTTCCTTTTGTCCATATTTTCCAGGGCATGTATCGCGCCGTAACTTAAGCGTATTTCTTGATGGCTGTACATAATTGAGATAAGATGTAGGTACGTTTTGATAGCAGAAAACATATGCTGTTGATGAATTATTCTTCTTATGAGCGACTACATTACGTTTAAGAAAGCGGTGTGTTTGTGCAGCAACCGATTGCCATACTAGACTCAGGAGTGGGCGGGCTTACCGTCGCTAAGGAAGTTATGCGCCAACTGCCGCGTGAGAAAATTATTTATTTTGGAGATACGGCTCGAACGCCGTATGGATCGCGCCCTTCTCAGGAAGTCGTTCAATTTACACGGGAAATTGTCGATTATTTAATCCAGTTTCGGCCGAAAATGATTATTATAGCTTGCAATACCGCTACGGCGGTTGCGCTTGAGGATATACGTTCTAGAGTAGACATACCTGTCATTGGTGTTATCAATCCCGGGGCAAGAGCGGCCATCAAGCGCACCCAGACGGGCTGTATTGGTGTCATCGGTACAGAAGGCACGATAAGCAGCGGCGCTTATGAGCTGGCTCTCAAGGAGCTGTCGCCAAGCGTACGCGTTATAAGCGAGGCTTGTCCGTTATTTGTTCCGCTTGTAGAGCGGGGCAACTTTCGTTCCAGCGAAACGTATGAGACGATTCGCCGATCTATCGGTCACTTAAGCCAATATCCGATGGATTGCCTCATTTTAGGCTGTACGCATTATCCTTTTTTGACAGAAGCGATCGCTGAGGTTATTGGCTCCCGCATTGAGCTCATCAGCTCGGCAGACGAGACGGCTCGTGATATTAGTACGATCCTTCATGATAAGGGCCAGCTTTCCCGAGGCGAAGTGCTGCCTGTTCATCAGTTTTTCTCTAGCGGCGACCCAATAATGTTCAAAGCCATTGCCCAGCAATGGCTTGGCGAGCAAATTGAGATGACGCCTGTCGTATGGCAGGTGCCGACGATCGGATAACGGCTCTAGCCGTCTCTGCCATCCTTCGAAAAAGCTTTCCAAGCCGCTGGCAAGTGGCAGAGGCCACTGAAAAACTTGTGATTTTAGAGGAGAGTAATCAAGCACGAAATAAAAGACGACCCAAATTCCCGTTTTAAGGAATATCGGTCGTTTTTTCGCTTTCTAGACAGGCCATTATGGCTGGTTTTTCAACTCATCAGTTTCAATATTCTCTTCATATTTACTGCGAAGATCGCCATAGCTCCTTGTAATTCCATGCCAACAAGACCCGAGGATGAGGCTACATCATACCTGTGTCGGTGTTTCAACTCACTGTTTTTCGCTTCTATTTTGTAGCGTTCCTTTGAATTCCGTGCTACCGGTGCTCACTCCGTAGCTTATTCAGGAAGCATCTACTGGGCAAATACTGATTGGGTACGTACAATTGGTACTAATGGCTAATTTTTCGTTAATGAACAACACCCTCTCAGAATATGAGAGGGTGGTTTTCTAATATCTTAGGATGTGAAGGGATTAACAAACATGAAGAATGCATTTCGACGTTTACCTCTATATGTTTTTTTAATTTGTTTGTTATCTGGTTGCGGTGGAACCGCTACGAATTCTGCTCATGAAACTGAAAGGAATAACCAACCTGTGGCAAATAATCTCGTCGATGAGGGACAGGCGACAGAACCGCATTTTTTTCTTTGATTTCCAGCTGAATTCAGATTTTACGGAAAAAAATAATGAGAGTAAGTATCCATATTATAAACTTAATAGTAAATTTAATGGTAAGTTAACAGGAAAGGTTTTTATTGAAAATACCCAGATAGATAGCAAAATCACATTAATCGCAATGCAAGGGAGGGATACGATATTAATTTCGGAGAAAGGTAAGGAAAAATGGGGTAAATCCTATATTCTAAATTCTAAGAAGAATTAGACGATTGATCTGGATTTAGATATTAAATGGGATCAAAATGGAAGCGAAGAAATCATTATTTTCCCTTTGGTCGATTCGTTTTCCAATTTCTATTTAGGTGCGCATGCGTCAGTGGTTCGTTTATATGTTGGTGATAATAAGGAATACACATTTTCCGATAATGATTTGCAAACTATGGCCTATGATAAGAATGAAGATCTTAGATAGATTCCAGAATTAGTATGGGTTGATGGTAATAATAATAGGATAAGCACAGCGGAGAAAAACGGTCATTTCTTTGCAAAAGATGCCTACAATTCGCTATTAATTACTTCACTTATCAAAGACTCAACTTTTGACCTTGTTTACTTAAATGAGTTAGGTGAAAGTAAGGTCTTATTTAATGACTATTACCAGGGAAAAAATAAAGAAACGGTTATCACTTTTAAGGAAGAGATGATGCAGTTCTTCTTTGATAATGATATTAGGCAATATATATTAGTTATGAACAACGAAAATGATTTAATGTTAAGGGACATTATGGCTGTAAATGAAAATATAAATTCAATAACGACAAGTTTTCAAGAAATTATCCAAATAATTCCTCATAAAATAGAATAGATGGTGATTTTCTTGAACGAGAACATCCGTAAATTTATAGAATGGTCTGTAAATGAGAGACGTTTTGTGCTAATTGGCGTAAAAGAGAAAAACGATTTCGTACGAGGTTTTTGTGAAGATATGGACGAAGAATTTTTAACACTTCATTCATTGGAAGGGGAAGTTATAAAAATCCCTACAACTGAGATAATTGATTGCGCCAGTCCGGTAGATCAAAGCATCGAGGCATTGACCCGTAAATTAGAAAATTAACACGCGTTATAATTCACAGCGGCAGCCTAGAAAATTTCGGCTGCCGCTTGACGTTGAAGACATAATACGAATCGCGACATAAGGAAGCAGCCTAACCTATACGAATCGAAAGAGAATGGGGGAATGTACTAAAGTTCTTGTCATCCGACATTTCCCGTGAGGACTTCTGATTGTACCGAGCTTTTGTATGGGTTGCGTCGACGATGATCGCTTTACTCTGGATTACACCTTTCTCGATTGCAATGGCTACCGTTTTGTTGATCAGCAGGTCCAGCAGATTCATATCCTTTAGCCGCAACTTGCGGAACTTGGTTAACGAACGGGAGTCAATCACCGACTCTTCTGGGGCCATATCCAGAAAGTACTTAAACGACATGTCGTATGTAGATCGCTCGACAAGATCACCGTCAGACAATTCAAAAAGGGCTTTAAGCAGCAAGTACTTAAACATCCGGATCGGGTCGATAGCATTTCTACCCTTGTTCAGGCAATCGTTTACTTTCAATTCCTCATATACAAAAGAAAAGTAAACGAGCTCATTGATTTGCCGCAGCATATTATCCTTGGGTATAACCAGTTTGTAAAGTTCAATATATGGACAGACAACCAGCGTTTGCTGCATTTGAATCATTAGCTCACCTACTTTTCTGTATTCCTTTCATTAATACAAGAAAAAAGGTACATTCTCCTCATTTTTTATGAGTGAATGTACCTTTCTTGCTTCAAAAGGACTTTTTCAGTGGCCTCCAAGTGGCATGGGAAGCTTTTTTGCCGAATACAATCAAGGAGAAGCGATTTTGGAGCGAGGTGAGGCATACGGATAATGAAGTAGGGGGAGGAAAATACGGCTATCAG
Organism: Paenibacillus sp. J31R34; assembly: GCF_059383715.1. Classification (NCBI taxonomy): domain Bacteria; kingdom Bacillati; phylum Bacillota; class Bacilli; order Caryophanales; family Paenibacillaceae; genus Paenibacillus; species Paenibacillus sp. J31R34. Next base: position 301,729 of record NZ_JBXENU010000004.1, read on the forward strand.
GAGCTGCTGGCGAACTGCCGCGAGCTGACGGGGGCGTACCCATTTGTCACCGTTCATACAATTGGGCATAGTGTACTGGGCAAGCCCATCGTTGCGCTGCGCTGCGGAACGGGTGCAAGAAGCATTCATATGAATGGGGCGTTCCATGCGAATGAATGGATTACGTCAGCTTTGCTTATGCGATTTGTAGCGGATTATGCTGCGTCTTGCGCTGAGGGCCGCTCCATCTGCGGGGAGATGGCAGCACGTCTGCATGAGGAGACGACGCTGTGGGCGGTGCCCATGGTCAATCCCGATGGCGTGGAGCTTGCGCAGCAAGGAGCGCTGCCCGCCCACCCTTTCTATTCCCAGCTCGTGGAATGGAATGAAGGCCGGGAGTCATTTGCCGATTGGAAGGCGAATGCGCGCGGCGTTGATTTAAATGACCAGTTTCCGGCGCATTGGGAGGAAGAGTGTCAGCGGCGCGAAGTTCAGGGGCCAGGTCCACGCGATTATCCGGGACCTTATCCTTTAAGTGAGCCAGAAGCGATGGCGATGGCGAATTTAACGACAGCACAGCGCTTTGATTTGACCGTCGCGCTGCACACGCAGGGCGAGGAAATTTACTGGAACTACCGGGGCTATGAGCCAAAGGAATCGGAGCAGCTGGCGGAGCGGCTAGGGCTCGTCAGTGGCTATAAGCCCGTGAAGCTGACAGGCAGCGATGCTGGCTATAAAGATTGGTTTATTCAGCGTTTTAGAAGGCCGGGCTTTACGATTGAAGCGGGAAGGGGAGAAAATCCGCTGCCGCCTCAGCAGCTGCCCGCCATCTATGAGTCGGTGAAGCCGCTTCTTGTGGAGGCATTGTCGCTTCATCGGGCACGGGAGCTTTAGCCATTTTCAAATGCAAGCACTTTACGTAAAGCAGAGAGCGAATAGCCGTAGGAAATGAAGCGCTAGCTTCGATTTCCTGCGGCTATTGCCGGATGTACGGGGGAGAGCAGCGGGAGTACCCGCCTTTAGTCCAGCTTTTTAGCGGGGATGGTTATGCTATAATGAAGGCAAAAATAACAAAGAAAGGCGGCGAAAGACATGCGTAAATTTTTATCGCTCCGGCATTGGCAGCGTACGTTCAGCCGAATTTTTCAGCTGCTTCGCTCCAAGGAGGTTTCCTGGAAAGACAAGCTGCTGTTCCTTGTTCCGGTGCTGCTGTATTGGGTTTTGCCTGACGCATTGCCCTATTTGCCGTTTGATGATATAGCCGTGACGATGATTGTTGCAGAATGGTTTGCCCGCAGAACCGAGAACAAGTATAATAGGATAAGCTAAAATTTTTTTTCTAATTGCTGGTTAGACAAATGAAGGAGTGTTTAAGTGATGATGACAGTCAAAATTTCGCGCAATGCGGCAAAGATATTGAAGCTTGAGCTGGACAAGCCTGAGAATGAAGGAAAGAAGCTTCGCGTACATGTGACGCATTCTCACGGCGACCATGCGCACTATGGCATGGGCATTGATGATCCGACGGATAAAGATATTGTCGTATCCACAGATAAAGATATCGAAGTTATTTTGGAGAAGGACAACAAATTCCTTGATGGCATTCGCATTGACTACTTTTATGTGCCTGAAGAAGGCTTTGCCATTACGAACCCTTCCCAAGGCAATCACGGCGACCATTAACAGGCTGTGATACCGAAGATAATACGGAAGTAGGACTAACAATAATGGCAAATGATATAATGGTATGTGACAAATGCAGGTATTATCAGGTTAAGACTTTGGTTCCAAAGCTGCAAAAGCTTGTGCCCGATGCGGAAATTCGGGTAGGCTGCAAGTCTTATTGCGGGCCTTGCGCTAGGTCGCCATTTATTTTTATTAATGGGCGTTATATTAAAGGCGCTACAGAAGATGAAGCGATTGAGAAGGCCAAACGTTACATTAAAGGATAGTCAAGATAGGGCAGCAGTGAAGGGACTCAACATCTGTTGGGTCTTTTTTGCATCAGCTTATCCATTGGGGAAAAATCAAGCGACCTTCCTCGAAAGGTCCTCATGAGAGGTTGAGTGAGCATGCGTCGTTTCCGCTATTATATCGCTGGGTTGGTTCTGGCCTTGCTGTACATTATGGCTGTTGAACTGATCTGGCTTCCCGCACCGCTGAAGCTGGCCGCTTCCGGCATGCTTTGGATTGATATGATCAACTGGCTGCTTTATGCGCTCGCTATCATTCCTTTGCTTTGGCTGGTGGGCGTCTGCCGAGGCATTGTGGAGCGTAGGAAACGAAGCGGCGGTTTTGCACCTGTTGCGACTATTCGTTTCGAGCGGCTGCTTGCCGTTGTTCAATACGGTATCGCTATACTCGGTGTGTCCGCTATTTTTTGCATTGTTATTTTCCCGCAAAGGTTGATGCTGTCGCTGCCTCTCATCGGCGGCATGCTGTTGATCGTATGCATTGAAATGGTCTGGAGCGAGCTGCTTATGCGGCGCAGTCATTCGAATAGCGGAGGGCGCTGGCCTAAAACCTTTGTTTGGATGCTGGGCTCTGCGCTGGCCGCTGCTTTTGTACTCGTGTACCCGACAAATTATATCGTCACTTATCCGGGGCTTACGATGAACATGAACCGCTACGCCCATGTCGAAGGAGGAGCCGCTGGAGGCAGCATTAGCGGCGTGCTGGTGTTTGATCGGCCTGCGGTGCCTGCTGACTGGCTCTACAGCCTGGTGCTGCCGGAATATACGTTTGAGCGCAAGCCTGAGAATGAGCCCTCCTTGTCAGAATCCTATACGCTCGTTTCCACGATGAAAACCGATGCGAACAGTGTAGCCGCGGCGATTGCCGAAGGCAAGGCGGGCATAGGAAATGGCGTAACAACGACGGGGGTCCGCATTGTTGGCATGACGAAGGATTCCATTGCACAGGGCGTACTCGTTCCTGGCGATTTAATCGTCAGCTTGAATGGCAAGGCGGTGGATAATGTGATGGAACTGACTTCCTTTATGGCAGATCCAGCTTTTGTTATACCGGGAAAATCGGTTCAAGTCGGTGTTCAAAGAGGAACGCTAGCAGAAAAATTAACACTTGAGGTGAAGACAGCTGCCGCAGCAGCTACCGATCAATTGCCTGTGCGCGCCGTATTCGGCATATCGGTGCAAAATGAACTGAAGCTGGATGCCCCAAGGCCTGTCAGCTATTATTCGTATATTGCTCATATCGGCGGTCCGTCCCATGGCGCCATGCTGACGCTTGCGCTTTTGGATCAGCTTACACCAGGCGGGGTGACGCATGGGCTGAATGTTGCCGGCACAGGCACGATAGAGCCGGACGGCTCGGTAGGCCTTGTAGGCGGTGTGCCGCAGAAGGCTTATGCGGTGAGCCGGACCGATGCGGATGTTTTTTTCGTGCCGGAGGAGCTTGCGCCGGAGGCGGAGAGCGCAGCACCTGAGCTGCTCGTCGTGCCGGTAAGGACAATCGACGATATTTTGCTCTGGCTGCAAACCCATGGGAAATCCTGACCAGCGGGTGAAAATAAACCTGAGGGCTGGCAGCTTGCTTATAAGCGAGCCCCATAAAAATCCCCCATGACACGCCGCGATACAAGCGGTGTGTCATGGGGGATTTGCTTTATTTTTGAACGGCCATTTGATTGCTGCCCGTCCGAACCGTGCTTGTTGCATAAAGCTCCGGGATCAAATTATGAATGACCAGAAGGTCCGACATGGACAGCTCGGTTTGCGCGGCAGCACGCAGGCTGAGACAAGGAGCCAGCTCTCCAGGTGATTGCTGCGCTACGTTCCAGCATATGCCATGCTCGGCAAGCCCATCTGCGGAAGGGATATAATAAACGTCGCCATTCGTAAATGCGCCATTGCGCAGCACAACAAGCTTGCGGTTCTGATTTTGCAGCTGCGGCTGACTCATGCTTTCTGTAATAAGCGGTGTTCCTATCATAGCAAGCTCGCTGGAGGATATTCCGAGCAAATGCAGCAGCGTTGGCGTGACATCCAGCTGTCCGCTCGGAGAGGGATATGTTCCTGCATAACGATCGTCTGGCAAATGAACGAGAAACGGCACCTGCTTCACGATCTGTTCCCGCTCAAGCTCGTTTAGCGGTTTGCCCAGAAGCGTTTCATACAAGCTCCAATCGCTGATCGAATTATCATGATCGCCATACATGGCAAATATCGTATGCTCCCAAAGTTCTTCCTGCTGAAGCCGTTCAACGAGTTCGCCAAGCGCTTCATCCACGTAATGAATTGCTTGCAAATAATCGCCCATCATCGTGCCTTCAAGCTCGCCGAGCGAAAGCTTCTGGTCAGCTTCTGGCATTTGGTAAGGATGATGGCTGGACAGCGTAATGAGAAAAGAATGAAACGGCTGCGGCTGCTCGACAATTCGGTCAAGCGATTGGCGGAAAAAGGATTTATCTCCAAGCGACCAGCCGATTGGCTCGTCCAGCTCGTATTGTTTTTTGCTAATAAAAGCATCGTATTTCATATTCGCGTACATCGTATTGCGGTTCCAGAAGCTTCCTTCATAGGCGTGGAAAACACTAGTGTAATAGCCGTTATTATGCAGTGTCTGCGGCAAGCATTGAAATGCATTCCCGGCATATTGAATAAATACCGAGCCGCTGGCGAGCGGCTGAAGCGAGCAATTGCTGGCAAAATCAGCGTCCGACGTTCGGCCTTGCGCGGTTTGGTGGAAAAAGGAGCTGAAATAAGCGCTGCTCTTCACCAGCTTATTGACGTTCGGTGTTATTTCCTGACCGTTGAACGACCTGCCGATCATGAAGTTTTGGAAAGCCTCCGCCTGTACCAAAATAATATTGCTGCCTTTATACGCTCCAAAGCTTAAGTCCTGCTCCAGATTGGATCGCGATTGCCCGGATTCCTCTGTCCAGGCGCGCAACTGCGAAGTCGTCTCGGCAGAGACAGCTTCTGCATTCAGCCAATTCAGCGAGGCATAACGGTACAAATCATAGCCGTGAAAGCCCAGAGCACCTGTCACATTGTACAGCGATAAATTCCACCAGTTGCTTTCGAACAATCCTTTTGCCCATGTGCGCTTGGCATCATTAATACCGCCAAAGGTAAGCATCAAGCCCATCACCAGCAGGACGGAGCTTAGAATTATACGCCGTGCGATTGTTCCCCAAGGCGACTGCTTGAAGATCGGGAATAAAGCGGCCTCAGCGTTTGTGGCAGCTGGCAGGGCGACTGCCTTAGCAGCGCGCCGCTTCCATGCGAGCAGACAGATATAGCCAAGCAGCAGCGGGATATCCGCCAGCAATATAAAATCCTTCGCCTCCAGCAGCGTAGCGATGCTGCCCCCAAGTGCTTCTACCTGCCTTGCCTGCAGCAGGACAGGTACGGAAATCAAATCCTCGAAGTAGCGATAATAAATTAAATCGGCATACAAAATAGCCGAAAACAGGGCATTCATCGCGATGAGCGTGATGAATCGGCCCCGCAGCGGCAGCAGCAGCGTCCAGAAGCTGCAAAGCGCAAGTGTGCCAATAGCGATTTTGACATCGTAGACGTTCATATTCATATTAGGCACCGCTATAAATAAATCAAAGGCATACAGCTTAAGCAGCAGTACTCCGAAAAAGAGCAGGAGCTCCGCGCCATAGGGACGCCGTCCCCAGCGGCCTGCCGCTTGCAAGCTGTAAGCTAGAGCTTTGCGAATTTTTTGACGCATGAATTGAAAGTTCCTCTCTAAAAGTCCCTTTCCTCTCCTGAATGGTGAGTCTATTTCTCTATTTATTATTTTTCCGAGGATTGGGATTTGCGGTTCGCATACAGGCCGCCTGGTCCGAAAAATTGATAATAGTTGCATTCAATCCGACCGTTAAACAGCTTGCGTTTCTTGTCGGCAGGACGGCCCATATAATGCTCGATAGCAGCAACAGGCGTAAAAGCGAAAAATGACCAAGTCGGCAAATGGAGTGCCGACATGCCGAACTGGCGCAGCGCCGCTTCCGCCTCGCGATCATCGCCAAGACGCTCTCCATAAGGCGGATTCGTCACGATGACACCGTATTCGCCCTCGGGCTTTATCTTTGCTGCTGGCATGACGCTCAGCTTAATGTCTTTGCCGAAGCCGGCTTTTTTGATGTTGGCTGTTGCGATTTCGATGGCGCCCGGGTCAATATCCGATCCGGCAATTTGCAGCGCGACATCATCCTTCACCGCATCAAATGCTTCTTCGCGTGCCGTTTCCCACAGCTGGTCCGGCACAAGCGGCCAGCCTTCGCTGTTGAAGGAGCGGCGCAGCCCTGGAGCGACGTTCCAAGCCAGCATAGCGGCCTCGATCAGAATAGTACCTGACCCGCAGAACGGGTCATACAGGGGACGCTCGGGCTGCCAGCGGCTAATTTGCAGCAGCGCGGCTGCCATCGTCTCGCGCAGCGGCGCTTCCGTCGCCACATTGCGATAGCCCCGCTTATGCAGGCCAGCTCCCGTCGTATCGAGCGTCAGCTGCGCGCGATCATTAAGCAGCGTCACTTCGATGACATAGCGGCCCTCATTTTCCGGAAACCATTCAGTTCCGTATCGCTCTTTCATTTTTTCTACGACGGCCTTCTTCACAACGCTCTGGCAGGCAGGAACGCTTGAAAGCTGCGACTTGTGGGAACGTCCATCCACTGGGAACTCGCCATCTCCGGGAATCCAGTCAGGCCAGTTTAGCGCCTTCGTGCCTTCGAACAGCTCCTCGAAGGTGGTCGCCTGAAATTCGCCCATCTTGACCAAAATCCGTCCTGCCGAGCGCAGCCATAAATTCGTGCGGCAAATATCGATCGGCTCGGCTGGGAAGGTAATGCGTCCATTTTCTACTGTCAGATCGGTATAGCCGAGGTCCTTCAGCTCGCGTGCGACAATCGCCTCAAGGCCCATCGGCGTCGTTGCGATCAATTCAATTTTCGTTGTCATTCGTGTCACTCTCTCCTTCGTATGTAAAGCGCAGTTGAATCCTCACGGTCAAAATCATACAATCAAGTATAGTAAACGCAGCTTGTTTTGACAAATGAAAGGATGAGTAAAAAAATGACGAACGAAAATGAACAATATGCAGACAGCTTATATAAGGAAGATTTAGACCTGATTCGGGTGCGTGAAACCCTTGCGGCAAGCGGCATGCCGGACATTTCCGTTGCTGACGGCTATGGCCGGCTGCTGACGATGCTCGTCACCATGTCAGGAGCGAAGCAGCTGCTCGAAGTTGGGGCCCTTGGCGGCTACAGCGGTATTTGCCTGCTGCGGGGAGCGGGAGAAGGCGGACGGCTGACGTCGCTGGAGCTGAAGGCGGAATACGCGGAGGTCGCGCGCGGCAATGTGGAGGCAGCGGGCTACGGACAGGCTGTCACGTTCAAAATTGGCGATGGCAAAGCGAGCTTGGAGCAGCTTAAAGCAGAGGGTCAGCAGTTTGATTTTTTCTTTATTGATGCGGATAAGGAAGGTTATCCCGCGTATTTGGAATATGCGATTGCTCTAGCAACGCCTGGAGCCGTTATTGTAGGCGACAATGTATTTTTGCGTGGACGGACTATGAATGCGGCTAGAGTTGGTCCAGCTATACAAGCGGTAAGAGCGTTTAATGATCGGATTGCAAATGATGAGCGGCTGCTGAGCACGGTACTTCCCGGCTATGATGGACTGGCTATTGCGATTGTTAAATAGCAGGTGAATGGCGATGGCCGGGCAAATGATTGTCTGTCTGCTTAGCGCGGGGAGAAGGTTGACGCTCGCAAGCTCATTATTCTATAATGAGGGGGGAATTAAAATCAGCGCCCCGCGAGAGAGGGAACGGTGTCCGAGGAACATGAGAAAATAACCTATTCGTTCAGAAGCTTGTAAATGACAACTTATGATTCATTAAAAGTTCATTTTCTGAAGATAGGATTATTGCGCCCATTTCCGGACATGTCCCGTATATTTCACCCTCGATACGGTAGGCTTTGCCGCCAAAGGACAGAGACAGCCGTTTCATCTCGGCGTGCTTGTTTGCTGCTATACGTGAACAGGGGTAACTGCATGTTTTTTCGGAATGGCTATAATTGGCGAATAATCCTCTTCAGATCGATACTTATTCGAGCTGGGGAGGTTTTTTTATGGGAAAATTAGAGGTTAGGCATATAGAAATAGCAGTACAGGATCGAATGTTAGGCAAGCTGGACGGTGTCTGGGAGCTGGGTGATCGTGATCGCGTTGGCATCATTGGCGTCAATGGAGCGGGCAAATCGACGCTGCTGGCTGTGCTGGCAGGCAGGCTGGAGCCGGATAAAGGCTTATTGACCCGCAGCGGCTCTATTGCCGAGCTGCGCCAGGCAGCGGGCTATCGGGGCGAGGCAGAGGCGGATGAACAAGCAGAGCAGCGGCCCTCGGATGTGCTCAGCGAGAAGCATGAGCTGCAAGAGGACGTGATTTGCCGCTCCCGCAGCCATAGCGAAGGGGAAAATGCCAGCCGCTGGCAGGCGCTGGCTGCGGAGGAGGCGAAAGGCTTTGGCAGCGGAGGCGAAAAGACGAGAACGGCGATAGCCGAGCTGTTCGCAAGCGGAGCGGAAATATTGATTGCGGATGAGCCGACGAGCCATTTGGATGCGGCAGGCATTCGCCAGCTGGAAGAAGCCTTCGCGGCGTATCCGGGAGCCGTCATTTTCGTCTCCCATGACCGCGAGCTGCTGGACCTTGTATGTACCTCGATTATTGAGCTGGAGGATGGGGAAATCCTTATTTTCAAAGGCAATTATTCGGCCTATAAGCGGGAAAAGGAAGCGAAGCGGGCCCGCGCAGCTTTTGAATACGAGCAGTACGCCAAGGAAAAGAGCCGTCTGCTGGGTTCGCTCGCCAAAGTGCGCCAAGCGGCAAAGGGCATCAGCCACAAGCCGAAGCGAATGAGCTATAAGGAGGCGAATCTAGGGCTGGAAGGCATGCGCAGCTCACAGGCGAAGCTGAACAAGGCGGCAGATGCGCTGGAAAGCCGTTTGGAGCGGCTGGAGGTGAAGCAGAAGCCGGCAGAGCTGGAAATGCCCTTGTTCGATGCGCAGGTGCATGAGCCTTGCCGCAGCAAGCATGTGCTCAGGCTGGATCAGCTGGAGGCAAAGCTGTCAGATGGTCGCAGGCTGTTCCACGAGCTGTCCGTTCAAATCAAGCCAGGCATGCGCATTGCGCTGGTAGGCGGCAATGGGGCGGGCAAAACGACGCTGCTTCGGAGCATATATGAGTTGGCGGAAGGGGTTATAGTGGCACCATCCTGCCGTATGGGCTATTTTCGCCAGGATTTATCGCTGCTGGATGAATCCAAAAGCGTCTTGCAAAACGTGTTGGCATCAGCCGTCTATCCCGATGCACATGTGCGTACCGTATTGGCAAGGACGCTGTTCAAAGGCGAGGATGTGTTTAAGCAGGTGGCACTGCTGAGCGGCGGCGAACGGGTGAAGGCAGCGCTTGCGAAGCTGCTGCTGGGGCGGCATAATACGCTGCTGCTCGATGAACCGTCCAATTATTTGGATATTTACGCCCGTGAGCAGCTGGAAGAAACGCTTCGGGCGTATCCCGGAACGATTATATTTGCGTCGCATGATCGGCGCTTGGTTAGCGGGGCGGCGACACATATCCTGCAACTGCTCGGTGACGGGGAATGGCGCTTTAGCGAGAATGAAGCGATTGACGATGGCGGCGCTGCTGCAAGCAACTCGGCAGCAGCAGGAACAGAAGCGGCGAAGGCGAGCGTGGAGCAGGAGGAGCTGCGGCTGAAGCTGGAGCAAGAGTTCGCGGAGACGTTGGCGCGGCTGTCGCTGCCCCAGCGTTCAGCCGAAGACAAGGCGGCGCTGGAGCTGAAATTCAGCGAGCTGGTAGCTAAGCGCAGGGAGCTGAGGTAATAACGCACGGCTAAATGCGGTAGACGAGTAAGCTTTATTTTTCACGATAAAGCAGTTGTTAAAAGTAAGCTAGGGATATGAAAAATGGATTATGTTCATTTAATTTCAAAATGAACATAATCCATTTAAATAGTAGATCAAACATCTATATAACTGCTGTTAATTAGTTTTCAGTTGATGGAGCTGCTGTATCTTGACCATGAATTTTTAATTTTAATTGCGTCATTGATAAAATAAAGTCGCGAAATGATGGCAAATGGTTTGTTTCATTGACACGTTTTAACATTTCGGAGAAATAATGATCATTTTGTACAGCCTTAGTTCCTTTGCCTTTTGTATAGCTCAAGCCACGATCAGCCAACATGGATTTTAAGTAATGCTCGTGATAATGAGCTGTAGTTGTATATTGAGAAAGCTCCGGATGCAAAGGCATTAATTCAGGATCAAGTTCATTGACATTAAAGTGTTTGAAGCAATTTTGGAATTCAGGTGACTCAGGATTTCTTCTGAAGATTTTGCGGTTTCCAAGACACCAGGTTTCAATGCATGGATTTTGAACAACGGTTATTAAACGATTGAGGTCAAAGCTATGCTTTTGCGCTTCAGCCAGCACTTCTTGTTTGCGGGCAGGTATCCCGATATCATCACCATCAAGAACGACCATAAGGTAATCGAATTTCGGGTGCTCCTTCATGTCCTCAATTGCATTGCCAACATCATTGATGACATTGGGGTAGCCTTCGCAGCTGAATAAATAATATTGGTTGCAGTTTACGTCATCAAGCTGTTGTACGGATGTAAGCTCTGGCAACAAAATACGGAGCCAAGCGGGGTAAATATATTTTTCTGATTTACCTTCAACCAGAATGTATAAATTCATGCTTAATCCCGCCCTTCAGAATAGGCGGCAAGATTAATAAGCTGTTTGAATGCATCATGTCTGGATTTGCCCAAATTGTAATCCGAAGCGTTTTTAACGATTACTGTACCAGCCTCCCTGCTGACAATTTTCCAATGATTCATAGGGATTTTATTGATAATGTAAGGGTGATGGCTAGTTAAAATATATTGCGAGCTGCGATTAGAGCCGAAGTCAAATAAATCAATACAATTAACACCTAAACTGTTCTCGAACTCATCGACTAGTATAATACTGTCCTCAGGCTCCAAATAGCGAAGAGAAAGAAAGAGAAGCGTCTTTAGCATGCCAGAAGACATGTCGTGTGAGGAAATCCAGCCTACGCCATCCTCATATATTTGCAATACATAAGAGTCATCTTCATTAGGTGAACTCTCAAAGTGGAACCTTATGTCTTTTATAAAATCAAAAACTTGTTTATATTCTGCTGCAATCTTATCTAAGGTTTCTTTAAAAGAGACTGACGCAAAAAGAAGCTTTAATGTAATAGGTACATTTTGATTTTTCAAAACAGTAAGCAAATCTTCATAGAGTTCTGAGCCTGGTTCTGGAACTGGTATTTTATGGGTGGATATAATTTTTGAATTGAATTCGATTTGTCGGTCTGCTTCGAAATCAAAAATCACAATTTTTTTAAAAGCACTGTATACAGGCTTGATCGAGTCTTCCTCTGAAAAAATGCCAATGCAGCTTTTATTCAAGGCGATTTTTGGAGCCGATTTTCCATTAGAAAAGATAAGGTCGGTTCTTGAACGATTAAAAAGCGTTTCTGGATCTGAGTTTAGGTGAATGATGGATAGTTTTTCGAAAGCAAACCCAAACGAAAGGAAATTTTCATTTAGAGCATCGAATCCAGTAGTGTTAAGGGAACGGGTAGATTCTGTTTCGCCTTCCCATAAATACCGAACGCCTAATTCTTCAAAGGTTATAGAGAAAGATATATTATCAATTTGTGAATTTGTTTCCCCTAAAGCTAAATCCTTTAAACTGGTTAAAGCTTTCAATATCTTTGTTTTACCTACACCAGTAGCTCCAACTAATAAGGTCAGAGAATCAAATTCCAGCTGATTTAATTTCCAGTTTGTTTCTTTGTTTATGTAACTAAATGATACGAGCTTCAGTGTAATCACGCCCTTATAACCTAATTTTAAATTCTCGCAAATAACAGATTGTCTTGATAAACGGTAAGTTGATTATAGCATAGTTTAATTTGTAAAAATCAGTACGTATAGTCCCGCATGAATTTGGGTGAAAAATAAGCGGAAGCAACCAGGAGTGCGCTAACGCTAATGCCTTCCATGATAAACATTTATTTTATTTATGCTGAAAATTAATGTATCATTCGGTAAAACGACCACACAAGGAGCTGTTCAAGGTGCCTGGTATTTCCCGATCAGCGGCAACGATGTATTTAATTTTTCTCGTGTTTATATGGGGCATTAATTGGCCGCTCACCAAATATGCGCTGGACTTTTCTCCACCCTTATTATTTGCAGGCATTCGCACGCTGATTGGCGGTATTTTGCTTGTAGGCTTTGCGATTTGGAAGCGTGGGCCGCTGTGCCTTAAGCAGAATTGGCATATTTATCTCATTGCTTCGATACTGAACATCATCTTGTATTACAGCTTTCAGACGATAGGGCTCCAATATATGCCGGCTGGACTGTTCACGGCGATTGTCTTTTTGCAGCCTGTGCTGCTCGGTGTGTTTGCATGGCTCTGGCTTGGCGAGGCGATGTATCCGCTAAAAATTATCGGTCTGCTGCTAGGCTTCGCCGGTGTTGCGGCGATTACGACGGGCGGCATTTCCGGCCATATTTCCGTGTGGGGCGTGCTGCTTGCAATTGCATCGGCCATATGCTGGGCGGGAGGAACGATCTATACGAAAAAAATGGCGCCGCGGGTCGATTCCCTTTGGATGACCGCGATGCAGGTGAGCATTGGCGGTATTGCCATTTTGGGCGCAGGGTCGGTGACCGAAAGCTGGTCCGATATTGTATGGAATATGCCATTCATATTCGATACGCTGTTCATCTCTGTTTTTGTTATCGCGGTCGGCTGGCTTATCTACTTCAAGCTTATTCGCAATGGCGATTCTGCGAAGGTCGGCTCGTTCATGTTTCTGATCCCGCTTATAGCGATCGTATTCAGCGTATTGTTTTTGAATGAGCATGTAACGATTAATTTGGCGGTGGGCCTCGCGCTTGTGGCATCCAGCATAATCGTAGTAAATAGGAAGCCCAGACGCTTGAAGAAAGAGCTTCCTGTGCTATGATAGCTGATAGAATCGTATAAATATAAACGGGCGCTGCCGCTCTATGGGGGTAGCGCCCGTTTTATGCAGTTATTTTGCAGGAGACAGGAGAAGTGGGCATTGGAAGAAAAACCGGCAGTCGGACTTGTAAAAACACGGATTGGCACGATTAAGGAAATGAACCGTTACCCGATTAAATCGTTTGCGGGCGAGCGGCTCACATCCAGCAGGGTGGAGACGTATGGGCTGTACGGCGACCGCAGCCATGCTTTTATAGATGAAACGAAGCAAGGCTGGGACAGCTTTATTACGGCGCGGCAAATTCCGGCGATGCTTGGCTACAAGGCGAAGCTCCAAGGCAATGCTGATTGTGAAAAGGGTACGGCAGCGGCTTCCGAGTTTCCCGAAGTGACGGTCACGTCGCCTGACAATCGCGAGCTCGCCTGGAGCGAGCAACTGCTCGCCGAAATACAGGCGCACACCCGCACGATCATTTCCATGCGGCGTTATGCGCCCCAAACACCGGATTTGCTAGGCGCGGATGCCAGCAGCGTGCTCATTGTGACGGATGCGCTGCTAAGCAGGCTGGAGGCGATGTGGGGCAAGCCGCTCGATGCGCGGCGGTTCAGGGCAAACCTGATTGTGGCGCTTGCGGGTGATGCGCCGGATGAAGACAGCTGGATCGGCAAGCGGCTCCAGCTTGGCAGCGCGGAGCTGCGAGTAGATGAGCATTGCGAGCGCTGCTCCATGATTGCGCTAGACCCCGATACGCTGGAGCGGGATATGTCGCTGCTCAAAAAAGTAAATCAGGAGCTTAATCTGCATGTCGGCTTGTACGCCTCGGTTACGAAAGCGGGGCTTGTGCATGTTGGCGACGAGCTATTCCTGCTGTCTGACGATTGAGCGGGCAACCAAGCGTAAACGGCTGTCGCCGTACTCTGGCGGCAAAGCAACCGTTTCGCGGCTTATATTTTGAAAAAGCAGCCTCGGCGTAAATGCCGAGGCTGCTTTTATCTCCTTTTTCCCTGTGAAGTTTACGTTACAGTTTTCTATCAGAAGATTCGTAAGCGCAGAGCTATCTAGAGCTAACTTTGAGCAGCTTTCCGTTTGCCCCGCAGCAGCGACCGATACACCCACAGTGCATTCAGCAGCATCATAACTGCGGACACAATGAACAGCCCCCGGATGCCAATCCAGCCGGATAGCGCGCCGCCGGTAATCGGGCCGACCATATTGCCGAGGCCGAGCGTGCTGCTGTTAAAGCTATAGGCACGGGATTCCATGCCGTCCGGCGTATATTTGCGAATGAGCGAGTTGACCGTTGGCACAAGTCCGCCGAGGAAAATACCCAGCACAAACCGAGAAATGAGCAGCTGCGGTACGCTGTCGGCGAGTGCCTGCGGGATAAAGGTCAATCCCGCGCCAATAAGTGAATAGCCGAGAATGCGCTCCGACCCGATGCGATCGCTGAGCTTACCTAGCACGGGCGACGCAATGAGATTGGAGATGCCAGCAGCCGAGCCGACGAAGCCCGCCCAAAAAGCCAAATTTGCTGTCGGGCCGTGCAGGCTTTGGACATGCAGCGGCAGCAATGTCATCGAGCTCATCATTGCGAATTGGATGAGGAAGGTGACCGCATACAGCGATGTCAGCTCATGAATGCCGCGCAGACGCTTGAAGCCCTCGATGACGGAAATTTGCACTTTAGCTGCTGCCTTTTGCAAATCGAACGTCTCCTTCACGACGAACAATGCCAGCATAGATGCGGCGAACAAGAGGGAGCCTGTCAAATAAAATATCGGACGGTAGCCGACAGCGTCAGCCAGCAGCCCGCCGATAAAAGGGCCTAATATCGTTCCGGCAATGCCGCCTGATTGGAGCGTTCCCATCGCATAGCCCATTCGATCCTTAGGCGTGCTGGCGGATATTAATGCCACCGCTGCGGGGTTAAAGCCGGAAATCGTGCCGTTCAGCATGCGCAGCAGCAGCAGATGCCATGGGGTCGTCGCAAAGCCCATCAGCACAATGACAATCGCCATGCCAATACCGGAGCGAAGCAGCATCATCTTGCGTCCGTAGCGATCGGCGTATTTTCCCCATATCGGCTGAAAAATAAATTGCGTGACAAAGTTGCCGGCGAAAATAAGGCCAGCCCATACGGCAATTTCATGCGGATCGGTTAGACCCAGCTCAAATTGCAAATAAAACGCCATAAAAGGAATGATCATGGTCATTCCAGCCATTACGAGAAATTGCCCGAACCAAAGTACGATGAGATTTTTTTTCCACTGTTCCATGTTTTTTAGTATAGCACAAGCTGCAGGGCAGACAGAAATACGAAGAACAATTTGTCGGAAAAGCACGAAATTCGCCTTGAATCAGGTTATAATAAAGTGAATGCGTAAAGAGAGTGTCATAACATTGTCATAGGAAGTCCGGTGCTGGCGGTTGTTTGCCCCTGCAAAAACGGGCATAATGGAGTTAATAGAAAATTATATAGAAAAGAGGAACGGCGAACATGAGCTATAATGACCGTTTCATTCGGGCCTGCCGCAAGGAACAGCTGGATCAGGTACCCGTCTGGTATATGCGCCAAGCTGGAAGATACGACCCTGAATATCGAAAAATAAAAGAGAAATATTCACTGCTGGAAATTTGCAAGCAGCCGGAGCTGGCTGCGGAAGTGACGATGATGCCGGTGCGCAAGCTCGGCGTGGATGCCGCTATTTTATATTCGGATATTATGAATCCGGTTGCTTCAATCGGTATTGATTTTGATATTGTGGCGAATGTTGGACCCGTAATCGATAACCCGATCCGCAGCGCGGCGGATGTAGATCGGCTAAAGCCAATCGATGTAGAAGGCGATCTCGGCCATGTGCTGGAGACGATCCGGATTTTAGACCGGGAGCTTGATGTCCCGCTTATTACATTTGCCGGAGCGCCGTTTACGATTGCCAGCTATTTGATTGAAGGCAGACCGTCCAAAAACTATTTGCGTACGAAGGCTATGATGTACAGTGAGCCAGAAGTGTGGAACAAGCTGATGGACAAGCTGGGCGATATGGTTATCGCTTATTTGCGTGCGCACATTGCCAGCGGCGGCAAGGCTTTTCAATTATTTGATAGCTGGGTAGGCGCGCTTGCGCCAGCAGATTTCCGCAAGTTTGTACTGCCGACGATCGAGCGGATTTTCAGCGAGCTGTCGGATTTGCCGCAGCCAAAAATTTATTTCCCAGGCGTAAGCTCGGGCGAGCTGCTGCCGGAGCTGCACAAGCTGCAGGCTGATGTGATCGGCCTTGACTGGAGAGTATCGATTCCCGAGGGACGCCGCCGTTTGAATCACGGCTTTGCGGTACAAGGCAATCTGGATCCTGTCCTACTGACAGCTCCAATGAGCGTACTTGAATCATATGCCGCGGAAATTATTGAGCAGGGACTGGAAGAGCCAGGATTTATTTTTAATTTGGGGCATGGATTATTTCCCGAGGCCTCGCTTGAGAAGCTTCAAGAGCTGACGGCTTACATACATTCGTATTCAAAAAAATACATTGCAGCGCGCGAAGGGAAGGAAACGAGCCATGTCGGAAGCTGAAAACAGCAAAATCGGAGTTCTCGTTATGTCATATGGAACACCGGAAAGCCTTGATGATGTAGAAGCGTATTATACGCATATTCGTCGTGGAAATCCGCCTACTCCAGAGCAGTTAACGGATTTATATGGCCGGTATGAGGCGATTGTCGGCGGCGTATTCCCGCTGCGTGAGAATACGAACGGACAGGTGGCTGGCCTTCAGGATAAGCTGGAGCAGCTCGCTCCAGGCCGTTATGCCTGTTATCAGGGGCTTAAGCATGCGCGTCCTTTTATCGAAGACGGTGTGGAGCAAATGGCTCGTGATGGAATTAAGCAGGCAGTAGGCATTGTACTGGCCCCGCATTATTCGACGATGAGCGTTGGCAGCTACATCAAGCGCGCGCAGGAGAAGGCAAGCGAGCTTGGCCTGGAGATGACGTTTGTCAAGCAATACCATCTGCATCCGAAGCTGCTCAAGGCGTTGACGGAACGGGTGACCGACGGGCTTGCTCGCCTAAGCGCATCATCGCGCGGCGAGACAAATGTGAAAGTGCTGTTCAGCGCGCATAGCTTGCCGGAAAAAATTCGCGAGCTCGGCGATCCTTATGAGGAGCAGCTGCTGGAAACGTCGCGAGAGGTTGCGAAGCAGGCTGGTATTGCAGACGACTTATGGCAGTTTACTTGGCAAAGTGCAGGCCGGACGAGAGAGCCTTGGTTGGGACCGGACATTTTGGAGACGCTTGCCGAGCTTGCTGAACAGGGGGTTAAGGCTGTACTGGCCGCGCCAATCGGCTTTGTGTCGGATCATCTTGAGGTATTGTTTGACCTCGATATTGAAGCGAAGACAACAGCGAAAAATATGGGCATTACCCTTGAGCGTATTAAAATGTTAAATCGCGACCCGCTGTATATGGAGACGCTAGCGGAGTCTGTAATAGAAGCAACTTAGAGTTTGGTAATGAAAGGATGAATGAGATGCGGAGAATCGGAGAAGCTGATCGAATTGTCATTATTGGCGGGGGGATCAGCGGGCTGAGCTCCGCTTTTTATTTGCAGCGGGAAGCGGAGCGGCAAGGTAAAGCGATTCATATTACGCTTGTCGATAGCGCCGAGGTATTGGGCGGCAAAATTAATACGCTGCAGCGTGACGGCTTCGTCATCGAACGCGGACCGGATTCTTTTCTTAGCCGTAAGCTGGCGATTATAGAGCTGGCTAAAGAGCTCGGCATAGAGTCTGAGCTGACGGGGACGAACCCAAAGGGCAAGCAATCCTATATTTTGTTCAAAAATAAGCTTCATGCGATGCCGCAGGGACTCGTGCTCGGCATTCCGACGGAAATTATGCCTTTCGCCCGGACGGGCTTGCTTTCTTGGGGCGGCAAGCTGCGGGCGCTGCTTGACTTCATCAAGCCTTCGCGTAGTGAAGCTGGCGACGAATCGCTGGGAGGCTTCCTTGGCCGGCGGCTGGGGACGCAGGTTGTGCAGCGCATTGCAGAGCCGCTGCTGGCGGGCATTTACGCTGGCGACCTTAACAAGCTGAGCATTCAAGCGACGTTCCCACAGTTCGCAGCTGCAGAGCGCAAGCATGGCAGCTTGATTCGCGGGATGCGCAGCAACAAAAAGCTCGCTAAGGCTCCCGATATGAGCATGCTGCCGGAAGGGGCAAGAAGCAGCGTGTTTCTTACATTTAAAGGCGGGCTGTCTACTTTGGTAGATGCGCTTGACCGAGCTTTGCCGGGCATGGAGCGTAAGTTAGGCCAAGCGGTGACTGCGATTCATGATAAAACTGCGGGCGATGAAGCAGCAGCAGGTTTTACTGGCATGACGGCTGGAGAACAGTTCGGGTCCCGTTATACGATTGAGTTGGCAAACGGGGAGCAGCTGTCTGCCGACAAAGTCATTGTGACTGCACCAGCCTTTCAGGCAGCGGAGCTGCTGGAGCCGCTGGTCGATTGCGCGGAGCTGCGGGCAATTGATTATGTATCGGTCGCAAATGTCGTAATGGCTTTTGACAAGGCGAGCCTGGGTATAACCTTCAAAGGTTCAGGGTTCGTTATTCCGCGTTCGGAAGGCTTGCGGATTACGGCATGCACATGGACCTCGACGAAATGGCTGCATACAAGTCCTGGAGACAAAGTGCTGCTTCGCTGCTATGTAGGCCGGGCAGGCGATCAAATCACGCCTTTTTTGCCGGATGACCAGCTAATGGCTGCCGTAAGAGAAGATGTGAAGAAGACGATGAATATTGCCGTGGCGCCTTTATTTACGGAAATTACACGGCTGCCGCGCTCTATGCCGCAATATCCGGTCGGCCATCTGGCCCATACGAAGCGTCTGCGCGATCGAATGGCCCAGCAGGTGCCGGGCATTCATATTACAGGAGCGGCTTTCGACGGCGTAGGTTTGCCGGACTGTATTCGGCAGGGCAAGGAAATTGCGGCTGCCGCGCTCTCCTCTTCCTAGTTATTTCGCATATTTATAGCAAGCTTGCTATAATAGACAGGAAACTTTATTCATAAAGGAGCATCCTGTCATGAATAGATCTAGAACAGAATCGCGACAGCAGCAAAAAATCAGGCGTAAAAGAAGACTAAGACGCCTCATCATTTTCAACGGCTTTATGTTAGGTCTTATTGCAGTCGTTATTGGCTTATGGCTTAATACGCAAAACTGGTTTGATGCTGGGTCCTTATTTAATAGGGAAAATAAGCCTCAGGCAGCCGATGCCGCTTCCGCGGGCACGAGCGATGGTCAGAAGCCGCAAAACGGGGAAACGGACACAGGCAGCAGTTCGCCTTCTCCATCTGATGAAGCGGCAGCAACGAAGGAACCTGCTCCTACAGCCGATGAGGCTAACGGCGCAGGCGAGCCAGCGGCAACCCCGGAGAAGCAGCCGGAAGAGGTTGGCAATGAAGCGGTCGATGGCACAGGTGGCAATGACGTTTCTGGCGAGCAGCCGTCGTTTCAGGCTGGGGACGAGGATACGGTGAAGCTGAGCTTTGTTGGCGATATTTTGCTGGCAGCTTCGGTTGGCGACATGATGAAGCTGAATGGGTACGACTATCCATATAAGCAATCGCTGCTTTATTTGAGCGAGCCGGATATTATGGCCGCTAATTTGGAGTATCCGGTGACGGATAGCGGTGTTCCGGCGCTAGATAAGACGTATGTGTTCAAAGGTTCTCCAGAAGCGCTTCCTGCTTTTCGGGATGCCGGCTTTGATATCGTTAGCTTGGCGAACAACCATACGCTTGACCAAGGCGTCGAAGGTTTATTTAATACGATGAAGCATCTCGATGAGACGGGAATTTCCCATATGGGAGCCGGCAAAAATGATACGGATGCGTTTGCGCCTGTCATTAAAGACGTGCGCGGCATTAAAGTAGCGTACATTGGACTGAGCAGAGTTGTACCGGAAGTATCGTGGAAAGCAGACAAAAATGTTGCAGGCGTAGCGGAAACCTACGATACGACGAGAGCGAAGGCGGCAATTAAGAAAGCGAAGGAGCAGGCCGATCTGGTTGTCGTGATGGTTCACTGGGGAGAAGAGCGCAAAGATACGCCGCTGCAATATCAGCGGGATTTTGCACGTGAATACATAGATTCGGGAGCCGATCTCATTATCGGCAGCCATCCGCATGTGCTGCAAGGTTTTGAGACGTATAAAGGCAAGTGGATTGCATACAGTTTAGGGAACTTTATTTTTAGCGCTTACCCGAAGGGACCAACTGCCGAGACAGGTGTGCTGGATGCGATTTGCACGAAAAAAGGGAACTGTGACCTGAAGTTTTACCCGATGTCCTCGGACAAAGCGCAGCCAGTGCTCATGGAACCCGAAAATGCGGCAGCGCTGCTGAAGCGCCTGACGAGCCTGTCCTTTGGCGTGAAGCTCCGTGAGGATGGCGCTCTCGTCTCTAAATAAAGAGCAGCGAGGAGGAGCGCATGGCTGAGCCAAGAAATGTATGCGTTGCCCACCGCGGGTGGTCAGGACGCGCACCGGAGAACACGCTTGCAGCGGTAAAGCTGGCGATGGAAGAGCCTGATGTGTTTTGGATTGAAATTGATGTGCAGCTATCGAAGGATCATATTCCGGTCGTTATTCATGATTATAAGCTAAGGCGCACAACGAATGGCAAAGGCGATGTCCGCAATTGGACAGCTGCCGAGCTTGGCACGCTTGATGCGGGCAGTTGGTTTTCTCCCTTGTTCAAAGATGAGGGTGTGCCGACGCTTGATCAAGTGCTGGCATTAACAGCCGGGCGCTGCAACGTTAACATTGAGCTCAAGACGAATGGCATTCGCTATCCTGCGCTTGAGGAGCAAGTTCTTGCAAGCGTGCGCCGATTCGGCGTGGAAAATGAAGTGGTGCTGACCTCTTTCTATGCCGGAGCGCTGAATAAGCTGTTTAAGCTGACGGAAGGACGTATTCGTACCGGCTTAATTATTGACGGCTGGCGTCAGACGCTGCCTCTGGAGCTGAGTCAGACGGGGTCGACCTTGCTTTCAATTGATTATTCGAGGCTGAATAAGGAGCGAGTGAAGCTGCTTAAGGAAGCTGGCATTCAGGTAATGGCCTGGACGATAAACGAGGAACGGGCTATTCGCAAAATCGCGGAGCTGGACCGGGAGCTAATGATTTGCACGAATTTCCCGAATCGCTGGCGTCAGGCAATGGCAGGACTGAGAGATAGAACTGGAGAGGAGCGAGAAAAATGGTAGGCTGGATCGATGAATGGTGGCTTAGGCTGCTTGGCGGTCTGTTTGGAAGCGGCTTAATTGCTTTCGTCGCCCATCGTTTCCGCTCTCTTTCGTTATCGGGTGCTTTATCGGCAATGGCAATGGGCACGGGCTTTGTGACATGGGGCGAACCAGTATGGTTCGCCTGTCTTATTGCGTTTTTCGTTACCTCTACCCTATGGTCGAAATGGAAAAAGCACTCCCGAGCGAAAGCGAAGGCGGAAGCGGGATATGAAAAAACAGGACGTCGCGACGCTGGACAAGTGTGGGCGAATGGCGGAGTAGGCCTGCTGCTGTGCTTCGGCCATGCGCTGTTTCCAGCAGCTGGCGATGGCTGGCTGCTCGCCTATATTGGAGTTATGGCGGCCGTAAATGCCGACACATGGGCGACGGAGATCGGTGCGCTGAGCAAGCGCCCACCTCGATCGGTGACGAGCGGCAAAATAGTTGCTCCCGGCACGAGCGGTGCTGTGACGCGGCTCGGCTCACTGGCGGCGCTCGCTGGAGCAGCCTGCATTGGCGTTGTAGCCGCCGTTATGCTGGTCTGGTTTCATCCAGCGTCTGCAGCCGATCTGCAGGCTGGAACAGCGGGGCTTGCAGGCGGCGGCCTTAGCCTTGCCTCAGCTGCAGCTCTTATTGCTGCTGCGGCAATGGCTGGCTTTGCTGGATGCTTCGCCGACTCATGGCTTGGCGCCACTTGGCAGGCGATGTACCGCTGCGTAAGCTGCGGCAGCGAAACGGAGCGTCGCACGCATTGCGGCGTGCCGGCCGAGCGGATACGCGGGTTTGATTTTATGAACAATGACCGGGTTAATATGCTGTCATCCTTGCTTGCAGGTGTAGTTGGCTTGACACTGGGCCTTTGGTGGCTTTAATTGCAAAATAAAATAACACCTTCTCTCCATGATGCCGGAGTGGAAGGTGTTATTTTTGCTTTTAGCGCATATCCCCTTAGCTCAGAAAGCAAGCTGGGGAGCAGAGAGGCTGAACAAATTAATTATTTTGTCAGCTCTTCCATTTGGCCGATGAGACTTTCAAATACGCTCATCGCTTGCTCAATCGGCTCTGGCGAGGACATGTCGACGCCCGCTTTTTTCAAAATATTGATCGAGAAGTCGCTGCCGCCGCTCTTCAGGAAGCCGAGATAACGCTCGACTGCTGGCGCGCCTTCCTCCAAAATTTGCTTGGAGAAGCTCGTTGCGGCCGAGAAGCCAGTTGCGTATTTGTACACATAGAAGCTGTTGTAGAAATGGGGAATACGTGCCCATTCCATCGCAATATCTTCATCTACGGCCATATCGTCGCCATAATATTGAACATTGAGGTCGTAGTAGATTTTGCTCAAATCCTGCGGAGTCAGCGATTCGCCTTGCTCGCTTCTTTCGTGAATGATTTTCTCGAATTCGGCAAACATCGTTTGACGGAACACCGTCGTCCGGAATTGGTCCGCATAGTAGGTGAGCAGGTACATTTTTTCCTTCGGATCGGTAGACTTGTCAAGCAAGTAGTCCATCAGCAGCGCTTCGTTCAGCGTGGAAGCCACCTCCGCGAGGAAAATCGTATATTGCGCATCACGGTAGTTCTGGGTCGTGTCGGAATAATACGAATGCAGGGCGTGGCCCATTTCATGCGTCAGCGTAAACATGCTGTTCAAGTTGTCCTTGTGATTGAGCAGCACGTAAGGATGTGTGCCGAACGCTCCCCAGCTGTAAGCGCCGCTGCGCTTGCCTTCATTCTCATACACGTCAATCCAGCCATCGTCAAAGCCATGCTGCAGCACGTTCAAATAATCGTCACCGAGCGGCTTCAAGCTTTCTTTGACCGTTTTTTTCGCATCCTCATACGTAATGTTCATATCGAATTCCTCTACAAGCGGAGCGAACAAATCATACATATGAAGCTTGTCAACGCCGAGCAGCTTTTTGCGCAGGTTCATATAGCGATGCATCAGCGGCAAATGCTTATGAATCGTGTCAACCAAGTTTGTATAAACCGTCTCGGGGATGTTATCTCCATAGAGCGACATGGCGAGAACGGAATCATGCTTGCGGGCACGGGAGTAAAAAATATTTTTCGTTACATTGGCATTCAGCGTTGCACCGATTGTGTTTTTGAGCTTTCCGTATGTATCGTACATCGCTTGGAAAGCTTCTTTGCGCACCTCGCGGTTTTTGCTCTCAAGAAACTGAATGTAACGGCCCTGCGTCAGTTCAACCACTTCGCCGTTCTCGTCCTTGACCTTCGGGAACTTCAAATCGGCATTGTTCAGCAGGTTGAAAATTGTGCCGGGAGCCGAGCTCATATTGCCCACTTGCGCAAGCAGCGCCTCTTCATTTTTCGAGAGAACATGGGCCTTTTGGCGGCGCATTTCCTCGAGCGTATGGCGGAACGCTGTCAGCTCCGGATTCGCGATCAATTGATCCAGCGCCTCATCGCTTAAGGAAAGCACCTCTGGCGTAATGAAAGAGAGAGCTTCGCCTGTTTCTACGCTCAGCTTCTTGGATTTGTCGGACAAAGCCTGATAGGTCGGCTCAGCCGTATCCTCATGATGCTTCATATTGGCATATACGTATAGACGCTCCACATGCAGCGACAATTCATCCTCCTGCTCGAAGCAGGCTTTCAGCTGGGCGGGGTCAGACAATGTGCCTTGAAAAGCGCTGATTTTGCCAATCAGGCTTTTGGCAGCGGCAAACTCCTTATCCCATGCGGCTTGATCTGCAAACAGGTCTTCGAGCTTCCAACGGGCTTCTACTTTCGTTTCGGAACGCTTAGGTACGTGATTCATCGAATTCCTCCTTGGTATAATGGTAGATGAAGTAGCATGTGGTGCTGTTTTGGAATAGGTGGGCTGAATCATTCCCTCAGCGCCACTAATCCCGGCTGTCAGGCTTAAAGAAACAAGGACGGGTAGCCATTTCATGGTTGCAATCGCCTCCGGGCATAAATTTGTACCTAGTATGTACCGGAGGCGGTCTTGTTATGTTGAAATACAAGAATTTACCTTGTATTTGATGCGTTGGCGGCTGCTCCTTGGTGTATGGCTTGTCAGCTGCCGCCAGCGTTTATGAGCTTCCCATCTGAAACAGACTGAATACAATGAGGAAAAACGAGAATGCAATTAAAACAATCGAAGCAAGTGCCAGCCCGCGGCGCAAATTGGGAGCGAGAGTATCGCGTTTTGCAAGGACAATCCACCCCAGTGCAAAGGAAGCGACAATAAAGATGATATTAGTCATTAAATCCATCTGGAAACGTACACCCCCTGTAGCCGCAAGCACAACACTGCCTCGTTAGTCTTCGCTCTAAAGGCTAATTTTTCCTGCTTATACTTCCTTGAAAGCACGGATGATGTTCTCCCGTTCTTCCTCGCGGCCAACATACTGGTCAGCACGGAAGCGATTTTCGGCCCAATGCATCATTTCAGGACGGCTTACGAACGTAAAGCATTCTTCGCCCCATTGATCAGAAATATCACGTACGACGAGGGTTTTCCCCTGTACTTCTACCGTCAGCATATTGTATTTGTCGGTTTTGAATATCTCGTGTTTCTTGAACATGTATAGGTCACCTTACCTTTCATTACGGCTTACACCGTATTCTTACTATTTTAGCTATCCAGGGGGTGGAAAGCAATAAGGGACGGTGTTATAATATCAGCTATAATGCGGGAAAGTGGCATTTGTGAGGCGAAGCTTCTATAGAGATAGGAGCGTATTCGCGAGGAAGAGTGTAGCTGAGACGAGGAGAGTTGAGAAGATGAAGCAATTGAAGTATGAGCAGGTAGGCGTTGCCATCACCTGCCGGGGTTTTGATGAGTATGTACACATGTTCGGATTAGCAGAAGACGATTTGGGTGCGGGGCCTCTACTCGACATTGCTGCTGGAGGCGCTTCTTTTACCGCTGAGGCATGTGCCCGAGGGTATGATGCCCATGCTGTTGATCCGCGTTATGCCGGAGATGTGGAGTCGTGGATTGCACAATCTGCAGAAGAAATTGAAGTTTCCACAAACAAGCTGATCGCTTTGCAGGAGGCATTCGACTGGAGCTACTATAAGGACGCTGCGAATCATCGCGCGGGAAGAGAGCGTTCGCTTGAGCTGTTTGCAAGTCATTTGCGATCTGTTGCCGGGAAATCCCGTTATCGTTTTGGGCAGCTGCCGGAGCTCCCTTTTGAACAAGGAACCTTCTCGCTTGTGTTATGCAGCCATTTTTTGTTTTTGTATGCGGAGCAGTTTGATTTCAATTTCCATAAGCAGGCTGTTTTGGAAATGATGCGACTGTGCAAGCCGGGCGGACAGGTGCGGATTTACCCGCTGTTGTCGCTAAGCTGGAAGGCTTACCCGCACATGGATGAGCTGCTAAAGGCTGTCGCAGAGCGGGGCGGTCAAGCTGAGCTTATGCCGGCGAAGCTTCCTTTTATTCCTGGATCAGATTATTTTTTGAAAATAAGGGTTTAATTGCATTTTCCAGTTTGAGACTGTATAATATAGGGTATACGCTGATTAAACAGCGGTTTATTTTTTCTAGGAGGTTGTTCATTTGAAAGGAACAGTTAAATGGTTTAACGCAGAGAAAGGCTACGGCTTTATCTCGGTAGAAGGCGGCGAGGATGTATTCGTTCATTTCTCCGCTATCCAAAGCGAAGGCTTCAAATCGCTTGACGAAGGCCAAGAGGTAGAGTTCGACATCACTGAAGGCAATCGCGGTGCACAAGCGGCTAACGTCGTTAAATTATAAGATTCGAAGTTTCTTATAATACTTGATTGCAGCATGTACAGGAGCTTCCGGTTAATTCGGGGGCTCCTTTTCGCATTTTAACAGGCTATTAGGATAGTGGTCAGTGGATGGTGCTGTATAATAGAGCGAGATAAGCCTCGTTTTGAACTATTTTTAAAGGGGGACAATGATGATGGAAGCCGGTGCCGAGTTTCAGCGGTTTCGCTTTAGTGAAATCAAGCAGAAATTGCCTCGCGAGAGCTGGTATTACTTGCGCCATGAACAAAATGATGGCGAATTTGAAGAAGAGGAAGTTTGGTATTATAAAGGGGATTTGCGGCTTAGCGAGCTTTTGCTCGACCTGAATGCTATGCTCATTCTCGTTGAAGGAAATTTAGTTGTGGATCGTTATGTTGGCAATACAGATACAGACGGTGCTACCGGCCTGATCGTTCTTGGCAATATGCGCGCCAGCCATATGGTTGTTGGCGGACAGGAGATCCATGTTGCAGGCAATTTGCAAGTGGATGAAATGTTCTGGGGAGATTATAATCACGGCGATCTCATCGTTGAGGGCAATATGCAGGCAAAGCTGATGATGACAAGCGATCAATATAGAGTGCGTATTCAAGGGACATCAGCTTTTGAACGCTACATAGAGGAATGGGACGACTTCGGTGTATGGCAGGGCTTCGACATGACCGAGCTTTTTGTCCCGGACATTATTTTAGATGAGGATGAGGAGCCATCCGTCTGGCGAGAGGAAATGCTGCGTCTTCTGAAGGAAGACAAGCCAATTTTATATGAAGCGCTAATTAAGCCGATTCATGAGCAGCCGCAAATTCCTTTTTTATTCGAAGATACACAGCTCCGACCGCTATATATGCAGCAGGTGACTGCTGATTCTCTCTGCTTCCTAGGCGAGCCTGAAGCTGCTAGCTCAAGCTATGAATTTTGGCTGGGGGATCAGTTTTTCCGTGCAACCGCTTATGGCAATGAAGCGGTTTCTGGACATTTTCGAAGCGTCTATTTTCAAGATGGGGAAGCGTATGGAGCGTTGCTTAAAATAGAACCTATTGCTGCACAATCGGGCTCTGTAGATCAGTCACTCACGATGCAATGGCAGTTATCAGGCAAATATCGCAGCGTCACGGGCGAGCATACGGATTGGTCGGAGATCGATGATGATTCACCAGCCGCTATCCAGCAGCTTTGCCAGCAAAACTGGATTCATTTGCTGCAAGCTGTATCGACCTATGAATACGCTCGTCATCTCATTGATCCGCAGCAGGTGCGCGAGCTGTTGGCTCTCCCGCTTGTCGAGCCGTATAACGATTATGATGATGAAGAGCGGAACGGGCTATGGATCGGCGATGTATATTTTTCATTTCGGCAGGAGGGAGAACTTGACAATGATGCTCCGCGATTGGCATTGGTGCGCATGGCCAGAGACTATACCGATGAACAGGGCGATGCTAAGGTCGAATATTTCTCTTACCGTATCCAGAAGCATATGGACGGCTCTGAATGTATTTCCGTTCAGTATTCAGAAGATGAAGATGATGACGATTATACGATGGTCAATTACGAAGGCGGAGCTAAGTTGCTGGCTGCGGTCAAATTTTTTGAAAAAGGCCGAAAGCTGCTTACACGCTGCAACCAAGATATGCTGGATGGAACGAAACCTTTTTTTGGCGAAGATTTTGCAATGGAATATTGGAGGGAGAAAGGCTACATTTCTTAAGGATATGTGACAGGAGTTCGTCATTTTGCCATGCGCTTTTCGCATTTTAGACTTTGACCGGATTAGGCGGGAAATGATACACTGTTAGGTGGAATCTTTGTCGGAGGAGCGAGTGGCATGAAGTTTAAATTGTTTAAGGATCGCAAAGGGAAGGCCGATCAGGCTAAAAATAATAAGTTTGTAAAGCTGTCGCGTGAGATTTATGTGCAGGCACGTAAAGGCGGAGCGAATCCCGAAGCGAATTTTGGCCTGAAGACGGCCATTGCCAATGCACGTGCGGAGCAAATGCCCAATGATAACGTTGAGCGGGCAATCAAGAAGGCGACGGGCGGCGACGCAGTCGATTATGAAGAAATTATGTATGAAGGTTACGGCCCAGGAGGCGTAGCGATTATGGTTCGTTGTTTGACGGATAATCGCAATCGTACGGCGGCTGATGTACGTTCGTCTTTTAATAAGCGTGGCGGCAATATGGGAGAAAGCGGCTGTGTAGCCTATATGTTTGATCATAAAGGCTTGCTTGTTGTAGACCGTGAGGATTTAGAAATTGATGAGGACTCCATGATGATGGTGACGCTGGAAGCTGGAGCAGAGGATCTTGTCGTAAACGACGACAGCTTCGAGATTTTGACGCATCCGCATGAGTTCGAGCAGGTGAAAGGCGCACTTGAAGCGGAAGGCTATACGTTCGTTAGCGCAGGTGTACGCTGGCTGCCGCAAAACATGGTTGCCGTAGAAGGTGAAAATGCGGACAAGCTGTCCAAAATGATGGACTCCTTCGACGATAATGACGATGTACAGGACGTGTATACAAACTTCGAGCTTGAGGACTAACTTGGGGATTAACGTCTACAAAGTCAGGCTGGAACAAAAACAGCTTCAGGAGCCACATGATCGTGTGGAGCCGAAGCTGTTTTTTTGATTTATGGCATGAGCTATAGAGGGACGCTCAGTTAGCGTAAGTTCATGCGCTGCGCCTCGTATAATGTTTATAAATAAAACCTGCTGCTGCAATTAAAGCAAGCGTAGTACCTAAGTTAAAGAAGGCGGTGCGTCCAAAGCTTTCATATACATAGCCGCCAACGGTTCCACTGAGCAGACCGGCAAGGCCTGTCCATACAACGGCGTATACCGCTTGGCCAGATGCACGAAATTCATCGGGAATGATCTGCGAAATATAACGCAAAGCAGTCGAGAAATAGATGCCGAATGTAATGCTGTGCATGAGCTGTGTCGCCACGACGAGATAAGGGCTGCTCAAATGTCCAATGAGCCACATTCGCAGGGCATACAATACGCATGCAATAAACAGCAGCGGCAGCTCCTTGAATTTATGGCCGTACTTTCCAAGCAGAAACAGCACGGGAATTTCGCTGCAGGCGGAAAGTGTCCAGGCGAGGCCAATAAGTGAATCGCTAGCTCCCATTTGATGCAGCGTTACAGCAAGAAAGCCTTCATACATGCGATGCGCGATCGATACGATCAAAATGAGGACGAAAAAGGAAACGACCTCTCTTTTGCCCAGCAGCTTGAAAAAACCGCTGAAATCCACTTTGCGGGCACTCCCGCGATAATCACGCAGCAGAAAGGAGAGCGCTAGCGTTATCGTTATCGTACAGACTGCGAGCGGCAGCGTCCAATTGGAGCCCATCTCCTTCAATAAAATGCCGAACAAGTAGGCCGATATGGCAAACCCGAGCGAGCCGAAAATGCGAATGAGCGCATAAGGAACACCTGTATATTGACTGGATAATAAAATCAAGCTGTCATTCAAAGGGTTAATAGGCGTCTGAAAAAAATAAAAGATCGTCATCACTAGACAGATCATCGTAAAATCTTGAATTGGGAACAGCAGCGAGATCATGACTAGCTGCCCGAATAATAAAAATATAAACAATTTTTTTATCGTCTGAAACCGGTCGCTTGCCCAGCCTAGCAGTAAATTCGCAAAGACAGATATGAAGGGCCCAGTTGCATATATAATGCCGATTTGATGCTCGGAGTAGCCTCGCGCCAGAAAATATAATGGCAGGTAGGAGACGAGCAGTGCCTGTGTTGAGTAGGCAGAAAAGCTGAAGGCGCGGAGGCGCAGCGTTTCTTGGGATGTGTTAGGCTTCGCCTTGTCAAGGCCAAGTTGTGTCATTGCTGTATTCACTCCATAACTGTAAAAAACCTTGATTATACAGGTGTTATAGCTAATTATTAATAGATTGTAAACCATTATAACATGAACTGCTGGATTATTGTTTATTGAAATGGTACATTTATGAGTGGAGGTTTCATTCATCGTGTAATAATGGGCTGGTAGCCGGCGGTTATTCAGCATTTTTTAAGAGGAGGAGGTGCATCGTGAGATTGACGACATTTTCAGGCAGCCGTGCGCCCCGAGGGCCTTTAAAACTTATGCATCGCGTATATAAATATGTGCTGCCGGAAGTTGAAGCGCAGCTTGGGAAGCTGCGGGCGATGGCAGAGCAAATTCCTGACAGGGAGCTGCGGACGCAAGCGCTGAGCAGCATAGCGAGCAAGAAATTCCATTGTCAGGGCGGTGCTGTGTATGCAGCGGCTAACTTGGAACAGCGGCATATTCTGATACCGCTTATTGTTGCGCTGCAAACGATTAGCGACTACCTGGACAATTTGTGCGATCGCAGCACTTCTCTTGATGCGGATGATTTCCGCCTACTGCACCAGTCCATGCTTGATGCGGTTAATCCGGCAGCGCCGCTCCGGGATTATTATGCCCACCGGAAGGAGCGGGACGACGGTGGATATTTGCACCACCTCGTTGCCGTGTGCCAGCACCAAATAGCGCTGCTTCCTTCCTATGCCAGCGTTCAGCGTGATGTAACCGAGCTGGTCAGCCTATATGGGGATTTGCAGGTGTACAAGCACATTCGCCATGACTTGCGTGAGCCGAAGCTGCTCGCTTGGTGGGAGAAGCATGCACAGCGCTACCCGCACTTGCAATGGAATGAATTCGCAGCTGCCAGCGGATCGACGCTCGGCATGTTTATGCTATTTTTAGCTGCCAGCGGTGATGGTCTGTCTTCGCCGGATGCGGCGGCAATTAAAGAAGTTTATTTCCCCCACGTATGCGGCCTGCATATCATGCTTGATTATTTGATTGATCAGGCGGAGGATCAGGAAGGTGGAGATTTGAATTTCTGCAATTATTACGACAGCTTCCATTTGATGGCGGAACGGATCGGTACAATAGTGGAGTGGGCAAGGGAGGATGTGCGGCATTTGCCGGCTTCCCGGTTTCATCGCCTTATCATTGAAGGGCTGCTTGCCCTGTATTTATCCGATCCGAAGGTGCGTGCGCAGAAAGAAGTGCGCAGCGTAACGCGCAAGCTGATGAAGAACAGTCCGCTTACCCGCCTGTTTTTCCTGATTAACAGCGTGTGGATCAGGAAACAGCAGGCTTAGCAATATATTACATCATTTTGGAGGAATGACTATGTCTTCAGTAAAATCAATCGCAGTATTAACCAGTGGCGGTGACTCCCAAGGGATGAACGCAGCCGTTCGTGCTGTAGTACGGAGCGCTTTGTATAACGGGCTGGAAGTATACGGTGTACAACGCGGTTATCAGGGTCTTCTGAATGACGATTTGCGTCAAATGGATCTTCGCAGCGTAGGCGATATTATACAGCGCGGGGGAACCATTTTGCAGACGGCGCGCTGCAAAGAATTTATGACAGCTGAAGGCCAGGAGAAAGGCGCTGAAGTTTTGCGTGGGCGTGGCATCGACGGTTTGGTCGTTATTGGCGGCGACGGCTCTTATCAAGGGGCTAACAAGCTGAGCAAGCTCGGCATTAAGACGATGGCGTTGCCAGGAACAATCGATAACGATATTCCTTTCACGGATTACACAATCGGTTTTGATACTGCTGTGGGCATCGTTGTTGATGCCATCAACAAAATTCGCGACACGATGTCATCTCATGAGCGTTCGTCTGTCGTTGAGGTTATGGGCCGTCATTGCGGAGATATTGCGCTTTATGCTGGACTTGCAAGCGGCGCCGAGACCATTCTTGTACCGGAAGTGCCGTTCAATTTAACGGAGGTTTCGCAGCGGATGGAAGCCAACTTTGCCAAAGGCAAACGTCACAGTATCGTTGTTGTTGCTGAAGGAGCAGGCAATGGGCATGATGTATCCAGCGAAATTACGCGTGGTTGCGGACTTGAGCCGCGGGTAACCGTCCTTGGACATATTCAACGCGGCGGTACACCGACCGCTGTTGACCGTATTCTTGCAAGCCGTCTGGGCGATTATGCTGTGCATCAGCTGATGGCGGGCGATTCGGGCAAAGCTTGCGGTATCGTGCGTGGGGAGTTTCTTTCCACGGATATCGACACGGTTGTCAATACGAAAAAGCCATTCAACCTGGATTTGTATGAGCTTGCGCTGCGTCTTTCGCAATAATGCTTACAGGCCCGTATGGGCAATAGCAAGGGCTCGTATTAAAAAACAAACAAATAACCTCCGGCAACGCTTAAAAGCAGCGTACCGGAGGTTATTTGTTTGAAATATAGAAAAAGAAATCCTAACGCTATCCTTTCTCTATATTTCTCGGAATGAAACGCGCATTATCAAATCGCTATTCGTAATTAACGCCTTCTGAATATTTATTGCCTGCATTCCATAAGAGAAATTCATGAATGTCGGTGTCGGAGAGCGCCTTAATTTGTGCCTCGACTTCTTTCTTGCCATATTTCATATAATTGCCCTGTCCAAGCCAGCTGGCTGTAAAATCCTGAATCCAAGGGCGGATAATTGGCTTAGCATCACCGATCGGGTCCAGCTTGGCATGTGTATCCTCCATAGCGCCTACGATGGTTTCATAAGGGCTTTTGTCCGGCACCTTCTGCTTAAACCAGCCAGTGCTGTAATGGCTCGGATAAACCATGGGAGATATGACGTGCACATCGTTGGAAATTTTCACAAAGTCCTGACCAATGCCTTCGGCTGCAGGCACCGATGCGGCATAGCCGAAAATATCGACCGATACACGCACGCCAAGCGGCTCAAGCTGCTCACGGGCATATTTTACGAATCCCGCAACGGCATCGACTCGGCTCTGCTCTGTTTTCTCATACTTCAGCGAATCGGCTTTCTTATCAAAACCTTCAGGAAAACGAACATAATCAAACTGGATTTCTTTAAAGCCGAGCTTAGCTGCTTCCTTGGCAACGGCTACATTGTAACTCCAGACTTCCTTCATATAAGGATTAACAAAGCTTTCACCGCGGCCATTTTTCCAAATCGTTCCGTCGGAATGGCGGAACGACAGCTCCGGATGCTGGCGTGCCAGCACAGTGTCTTTAAAGACGACAATTCTGGCAATCGGGTAAACCTCATGCTGCTTTAATTTCTTCATCAAGTCGCCAATGTCGCGAATGTACTTCTGGGTAGTTCCCAGTTCGAGCAGCTCCGGCGTCTCGGTCGGATAAGTAATATAGCCGTTGTCGTCTTTGACATCGATGACCATGCTGTTAAGCTTCGTATCATCCACAAGCTTAAGCAAGCTATCCATACGCGCTCCACCTGCACTGTGAGCCGTCACGTAGATGCCCTTCACAATGGGAGCATCTTTCTGCGGATCACGCTTAGCGCCCGTCTCAGACGTCCCCTGGCCTTCTCCACCCGATGGGCTTGCCTGCACGATATTTGTTCCTATTGAAGCGTTTAGTACCGAGGCTGCGAGCTCCCGGGCGGCTGCATGATCCTCTCCGCTTCCCGTCAACAAGCTGTATAACAGCATGACAGTTGAAAAGATGATGTCCATTTCCTTCTCTCCCCGCTAGCTCTTCTTTCCAAATTATAAAGCAGAATTAGGCTGCGTGACACTTATTTTTTTCAAAAAGCGTAATTTTACACAGAGAAATGTTGCTTAATGCACCATTTTTGGGCGGGAATTTCCGGAGAGAAAAGCATGCAAAAAACCTGCTGACGCATGCGTCAGCAGGTTTACTATCAATCGGTATATCCCCTTGTCATTGCAGTAAGGCTTCTCTTTGGTGCTCGCAAATGCTGTGCTGAACAATCTCCATTGCATCCGCCGGTTCAAGTACAGCCAGTCCGTCCCTCAATACGATATTGATCGAGAGTTCCCGATCCGTAAGAAAAGGACTGAGCTCGGGTGCTAGCTTCTCTACAATTTGTGACAGTGTTACGGTTTCGATATCCACCTGGCATCACCCTTTCATCATAGGTTCAGGGCAAAACATATGGCATGAAAACGTTAAAACAGCGGGATAACCACATTATAGCAGGATCAACTTTAAAAAAACAGGGTTAACTGCCATGTGCGCTGCGGGCAGGGGCTATACGATAAAGCAACCGCTTTCTCGTGCGCCTTTTGATCTGTTTTTAAGCTTCGCTGGTAAACGTGTATGATTGTATGCTATAATAGCTTGGATATTTTTCAAGTAGGCTGAAGATAAAAGGAGTATGAGAAAGTTTGAAAACATTTGCTGAATTTGGCTTGGAACCTAAAGTGTTGCAAGCAATCACGGAGCTGGGGTTTGAGGAGTCAACTCCGATCCAGTCCAAAGCTATTCCAATTGCAATGGCTGGTCAAGATTTAATTGGTCAGGCACAAACAGGAACAGGAAAAACAGCGGCATTCGGAATTCCGCTCATTAATAAAATTCCGACAAGCGAGGAGCGCATTGTCGCCTTAATTATGACGCCTACCCGTGAACTCGCTATTCAGGTAGCTGAAGAAATCGGGAAGTTGACTCGATACAAAGGTTTACGCTCATTGCCAATTTACGGCGGACAAGAAATTGGACGTCAAATTCGCGCTTTGAAGAAGAAGCCGCAAATTATTATTGGTACACCAGGACGTTTGCTTGACCACATCAACCGTAAGACGATCCGTCTTGAAGATGTACAGACGGTCATTCTTGATGAAGCAGATGAAATGCTGGACATGGGCTTTATGGAAGACATTCAGTCGATCCTGAAGCAAGTTCCAGACGAGCGTCACACCATGTTGTTCTCGGCTACAATGCCGGCGAACATTCAGAAGCTTGCACAGCAATTTCTGAAAAATCCAGAGCATGTGTCGGTTATTCCTAAGCAAGTTACGGCGCCGCTTATCGATCAAGCGTATATTGAGGTTCATGAGCGTCAGAAGTTTGAAGCGCTGAGCCGTTTGCTTGATATGGAATCCCCAGAGCTTGCTATCATCTTCGGTCGCACGAAGCGCCGGGTTGATGAGCTGAGCGAAGCTTTGCAAAAACGTGGTTACACGGCAGACGGCCTTCACGGCGACTTGTCCCAAAACCAACGCGACAGCGTAATGCGCAAATTCCGCGATGGCAGCATTGATGTGCTGGTTGCAACGGATGTAGCTGCTCGTGGCCTCGACGTATCGGGCGTAACGCATGTTATCAACTTTGACCTTCCGCAAGATCCGGAGAGCTATGTTCACCGTATCGGCCGTACTGGCCGCGCAGGCAAAGAAGGTACGGCATGGTCGTTCGTAACGCCTCGTGAACTGGATCACCTGCATTTCATCGAGAAAATTACACGTCAAAAAATCAATAAAAAACCTTTGCCTAGCATTGCGGAAGCGATTGAAGGCAAACAGCGCTTGACAGCTGAGCGTTTGCTCGAAGTTGTTCAAGAAGAAGAGTTCACAGAATACAAAGCAATTGCAATTCAATTGCTTGAGCAATATGATTCCGTTCACTTGCTTGCAGCAGCCGTTAAATTGCTGACAGGCGAGAAGAAGGAAGTCAATATTGAATTGACACCGGAAGAGCCGCTTCGCGCGAAAAAACGCAAGCCGGACATTCGTTCGAATGGTCGTCGTTACTCTGGTTCCTCGTCCTTTAGCGGCGGCAGCAGCCGCAGCTCCAGTGGCGGTGGTGGCGGCTATCGTGGCCGTGATGACAGACGTGGCGGCAGCGGCAGCAGTTCGAGCTCCAGCTCGCGCAGCAGTAGCAGCAGCTATGACCGTAACCGTGATGGTGGCAGCAGCAGACCTCGCACTAGCGAGAATCGCCGTCCAAAACCATCGTCCGAAAGCTTCAACAATAACAACAACTAGGGTCATATCATCTTGATAAGCCCGAATAACAAAGCTTAAGAAACCGGGGAAGTCCGTGATGCCTTACGGGCGTCCTGACTTCCCCTTTTTTATTGTTCATTTGATTAAGCCAGCCTGCTTGATTGAATAATATGCTTTGGTGCATGTCACAACCAAAATAGTAACGAACAAGACGGAATAGTGGGGGCAGATCACATGGAGCCAAGGGGTTTAATGGGAGGTTTTTACCGCATCTCCGAATGGATTATGCGATTATCGGTAATCAATGTATTATGGCTAATATGTTCAATTCCTTTTGTATTATTGGCGTTTGTGGGCGTATTTCCAGGAAATGCTTCAGCATTAGATGAGGCGGCTTATCTGGACCATGTTAAAACAACATTGATTTTCATGGCGATTGTTGCTCCGTTCACCTTATTTCCAGCTACAGCTGCGATGTTTGCGGTAGCTCGCAAATGGGTGATGGGTGAAACGGATGTCCCGCTATTCAAAACGTACTTTAGAGGATATAAGGAAAATTATCTTCAAAGTATGATTGGCGGGTTTTTCTACGCTATTCTGTTTGCCATTATGATTGTCGATTTTATTGTTTATCGCGACCAGTACAGCCTGATTTCTTATATCTTTATTGCGTTGCTGCTTCTGTTGGTCATTTCCTTGTTCAACTTTTTCTCGATGCTTGTCCATTATCACATGAAAACGTTTCAATTGTTGAAAAATGCTATTCTGATTACGATTGGCCGTCCAATACGCTCATTCTCTTCTGCGGTAATGAGTGGTGCGGTCATCTATATCAGTACGCGCTTCACCTTTTTGATTCCGTTTTTTATGGGCAGCATTATTGCGTATCTGTCGTTCTGGAATTTCTACATGATTTACCAGAAGCTGCAGGAGCAGGCGGAGAAAGCTAGGCTTGCCCAGGAGGCAGAAGAGGTCGAATTTGCAGAGCTTACAGATGGCGATTCGAGCTCGTCCAATAAATAAACGTTTAGACATTTACAATTGTAAAGGTAACGTTTATAATAACAATACATCCTGCGATGTTCGTTTCGGCTTTACGTTGTTTTGAACCAATGGCTGTTTCTCGGGAGACCTAAATTGTTACGTTGCTGACATGCCCTCTAAAGGGGACTTCAAATTCGTTTCTGCGGACACCCACCTTGCGAAAGCGAGGTTCAGAAACATGTAAGTCGGACGGCATAGGCGGGTTTTTATCTACACTCAAGAGACTCTGCTGCGCTAACACGCTCAGGGTTCTTTTTTTGTGTAACAAAACATGTTAATATAGATATTACATACAAAGATGCTGGAGGGGGAGATCGTTTTTGTTGAAGCGGACCGTAATCGGGCTGCTGCGCAGTCATGAACAAACAGGCGATAAAGCCAAAGACCCGATGCTCAAATCCCATTTTTACAAGTTGTCCAAGGAAAAGGCTTGGGAAGAAGTAGTTTCTACGCTGAAGAAAATGCAGGGCTACAAGGTGCTGCATGAAGTTCAATCGGTTGGGGAGATTGTGCTCGAGAAACGCACGGCTTTCGGCCGGACGATGGACATTACGGTGTCGGTCATTAGTGTGAATCCAGTAAATGCAGCCGTTGATATTTATTCGGCTTCCAGAGGCTCTTTTGGCGACCTTGGTTCGAACTACCGGGTTATTCTTGAGCTTTATCGGACGCTGGACAAGAAGCTCTCTGCTTATAAAACGACCGGAAACTCATAAAACGTACAAAAAGCGAGGAAGGTTTCCCTTCACTCGCTTTGTTTGTGCACATAAAAGATTGTATACTGGATTTTATACGAGCGCTTTAGTCGCGTTAATTGCCGCTTCGTAATTCGGGTGCTCCGTCATTTCTGCCAAGTACTCGACATATTGGATCGTATCATTGGCATCGATAACAAAGATTGAGCGCATATTCAGGCCAAATTCTTTAATGTAAACGCCATATGCTTCGCCGAAGCTTTTAAGTTTGTAGTCCGACAGCAGCTCGACTTTATCGATACCTTCGGCACCACACCAGCGGGCTTGAGCGAAAGGCAGATCTACACTGATTGTAAGTACAGCGACGTTGTCCCCAAGCGAAGCAGCAGCTTCATTGAAGCGGCGAGTTTGAGCGTCGCAGACGCCTGTATCAATAGAAGGAATAACGCTGATTAACTTGATTTTACCAGCATAATCTTTCAAGGATACGCTATCAACGAGTGTTTTGTTTACTTGAAAATCAGGAGCTTTATCGCCGACTTTCAATTCTGGTCCGATTAATGTAAGTGGATTGCCCTTAAATGCGGCAGCTCCAGCACGTTCTTGAGACATGTATAACGTCCTCCTCAAAGTTAAATGGTCAATACCCATTAATTATAATCGGAGCACGGCAATATTGTCCAATTCTAGAGCGGGGGAATTACTGATGATTTTTTTAAGATACGAAAGCTTTCGCGTTTATTTAAGATCTTATCCCATAACTTCTGCGATAATCGCGTTAAATACGCTCTTTTTTATATTTGTTGCTTTAAATGGTGGAACGACTGGCGGAGAAAACTTGTACCGCTGGGGTGCCTTTTTAACGTTTCATGGAGATCCGTACGGACTGGAAGAGCCGTGGCGCTATTTAACGTCCATCTTTATGCATGGAGGCTTTCAGCACTTGCTTTTTAATATGTTTGCCCTGCTCGTGTTTGCGCCGCCCTTGGAGCGTCTGCTGCGCTCTGTGAAGTATGTTGTTTTTTATCTGCTTTGCGGGCTGCTCGGCAATTTGTTCAGTGCAGTTATTACGGTTATGACAGAGGGTGGCAATGGGGAATTTGTCCATTTGTCAGTGGGAGCATCCGGTGCGATTTATGGCATTTACGGAGCGTATCTATACTTGTCGCTGTTCCGTAAAGCTTGGCTGGATGATGGATCACGCAAAACCGTATATATGATTTTGGGAGCAGGCATCATTTATTCCATAATCTTGCCGACAATAGATTTATGGGCGCATGTTGGGGGTGGCCTTGCTGGCTTCCTCATGTACGGTTTATTCGATCGGGCAATGGTACGCAGGCAGCGGATCGTCCGGAGATAATGTTTGGATAAGATAAGGAGAGATCATGGAACTTCGTCAGCTTTATTATTTCGTCAAAGTAGCGAGAAAAGAGCATGTGACACAGGCGGCGGAAGAATTGCATGTTGCTCAGTCAGCTGTGAGCCGTCAAATTCATCAATTGGAGGAAGAGCTTGGCGTAAAGCTTTTTTTACAAAAGGGCAGAAATCTGCAATTGACGCCTGTAGGTCATTTGTTTTTGAAGCGGGCTGAGGTCATATTGGCTGATCTGGACCGGGCTGTTGTGGAAATACATGAATTTCTTGATCCGGAAAAAGGAGAAATTCGGCTAGGCTTTCCGCATAGCCTCGGCGTATCCTTAATCCCGCAGGTTGTGGCCGCTTTTCGCAAGCATCATCCGAATGTGAAGTTTCGTTTTAGGCAGGGGATGTATCCGTCGCTCATACGAGATATGGTGAAGGGTGATATTGATCTTGCGTTCATTTCTCCTTTTCCGGATGAGCATGAGCATGTATGCGGGCAGGTGCTGCTGACAGAGGAGCTTTATGCGATATTGCCGCCATCACATCCACTTGCTGGAGAGAGCTCGATTCAATTGAATCAGCTTAAGGACGAGACGTTTGTCTTGTTCAGCGAAGGTTATTCGTTAAGGCCCATCGTATGGGAAGCGTGCCAGGAGGCAGGGTTTACACCGAAAATCGGATTCGAGGGCGAGGAGACGGAGACGATCCGCGGGCTGGTCGCCGCTGGGATGGGTGTCAGCTTGCTGCCGGAAATGGCGCTTCATCATACGGGTATTTTACAGCCAGCGAAGGTGCGCGTAGAGCAGCCCCATGTAACTCGCAATATCGGCATCATTCATCGTTCTAATGAGAAGCTGTCGCTCGTTGCGAAGGTGTTCCATGGCTTTCTGCTGCATTATTTCAATGAGAAGAAGCATGAGGATTAAAGCAAGAACAGTTATAGGTAGTAGGAGAAAGAACCGCTGCAGGCGCCAATTTTATTCTGGCTGCTGCAGCGGTTCTTTTTTTGCGGGAAAAGAAGAGTGGGCCTGCCTAATGCTTAGGCGGGCCCACTCTTCTGAGTTGATCATGTTAGTCTGTAAGCTAGTTATTCCCGGTTTGATGATGAGAAGATCATAATATATTTGACGAGCTCCAGCAGGGAGATGAGCGCGGCTGCTACGTAAGTGAGGGCGGCAGCGTTCAGAACTTTGGCAACACCGCGTTCTTCCTCATTCGTTATAAAGCCTTCGGCAATCATAATATGGCGGGCACGGTTGCTTGCATTAAATTCAACGGGCAGTGTAATAACCTGAAAGGCTACTGCTACGGAGAAGAAGATGATGCCAAGACCAATCAGATTAGCCTGTTGCAGCAAAAATCCGGCGATCAGCATGAATGGAGCAATGCCGGATGCGATGTTAACGACCGGGAAAATGCGATGGCGCAGCGCCAGCATCGGATAATTCGCCTTATGCTGAATCGCATGGCCGACCTCATGGCAGGCAACGGACAAGGCGGATATGGAGTTTTCATAATAAACATGCTCGGAAAGTCGTACTTTACGTGATATTGGATCATAATGATCGCTTAGGGTGCCTCGTACAGGTTCAATCTGTACATGCTGCAGCCCATTAGCATCGAGCATTTTGCGTGCGGCCTGGTAGCCGGTTAGTCCGCTCATGGAGCGAACGGTAGACCAGGTTTTGAACGTTCCTTTAACCCTAAATTGCGCCCAAATCGATAAAGCGAAAGCGATTAGGATGAGAATGTCCATTTTGTGAAAAAACATAACGTCATTCCTCCAAATGATAATTTTGACTTACCAATCAAGGGGCGAAGCTATTATTGTACAACTTACATAAAATTCCCCTTGTTTAGCAGCAGCATTAGCGCTTCTATACAAGCTGCCGTTTGTGGCATGAGACGAGTGTAGAGCTTGTTAGCCTGGCGTGGCTTCATTTGCTTGATTACAGGCTCCAAGTCTTTAACCTCGCGTTCCAGCTCGCTTAGACGAAGCTGTAGGTCGGTTAGCTTGCGTGATACCTGCTCTTCAGCAGTTACGCTATCCCACTGCGCTAATGAATGTTTAATTTCTTCAAGCGTGTGCTTGTTTTGCTTCATTTGTTCAATACGTTTCAAACGGATCAATGTTTCAGAATTATACAAGCGGTAGTTCGTAGAAGAGCGTTCCGCCGGTTCGATAAGTCCCATTGAAGTATAATAGTCAATTGTTCGCGGACTGATGTTGGCCAGTTTAGCGAGTTCTCCAATTTTATAACGTTCAGCAGATTCCAATCCGTTCACCTTCTTTCCTCTATCTATATATGTCTATGTTTAATGATAATCGGAAAGTAACCATACAGTCAAACGTATGACATGGATATGTGAGCGCAGGAGAATTATGCCTAGGAAGATGCTTCCTATAATAGAAGGTGAAAAGCATAAAGGTTAAACTTCAGCGCGACGAAAGCTGCCAAGATCAGGCAGGGACTGTGAAAAAACTTAACATTAACCGCTTTCTTGAGGTGGAATGTTAGATTTTTTTTGAAAATAGAATAAAACGTATTGTCAAATGCGACTATACTGACTATAATGACATTAAGTCTTTCCTGAAATGTTAGGAAACATAACGTATAGGGAGTGGTCGTAATGATTAGAAAGATGTTATTCACACTAGGGGCAATGTGCTTAGTATTCCCGGCAATGGCTTTTGCGAATGACCCATCCAATGCAACATTGAATATGGGTATCGACTCCTTATGGGTCATGGTGGCATTCGTGTTAGTTTTGCTCATGCAAGGCGGCTTTATACTTTTGGAGACAGGTTCGACCAGAATGAAAAATGCCGGCCACGTTGCAGGCAAAACGATTTTCACAGCTGGTCTTGCAGGTTTGGTTTATTGGGCTATCGGTTATGGTATTGCTTTCGGAACGGCTAATGCCGATAGCGGAATGAGCAGTGTTATCGGCTGGGGCGATTTCTTCTTTAATCCAGCTATTTCAAGTGTAAACGACGAGCTTCCGTCAACCATTTTCTTCTTGTTCCAACTAGCTTTCGCAGCTGTATCGCTTTCCATCGCATGGGGCGGCTTTGCGGAACGTGCTAAATTGTCCTCATACCTTATTTTTACCGTTATCTACATTGCTGCGATCTATCCGGTAGTTGCTCACTGGATCTGGGGCGGCGGCTGGCTTGCAGCAGATGGTGCACAAGACTTTGCCGGTTCGACGGTCGTCCATTTATCCGGCGCCTTGGCAGCTTTGGCAGCAACTATTTTACTTAAGCCTCGTATTGGCAAGTTCAACAAGGATGGCTCTGCAAATGAGATTGCAGGACATAACCAAGTGTATACAGCACTATCGGTCTTGCTTCTGTGGGTCGGCTGGTTCGGCTTTAACGCAGGCAGCACGGTGAGCATCGGTGACGGCTTCTTTGGATATGTAGCATTCACAACAATGCTCGGAGCAGGTGCGGGTGCGGTTTCCTCGCTGCTGATTTCGTGGGCTGTAACAGGCAAGGCAGATATTACAACTACACTTAATGGTACACTTGCGGGTCTGGTTGCGATCACAGCTTCCTGCGCATTCGTTGATCCTTGGGCGGCAGTCGTTATCGGTCTAGTAGCTGGTGTGCTTGTATTCTACAGCGCGAAGTTTTTCGAAAAAATGAAAATCGACGATCCGATCTATGCAATGTCGGTTCACGGTGCAGCTGGTATTTGGGGTACGCTGGCTAACGGTATTTTTGCAACACAATTACTCGCAGATAAAGTTGGCGTAGGCCAAGGTGGTCTTATCGATACTGGTAGCTGGAAACAATTGTGGGTCCAATTCGAGAGCGTTGTTGTATGCGGCGCATTCGTTCTTGCAGCATCGTTCCTGGTACTTGGCGTTATGAAGCTGGTTATGGGCTTCCGTGTAACTGAGGAGCAAGAAATTGTAGGTCTTGACCTTAGTGAGCATGGCGCTTATGGTTATCCTGAGCAAATGAAAAAGGCAGGACAAAACCTGCACGGTTAATATTATAAGGGCGATTTAAAGGGGAGAGACTCAGATGACGGACCCTGTGCATGTGGAGCTGCTGGAGCAGATCGGCTCAGCCGGAGAGGCGGGCACGCTGCGCAGCTTGCGGGATCAGGTACATGATCGGATGAAGGAAGCTCTCCTTGCAAGCCCTGTCGAACAGTTTAATGAACAATTGAATGAGATGCATGATTCGGTGATCAGCCGGGCAATTGCACTCGCAGAAGCGGAAATGGCACGGATGGGGAAGGGTTCTCCTCCCGTGCCTTACGCCTATTTATTATTCGGCAGCGGAGGCAGGGAAGAGCAAACCTTGTCCAGCGATCAGGACAGCGGCATTGTTTATGAGAATACAGTTGGTGATGAGCCGTATGTGCAGCGCTACTTTAATGAATTATCAGCGTTAATTGTCAGCTACCTCCAAACAGCTGGATATCCTCCATGTGAGGGAGAGGTAATCAGCAGCAACCCCGAGTGGTGCAAATCACTATCAGCATGGGAGGAGCAAATTAACCTGTGGTTTAAGGAGCCGAGCTGGGAGGCTGTTCGGTATTTGCTAATTATAGCGGATGCACGCTGTATTTTTGGAAGCGAACTGCTCATGCAGAAATTTAAGGATATTTTTTTCACCGACATGCTGGCAACGCCGATTATTATTAGACGCATGCTGGAAAATACGATGAGGCACAAAATGCTGCTTGGCGTATTCGGCCATTTGCTTAAGGAGCAATATGGAGAGGATGCAGGCAGTCTGGACATTAAATATGGGGCCTACATTCCTATGGTCAACGCGATTCGTTTGTTATCGATACAGCGAGGCATTCGCGAGTCTTCTACGATGGATCGCATGCGGAGGCTTTTGGAAGAAAAGGAGCTTTCGGAGCAGGAAGCCAAGCAATGTGAGCAGGCTTTTCTCTTTATTCTTAAGCTTCGACTGTTATCAATTGAAAGCTCGGAAAACGGCTGGTATGGCAACAATGGCAAAGTAGCTTCCAGCAAGCTGACTAAAGAGATGAAAGATCAATTAAAGAAAAGCTTGCGGCTGGGCAAGAAGCTGCAGCGCAAAGTGTATAAAACCACGATGGGAAGGCTTGTGTAAGGCGGTGGATGGAGATTATGAAGGAACCTAAAGGCGTGGGACGGATGTGGAGCTTATATAAAATGGGCGGCTTTACGCCGGCCATAGCCTCAATGCTGGGATCGCAAAACGCCCAGCAAATGGCTTTTATTCGCTCTGTCAACAAAGAGCAGCGCAAGCAATCCCCGCTTGACATGCTGCTTAGAGAAATGGAATTTATCGTGTTCGACTTGGAGACAACGGGATTTTACCCGTCGAATGGAGATGAAATTATTTCCTTTGGCGCCGTATTAATGCGGGGGAGCGAAATTTATTCCTCGGAGACGTTCTACAGCCTCGTTAATCCAAAGCGCCGCATTCCGCGGGCTATTGTGGAGCTAACGGGTATTACGAATGAAATGGTAGAGGATGCCCCTGATTTAATGCAGGTGCTGCATGACTTCATGGAGTTTGTCGGCAAGCGGCCGCTTGTTGCCCATGCTTCCGGACATGATAAGCAATTTCTCAACGCAGCGCTATGGCGAACGTCGAAGGTTAACTTAAACCATCGTGTATTAGATACGATGATGGTTGCCAAGTGGCTGGAGCCGAAGCGTGATAGCTACGCGCTTGATGATTTGCTGGAAGACAGCGGCATTACGATTACACAGCGGCATCATGCGCTGGAGGATTCCTTAATGACGGCGGAATTGTGGCAGTCGTATCTGC
The DNA here is from genome assembly GCF_059383715.1 of Paenibacillus sp. J31R34. Lineage (NCBI taxonomy): Bacteria > Bacillati > Bacillota > Bacilli > Caryophanales > Paenibacillaceae > Paenibacillus > Paenibacillus sp. J31R34. The sequence goes on from NZ_JBXENU010000004.1 coordinate 346,464, forward strand.
GGCGTATTTTTGAGCGGAATATAAATACGCTGGGCGACCTGTATGCTTATCTCAGTCAGCGATAGCCCATTGCAATGGCTGGAAGCATCCGTTCATGTAGCAATAAGCCTGTATTTCAGGCTGCAAAGGCTGCTGCAAAGAAATAATCCAATACGACAATAATCGATCATCCGAATGGATGCCGAGCCCATCAGCAGTTGAAGGATGGGGAGGCGACGTTGGGTGAGAGTGAAAGAAGCCGAGCAGAGATTGCCGGCTTTTTTGCATGCGGTAATAAGCCTTTACCCAATCGTCTGGAGCGAAAGCGAAGGCGGTGGCAGGGGAAGAATGGACGTTGGCAATAGCGGTCACGTCCACTATTTTGCCGATATCCCTTTCACCTGTCAAAATTCCGCAGGCTTCCCTGGGCAATGCTTCCCGGCATGAGGCAATGAGCCGATCATAAGCCTGTGTTGTTATATGTATTAGCTGCAACTGCACGCAAATGCCCTCCCGTCAATCGTATATCCTATATCGTATATGGAAAAGGTATGATTTGATTTATTTTAACCTAAAATAAAAGGGGAAAACATGGCGGATATGACGGTTTAATGAAGGAAAGCTGTTTTTCTTGAGCTTGTCTTGCCGGCCATGTTACGATAGAAGCAGATAAAAGCATGAATTTGGCAGGAGGATTTGGGAAAATGAAGAAGGCGTCCGCATGGTTTATAGTAGCTTTTGTGCTGGCAGGCTTGGCCATTTCGCAATATATGGAGAAAGACAGCGCAATTATTGCTGCTTCCGGAGATTTTAAGCCGAAAGCGGGATATTCTGCCCAGCAATTTGAGCTGCAGGCGCTTGATGAGCAGATGTACAAAATCGGTGGCGAGCAGGGCAAGCTTAGCTTCGTGAATTTTTGGGCGTCATGGTGTGGCCCTTGTGAGCTGGAGGCGCCTGATTTGCAGGAGCTTCATGAGAAGTACGGGGATAAAATCGCAATGTATGGCGTTAATTCAACTAAGTTTGACAAAGAGCGCGCCGCTAGGCAATTTGTGGCGGATCATGAATTCACGTTTACCATTCTGATGGATCGTGAGGGAGATGTCACGAAGGAATATAAGGTAAATACTTTTCCGACGACGTTTCTAATTGACTCCAAAGGTGTCATTCGCGAAAGAATCAATGGCGTCATTCCGCTTTCGGAATGGGATCGTCTCATTGAAAAATATTCATAAGAAAATAAGGGAGCCTGCACGAACATGAATACAGAACGGAAGAAATTATGGCTCCACCCTTATGTATGGCTGTTTATTGCCGTTTTGGCTGTTGCGGTATCGTCGATTATTATCAAGTTTTCAAGTGCCCCTTCCTCGGTGGCAGGGATGTACCGGTTATTAATTACCGTCGTTATTATGCTGCCGCTTGTACCGTGGAAGGTGCTGCGGACGATTCGGCTAACCGGCAAAGAGTGGATGGTTTTAAGTTGTGCAGGCTTTTTTCTCGGCCTGCATTTTTTGTTGTGGATGGAATCGCTGAAATATACGTCTGTTGCAAGCTCCATGGTATTTATAACGCTGCAGCCATTTTTTGTTATGCTTGGCTCGTTTCTTCTGTTTAAAGAGCGCCAGACGATAGCGGGCAGCCTTTGTATGGCGATGGCAGTATTGGGCTCCTTCGTTATCGCTTGGGGCGATATCGGAATTTCGCGTGAGGCATTATTTGGCGATTTATTGTCCTTGCTCGGAACGATGGCGGTTGCCGTGTATATGATAGCTGGGCAAAAGGTCAGCAGCAGCCTGCCCTCGAATCTTTATAGCTTAATTGTATTTTTGATTGCAGGAACAGTCATGTTCATTTACAATCTCGTCAATCAAATTGCATTGACGGGGTATGCTGCGGAGGAATGGATGTATTTCGTCTTGCTTGCGATTATTCCGACGATCTTCGGACATTTGGTGTTTAATATGCTGCTGAAGTATATTGGGGCGACGAACGTTTCGATGGCGATTATCGGCGAGCCGGTGCTGGCCATGATTTTGGCTTATTTTCTGCTTAATGAATATTTAAATACTGCGCAGCTAATTGGAAGCTTTTTGACGATTGCCAGCATGGGCCTATTTTTCCGACTAAGGGCCAAGTACACAGCAGTTGCTGCGGAGACAGCCGCTTAAGGAGGGGGCATCATTCATTCGAGCTGCCTGCAAAAATAGTGTTCGACCATTTTAACAGAGCACAAGCGTAAACGGCCGAAAGCTGTCCTCTGACGGCAAAGCTACCGTTTCGAGGGTGGAATATAGAGAAAGCATAGAAAAATCATATCCTTTCCTATATTTTTAAAAAAGGGCATTCCTGCAAGCCAGTTATTACTGATGGCTTGAGGAATGCCCTTTTTTATCGTTACAGTTGCCTATTATGCGCTAAATTAATGGTTTACTAGTCCATGCTGCTCGGTTACAGGGGCATCAATAGCGTCGGGTTTGCCCATGTTGAGCAGAGCGTAGCGAATGCCGTCAACCAATGCTTCCCAGCTTGCTTCGATTACATTGTTAGAAACACCTACGGTGCTCCATGTGTTGTCGATGCTCGTAGACTCTACAAGTACGCGCACTTTAGCGGCTGTAGCGTCTTTCTCGTCGATTACACGAACTTTATAGTCGGACAAATGGATCTGCTTGATTTTTGGATAAAACTGCACGAGAGCCTTTCTTAAGGCGTTATCAAGCGCGTTGACAGGGCCGTTGCCCTCCGCAGCGGTATAAACCTGCTCGCCGCCAACGTTCAGCTTGACGATCGCCTCAGTATGGAGCGCTCCTTGAGAGCTTTCCACCAGCATTTTAAAGGACTCGACCGTGAAAATTTCTTCAACCTCGCCAAAAGCTTCTCTAAGCAGCAGCTCAAGCGATGCATCAGCACCTTCAAATTGATAGCCTTGATGCTCCAAGTCTTTAATCCGCTCCATAATTTGCTTCGTTTTCTCGTTGTTGGCGTTCACATCGAGGCCAAGCTCCTGGGCCTTGGATATGATGTTGCTTTGGCCTGCCAGCTCGGAGACGAGTATGCGCTGTTTGTTGCCAACGAGTTCCGGCGCGATATGCTCATAGGTTTTGGAATCCTTCATAATCGCCGACACGTGGATGCCGCCTTTATGGGCGAAAGCTGCATTGCCGACATAAGGCTGTCCTACAGGCATATGGACGTTGGCAATTTCACTGACAAAACGTGCGGTTCCTGTTAGCAAGCCCAGTTTCTCATCCGGCAAACAGTTATAGCCCATTTTAAGCTGCAAATTGGGAATAATCGAACAAAGATTGGCATTGCCGCAGCGTTCGCCATATCCATTGATCGTGCCTTGTATTTGACGAGCTCCGGCTTGCACGGCAGCAAGCGAGTTGGCAACGGCGAGCTCACAGTCGTTATGCGTATGAATGCCAATCGGAGCATTCAGTTCGGCGCGAACACGCGACACGATTTCGTGAATTTCGCCCGGCAGCGTGCCGCCATTCGTATCGCAAAGCACGAGCCAATCCGTTCCCGCTTCCTGCGCCTTGCGCAGCACAGCCAGCGCGTATTCCGGGTTATGCTTGTACCCGTCGAAGAAATGCTCCGCGTCAAACATCGCTTCAATACCGTTATGCTTGAGGAAAGCAAGCGAGTCGTAGACCATAGCTATGTTTTCTTCAAGTGTCGTTTGCAGAGCGGTGTGTACGTGAAAATCCCAAGATTTCCCGACTAACGTCGCTGCAGGAACGCCGGATTCTTTAATTCTAAGCAAATTAGCATCCTGGTGAGCTAGACTGAACTTGCGTCTAGTACTGCCGAATGCCGTAATCTTCGCTTGCAAATTATACGCTTTAATGCGCTCGAAAAACTCAATATCCTTGCTATTGCTTCCCGGGTTGCCGCCCTCAATATAATGAACGCCTAGTGCATCAAGCTTTAAAGCGATCTTCAGCTTGTCCTCCGCTGATAGGCTGATGCCTTCTCCTTGCGTACCATCACGCAGCGTCGTGTCAAAAATAGTTAAATTCATTGTCATGGCCAGAAGGCCTCCTTCTTCACTGATAGCCTTTACAATTATAATGAATTATTATAACACTAGTTGACTGGAATGTAGAGGGGAGCCATTACTTTTTTTAAATATAAGAATGTATGAAGGTCAATGTATAAGGGTCACCCTATACATTCCTATTTCACCCTCGAAACGGTTGCATTGCCGCCAGAGGACGGAGACAGCCGTTTTCGCTTGTGACTTTTGCAGTTTGCTGTTGTTCAATTGACTTGCTACATTGGCAGCGGTATGCTGATAAGTACAAATAAACAACGGTGGAGACGTAGCGTTCAAGCGGTTCTCCTCGCAGGTGGTGGAACTCTACAATGACGAATACGAATGAGCATTATCCAGCGAAGGGCCGCGTCATTTTGCATCTGGATATGAATGCCTTCTACTGCTCTGTCCATGAGGCGGAGGAGCCGGATAAATATAAAGATAAACCAACAGCCGTTGCCGGCAGCGTGGAGCTGCGCAAAGGGATCATCGTCACCTGCTCATATACAGCCAGAAGGCTAGGGGTTAAGACGGGCATGACGGTGCGCGAGGGGCTTAGACGTTGTCCTGATCTCATCCTTATTCAGCCGGACTTCCATTTATACCGCAAATATTCACGAGGTTTCATGACGCTTGCCAGAAGCTATACAGATATGGTGGAAGCTGTTTCAATAGATGAATGCTATATGGATATAACCGGTTCAAAAATATTTGGAACACCGCTGGAAATTGCCAGCGCTTTGCAGGAGCGTATCCGTACAGAGTGGCAGCTGCCCAGCTCTATTGGCATTGCTCCGAATAAGCTGCTGGCGAAGATGGCCTCGGATATGAAAAAACCGAATGGAATGACGGTGCTGCGGCTGCGTGATGTGCCAGAGCTGCTATGGGACAAGCCGTGCGGCGTACTATTCGGCATTGGGAAAAAGACGGCAGACAAGCTGGCTCGGCTCAATATTCGCACAATTGGACAGCTTGCACAGACGGATGAACGGCTGCTCATTAAGCAGTTTGGCGTCGTTGGAGCGTGGATGAAAGGGGCAGCAAGTGGCATTGACCACGCTCCTGTGAATGGAGAGCGGGAAGTGAATAAGTCGATCGGTCATACGACGACGCTGCCGAAGGATTTTATCGTCAGGGAAGATATTCACCGTGTTCTGCTTAACTTATCGGATCAGACCGCACGGCGGCTTAGAAGGCAGAAGCTGATGGCACTTACGGTGCAAATTACGGTTCGCAGACCAGACATGTCGACCATTACCCGTTCGAATACATTTCGCTCGCCAACGCATGCGATGGAAGATATTTTTCAGGAAGCCTGCCGCTTGTTCGACAAGCATTGGCTGGAGGGAGAGCCGGTGAGGCTGCTGGGAGTTACGCTGCAAAATTTGTCGCCTGAGGTGAATACAGCGGTTCAGCTGGATCTGTTCAATTATGAGGAGCAGCCGCGGAAGGAAGCGCTGACAAAGACGATGGACTTGCTGCGGGACAAGTTTGGCGAGAATGCGGTGTTAACGGCGGGGATGCTCAGCGATGATCCTTCCGCACTGATTCGCAATAAGCGGCTGCGGGGCACTTCGCTGCAAAAGGAAGATTTTTAAACGCGGTGTCAGGTTGCCAAAGGCCGAATGATGGTATATATTGATGAATGAAGCTTTATTATTATGATGTCATTAACGGAAGACAAGCTATATAGCGGCATTATTCCGTCACTTTATGGGAGGTATTTTGAATGGCTAAGTACACTTGGGTAGAAAAGGATACTTGTATTGCATGCGGCGCATGCGGCGCAACGGCTCCTGACATTTATGATTACGATGATGAAGGTCTGGCAGAGGTGATTTTCGGCAACGACGGCAATAAAGGCTGTGTTGCAATCTCGGAAGATCTTTATGACGATATGCAAGATGCAGTAGACGGCTGCCCGACTGATTCGATTAAAATCGCGGACGCGCCTTTTAACTAAACCCAGCTTAAACCTAAGCTCCTCAACTATGCAGAAGTTGCACTGCGTAGATGGGGAGCTTTTTTGTGTGCGAAGTGGGCTTTAAATAGAAGAATAGATAAGGCTGGCGCTTATCATTGTGCTTCTATTTCTACGCGAAACGAGCTTTTGCCACCAAAGGTTGGCAAAGCCGTTTACACTAGAGTCAAAAAAAAGGTAAATGCTGCCGATATAGTGGTATTGGACTTTGAGGGGGGTTAATGATGGAGCAATTAGAGGATAACCTCTATCTGAAGCAATATGTTAGAAATCATCCTGACAATAAAATGGCCTGGTATTTGCTCGGCAAGCAATATTTGCAGCTCGATAAAACGGCGAAAGCAAATTATTGCTTCATTCAAGCAGGGGAAATTTACGAGGCATTTGAGCGCAAGCCTCATCCGCTAGCGGAAAGCCCACAGGAAATGCTGGAGGATTGGAATCGCCAGCAGCGTAAAAAACGGAGAATTCGCCGCGCAATAATGGGAGCGATTTCGATTGCGCTGCTGCTAATGGTCATGCCTTCGAACGCAAGCAAGCTAGCTGATCCTGCTGCAGCAGGAATGGCTGCTGTTATCGACGCGCCTATTGATCCAACCTTCGGCGTCGTGCTGACCGACAAGGGTGAGCGCAATCCGATCGGAAGCGCTTGGGAAGAGCTGCTTTCCTGGACTAAGAGGCCGTCTGTAGCGGCAGTAGTCAAACTTGAGGAGCAGGAGGGCTGGCGCAAATGGACAGGCAGTCGCAAGCTGCTGATGTCGGTGGAGCAGCAGTCCGATTATGTACCGATGGAAGTGAAAATGCTTGATGGCGGAGTATGCAGCTGCAAGCCGGCTGATGCATCCACGGTGAAAACGAAGTTCAAGGCGTGGAGCGAGCAGCAGGAGGTTCGTTGGACGCTTGCCAGCGCGATCTATCAGTACAAGCGGATGCAAGAGAAGTGGCCGGAAAAGCTGGATGATCTCATTAAGCCATACCCCAACAATGTTTTGGCTGGTGAAGCATCTGGCATGAAGGAGATGTTTAAACCGCTTGTTGCCGCAATGAAAACGGATCAGTCCGGGGCGAAACAGCCTGCACAGCAGCAAAATGAAGCAGAAGGCGACAAGCCAAAGACGGATTCAGGGCAACGTCAATCGCAGTTTATGCAGAGTAATTCGGATGAATTAGTAGGTGGAGTGGACCAAACCTGGCGCAAGCCGCTTGAAATCGTCGTCGATAAATCCACTTATAGACTAGCAGTTGTTAGTGGCGACATTATCGTTCGCAGCTTCAAGGTTGGGCTAGGTGGCGACAAAACGCCGGAAGGCAGCTTTTATATTAGCGAGAAGGTGAAAAATCCGAATGGGCGCGATAATGGCCAGTTCGGCAGCAGGGGGATGACGCTTTCCAGTACGCTTTATGCCATCCATGGCACAGATGAGCCGGATAGCCTCGAACAGGATGAATCGCTCGGATGCATTCGTATGGGGAAACAGGATGTGGAGGAGTTGTTTGATCTGGTGCCGATGGGTACGATCGTCAGAATTAAAAACGGGACTCTGCCGTCCGATATTTCGGAATCCAAGGAGCGCTTCAAGCTGAATCCGAGTCAGGACGAGACGAATCCCGGTAAAGTATATCACTGGCTGGGCTGATTAACCGCTAACCAATAACAAAACGGTGACGGCGACAATGACAACTCCAATAACAGCGCCTATCCAGACGAGTGCTTTCTTATTGACCTCTTCGGGCGCTTTTGCTCTAACTGTGGGTGGTTTGCGTTTGGGTGAACTCATGGCCATCAACCTCTTTCTAATAAATAAGGAATATAGTCATATTGTAATCGTTTTCGGAAAGAGCCGCAATAACAAAGGAGCCGTATTGCCCTTTTCTTTTCTGGACAAAAACGCTACACTATTGGGTAGGACATTTATTGTAGATCGGAGTGAGTATAATTGCTTTATTCTTCATTAGGTAAGCCGATATTTTTTCGCATGGATCCGGAGAAAGCTCACCATTTGGTTATAGATGGATTGCATGCTGCTGGGCGCGTTCCGGGCATGACGGGCATCATGCATGCGATGTATGGGGTAAATGAGACGCCGGAGCTTGCCGTGGATTTATTCGGCATTCATTTTCCGCATCCGATAGGGCTTGCGGCAGGGCTGGATAAGAACGCAAAGGCAGCCGATGGCTTTTCCAGCATAGGCTTTGGCTTTATGGAAGTAGGAACGGTAACTCCGAAGAGCCAGCCAGGCAATGAGCAGCCGAGACTGTTCCGGCTTCCGCCTGACGAAGCGCTGATTAACCGAATGGGCTTCAATAATGATGGCGTTGATGCGATGGCAGAGCGGCTGAACAAGCGCAAAATACACCGCATCCCGCTCGCTGTCAATATCGGAAAAAACAAAGTGACGCCCAATGAGCTTGCTCATGAGGATTATCGCTTATGCATTCAGGCGCTGTATGGACAGGGCGATTTTTTTGTCGTCAACATTAGCTCGCCCAATACGCCGGACTTGCGTGCGTTGCAGCATGGGGATGAGCTGAGACTGCTCCTTGATACCGTTTTGGAGGAAATCAGGCAGCAGGCGTCGAAATCAGGAAAAAGCGCGAAGCCAGTATTGGTCAAAATTGCTCCGGACATGACGGATGAGCAGCTTAAGCTGACGGTAGCGACAATTAAGGATAGCGGCGTTTCCGGCATTATTGCGACGAATACGACCGTTTCACGCACGGGCCTTACCCATTCGAACGCTGGGGAAATGGGCGGCCTGAGTGGCGTTCCGGTTCGCGAGCGTTCAACAGAGGTTATTCGTGCGGTTTACCGTCAGACGGAGGGCAAGCTGCCGATCATTGGCTCGGGTGGCATTTTCACCGCAGCTGATGCATACGATAAAATCCGCGCTGGGGCCTCATTGGTTGAAGTATATACGGCTCTAATCTACAAGGGCCCAGGCTTGCTGCGTGAATTGACCAGCGGCTTGAAAGAGCGCCTGCGCAAAGATGGCTACCGCAGCATAACGGAGGCTATCGGCGCAGACCATAGATAAGATGAGGAGGCGGCCCTGATGGATGGACGAGACTGGAATCTATTTTTACAGCCTTACGAGCAAACGGTTGAAGAACTCAAAGTTAAATTTAAAACGCTGCGCGTAGAGCTGAAAAGGCGTGAATCCTATTCGCCAATTGAATTTGTCACAGGCCGAGTGAAGAAGGTTTCGAGCGTTTTGGAGAAGGCAAGGCGGCTGCATGTGCCAGCTGACCAGCTGGAGCAAGGGATTGAGGATATTGCGGGCATTCGCATTATGTGCCAGTTCGTTGATGATATTCACCGGGTTGCCGGATTAATTCGTTCGCGCAAAGATTTGAAGCTTGTGAATGAGAAGGATTATATTACGAATTACAAGGATAGCGGTTATCGCAGCTATCATATGATCGTGGAATATCCTGTCCAAACGGCGCTCGGTCAGAAAAAGGTATTGGCAGAAATTCAGATTCGCACGCTTGCGATGAATTTCTGGGCGACGATCGAGCACTCGCTGAACTATAAATATAAGGAAAGCCTGCCTGAGGATGTGCGTCTGCGTCTCAAAAAGGCGGCGGAGGCGGCCTCCTCCCTTGATGAGGAGATGTCGAGCATTCGCCATGAAATTTTGGATGCGCAGCGCGGCTTCGAGGAAAGCTCGAATGTTGTCAGCAAGGTGCTCAGCACGATACAGGATCTTTATTTTTACCACCGCGTTCGGGAAGCTGCTCAATTTCAGCTGAAATTTAATGAAATGTGGGAGCAGGAGGATTTGTTCGGGCTCCAGCAGCTTGCTCTTGACGTTGAAGCGGCGGTTTTGCGGGCGAAGAAGGGTACGCAAAGCTAATAACAGACCTCCAGTGGCGCACAAGCGAGCGCCTTTGGGGGTTTGTTGCATAAATAGGGAAGCAGTTATTTGGAGGAGAGATCGTTTTGGCAGCAAAAATAAGGCTGGACAAGCTGTTGTCCCATACGGGCAACGGCACGAGAAGTGAAATTAAAAAATTCGTCAAGCAGGGGCTCGTTACAGTTAACGGAGCTGTTGTGAAAGATAGCGGCATGATTATTAATCCTGAACTGCATGAGGTCAGGTTCGAAGGACGGCAGGTCAATTACCGGGAATTCGCTTATTTTATGATGAACAAGCCAGCAGGCGTTGTATCGGCGACGGAGGATCGTAAAGATGAGACAGTCGTCGATTTGCTCGAAAATGAGGATCAAGCGATCCAGCCGTTTCCGGTAGGGCGTCTGGACAAGGATACGGTTGGTCTGCTGCTGCTGACCAATGATGGGCAACTGGCCCACGAGCTGCTGTCGCCGCGCAAGCATGTGCCCAAAACGTATGAGGCTGTAGTGCGAGGGAATGTAGGACGTGCAGATCAAGATCAGTTTACTGCGGGCGTTGAGCTGGATGATGGGTATGTGACGATGCCTGCCCGTCTAAATGTACGGAGCCAAGAACAGACGAATGAAGGCGTTATGTCGATGATTACGTTAACGATTATGGAAGGGAAATTCCACCAGGTCAAGCGGATGTTTGAGGCAGTAGGCAAACAGGTTGTCCATTTAAAGCGGGTGGCCATGGGTCCTCTGGCGCTGGATCCTGAGCTTGAAGAGGGTAGCTATCGTGAGCTGACTGAAGGCGAGCTGGAGCTGCTTCGTACTTATCGACGGACAGATTTGCAATAATGACGGGATAGAAAGCAGCAGCATTCGAAGCAAAAGGAATGAGACAATCTGTCAGCATCATAGGGTAGGTTAATAAATACCAATCCTGAGGTGATTGCTGCTTGCGCGTCCAAACCTTTAAAGTATACGTCATTACATCAGCAGATATCAGGCGTTTCATTATAATTGAAATTGTAATCGGCACGCTGACGTACAATGTGGGGCTTAAGCTGCTGCACAACGCCATTTTGGCAGGAACGCTGAGCTTTGCGGGAACCGAGAGCATTAAACGGAGCTTGCAGCTGATCAGGCGTAAGGGTGAAAATAAAAAATGAGTCTTACTCCCTTGTACATCAGGAGCAATAAAGCACAGAAAAACCGCCAGGAGCGCGAATCCCGGCGGTTTTTTGCATGCAGTGTGAGGTTAGGATTAGTACAAAAATCCTTTAGTTATGATGACCAGAAGAATAAACAGGACCAGGATGGCACCCGTCGATGTGAAGCCTCCATGTACACCAGACATGCTAATTCCTCCTGTACAGTTAATTTCCGGCTTAGGGTGCTGCTTTATTGAAATGTTCGTTTCCCTGCCGCTCGGTATACAGTATTGTATGTATTTCGCCCTGTTTGGAATGGACTCCTGTCATGGGTCATTTATAATTGGGCTCTTGTAAGGCCGCTAATTTCAGCAGCTTATGATGGATGTTACTATGGCGAATGCCCGGGAGGGATGAAAAAAGCAGCCTTCGTCGATAGGTATCGACGGAAAGCTGCTTGAAATGTTAATTTATCTTTTGCGACCGCGACTGCTTCCAGCTCCGCCGCCACGGGAAGGGCTGGATCCACGGCTGGAACCGCCGGAATTGCGACCACCGCTGCCAGAACCGGAGCTGCGTCCACCGGAACTGCGTGTTCCAGAGCTGCGCGGTGCACCTGAGGAGGAACGTTCGCTGCGCTCGCCGCCACCGAAGCTGCGAGGACCGGAAGGCCGTTCGCTGCGCTCGCCACCACCGAAGCTGCGAGGACCGGAAGGCCGTTCGCTGCGCTCGCCACCACCGAAGCTGCGAGGACCGGAAGGCCGTTCGCTGCGCTCGCCACCGCCGAAGCTGCGAGGACCAGAGGAACGTTCGCTGCGCTCGCCACCACTGAAGCTACGCTCTCCATTGCCGCCACGCTTGCTTCCAGTATTGCCGCCGCTTGCTGCTTCCCAGGGGCTGCCGCCGCCCGATTTGCTTGGAGCTGCTGACCGTTCAGCCTGCTGCCCACGGCCTCTGCCGCCAGCTTGCTGACGTCCGCGACTACCAGAGGATTCGCCGCCTCGGCGTCCTTGCTGACCGGAACGTCCCGAATCGCGTCCACCGCGTGTTCTTCCGCCACGCTCTGATGAGGAGGAATCTCTGCCATATGCCTTGGCTGGAGCTGCTGAGCGCTTCGTGTTGTCAGCTGTTAATTGGCCTTCTTCATCAATCGTAAAGCGCTGCAGGGAAGCATCAATGCTGCGCTCGATATGAGCAACTGCGCCGCGATCATGCGGTGAAGAGAGAGTTACTGCTGTACCGCGCTGACCTGCACGGCCTGTACGGCCGATACGGTGAATATAAATTTCCGAATCCTGCGGCACATCATAGTTGTACACATGAGTAACGCCTTCTACATCAAGTCCGCGCGCAGCGACATCCGTTGCGACGAGAATTTGCAGCTTGGCATCGCGGAATCGCTTCATGACCTGCTCGCGCTTCGCTTGCGTCAAATCGCCATGCAGCTCGTCCGAAGGAATGCCTTTATCCTGCAAAGCAGCATTCAGTTTTTTGGCCCGCACCTTCGTCCGGCAGAAAATAACGGCCAAATAAGGGTTATGCTGCTCAATGAGCTGCATAACGGCACGTTCACGTCCGCGGTCCGTTGTTTCGATGACGAATTGCTTAATGTTGTCGAGCGTCACATGCGTGCTTTGAATACGGATATCGACTGGCGTATTCATATAGTTCGCAGCAAGGCGCTTAATCGCTTCCGGCATCGTAGCCGAAAACAGCATCGTCTGGCGGGCTCTAGGCATATGCGCGATAATGTTCTCGACGTCCGGCAGGAAGCCCATATGCAGCATTTGGTCAGCCTCATCCAGCACGAGCATTTTCAGCTTGCCCAGGTTGATCGTCTCCCGGCGAATATGGTCAAGCAAACGACCAGGTGTTGCTACAACGATATGGGGAGCGTTGTTCAGCTTGCGAATTTGTGCGACAACATCTTGTCCGCCGTAAGCGGCTAGCACCGTAGCGCCAACAGTCGGAGCAAGCTTCGTAAGCTCACTCGTAATTTGAATGGCGAGCTCGCGGGTTGGAGTCAAAATAAGCGCCTGCACCTGTTCCTTGTGCACTTGAATGCGCTGCAATATAGGCAAGGCAAAGGCAAGCGTTTTGCCTGTTCCGGTTTGAGCTTGGGCAATGACGTCTTGTCCCGCAAGCAGCACGGGAATAGATTTTTTTTGAACCGGTGTTGGCTCGGTAATTCCGTTCTCATGGAGACGCGAGGCCAGCTCCGGCATGACGCCCATTGCAGTAAAATCAGTTGACATTAGACAATTTCCTCATTTCATAAAACATCGTTTGGTGTTAAGTATAACAGGTTGTACCCATCATGTGCATCTTTCCTGTACATATGCTATGCTATTTTGAAAGAAAAGTATAAAATATTTCAAGGTGAAACGGTAATTGCCACCCTTTGGTGGCTTGGCGCGTTTCAATCCGAGAAATATAAGCCTATTATAAGGATTAAACTTATAACTGCTTATATTTTGAAAAAGTCTTAATCAAGTGCACACTTTGGTTCACCACGTTTTTTTGAAAAGGAAGGGTAACGCATGAACGGAACGAATCGCGCGGCGGTCAAGCCGGGCCAGCAGGTCGATATTGTGCTAAAGCAGGATCAGCGTACGGGCAAGCTGACGAGAGGCATCGTCAAGGATTTGCTGACGAATTCCGGCACGCATCCACACGGCATTAAAGTTCGGCTGACGGATGGGCAAGTGGGCCGTATTAAGCATATTTTACCAGGGGAATAAGGAGATGGACGAGTGGCATTCGGCATATCCAGAACCGAAATGAATGTTTGGAAGGAACGGGTGCAGAGCGGCGAAATCGCTTTTTTGACGCATTATTGGCTGGACCCGCGCTTTCCTGCTATGAAGACGGTAACGAAGGTAGGCTGCTCCAATATAGACAAGCTGGCGCAGTGGTGCATGTCTTATGGGCTCGATCCCCGGTATATTCACTACCGAGACAGCTATCCGCATTTTGATCTGTTTGGGCCGAAGCAGCGACCGATTTTAATGGCGGAGCAGCAGCTGGACCAAATAACCCGCTTTAAATTGCTTTAATGGATATATTGTTAATAGATAAATGGTTAATGGAATGGCATGTGCCGCCGTCAGGGCGGCTGTTTGGCTTCGATAAGAGGGCAAAACCTATTATATCTCATGCCGAATATGAGATTTCAATTTTACGAGTTTAATGGAATGAATTATAAAAGTAAGCTCACATATAGAGAAAGCGAAGCGAGGGAGAGCGGTACATGGAGCAGGAGCAGGGAAAACAGCAGTTGCTCAAGTATTTTCAGGAATGGATTACATTGGTGGAGACGTTGGAGCAGCAGGAGGAAGCAGTATGGGAGCTAAGCTTGGCTCCGGGAAAATGGTCTGTTCGCGAAGTTGTCGCTCATATTGCGCTTTGGGATCGTTATTTTCTCACGACAGCAATTGAGAGATTGGGTCGGCAGCAGGTGCTGACGCTCAAGCATTTGGATCATAATGCTTTTAATGAAAATGCCCGCCTATATGGTCGCTATACTTCAATTGCGAAGCTGATCAGGCAGACGATTCAGGATCGTGAAGCGATTGTGGGGCTCATTCAAGCTTTGCCGGAGCAGCAGTATGCAGCTGAATACATAGATAGCGAGGGGCATCCCTTCCGGCTGCAGGCGTATTTGACCGATTTTATCGCGCATGACCGGCATCATATGGCACAGATTAAGCAGCTTCTGGACAGCGCAGCATTAGATTCATCCTTGGAGGAGCGGCTTCATCTCAAGCTGGAGGAGCTATCGATGAATGCTTGGCCTGCGCTGCAGGTGCTCATGTATGAGGGGTGGCAGCTCCGTCTGGCGAACGGCTATACAAAACGGTCAAACTCCATTGTGCCAGCAGCCTGCAGCGGGGAAGAGCTTTCGCGAAAAATCGCCTATGGCGAAGCTTTTTATAAGGCGCATGGACTGGATACGGCCTATAAAATAACGCCATTCTCCCAGCCGCCAGAGCTGGATGAGACGCTCGCGCTGCGAGGCTACGACAAAATAGACCCAGTTTACGTAAAAACGGCGCCCCTTGCTCAAATGAGCAAACCGGCTGGCGGGCTGGACGTTCGCATAGATTCTTTTTTAAGCGAAGCTTGGCTGGAAGCTTATACGTCGATGGCGAAGCATACGGCTGATGAGCGGGAGACGCTGAAAAAAATGTTTGCATCACCGCCGTTCCAGACGGCCTTTGCTGTGCTTTATGTAGAGGGAGCGCCGGCGGCTTGCGGTATTGGCGTTATGGAGCGAGGATATATCGGTCTGTATGCCGTCGTGACCTCACCAGATTTTCGCAGGCGTGGATTTGGCGAGCAGCTTCTGCTGCATATTTTGCAGTGGGGCAAGGAGAGTGGGGCGGAGCACAGTTATCTGCTCGTTACGCATGCTAATGAGGCGGCTAATCGCTTGTATGACAAGCTGGGTTTTACGCTGCAATACAACTACTGGTATCGGGTGAAAAAATTAGCGGCGTCCCATTAACCCGGGCGAAGTGGAGGGGCGATTACGTTGAAGCAGGCAGGCGGGAATTCCGGTTCCTTTGCACAAAAAGTGACAGCCGCTCTTATCGTTGTGTATACGATGTGGCTCATTTATGCGATGTTTTTTGGCTTTGGCCGGCAGGCGGGCAGCAGTGCGGAGCTTCGATATAATATCATTCCGTTTTCGACTATCAAGCTGTATGTAACGAACTTTTATCATATAAACCTTGGCGATTGGATCATTAATATGGGCGGCAACATTGTCGTGTTCGTACCTTTTGGCCTCGCGCTTCCCATTGTTTTTCGCTGGCGGCTGGGCAAGACGCTGCTGTCGTTTCTGCTATTTATTACGCTGCTGGAAGTGCTGCAAATGCTCACGAGGCGCGGCAGCTTTGACATCGATGATATACTCATGAACAGCGTCGCTGTTGTGCTTGGTTACGGCATTGTTGTCTGGTTTAGGAAGCAATAAAAGGCGCCCTAGGCTCTCTTAATTAGAGAAAGCCGGGCGCCTTTTGCTTTTATTCGAAAATCAGGCCCATTAAGTCGTCCTGCGTCACTTTGCCGAAATAATAGCCTAGATCGATCTCGCCAAGCAGCTTGCCGAGCGCAGCAGCTTCGTAACGCTGGCCAATAAGCTGCTTTGCAAATTCGCTGCTCTCGCCACGGCCGAAGAAATCGCCATATACGGCGGCATCCACAATCAGGCCTTCTTCAACTTGGAGACGCACATCGAATGTACCAGCTCCTTCTATCCGCTTCGTCTGGCGCATATTGAATGCTGGCGACCGGCCATAATTCCAATCCCAGTTGCGATATCTCTTCTGGGCGAGCTCGCGGACATCTGCCCATTGTTCCTCAGTCAGCTCGTAATAAGGAATTTCCTCGCTGCCTTCAAAAATGGAAGCGAGCACGCTTTGGCGGAAGTCTTCAATTGTAATAGGTGCTGCCAGAAACTCGGAAATGTTGGCCACGCGGCTGCGAATCGATTTTGTCGCTTTCGACACATATTTTTCGGGATTCGCTTTTAAAGCCGATACGACATTTTCAATTTCGGAATCAAACAGCAAGGTGCCGTGGCTAAACATTCTGCCCCGTGCCGAAAACTGCGCGTTGCCGGAAATTTTTCGTTCGCCTACTTGAATATCGTTGCGACCCGTAAGCTCTGCCTGAACGCCAAGCGTGGCTAGCGCCTTTACGACAGGCTCGGTGAATTTTTTGAAATTATGGAACGATTGGCCATCGTCACTCATGATGAAGCTGAAATTTAAATTACCTTCGTCATGATAAACGGCCCCGCCGCCGGACAGCCGGCGCACGACATGGATATTATTTTCCTCTACATAGCGCGGGTTGATTTCTTCCATTGTATTTTGGTTTTTGCCAATAATAATGGAAGGCTCATTAATATAAAACAGCAAATAATCGTCTTCCGGCGGCAGCGACCGTAAAATATATTCTTCCAGCGCCAAATTAAGCGCAGGGTCTGTTATATGTTCGTTGCTTACAAAACGCATCATAACGATTCCTCCGAAAATAGTAATAGGTTGCAAAAGCTTGCTGCTCCTATTATACCCCTCCTTGGGGCAAATGCCATGGATAAATGAGAGCGGATTTTCAACCCGCAAGGAGAAATGCTTTTTCTCGCCAAAAAGGACTGTCGTTCACGCATCGTTCATTTTGGCATGCAAGAAGTGAGTGTGTTGGAATAAAAAGGGAAGTTGCGGAGGGGCTATCTCTTGACATCGCGCGAAAGCTTCATTATAATCGGAACTAATTCTTAAAATGTCACATTTGGCGTTGATGAGGAGCAGTAGTATCGCGGGGCATGGCTTAGAGAGCCGGCGGATGGTGCAAGCCGGACCTGCAGCGATATGAATCTCACCTTGGAGCTGTGCGCGCAAGCGTACCGTATGGCCTGCGTTAAAGGCAACAAGTGAGCACTCGGCAAAGCATGTCCGGGGGCTAACTAGGGTGGTACCACGGGAGACAGCTCTCGTCCCTAGCGATCATACGCTAGGGGCGGGAGCTTTTTTGTTTGGAAGCCGCTGAAATTTTGCTTTACCAAGCTTAAGGAGGAAACATTCATGAGTCAAGATCAGCAACCGCAAGGCTATAATCCACTGTTGGTAGAGCCGAAATGGCAAAAATATTGGGATGAGAACAAGACGTTCGCAACGAAGGAAGAAGCGGGCAAACCGAAATTTTATGCACTCGATATGTTCCCTTATCCATCCGGTTCTGGCCTGCACGTCGGTCATCCGGAAGGTTATACGGCAACGGATATCGTGTCGCGTTACAAGCGTCTGCGCGGCTTTAACGTCCTGCACCCGATGGGCTGGGATGCATTTGGCCTTCCTGCAGAGCAGCATGCACTGGATACAGGGCAGCATCCGCGTGAGATTACATTTAAAAATATCGACAATTTCCGTCGTCAAATCAAGTCGCTCGGCTTTTCCTACGACTGGGATCGCGAGTTCAGTACGACTGACCCGGATTATTATAAATGGACGCAGTGGATTTTCATCCAGCTGTATAACAAAGGCCTTGCTTATGTAGCTGAAGTTCCGGTTAACTGGTGCGAAGCGCTGGGAACCGTGCTTGCCAATGAGGAAGTAATCGATGGACTAAGCGAACGCGGCAACCATCCAGTTGTACGCAAGCCAATGCGCCAATGGGTATTGAAAATTACCGAATATGCGGAGCGCCTGCTGGAGGATCTGGAGGAGCTTGATTGGACGGAAAGCATCAAGGATATGCAGCGCAACTGGATCGGCAAGTCTACAGGCGCCGAAGTGACGTTTGCTATTGAGGGCCATGATGCGAACCTTGTTGTGTTCACGACGCGTCCGGATACTTTGTTCGGTGCTACTTATTGCGTGCTGGCGCCTGAGCATGAGCTGGTTGCCCAAATTACGACAGCGGATCAAAAGGCAGCTATTGAAGCTTATCAGCTGACAGCTTCCCGCAAGAGCGATTTGGAGCGTACTGATTTGGCGAAGGAAAAATCCGGCGTGTTCACGGGTGCTTATGCGATTAATCCGGTCAATGGCGAGAAAACGCCAATCTGGATTGCCGATTATGTATTGGCTGGCTATGGCACAGGTGCGATTATGGCTGTTCCAGGCCATGATACGCGCGACTGGGAGTTTGCAACGCAGTTCGGACTGCCAATTGTGGAAGTCGTGCAAGGCGGAGATATTTCCAAAGAGGCTTACACTGGCGACGGTGCACATGTAAATTCCGATTTGCTGAATGGGCTTAACAATGAAGAGGCGATTGCAAAAATGATTAGCTTCCTCGAAGAAAAAGGCAGCGGTCATGGCAAAGTGACCTACCGTCTGCGCGATTGGCTGTTCAGTCGCCAGCGTTATTGGGGAGAGCCGATTCCAATTTTGCATCTGGAAGATGGCACAATGAAGCCTGTTCCAGAGGATCAGCTTCCGCTGCTGCTGCCGGATGTAGATGCGATTAAGCCTTCGGGTACAGGGGAATCGCCGCTTGCGAATGTAACGGAATGGGTCAATACGATTGATCCGGAAACGGGTATGAAAGCACGCCGCGAGACGAACACGATGCCGCAATGGGCGGGCAGCTGCTGGTACTACCTGCGCTTTATCGATCCGAAAAACGACAAGGAAATTTGTTCGCCGGAGAAGCAGCGCGAATGGCTTCCGGTTGACCTGTATATCGGCGGAGCGGAGCATGCTGTGCTTCACCTGCTGTATGCGCGCTTCTGGCATAAAGTGTTGTATGATCTGGGCGTAGTTGAGACGAAGGAGCCTTTCCATAAGCTCGTTAACCAAGGGATGATTTTGGGCACGAACAATGAGAAAATGTCCAAATCCCGCGGCAACGTCATTAACCCCGATGAAATTGTATCGGAATTCGGCGGAGACACGCTGCGTTTGTATGAAATGTTCATGGGGCCGCTGGAAGCAACGAAGCCTTGGAACACGAACGGCGTAGAAGGATCTTTCCGTTTCCTAAGCCGTGTATGGCGCCTGTTCGTCGGTGATGATGGCAGCTTGAGTTCGAAAGTTTCGGACGCTGAAACAACCGAGGCATTCAAGCGCACATGGCACCGTACGATCAAAAAAGTAACCGATGACTTTGAGCATCTGCGTTTTAACACGGCAATCAGCCAGTTGATGATTTTTGTCAATGAAGCTTATAAAACCGAAGTGCTGCCACGCGAAGCAATGGCTGATTTTGTAAAAATGCTGTCCCCGCTTGCGCCGCATATTGCGGAAGAGCTGTGGGAGAAGCTGGGCGGAACAGGGACGATTACTTATGAGTCCTGGCCGGTATGGGAAGAGGCTTGGACGGTTGACCAAGAGGTTGAAATCGTCGTTCAAGTTAATGGAAAAATCATTGAGCGCCTGTCGATAGCGGCAGACACCGATGAAGCCGAAATGGAACGTCTTGCGAAGGAACTAGGTAAGGTGCAGGAGCTTATTGCAGGCAAAACCATCCGCAAGGTTGTAGCTGTAAAAGGTAAAATCGTCAATATCGTTGCCAATTAAACGGTAGCCACATGAAGAGGTGAACGGTCAGTTAGCTGAAGAACAGCTATTGACCGTTCACCTCTTCGCCGTAGAAAGATATGGAAACTTTGGCGACATCGTCATGGAATTTGGCATGAGTCGTCCGGATAAGCCGGTTGAATACATCATCGGTCTCACAGCGAAGCAATTTCAGAGCTTGTGCGGTAATGCCTCCGGGAACGGCTACCCGCGCCTGCACATCAGCTGGCGTAAGGCCTCCTTCAGTCAGGAGCAAGCCTGTTCCGAGCAGCATGGCGCTGGCCACCTTGAGCGCTTCCTCGCGGTCAATGCCCGTCTCTTCAACCGCTGCGTCAACGAACTGCTCCAGCAGACAGGAAATAAACGCTGGACCGCAGCTTGACAGGTCCGATACGACTCGCGTATAGGATTCATCAATTTGCAGCGGCTCGCTGATAAAGGCGAGCAGCGATTCGAGCCGTTCCTTGTCTTCGCTGTGGATGCGGGAGCCATAAATACATAAGGAAGCGCCGCTCCATACATGATTTGTAATGCTCGGAATGACTTTGGCCACTTTGCAGGGCACTACTTCCTCAAGGTGCGAGAGCAGAACCGGGCTAGTAATCGAAACTAGCAGCTGCTCAGGCCTTACGACAGACGCTATGTCGTCGATGACCTTTTTAAATTCATGCGGCTTAATGCAAAGAAACACAATATCCTTGCCAAATGCGGCACGTGCATTGCTCGTTTCTGCTTGAAGTCCGGCATAGCGGTCAGCGAGTGCCTGTGCTTTGGCGAAAGTGCGGTTGCTGACGGAAATTTGATCGGATTCCAGCGCTCCCGAAGCGATTAATGCTTCAATGAGCAGACTGCCCATCGTTCCCGTTCCAATAAATCCAACTTTCATAGGGTGACCTCCTTCGTTGTGAGGTTGTGAAATGGAAGCGGCCTTGTTGGGGCCTGATTGAATTGCTGTGTAAGCTGTGATGATTTTCCGAAGTGGAACAGGCTTTAAGGCGAAGTAAGCCTATTCGCAGTTTACCTGTTCTTCTACCGTATTCCTGACAACTTGGCAGTTATGTCAACGATTTTTATCTTTTTTGGAGCGGTTATTCATAGCGAAAGGTGTGGGTAAAGGATGAGGCAACGAGCGAAGGAGAAGCAATATGGGAAAAGTTCGGATGCTAAGCGGACGATTATGGCGGTTTGTTTGCTGCTCGCCTGTGGGCTGCTTGGAGCAGCTATATTTATGCCGAAGGAGCAGGCTCCAAGTGGGTGGACGACGCTAAATGAGGCTGTGGAAGCGGCATTGCCGCCAAAGCAAGGCAGTGAATCCGGTTCTGCTGGGGTGAAGCGCGAGGCTGGAGAGGGTAGCGGCTTAGGGAAGCAGGCGGATGCAGAAGGACAGCAGGTGAATGCAGCGACAAATGGCAGTAGTGGAAAACAGTCCTCAAGCGGCGGCGGAGATGGGGGAAACGGAAGTGGGAAGTCTGCTGCTGGGGGAATAGCAGAGGGAACGAGCTCATCTGGGGTAGAAAGTGCCGAGAAGATGATACAAGATGGGGAAAGTGTCGACGCTGGAGGAGCTGCAGAAGCTGGGGCTGGAACTAGCAATGGAATTAGCAGTCAGAATAGCAATGAGAATGGAAATGTAGCAGGCAACGGAAGCGGCGCTGTTGGGGCGGGGCAAAGCGAGACGGGTGAAGGGGCAGCAACGTCGTCGACGGATTCGGGCAAGCTGGATATTAACCGAGCGACAGCTGAGGAGCTTGATGGCCTGAAAGGGATTGGACCAGCCAAAGCTAAAGCGATTGTTGAAAATCGAGAGAAAAATGGGCGGTTCACATCGGTCGATGACTTGCGGCGAGTGAAGGGAATCGGCCCTAAGCTGCTTCAGGGCATGAAAGACAGCATTGTCGCCAATCCTTAAGTATGAGAAAATAACAGGCAGCAGCCGGATTTTATGAAAAACCAATATATCGTGTATTTTTAATAGCAATTGTGGCTGACGATTATTTTGAACGAGCATCAAGGAGGAAGCTGAAACAATGGCAATAGTAGG
Organism: Paenibacillus sp. J31R34; assembly: GCF_059383715.1. Taxonomy (NCBI): domain Bacteria; kingdom Bacillati; phylum Bacillota; class Bacilli; order Caryophanales; family Paenibacillaceae; genus Paenibacillus; species Paenibacillus sp. J31R34. The sequence continues at coordinate 368,537 of NZ_JBXENU010000004.1, forward strand.
GCAAGATGCCGAACGTAAAGACTGGGATACGTATTTTATGGACATTGCTTATATGGTATCGACGCGCTCACGCTGCCCGAGGCGGCATGTGGGAGCTGTACTGGTGCAGGGCAAAAAGCTGCTTGGCACCGCATATAATGGAGCGCCAATGGGCGTTCAGGATTGCTCGGAAGCGGGCTGTATGATTGCGGAAGAATGGGAAATTAAGCAGGAAAATGGCGCGGAGCAAATGGTTAAAAAGCAGCGCTGCATTCGCACGATCCACGCGGAGCAAAATTTGCTGCTGTTTACCGATCGAGCTGATCGTGAAGGCTCAACGGTATATGTAACAGACCAGCCTTGCTGGACTTGCGCGAATATGCTCGCGAACAGCGGGATTAAAGAGGTTGTTTACCACCGCGGTTACCCGAAAGACAGCGAGAAGGTTGTGACGCTGATGGGGCACTTAGGCATTGTTTTTCGTTTACTGGAAGGCTATGAACCGCCGCCGCAGGCGGGAATGTCGGTTATTTCTTGATTTTGTATGTGGGTAGAGACGGTTAGAGCTATGGGTGATAGTGGGTAGGAACTGGGCTAGGAAGAGAGAGTGCAACAGCCATAGATGCAGCGTTGATAAAAATGAATGGTGATAGAACATAAACAGTGACGGAACATAAACAGTGACGGAACATAAACAGTGATAGAACATAAACAGTGATAGAACAAAAATAATGATAAAAAATGAACAGCCTTTAAAAGTTAAACAGTAACAGAAATAGAATATTGCAAGAGCAAGAGCAAAGAAGATAAAATAATGGTTTATTTTGAGAGGAAGCATCTCTTATCGCATGCGCATCTGCATGTGATAAGAGGTGCTTTTTTTGCAAATATAGGTGTTTAAAAGTTTGAGCTTATTAATGATTTGTATTCCACCGCGTAACGAGCTTTAGCTGCCAGAGGATGGCGCCAGCCGTTAACGCGGGGCTGTCTCAGTTTGCTTACATGAAAATGAAGTCGATTTCAAGCCAAAATGAAGAGGTGATTGAAAATGAATAGAAGACCGCTGCTTTGGTTCGCGGTATGTTTTGTGGCAGGCTGCGCAAGCGGCGCGAAGTTGAGCGGCGCAGGAGCTGCACTGGCGGCGGGCGGCGTGGCGGTAGCCGCCCTGGCGCTGGTTTTGTCGGGGCGGCTGACGCGAAAGCTGGCAGCCGTATGTGCAGTCGGCTTCGTCCTTGCAGCTGGGGAACGGATGTGGGCGGATGCCCGCAATGTGACTGGCCTGCTGGACGTGCTGCGCGCCGCAGAGGCGCAGGGGGCGGACGCTGCGATAGCGGTTGAAGCGTCCGGGACGATTGTATCGGTCGTCGAGATCGACGGCGACCGGGCAAGCTTTGAGCTGGCGGTCGATGCCGCCAGCGTAGCGGGGTTTGGCTCGCCGCGCCAGCTCGGCGGCGAGCGGATGCTTGTGCAGCTGCGGCTCGAAGAGCAGCCGCAGCAGGAGGTCGCCGCTGCTTGGCGGCGCGGCGACGTCGTTGACGTTAAGGGCCAGCTGGCGCAGCCCGCTGGCCCGGCTAATCGCGGCGGCTTCGACTACCGCCGCTACTTGAGCAGCCAGAATATCCACTGGCTGCTTCAAGCTACGGGCACGGGCGCGATCGACATCGCGCCCGGCCCGCCTTGGACCGCGGCCGCGCTGCTCGGCCGCGTCGACACCGTGCGCGCTTGGCTTGGCGCACGACTAACAGGCATGTACCCGGGCATGCAAGCCGGCTACATGCAAGGCCTCGTTCTCGGGATCACGGATAACCTTGATCCCTCCCTCATGCAGCAATTCGCTCGTCTCGGCTTAACGCATATACTCGCCATATCAGGCCTGCACGTCGCGGTGTTCCTTTACGCGCTGGGCCTGATTTTACGGCTTTGCCGCATGACGCGGGAGCGCTTGCTGCTGACGCTCGTTTTTGCCGTGCCCTTCTATGTGCTGCTCAGCGGCGCTTCGCCTTCGGTTGTTAGGGCCGGCGTGATGGGTATGCTCGGTTTGTTGGCTGCGCGCATGCACAAGCTGAAGGATGGCCTGCATATATTGGCGGCCGCAGCCATCATCATGCTGGCAATCAATCCTTTTTATTTGGAAAATGTCAGTTTCCAGCTTTCGTTTATCGTGACGCTCGGTCTTATTCTTGGTGTCCCTCCTGTAAGACGTGCTATGCCTGACTGGAAGCGGGGAAAAGCGCTGCTCGATTTGACCGCCGTCAGCGTCGTAGCGCAAGCTGTAACTTTTCCAGTTTCCATTTATTATTTCAACCAATTTCATTTGCTGTCGCTTCCGGCTAATTTACTGCTTGTGCCATTTATCAGCTTTATTATTATGCCGTTAGGCGGAGCTGCGCTGTTCATTCATATGGCTTGGCCATCAGGCGGCAAGCTGCTCGCATGGGCGAGTGTCTACGCTAATGACTGGACATTTTGGCTTGTGGACTGGCTCGCCAAGGCAGATTTATTTCGTACGATTTGGGCGACTCCACCGCTATGGTGGATCGCGGCTTGGTATGGTGCTTTAGCGCTGTTATTCCGCGCACTTCCAGTGCGTCAATCCTCAGCTTCTCCTGAGCAGGAGCTAGATATAGAGCATGAAGGCTATGCTGCTGGTCGCGAAAATAGTGAGCTGGAAACGCAGCCGCTCCACGAGCTTCCATCCATACATAGAACGGGCGGCATCATTGCTACCCACAAATCATCTCGAGGATTTAAAGGCTTTCCAAGTACAACCTCTGCGATGGCGCTTCTTTATCCCAGCAGCCTGTTTTCATCTTTCCTCCTGCTGCTAACCCTGCTATTTTTCGCCTATTATCCTGACCTATTTGATCGCGACGGCCGCGTTCATGTGCTGGATATTGGACAGGGAGACTCTATTTATGTCAGGACACCAGAAGGGAAGCATCTTTTGATCGACGGTGGGGGAACGGTTTCTTTCCGTAAGGATGGCGAGGAGTGGCGAGCGCGCAAGGATCCTTTTGAAGTAGGCAAAAAGGTCATCGCCCCGCTGCTAATGAAGCGTGGTGTCCATCAGCTTGATCTGCTCATCGTCTCTCATTTGGATAGTGATCATATTATGGGGCTTAAAGCGGTTATGGATTCGATCCCAGTCAAAGGACTGTTATGGAACGGCAGTATGAAGCATTCTCCTGATGCAGAGGAATTGCTTGCCTATGCAGTGCAGCATGAGATTCCAATGTACCGGGCGGAGGCGGGGCAGGAGTGGGAAATGGGCAAGCAAACAAAGCTGACCGTTCTATGGCCCTCTGCCGTTGTCCTCGCGGATCGAAGCAGCATTCCCAACATGCAAATCAAGAAGATCGAGGAGCAGAACGAAGCGAGTGTTGTCCTTTATTTGACGATGAAAAATTATACTTTTCTAATGACGGGAGACATCGGGTTTGAGACGGAGGAGCGTTTGCTAGCCGATATGGATGAAAATCCAGCCTTTTATTGGGCCTGCTGCGCTAAAGTCGATGTGCTTAAAGTTGCGCATCATGGAAGCCGTTATTCGACTGCTGCCAATTGGCTGGAACGCTGGCAGCCGCTGAGTGCGGCGATTTCAGCAGGTGCGACAAACAGCTACGGCCATCCTCATGGCGATGTATTGGGACGCTTGAAGGCAGCCGGAGCCGAGGTGCGCCGAACAGATCAGGACGGTGAAATTGAATATCGGGCGGCATCGGAGAGGCTATTGGTCAGAACGATGGATAAGAGGAATTGATATTCAAAGACAATAAACATAATCATAAAAAGGAGAATTTTTAATAAAAGTGCTTATAGTTTAGGTGTGTATGTAATGATAAGTGAGCTATATCCAGATCCAAATCCAGATTCAGATCAAATTTAAAGTCACAAGTATTCCCACTATTGATGGTAATGTCATCGCTTATAAATGTGGACTTACGTACCGAAAGGCAGCTGGGTGTTCTGCGTTCAAGTGGCTTACTCCCTGTACAAAGCTGGACTAGGCGGACACAGATGCAGCTAATTCAACAGTATCAAGGGTATAGCACAAGCGGCGGACTCAGGAGCCGCTAATGTGCTGCAAATGGCCATTTTGTCGCGATAAAGAGGGTATTAACGGATTTCCTGTCCGCTTAAGGTCTGAAATCGGATCAAAACCCAAAATAGCGGAATCTCAGTCCGCCAAAAAAGGAGCGCACGCCCCGAGCCGTAGATTCTCAACCGCAGTGTTTTCAACTACAATGATCTAAGTTACAGTATTTTCAACCACATTGATCTCGGCTACAGTGATCTCTACCGCAGTGATCTAACCACATTGATCTCAGCTATAGTGATCTCAATTATAATGATCTCAGCAACAATCGCAGCATGTGGTTCCCAGCTTTGAATCGACAGCTGACATTTGCTTCAAGTAAACGCTAAGCAAGGAGCAGTGAGCAGTGAGCCCGCTCAGTTTGTCATATGCACCCTGAAAAAGCGGTATGTCTCAGCAGCTTTCTGCTCATTTTTAGCGCATGCATCAAGCTATACGCTTCTATCATATTATAGGCATAAACAAAGAAAAGCGGAGTGGAGTGAACCCCGGAGTAGGCTTCTTTGAAATGATCCTGTAAAATGAGCATAAGCAGCGGCAGGAGATTAAGGCAAGGAAGTGTGAATTCGATGATAAAAATAAACAGAGCCGGAAAATATGCCATTGATATCCGATTCGATATATATGGTGCAAGAGAGCTTTGTGAAGCCCTCTGCCTAATGCTTGCAGGGGAGGAAGCGACAATTGCTCTAAGTGAAGCTGCGCAAATTAACAGTAAAAAGGTAAATGAGCTAAGGCTTGTACAGGTTAGCGAAGACGAAAGTCTCCATTACGCGCAATCGGGCCTAATTCTGAAGCTCGATAAGGACAGCATCAATAACATTTTGGACAAGCTCAAGGCATGCGTGGGTGGAAAGGATTTCTTTCCGGCTGAATGCTGTGAAGTGCGCTTTGGCAAAATAAATCTTAACTTATATGCTTTTTTGGAGAAGTCCTCTGTGTAAAAGAAAAAATCGGCTAACTCCACGCAGTCATGAACTTGCTATATACGGTGCTTGCTTTTTTTGATATTCTTGAGTGTGGAGTACGCTTGTTAAAATAGGAATATGGGCCTTGTGGCTAAAATAAAAAATGAATTTGTACGAAGGTTTGCAACATTTTACGTAACCTGCTCGTCAGAGAGGTTGCAAGAGAGGGGGATCCTTCGTGGTGGAGCCTGGCCTTATTAGAGCCGCTCAGTCGGGAGATCGCGATGCATTGATTACTCTATTGCGAGAGATTGAAACACATGTTTATCGGACAGCCTACTATATAGTAAACAACGAGCAGGATGCAATGGATGCGGCACAGGAGGCACTCATTCGCATTTATACCAAAATCGGCTCATACGAAGAAAAAGCCCAATTTAAAACATGGATTCAACGCATTGTAACGAATATCTGTATTGACAAGTTTAGAAGAAACAAGCCGACAGTGTCCATTGATGAGCATGATATGGTGTTTCACGAGAAGCAAAATGTAGAGGATGAAGTTTTGTCCGCTTACGCAGCTCAAGACATCCGTAACGCTATTGATAAGCTACCCGATCATCACCGCGCTGTTGTCGTGCTTCGATACTTGCAGGATTTTTCCTACAATGAAATAGCTGAGTCTCTGGATTTGCCCCTAAACACAGTTAAATCCTATTTATTCAGAGCCAGACAGCAGCTTCAAACGTTACTACATGATTATCAGAAAGGTGGTGTCCGGGGATGAACTGTCAAGAGGTGATGGAATATATGCAAAGGGAGCTTGACGGCGACCTTGATGAATACGAGAAAGCAACCATGACAAACCATTTCAAGCAATGTCCGGACTGCGCAGCAATGTTTGAGCGGCTGAAAAATTTGTCTGCGGAATTGGAAAATCTGCCTCATGTAACGCCAAGCTACAGCCTTGTGGATGCTATTATGCCTCAATTGGAGCAGCTTTCATTCGAAGCGGCTGGCTCTGTTGTGGAGCCACAAGAAACGGCAACGCCCAAACGGAGGAAGACACCGGCGCGCGGAGCTTCGTCGAAACTTCGGCAACTTACAGGCGTCGTTGCGGCGTGCCTTGTAGCGGGCACATTTATCGTTTCCTATAACGCAGGCTGGTTTAATGGGTCGCAATCAAACAATGACTTGGGCCGGACGGAAGCAAGCGCTACTGCTGCTGACAGCCCTATAGCCAATTACGACACGTCGGCGGTCAGGCAATTTGTGGCTACTGATCCACAGGCCTCCGGCGAAGTGAACACGGAATCGCTTGATACGGGCATGAGTCTTAAGAAGAATGTAACAGGACAAGACGGCGACGGATCAAATCAAGATGGCGGAAGTGCTAATGGCAATAACAGCAGTGAATTTGGAACTTCTGATGTTGGTTCGGCTTCTGGCCTTACTGCTCCAGATTTCAATGATGCAAAGTCTGACACGGGTACAGACACCAGTACTTCTCAAGCTCCTGCAGAGGAGGATAGGAAACCATTGGAAAGCCTTTCAGGCGAATCAGAGAAGGCTCCTCTTGCAACCGTTCCATTGGTTTCTGGTGACGGCGTTTATTCGGCTGAGGTTGTTGGCTATGTCATTAAGATTTATGAGGCAAGCGACCATAAGCTATTGTTGGAAACGGCGCGCAAAAACGGCCAGATCGCCAATTTGAGCTGGTCGGAGGACAATAAGATATTGAATTATGAAATTCATCTGGAGTCGGGCGGCATTGAAAAATATGCAGTTGATCTGAATACGCTCAAGGATGACAAAGCAGCACATTAATTTTAGTTGAAGGTCTACAGGTGTATGCACACTTCCCGCTCTAACTGCGTATGGTAAAGAGTGGAGAGAAGATGCGACGTGTTAGCCTTGATCGTCGTATGACCATCAGCAGAAGGAGAAGCCATGGATCTTTCTGCTGATGTTTATATAGATGTTCAGGGACAAAGGGATGAAGCCGATCGGGCTCATCCCTTTGTTGCCGTTCACAGGAGAAGGTAGGGAGGAATAACCTTTGGATGGGAAAGAAGCATTGAAGGAAATTAAGGGCAAGCGATTTCGCTCTGTATATGTCGTTTTCGGAAAAGACCGTTACCGAATTCAGCAGTTTGCCGATACGCTTGCGGACGCGATGTTCACCGCTGATGAGCGGGAGCTGGGCATCGTCAAATTCGATACAGCAGAAAGTGTGCTGGATGAGGCTGTACTGGAAGCGGAGACGCTGCCCTTCTTTGTTGAACGTAAGCTGGTCATCGTGAGGGATGCCGTCGTATTTGCGGCTGGCGGGAAAGAGGGGGGAAAGCTGGACCATCGCACCGACCGCTTGCAGCAATATATAGAGAATCCTTCTGAAACTACGGTCATTCTGTTTCTGATTCACGCGGAGAAGCTGGATGAACGGCGCAAGCTAGTCAAGCAGCTGAAGGATCGCAATGCGCTCATTGCTTTTCAAGAGCTGGATGCATCTGAATTGAAGGGCTGGGCCATCCGCCGGGCGGCTGAGCAGAAACGCACGCTGGATGCTGAGGGGGCTGAGCTGCTTCTGTCACGGGTCGGAGCTCATATGCAGCAGCTGGCACTAGAAGTGGACAAGCTCTGTCTGCACGCCGGTGTTGGCGGTCAGATTGGACGAGAGGAAGTGGAGCTGCTTACGGTGTCCACTGTGGAAGAGGATGTATTCGCATTGGTGGATGCAATTGCGGAATTGCAGGTGGACAGGTCGCTGCGATTGTATAGACAATTGCTTATCAGACGCGAGGAGCCGATAAAAATCGCGGCGCTGATTGCACGGCAGCTGCGAATCATGCTGCAAATTAAAGAGCTGGAGCAGCATCGCTATTCGCCTCAGCAAATGGCCGGACAGCTCGGACTTCATCCTTATGCGGTCAAGCTGGCTGCGGAGAAGTGCCGGAAGTTTTCAACGTCGCGGCTAGGGGCATTGCTATCCGCTATTGCTGATCTGGATTATAAGATGAAGACGGGGCAATTGGATAAAAACTTTGGCCTTGAGCTTTATTTATTATCGCTTGGCGCCCCAAAGCGGATGGCATAGAGGCCAGCGACGACATCATATACACACAAAAAAGCTGTCAACCGGATAACCGGAAGACAGCTTTTTTGTATGTTCAAGGACGGTTTAAGCTTGCGCCGAAATAGCGTTAAGCTTTTTAGCAAGACGAGATTTTTTGCGGGCAGCCGCATTTTTATGAATCAGGCCTTTAGTAACCGCCTTGTCCAATTTTTTCGTCGCAGCGATTAGAGCTGTTTTAGCAACAGCTACATCAGTGCCGGCGATAGCTTGGTCAGCAGATTTAACAGCCGTACGAAGCGCGGATTTTTGGGAAGCGTTCAAAGCGCGGCGTTTTTCGCTCGTTTTGACGCGTTTAATTGCGGATTTAATGTTTGGCATCGAGTTTCACCTCCTACGAAATATGCACAGGCAATCTTTAGCATACGCTATAATTCTGGATAACACAACTTAAAATATATTATCACGCGTATACCCAAAAAGCAATAGCACGCATGAAAACCAAATGCTTGCGAACACTAATGGCAGAAAGCATTTATTTTTCAAGGAAGAAGGGTATGCGGTGGGACAACTTGATTTGCAAGCTTACAACGTTCGAACGGATTTGGCGCTGGAAGCAAAAGAAATGGCCGAGCAGTCGGGCGGCGTCATTCCGGGCATCCATTCCGAGCGCCAAGATGAGGATGGCATCGTCATTACAAGCCTTCATGTCCAAAATGAGCAAGGGGCCGCTGCAATTGGCAAAATGCAGGGCCACTACGTCACACTGGAGGTTCCAGGACTGCGTACGCAGGATACGGAGCTGCAGAACCGGGTTGCGACGATGTTCGCCAAGCATTTTGAGATTTTTCTTGAACGCATCGGAGTCGGCAAGACAGCACGGGTGCTCATTGTCGGACTGGGCAACTGGAATGTGACGCCGGATGCACTGGGCCCAATTGTCGTGGAGAACGTAATGGTGACCCGCCACTTTTTTGAGCTGATGCCCGATCAGGTTGCGCCTGGCTATCGCGCGGTCAGCGCTATTGCGCCTGGTGTATTAGGCATTACCGGCATTGAGTCCAGCGACATTATTCAAGGCATTGCCGAGCGGACGAAGCCCGATGTCATCATTGCTATTGATGCTCTTGCTTCCAAAGCGGTGGAGAGGGTGAACACGACGATTCAAATTGCCGATACAGGCATTCATCCCGGCTCTGGCATCGGCAATAAGCGCAAAGGGCTGACCAAGGAAATTTTAGGGATTCCAGTAATTGCTATAGGGGTCCCGACAGTCGTGTATGCATCTACAATTGTGAATAATACGCTTGAGCTGATGCGTCAGCACATTGAAACGAACAAGGGCGACAGCAATCAGGTATTTGGCATCATGAACCAGTTGGAGGAGCAGGAGCGGCTGCAGCTCGTCAAAGAGGTGCTTCACCCGCTCGGCCATGATTTGCTCGTTACGCCGAAGGAGATTGACCAATTTATCGAGGACATCGCCAACATTATTGCGAGCGGGCTCAATGCTTCGCTGCATGATGCGGTTGATACCGACAATGTAGCTGCCTATACCCATTAAAAGTAAGCCGCCATATGATGCCTTTCAACACAGAGGCATGGTATGGCGGCTTTTTTTATATAAGCATGCCGCTATCACTCTAAAACTAGCAGATCAATATATTAAAAATGAGGGTGCAGTCGGTTCTACTAATGTCCACTCGTTCATAGATTAATAGCAGCAAGACAGCTCTAGCACAGAACCGGGAGGTAAGCGAAACGATGAGACGAAAAATCATGCTGCTCGATTTGGCGTATGGAAGCCGGAAAATTCGGCAATTGCTGGTCACAGGAAGAACATTCGCTGTTCTTTCTTTATGTTCGATGATTTTTTTCGTCATTATAGGCATTGCGGCAGTTGCCCATCGTCAAGCGTCGGCTGCGCCGGTGTCTTCGATGAAAGGTTTTGCAGCGGCAGTATCTAGCGGTTTGTTCGGGGATATGCTGGAAATGGAACTGCCTGCCTATCAGGGGAGCAACCAGTCTGGCGATCTGTCTGTGCCGCAGGTGAGCGCTTTTCTAGTCAGGCTGATGACGGATATTAATCCTACCCAGCCCAAAAGCCTGCTAGCGGCCGGCATTCCCGGCATGAATGCCGGAGATTCCTTCCTCATTCGCAAAGGCAGCGGAACCGATACCGCCGTTGGGCCTGAGGATAATGAGCCGATACCTTCGCATGCCGAAGAAGGGACAGCAGGCGAACAGCCGATTGTGGAGCCGCAGCCATCGCTGCCGCCAAGCGCTGTTGACCCAGCGGACAAGCCAGGGCAAAGCGGCAGCGGAAATACGAAGCCATCGACGGGAGAAGCCAAGGTCGCATTCATCTATCATTCCCATAATCGGGAATCGTGGTACCCGGAATTGAAGGATGGCGCCAAGGACCCGAATTCCAGCACAACGAATATTACGCTGGTCGGCAAGCGGCTCGCAGAGCAGCTGGAGCAGCGCGGGGTAGGCGCCTTGCATTCAGAAACGGATTATCCGACCGCCATGAAAAATTACAAATGGGAGCTGTCCTATAAATATTCCATGAAGACGGTAAAAGAGGCGCTGGCGAGCAGCAAGGATTTGAAATTATTATTCGATCTGCATCGCGATTCGCAGAAGCGCAAATATACGACGACCGAGATTAAGGGCAAAAGCTATGCACAGGTTTATTTTATCATCGGCCATAAAAATCCGAACTGGAAGGAAAACGAGGCATTTGCTACTAAAATTCACGAAGCGCTGGAGAAGCAGTATCCGGGCATTTCAAGGGGAATATGGGGCAAAACAGCTGCCACAGGCAATGGGGAATACAATCAATCGCTCGCCTCAGACAGCGTGCTGATCGAGGTAGGAGGTGTAGACAATACGCTGGTAGAGTCGTATCGCACCGCAGATGTGCTTGCTAAGGTGATCGCGGATATTTATTGGCAGGATGAGAAGGTTACAGCTCCACAAAGCTAATTGGCGAATCTAGTGTAGAAAGGATAGGGTCGGTATGAGAAAGCGGCGTGATGCGTTTAAATGGGCGATCATCGGCGGGGTACTCGTTTTTGTTATCTTGTATGGCATAGAAATGTCCTCCTCGGGCATTGAACGGATTTACGGGCCGATTGAGGAGACCGGAGCATCCTCTGTCATGCCGGCAGATGCAATCATTGGGCAAGGCGCGGAAACGGGAGTCAGCGGAACAGCTGTACCTGAAACACAGTCGATTGCCGGCATGTCGGATGCCGCTTCGCGCAAAATATCCGAGCTTGAGAGGGAACTGGCCGAGGTGCGGAAGCTTGCTGAGCAAAATATGCTGTATGGCGACCGGCTGCCGGGCATGCCATATGAAAATCAGGAGCCGTCGGTCAATAAGCTGGCTGATGGCACGGCAGGCTTGCTGCAATCTTTTTCGACCGGAAGCATGGCGTTTATTGTAGATTTGTTTGAAAAGGTGACGAATTAACAAAGGCGCTCTGCCGGAATTTCGGCAACCGCATTGCTGGCGCTCTCCATTGCTGATATAATGGAAAGAATGATTAGCAATAATGGATGGTGTGGGGGTTAGGCATGGCTGACGTACGTGACCGACAAAAGAAAATTAGAAACTTCTCGATTATCGCGCATATTGACCACGGGAAGTCTACGCTTGCGGATCGCATTTTGGAATACACAGGAGCGCTTTCTTCGCGAGAAATGCAAGCTCAGGTGCTGGACCAAATGGATTTGGAGCGTGAGCGCGGAATTACAATTAAGCTGCAGGCTGTTCGTCTGACCTATAAGGCGGATGACGGTGTGGAATATTTGCTCAATTTGATTGATACGCCTGGACACGTCGATTTTACATATGAAGTTTCCCGCAGCCTTGCTGCTTGCGAAGGCGCGCTGCTCGTTGTAGACGCCGCACAAGGAATTGAGGCGCAGACGCTTGCCAATGTTTATTTGGCACTCGACAACAACCTCGAAATTCTTCCGGTCATCAATAAAATCGACTTGCCGAGCGCAGAGCCAGATCGCGTCAAGCAGGAGATTGAAGATGTTATTGGACTGGATGCAAGCGAGGCGGTTCATGCTTCGGCGAAGGCAGGCATTGGCATTAAGGAAATTTTGGAGCAGGTCGTTGCAAAGGTTCCGGCTCCTACAGGTGATCCTGATCAGCCGCTTAAGGCGTTGATTTTCGACTCTCACTATGATGCATACAAAGGCGTTATCGTTTACGTTCGCGTTATTGACGGCAGCATCAAAGCGGGCAAGAAAATCCGTTTTATGGCGACTGGTGCTGAATTTGAAGTTATTGAGGTTGGAGCGTTCATGCCGCGTATGGGCATTGTGGACGAGCTGGCTGTTGGTGATGTAGGTTTTGTCGTTGCTGGTATCAAAAATGTAAAAGACACGCGTGTCGGCGATACCGTAACCGATGCGAAGCGTCCGGCACCGGAAGCACTTCCGGGCTACCGCCGAATTAATCCGATGGTATTTTGCGGACTTTATCCGATCGAAACACAGGATTATAACGATCTGCGCGAAGCGCTTGAGAAGCTGGAGCTGAATGATGCTTCGCTGCGCTACGAGCCGGAAACGTCGACAGCATTAGGCTTCGGCTTCCGCTGCGGCTTCCTGGGCCTCCTGCATATGGAAATTATTCAGGAGCGTATTGAACGCGAGTTCAACATTCCGCTTATTACGACGGCGCCAAGCGTTATTTATCAGGTGACGCTGACGGATGGAACGGTCATGAGCATCGACAATCCGTCCAACCTGCCAGAGCAGGGCAAGCTTGATTTTATCGAGGAGCCTTATGTTAAAGCGGGCATTATCGTACCGAATGATTATGTCGGCGCGATTATGGAGCTGTGCCAGAACAAACGGGGCGAATTCGTTAATATGGAATATTTGGATACGAACCGCGTCACGATTACGTATGAAATTCCGCTTTCGGAAATTGTATATGATTTCTTCGACCAGTTGAAATCAAGCACGAAGGGTTATGCTTCGTTCGACTATGAAGTGTCCGGCTATCGGAAGTCCAATCTTGTGAAGATGGATATTATGTTGAACAGCGAGCAGGTCGATGCGCTGTCCGTCATCGTTCACCGCGACCGGGCGTTCTTCCGTGGACGGATTATTTGCCAGAAGATGAAGGAGCTTATCCCGCGTCAAATGTTCGAGGTTCCGATACAGGCATCGATTGGCACCAAGGTTATTGCCCGTGAAACCGTTAAGGCGATGCGTAAAAACGTACTTGCCAAATGTTACGGCGGCGACATTAGCCGGAAGCGCAAGCTGCTTGAGAAGCAAAAAGAAGGCAAGAAGCGCATGAAGCAGGTCGGCAGCGTTGAGGTGCCGCAGGAAGCGTTCATGGCTGTGCTCAAGATCGACGAAAGCTAGAGGGAGAAGGAGAGCCGGAGGCTCTCCTTTTTATCATGAGAGAGGCAAGAAGCCAGCCGGACTATGACGGACTGGCGCTTGAAGAGAGCTTGCCACAGGAAAGCAGGTGTACAGCATGACGATTCATTACGCGCCGCGAGCGCTTTATATTCATATCCCTTTTTGTACGAATAAGTGCCATTACTGCGATTTTACGTCCTATGTGCTGAAAGGACAGCCGGTGGACGATTATTTGGATGCGCTGGAGCGCGAAATGGAGCGGACAATCAGCGTGCTGCCGCCAGAGCAAATCGATACGGTATTCGTAGGCGGAGGTACGCCGACGGTGCTTACACCGCCGCAGATGGAGCGATTTCTCGCAGCTGTTCGCAAGCATTTTCCGCTGTCTCCAGATGTCGAGTTTTCGATGGAGGCAAACCCGGGCACGACGGATGCTGACAAGCTGGCGGCGATGTATGCCGGTGGGGTCAACCGGATCAGCTTTGGCGTGCAATCGTTTAATAATACGCTGCTGGAGCGTATTGGGCGCATTCACAATGTGGAGGATGTGTATCGTAGCCTGGAGAACGCTAGAGCCGCAGGGTTTACGAATTTGTCGATCGACCTAATGTTTGGCCTGCCAGGGCAGACGGTTGAGCTGCTCGCGGACAGTGTGCAGAAGGCGCTTGCGCTTGAGCTGCCGCATTATTCGCTGTACAGCCTTAAAGTGGAGGAAAACACATTGTTCCACAAGCTGTATGAGCGCAATGAGCTGCCGCTGCCTACAGAGGATGAGGATTTAAATATGTATTTGCTGCTGATTGAACAGCTTAAGGCTGGCGGCTATCAGCACTATGAAATAAGTAATTTTGCCCGTCCCGGCTTTGAGAGCAAGCATAATTCAACGTACTGGCGCAATGAGCCTTATTATGGACTCGGAGCAGGTGCACATGGGTACGCAAATCGCGAGCGACATGTTAATATCAAGGGGGTACAGCCTTATATTGACGCTACGCTGTCTCGTCTGCCGCGGCTTGATAGCGAGACGATTTCCGAGCTTGAGGCGATGGAGGACTTTATGATGGTTGGCCTGCGTCTGCTGGATGGCATTCGTACAGCTGATTTTACCCGCCAGTTTGACGGGAAGACGCTCGAAAGCTATTTTGGCCCGATTATTGACAAGCATTTGAATGACGGCTTGATGGAGCGTCTGGAGGATGAGCGTGGTGCGGGTTATCGGCTGACGGATAAAGGCGTATTGCTCGGCAATGAAGTGTTTGGCTCGTTTATTGGTTTGGAAGTTTAGCTAGATTGGCCGATATGAAAATTCATATTAAGATTTTTTAAAATGCCTATTGAGAAAACATGCGCGATGTTGTATATTTATTCAATGATAGGTATATGGTGATGAAACAAGCACCGGATGGGGGGAGCAGCATGAAACTAATGGACAGCTTGCAGGCAGTGTGCAGAAAAGCAACCAAAGATGATGTTGACGTATTGTTTGATTTAATTCAAGGCTATGCAGAGAAAGGGATCATGCTGCCCCGTACCCGGTATATGCTTGAGTATTCGATAAATTCTTTTATTGTAGCGGAAGTAGGCGACCAGGTTGTCGGCTGCGGCTCGCTGACGAAGCTCGGCGATAATTTGGTAGAGATCCGGTCACTTGGCATGTCGGATGGTTACAAGGGTCTGGGCATTGGCAGCAAGCTCGTAGACGGCTTGCTTGCTGCGGCGAAGGAACAGGGCATTACGAAGGTAATGGCGCTGACGTATGAGGTCGCTTTTTTTCTGCGGAATGGGTTTACGGTCGTAGATAAAGAAATCTTTCCAGAAAAGGTATGGACCGATTGCGTCAACTGTCCGAAGCAGAATGCTTGCGATGAAATCGCCGTTTTGAAAGTGCTGGAGTAAGGGTTTTTAAATCATATTAATGCTTTCATGCAAGCCTGATGAAAAAGAATATTTCCAAAATGGGAATATTCTTTTTTTATCGGGTTTTTTTACGAGTTATGAAGGAACTAGGACGTGTATGTAAACGCAAGCTGGATAATTGGCCTAAACAAGTGGCTAAAAATAAAATAGGCTAACTAAAAATGCCAAACTCACTTGACAATGCTCAAGCGGGTTTGGTATTTTTGTATTAACGATTAGCACTCAATCAAGACGAGTGCTAATGACAAAGCCGATGACTTGGAGGGAATGCGCATGTTGACGGATAGACAGCGAATGATTTTAACAGCTATCGTAGATGATTATATCCGCTCGGCTGAGCCGGTCGGTTCACGCAGTATTTCTAAGCGCGGTGATGTTGGCTTCAGCCCAGCTACCATTCGTAATGAAATGGCGGATTTGGAGGAGCTTGGTTTTCTGGAGCAGCCGCATACGTCGGCAGGCCGGATTCCTTCTACTAAAGGCTATCGCTATTACGTCGATCATCTGATGCGGATGGAAGAGTTGAACGATGCGGATATGACGAAGGTTCGTTCTTTTTTCACCGAGCAGATGAGCCAGATGGAGCAGGTTATTCAGCATGCAGCATCGATATTGTCCAGCCTGACGAACTACACGTCGATTTTGCTGGGCCCGGAGCTGTTCAATACATCGCTGAAGCATTTCAGCCTCGTGCCGCTGGATGAGCGTTCTGCGGTCGCCATCATTGTCACCAATACAGGGCGCGTCGAGAATCGCACGATTACGCTGCCGTCTGAGGTGAAGATGGAGGAGCTGGAGAAGGTCGTTCATATTTTGAATACGAAGCTTGTCGGCATTCCGTTAGTCCGCTTGAAATCAAAGCTTTATCTTGAGGTCGGTCAGGAACTTGAGCGTTACGTCGATCATTGCGAGGAAGTGCTGAGCGTACTGGATCAGGCGCTGCAGCCTGATAACGATCATCGCCTGTTCCTAAGTGGAACGACGAACATGCTGACGCAGCCGGAATTCAAAGATGTTGACAAGGTAAAAACGATTTTGGATTTGCTGGAAGAAACGCCAGCCGTGATGAAAATGTTTTCCTCCTTGCCTTCAGGCATACAAGTGCGCATCGGGACGGAAAATGATAATCTGGCGATTGCCAGCTGCAGCTTGATTACTGCTTCTTATTCGGTTGACGGGCAGCCGCTCGGTACAATCGGCATCCTTGGTCCCACGCGGATGGAGTATGGCAAGGTAATGAGTTTGGTAGATATGATTTCTAAAGATATGGCTGCATTTTTGGCCCGTTGGTATAAATGATGAAGCCATGCTTTAGCGGCATTTGAAGGAGGTGAATAGGGTGAGTAAAGAGCAACAAAATGATGTGGTTGAGGAGCTAGTGGCAGACGAGACTGTCGAATCGCAAGAAACAGCTGAAGCTGGGCAAAATGAAGCTGAAGCAGTTGATACGCGTTATGCAGAGCTTGAGAAGCAGCTTGAAGAGAGCCAGCAGCGCTACCTTCGCACACAAGCGGACTTTGACAATTTCCGTCGTCGTTCCACTAAGGAAAGAGAAGAACTGGCGCGTTATGCGTCGATGAAGCTCGTTACAGAGCTGCTGCCGGTTGTCGACAACTTCGATCGGGCTACAGCTGCTGTTTCCGTTAATGGTGACGTAGAGGCGCTTGCGAAAGGCGTAGACATGATTTTCCGCCAATTGACACAAACGCTGGAGCAGGAAGGTCTCACGGCGATGAATGTCGTTGGAGAAGCTTTTAACCCTGACTTCCATCAGGCGATTATGACGGTGGAATCCGATGAATATGAAGAAGGAATTATTGTGGAGGAAGTTCAAAAAGGCTACATGCTGAAGGAGAAGGTTCTCCGTCCGGCAATGGTTAAAGTGAGCGGCTAACCGATATTTTCCTTTGATAATAGAATGTATGGAATGAAGAACCATTATAAGGAGGAAATTCACGATGAGTAAAGTAATCGGTATCGACCTTGGTACAACAAACTCTTGCGTTGCAGTAATGGAGGGCGGCGAAGCTGTCGTTATTCCTAACCCAGAGGGCAGCCGTACAACCCCTTCGGTCGTTGGTTTCAAAAAAGACGGCGAGCGTATCGTCGGCGAAAGCGCGAAGCGCCAAGCGATCACTAACCCTGACCGCACGATTATTTCGATCAAGCGCCATATTGGTACAAACCATAAGGAAAGCATTGATGGCAAAGATTATTCGCCACAAGAAATTTCCGCAATCATTTTGCAAAAGCTGAAGTCTGATGCAGAAGCATACTTAGGTCAAACCGTAACGCAAGCCGTTATTACGGTTCCTGCCTACTTCAATGACAGCCAGCGTCAAGCAACGAAAGATGCTGGTAAAATCGCAGGTCTGGAAGTTCTTCGTATCGTCAACGAGCCGACAGCAGCAGCTCTTGCTTACGGCCTTGAGAAAACAGAAGATCAAACGATCCTCGTTTATGACCTTGGCGGCGGTACATTTGACGTATCGATCCTTGAGCTTGGCGATGGCTTCTTCGAAGTTAAAGCAACAAGCGGCGACAACAAGCTGGGCGGCGACGATTTTGACCAAGTCATTATCGATCACCTTGTAGCTGAATTCAAAAAAGAGCAAGGCGCAGACCTTTCCAAAGATAAAGCGGCTGTACAACGTCTGAAAGATGCTGCTGAAAAAGCGAAAAAAGAACTGTCCGGCGTTATGTCGACAACGATTTCGCTGCCGTTTATTACGATGGTAGATGGCGTTCCTCAGCATATGGAAACGAACCTGACTCGCGCAAAATTTGAAGAGCTGGCAGCTGACCTCGTAGAGCGTACGCTGAAACCAACTCGTCAAGCGCTGAGCGATTCCGGCCTGTCCGCAAGCCAAATCGACAAAGTTGTTCTTGTTGGTGGTTCAACGCGTATTCCTGCCGTACAAGAAGCCGTTAAAAAGCTGATCGGCAAAGATCCGCACAAAGGCGTTAACCCGGATGAGGTTGTTGCTTTAGGCGCAGCTGTTCAAGCAGGCGTATTGACTGGCGACGTTAAAGACGTTGTATTGCTTGACGTTACTCCGCTTTCCCTTGGTATCGAAACAGCAGGCGGCGTCTTCACGAAGATGATTGACCGCAACACAACGATTCCAACAAGCAAATCGCAAGTGTATTCGACGTATGCTGACAATCAGCCTGGCGTTGAAATTCACGTCCTGCAGGGCGAGCGCGAAATGGCAGCGGGCAACAAAACGCTGGGCCGTTTCACCCTGAGCGATATTCCTCTTGCACCTCGCGGCGTACCGCAAATTGAAGTTACTTTTGACATCGATGCGAACGGTATCGTTAACGTATCTGCACTGGATAAAGGCACAGGCAAAAGCCAAAAAATCACAATCACTTCTTCCAGCGGCCTAAGCGACGCGGAAATTGAACAAATGATGAAGGATGCCGAGCTGAATGCGGAAGAAGACCGCAAACGCCGTGAGCTGGTAGAAGCGAAAAACAACGCTGACCAACTCGTATACTCGGTAGACAAAACAATTAAAGATCTTGGCGATAAAGTAGCTCCAGAAGAAATCGAAAAAGCAAACGTTGCGAAAGAAAAGGTAACGGCTTCGCTTGCAACCGACAACCTGGAGGAAATTAAAGCAGCTTCTGATGAGCTGACTGAAATTGTACAGCAGCTATCCGTGAAGCTGTATGAGCAAGCGGCTGGACAGCCGGGCGCAGAAGGCGAGCAGCCGGAAGCAAAAGGCAAAGACAATGTGGTTGACGCTGACTACGAAGTAGTTGACGACAAAAACTAAGCTTGTAGCGCGGAAGAGGTCAAAGACAGGGCTTCCCCTGTCTTTGACCTTGTTCCATGATTAAAGTATATAAAAAAAGCTTCGACG
Organism: Paenibacillus sp. J31R34; assembly: GCF_059383715.1. Taxonomy (NCBI): domain Bacteria; kingdom Bacillati; phylum Bacillota; class Bacilli; order Caryophanales; family Paenibacillaceae; genus Paenibacillus; species Paenibacillus sp. J31R34. The sequence goes on from NZ_JBXENU010000004.1 coordinate 387,785, forward strand.
AGAAGTTGAGACGAAGCTATACTTTTTTTAAAAGGATAAGTTGAACGAAGGAAATATATGAAGCATGGGAGTAACGGAGAGAAAGGTTGGAACTGGAGAGAGTGGTAACGTCCGCCTTTGTTTTCGGATTTCGTCCTCGACGAGGAATAATTAAAGAAATCAGAAAACAACAGCGGCCGGAAGTCCAACTTTTCTCGCAGTGGCGACCACGGCGCACATAAAAGTCATTTGTCCCAGCTTATCCAACACATTTATGGGCGGAGGTGATACCGTTTGTCAAAAAGAGATTATTATGAGGTTCTGGGTGTAGGTAAAGACGCTTCAGCGGATGACATTAAGAAATCGTACCGTCAGCTCGCGCGAAAGTATCATCCGGACGTCAACAAGGCAGCTGATGCCGAAACGCAATTTAAGGAAGTTAAGGAAGCTTACGACGTGCTGAGTGACGATGGCAAACGCTCAACCTACGACCGATACGGGCATGTTGACCCGAATCAGGGCATGGGCGGCGGAGCTGGCGGTTTCGACGGCGGTGGCTTTGGCGATATTTTTGATATGTTCTTTGGCGGAGGCGGTGGCCGTCGTGATCCGAATGCGCCACAGCGCGGCAGCGATTTGCAATATACGATGACGATTGATTTCAAGGAAGCGGTATTCGGCAAGGAAACGGAAATTACGATTCCCCGTACCGAGACTTGTGATACTTGCACAGGCTCTGGAGCGAAACCAGGAACGAAGCCGGACACTTGCTCGGTATGTAGCGGTACTGGTCAGCAGGAGGTTGTGCAAAATACGCCGTTTGGCCGAATGGTTAATCGTCGTGCTTGCTCCAACTGTAGCGGAACAGGCCGCGTAATCAAAGACAAATGCGGAACTTGTCATGGCGCAGGCAAAGTGAAAAAGCAGCGCAAAATTACTGTGAAAATCCCAGCCGGCGTTGATGAAGGCGCACAAATCCGTTTGTCCGGCGAAGGTGAAGCTGGCCAACGCGGCGGTCCTGCGGGCGATTTGTACATCGTTATTCGCGTCAGAGCACATGAATTTTTCGAGCGTGAAAACGACGATATTTATTGCGAGGTTCCTCTTTCCTTCGTACAGGCAGCACTCGGTGATGAAATCGAAATTCCGACGCTGACGGAGAAAATCAAGCTGAAAATTCCAGCCGGCACACAAACGGGCACGTATTTCCGCCTAAAAGGCAAAGGCGTTCCGAAGCTGCGCGGATATGGACAGGGCGACCAGCATGTTAAAGTAACGGTCGTTACGCCACAGAAGCTGACGGATGATCAGAAAGAGCTGCTTCGCCAGTTTGGCGGCGTTACAGGCTCAGTTCCGACAGAAACGGCAGAAAATCACGAATCGATTTTTGATCGGATGAAAAAGGCGTTCCGCGGCGAATAAGCGCGGATCGTCTTTTTTTCTGAAAGCTTGCGAAAAAATGAATAATAATGGCGCTGGTTTTCCATTCTATCGAAGTAGGAAGCGGGGCGGTGGAATGCCGCTTATCTATACGAAGAAGGAGGCTTGGCCCATTATGGCTGATCAACACGTACGTGCTGTATTTGAACATTCTGAGGCGGCACAGGGAGCGCTGCGCAAGCTGCAGGCGCTTCGTGTAGATGGACAGGCAGACAGTACGGCACTTACCGCGACGCTTGAAGAGCATGTCAAGGACAGGGCACTGCGCCTAATTGAGGATGCAGGCGGAAGTATGGAGCTATTGATGTAAACGGGCCATGTAAAGCCAGCACTGGCATTTGCAGGCGGAGAGGACAGGGGAAAGCAGCCTGCCCTCTCTTTTTGCTATGCGCAAAAGATGATTTAATAGCTGGAAAGGCTGTAAAATAGCAGGTTTATCACATTTTCAAATACATATTTTGTGCATCAATGCGGATTGGTGTACAATAGATGTTAGTTTTTCACACTGGAGGCGTAGAAGCAAATGAAATGGCATGAACTTACAATCTCGACGACGGAGCAAGCGATTGAGATGATTTCTAACTTTTTGCATGAACGGGATGCAGACGGGGTTTCCATTGAAGAATCCGGCACGCTGAACAAAGAACGGGACACGTCCCTCGGTCAGTGGTATGAGACACCGCTGAATGATATTCCGGAAGGACATGCCGTTATAAAGGGGTATTTTTCGGAAGGTACAGATATCGCCGCTTTGAAAGCAGAGCTTGTAGCACCGATCGAACAGCTGCGTGAATTCGGCATTGATCCAGGCGATTATGAAATTACTTCGCAAATGGTAGATGAAGAGGACTGGGCAACGGCATGGAAGCAATATTTCAAGCCGCTTAAAGTATCGGAAACACTGACTATAAAGCCGACGTGGGAAGAGTACGAGGCTGCGCCGAATGAGAAAATTATTGAGCTTGACCCGGGCATGGCCTTTGGGACAGGTACACATCCAACAACCTCCCTCTGCCTGCAGACGCTGGAATCCGTCATTAAGGGCGGCGAGGAAATCATTGATGTTGGTACAGGCTCAGGCATTTTGGCGATTGGGGCTTGCAGATTGGGTGCCAGCCGTGTGCTTGCGCTTGATCTCGATCCAATTGCTGTCACAAGTGCGACGGAAAATGTGCGTCTGAACGGGCTGGAGGAGCAAGTCGAGGTTAAGCTCAGCGATCTGCTTGGCGTATTAGGCGGCAAAGGGGCACGCGGATCTGTTGGTTCAAATGAGTCCACGACGGTCTCGGTGCCAGTCGATCTGGTCGTTGCAAATATTTTAGCTGAAATTATTTTGCTGTTTATTGATGAGGTTTATCAGGCGCTGAAGCCGGGCGGGCTGTATATTTCCTCCGGCATTTATAAAAACAAGGAAGAGCTTGTGGAGCAAGGGCTTGTGAAAGCCGGCTTTACCGTGGAGGAAATACGCCGCGATGAAGACTGGGTTGTATTCGTAGCACGCAAGCCGCAGGTAACGCAATGAGTATGGAAGGATGGTTTGCTTATCCGACCGCTGAATTGCCGTTTGCTGTGCTTGTGCTGATTATTGCTTTCACCGTTCACGAGTTTGCGCATGCTTACACGGCGTACAAGTTCGGTGACAATACAGCCTATGATGCCGGCAGGGTAACGCTGAATCCGCGCGTTCATTTGGATGTGCTGGGGATGATTTTAATTTTGCTTGCAGGCTTTGGCTGGGCCAAGCCTGTACCGGTAAACCAAAATCGCTTTAAGCATCCGCGCTTAATGGGCGTTATTGTGACAGCGGCAGGTCCGCTTAGCAACTTTGTGCTCGGACTGCTTGGCATTATTCTTTATTATATCAGCATCAAGTCGGGACTGTACCATATGGGCTCCATTGGTGTACAGGATGCTTTGCAAGTATTTTTCTCTTATTTCATTTCGCTTAACTTTTTGCTGTTTATTTTCAATTTGATTCCATTGCCGCCGCTTGACGGTTACCGGATCATTCAAAATCTCGTACCGCTTAAAGTCGGCTATAAAATGGAGCAGAACATGCAATGGGGCATTATTATTTTCCTGCTGCTGTTGTTTATTCCACCGCTTCGCGCGGTGACCATTAGCCCGATTCTTAATTTTTCGCAGGAATTGGCAGCCAATTTTATGGGACTGATCGGCGGACTGTTTATTTAATATTTCTCGGATTGAAACGCGCTGCGCCGCCAAAGGGCGAAGGGCAGCCGTTTCACCTTGAAATATAAGAATTTATAAGTTTGACACATATAAATGGGCTTATATTTCTCGGATTGAAACGCGCTGCGCTGCCAAAGGATGGCGCCTGCCGTTTCACCTTGTTTGGCACGGTTTGGTCATGGATTTTCGACATGAAAACATGCTATTATGAAGGATGGTTATGTAGACAATATGCAGCGGTATTTTATAGCGAAAGAGCAGTTTGCAGATGATGAGGTCCGCTTGCTTGGCGAGGATGCTTTCCACGCTGTGCGCGTCATGCGGATGAAGGCAGGCGATACGTTTATAGCAAGCGACGGCGAGCAGCGGGTCGTGCTTGCTTCGGTGCGTGAAGCGTCGTCCACCGAAGTTGTGGCGGATATTGCAGAGGAGCTTCCCCAAAATAGCGAGCCGAGCTGGCTTGTTACGATTGCTCAAAGCTTGCCGAAGGGCGACAAGATGGAGCTGGTCATCCAGAAGGGCACCGAAATTGGCGCCTATTCGTTTGTCCCGTTCCAGTCGGAGCGCATGATTGTGCAATATGACGGCAAGAAGGAAGCAAAGCGTCTGGAGCGCTGGGGCAAAATCGCCAAGGAAGCGGCGGAGCAGTCGCATCGCTGCCGCGTACCGGCTGTAGAGCTGGTACGAAGCTGGCGCGAGCTGGTCAAATCGATTGCTTCCTATGATTTAGTTTTGTTTTGTTACGAACGAGAAGGCGATGCAGCGGAAGGCGTGGGCATTAGGCAGGCGCTATCTAGCTGGCGCTCTAACAGGGGAAACGATACTTCCGCTCCGAGCGTATTGCTTATGGTGGGGCCGGAGGGCGGCTTTACCGAGCGTGAAGCAGATGAGGCAGAAGCAGCAGGAGCCATTATTGTCGGCCTCGGCAAAAGGATACTGCGGACGGAAACCGCAGGTATCGTCGGATTGACATGCTTGCTGTATGAAGCTGGAGAAATGGGAGGAGTATAACAACATGCCATCGGTTGCATTTTATACATTAGGCTGCAAAGTGAATTTTTACGACACAGAAGCGATATGGCAGCTTTTCAAAAATGAAGGCTACGAGCAGGTCGATTTCGAAGCGACCGCTGATGTTTATTTAATCAACACCTGTACGGTGACCAATACAGGCGACAAGAAGAGCCGCCAAATCATTCGCCGCGCAGTGCGCCGCAATCCGGATGCCGTTATAGCGGTAACAGGCTGCTACGCACAGACGTCCCCAGCCGAAATTATGGCGATTCCCGGCGTCGATCTTGTTATCGGTACGCAGGATCGCGAGAAAATAATGACATTTGTCGATCAAATTCATGCGGACCGCCAGCCAGTCAACGCTGTTCGCAACATTATGAAGACGCGCGAATTCGAGGAGCTGGATGTGCCTGATTTTGCCGAGCGCACGCGGGCATTTCTGAAAATTCAGGAGGGCTGCAACAACTTCTGCACCTTCTGCATCATTCCATGGTCGCGAGGCTTGTCCCGCAGCCGGGATGCGCATAGCGTTGTTGAGCAGGCGAAGCAGCTGGTTACGGCAGGCTACAAGGAAATCGTGCTTACGGGCATTCACACTGGCGGCTATGGCGACGATTTGGATAACTACCGTCTGAGCGATTTGCTGTGGGATCTGGATCATATCGAAGGGCTGGAGCGTATCCGTATCAGCTCGATTGAAGCAAGCCAGATCGATGAGGCGATGATTGATGTGCTGAATCGTTCTACGAAAATGTGCCGTCATCTCCATATTCCACTGCAGGCCGGCGAAAACTCCGTGCTGAAGCGGATGCGCCGCAAATATACGACCGAGGAATTCGCGGCGAAAATCAAGCGTATCCGCGAGGTTATGCCGGGTGTTGCCATTACCACGGACGTTATCGTTGGATTCCCTGGCGAAACGAATGAAATGTTCGAGGAAGGCTTCCGCTTTATGGAGGAGCTGGGCTTCTCGGAAATGCACGTGTTCCCGTACTCCAAACGGACGGGTACACCGGCAGCGCGCATGGAAGATCAAGTGGATGATGAAATTAAGAATGAACGCGTCCACAAGCTGATCGACTTGTCCGAGCGCATGCAGCTTGCTTATGCAGAGAAGTATGTAGGCGCTGTGCTTGATATTATTCCAGAGCGCGACTACAAGGGAGCTCCAGGAACGGGACTCGTTATGGGCTATTCCGACAACTACATTCAAGTTGTATTCAACGGCTCCGAAGAATTAATCGGGAAGCTGTGCCGCGTTAAGGTTACCGAAGCTGGCGTCAATGAATGCCGTGGCCAGCTCGTGCGAGTGCTGGAAGGCGAAGTGTCGGCACTTCGCGGCTCTGAGACACACAGCTTTGTGCTGGAGCTGGATAATGAGCAGGATCAGCAAGCTGCTGTTCATACAAATGCAGAAGCATTAAGAGCATAACAAAAGGCCATTCAATGTGCGCGGATTTCGGTCGCTGGCTTCGCTAGTAGGCAGCGGCTGGAATTTTCGCTATTGCGATATGATGTCAATCAGGCAAGGGGGAAACAGGTGTGAAGGAAATATCAGCAGGAGGCGTCGTCTACCGCCGCACGGAAGAAGGCAAGCTGCAAATTCAGCTTATTCAGGATCGTTATGGCAAAGTATCGCTTCCCAAAGGCAAGATGGAGACAGGCGAAACCGTTGAGCAGACCGCATTGCGGGAAATTGCTGAGGAAACGGGGCTTCAGGGCAATATCGTAGCACCTATTGACCAAATTAAATATCAGTACCAGCATGATACCTATGGTACGGTCGATAAAGAGGTTCACTATTACCTGGTTGAAGCCATCGGCGGCGATTTGCAAGCTCAAGTAGAAGAAATTCGCGGAGTGGATTGGTTCGAGCCGCTTGATGCATGGAGACGCCAGAAGCAATCCGGCTATGACAACAACAATCGGATTGTCTCCGGCGCATTAGAGCTCCTCGGCATACCATTTACATAGCTTATAGTGCAGGGTTGGAAGTTTAGTTTGGGTGCGGTGCCCGCCGCAGTGCTGGCAAATAGCAAAGCGGCAGGGCAAGCAGCGAGCTGAAAATATTAAACAGCGTTTGCGCATGGGCAATTTGCGCTGCTGGAGCTGCGGTCAGCCAAGCAGATATTTCAGCGAGCAGGCCAACAAACGGCATGAAAAGCAGCGCGCCACCGACATTCAACGTTATATGGGCGAGCGCAACGAATTGTCCCGCGCGCGATCCGCCAATGGAGGCGAGCAGTGCTGTGACGCATGTGCCAACGTTTGCGCCTAGTACAACGGCAATGCCAACCTCTAGCGGCATCGCTCCGATTGCCGCAAAACCCATAATAATGGCAATGACAGCCGTGCTGCTATGCACGGCTGCGGTTAGCACCGCACCGGCGGCCAGCCCCCACCAGAGGCTGTCCGCCGTTTTGCTCATAAACCAGTCAAACATGGCGCTTTGCTGAATGTCCGGGCCGACGCTTTGCATCATCGCCATGCCGGCGAGCAAAATGCCAAAGCCGAGCGTAGCAACGGAGGCGGAACGAATCGTGCTTAGCCAGCCGCCCGTCCTTAAGGCGGGAATAAGCTGCAGCTCGCCGAGCAGTGCGGTCAGCAGCCAGGCGGAGACGGAGAGAATGAGCAGCGGCATTGTGAGACGCTCAAGGCTCAGCCCAAGCAGCTCCGTCGTCAGGCAGGTACCGATGTTGGTGCCAAGAATGATGCCGAGCGTTCGCCGAAAGGTGAGCAGCCCGGCATTGACGAGGCCTATAGAGATGACGGTAACGGCTGTGCTGCTCTGAAGAAAAGCAGTAGAGATGGCGCCAGCCGCCAGTCCGTGAATGGGCGTAGCGGTAAACCGCTGCAAAATACGATTCAATTGTGTGCCGGCAAGGCGATGCAGCGCCAGCTCCATCAGCTTCATGCCGCTCAAGAATAATGCAAAGCCGATCACAATCGGCAAAATAATAGAATGAAGCATGGGCTGAATCTCCTTTTCTAAAAACGAGTGACAGATGTACCCATACATATATGCAGCAAACAAGACAAGCATGACAAGCATGAGAGAGGTTGGTTTTGCCATAATGACGAGAGCAAGGATAGCGCTGCAGCGCGGGCGCAAAAAACGTTTGGAGCAGGGCCACCCATGGGTATATGCAAGCGAGATTGATAAAATGGAAGGCACCGCAGAGCCGGGTGGCTTGGTTGACGTAGTCAGTCACCAAGGACGTTATCTGGCAACGGGCTATTGGAATCCTAAATCGCAAATTACGGTGCGTATTATTTCGTATAAGCCGCTGGAGGCAATGGATGCTGCGTTTTTCCACGAGCGTTTCCAGCAGGCGAAGGAGCACCGCAGCCGTTTTGTGCCGGATCAGGATTGCAGGCTCGTATACGGAGAAGCTGATTTTTTGCCAGGCCTGACCGTTGACCGCTTTAATGATGTGCTAGTCATCCAATTGCTGACACTCGGTATGGACATTCACCGCGATGCGATCATTAAAGCGCTTATCCAGGTGTTTGAGCCGCGCGGCATCTATGAGCGCAGTGATGTCGGCGTTAGACAGCTGGAGGGCTTAGAGAAGCGTACAGGCGTGCTGTACGGGGAATGCCCGGCGATTTTGGAAATCGAAGAAAATGGGCTTAAGCTTGAGGTTGATATTGTGGAGGGCCAGAAGACAGGCTATTTCTATGATCAGCGTGAAAATCGCGCCTCCATCGCTCCGCTGATGAAGGGCTGGGGCCTGCGCAGCGGCATTAAGCTAATGCCGAAGCCTGTCGAGGACAGCAGCGCGAGTGCAGAGACAACAGGGGAACTCGTTCCAGTCAATGCAAATGGCAAAGAGGTCACCTTCCCCTACTGGGACGGTGCTACGGTGCTGGAATGCTTTGCGCATACGGGCAGCTTTACCTTGCACGCCTGTAAATACGGTGCGAAGAAAGTGACCTGCTTGGACATTTCCGAGCATGCCATTGATACGGCGCGCCGCAATGTGGAACGCAACGGCTTTACCGATCGCGTACAATTTGTTGTAACCGATGCTTTTGATTACTTGAGATTGCAAACGAAGGGGCTAGAGGAGCGTCTGGAGCGCAGCCGTGCAGGCACGGATACGTCCAAGCCGATCAGCGGCGGCGGCCAAACCTGGGACGTTGTCATTTTGGACCCTCCGGCGTTCGCCAAAACAAAAAATGCGGTAGCAGGTGCTGTCCGCGGCTATAAAGATATTAACTTGCATGGCATGAAGCTGGTGAATGAAGGCGGCTATTTGGTAACGGCGAGCTGCTCCTACCATATGCGTCCTGATTTGTTTCTGGAGACGATCCAGGAGGCCGCAGCTGATGCAGGCAAGCTGCTCCGGCTCGTGGAATGGCGGGCGGCAGGCAAGGATCATCCGCAGCTGCTTGGCGTAACAGAAGGGCATTACTTGAAATTTGCCATCTTTGAGGTGCGCAGCAAATAACGGAAACCTCTTGAACGGCGAGTATGCTTTTTGCTCGTTCAAGAGGTTTTTTTGCCAAATATTTAAGAACGTATGTTTGAAGAGCTCGTGAAAAGTGGCTACGGGTATGGTAGTATGGTTGATAATAGAACCGTAACGGAAGGTAGGGCTGCATGATGCCGCTTCAATTAGTGCTGGGCCGCTCGGGAGCGGGAAAAACGACATATTGCCTGGATGCGATTCGCGGCAGGCTGAGCGCAGACCCGGACGGGGCTCCGCTTATTTTGCTCGTGCCCGAACAGGCGACCTTTCAGTCCGAGTATACGCTGCTTCGAGGCAGCGGCTTGCAGGGAATGATTCGGGCGCAGGTGCTGAGCCTGCGCAGGCTTGCTCTTCGCGTCATGCAGGAAACCGGAGGAACAGCGCTTATTCCAATTGGCGACGAGGGCAAGAATATGCTGCTCTACAAAATCGTACAGCGGCTGGGCAATCAGCTGGAGCTATTCGAGCATGGAGCGGGAAAACCGGGCTTCATTGAGCGTCTTGGGGAGCTGTTGACCGAATGGAAGCGTTATGGCATTAATTCGGCGATGATTGCAGAGCGCAGGGAAGAGGCAGCTTCTGCCCTGCAGGACTCAGCCTTGCTGAAGCGCAAGCTGCATGACCTGCAGCTTGTATACGAGAAGCTGGAGACCGAGCTCGCTGGGCAATATTTGGATTCGGAGGATTATTTGGCTCATCTGTCAACGGGGCTGTCCGAATTTTCAACGATTCGAGACACGGAAATTTGGATAGACGGGTTTAATGGCTTTACGCCAAAAGAATATGTCGCGCTTAGCTCGCTTATTAGCAGGGCGAAGAAAGTGACGATTACACTTAAGCTGAATCGAACCTATGAGGTTGGAGAGCGGCCATTAGAGCTGGATTTGTTTCATCCTACAGCAGATGCATATGTAAAGCTGAAGGAGCTGGCGGAGGGCTTAGGAGTTGAAATGCTGGAGCCTATTATGCTCGGCATGCATGGGCGTACAACAAACGATGGCGGTGAAGCGGCGGGCAGGTTCAGCAGTAGCCCTATGCTGGCTCATTTGGAGCGCCACTACGGGGGCCGGACGCAAATGGCGCTTTCTAATCCGGCTATGCTGGATGCAGCCAGTCCATTATGCGGCCTGTCGCTGCATGCGGCAGCAAATCGGCGAACCGAGGTGGAGCTGCTGGCGCGCGATATGCTGCGCCGGGTAAGGGAAGATAGAACAAACTGGCGCGATATGACGGTTATGGTGCGGAATACGGGAGATTATAGCGACTATATCGAAGCTGTTTTTCAAGAATACAATATCCCCTATTTCCTTGATCAGAGGCACACCACCGTTCATCATCCGCTGGTCGAGTTCATACGCTCCGCGCTGGAGACGGTGCTGCATAATTGGAGCTATGAGGCGGTGTTCCGCTGTATTAAGACGGAGCTGCTGTTTCCGCTTGACGGAAGCATTCCCCGTGATCAATTTGATTGGCTGGAAAACTTCGTTTTGGCGGCGGGCATCGATGGCTGGAAGTGGCTGGATGAAAAAAGATGGCGTCCATTCATTGTCGAGTCGCTTGAGGAAGAACAGGATGCAGCGGCCAATGCGCCATCCATGCGTGCGAAGGCGGAGTTCGAAGCAGTCATGGCGGCGCGCGGCGTAATCGTCCCGCCATTGCAGCAGTTTGGCAAAGAGCTGGAGAAGGCTTCAAATGTCACCATGATGTGTGAAGCTTTATACCGCTTGCTTGAGCATACGGGGGCGGCGGATCGGCTGGAGCGCTGGAGCCGCGAGGACAGCGAGGCTGGTCGTGTGCAGCGCTCACGCGGTCATCGCCAGCTGTGGGATGGGGTCATGAATTTGCTTGACCAATTGGTCGAGCTCGTTGGAAATGAACCGCTGCCTCCCGATATATTCGTTGGCATGCTTGAGACAGGACTGGAAAGCCTGAAATTAGGAGCCATTCCGCCTGCTCTCGATCAGGTGCTGGTAGGCAGCATGGACCGGACGCGTTCCGGACAGGTACAGATCTGTTATGTGCTGGGAGCCAATGATGGCGTCATGCCGATGCGTTTTCAGGAGGATGGTGTACTGACGGATCAGGAGCGGGAGCGGCTGGCTGAGGAAGGCTTGGTTATGGCACCTGGCGTCAAGCGAAGGCTGCTCGATGAGCGCTTTCTGATTTATAGTGTGCTCACAACGCCGAGCCGTCATTTGTGGATGAGCTGGTCAGAGGCAGATGAAGAAGGAAAAAGCCTGCTCCCATCCGAAATTATCAGGCAGGTAAGACAGCTGTTTCATGGGCTGCCGATACAGCAAGTGCAGGCGGAGCCTACGCCGGCTATGTCTGTAAAGGAGCAAAGGGAATATATCCAGCATCCAGAACGGGCCTTGTCGTATTTAATAACGGAGCTGCGTGCTTGGAAGCAGGGAAGCGAGATCGCTCCTTTTTGGTGGGAGCTTTACAATTGGTTCGCAGTACGTCCAGAATGGCAGGCGAAGCTTGCGCTGCTTACGAAATCGCTTGGATATGTGAATCAGGAGGAGCTGTTGACCGCTGATACGGCACAGCAGCTTTATGGCGTTCGCTTGAGGGCGAGTGTCTCGAGAATGGAGCGCTTCGTGTCGTGCCCTTTTCAGCATTTTGCCATTCATGGGCTGAAGCTGCGCGAGCGTAAAATGAACCGGCTGGAAGCGCCCGATGTGGGACAACTATTTCACGCCGCGCTCAGCCGATTGGCCGGAGAAGAAGGGCTTGGCCACGCTTTCGGCTCGGCTTCCGAGCGTGAAATCCGCGCGGCGGCGGTTCATACAGTGGACGAGCTAGCACCAAGGCTGCAATCGCAAATATTGCTGAGCAGCGGCCGCTATCGCTATATTGCCCGCAAGCTTAAGGAAATTGTAGCGCAGGCGGCCATTATGCTCAGTGAGCATGCCCGCCGGGCGGCGTTCCAGCCAGTCGGTCTGGAGGTTGATTTTGGGCCTGGCGGAACGCTGCCGCCGCTTATCATTCCTTTGCAGGATGGACAGTCCATGGAAATAATCGGGCGAATCGACCGGGTAGATGCTGCGGATACGGAGCAGGGCCTGCTGCTGCGCGTGCTGGATTACAAGTCTAGCGTGACTCAGCTGCGTCTGGAGGAAGTGGCCTTTGGGCTTTCCCTGCAAATGCTAACGTATTTGGACGTATTGGTGACGCATTCTTCCGGCTGGCTTGGAAAGCAGGCATCGCCTGCGGGCGTGCTTTATTTTCACGTGCATAATCCGCTGCTTGCGCTGTCGAATCAAATGCCGGAAGCGAAAATCAAGGCAGAGCTGCGCAAGCGCTTCAAGCTGAGAGGGCTCGTTACGGCGGAAGCAGAGGCGGTGCGCCTCATGGATAATCAGCTGGAAACGGGATACTCCGAGCTATTGCCTGTAGCGCTTAAGAAGGATGGAGCTTTCTATAGCAGCTCTTCCGTCGTGACGGACAAGCAGTGGGACATTTTGCGGGATTCCGTCAGGAGGACGATTAGCGAAATTGGCTCGGAAATCAGCTGTGGCAAGGTATCGATTGAGCCGTACAAGCTTGGGACAAAAATACCTTGCCAATATTGTGATTATAAAGCGGTTTGTCAGTTCGATCCGCTGTTTGACGGCAATGAATATGTGCGGCTTCGCAAGCCTTCAACGGAAGAGCTATGGCAGCGGCTGGAGAAAGGAGAAAGCATCGATGACGGAAATGATAAAGGCCATTAAACCAGAAGGCAGCACCTGGACCGATGAGCAGTGGAGCGCAATTGTAACGGAAGGATCCAACATCCTTGTAGCTGCTGCTGCTGGCTCTGGCAAAACGGCTGTGCTGGTGGAGCGCATCATTCGCAAAATTTCTTCCGCGACCGATGTGGACCGTTTGCTCGTTGCGACTTTTACGAAAGCGGCAGCTGCGGAAATGAAGGAGCGGATTCGCCTTGCGCTGGAGAAGGAGCTGGATCGCCAGCCTGAATCTGAGCATTTGCGGCGCCAGCTTGCGCTGATGAACAGATCGTCGATCACGACACTTCATTCTTTTTGTCTAGATGTTATTCGCCGTTATTATCCGCTGATTGGGCTTGATCCCGGCTTTCGCATCGCCAATGAGACAGAGAGCGAGCTGCTGCGGATGGAGGTGCTGGATCAGCTTTTTGAGGAAAAATATGACGAGGCTGATGCCGATTCTGGCTCCGGTGGCGCTTTTCTGGCGCTGGCGGACCGGCTGGGCGGAGAACGCGGCGATGAGCCGCTGTATAAGCTCGTACAGGATCTGTATGCTTTTGCGCAAAGCCATCCATGGCCTGAAGAATGGCTGCGAGAAACGGCTCAAAGCTTTAATGTGCAAGATGCAGCCGAGCTTCAGCACAGCAGCTGGGTTGCCAGCTTGCGCGACGATGTGGAGCTGGCGCTTGCCGGCGCGGAGGCTCTGCTGCGGAAGGGGCTTGATTTAACGCGCGAGCCTGCTGGACCAGCGCCTTATGCTGCCAATTTCGAGGACGATCTGGCACTTGTCCTCATGCTCAAGACTGCCGTACAGGAAAGCCCTTGGGAGCAATGGTTTGAGCCGTTCCATACGGTGGAATTTGGGAAATTAAAGGCGATGCGCGGCGACGAATATGACAAATCGCTGCAGGAGCAGGCGAAAGATTTGCGGGACGGTGCCAAAAAGCTGCTCGGCACATTAGCCGATGAGCTGTTCGGGCGTACGCCGGAACAGTTTTTGGAGGAGCTGCAGAAGCTGGCTCCATTAATGGCGGCGCTGAGCGAGCTCATTATTGATTTTGGCAAAAGGTATGAAGCAGCGAAACGGGAGAAGGGGCTGCTGGATTTTGGCGATCTGGAGCATTATTGCCTGCGCATATTGCGCACGGAAGACTCGTCCGTAGAGCAGACACTGCCTTCGAATGCGGCGCTGGAATACCAGAACCAATTCGATGAAATTTTGCTTGATGAATATCAGGACATGAATATGGTGCAGGAAGCGATTGTAACGCTGATATCAAGACCGGGAGCGGGGAACCGTTTTATGGTTGGCGATGTAAAGCAAAGCATTTACCGCTTCAGGCTTGCGGAGCCAAATCTATTTATGCATAAATACAAAAGCTACGCGGTACAGACTGCTCAGCCGGGCATGGACGAAGCGGATAAAGAGGCTGCCACTCATGCATCGTCAATAGCTCAAGCTGCTTCTTCCGATGAACAATCAGCAGGCTTGCGCATTGATCTGGCGCGCAACTTCCGCAGCCGTCAAGAGGTAGTTGACGGCGTGAATGATGTATTTCGCGGCATTATGCGGGAATCCGTAGCCGAAATGGATTATGATCAGCGCGCAGAGCTTGTATGCGGCGCTTCTTATCCAGCAGCAGAGGAAACGGGCGCATACGAAGTAGAGCTGATTGTCATCGATAAGGCCGGCTCTGTCATCGCGGAGGATAAAGTGCAGCCAGAGGATGAGGAAGAGGGGCAAGACGCTGCTGAGTCGGCGGAGGATTTGCAGACAGCGCAGCTGGAAGGCCGGCTGATTGCGCGGAAAATCCAATCGCTTATGGACAGCGGCTACCGCGTTTATGATGGCAAAAACAAACGGAGCCGTCCATTGGAATGGCGGGATATCGTTATTTTGCTGCGCGCGACATCGCAGTGGGCGCCTATTATCATCGAGGAGCTGCAGGCTGATGGGGTACCCGCTTATGCCGAGCTGAGCAGCGGCTATTTTGATGCCATTGAAGTGCAGACGATATTGTCCCTGCTTCGTGTCATTGACAATCCGTATCAGGATATTCCGCTCGCAGGTGCGCTGCGATCTCCTATTTTCGGCTTGGACGCCGAGGAGCTGGCGCTCATAAGGATAGAAAAGTCCGGCGTCAGCTATTTTGAAGCGCTGCTAGCTGCCGAAGGCAGCCTAACGCTTCCAGAGGCGCTGCGCCAGAAGCTGACCCATTTTCTCGCGCAGCTTGAGCGCTGGCGCAGCGAGGCCAGACAGGGCGCGTTGGCTGACCTCATTTGGCGTATTTACCGAGAAACCGCTTATTATGATTTTGCCGGCGGTCTTCCTGGCGGCACGCAGCGCCAAGCGAATTTACGCGCTTTGCATGACCGCGCTCGCGGTTACGAGGCAACCTCTTTCCGGGGCTTGTTCCGGTTTTTGCGTTTTGTAGAGCGAATGCGTGATAGCGGAGGGGATCTTGGCACGGCAAGGGCGCTCGGCGAGCAGGAAAATGTCGTCCGCATTATGTCGATCCACAAGAGCAAAGGGCTGGAGTTTCCCGTCGTGTTCACGGCAGGTCTCGGCAAGTCATTTAACCAGCAGGATTTGCGGAGTGCTTTTCTGCGCCATAAGCAGCTCGGATTCGGACCGCGTTTTGTGGATCCACAGCAGCGTGTCAGCTATCCGACATTGCCATTTCTAGCCATTCGACGCAGGCTGCGCATGGAAATGCTGGCCGAGGAAATGCGGATTTTATATGTGGCTCTCACCCGCCCAAAGGAAAAAATGTTTCTGGTCGGTACGGTTTCAGATGCAGCTAAGAAGCTGCCAGGCTGGCTGGCAGCTGTTGACGCAAGCGGCAGCATACCGGATTTTAAACTGGCATCGGCATCGACTTTTTTAGATTGGCTTGGACCGCTCGCCGCATCAAGCTTTGAGCAGCAGGATGCAGAGGAAATAGATCAGCTATCCGGCATGAGAAGGCTGGAATGGCGATCAGGCTTCGTTGCAGCGGCGGTATTCAGCAGTGAAGCAGCAGCAGCGCTCCAGCCAAATGAGGGCCTTGAGGAGAGAGAGATGCGGCTGCAAGGCATTCTTTCGCTGGCGCAGCTTGAGCTGCAGCCGGAGGAGCAGGACAGCGAGCTGAGCGAGCGATTGGATTTTCATTATTCTCATCAAGCTGCAACTCTTTTGCCGGCCAAAACGTCTGTTACTGAGATTAAACGTCTTCATGGGGAAGCTCTTGCCGACCGCGAAGCGGCTCCTTTGTTTGACACTGGAGCCGCAGCGATGAATGATGTGAATGCAAGCGGCAGTTATTCATCGTCGGAGCCGTTAGAACATCCGGAGCAGTCGGGTGTCGCAAGGGAGCAAGGAGAAGCGAATAATAGCAATGACCTACAGCCAGCGCCTAGAGGCTCCTTCCGCTTGCGCCGTCCGCGGTTTATGGAGCAGATTTCACTTACAGCGGCGGAGAAAGGCTCTGTCAATCACCTTGTCATGCAGCATATACCGCTTAATGGCACAGTTGACGGGGACGTCGTTATTAAGATGGTCCGCGGCATGGTAGAACGCAAGCTCTTGACACCGCGTCAGGCGGAGGTTATCGATGCCATGAACATTGCTGCTTTTTTCGCAAGCCCTCTTGGCTTGCGCCTGCTGGCAGCCGGTGAGGTCAAACGCGAGGTGCCATTCAGCTGCATGCTGCCTGCCTCGCGGGTGCACCCCTCCGTTGCTGACGAAGCAAAGGACGAGCAGATTTTAATTCAAGGCGTGGTGGACTGTGTGTTCGAGGATCAGCATGGATTGGTGCTGGTCGATTATAAAACGGACCGGATCATTAATCAGCAATGGGAGCAGGCAGCAGAGCGCCATCGGTTTCAGCTGGAGCTTTATGCGGAAGCGCTCGAAGCCGTTTTGCTGCGTAAAGTAGCGCAGTGCCACGTATTCTTTTTTGATGGCGGGCAGTCGGTGCGACTTCGTTGAAGCTGGAGCAGCACCTTTATGGCGAAGAGGCAGCAATAGCTGTAATTATATATAGTAAGGCGATTTAATTTTAGGGGGAAGAAAGCGTGTCAGTAGAGCAACAACCGCCGAAGAAAAAGCCGATTGCATTGGCAATCACTATCGTGCTGCTGGTGTGCAGCCTTAATGGAAACATGTTTTTATATTCGCAATATTTGTCCAACATTCAAGAGAAGAAATATGAGACTGGACAGCGTGTCGCTTCCGATGCCATCGGCGCCGCAGCATTTTATAATGCGGTATTGCCTGAGCTTGAGAACCTGGGGAAATCAGCGGAGCTTTTGGAGCGGAATGAGGCCAAATTCAGTGCAGGCACGGCTTTCCGTCATGTGGATCATGTGATGGGTTATTTGAAAGAAGCGCATCAGTATAATGGCACGGAGTTTGCTAGCGGCAAGCTGGAAGCTTATTTTAACGCGGTGCAGCAGTCGTTGGCCAAGGTCGGCAGCCATGAGGGTGCCCTAACGGCAGCCGAGCAGGCTTATCTAACGAAGCTTCAGCAGGCATTCAGCAAGCAGCTGGAAGCTGTAATGGCTTTTAATACAGATACATTGGAAAACAGAAGCTTGTCCATTCAAATCGGCAATGGCTACAACAATTGGCTGGAAATTGCGGATAAGCTGGAGCAGGCGATAGGCGAACACACAGATGCCCGGTTGCAATAGCTGCGAGCCGTCAAAAACCTATGCCGATCCATCTTTTATCCTATAGGAAGACTGAGGGGATTGGACGAGCTTTGCTCATTCCGTTATGATGGAATAAGGTTGTATAACATAATTTAGGGGGAGTTTTGAATGGATTGCATTTTTTGTAAAATTGTCGAAGGTACATTGCCGTCAACTAAAGTGTATGAGTCGGATTCAGTCATTGCTTTTAAAGATATTAAGCCGGAAGCGTCCGTACATATTTTAATCATTCCTAAAAAGCATATTGCCACAATGAATGATGTGACCGCAGACGACGATGCTGTAATGGCTGAGCTGTTCACAGCAGCACGTCAAATTGCGATCGAGCAGGGCATTGCCGAATCGGGCTACCGTTTAATTAACAATGTGAATAGCGATGGCGGCCAATTGGTGTATCATTTGCATTTCCATTTGCTTGGAGGCGAGAAGCTGGGCCCGCTAAATGCGGAATAAGGCAAAGCTGAACATGCAATAAAGGTTTTTGAAAGGAGTTTGTATGTCCCGTTCCAAAAAAAATATCGCTGCCGGCCTATTGTCATTCGTCCTTCTAATCGCTGTCTATGCTACAGCAGTAGCCCATCCAGGGACGGTTGTTACGAAAAAAATCTGCACCTCTTGGGAATTAGCCAAAAATAGAGCGTTTATTATGACGCATAAACAAGCAAATCAACCGCTGCTGGATTCAAAAGCGTTGACGCTGGCGGACAATGCTGATCGGGTACCCGTATTGATGTACCACTACATTGCTCCAAAGGCTGACATTAGCGAGCCGGACAACAATTCCATGATTAGTTTGGAATCGTTTGAGCAGGGGATGGAATATTTGCACACGAATGGCTACAAGACAGCGACGATGGAGCAGCTCGAGAAATATATAAATGGCGAAGGTGTTTTGCCGGATAAGTCGGTCGTTATTACGTTCGATGATGGGTATCAAAACAATATTATTTATGCTTATCCTATTTTGAAAAAATATGGCTTTCACGCGACGATGTTTGTTGTTGGAACCCATATTCAACAAAAGACGGCAGCATTCGATTCGAAAAAAACAAGCTTTCTTTCCACTGAGGAAATGAAAGCGTCGAGCGACGTATTTGAATATCACAGCCACACCTATGATTTGCACAAAAAAGGGACAGCGGTTTGCGGAATTGCCTATTCTTCGCTTGCAGACGCCAGCCTGATTACGAATGATATTCACCAAATAAAAGAGCTTGGCATTGACTCGCCTTATTTTGCTTACCCGTACGGCGAGGCGAACACACAGATTATTTATCATTTGCGTGAAAATGGTTATCGGATGGCGTTCTCCGTACGCAGCGGTTTTGCTGAGCCGGGAACCGATCCAATGCTGGTTCCGAGGTTGACCGTTACTTCTTCTACGGATATGCATACGCTGCTTCATCCGGAAGCCATTTTGCATTGATGCAGTTTAGGCGCAGCATTCGCATGATACGCAGGCTCCTAATGAGAAGCGGGAGCCTGCCCTTTTTCGGCCAATGAAGTCTATTAATCTAGTAATGAAAGCTTTGCTGCTTGGCGGCATTCATAATTCGGAGGTTATTTTAGTTGTTGAAGAAGAAATATAAAATGTTGACGATCGTTGCTCTCGCTTTTTTGATGCTGGTCGGTTGCTATTATTTATATAAATTTAAAGCAGCTTCTATCGATCGTTTGTCCATTGACCGTGTTCAAGCGCCCTTTACGAAGGTCGAATCGGTTGAGGCCGTAAAGTCGAGCTATGATTTAATTGTTGTCGGTACCGATCCGGAAGGAATAATGGCTGCTGTGTCTGGCGCCAGAAATGGGCTGAGCGTGCTGCTGCTTGAAGGCAGAGACCGCGATATTTTGGGCGGTTTAATGACGCTGGGCGGGCTGAATACGCTCGATTTGAATTATTCCCCAAATCAGCCGTGGTATTATCGCTATTTGCACAAATCGAAGTTTTTGAATGAAGGGTTATTTCAGGAGTGGTTTGATCAGGTTGAAGGCAGCTCGGTTGATACACATACGGCGGCCAACGTCTTTTACAAAATGATTAAACAGGAGCAAAACATTGATTTGCTCATGCATGTGCAGAAGATGGAGCCGATTTTGCAGCAGTCCGGCGAGAATATGCAGCTAACTGGGCTGTCGATTACTAAACCGGATGGCAGGGCCGAGAAGGTTGCGGCAAAAGTAGTCATTGATGCTTCGCAGGATGCTGATATCGCTGCCGCCTCTGGCGTGCCATACTCTATTGGGCGCCAGGATATTGGCGAAGGCAAGGCGAAGATGGCAGCAACGCTCGTGTTTAGAATGGACAATGTGACGAACGAGGCTTGGCGGAATTTCAAAGGGCTGGAAGGCTTAGGCTTAGACAGCACGAGCATATGGGGATTTGGCGATGCCAGAAAATATCCGCCAAGCGACCCCGAGAAGGTGAAAATTCGCAGTCTTAATATAGGCAGGGAAAACAATGAAACGATGTTGTTTAACACGATGCAGATTTATGGAGTTGACCCGCTAGATCCGGAATCCGTGGCTCGCGGCATGGAAGTCGGCAAAAAAGAGTCGCCACTCATCGTTGACTATTTAAAAAAGACATACCCACAGTTCGCCAATATGAACTACGCGGGTACTGCATCAGAGCTGTATATAAGAGAATCACGGCATATTTATGGCGAGTACAGGCTGACGTTGGCCGATGTGCTGGAAAATCGGGATAAATGGGATGCAATCGCTTATGGCTCTTACGATGTTGATATTCAAAGCATCAACTACAGCGATGTGGGAACAATTATGCTAAGCCCGATGCAATATGGCGTTCCGTTCCGCAGCTTGGTTCCACTTAAAGTCGATGGGCTGCTCGTAGTCGGACGCTCAGCCAGCTTTGACACCATTCCTCATGGCAGCGCAAGGGTCATTCCGCTAGGCATGGCGACGGCAGAAGCTGCAGGAGCGGCGGCGAGCCTTGCCATTAGCAATGACATCACAGTCAGAGAGCTGTCCCAATCGACGGAGCTCATCAGCAAGCTGCGCAAGAAGCTCGTTAAGCAGGGCATGGACTTGACCTATGAAAAGTTCGAACAGCCTGCTTACATGAAACACAAGGACTATAAGGGCCTTGTGGCAGCAGCCAGCATGTATATGACGTCTGGAAGCTATTCGAATGAGGCATGGGACCTTGATGGCTCGATGAGCATTGGGCGCTATTTGAACAAGCTTAGAACGCTCAAAAAGGCGCATCCTGACCAGTTCCCCGGTTTTCCTGACGGTGCGGTCAAGGATATGAAGGATTTATTGACTGGACCATTGACATTGGAGCAGTCGGCCTATATGCTGGCACTGACGGCTGGACTCGATACGACGAGAGAAGCGGCGCTTAAGGATCTCATTTCCCGTGGCTGGATTAGTGAGGAAATCATTGGTCAAATGCTCAATGTAGAAGAGCTGACGAATGGGGATACTTATATGATGTTCTACGATATTTTGAAAAATGGATTTGGCATTGTTTACGAGTGAAATTAGTGAGTTGACACTGTATTTTGTTTTGACTTATAATGGAGTTTGATAAACCGTGTTTAATGCTCTGGACGGTCTGTTTCGGAGGGAGGGAAAACTTGTGTCTGAAACTAAGGTTAAGAAAAATGAAACCATTGACTCTGCACTTCGCCGCTTTAAACGTTCTATCGCTAAAGATGGCGTGTTGGCTGAGGTTAAGAAACGCAAACATTATGAAAAGCCGAGTGTAAAGCGTAAGAAGAAGTCCGAGGCTGCTCGTAAGAGAAAGTTTTAGGAGGCTCTTAGTATAATGAACCTGAGCGAAAGATTGAACGACGATATGAAGCAGGCCATGAGGAATCAGGACAAGTTCCGGCTTACAACCATTCGTATGATGCGTGCGTCAGCTAAAAACTTGGAAATTGATTTGAAGCGTCCTTTGGACGACAGTGAAATGCTTGATATCCTAAGTCGTGAGATCAAACAACGTAAAGATTCCCTCCAAGAATTTAGCAAAGCCGGCCGTGAGGACCTGGTAACAGGTCTTAACGCAGAAATTGAAATTATTAGTCAATACCTTCCCACGCAGCTGACCGAAGAAGAGATAAAAGCGATAGTAACGCAGACCATCCATGAACTCGGTGCTTCTTCCAAAGCCGAGATGGGGAAAGTCATGGGCGCCTTGTTGCCTAAAACAAAAGGGCGCGCTGACGGTAAACTAGTAAATCAGCTCGTACAACAATTTCTGCAATAACGATATGTTCGGACGAAAACATCCCTTCCGAGGGGTGTTTTTTGCTTTTTATTTCAGTCATTTATAGGTGGATGCGCATGAAAAAGGACTCTGTTTTCTTATCAAATAGGTCAGTTGGCGTAAGTTGGTGTAAGCTATTTAAGCTTATTTTGCAACGTTTCAGGGTAATCCTTCGTAATAACGAATATAATGGCTATAAAGGAGGGGTGGAAGGTTGAATATAAAAAAATGGCGCCAAACCGCTTTCTGGTCGAAATTAGCTGTTTTTTCAGCATTGGTTGTCGCATTAGGCAGCGGCCTGCTGGTCGGTATGCAGCCTGTAAAGGCACAGCAGCTTGCCGCGGATGAAGCTGGTGGAGCGGTCTACATTGTTCCAGTCAAACAGACGATTGAGAGCGGTCTTAAATCATTTTTGGAGCGCGCTTACAAAGAAGCGGCCGAAGCTAAGGCGGAACGTGTCGTTCTCGTTATTAACACGTTCGGCGGAGAAGTAACCAGCGCAGAGGAGATCGGGGAGGTCATCCGCAAAAGCGCAATTCCTACAACTGCCTATATTGAAGGCAAAGCGGTGTCGGCAGGTACTTACATTGCGCTCAATGCGCAAAATATTGTAATGGAGCCGGGAAGCACAATTGGCGCAGCGGCTGTCGTTGATGGCGGAGGCCAATTGATTGATAACCCGAAGATCGTCTCCTATTGGACGAAGACGATGATGGAGGCTGCAAAGCTGAATGGCCGGGATGCGAATATTGCAGCTGCCATGGTGGATACGACAGTGGCGGTTAGCTTGCCGAAATCAGGCATAGAGAAGCCGGCAGGGGAAATATTATCCCTATCCGCCGACGAGGCGCTGGCTAGCGGCTACGCGGAGCATATCGCAGCTTCTGTAGGGGAAGCTATTACATGGCTGAAGCTTGATCAGAAGCAGCTCATTTCGTTTGAGCCGTCGCTGGCTGAGAAAGTATCACGCTGGCTCGTTAATCCGTATGTGATGACCGTGCTGCTCATCCTTGGTATTGCGGGCATCGTAGTTGAGCTTCTGATGCCAGGCTTTGGTGTGCCGGGCATTCTGGGAATCATTTCTTTCAGCTTGTATTTCTTCGGTCATTATGTTGCCGGATTTGCAGGCATGGAATCGATTGTTCTCTTCGTTATAGGCTTGGCTTTGCTCATTATCGAGGTATTCGTTCCAAGCTTCGGCATTTTGGGACTGTTAGGCGGCGCAGCACTCGTTGCTGGTGTAGTTACCGCAGCATCCGATCCGATGACGGCGTTTATCTCACTCGTCACAGCGCTCGTTGTGGCTGTTCTTGTGATGTATTATATTTTCAGAAAATATAGACATAGAGGCATTTGGAACAAATTCATTCTTCGCGATAAGCTGACGAAGGAAGAAGGTTATGTATCCGCAGATGAGAAAGACAGCCTGCTGGGACTTGAGGGGGTTACCCTTACTCCGTTAAGACCTGCTGGAACAGTACAAATCGGTGAAGAGCGGATTGATGTCGTAACGTCAGGCGAGTTTATTTCAACCGGAGCAAGTGTTGTCGTCGTCAAAGCGGAAGGTACTTGGGTAGTTGTGAAAGAGACAATGAAAGCATAACATAAGCGCGACTCAGCGCTTTACTAAAGCAATGGAGGTATTTATAAATGGGTCTGGATCCGGTTGTTTCAATATTGATTATAGCGGTTATTGTGATTATTGCACTGTCTGTCTTCCTGAGCTTTTTTCCAATTATGCTCTGGATTTCCGCACTTGCGTCGGGTGTTCGTATTGGTATTATTACACTTGTTGCCATGCGCTTACGCCGAGTTGTCCCGAGCCGGATTGTTAATCCGCTCATTAAAGCTACGAAAGCCGGCCTTGGGCTGAATATTAATCAGCTGGAAAGCCATTTTCTCGCTGGCGGTAACGTTGACCGCGTTGTCAATGCATTGATTGCGGCACAGCGTGCCAATATTCCGCTCGTGTTCGAGCGTGCGGCTGCCATTGATCTTGCTGGCCGTGATGTGCTTCAAGCGGTGCAAATGAGCGTTAATCCACGCGTCATTGAGACACCAACGGTTGCAGCAGTAGCGAAGGACGGTATTGAGGTTAAAGTTAAAGCGCGTGTTACTGTACGTGCCAACATTGAGCGACTTGTCGGTGGTGCGGGTGAAGAGACCATTATCGCCCGTGTCGGCGAGGGTATCGTTACGACGGTCGGTTCGGCAAATTCCCATAAAGACGTTCTTGAAAATCCAGACATGATTTCCCGTACCGTTCTCGGCAAAGGGCTTGATGCCGGTACAGCTTTCGAAATCTTGTCCATTGATATCGCGGATGTAGACGTAGGCAAAAACATCGGTGCCCATCTCCAAACGGAGCAAGCTGAGGCCGACAAACGGATTGCCCAAGCGAAAGCAGAGGAACGCCGTGCAATGGCAGTAGCGCAGGAGCAGGAGATGAAGGCGCGCGTTATTGAAATGCGGGCGAAAGTTGTGGAATCCGAATCGCAAGTGCCAGTTGCTATGGCTGAAGCGCTCAAAAACGGAAAAATCGGCGTCATGGATTATTTGAACCTGAAAAACCTGGAGTCGGATACACAAATGCGTAATTCCATTGGCAAGAGCGATGCCCCAACCGAAAAAAATGACAATTAATAATGGAGAATAAAGTACGGGCGTAGCTGCTTACCCTGGAGGTGAATCTGAACCAGTGGAACATATATTTGAGTTTATTACAAAAAATATTTATTTCGTCGTTATTGTCGGCGGCTTTCTCCTGTCGATCTTCAATCGGGTCAGTGCAAAAAAACGGAACAATCCGCGAATGCCGGACTTTAACGGTCAAAGCGCTTCTGATACTGCCTATCCGCAGCAAGGAACAGCTGTGCAGCAGCAGTCTGGCCGTTATGATCAGGAAGAGGCCTACCAGGAATGGGACGACGACGCTGATTATGAGGAACGGTCGATTTCCTATCGCCAAGCGGAGGAGGAGGCTGAGCGTGAAAAGCAGCACCACCTGTCAGAGCTCGCCAGAGCGCTTGAGCGCACGCAGCAGCAGCAAGCAGCTGTAACAGCGTCACAGCAGCGTGAAGCCGCCGCAAGGCGCAGCAATCGGGCTAGCAGCGAGGCTGAGGTTGTTCCTGACACGCGTTTAGCGCCTTTGAGCGCTGATGAGCTTCGCAAGGCGGTTATCTGGTCAGAAATATTGGGCCCGCCGAAATCGAAGCGGCCTTATGGCAAGATCAGATAATATTAGCTTTACTTTTAAATAGCGCAGCTTTCAGAAATCCATTACGGATGACTGAAGGCTGCGCTATTTTTCATAAAACCAGCACCCCGCGCATAGATTGATATAGTACGATAATGGGCCTTGTGTCATATTTAACGTCTGGCGAGCGTGATAAGGGGGACGATCCTTTACCTATGAACCGTTTAAAACGCAAACTTCGCAAAATGACAGCGGATATTCTGGATTTGCCCCAGGATGTCGTCTATGATCTTCCCCGGCTGACGATGATCGGCGATCGCCAGTTATATATTGAGAACCATCGCGGTGTCATACATTTTTCCAGCGAGCAGCTTAGGCTTGCGCTCAGCAAGGGCGAGCTTGAGGTGACGGGAAACTCGCTCGTTATTCGAACGATTTGGACAGAAGAGGTTTTTATTGAAGGTCAAATTACAGGCATAGCCTTGCGGGAGTAGGAGGGGAGCGGCTTGAAGCTGAAATGGTCGGACTGGGTACTCGGCGTCGTTACGGTTAATATCAGGGGCGGACAACCTGAGCGGCTTGTGAATCGTGCATTGGAAGGGGGGCTGCAGCTTGCGTCCATCGGTTGGACGGGCGATGGCAAGCTGCAGTTTGATGTGTCTGTGAGCGATTATTTTCGCTTAAAGCCTTTTTTAAAGGAGACAGGCTGTAGGGTGCATGTCGTAAAGCGGCAAGGGATGCCGTTTTGGTTGGTAAGGCTGGAAAAACGGAAATTTTTCATCGCAGGCATTGCGTTATTTTTCATTGGAATCTACTTGCTTTCCTCGCTTATATGGTCGGTTGAGGTTAAGGGCAACTTGAAATTAACGGAAGAGGAAATTATAGAGGCGGCAAGGCAGGAGGGGATTTTTCCGCTCCAATGGTCGTTCCGTTTGGAGGATACGGATATTATATCCAAGAGGCTCGTCAACAAGCTGCCGAAAGCAACGTGGATTGGGGTGGAGAAGAAAGGAACGAGAATCATCATTCAAGTGGCGGAAACGACAGAACCGGACCATCGGGAATTGGAAAATCCCCGTCACCTCATTGCGTCAGCCGATGCGGTCATTACGGAAATTTATACGGAACGCGGTCGTGCCGTCGTAAAGAAAAACGCGAAGGTCAAAAAAGGGCAAACGTTGATTTCGGGCACGCTGGGCGGCGGCGCTTATACGCAAACGGTTGTGGCAAAGGGCTCGGTACGTGGGCTGGTCTGGTATGAGTTTAATATTGCTTCACCGATGTCGCAGCAGGTTAAAGTATATACGGGGGAAAAAAAGCAGAAGTGGTACGTCGTCATTGGCGGCAGAGCGCTGCAGGTGAGCGGCTACGGCAAAAATCCGTACGAGCAGTCGGAGACGATCGTCGAGGAGGA
The DNA here is from genome assembly GCF_059383715.1 of Paenibacillus sp. J31R34. Taxonomy (NCBI): domain Bacteria; kingdom Bacillati; phylum Bacillota; class Bacilli; order Caryophanales; family Paenibacillaceae; genus Paenibacillus; species Paenibacillus sp. J31R34. The sequence goes on from NZ_JBXENU010000004.1 coordinate 414,144, forward strand.
TAAGGTGAACTTTAAAAGCATAAGCCTGCCCTTCGGTCGGATGAAGCAGACGGTAATGGAAGTACATATGGAAGAGCTGAAACTATCAGCGGATGAAGCGCGCGCGGGTGGAATTTTGCAGGCGAAAGCGAATGTTATGACGAAAGCGGGCAGCGATGCGGTCATCCGGGATGAAATTGTTTTGCATGAAAAGACGGAGAATGGTAAAGTTTATATGAAAGTTCTTTTTGAAGTAGAGCAATCGATTGTGAAAGAGATGCCCCTAGTCCAGATGCAAGGAGATTGAGGTTGTTTGCAAAATGAAACAATAGTCGTCAGAATTCCGCTGGAAAACGCGGGAGAAGGATTAGCGGTATTTGGTCCACAGGACAAGTTCCTAAGACTGGTAGAGGCGCAGTGCGAGTCCTCAATCACATCTCGTGAAGCAGAAATCGTCATTTCTGGTGCTGTGCAGGAGGTACGCTCGCTTGAGCAGCTGTTCAGCGTCATGCTGCAGCTTGTAAGAGGCGGCTACATGCCTTCAGAGCGGGACATGATGTATGCGCTTGATTTGGCCCGTACGATGCAGGCAGAAGAGCTTCTTGATTTATTCAAGGCTGAAATTACAACTACGTTTCGCGGCAAGCCCATCCGGGTGAAGACAATCGGCCAGCGCCATTATGTAAAGACCATTCACAAGCATGATGTCGTATTCGGTATTGGTCCAGCCGGCACAGGAAAAACCTACTTGGCTGTCGTGCTCGCTGTAGCCGCCTTAAAGCAGGGCTTGGTGAAGCGAATCATACTGACAAGGCCAGCTGTCGAGGCAGGCGAAAATCTCGGCTTTCTGCCCGGCGATTTACAGGAGAAGGTCGATCCTTACTTGCGTCCGCTTTATGATGCCCTGCATGATGTGCTGGGACCTGAGCAGACGGTAAAGGCTTTTGAACGCGGCACCATTGAGGTTGCCCCGCTTGCGTACATGCGTGGACGGACCCTTGATGATTCCTTTATTATTTTGGATGAAGCCCAGAACACGACGCCGGAGCAAATGAAGATGTTTTTGACACGGCTAGGCTTTGGCTCCAAGATGGTTATTACCGGCGACGTGACACAGATTGATTTGCCAAGAGGGAAAAACTCAGGTTTAATAGAGGCACAGCGGATTTTGCAAAATATAGACGAACTTGGCTTTATCTTTTTTTCCGAGCAGGATGTTGTCCGTCACTCCTTAGTGCAGAAAATCATTGTCGCCTACAATCAGGACGCTGAGAACAAAGCATAGAGAGGAATGTCCGCTCCATGAACCAGAACCAGAATCATTCCGGTAAACAGGGGAACCTGCAGAGCACCAAGGCTGCGGGGTGGAAACAGAGCGTAGCTGTCCGCTTCGTGCTCATGTTATTATTTGTGTTGCTGTTTTATTTCAGTCTCGCTCCGCATCTCGTTCCGGAAACCTATGATATTCAAGAGGGCGTTGCCAGCGAGAAGGATATCGTCGCTCCCCATCAAATACCGGACAGCAAGGCGACGCTGCAGGCGCAGGAGGAAGCGGCTAATCGCGTAGATGCGATCTATTCGAACGTTGCGCTGCGCAGCGAGCTGCTGCTGGGCGAGATATTTTCGCGCATGGAGCAGTTGAACCAGGACGATCAGGTAACGACGCAAAATAAAATCGATATATACCGCAATGAAATCCCTGGCCGGTATCCCGATTTTGTCGATAATTACGTCAAGGTGAACAAAGGCAATGGCACTTATAGCGATACGCTGCTCGATGAGATGGCGGTCGTTATCAAAGAGCAGGAATATGCAATTCCAGAGGAAACGTTTTATAAAATGCCGCGGATGTCCGTAGAGTCAATCACGGAAATGCGCCAGGTTGCGCAGGAGATCGTGCGCAAGCTAATGAGCGAGCAGCTCCGCAGCGCCGATGCTGCGCGTACCCGTGTGGCGGAGCTGGTGAACGCAAGCTCCCTCTCCGACCGGACTAGCCGTGAAATCGTGCAGGAGCTGGCACGCTTCTCGATTATGCCGAATCGCTTTCTGGATAAGGAAGCAACGGATGAAGCGAAAATCCAGGCGAAGAAAAACACGCCTCAGGTGGTCATCAAGGAAGGCGATGTTCTCGTCAAGCGCGGTCAAGTTATTACGCCGGAAATGTATGAGCTGCTGAAGGATTCGGCGCTGCTGCAGGATAAACGCAATTATTGGCCGCAGCTTGGCTTGCTTATTTTGTCCATTTTGTTCATCGCGGCAATGTACAGCTATTTGCATCAGTCGGGCGGCATTTCCGGCTTGAAGCCGAAATATAATAATGCACAAATTTTAATGCTGTGGCTCATTTATTTGATCAACATCATTGTGATGATCATTATTTCATTGATTCAGACCGATGAGATCCCGTATGTCGGCTTCCTCGCTCCTGCGGCGCTGGGGACGATGCTGATTACGCTGCTGCTGGATATGCATTTGGCGTTGATTAGCTCGATTCTGTTTGCGATTATCGGCAGCATTGTGCTGAATTCGGGCACGGGGCAAAATCAAATTTTCGATTTCCAATACGGCTTTGTTATTATCGTCGTATCTGTCGCGGCTATCTTCTCGATTCATCGAGCGAGCCAGAGGTCGACGATTTTAAAGGCGGGCATTATGGTCAGCCTGTTCGGTACGTTTTCCGTTCTTACGCTTATGCTGCTGACGGAGCGGCTGGATCAAGGGCCGCTTGTGTATTCGCTTTGCTTTGCCTTTGCGAGCGGCTTGCTTACAGCTGTGCTTGTTATTGGCCTTATGCCGTTTTTTGAAGTGACATTTGGCATTTTGTCGGCGCTCAAGCTAGTCGAGCTGTCTAACCCGAACCATCCGCTGCTGCGCAAGCTGCTCACGGAGACACCGGGAACGTATCATCACAGTGTCATGGTCGGCAATTTGTCGGAGGCTGCGGCTGAGTCCATCGGGGCGGACGGGCTGCTCTGCCGTGTAGGCTCGTTCTACCATGACATAGGGAAGACGAAGCGGCCGAATTATTTTATTGAAAATCAGACGAATATGGAAAATCCGCATGATTCGATTGATCCAAAGCTTAGCCGGTCGATCATTTGCGCCCATGCGCGGGACGGCGTCGATATGCTCAAGGCGCATAATATACCGAAGCCTATTCGGGATATTGCCGAGCAGCATCATGGCACGACGTCGCTGAAATTCTTTTATTACAAGGCGCTTAAGCAGGCTGAGGAGCACGGGGAGGAGCCTTCATTTACGGAGGATGACTTCCGCTATCCTGGCCCGAAAGCGCAGTCGAAGGAAGCCGCCGTTGTCGGCATCGCCGATTGCGTGGAAGCAGCTGTCCGCAGCCTGCGCAGCCCTACGGTTGAGCAGGTAGAAGCGATGATCAACAAAATCATCAAAAGCAGGCTGGATGACAACCAATACAACGAATGCGATTTGACGCTCAAGGAGCTGGATAAGATCGCACAGTCGCTCAAGGAAAGCGTCATCGGGATTTTTCATTCCCGCATTGAGTACCCTGAGGATGTTAAGTCAAAGGAGCGTTTAGCATGAGTTTGCAGCTGGATTATAGCAATGAGCAGAATAAGGTAGACATTCCCGAGGCTTGGCTCGCCCGCTTGGAGCAGTTGCTTAGGCTGGCTGGCGAAGCGGAAGGAATGACAACGGGCGAAGTGACGCTGACTTTTACCGATAATGAGCAAATTCATCAGTTGAATCGCGACTACCGTAATATAGATCGTCCTACTGATGTTCTGTCATTTGCCATGCAGGATGACGGCACGGATGAGCTGGACATCATTTTTGAAGTAGAAAGCGAAGATGAGCTTGATCCTATATCGGGCATGCTGGGCGATATCGTCATTTCCGTTGAGAAAGCGGTCGAGCAAAGCGAGGAGTATGGCCACTCGCTGGAGCGGGAAATTGGCTTCCTGTTCGTTCATGGCTTTCTGCATTTAATCGGTTATGATCACGAGACGGAAAGCGATGAGGCAGTGATGACGAGCAAGCAGGAAGCTGTGCTTTCGAAGGCAGGCTTGTCGCGTTAATGAAAAAATTCATACGCAGTTTAGGATTTGCGTGGGCGGGCATAGCATTTGGCGTGCAAAATGAGCGCCATATGCGCATTCATGTGCTGGTCGCTGCTGCCGTCATTCTGCTCGGTGCTTTTCTATCGCTTTCAGGTATGGAATGGGCACTGCTGCTGCTTACGATGGCACTCGTTATCGTAGCAGAGATGATTAATACTGCGGTGGAAAAGGTTGTAGATCTTGCAAGCCCGGAGCGCCATGCGCTCGCTAAGACGGCAAAAGATGTTGCTGCTGGCGCTGTACTGCTAGCAGCATGCTTTGCCGTCTTCATTGGTTTTATTATTCTTGGCCCGCCATTATGGCAGGTAATAACGGCGGGAAGCCAGTAATTTTAAGGGAGCTAACAATAAATGACAGTTACTTATGAAGGTTTACAGGAGAATTATGCTGCGCTGCTTAATCAGGCAGGTGAGGCGATGACGCGGGCATACACCCCGTATTCCAAGTTTAATGTTGGCGCTGCCCTGCTGGATAACGACGGGCATGTCCACTTTGGCTGCAATGTTGAAAATGCCGCTTATGGTCCTGGCAACTGCGCGGAGCGCACAGCTATGTTTCGGGCCATCGCCGACGGCAAGCAGCCAGGCCAATTTCAGGCAATAGCGGTTATTGGAAATACGGAAGAACCTATTACGCCATGCGGAATTTGCCGCCAGGTGCTCGTTGAGCTGCTTTACCCAGATACGCCAGTCATTATGGGCAATCTGCGGGGCAACTGGTCGATTTCGACCGTCTCGGACTTGCTGCCTGGAGCATTTACACCAATGGTATTGAAAAAGGGGCAAGCTGAAGCCTAATGAGTACACCTACAACTGACAACCGTACAAACGGCAAATTTCGTTCCGGCTTTGTAGCCATCATCGGCCGACCTAATGTGGGCAAGTCTACGCTGATGAATCATTTGATCGGGCAAAAAATTGCCATTATGTCGGACAAGCCCCAAACGACACGCAACAAAATCCATGGCGTATACACGAAAGACAATACGCAAATCGTATTTCTAGACACGCCAGGCATTCACAAGCCGCAGTCCAAGCTTGGCGATTACATGATGAAAACCGCGCAAAGCGCGCTTCAGGAAGTCGAAGCTGCCCTGTTTCTTGTTGATGCAGCCGATGGCATTGGCGGCGGCGACCGTTTTATTATCGAACAGCTGAAAAAGGTTAAGACGCCGATTTTTCTCGTGCTGAACAAAATCGACAAAATCGATCCAGAGCAGCTGCTGCCGATTATTACGAAATATAAAGACTTATATGATTTTGCGGAAATCATTCCAATTTCTGCGCTGCAGGGCAATAATGTGGAGACACTAATGGATCAGCTGATCCGTTATTTGCCAGAAGGGCCGCAATATTACCCTGCCGATCAAATTACGGATCATCCGGAGCAGTTCGTTGTAACGGAGCTGGTGCGCGAGAAAATTTTGCATATGACGCGTGAGGAGATTCCACATTCCATTGCAGTTGCGATTGAGGATATGAAGGTGCAGGAGAATGGCGTTGTCTACATTGGCTGTGTCATCTATGTCGAGCGCGACTCCCAGAAGGGCATTATTATCGGCAAGAAGGGTGCCTTGCTCAAGGAAGTTGGCAAGCTTGCGCGCCGCGATATTGAAGCGCTTCTTGGCTCCCGTACGTTCCTTGAGCTGTGGGTTAAGGTCAAGAAGGATTGGCGCAACCAGGAGAGAGTGCTTAAAGATTTAGGCTTTAGAAACGACTAATGGGCCGCTTCTAATTTGACGAAAATTGCTAAGGATAACATTCATTCGATCAACGCAATCTAATACCGTCTGGAGCAGCATTTCCGAGGCGGAAAGGGTTGATACGATTGCGGAATTTTTCGTGGAAGTATTTTACATTGACCGGTGATGTGGAGTCTTATATGCTCTACAAGGAAATGGATCAGCTTGGAGAAGCGGATCATCCTAATGCTTTGCTCGGTGATGACCAGCAGTGGGCATCCGAGCTAGAAGAAGCTTCTCCTTAGTACAGTGGGCGCGCAGCCTGACTGTCTTAAGCAGGTCATGGGGGAGTTTCATTATGCTGTATCGTGTGGAAGGCATCGTTATTCGAAGCATGGATTACGGGGAAAATAATAAAATAATTAATGTGCTGACGAATACGAATGGCAAGGTAGGGATATTGATACGCGGCGCGAAGAAGGCTCGGAGCAGGCATGCTTCTCTCGCGCAGCCCTTTACATATGCGGAATTCACTTTTTTTCGCACAAGCGGACTTGGTACGCTGAATCATGGCGAGATTTTAGCATCCAACCATCTGCTTCGCGAACAGCTGGAGCTGACTGCTTATGCTTCCTATGCGGCAGAATTAACGGATAGGGCCATGCAGGAGGAGGATACCAGCTCTTTTCTATTCGAGCAGCTGAAAGCTTATTTAAGCGGCTTGGTAGAAGGGAAGGACCCGCAAATTGTGTCTCATCTTTACGAGATGAGAGTACTGGATATGTCGGGCTATGCGCCTGTACTGGATCATTGTGTAGAATGCGGCGGGGAGGATACTCCCTTCCGAATTAGTGCGGCCGCAGGCGGTGTTTTATGCCGTCGCTGCTGTCACAAAGACCCCCAAGGCATCGTATTGTCTGAAGCAGCGTATAAGCTGCTGCGGTTATTTGTCCGAATGGATTTACGCAGGCTTGGTTCTATACAAGTCAAGCCAGAAACGAAGCAAGAGCTTAAGAAGGTAATGCGTATGCTGATGGATCTGCATATTGGCATTCCACTGAAGTCGCGCGGCTTTCTGGATCAGCTTGATAAATATAGCTTATAAGGAATAGCGTTCGGTCCCAGGACCGAGCGTTTATTCGTTCTCTCGTCTAATAGGACGCTAGGAGGAGATTGTTTATAATAACAAAGCTAAGCGGCGCAAGGCAATACGCTACAACTAGAGCTTTTCAAGTACAACACATCACTTCAAGGGGGAATTTTTCATGTCTGCGAGTCAAAGTAGACTTGGCTTCGTCGTAGCAGGGTTATTGCTGGCCATCTTCGTTGCATCGATCGATAATACGATTGTTTCAACGGCTATGGCAACGATTGTGAGCGATCTAGGCGGTATGGACAAATTTGTATGGGTCACCTCCGCATATTTGGTAACGGAGATGGCGGGAATGCCGATTTTCGGCAAGCTGTCCGACATGTACGGCAGGAAACGGTTTTTTATATTAGGCATTTTCTTATTTTTACTCGGGTCAGTACTTTGCGGAACCGCAGAGTCCATCACACAGCTCAGCATTTACCGGGCTATTCAAGGTATCGGTGGCGGCGCCATGCTGCCGATTGCCTTCACGATTGTATTTGACGTGTTTCCAGCTGAAAAACGGGGCAAAATGGGCGGCTTGTTTGGAGCCGTATTCGGCACCTCAAGCTTATTCGGTCCGCTGGTTGGCGCCTATTTTACCGACTACATCAACTGGCGCTGGATTTTTTATATTAATATTCCGTTTGGAATTGTAGCTTTGCTGTTTATTTTATTGTTTTACAAGGAATCGATGGAGCACTCCAAGCAGAAAATTGACTGGTGGGGAGCCGCAACACTTGTGGGCTCGATTGTCAGCTTAATGTTCGCTCTTGAGCTTGGCGGAAATGAATACGCTTGGGATTCGGCCCAAATTTTAGGGCTGTTCGCCACTTTCGCTATTTTGTTTATTATTTTCATTTTTGTTGAACGCAAGGCGGCTGAGCCGATTATTTCGTTCAAGATGTTCCGTGTGCGCCTGTATGGCGCAAGCACGGGAGCTGCCCTATTTTATGGCGCAGCCTTTATTACAGCAGCTCTGTACATTCCGATTTTTGTGCAGGGGGTGTACGGAGGTACGGCTACTAGCTCTGGCCTGATGCTGCTGCCGATGACGTTAGGCTCGGTATTTGCAGCGCAAATGGGCGGTGTTCTCGCTAATAAAATGCCATATCGCAACGTTATGGTGCTGTCCGCCATTATTTTTATTGCAGGCATTGTATTGCTCTCAACGATCAGTCCGGAAACGACTAAATGGACGCTTGCCTTCTATATGTTCATTACCGGCTTTGGGATTGGCTTCTCGTTCTCGGTGCTTGGAATGTCCACCATCCACAGCTTCGATATGAGGCAGCGTGGTTCAGCGAATGCCACGATGTCGTTTATACGTTCGTTCGGGATGACAGTGGGCATTACCGTGTTTGGGATTATTCAGCGCAACAGCTTCACGAATGGCATGACCGCCGCTTTTTCAGGCGGCAGTGGCGGAGCGGCGCTTCCTACTGAAAATGTCCGGCAAATTTTAACCCCTGAAAAAAGGGAGTCGATTCCCGCGGAAATAATGGATAAAATCGTTGGCGCGCTGTCGCATTCGATTTCCACAACGTTCATGTGGTCGATTGTGCCGGCTGTGCTGGCGCTTGCTTGTGTACTGCTGATGGGTAATTCCTCGATGAAAGAACTGATCGAGCGGGAACGGATGCAGGCAGGAAAATTGGCAAAGGGAAAATAAGGAATGGTGAGGGAGGGGAGCAGGCCGTGGGCCCGCTCCCTTTTTTTTGCAGCAAGAGTGGGTTGCCTCAAAAGGACCCCGCGCGCTGCTTGGCTTTTTCTTGGATAACCGCTATCCGCAGCACTCCCTTGGTCACCGGTAACTCGAAATGTTGCTGCATAGGCTGCTTTTTGTATGGCCCCTGTTATGAAGCTGTTCCTCACAGTTTGCAAAAAAGAAAATACTATCCAAAATTTACAAAAAGATGTATAATCAATTTCATCTTGTAAGCGCTTACTATTAGATTGCTGGCTTTCAGGATAGAAAGGAGGATTCGATTGTTCAGCAGCACCGCTTCACCAAAACCCAAGAGGAGGTAAGGCAATGCTTTTGAAAAAATGGTCGATGGTTTTACTGAGTACGTTAATGGTCAGTGCTTGTTTAGTTTCAGCGCCCGTATCAGATTTTGGTGTATCTAAAGCTTCAGCGGCTTCAACAGGCGGATATAGCACGACAAACGGCTCTACGGCTGCAGCGGTCATCGTGACCAACCTGGCTGAGCTGCAAGCGGCCTTTAACAGCGGGAAGCACCACATTATTGTTAGAGGAAACATTTACGGCGGTTCGCAATTAACGACGCTGACATTTGCAAGCACCAGCTGGAACAATGTTACGATTGAAGGGGCTGCGGGTGGACAAGCGGTTCTGCAAAATATTCAGCTCAAGTTCAGCGGCGAGCTGCTTGCGGCAGGAACGAATATTGAAAATATCGTCATTAAGAACATTACCTTTTACGGTAAAATTCAGGATTTGCAAAATCTTTCGGGCGCAGCGACACAGCCAGGCGGCAGCGGCACCAACTATTTGGGCGTATCCTTCCGCCGGGTGACGAACGCACTCGTTGACCATTGCACCTTCTACAACATCAGTGACGATTTGCTGCTCGTTTCGCAAAAGTCGGATAATGTAACCCTCTCCTATAATCATTTCTACTTCACAGACAGCTGGGTAAATATGAATCCGAATCCGCTTTGGAATTGGGTAGGCGTTAATCAGGATCTCGCCTCTGAGCGTCTTGCGCTCATTATTGGCTCTAATGCCAGCGATTCATACACCTATGGCGGCGGCAAGCTGCATGTCACGATGCATCACAACTGGTTCGGCCCGAATATGAAAGGGCGTCCGCTGATGAGAGGCTTTGTTCATCTGTACAACAATTATTTTGATAACAGCACAACGCCGAGCGGCAACAATTCAGCCGGATTTAACCAGCAGCAATACAATGCGAACCAGATTGGCAGCGGCAGCGTCATTTTTTCCGAACGCAATTATTTCTACAAAACGAATCAAAGCAACCAGGTAGGACTAGACAGCTCATCACATGCCTATACGTTTTATGAGCGCAACAATTTTTACAACCAGACAACTGGAGCATCGGCTACTGGAGCTGCATTCCCAACATCGCTGCCGTTCCCATACAGTTATTCGCTGGATGCTGTTCAGAATGTTCCGAATATCGTGCAAGCGAATGCGGGGCCCCATTAATCTGACGAATCAAACGAAAGCTGAAACCCAGTGCTGGCGGGACTTTAAAAAATTCTAAATCGTTTTCATTGCCAAAATGAAAATAAACTGCTAGAATGATAAAAACGTAATGAAAACGCATACATTTATTCTAAAATTACAACGTTGTAATTTTTGGTTAGGGGGAATGATGAGTAGATAATTTGCCTGTTAGTGGTCGATTGGAGTCAGCGTCATATTCAATTTTTCAAACGTTGTAAATTTAAACCTGAGGGGAGTGGATTTTATTGAATAGCCGCACTGCGACTCTGATTAGGCTAATCAAACGGGACAAATATTTACTGCTCATGTTTTCCCCTATTTTTATTTATTATTTAGTCATTATGTACTTTCCAATGCCGGGCGTCATTATGGCTTTCAAAAACTTTACGCCGGGAAAGGGCTTCTTCAGCGGGGATTGGGTGGGGTTAAAATGGTTCATCCAATTTTATGACTCGATTTATTTTTGGAGGCTGCTCCGCAATACCTTTTTCCTTGCTTTTCTACCGCTGCTGTTCGGCTTTCCGATTCCGATATTATTCGCGATTTGCATAGTCGAAATTAAAAACAGGGCATTCAAGCGCTTCGCCCAAACGATTACGTATTTGCCGCATTTTATTTCAACCGTTGTCATTGCCGGCATGCTGATCAACTTCCTGTCGCCGACGGATGGCATCGTCAACATTTTGCTGGGGAAAGTGGGACTTGGCCCAATTAATTTCATGATGGAGCCGGGATGGTTTCGAACGATTTTCACCAGCTCGGACATTTGGCAAAGCTTCGGTTTTAGCTCCATCATCTATATTGCAGCTATTATGAGTATTGATCCGGAAATGTATGATTCGGGAAAAATCGATGGGGTCAACAAATTTCAGGAATTATGGCATTTAACGCTTCCAAGCATAAAACCTACGATTATTATTTTGCTGCTGCTGTCGCTTGGCGGCATTATGAGCGTAGGCTTCGAGAAAGTATATTTGCTCTATAACGCAGCAACGTATGAAACAGGAGATGTGCTTTCGACCTATGTATACCGAATGGGGATCATCGGGCAAAACTACAGCTTCGCAACAGCCATTGGCGTATTCAATTCAATCATTACTTTTATTCTCGTATTTGCGGCGAATCAATTGACCCGTCGGGCAACGAACATGTCGCTATGGTAAAAGCGCACACCTTACAAGCCGCTGGAAAAGGAGTCTGGTATGAAAAAATCTAGCACAGATCTGATTTATTATGGCCTCGTGTATTTCATAACTTGTGTGGCCATTCTCGTAACCTTATATCCTTTCCTCTATGTCGTCAGCGTATCATTCAGCTCCGTCAGCGCGATTGACAAGCAGCAGGTGTTTTTATATCCAGTCGATTTCACGATTTCGGGGTATAAAATGGTGCTTCAGTACAAGGAGCTGTGGGTTTCCTTTTACAATACGGTATGGTACACCGTTGTCGGAACGACGCTGAACATTGTCGCCACCTGCCTGGCAGCGTTCCCTTTATCCAGAGCGCAATTTTTCCTAAGACGCAAGCTGAATTTCTTCATTGCCTTTACAATGTATTTTTCCGGCGGATTAATTCCGCTCTACATGCTGCTGACGACACTTGGCCTTTACAATACGAGATGGGTCATGGTCGTTCCAGTGCTCGTCATTACGTTCAACGTCATGATTTGCCGCTCGGCCTTTGAGGGCATTCCGAAGGAAATTTTCGAGAGTGCCTCCATTGATGGAGCGAATGATATTACAATGCTGTTCCGGCTCGCCGTACCGATCGTCAAGCCAACGCTTGCAGTGCTGACCTTGTATTACGCGGTGTTTCACTGGAACAATTTTTTCTCCGCGCTGCTTTATTTAGGCAATCAGGAGCTGCAGCCGCTGCAAATTTTTCTGCGAAGGGTGCTCATTATGGCATCTCCGGAAATTATGCAGCGTATGGGAGGTGCGACGTCGACGGCCTCGCTTGCGGTATCCTCTCTGCAGGTCAGGTATGTATCTATCGTCGTAAGCATCTTGCCTATTATTATGATTTACCCTTTTATCCAGCGTTATTTCGTTAAAGGCATTACGCTAGGCGCAGTGAAAGGCTAACGACCGCATGTAAACTCGGCTTTTACTAATGGGAGGGAACGTTAAATGGCACAACAGTTAAAAGGGACAAAAAGAGTATTGTCGGTCATGATTTTGGCAACAGCCTTGGCGGGATGCAGCAACAGTGGAGCACCGGCAGCAACAGATGGAAATGCTGCACCAGCGGCAAGCACAGCAGTGGAGTCGGGACCGGCCTACAACGGGTCAGGACCGATAACCGACCAAGCTAATCAGGAGCTGTCCTTACTAGGAACGAATGCGTGGACGACGAATGTGGACCTGGCAACGGCAGAAATCGTCAAGCAGATTGAGAAAAATGCCAATGTGAAAGTAAACTGGGAGCTGCTGCCTCCGCAAAACTATCCGGATGCTGTAGGGCCGAGGCTTGCAGCTGGAACGGATTTGCCTGACATTGTGTATTTGCCCGACAAGGACCAGACGATGAAATATTTGAGTAGCGGAATGTTTCTGCCGCTTAATGAGCTGTACGAGAAATATGGCGTCAATTTGAAGGAACTTTATGAAAAATCGCCAGATATTAAGGCCAGCCTGACAACGCCAGATGGTAAAATGTATTATATCCCGCAGCAGACGCTGACGAAAAATTACATGCCAGAGTTTATGGTAAATGAAAGATGGCTGAACAAGCTAGGCCTTCAAGAGCCGACCACACTCGACGAATTTACGGAAATGCTGAGAAAATTCAAAACGGATGATCCGAATGGCAATGGCAAGCAGGATGAAATTCCAATGTCGATGGACCCCAAATTTATACCGATGGCCTTTGGACCGGTGTTTGGCATGGATTTGTCGAGTAATTTTTACGCCGATGACAGCGGTAAAGTGCATTATGGCTACTACGAGCCTGTATACAAGGAGTATTTGACTTACCTGAACGGCTTATATAACGACGGTTTGCTGGGCGTTGATTTTGCCAGTACGACAGCGGATCAAGTGACATCGAGATTTTCGCAAAATATAACCGGAGCGACGTTCAACTTCAGCTGGTATACATCCATGGTATACAGCCCGCTGTTTGCGGACTACAAACCGGAGGAGCCGCTCATCCAAGGCATTTTGCCGCTGAAAGGGCCGCATGGTGACCAGTTTTACGTGGGCCGTACGCCAGTAAGCGGGATTTTCGGCATTTCCAAAAATGCGAAAAACCCTGAGCTGGCCTTCAAATTTCTGGACTATGCTATTGGCGAAGAAGCGCAAACCTACTACACTTGGGGTATTGAAGACGTAACGTACGAAGAGAAGGACGGCAAGAAGCAGTTTACTGAGAAGGGCAAGGACAATGATTTTATTCAAAAATATGGCATTGGCCCGGTTAACCTGCCTAGCGCGCAATCGACGGATTCTGCGGATTCCATTGTAGCGCCATGGCATAAGGAGCGTGACAAGGAGCTTGAGCAATATATCCGTCCACCATTCCCTAACGTATATGCGCTGCCAGAGGAAGCAAGCGTTGAGAATATGTCGATGCCGGACATCCAAACGTATGTAGATGAAATGAATTTGAAATTCATTACAGGAAAAGAAAGTCTTGATCAATTCGATGCTTATATTGCAAACTTAAAAAATATGAATATTGAACAAATCATTGCGGGCAGGCAGGCTCAGTATGACCGGTACTTGGCTGCCTCGAAATCCTAGCTTCCATAGCATGGGACAAGAGGGCCGCAAGCGGTTGACGGGAAAGGTGTGGGCTTAGGAATGGTTACTATAAAGGACATCGCCAAGCTTGCAGGAGTAAGCTACAGCACAGTTTCCAAGGCATTGAACAATGATCCGCTAATTAAACCGGCAACTAGACAGAAGGTGCTGGAAATCGCGGAAAAATATCAATACCGAAAAAATATTATGGCGCAGCAGCTTTCTTCGGGCAAAAGCAATATTATTGGCTTTGTTCTGGATGAACTCAGCAACCCGCTCTTTTCCAATATCTCGAAAAATTTGCATAGCGAGCTGAAAAGCCGCGGCTATCAAATGATTTTGGTCATAGCGGGCGATGGGGTAGACATCTTTAGTCAGCTGCGAGTGGATGGCTGTATTTTTTGGGAGTATATGCTGGATGATCGGGAGGCGTTCTGGAAGCTCGTCTCCTCGATGCCAATGCCATGCTTCGTACTCGGCGCTGATGAAAACCCGAATTCGCCTTATATTAAAATCGACCGCAAAGAAGGTATCTTCAAAGCGGTCGAGCATTTGAAAGCGCATGGCCATGAGCGTATTGGGTTTATCGGCAACTCCCAGAACATTAAAATTGAAGGATATAAGGAAGCGCTGCAGCGGACAGGCTTGGAATTTTGTCCAGAAAGCGTGCTTCCGGCTTATTCCTCTTGGGAAGACGGTTATTTTGCCGTACGCAATTATACGTTTACGAGCAGCTCGCCAACCGCATTCATCGGCCTCAACAACTTGGTTACACGCGGGGCGCTGCGTGCTTTCATCGAAGCGGGCTTCCAAGTGCCGCAGGATATCTCCTTAATTGGTTACGATGATTTGCCGGATATGCAGTATGCCGAGGTCGCATTGACGACGATCGGCCCGCCGCTTGGCGAGCTGGCTGTTCAGGCGGCTGAGCTGATCGTTGCGCTTATACGGGGTGAAGACGCTAAATATCCGGTCGTCATCCAGCCGCAGCTGTATTTGCGGAATTCGGTAGCGGCTTGCAAGGAGCGAATGTAGCTTGAAGGAGGACATTGCAATGCAACAGACAAAGAAGCTTGCCTGGACGCTGTGGACAGCGGAAGCGATTTTTCAGGAGACGGACGAGAGCAGGCAGCAGGCTTTTCCGGCGGAGGTGTAGCGGCTAGAATGAAAGCAGAAGAAGCTAAGGTTGTCCCTATAGTAGTAGCCGCTGACGGAAGCGGTGATTTTACGTCTATTCAAGCAGCAGTTGATACCGTTCCAGCAACGAACCAGGAGCGGGTTGTCATTTATGTTCGCAATGGGTTTTATAAGGAAAAGCTTCATATCGAAAAGCCAATGATCAGCTTAATCGGCGAAAATGTGAACGAGACGATCATCAGCTTTGACGACCATGCCACAAAAGCATTTCCGGACGGCGAGCTCTATCATACGTTTTATTCGTATACTGTGTTCGTAGGAGCGGATGATTTTATAGGAGAAAATATGACGTTGATCAATTCGGCAGGTCCCGGAGAAAAAGTGGGTCAAGCGCTAGCGCTTTATGCCGATGGCGATCGCGCCTGCTTCCGCAACTGCCGCTTAATTGGCCATCAGGATACACTGTTTACGGGGCCGCTGCCGGAAGTTCCAATTGACCGCAGTTTTTTTGGCGGTCCGCGGGAGGGAGCTCCAAGAAGGCAGTCCCGGCAATATTACGAGAACTGTTATATAGAAGGCGATGTTGATTTTATATTTGGATCGGCGACGGCGCTGTTCAACCGCTGCGAGATTTTTGCTAAAAATCGCGGCGCGACAGATCCCGGGGCGATTAACGGATGGATTACCGCTGCGTCTACCCCAGAGCATGTTCCCCACGGATATGTATTCAACGAATGCCGTTTGACAGGCGATGCTCCTGCCGGAAGCGTATATTTAGGCAGGCCATGGCGCAATCATGCCAAAACGATTTTTATTAGCTGCTGGATGGGCGAGCATATTGCTCCTGCCGGATGGGATGATTGGAACAAGCTTGATGCCCAACTGACGGTTTATTATGCGGAATATGCAAGTACAGGACCAGGCGGCTCCAGAGACAAGCGAATTAGCTGGTCGCAGCAGCTTACAGCCGACCAGGCAGCGGAGTATACTCTGGCCCAGATTTTGGCTGGTGCCGATGGCTGGTCTCCGCAACAAGCTGTGCGGCTGCTGGATTAGAAGGCTTTCAGCCTGTAAGTTTGACAATGGCATGCAAAATGTTTATGATAAACAGATATAAATATCGGACAATGATGGAGAAAGTAGTTGTGATGGTTGCAGCTTTAGCGATTCGGGGATAGTGAGAGCCCGGAGCGGACCAGCAGCGAAAGGGCACTCCGGAGTCGCGTTTAAGAAAGCGGGTTTTCTTGCGCAGCAAGTAGAGAAGAACTAGTGTACGACTAACTGGTTATTGTTGCTGCAGTCAAGAAAGCCAAGTAGGGTGGAACCGCGGGAGATCAGCTCTCGTCCCTATGTCTGGCGGCAGACGTAGAGGCGAGAGTTTTTGCGTTCCCTTGAGACTGCCGCCGCTGGTGAAATAGCAAAAGCAAAAAAAGGAGCGGAAAAGGTATGAACTTTCAGAGCATGATATTAACGCTGCAGCAGTTCTGGGCCGAGCAAAATTGTATTTTGGTGCAGCCTTACGATGTGGAAAAAGGCGCAGGCACGATGAACCCAATGACGTTTTTGCGCTCTATTGGGCCAGAGCCTTGGAATGTAGCTTATGTGGAGCCTTCTCGCCGTCCGAACGATGGCCGTTATGGTGAAAATCCGAACAGGCTGTACCAGCATCACCAGTTTCAAGTTATTTTAAAGCCTTCGCCGGACAATATTCAGGAGCTTTATTTGGAAAGCCTTACTCGGCTCGGTATTGATCCGAGGGACCACGATATCCGTTTCGTTGAGGACAACTGGGAAGCCCCGACGCTTGGCGCATGGGGACTTGGCTGGGAAGTATGGCTCGATGGCATGGAAATTACGCAGTTTACTTATTTCCAGCAGGTGGGCGGCATTGATGCAAGCCCGGTAGCTGTGGAAATTACATATGGAATGGAGCGTCTTGCTTCCTATATTCAGGACAAAGAAAATGTGTTTGATCTTGAATGGGTTGACGGCGTAACGTACGGCGATGTGTTCAAGCAGCCGGAATATGAGCATTCCAAATATACGTTTGAGACGTCTGATACGGCCATGCTGTTCTCTTTGTTCAATATGTACGAAGAAGAAGCAAAGAAGACGATGGAGCATAATCTTGTGTTTCCGGCCTATGACTATGTGCTGAAATGCTCGCATGCGTTCAATCAGCTTGATGCGCGCGGCGCGATCAGCGTGACGGAACGGACGGGCTACATTATGCGCGTGAGAAATTTGGCACGCCAAGTGGCTGCGACTTATTTGGAAGAGCGCGAGCGCCTTGGATTCCCGATGCTGAAAGAAAGGAGCGAGGCGTAATGGCTAAGGATTTATTGCTGGAAATTGGTTTGGAGGAAGTTCCTGCGAGGTTCGTAAGAGGTGCTATGAATCAGCTTAAGGAGAAGCTGGTAAAATGGCTTGCAGAATCGCGTATTGCTCATCAAGATGTACAAGCGTATGCTACGCCGCGCCGGCTTGCCGTTTTGGTGAAGGGTGTTGAAGAGAAGCAGGCGGATGTCAATGAGCAGGTAAAAGGCCCATCCCGCAAAATTGCCCAGGATGATCAGGGCAACTGGAGCAAAGCTGCGCTTGGCTTTGCACGCAGTCAAGGCGCGGAGCCGGAGCAGCTTTATTTTCAAGAGCTGGCAGGAGTAGAATATGTATATGCGAACAAAAGCAGCATCGGTATTGATACGGCGGCTGTATTGTCCGAAGGTTTGACGAATTTGATTACCTCCATGTCGTTCCCGAAAAATATGCGTTGGGGAAGCTACGATTTGAGGTTCATTCGACCGATAAAATGGTTATTGGCTCTTTATGGCCAAGATGTAGTTCCGTTTGAAATTACAGGTGTGCGCAGTGGAAACAGCAGCAGAGGACATCGTTTCCTCGGGGCTGAAACAACTGTAACTGAGCCTTCGGCGTACAAAGAACGTTTGCGTGAGCAGCATGTTGTCGTCGATGTAGAAGAGCGGGAACAAATCATCGTCGCTCAAATTGAGCAGCTGGCGAAGGAGCAAAACTGGGAAATCGCCATCAATCAGGATTTGCTGGAGGAAGTGCTGTTCCTTGTCGAGATTCCGAATGTGCTGTATGGTACATTTGATCCCGAATTCCTCAAAATTCCGCAGGATGTGCTCATTACGTCGATGCGTGAGCATCAGCGGTATTTCCCGGTGCTGGATGGCAAAGGTCAACTGCTTCCATACTTTGTAACGGTTCGCAACGGCGACCGGAACAAAATTGACGTTGTAGCAAAAGGCAATGAAAAGGTGCTTCGCGCCCGTCTTTCTGATGCTAAGTTTTTCTATGAGGAAGATCAGAAGCTGGCGATCGGTGACGCTCTTGCGAAGCTTGAAAACATTGTTTATCACGAGGAGCTGGGAACGGTTGCTAATAAAGTCGGCCGTATCAGCGCTTTGGCTGATTTGCTTGCAGCAAAACTTCATGTGGATGCAGCTACTGCAGCGCATATTAGCCGTACAGCTGATATTTGCAAGTTCGACCTGGTAACCCAAATGGTCGGCGAGTTTCCAGAGCTGCAAGGCATTATGGGCGAGGATTATGCCCGTAAAGCAGGCGAGAACGAGACGGTTGCTGCTGCCATTAATGAGCATTACCAGCCGCGTTTTGCTGGAGATCGCGCTCCTGCCTCGATCACTGGCGCAGTTGTGAGCCTTGCAGATAAGCTGGATACGATTGTCGGCTGCTTCTCCATCGGCATTATTCCAACTGGGTCGCAGGATCCTTACGCTCTTCGCCGTCAAGCGGCTGGCGCTGTGCAAATTATTTTGGCACAGCGTTTGAATTTGCAGCTTAGCGACTTGTTTGATGCGGCGCTTGACGTTCATGAGGCAAGAGGCATGAAGCGCAGTGCGGATGAAGTACGCAAGGATTTAACGGAATTTTTCGCGCTTCGTGTGAAAAATGTGTTGTCTGAGCAAGCAATTCGTTATGACGTTGTAGATGCTGTAATGGGTGCAGGCTTCAACAATCTGCTGCTGACAGTGGAGCGTGCAGCTCTATTGAATGCACAAGCTTCGGGCGCAGACCGCGCAGCGTTCAAGCTGATTGTGGATGCTTTCAATCGCGTCAGCAATTTGGCTGCCAAAGCAACGACTAAAGCTGTAGACCAAGCCTTGTTTGCGGAGCCAGCTGAATCGGCGCTGTACAAGGAATGGCAGGCGGTTCATGCATTGTTCCAGCAAGCTGTTGCCGGAGGAGAAATTGCTGATGCTGCAGCGAAGCTTGCTGCGCTGAAAGCACCAATTAATACGTATTTCGATGCTGTAATGGTTATGGCGGAAGATGAGAAGGTACGCGCTAACCGTTTGGCGACCTTGGCTTTAATTGCAGAAGATATAGCGGTTGTGGCGGATTATTCGAAGCTTGTCTGGTCATAGGATCACGCAGAAAATAACCGCGGCAATCGATGAATCGCTCATCTTCGAAACAACTTCTAACTAAGAAGGGGAGGATGATAAAACATGACAAAATCGATGACAGATGTCATTATTTATGTCGTTTCGGATGCAGCTGGCGATACGGGCGAACTTGTTGTAAGAGCTGCCGTCGCACAGTTTCATCCGATTCAGACGGATATCCGGAGAGCGCCTTTCATTACGGATGTAGCGGCGCTTGAACGGGTAGTCCGCCAGGCTCAGGAAGCGGGAGCGATCGTGTTGTTTACGCTCGTCATCCCGCATTTGCGCGAGGCGATGGGCAAGCTGGCAGAGCAGTATGATACCGTGTCGATTGATCTGCTCGGCCCGCTCATCCAAAGTCTTGAAGTGAAGACGGGACAGCAATCCCGGCAGGAGCCGGGGCTAAACCATGTGCTGGATGAAAACTATTTCCGCAAGGTGGACGCTGTTGAATTTGCTGTCCGTTACGATGACGCGAAAGATCCTTCGGGTGTGCTGAAAGCCGATATTGTGCTCATCGGCGTATCCCGAACGTCTAAGACGCCGCTATCGATGTATTTGGCTCACCAGAAATACAAGGTGGCGAATATCCCGCTCGTACCGGAGCTTAAGCCGCCCGCAGAGCTGTTTCATGTACCGAAGGCGAAAATTATAGGGCTGACGATTGGCGTGCCCTATTTGAACATCATTCGCAAGGAACGGCTCAAGGCGCTTGGGCTGCCGAACAGCGCATCTTATGCGGCGACGGACCGCATCGAGAAGGAGCTGCTTTATGCGGAGTCCATCATGAAGCAGTTGGGCTGTGTCATTATTGACGTATCCCATCGTGCGGTCGAAGAAACGGCAAGCCTGATTATGGAGCATATCCGCTTCACTTAGGGTGCTATTCTAGAGAAGAAACGAGCGGTGAGTCGTTATTTCTATAAAAAAACCTACCATAATCGTTGATGGAGATGCTTGTCCCGTCAAAGTGGAAATTAAGCAAATTGCCCGCAGCTTCTCGTTGCCAGTGCTAATGGTTTCTTCCTATGATCATCACCTTGCAGCAGAAGAGGGTGTTTCGGTTGTACAGGTGGAGGCGGGGAAAGATTCCGTAGACATGTATATCGTCAATCATTTGCTGAAGGGCGATGTCGTTGTTACCCAGGATTTCGGCCTCGCTTGCATTGCGCTTGGCAAGGGGGCACTTGTTCTTTCGCCGCGCGGCGAGCAATATACGGATGACAACATCGATTATTTGATGGAACGCCGTCATGAACAAGCCAAACGCAGGCGCAGCGGCGGCAAATCCAAGGGTCCGAAAGCCATGACAACGGAAGATCGAGATCGATTTCAACAAAAGATGACAAAAGTTTTGCAAAGCGAGCAGGAGAAACATGACATTTAGCGAATATTATTTACGTGTTACTTAGGATGAAGGTGATGAACGATGACATACGGTAATAAAATACCGGAGGAGGTCATAGATGCGGTACGCCGTCATTATGACATCGTAGAAACAGTCGGGAAGTATGTTCATCTCACGAAGCACGGCAAATACATGAAAGGGTTATGCCCTTTCCACTCTGAGAAGACCCCATCGTTTACGGTCACGCCAGAGCTGCAAATTTTCCATTGTTACGGCTGCGGTAAGACCGGACATGTCATACGATTCGTGGAAGAGATCGAAGGCTACTCTTTTCCAGAGGCGGTCAGAGTGCTAGCCGAGGAAGCAGGGATGCCTGTAACCTGGACTGGCGCCGAGGGCAGTCAGCGCGAAGAAGTTGACTTAGACCGCTTAGCCATTATTGAGGCTCATCAGTTGACAGCGAAATTGTATAACTATCTATTGAATAACACACAGCATGGCAAAATTGCTAAAGACTATTTGCTTGATAGGGGTCTCAGGGAAAAGCAGATCGACCACTTTATGATAGGGTATGCGCCGGACCAATGGGACACGCTTAACCGATTTTTAACAGCAAGAAATTTTGACCCAGCTTTAATGGAAAAGGGCGGTTTGTTATCGGCTAAAAATGACGGCAGCGGTCATGTCGACCGTTTCAGAAGCCGAATCATGTTCCCAATATGGGATCGTGACGGCAAAGTGATTGCTTTCGGTGGAAGGGTAATTGGTGACGGCGGGCCCAAGTATTTGAACTCCCCGGAAACGATGCTGTTTACGAAGAGCCGAGTTTTTTACAATCTGCATCATGCAAGGCCAGCTATTCGCAAGAGCAAACAGGTTGTTCTTTTTGAAGGGTATATGGATGTTATTAAATCTTGGAGTGCAGGCGTAAATAATGGTGTTGCCACGATGGGTACAGCATTGACTGAGGAGCATTGTGCCATACTCGGAAGGCAGGCGGAGGAGATTATCCTGTGCTATGACGGCGATGATGCCGGACAAGCAGCTGCTTTGAAATCCATTCCGATGCTCGAGAAGGCCAAACTTAGAGTCAGAGTGTCCATCCTGCCAAAGGGCAAGGATCCCGATGAGTATATTGAGGAATACGGCCCCGATACCTTCCTTAGGGAAGCAATCGACGGAGCGGCAACCACCACAAAATTTAAGCTTATATATTCAAGGAAAAACCATATACTGCTAACAGAAGAGGGCCGGAAAAACTATTTGCTCGAAGCAGCTGCCATTGTTGCAGATCTTGATTCCGCTATTGAACGCGAAGTTTACTTACAGGAGTTGTCCCGCGAGTTTAATTTCCCCCTTGACGTTTTGAAGCAGGACTGCCAAGCTAAAGTGCTGGAGCTGCAAAAAAAGAAGCCGCAAGGGGATAATAACGATAATTCGTGGAATAATGGTAGGAATGAAAATCGCCGTAGTTCGGGCCCTCCATCCTTGCTGCCCGCATACATCAAGGCGGAAAGGCGTCTGCTCCATGTCATGATGCGTGACCGGGAAGCGGCGCTCGCGGTGCACGACAGGCTTGGCGAAGCGTTCAATGTGGAGGATCATGCAGCGCTTGCTGCTTATTTGTACGCATTTTATGCGCAGGATCATGATCCAGATGTCGGACGCTTTATTGGTTCGCTTCAGGATGAACGCCTGGAGAGAGCAGCGGCAGCCATTTCAATGATGGAGGATGTTCCTTTTGACGAGGACATATTAGCCGCTGATATCGAGGATATTAGCAAGGTGCCCGCATTCAGGGAACTTGAGCTTAAGAAGGAAGAAGCGGTACAGGCAGAACGTGCCGGGGATTATATGTTAGCCGCGCAAATGCACACTGAGATTAATGCCCTAGAGAGACAGCTTAAAGGACGATAGAGGCTTGGGTTTCTAGGGAGGAGGGAGTCGGAATATGGCGAATGATCAGCATACTGGATTGGAAGCTGAACAAAAGCTGGATCAAGTCAAAGACCAGCTGATTGAACAGGGTAAGAAGAGATCCTCCCTAACTTATAAAGAGATTATGGAGAAATTGTCGCCTTTCGACCAGGATCCGGAGCAGATTGACGAGTTTTTCGAGCAGCTGGATGATCAAGGGATTGAGGTTCTCAACGAAAATGATGAGGAGCGTCATAATCCGCTTGATAATCGTGAAGGAGAACAGGAAAGAGAACAGGACGACTTTAATTTTGATGATGATTTGGCGCTTCCGCCGGGCATCAAGATTAATGACCCTGTTCGGATGTACTTAAAAGAAATTGGACGCGTGCCGCTGCTTTCTGCTGACGATGAAATTGAACTCGCACGCAGAATCGAGAATGGCGACGAGGAAGCTAAACGCAGACTGGCTGAAGCGAATCTTCGTCTCGTGGTCAGTATTGCCAAGCGCTATGTTGGACGCGGCATGCTGTTTCTCGACTTGATTCAAGAGGGCAATATGGGTCTGATTAAAGCGGTTGAGAAGTTTGACCATCTGAAGGGCTTTAAATTCAGTACGTATGCGACATGGTGGATTCGCCAAGCGATTACACGGGCGATTGCCGATCAGGCGCGGACGATCCGGATTCCTGTTCATATGGTGGAAACGATCAACAAGCTGATCAGAGTATCGCGTCAATTGCTGCAAGAATTGGGACGCGAGCCATCACCGGAAGAAATTGCTGCCGAGATGGAGCTGAGCACGGAAAAAGTTCGGGAAATTATGAAGATTGCACAAGAACCCGTATCGCTGGAGACGCCGATTGGCGAAGAAGACGATTCCCATCTTGGCGATTTCATTGAAGACCAGGAGGCGCTTGCTCCTGCGGATGCAGCTGCTTATGAGCTGCTGAAGGAACAGCTTGAGGATGTGCTCGATACGCTTACCGAGCGTGAAGAGAACGTATTGCGCTTGCGCTTCGGTCTTGATGACGGACGTACAAGAACGCTGGAAGAAGTGGGCAAGGTGTTTGGCGTAACCCGCGAGCGGATACGGCAAATTGAGGCGAAGGCACTTCGCAAATTGCGTCATCCGAGCCGCAGCAAACGCTTGAAGGATTTTCTCGAATAAATCGTGTTTTAGAACGGTAGGCAGGTTTTATAACGCGATATAGCTATAACGTTTTACCAGATCAGACCTTTCTGCATGAACGAGCAGCAAGGTCTTTTTTTTCAAAATACAAGTTGGTATAAAGTTCCCTCGAAAGGAATAAGCCCGGGATGAATGAAGAGCGTCGGCAGACCATTGTTAAAGAGATCGATTATTGGAGCAGAAGCAAGCTTCTGCCGCAGCAGTATTGTGATTTCCTGCTTAATTTATATGTGGATCCCGATCAAGAGGAAGATCCTAAAAAAAGGCAAGCTTCTTCACGCGGAATCGGTAAGGCAGTCATGGCCGCTTCGCAGGCATCAGGGAAACAGTGGCTCCTTACTTTTGGGTTTTTTACCTTAATTTCCTTGGTTGTGCTTTATTTTAACGCTTTTCATCCTTTATTGCAAATAGGGGTCGTCGCTTCGGCAGTCGTCATTTCACTCATTATTTCCCAGCGGGTACGCAAACGAAATGAAGCCACTGGCCTTGTAATCGGCGGGGTAGGCATGCTGCTTATGCTTGGGGCAGGAATGTACATACTAAATTTCCATGGCGTCGAGGAATGGTACTGGAAGGCTAGTTTGCTGGGCTTCTGTTCTGTTTTTTGGATCGTTTATGGCATTAGCGCTCGCATTCATATTTTGCATTTATGCGGCTGGGTTGCTTCCCTGCTCGTATATGCATGGTTATTGTCAAGTTTGACCGATTCTCCAGCATGGTACGGCATTCAGCTTTATTGGCTGCCACTGTCGGGCTTGTTCGGATGGGCTAGCTGGTTTGTGCATCAATGGTCGAAGCCGGTTTCGGCTGTATTGTTCGTAACATGTGCTTTAGTATGGTTTATGCCTGAGCTGTATGCGATGCTGTTTGCTTTGGAAACGGACTGGCTGCAATTGCAGCTGCTCATTAAAATCGCTTTAGGCGGCATATTATTGTTTGCAATGAGAAAAAAATGGATAGTGTGGGTTGCTTAATGTTGAAACTTTCTAACCGATTACAAACGATTGCGGGCTATGTAACAGCGGGCTCGCGTATAGCTGATATTGGATCAGATCATGCGCAGCTGCCTGTTTATTTGCTGCAAGCGGGAATTGTACCTTCGGCGATTGCCGGAGAATTGAATAAAGGGCCGTATGATGCGGCTCGCAGGCAGGGAGCAGCCGTAGGGCTGCTCCATAAGCTCGATGTTCGCCAAGGAGATGGCTTGTCCGTCATTCAGCCGCTGGAGGTTGACACGGTAACGATTGCGGGCATGGGCGGCGCATTAATGAGCGATATTTTGGAGGCTGGCTATCAGGCTGGCAAGCTCGAAGGCGTCAAAGAGCTGGTGCTTCAGCCCAATGTTGGCGAGGACCGGGTCAGAAGCTGGCTGCTTGAGCATGGCTGGTCGCTGCTTGCTGAGACGATCATGGAGGAAGACGGAAAGATTTACGAGGTTCTCCATGCTCAGAAGCAAGGTGGCCAAGAGAGCAAGGAGCATAACGCTAAAGTTTATGATATGTCCTTATTGCCGGACTCCTTGCCTGTGGAAATTCGCTTAGCATTGCTCGTGCGGATGGGGCCTTTTTTGCTGCGTAAGCCGATTCCCGTATTTCATCAAAAATGGCAGGCGGAGCTTGAAAAGCTGGAACGCGTATGCCAAAGCTTGTCCCTTTCAGAGCAGCCGGAAGCAGCTGGAAAGCTGGCGCAGCTGCGTCATGAAATGACGATTATGAAGGAGGTGCTCGCATGCTTGCCAATGGACACACCGTCGTCCAAATAATGGAGCAGCTGGCTCCAAAGCATTATGCGGTAGAAAATGATAAAATCGGGCTGCAGCTAGGAACGCTGGGTAAGCCCATTAGCCATATTCTCGTGGCTCTCGACGTGACGGATGAGGTCGTGGATGAAGCGATTGCTGCTGGGGCAGAACTGATTATTGCCCACCATGCGATTATTTTCCGCCCGCTCTCAAAGCTTGATACGTCTACGCCAGCAGGCAAGATGTATGAGAAGCTGATCAAAAATGATATTGCCGTGTACATCTCACACACCAATCTGGACGTAACAGATGGCGGCATTAACGATTGGATGGCGGATTTGGTCGGTATTAAGCCGGAAGGGCGTGTGTGCCTGGAGGAAGTGCATACGGACCAATGGAATAAGCTCGTCGTGTTCGTCCCTAAAGGGCATGAGGAAAAGGTGCTGGAGGCGATCTGGAGCGCAGGAGGCGGCCAGATCGGCGATTACAGCCGCTGCAGCTTTATAACCGAAGGAACGGGAACGTTTTTGCCTGGGGAAGGAACGACGCCGTACATTGGCGCTCCTGGCAAGCTGGAAAAAACAGCAGAGGTCCGTCTTGAGGTCGTTGTCCCTGACAGCTTAAAGCGCAAAGCCTTACAAGCGATGCTGAAAGCCCATCCTTACGATGAGGTTGCTTATGACTTGTACGAAATCGACTTAACCGGCCGTTCAGTTGGACTAGGCAGAGCGGGTAAGCTGAGCGAGCCTGTAACGCTTGCTGAGCTTACAGAGCGCGTGAAGCAGGCATTCGAGGTACCCGTTGTTCGGGTAGTTGGTGAAGCAGGTCGTGAAGTGCGTAAGGTCGCTGTACTCGGCGGCTCAGGGGCTCGCTACGTTCGCCATGCGATTTTTGCCGGAGCCGATGTGCTCATTACGGGCGATATTGACTATCATACCGCTCATGATGCACTTGCTGCGGGCATTGCGATTATTGACCCCGGCCATAATGTGGAAAAAATAATGAAGCAGCGCACAGCCGATTGGCTTAATGTGCAGCTGCAGTCGCGCAAATCGGACACGAAGGCGCTCGCCTCTGCGATCCATACGGAGCCTTTTACATTTGTATAAAGCCAAGCGGCAGCTTGGAAAATGATTAAAGCTTGAGCTTTACGCCAATACCTTGTATACTGGTTGATGCACCGGAAAGTTTGACAGACAATCGCTGGCGGCCTTGTTGCCGCGAGAGGAAAGTCCGGGCTCCGCAAGGCAGGATGCTGGATAACGTCCAGTCAGCGCGAGCTGAAGGATAGTGCCACAGAAATGGACCGCCGATGGCTGGCTTCGTGCCAGCACAGGCAAGGGTGGAACCGTGGTGTAAGAGACCACGAGGAGTACAGGTGACTGTATTCCTGGTAAACCCCATCTGGAGCAAGACCGAGAGGACGTTGCAGCTTCGAGCTGCGGCCTTAGCCTGAGGCACGTCCGGGTTGGTTGCTGGAGCCGCTTAGCAATAGGCGGCGTAGATAGATGATTGTCGCTTTCTTAGTGGGAGGGTCGTCACCGTTTGGACCACTGAAAGTACAGAACCCGGCTTACGGCAAACTTTCCGTAACGAACTTAAACAAGCAAAAACGACTTCGTCGTCCTTCTGGGACGCGAAGAGCTTTGCCTTAGAAATATAAGCCTATTTATACGTGAAAAACTTATAAATTCTTATATTTCAAGGTGAAACGGCTATCGCCGTCCTTTGGCGGCAAGGCACGTTTCAATCCGAGAAATATAAGCCTAATGATAAGTGTGAAACTTATAAATTCTTATATTTTGAACCATTCGTCATTTGCGATTATAGAGATGTTAGTGGACGTTCCTTCGGGAGCTAACGGCCCTGCATCTCTTTTTTGCATTTTCGTAGGAGGTTGAATCATATGCTGCCTTCAGGCAAGCTGTATACGAGTAATTTAAATGGCTTGAAAAAAATAAATTTCGCAGCGAAAAAGCTGATGATTACGCGAGCGGAGATGGATATTGCGGATGTGTCGATGTGTCAAGTCTTAGCGCCTTCGCAGGATTTATTCCAGTTTTCGCTTGATGGGCGAAAAGAAGATGCTGATTTCGCATGGTGGCCGAAATATGAAGAGCGCTTTGTTGCGGAGCTGCAATTTGATCGCAAGCTTGAGGCGCTTCGCCAAGTTTACCGCATGCTGCTGGAGGGCAGCCATGTGGTGCTGGTCTGTTTTTGCCATGACCATCGTTATTGTCATCGCCGCCTGGTTGGTGAGTTTTTTGCGCCATACGGGGTGAAGGCGGAGGAGCTTAATCCGATTTTAATCGAGCAGATAAAGCTGTTTTAAAAAAAGCATGGCAGGAAGCGGATGAGCTGCTTCAATGCCATGCTTTTCATGTCTTATGCAGACCGGCTGCCAAGCGGTTCAAACGTTTTTGCCATGCCCGCTCAGTCTACCAGCAGCTTATTTTTCGTATTTGCGCGTGATGGAATTGAGACGGTTTTTCGTCTTGTCCGGGTACGTCTGGAGTGCCGTATTAAAGTTCATTGCGGCTTTGAGAGCACGATCAATGTCTATTTCTCCGTAGCCAAAATAAACATCCTTACCAGGATCGCCCAGATCAACGGCCGATTTGCGCATAATTTCCATCACTTCCTCGTTCGTCAAATCCGGATTGACGGACCGAATGAGACCGGCTAGCGCCGCTACATGCGGACTTGCCATTGAGGTGCCGGAGAGCGCTGCATATTGGCCTCCAGGGTACGTGCTGGCAATGCTGTCTCCCGGTGCAGCCACATCAATATAGTCGCCGTAGTTGGAGAAAGAGGCTTTTTTCTGCGCGGAATCTGTTGCCGCAACAGCGAATACTTCCGGATAAGCGGCTGGATAGCCCGGGCGATCCGTATTGTCATTGCCGCTGGCGGCGATGAGGACTACGTCATGATCATACGCATATTTGATTGCATCATGCAGGAAATCAGCCTGTGCATAATTGCCGAGGCTCATATTAATAACCTTGGCGCCATGGTCAGTTGCCCAGATCAGCCCTTGAGCAACCGAGTAGGTTGAGCCTGCACCGCTGCTGTCGAGCACCTTGACCGGCATCACCTTGTTGTACCAGGATAAGCCGGCGACACCCTCGCCATTGTTGACGGACGCACCAATGATGCCAGCTACATGCGTACCGTGACCGACATCATCATCCGGCTCAGCCTCGCTGTCGACAATGTTGGTGCCATCCAGCAGCTTGCCCTGCAAATCGGGATGATCCAATTGTACGCCGGTGTCCAGTACAGCTACAATGACCTGATCACTGCCCCTCGACAGCTTCCAGCCTTTCTCCGTTTCGATGGAGGGTAGATTCCATTGATATTTGGCATACAGCGCGTCATTGGGAATGACGTCTCCGCTGTCGCCGTCATTATTTGTTTCATTCGTCATATATAAATAGTGAGGCTCGACATATTCCGTTTTCCAGGAGCGGCTGAAATATTCCTTCATTTGCTTCGCTTCCATATTTTTGGATCGGAACACATAGGTATTGTCGATCTGATTAATTTGGTTGACGGAAACGGCGTTAACGGATTGCTTCATTTTTTCAAGCTGCTCATCGGTTACCTTCTCGGCAAAATGAACCACAACATCCTTCACATGGTAATGGCTGGCATTGCCATTGTCTTCCCCGGTCTGTACCGTTGTATCACGGTTCGTATTCGGAATAACCGACTCAATTCGGTAGTTGCCTTCGTTCGGATAGGGGACAAGCCGCAAATTGCGCTTCTGATGGCGCTCCACCTGAGTGACAATATCCTGCTTAATGACGCCGACGACGCCCATGCCGCGGTATTTCTGATGGGGAACCCCGAGCACGATGAAACGGCTGCCACTCTCATTTACAAATGGCTTGGATTCATAGGTTTTGCCCTGTTTGATGGCTGCCGCAGCTGCTTCTACTTCGCTTTTGCCGGAGTTAGAAGGAATGGCACCGCGCTGTACGCTTCGCTCTCCGTTCATCAAGCGGATGTAGGACATATGCTTATGCATGCTCATCATGCTGGTAACGTGCTTGGTCGACACTGTTTTTCCTGTTTTCCGGGTTTTCCCGGCCTGGCTCGTGTCCATCAGCTTATAAAATTCTTTGGTGCATTCGGAGACGCACAGAAAAGAAGTGGCCTCCATATCCCGATTGAGCGTGCGCAGCTTATGCTGCTTCTCCTGGTTGGTAGACAAGCTTTTGACAGGTGCAGCGGGTTTTTTGCCTTGAGGAAGAAACAAAGGTGCAGTCGGAATCAGCAGCGTCGCCGCAACAAGCACGGTAAAGACGCCGATCCATTTCTTTTTCATTTGCGCAAACCTCCATTAAATGACAGCTGGAATAACAGCATGAGCCTGTTTGATGTATAGGTTCGCTTTAAAATCCAGAAAATATGCGGCACAATCAGCGTTTCTCCAGTACCATCTGCAAGTAATTTGTGGTACTATGTTGATGCCTAGAGTTTTATGATCTTGCAACGTTTAAGCTTGTTTGGATTGAAGAAAGGGGAACTACCTATGCCAGCGACTAATGTCAAACCACTTAGTGAGACAACCCGTATTAAACTAAAAGAAGCCGTGAATCAATTGGAGCCATTTTTGAATCACTATTCGCTCGTACAATTGAATGGGGAGCAAAGCAGTGATGAGGCGCAAAATTTTTACAAAGGCCTGCTATCCGATTTGAGACATTTGTTGGTGTTTTCTGAAGTCTCGGTTGAAAAGCTGGGAGTATTGCTCAGACGCCCCAATTTTGATAACGATTTTGCAGAACGTGCCTTGTACGAAGTGTACCATCAATGTGTAAATGCCTTCTTCTATCCTAAAAATGAATGTTATTCCGAAGATGGCCGCTACGCATACACAGGTCAAGACGCGATTCGCTTCTTGTTCAAGCCTGTTCGTGAAGCCCGCGATATCGTATTGTCTTTATCCAAAATTTACGAAGAGCTGCGCGATGAGCTTGCCTACTACGAAACAGACTACATGACCCAGCGCCGGATGCAGGGGCAAAAATAAGGCAGAATGAATCACCTCCGTTCAGGGAAACTTGATAGCGGAGGTGATTTTTTTATGCCAAAGGGCGTATCATGCAGCGTATCGAATTGCACGTTTTGGTCAGAAGGTAATAACTGTGGCGCTGATTCCATTGCCATTGATATTGATCAGCATGCAAGTGCCGATTTTGGATCAGAATTTGCCGCTGAAGAGCTTGGCTTGCAGCATCAGGACCAGGCGGCGAAGTCGTCTGCAACATGCTGCCATACCTTTAAAGCGCGCTAAGCAGCTGGGGATGGCTGTCAGGTGGAGAAGGACGGGCTAGGATGGTTTGAATCGAAAGGCAAAGCTTATGAAGTGGAGGTGAGCCCAAATGGAACGCTGGGATGAAACAGAGGGCAGCAGTCATGGGGAGAAGGAGCAAAACGACGAAGCAGCGTTGGAAGAGCGTCATCATAGAGCATTGTTATCCGATGAAGAAATAAACGGTGCAAGCCGTAATATCAATGAAGAATTGGCGGGGGAATTTGCCGCTGGTGTACCCGTTCCCGTATCTTATGTACCGCGCAGCGAAAGCAAAAGCGAAGGCGAGGATACGGTGAGGGAAAGCACCGGAGGCACCGCGCTGGGCTGGGTCGGTTTGGTGTTTGCGATCGTCTCATGGTTTTTATGGCCCGCGCTAATGGGGGCAGCCGCAGCAGTGCTTGGCTTTGTCGCGTACCGACAAGGGGCGAAGGGACTTGGATCCTGGGCAGTCACAATTGGCCTCATTGCCTTTGTGCTCGCTGTTGTCATTATTCCATTGTACCGCGCGATAACCTGACCTTGAAAAAAAAGCCTCCGGCCAACCGCTTATACAGCGGTGCCGGAGGCTTTTTGCGATTATTCTATCGCGAATTCGCGGTGCTTAAGTACCTCTTGATTCAGAGCGAGCATGCGTTTATCGAGCAAATTGATCATGTCGGCGGATTCCTTCAGCTGCTGTTGAATTTCCGGTGGAATGCCTTCATTATATTTGTAATAAATTTTATGCTCCAGACTGGCCCAGAAATCCATTGCGCTCGTGCGGATTTGAATTTCAACAAGCACATTTTCAATGCGGTTCGTCAGGAAGACAGGGATTTCTACAATGAGATGCAAGCTCTTATAGCCGTTTGGCTTCGGATTGAGGACATAATCCTTCACTTCAATCACTTTAACGTCGGTTTGCTGGCTGATCATTTCCAGTATTTGATAAATATCAGTGGAGAAAGAACAGATGACCCGGACGCCAGCAATATCGCGAATATGTTCTTTTGCATTTTCCAAATTAATATCCATATTTTTGCGGCGGAGCTTGTCCATGACGCTTTCGGGATTTTTAATCCGCGTTTTGACATGCTCAATCGGGTTGTAGTCATGAATAAATTGAAATTCCTCGTTTAAAATATTCAGCTTCGTCTCCACTTCATCCAAGGCAAATTTATACGTTAAAAAAAAGTGCGCCCATTGCTTCATCATATCTCGCTGCATGCGATCCATCACTCCTAATATCATTATTGCTGCTATTATTGTACCATGTTCCCGTCCACATTGCTCATTTCGGGGGTGGAGGCACAACGTCGCCCCAGTAGGCGGGTGCTGTGGAAGGATTGAATGTTACGGTCAATTTACATATAATTTAGACTACATGGGAGGATGAGCGCAATGATTATAGACATTCATAACGTAACTTGGGAACGGGAAGAAAAGATCGTCCTTCAAGGGATTGATTGGCAGGTTGAAGCGGGTCAGCACTGGTGCTTGTTAGGGCTTAACGGCTCCGGGAAGACGACGCTTTTAAATATGATTAACGGCTATATTTGGCCAACGACCGGGTCTGTATCGGTGCTGGGACATAAATTTGGCGAATACGATTTGCGTGAGCTGCGCAAAAGCATAGGCTGGGTCAGCACATCGCTCCAGCAGAAGCTGCACGGTCAGGATACCGCCTTCAAAATTGTTTTAAGCGGAAAATTCGCTACGATTGGGCTGTATGATCAAGCGCTGCAGGAGGATGAAGAGCAGGCAATCTCGCTGATGCGCAGCCTCGGCTGTGAAGTATTGCTGAACCGGACGTACAGAACGCTCTCGCAGGGCGAGCGCCAGCGGGTGCTCATTGCAAGAGCGCTGATGGCTGCGCCTAAGCTGCTCATTTTGGACGAGCCTTGTACCGGGCTCGATGTGTTTGCGAGAGAACAGCTGCTGGAGATGATCAATCAGGTGGCACAGCAGCCGGATGCGCCGACTATTATTTATGTAACCCATCATGTGGAGGAAATTTTGCCTTGCTTTAATCAAACGCTGCTGATTAAGGATGGCCGGGTTTTTGAAGCCGGTGATACAAGCAAGGTGCTCTCATCAGCGCACATGAGCGATTTTTTTGGCGTGCCTGTAGAGATCGAACAGCGTGAGAACCGCAATTGGCTCTTTATAAAGGCAGCTGAGAGCAAGTGAATACAGCATTAGGGCCATTAGGCTTTGTTCCGCCACCGAAGCTTCCTAAGCGGCAGCGGTTGGCCCAGTGGTTAAAGGCGCGGATGCAGCAGCGGCTCGCCTATGACAGGACGCTGTTCTACCATGGCTCCGCAGGGCTGCTGATCGCGGGAACGCTGGCGATGGTGCTGGTTGCGCTGGGCATGCCGACGGGATTTGGGACGCTTGTGGATATCGGCGGTTTTGTGTCGTTAAATACCGCGGCCTTGTATGCAGCCGCGCAGCTGTGCTCAGTGCTGCTATCGCTTGTTTTTGTGCCCGTTCCCCGCTTGTTTGCCGGGTTTTTTTTATACGTAGGATTTGAAGCTTATTTTATTTTGTATTATTCGGAATTTGGCATGCTAATGGCGGCGCTATTTGCAGCGGCGTATGCGATTTGTGGCGCGATGGCAGGCATGCTGCTCGGTCAAATAGTGAAGCTGCGCGGCAGAGGGCTCGCCATAGCAGGCATTATTGTGGCAGGAGCACTATTTGTAAACGTTGCAGCGAATCAATTGCGCGGAGCTTCTGATGATGCAGCACCTGCCGCCGATATGGATTCCAACTATTCATCTGCAGATGGGGCCTCGGATATGAGCCTAGGGGACGGCGTGCCGGTTGCTTCCATTGAAGCTGACAATCCGGCATTGCCCGGCGATTACAGCTATAAGGCCTTTACCTACGGCAGCGGGAGTGACAAGCAGCGCAGCGAATACGGCGAGGAGACGGAGCTGCTCGCGACCTCCGTAGACGCATCGGCTTACATTAAAAAGTGGGCGTGGCTCAAGCAGCAGTTTTGGGGCTTTGATCAACGTGAGCTTCCGTTAAACGCGAGAGTGTGGATGCCTGAAGGCGATGGAGCGTTTCCGCTTGTGCTCATGGTGCATGGCAATCATTTAATGGAGGAGTTTTCGGACGCAGGCTATGCCTACTTGGGCGAGCTGCTTGCGAGCCGGGGCTTTATCGCGATATCGGTAGATGAAAACTTTCTTAATTATTCAGTCTGGTCGAGCATCCCTGAGCAGGATATGAAAATGCGGGCATGGATCATGCTCAAGCACATTCAGCAAATACAGTCGTTCAGTACGCTGACGGATAATCCCTTTTACAGCAAAGTTGATTTTTCCAAGGTATCTTTAATTGGGCATTCCCGTGGTGGTCAAGCGGTAGCGATGGCCGTGGATTACAAACGATGGTTTGCCGAGGATGAAGGGCTTTCCAGCATCGCCCAGGTCAATTTTGCTTCAGTAGTGGCTTTGGCTCCGACGGATAAGCAGGTGGACAATGTATCGGCGCGGATTAAAGATGTGAGCTATTTGACGCTGCAAGGCGCAAGGGATGGCGACGTCAACAGCTTTTACGGAGACAGGCAGTACATTCGCACCAGCTTTACGCTAGGCTCGCCGTATTTTAAAGCGTCGCTCTATATGTCCGAGGCGAACCACAGCCGCTTTAATTCGGATTGGGGCATGATGGATGAACGGGTTCCCGGCGGCCTGTTTCTTAATCAGCAGAACATGATGACGCAGGCGGAGCAGCAGCAGGCGGCCAAAGTGTATGTCTCGGCTTTTCTGGAAGCTACTCTGCACGGCAACGATGCTTATAAGCCTTTGTTCGAAAATAACAAAACGGCGCCGGATTGGCTCCCCTCCACCAGCAATTATGTAAGCAGATACGAGGATGCTTCCTTCCTCGCGGCAGCGCGTTATGAAGAAGACGTGAACAAGCTGACGCTGCCGAGCGGAGGCAAGCTGAGCGCCGAAGGCTTCAAGGTATGGGAGGAGTCGGAGGCGAAGGACCGGGACAATCGCAATAAGGGCTCGCGCGGTGCTGTACTGGAATGGGACGCTGCTGCGTCCTATACGTTGGAGCTTGCAGGGACGTATAGCGAGGCCATCGTTTCCAAAGGACTTAATACGTTCAGCTTTTCAATGGAAAATATGGGAGTGGAAAATAGGGATGATGATGCGGCAGCTGCGCCGCAAATCGAGCTGGAGCTTGTGCCTTCACAGGGGCAGGCGGTGCGCTTGCCATTATCCAGCTTTAACGATATTCCGCTGCCCTTCGAAACGCAGTTTACCATTGCTCCTTGGCTGGAGAAGCGGATTAAGAAGGGAAAATATAAAGAGAGCATTGAATCGGTGTTTCAGACCTACAGCTTGCCGCTAGCGCGGTTTGCGGAAGCAGGCGGCTGGCCATCCGGGGCGAAAATTACGCGGATAACGTTTTATTTTTCCGGAGCGGCTGGTAGGGTGATGCTGGATGACATCGGCTTTTATCAATAAAATGCGGCTGTAAACAAATAACCTCCCGGCAGAAGGGAGGTTATTTGTACAAATAAAGGAAAGGATATCATTTCATTATCCTGTCTCTATATTTCTCGGAATGAAACGCGCCGCCACAGGACGGCTTTCGGCCGTTTCACCTTGAATGTATGAATTTAGATTGATTCTTTTTTGAACGTGAAGCTTCGCGCTGCATATAGAAACGGCGTCGAGCAGACGGACACCAGAAACTTAATGACATAGGTAGACAGGAAGATGGACATCCATACATCGAACTCATATTCGGTCGCAAAGGCGATCGTACAAAAAATGAGCGTATCGACGAACTGGCTGACAATCGTACTGCCGTTATTGCGAATCCACAGCTGATTGCGGGCTGGAAACAGCCGCTTGAGCAGCGTGTAAATTTTCACATCAAGAAACTGGCTTACAAAATAGGCGCATAGGCTGCCAAGTGCAATTTGCGGCAGCATGCCGAATATGCTTTGAAGCGCTGCTTGCGCCTCCAGACCGGGCTCGGCTGGATTAAATAGAAGCGCCATCTGCATAATAATGGTTGAGGCAATTAAGGTGAAAAACCCGAACCACACTGCTTTTTTGGCATCGGCTTCGCCATATTTCTCGTTAAGCAGGTCGGAAGCCAAATAAATGGTGCCATACATCGTATTGCCGAGCGTAATGACGATGGCTAGTGTTCCGATTTGCAAATCAACGGTTTTGACGACTTGAATATTGGCGATAACGGTTGCCATGCCGATCCAGGCATAGACGCCGACCTTGCCGAATAAACGGTAGGAAATGAGAAACAGTGTGAAGTGGGCGAGCATAAAAAGAACGCCGAACCACAAGTTGAACATGTGAAAAAAACCTCCTAGTTTTGATAACGCGGGAGTTTACGAACCGCGGCTTGCTTTGCTGCGATGCAGCATGTATGATTATATTTCTGCCTTTGCCATTATAATCGCTTGTTTTAGGGCGAGCAATGTTTATTTGAAATATAGGAAAGTATTTGATATCGCCATCCTTTCTCTATATTTCTCGGACTGAAACGCAGCGCGCCACCAGAGGATGGCGCGCGGTCGTTTCACCTTGTGATTTGAAACTTTGGGGAAGTACTACTTTTATATATAAGGAGCGTGACCTATGATGCCGAATTCTGAGCTTGAACGAGAACAGCTGCGAGTTAATCGGGTAACGAAGTGGGTCAAGGAGCAAATCGAAGGCCTGCAGGATCAGGCTGGAGAGCTGCGCGAGGACATTGTAGACATTCGTAAAAACTTCTGGGATGACGTAACCGTCAATTTTGAGGATTCCGCCGAATCTGCGGAGACGCATGCAAGCTTGAAGCAGCAGGCGGAACTGCTGTCGGAGCGGGAGCGGACGCGCCGCGTAGCGATGGAGCAGCTGGGACTGCTGAAGAAGCTGGCGCAATCGCCCTATTTCGGTCGCATTGATTTTGTAGAGGATGGCGAGAGCCGCGAGGCAATTGAACCGATTTATTTGGGGGTAGGCTCGCTGCTCGACGAAAGCGGGGCCAACTATTTAATTTATGACTGGCGTGCGCCTATATCCGGCCTGTATTACGATTATTCTCCGGGACCTGCCAAGTATGAGACGCCTAGTGGACAAATTTCTGGAGAAATGACGCTGAAGCGTCAATATATCATTCGCCAGGGCGAAATTGAAGGGATGTTCGACACGGGAGTAACGATTGGCGATGAAATTCTGCAAGCGGTGCTGGGCAAGCAGTCGGATTCGCAAATGAAAAGCATTGTGGCGACGATTCAACGCGAGCAAAATCAAATTATCCGCAATGAGCGGGCTCGCCTGCTGCTCGTACAGGGAGCGGCGGGAAGCGGCAAAACTTCAGCCGCCTTGCAGCGGGTGGCGTATTTGCTTTATCGCTATCGCGGTACATTGAATGCCGATCAAATCGTCCTCTTTTCACCAAATTCGATGTTTAACAGCTACGTCGCAACCGTACTGCCAGAGCTTGGCGAGCAAAATATGCAGCAGACGACGTATCAGCAGTATTTGGAGCATCGCCTTGTTCAAACCTTTGATCTGGAGGACCCTTTCTCCCAATTGGAGTATACGCTCTCTGCCGCCCATGGCAGCGAATATGATGCCCGCATTGAAGGAATCCGCTATAAATCAAGCCTTTCCTTTATTGGGCTTATTGACCGGTATGCCGCTTCGCTCGGCGAGAAGGGATTGCGCTTCCGGGCGTTGAAATTCCGCGGCCGCACCTTAATTACTGCCGAGGCGATACATGAGCATTTTTACAGCCAAAATCGTTCTCATCCGATTCCAAACCGTCTGCGCATGACTGCCGAGTGGCTGCTCAAGGAGCTGACCCGCCTTGGGCGCGAGGAACGGGGCAAGCGCTGGGTAGAAGAAGAGATGGAGCTGCTCGATAACGAAACGTATAATACGGTTTACAGCGAGCTGCTGGATAAGGAAGGGTTTACGCAAAATTCCTTCGATGATCATAAGCGGGAGAGCGACCGTCTGGCAGCGATTATTGTACAGGAGCGCTTTAAGCGCCTGCGCAGCCGGGTTAAGCGGCTCAAGTTTCTGGATATGCCGGAGGTGTACCGCCAGCTGTTTCATGAAGCAAACGAGCAGGAGGGCGAATATCCGCAGCTTTGGGCTGCGATCTGCGAAGGCACGGCTGAGAAGCTGACGCGGAAGGAATTATTTTATGAGGATGCCACGCCTTATTTATATTTGAAGGAGCTGCTTGAGGGCTTCCAGACGAATACGTCGGTTAAGCATTTGTTCGTCGATGAAGCGCAGGATTATTCGCCGTTCCAATTCCATTATTTAAAGAAAATTTTCCCGAGCTGCAAAATTACGGCGCTTGGCGATTTGAACCAATCGATTTTCGCCCATGCCGTAGTCGGTGACAGCTTTCATGCATTAGCGGGCATGTATGAGGAGCAGGAAACCGAGCGCGTCATACTTACGCGAAGCTATCGCTCCACGCGCCAAATTTCCGAGTTTACAAGCAGCTTTATCGCGGGCGGAGAGCGGATTATTCCATTCAATCGCAGCGGCCCATGGCCAACGATTACAGCTATTGCTGGCGAGGAAGAGCTGAAGCAGCAAATTGCCCAGCGGATCGAAGCGCTCAAGCAGCAGGGCAATAGCTCGATCGCCGTTATAGGCAAGACAGCGGAGGAGAGCAGGCTTGCTTTTGAAGCCTTGTCCGCCATCGTGCCGGATATTCATTTGATTGCCAAAGAAACGTCGACGTTCGAGCAGGGGGTTGTCGTCATTCCTTCCTATTTGGCAAAAGGCGTGGAGTTTGACGCTGTTATTTTGTATAATGCTTCGAGCCTAGTATATGGACGGGAAGACGAGCGCAAGCTGTTTTATACGGCCTGTACGAGAGCAATGCATGAGCTGCACCTTTATTACATGGGCGAGCCAACCTGCTTTCTGGACAAAGCGCAGTTAGCCGAGCCGCTTAATAACATATAGAATGCAAATAAGGGATGGTCCTGAAGGGGACCATCCCTTATTTGCGTATTTTTTGCCAAATCTCTAAACAGTCAACCTTAAGCTCCGAGGCAATCAGTTCAGCCGTAAGCCGCTGGGGCATTTTTATTTTTCCATTGCGCAGCTTAGAAATCGTCTGGATGGAAATTCCTGTGGCAGCCGCGAGCTGGCCAGCGCTTATGTCGCGTTTTGCCATCCAAATTTTCAGCCGCATGCTGGAATCGATATACTCATGCGTATTAATAGGCTGCAAATCAAGCACGATAAAGGCGTATTCCTTAATTCGTCCAAACCCGTCAAAGATGGGAGTGAACGTTATCTTTACTTCAAGCTCTACGCCGTTCACTTTGGTTGTTTTTACAGTAATATGGTTTGTTTTCTTGAATTTTCGCGTTTCCTCCAAAATATGAAGCAGGCGAAGATGCTCGCTTTCGGCCACAATTTCCAGAAAAGACTCTCCATTCAAATGGCCGTCGGCTATCAAATAGGCGGGGAAGGGGTCCTTCAAAAATTGCACCTGGTAGTTGGCATCGAGAATACCGCTAAACAGCACCGTATTCGTCTCGAATTGCTTTTCAATCCAATGGTGGGAGCTCAAATCACTCAGTATAATGAGCGATAATGCCTGACGCTCTTCGTTTAGCATGCTCAGGGTATTATGCTCCACCATGACAGGCGTTCCTCCGGGCTTGCAGGTGTGGAGCAGTCCTTCCCGCTTTGTGCTGGTCTTGTAGTGCTTGAGCGACCAGTTCTCAAGCAGCTCGCCTATCGGCTTGTCTATCAAATATTCATATTCCAGACCAGTTAGGCGGATAAAAGATTCATTGACATCCATGATGAAGCCATAATGCTTTACAGATCGGAGAATAGCAGCAGGACTGTCCATCATTTGAAACACTCTTTCAAAAACCGTCAATCGTTTTCGCTCCTTTGAGCCAGCTGTGCGGCATTTATGTAATGTATATTAAGGTTTAATTAATTAAACTTGAAAGCTTAGCGGGCATATAGCTAGCGGATGTATGGATATCTGTCCGATTTTTACAGCTTATTGGGCGCTCAGCGCGCTTTCTAACTGGTCACTATCCTTGTTAAAATAATCAATAAATAGGGATATATTTTAAAAGGCTTGATTCCGGAGGAGATACACCATGAATAATGAATGCAACATTGAGAACTGCACCAAACCCGTCAAAGCCAGAGAATTATGCTCCATGCACCATCAACGTCTTATGCGTCATGGAGACCCTCTTACTATCCGGCCCCGTAGAACAAAAATTGTAACGAACTGTAAATGGATTAATTGTACAAAAAGCGCCAGCACGAAGGGATACTGCTCTAAACATTATTACATTCATCGGGTAACCCGTACAGTATAAAATAAATACATATTCATCTTCTATCAGTCAGTAAATCAGCAATTTAAGGTTTCATTTGGCTATGAAAGATGTATAATATAACTAGCTGCAAGATGGGGCCCTTGGCCCCATTTACCTCAAAAATAATCAGGCAACCGTCGCTTTTGTCCAATTTAGAAGGAAGGAGCAGACCTTGTCAATCGTAGCTTTCCAAGCTTGCAGGATGATTATCCCCACTACAGCTGTATTTCACTCAATGGCAAGAACACCGCTGATTTAGAACTCTCGCATACGAATTTATCACAACTAAGCTGCTCTGTGCTTCACTTTCATTTTAGCTCCATAGTTCTCTGCTTACGGACGGAAGCTCTTTTCCAGTTCTATTCTGGCATATAATCATATTGCCGGACAATCTGTCATATCATGATTATGATGTGGCAAGGGTTTGTTGTTAAAGCCAACTACTCCAAAATGCTGCTCCAACTATCAAATTGGAGTGCCAGAGCCGGGTTGTTGCCGCTCTTTCATAGACGACAAATCATTTGACCCGGGACTCGGGGATAAGGCAGAAGCCTTATTTCGTCAGCGATACGATTGCTGGGCACGGCTGCAAATGTTGCATCTCATCACATTTTCCCCCGCTATCGCCTTGCTCTCTCAACCAGGTTATGGGGGACACTCATGAATAAGGAGTTGGTGTCCATGGCTCGTAAAGAAATGTTGGCAATGCTGCTTGCAGGGGGTGAAGGAAAACGTCTTGGAGTACTGACGAAGGATTTGGCCAAGCCTGCCGTTTATTTTGGCGGGAAATATCGGATTATTGATTTTACATTAAGCAATTGCACGCATTCAGGTATCGATACAGTAGGTGTATTGACGCAGTACCAGCCGTTTGAGCTCAATCGTTATTTGGGCATTGGAACGCCTTGGGGTCTGGATCGCAGCGATGGAGGCATGGCTATTCTTCCTCCGCATGTGAAACAGAAGGGCGGCGTCTGGTACAAGGGCACGGCCAACGCGATCTATCAGAATATGGAGTTTATTGAGCGATATAATCCAAGCTATGTCTTGGTCATTTCCGGCGATCATATTTATACGATGGACTACGATCTGATGCTTCAGCATCATAAGCGGTGCGGGGCGGATGTAACGATAGCAGGTATAGAAGTAGAATGGAAGGAAGCCAGCCGATTCGGTGTCATGCATGTCGATGATGAAGACCGCATAACTGCATTTGAAGAAAAGCCTGCAAAGCCTACCAGCAATATCGCTTCGATGGGCGTCTACATTTTTACATGGTCAGTATTGCAAAAATATTTAATTTATGACGAGGCGAACCGGCAGTCCAGCAATGATTTTGGCAAGGACATTATTCCGGCTATGATGCGGGATGGCCTCATCGTCAGCGCTTATTCGTTCCGCGGCTACTGGAAAGATGTCGGCACGATTGAAAGCCTGTGGGAGGCGAATATGGATTTGCTCGCAGAGGAGCCTTCGCTGGATTTATCGGATAAAGACTGGCGCATCTACTCTGTCAATCCTAATCGGCCGGCACAATACGTAGCGGCGGGCGCCGAGGTGATATCATCTATGGTGACGGAGGGCTGCGTTGTGGAAGGACGGGTAGATCGCTCGGTTCTCTTCTATGGCGTCCAGATGGAGAAGGACAGTGAGGTTAGCGAGTCCGTCATTATGCCGAACGTGCGGATTGGCGAAGGGGCGCGCGTTTACCGGGCCATTATCGGCGAAGGCGCTGTAATCGAAGACGGCGTGCAGATTGGTGATCCGGAGGATGATGCGATTACCGTCGTAGCTGTCGGACAGTTTGTTGCGAATGATCACGTATTGCTGGAGGTGGAGCCATCATGAGCAACCGGATAATGGGCGTTATCAATTTAATCCACGAGACGGACGAGTTGGAGCATTTAACGCAAAGCCGCTGCCTTGCGACCGTGCCGTTTGGAGCACGCTACAGGCTCATTGATTTTATTTTGTCCAGCATGGTGAACTCTGGCATTAACAAGGTAGCGGTGTTTGCGCATACGAAATATCGCTCGCTGATGGATCATCTTGGATCAGGTAAATATTGGGATTTGAATAATCGCCAAAGCGGCTTGTTTATTTTGCCGCCGGCTACGGATGATTTGCAGGAAATCAGCCGTGGCGATTTATACCATTTTTATCAAAATCGCGATTATTTCAACCGTTCAACGGCGGAGTATGTTGTCATTACGCGCAGCCATATGGTTTGCAATATTGATTTCAATCCGATTATTGATGAACATGAGGCACGCGGGGCGGATATTACAATCGTGTGCAAGAAGCAGCATGATCTGCCTGGCAAGGCGCGCAAGGTCAAGATGAGCAGCGATGGCCGAGTTACATCGATTCAGGAAAACTATGGGCGAATGCTGAGCGATGTTTCCTCAATGGAAATGTATGTGATGAAAAAAGATTTGCTCATGGAACTCGTAGAAACCTCGCTCGCTCAGGGACAGGATCATCTCGTACGCCATGCGATTTTCTCCCGCTTGAACAAGCTGCGGGTTTATGGACATTTATACGATGGCTATTTGGGCGTAGTCAATACGCTTGAAAGCTATTTTACCAATAGCATGAATCTACTTTGTCCTGAAGTGTGGAAGGAGCTGTTTTTCCAGCCGGGCACGATATTCACGAAGGTCAAGGATGAACCGCCTGCGCGATATTTGGAAT
This sequence comes from Paenibacillus sp. J31R34, assembly GCF_059383715.1. Classification (NCBI taxonomy): domain Bacteria; kingdom Bacillati; phylum Bacillota; class Bacilli; order Caryophanales; family Paenibacillaceae; genus Paenibacillus; species Paenibacillus sp. J31R34. The sequence continues at coordinate 457,130 of NZ_JBXENU010000004.1, forward strand.
CCTCCAAGGTTAATAATTCATTAATCGCCAATGGCTGCCGCATTGAAGGAACCGTGGAGAATAGCATTTTGTTTAGGGGTGTCCATATTGGCAAAGGGGCAGTCATACGCAATAGCATCATCATGCAAAATGGCATCATTGGCGAAAATAGCCTGATTCAGCATAGTATTTTGGATAAGGATGTACGAGTCGATTGCAACCGGGATATAAGAGGAGCAGAGAAGCTTCCCTTTCTGGCGGGCAAGCGCAAGACGATCTAACTAACTAAATGAATAGCAGGCATGAGGCTGGGGGTAAAGCTGGGACTTGTCTACAGCGTGTCGCAGCCTCTGCTGGCTACATTTTTAAGCGAAACAGGAGGAGAAAAAATGAATATTTTGTTTGCAACTTCGGAGGCCGCGCCACTCGCAAAAACCGGCGGCTTGGGCGACGTTGCAGGCGCTCTTCCCAAAGCACTGGTTAAACGTCAAATCGGCACAAGCGTTATTTTGCCAAAATATGAGGATATTCCAGCAGAATATTTGGAATATTTCGAACAAATTGCTTCCTTCAATGTTTCCTTTAGCTGGCGCAACCAATATTGCGGGCTATTTCGTGGAGAAATCGATGGCGTTTGCTATTATTTGATTGATAATGAGTTTTACTTTAAGCGCAAAGGGTTATATGGGTATGGAGACGATCCTGAGCGCTTTGTGTTTTTTAGCTTTGCTGTGCTGGCGGCGCTAAGCTTTGTTGATGTGCTTCCTGATGTCATCCATTGCCATGATTGGCAAACCGCGCTCATTCCGTTTCTGCTCAAGACGAAATATGCGGCAGAATGGGCGGATATCCGCACCGTTTTCACTATCCATAACCTGAAATATCAGGGCGTACTAGACATCAAGCAGCTGCAGGATTTAACGGGTGCGGGTGATGAGGCTTTTGGCCCGGAGGGGCTGGAGTTTCATGGCGCAGCCAGCTGTTTGAAGGGTGGTCTCGTGTACGCAGACAAGCTGACGACAGTCAGCCATACTTATGCGGAAGAAATCAAGGACAGTGAATATGGCGAGCGTCTGGAGGAGCTGCTGCGGCATCGCGAAGGCGATCTTCTGGGCATTGTAAACGGCATTGATGATGAGTCCTATGATCCGATGAAGGATTCCTCGCTGCATACGCCATTCCGTAATTCGATTAGCCGAAAAAGGAAAAATAAGCTCGATTTGCAGCAGGAGCTTGGACTGCCGGAATCGGAGGAAATTCCGCTCATTGGCATGGTTAACCGGCTTGTTGAGCAGAAAGGGCTGGATCTCATCACGGCCAGGCTTGAGGAACTGCTGCAACAAGATGTCCAGCTCGTCATTCTTGGTTCGGGCGAGTGGCATTATGAGCAGCTGCTGCAGCAGTATGCGCAGCGTCACCCTGACAAAATTGCGGTAAGGCTTGGCTATAATGAAAGGCTTGCTCGCCGCATCTACGCAGGAGCTGATTTATATTTGCTGCCTTCACGCTTCGAGCCTTGCGGAATTAGCCAGCTCCTTGCGCTGCGCTACCGTGCTGTCCCGATCGTTAGGGAGACCGGGGGGTTAAAGGATACCGTCCAGTCTTATGATGAATATACTGGAGAAGGAAATGGATTCAGCTTTGTGGGCTATAATGCCGATGAATATTGGAGTACGGTTAGCAGAGCGCTTCGCCTATACCGGAATCCAGAGGCCTGGAAACAAATTATAGACAATGTCTCCAAGGAGAACTATAGCTGGAATCGCTCCGCCAAAGCCTATGTAGCCGTATATCATCAACTTTTGTTACAGCGAGAGGAGAACAAACAATGCCCCGTCACCTTGTAATTGGCAATGGCAAGCTGTTAGTGAATTTGGATCAAACCTGTTACATCCGCGATATTTATTATCCTTATGTGGGACAGCTCAATCATGTGGGTGGCCACTATTGCCGGTTTGGCATTTGGATTGGAGGCGTCTTCTCCTGGCTGGATGAACCAGAATGGAACATTGAGCTTGGCTACATTGACGATTCGCTCGTTACGAATATTATAGCAAGGCATGAGGGGCTTGGCGTTGAGCTGCAAATGAATGACGGCATTCATCAGCGCGAATGCATTTATATTAAACGAGTCGTCGTACGTAATTTACGGAATGATGCCCGCGAGGCAAGGCTGTTTTTTCATCAGGATTTGATGATCGACGGCTCGGAGGTTGGCGATACAGCTGCTTATTACCCGGAAAATAATACGCTGTTTCATTACAAGCGCTCGAATTATTTTATGTTCAGCGGCTCGAGCGATGAAGGCGGCTTAATGCAATATTCGACGGGCATCAAGCGGTTCCACTCTGCGGAAGGCACCTGGCGTGATGCAGAGGATGGCGTGCTAATGGGCAATACGATTGCCCAAGGCTCCGTGGACAGCACGATTGGCCTTGGCGCCAATGTGCCGGGAGGCGGCGAAAAAACCTTTTATTATTGGATGTCAATTGGGAAAAACCTGGAGGAGGTCAAGGAGCTTAATCAATACGTCCTCGATAATAGTCCAGAAAAGCTGCTTAGCCGTGTCGTTATTTATTGGAATCATTGGCTGAGAAGAGCGGAGAGCGATCTGGGCGATTTAAATGAGAGCATCAGCCGGATGTTCCGTCACAGCCTGCTCATTGTCCGCACACAGGTGGATGAGCGCGGCGCGATTTTGGCGGCCAATGACACCGATATTTTGCAATACAATCGTGATCATTACAGCTACATGTGGCCGCGTGACGGCGCATTGATTGCCGAATCGATGTCGCTTGCCGGTTACCAGAGCGTAATCGCCCCATTTTTCAATTTTTGCGCAGCAGCGCTTGCACCAGACGGCTATTTGTACCACAAATACAATCCGGACGGAACGGTCGGCTCCAGCTGGCATCCGTACATCGTGCAGGGCAGCCAAAGGCTTCCGATTCAGGAAGACGAGACAGCGCTCGTCCTGTTCGCATTATGGCAGGATTATTTGCGGAATCAAGTCATTGAGCTGCCTCAGTCCTTATACAGCAACTTAATCCGCAAGGCAGCTACGTTCCTCAGCAGCTATATAGAGCCTGAGCTATCTCTGCCTAAGCCAAGCTATGACCTATGGGAAGAGCGCTACGGCATCTGGACCTATACCGTCGCTTCTGTGTATGGCGGTTTAATGGCAGCAGCCTTCTTCACCGAGCTGTTCGGCGATTACGAGCGCAGCGACCATTATCGCAATACAGCCCAGACGATCAAGCATGGCATGCTGACACAGCTGTGGGATGAAGAAAGCGGACGGTTTGCGCGCGGTCTCATTCAGAAGGACAATGGCTGGGTGAAGGATATGACGCTGGAGAGCAGCGTATTCGGCATTTGGGAGTTTGGCGTGCTGCCGGTCGATGATGATAAAGTCGTTCGGACGATGAATGCGATTAGGGACGGGTTGAGAATCCAGACCGATGTTGGCGGACATGCGCGGTATACAAACGATTATTATTTCCAGCAAACCGGCGACATTGACAAAATTCCGGGCAATCCATGGATTATTTGTACGCTATGGGTCGCCAATTACCAAATTGCTTCTGCTCAGAAGCTCGAGGATCTGGAAGGGCCGAAGCAGACACTGCAATGGGTCGTAGACCATGCTTTATCCAGCGGACTGCTGGCGGAGCAGCTCAATCCGTTCGATGGCAGCCCGCTCTCGGTCGCACCGCTCACTTGGTCGCATGCGACATTCATTCAGAGCGTAAGCAAATACGCAGAGAAGTATAAGCAGCTCAAGGGCTAAATCTATCATTTATTTGAATGAAAAAGGCAGTATTAAGTATCATCCATAAAGAAGGTCCAGCAGGGAAAAGAACGCGGCAAGCGTTCTTTTCCCTGCTATTTTTTTGCGGTAATCGCAGCATGCTCTGCCAAAAATAGCTTCCAAAAGGGGAATGTGATTACGAAAAAAGCGGACGGGATACGCTGCTGTTATATACAAGAAAGTTTGTCTGTATCATAAGTATAAATGTCGTATATTTACAATTAATAAAACGCTTACATGAAATTGTGTTGCTTTCGTTTTCGCGATAATTAGCTAAAAAACAGCAGTTTCCATTGAGGGAACGGCTGCTTTTATGATATTGAAACGATTTAAAAACTATTTCCGACAAAAAAAGTATGTATTCGACAGCTAATTTCGACAGACTTCTTCGTAAAAGTATTTTACCATTACATATGTAATTTGCTAAAATTTATCTATATTTTATTTAGTTAAATTTAAATGTATTGAAATTTGATTATCAAGGATTTTATGGTAAAAAATAATGTAAGAGGTGTTGAACAACGTGCAAACCTATGAATTTTCAGCTAAAAGTGCCTATTTGAAAAGAATGAAAGGCAGAAATTCTGTTTATTTAAACGGAGTTCAAGTTGACGTAGCGACTAGCCCGGCATTTTCAGGAGCCATTGAATGTATTGAAAAATACTATGATTTGCAGGAAGAACAACCAGATATTCATTGTTTTAAAGATGGCAATCATAATGCCGCAATGAGTCTGCTAGTCCCTTTAACAGTCGAGGATTTGCAGCGGAAAAGGGAATCCTATAAGGCTGTAGCGGATATTTCTTTCGGCATGCTGGGCAGAACGCCAGATTTTATCAATGCCGCTTTAGCTACGTTATATGCTCATTCCAAGCAGCTAGGCAGCAATCCATATGCTAATTTCTCTGAAAATATGAGAGCTTACTATCAATATGTGAAAGAGAATAACTTATTTGTAGGCCACGGAGCGATTAATCCGCAAATTGATCGATCTTTGCCTCTAGGCTCCCAAGTTAATGAATATGCAGCAGTGAGAATCGTAAGCCATGATCAAAAAGGAATAGTTGTTACAGGGGCCAAAATGATTGTAACATTAGCGCCAATTGCAGATGAATTGCTCATTTTTAATATGCCAGGGTTAAAACCGGGTGACGAGGACTACGCGGTTTCTTTTGCTTTGCCTGTCGATTATCCAGGCGTGAAAATGATTTGCAGAAAACCGATGGTGAAGCCAGTGTATCATTCATTTGATCATCCCCTAGCTAATGCTTTTGATGAAATCGATGCTTATTTGATTTTAAATGAAGTTTTTATTCCTTGGGAAAAGGTATTCGTTTTCAGAGATGTTGATAAATCGAATTTGTTCTACGATAAAACCTTTGCTCGAAATCACACGGGGCATCAGGGTATTGTAAGAGGATTATCTAAAGCGGAGCTCCTCACAGGCATTTCCATTCAACTGGCGAAAATGCTGAAGCTTGATGGGTTTATAAATGTCCAGGAAAAATTAGGAGAGCTGACCTCCTATGTCGAGCTTGTAAAAGCGAGTATTGCATGGAGTGAGGCAGATGCAACGATAAGCGAGGAAGGGGTTATGACCCCAAGCATTAGCGCTATTCAAGCGATTCGATATAATTTTCCGAAAATGTATGAAGCGATGGTTAAAACACTGCAATCGCTTGCCGCGGGTTCCATGCTGTCTACCCCGCATTATCAGGATTTTCTTAATTCGGATTTAAGCGACTTGGCGAGTTCTCTTTCTACAGGTGAAACGGACGCTTTATCCCGCACAAAATTATTAAATCTCGCTTGGGATGCATCGGGCGATGGCTTTGGCCAAAGACAGTTAGTGTATGAATTTTTTCATGCCGGAGACCCGATGAGAATTGCCGCTGGACATTTTTTGAATTATGACAAGCGCAATATGATAAATATGGTAGATAGGGTGTTGTTACATGACAATGATTAGCTGTGCCTGCCTTGTAAAACAGGATAACAATAAGCTGCTTCTGGTAAGGGTTAGGGATAATGAGCTTTGGTATTTGCCAGGGGGGAAGATAGAGCCAGGCGAGGAACCGCAAGAAGCTTTAGTAAGGGAATTGAAGGAAGAGCTGAACATAGACGTTCAGAGGGATAGCATTCAACATTTGAGAACGGTAATAGGGCCAGCCTATAAAGAGAATGCCAGCGTTGAATTAATCTGTTATACGGCAGCCTGGGCCGGAGATATAGTGCCATGTTCCGAAATTAGCGAAGTTGATTGGGTGGATTCAAGTAATTACAGCTTGCTCGCCCCTGCTGTTATCAAGCTAGTTGAGCAATTGGAGTTCGAATAAAACACGAGGTGAATGATGCTGTTTAATACGAAGCGCTTAATATCAAAAATGAAAGAACATAATCTGTCGGCCATTGTTGCGGCTACGAAAGAAAATATAAAATATTTTACCGGATTTGAGCCTGTAGTCAAAACGTTGAATCCTTATTTTGGACAATGCTTTGCAGTCATTACAAGCTGTTCTCCTGATAAGGTTCATGTTGTGCATTCCGTAGGAGAAATTGATCAGATTTTGGATGCCCGCTCGCCAATTGGACATGTCGTAACCTATGGAACCTTTTATCGGGAATATGCAGCGAGCACCCCCTTAACGGAAGAAGAGCAGCGTTTGAATGATTTATCTAATAATGATAATGGAAATTCAAATGCCGAGGAAGGTCTTGTGGCGTTATTAAATAAGCTTAATCTCGCTAATGAACGAGTGGGAATGGATGAGGATGGCATGAGAGGGAGCCGCTTATCGATGATTAAAAGCAGGCTCCCGCATGTTGAGTTTGTTGAAAGCTCGGCGGTTATCCGCAGTGTTAGGGCGGTCAAAACAAGCTTTGAAATCGATGCGCTTGCTCATTCTTCCATTTGTATCGAGAAAGCGATAAAAACCGTGATAGATCAGCTATATGAGGGCATAAACGAACAGGAAATTGTCAAAATTTTCGCTTGTTCCATTGCCGAGCAAGGCGCTATAGCTACGTTGCCGATGATTAAAGTGGGCAGACATGCGGTTGGCGGCCAAAGAAGGCCAAGTGCAGATAACCGCTTAATGGCAGGGGATATTCTCTGGTTTGATTGCGACATTGTATGTGATGGTTATTGGGCGGATATTGCCAGAGTTTTCGCCTACAAGGAGCTTAAAGCCGAATACTTGAAATATAATGCGCTGCATAAAGGCCAACAAGAGGCGATAAAAAGGGTTAAGCCGGGCATGAAGGGCAAGGATGTGTTTCATCTGACGATGAATGCTGTTCATGAAGCAGGCTTTGAAAATTATAGAAGGCATCATGTTGGACATGGAATTGGTTTAGAGCCTTATGAATTGCCTATTTTATCTCCAGCGAGCGAAGATGTGATTGAAGAAGGAATGGTCCTTTCCATAGAGACCCCTTATTATGAATTTGGTCTTGGAGCATTGCATGTAGAAGATCCTATCGTCGTTTTGCAGAGCGGCAATAAAGTACTGACCACGGGCGATAGCTTAATTAAAATTGTGGGGTGAGGCAATGATATACAACAATATTACGGAATGTATTGGAAATACGCCGGTTTTAGCTCTAAATGACGATTTAGTTCCTAAGGGCAAAAGCCTATATTTAAAGCTGGATTACTTTAATCCTAACTTTAGCATCAAGGATCGAACGGCTCTTGGTTTAGTAAAAGCGGCGCTTGCTTCAGGGCAATTAAATCATGACAGTATATTGGTAGAATCAACCTCAGGCAATCTTGGGAAATCCCTCGCTATGCTAGGAGCCGTTTATGGATTTCGCGTCATTATTGTGGTTGATCCTAAAGTAAGTGAAAGCTTGCTGAAGTGGTATCAGGCTTATGGGGCAGAAATCAGCATGGTGACTTCACCGGCAGCGGACGGAGGCTTTCAACGGGCCCGGCTAAACCGCGTTCAGGAGCTGCTCCAAAAGTTTCCCAATGCGTACTGGACAAATCAATATGATAATCCACAAAATCCGCAATACCATTCGCAAACAACAGCCTTGGAAATCGTAGACTTGCCGGTAGATGCTATTATTGGCGCAGTCAGCACAGGCGGGCATCTTTGTGGAATTGGGAAATACGTGAAGGAGCAGAGGCCGGATGTGAAAATCGTTGCTTGCGATGTAGCGGGTTCGGCTGTGTTTCGAGAAAAATTTACTCCTTATTTGATTAATGGTGTAGGGCTAAGCTGGAGAAGCGATAATACAGATATTTCAGTGCTGGATCAGGTGTGCATTGCCAGTGACCAGGAAGCGATTTCGATGTGTCGTTTATTAGCCCGACATCATGGCATTTTAATGGGGGGGTCTGGTGGCTTGACGGTAGTAGCGGCTCTAGCTTGGCTGAATCAAAGTGATTCGAAGTCGGCTGTTGCGATTATACCGGATACAGGAATCAATTATTTGGATCAGTTTTACGATGACAAATGGCTTATTGACAAAAATATAACCCTGCTTGACCGTTCCGAGCTGCAAAACACGATTCAAAATAAAGCGTTTGACTCCTTGCAAATGAAATCGAATGTTTTATCCTAAACGTTTATACGAATGGAAGGTGAATGAAATTCGAAATATTAGTGAAGACTTTGCAAAATTTATAGTCGATGATGGCATCATTAAATTTGGTGAGTTCACATTGAAATCAGGAAGAGTTAGTCCCTATTTTTTTAATTTTGGCTCCTTCCATGACTCTGCGATGCTAGCGCGTCTGGGAAGCTTTTATGCAGACACGATTGTGAAGGAAAAGATTGAATTCGATATCATTTTTGGGCCTGCCTATAAAGGGATACCGATAGCGTTAACTACGGCATTGGCCTTGCATAACAATGATGCGGGCAATATAGGTTTTGCCTTCAACCGCAAGCTGCAGAAGCAATACGGAGAGGGCGGAAATATAATCGGCGCAACGCTTGCCGGCAAAAAGATACTTGCGGTAGATGATGTGCTTACATCAGGCAGAACCATTAAAGAGACGAAGCAGTTAGTTGAAAATGAGGGTGGGATATTAACTGCTTTTCTAGTGGCATTAGATAGAGAAGAAAAAGGCTCTGAAACGGCATTATCCGCATTGGAGGAGGCGAGTAAAGCCTACAGTGTGAAAATATACGTCGTAGCTCGTATAACCGATGTTGTAGCCTACATGTCCGATGCTGCCGATAAAGAGCAAAATGTGGAAAAAATCAAGGAATACCTAAAGGTGTATGGGAAATAAGGAATCAAATGAAAAGAAGTCCTTTCAGCATAAGATTGGCTTCTTTTTTTAAATATAGGAAAGTATATCATTTCGCTATCCTTTCTCTATATTCCACCTTCGAAACGAAAGCTTTGCCGCTAGAGGACGGCAAAGCTATTTACGCTTGTGCAGTACAACAAACTAGCATAGGATAGAGGATGACTATGGGTAAAGTAATGATTCAAATTAAAGCTTTAAATTTTTTAGTGTTTTCGACATTTGCCATTCTGCTTCCCTACCTTCCATTACTGCTTTCAGAGAGAGGCTTCAGCATAGCTCAAATTGGGCTGCTGCTTATGGTAGGCCCCTTCTTTGCGATTTTTCTTCAACCAATTGTAGGTTTTATAAGCGATAAATGGCATGCAGTAAAGAGGATTTTATTGCTTCTATGGTGCTTGACAGGAATTAGTGCAGTTGGCTTGTTTTATATAAGCAGCAAGCTGTTTTCGGTTGTTTTTGTCGTTTCTTTGTTTATGTTTTTCCTTTCCGCCATACCATTGGTAGACACGCTGACTGTAAAAATGGCCGAAAATTTTAAAAGTACATACAGTACGATCCGATTGTGGGGCTCTATTGGCTTTTGTATAGTAGCTGTCTTTCTTGGCGCCTATTTTGAGCGTATTGGAGGATTAGATGCCCTAATAAAAATCTATTTTCCGATTTGGCTTGCCGCCATCCTTATCTTATTTAATTTAAATGAAGTGGATGGACAGGAGAATAGCCGCTTTAATTGGAGAGACCTTGTACAGTTAATAGGGAATAAAAGAATATTTATATTTTTGATTTTTTTATTATTTTTAGCGGTTCCCCATCGCATGAATGATGCTTTATTCTCCATATATTTTAAAGAAATGGGCGCAAACGATTCTATGATTTCATGGGCATGGGCCATTATTGGTTTGAGTGAAATTATTGGTTTTTATATGTCGGCTAAATTATTGAAATGGTTCCATCCCTTAAAGCTGATTATTGCAGCGTCTTTGTTTTATATCATTCGATGGGCTTGTTATGTGTATACGAGCGAGCCTTATATCATTTTAGTTTTACAGCTGTTTCAAGCGATAACCTACAGTCTGTTTTGGGCATCAGCCGTAAATTATATGGTATTAGTGGTGCCAAAGCAGTTTAGGACAACGTCCCAATCGCTGCTGGCTATGATATTTTTAGGCGTATCGGGCATTTTGGGAGGGTCCATAGGCGGTGCGGTTCAGCAAAATTATGGCGGAAGTTATATGTATGTATTTGCTGCATTGTCCGTGTTTATCGCTTTGGTAGGGTTTTTCGCTTTAAGAAAACAAGCGGATTCGGCTGTCATAACCTCAGAAGTAGAGGAAAAGAAGAAATTTGCAGGTTGATTTAATAGGAGTGGAAATTTATGCAACTTTTATATATAATGGTTCAAGCATAAATGGAAATTTGCAGCCACTTTTGGAAGGCGAATATGCACATACTAGAAATAAGGACTAACTGGAGGGAATTTTTCAGCAATGTATAAGTTGATCGCAATTGATATGGACGGTACCTTATTAAATGATAATCATATTATTTCTGATAAAAGTATAGAAATTATTAAGGAACTTTCCTCATTAGGCTCTGAAGTCGTATTATGTACCGGCAGAGGGCCGACAAGCACAAAATTTTATACGGATATCATTGGCATAAATGGTGTGGGCATAACGTTCAATGGAGCGATTACGATCGATTTTGAAAATAACCAGATTATGAATCAATATGCGATAAACGCTCCTCAGCTTGAAAGCTTTATGAGCTATTGTCGAAAACACCAGATTCATTTTGATATTAACACGCCGTTTGATCTTTATGTGGATAAGGTGGAGCAGATGAGTAAAGAAATAGGTGATATATACGCCAGTTTTTATATTCATCCTAGATCGCTCCCGCAATTTGATAGTCTGGCAGATCCTTTAATTAAATTTACCTGTATTGGTACAAGTGAACAATTAAATCAATTGCAAATCGATTTAAGCCTCTTGAGCCAGGAGCTGAATATTACAAGGTCGGCGGATACCTTTATTGATGTGTTGAATATTCAAGCTGATAAGGGAAATGCCTTGAAAAGCCTAGCCGAGCAGAGAGGCGTAAAGAAAGCGGAAATTTTAGCGATTGGAAACTACTATAATGATATAACGATGCTGGAGTCTGCTGGGCTTGGCATCGCGATGGATAATTCTCCGGAGGAGTTAAAGCGTTTGGCAGACGATATTACATTGTCAAATAATGAGGATGGTGTGTACCACGCCTTGCAAAAATATTGTTTTTAAAATTTCCAAGCCGCATGGGGTGTAAACGCCATGTGGCTTTTATTTTGTCAATAGGCAAGAAGGAGAAGGTAGGAATTTGGTTCGCTAATGGGAGAATTTCGTTCAAATATACCAAACGACATTCTTTCGAGCTGAAACAGCTGTCACTCTCTGCTGAAGGGCTATTCAGGCTAAACTAAAGGCAAGATCAACCGCTGGGTGCTGGTGAACTCATTTTTAGTAAGCGCTTACTGAAAACGAAAAGCCTGGCAGGCGGTTGCGACATCTTTACAGGAGGGATTACATGAAGGCGGCTATCCGTCCGCAAAGCTCGATGTCTCGGCGCAGCGGCAGCTTAATACCGGACAAATTCCGTTTGTTTTTATTTGCTTCTCCGTTCCTCGTGCTGATTTTATTGTTTAGCTACTTTCCGCTGTACGGCTGGTTATATTCCTTCTACAATTATCGGCCAGGGTTCCCGCTATCGGAGACGCCATTCGTCGGCCTGCAGTGGTTTAAGGCGATTTTCTCCAATCCGACTCAGACGCAAGAGGTCATGCGGGTGATGCGCAATACGCTTGCGATGAGTACACTCGGCATTTTAACATCGGTGTTCCCCGTTATTTTTGCCATCATGCTCACTGAAATTCGCACGACCTGGTATAAGAAAACGGTACAGGTGCTCACGACGCTGCCCAATTTCATCAGCTGGGTGCTTGTTTATTCGATAGCCTTCATGATGTTTTCGGTAGATAGCGGCGTCGTCAATAAATGGATGATTGCCCTCGGATTTCAGGAGATGGGCGTTAACTATTTGGCTCAGGACGACCATACTTGGCTGGCGATGACGCTGTGGGGCTTGTGGAAAGGGCTGGGCTGGGGCGCCATTATGTATATCGCGGCCATTTCCTCCATTGACCAGGAGCAATACGATGCGGCAAAGGTAGATGGCGCGGGCCGTTTCCGAATGATCTGGCATATTACCGTTCCGGGGCTGATGCCGACGTATTTTGTCCTGCTGCTGCTTTCCATCGCTAATTTCATTAACAACGGCATGGAGCAATTTTTCGTCTTCCAAAATGCGATTAACAAAGATCATATCGAGGTGCTTGACCTGTATGTGTACAACACGGGAATGCTCGGCTTCAATTTCTCGTTTGCAACGGCGATCAGCATGCTCAAATCGATTATAAGCATCGTCTTGCTGTTCTTTGCTAATCAGCTGTCCAAAATCGTCCGCGGGGAATCGATCATCTAACTTAAGCGAGAGGAAAGGAGGAGGCGCATGCACACGCAACGCCGGCTTGGGGACTGGCTGTTCCATATTTGCAATTACGGATTTTTCACTTTGTTTACGCTGCTTTGCCTGTTTCCCTTTTATTATCTGTTTATTAATACGATCAGCAGCAATGATCTCAGCGCCAGGGGACTTGTTACCTTGTACCCGAAAATGATTCATTTTGACAACTACATTCAGGTGCTGCAATTAAAGGGATTGGCGCAGGCAGCGCTTGTCTCGGGCGGCAGAACGATTATTGGCACGCTGCTCACCGTCGCGGCTTCGGCTTTTCTCGGTTATTTATTTACGAAGCGCAAAATGTGGGCCAGAAGCTTCTGGTACCGTTTTGTCATCATTACGATGTATTTTAATGCGGGCATCATTCCGTGGTACATCATTATGATGAAGCTGAATATGACGAACAACTTTTGGGCGTATATTTTGCCAGCAGTCGTCTCACCGTTTTATGTCATTCTCGTCAAAACGTTCGTGGAATCCATACCGGATGTGCTGGAGGAGTCGGCGGAAATGGACGGGGCGGGCTACTTCGTTATTTTCAGCAAAATCATTATGCCGCTCATTACGCCGATTGCGGCGACAATCGCGATTTTTTCGGCAGTCAGCCAGTGGAACTCCTTTATCGACACCGTGTTCCTAATGACAAACAGCAAGCTGTTTACGCTGCAATTTGTGCTCTACAAGTATTTGAACGAGTCGACATCGCTTGCCGCGATTATTCGCAATTCCCAAGGAGCGGTAGGCAATATCGACCTGACGAACAAGCAGACCGCGACCTCCATACGAACGACGGTTTCGATGATTGTCATCCTTCCGATTTTGTTCGTTTATCCGTTTTTCCAGCGGTATTTTGTCAAAGGCATTATGATTGGCGCTGTTAAAGGGTAAGGGCGAGATAGCTCTGAGCTATCAGTCATCCGTTATGTGCATGCATTGAAAGGGGGTGGCCTGCCGAAGTCGGAGGTCGAGCATAAGCATGAATAAAAAAGGGAGGCAACTGCATTGAAATCATTTCGTAAAACATTTTCCTTGCTGTTAGCGACTACGATGCTGATCGTATCGACAGCAGCCTGTACATCGAACACAAACAACGGGCCGGCCAGCACGGCTAGCACAGCTCCAGCTGCGGGTGGAGCAACCGAAACAGCAGGCAGCAGCCAGCGAGAAGAAATTACACTAGATGTGTTCTCGATGCTGTCCAATTTCTCGGGGGAGCAGACAGGCTGGTTTGCCAAAGTCATTAAAGATAAATTCAATATTAATTTGAATATTATTGCTTCGAACCTCGAAGGCGGAGGCGACGTCAAATTTGCTACGATGATGGCAGCAGGCAACCTCGGCGATTTAGTTATTTTCGGCGATGACGGCCAGAAGTATTTGGATTCGATTAAAGCAGGAATGCTTGTGGACTGGACGAAGGACGGCCTGCTGGACAGCAAAGGCCAAAATATTTTGAAATATGCATCGAAGGCGATTGAGAAAAATAAAGCAAACTTTGGCGGCGGTTCAAGCGTATACGGCATCGGCTTCGATGTTGGCGATGACAAGACTGGCCCGTCCGAAGCGAAGGATTTGACCTACAACCCGAATTTGCGCTGGGACTTGTATGAGAAGCTGGGCAGACCGGAAATCAATACGATGGAGGATTATTTGCCGGTGCTCAAGCAAATGCAGGAGCTGGAGCCGAAGAGCGAATCAGGCCGTCCGACCTATGCGTTCTCAATGTGGGCAGATTGGGATGGCAATATGATGGTGCTGACGAAAGCATGGGCAGGCATTCACGGCTTTGACGAAGGAGACGGCTTTAACCCAGGCGGCTTCTCGCTCGTTTCGGCCGACAAGGATGAATATCAAGGCGTGCTGGATGAAGACGGCTATTACATGCGCGGACTCAAGCTTTATTTTGACGCGAATCAAATGGGGCTTGTCGATCCAGATTCCATGACGCAGAAGTTTGAGGATGTAGTAAATAAAATGAAGGACGGCCAGCTGCTGTTCACGTTCTTCCCGTGGCTCGATGATACGTACAATACGGCTGAGCATATGGCAGAAGGAAAAGGTTTTGCGCTCGTTCCGTTCAAGGAAGAGCGGACGTTCTCTTATGGCTATGACCCTTACGGAGGCAACCGCGTTTGGGCGATTGGTTCAAAAACAAAGCACCCTGATCGCGTGCTGGAGCTCATTGACTGGCTGTACAGCCCAGAAGGCAATATGATTTCCTCCAATGGACCAGAAGGTCTTAACTGGGAGCTGAAGGATGGCAAGCCGGTTCTGACTGCATTCGGCGAGCAGGCGCTTCCAGCAAATGATACAGAGGTACCGGAGGAGTTTGGCGGAGGCACGTGGAAGGACGGCATGAGCCAGCTGAACAATTCTACCTTCAAAAACACGAATATTAACCCCGACAACGGCGAGCCGTATGATTATAATCTATGGCAGTCGACGCTTGAAAAATCGCCATCGAAGCTTGATCAAGACTGGAGAGCTGCGATGGGCGGCGCTCTGACGGCTAAGGATTATTTGGAGAAAAATAATCAGCTGGCCATTATGCGTCCGCTGTTCACTGGCACGCCACCTTCTGTCATCAGCGATGAGCTGGAGCAGAAGCGCGGCCAAGTGGCACAGGTAATCAAGCAGTTTTCGTGGAAAATGGTTTATGCGAAAAATGAAGCCGAGTTCAATAAGCTGCGCCAGGAAATGCTCGACAAGGCGAAGGGCCTTGGCTATGATGAGGTGCTGGCGTGGAACGTCGAGCAAAATAAGAAAGTCTTCGGCTACCGCAAGCAGTAGTCAGCAGGTAGTAGGCAGTAGGTAATAGCAGCATAGGATCTAAAGGTTTTAGAATCTAATCGTTGCATCGTTTATAGCCCCGCCAACTGGCGGGGCTAATTACGTCCTGAGGCAAGGGAAATCGCGAAAAGCGTCCATTCCCCCCTTGCATTAATGGCAAGCCAATCGTAAGATAATAACAAGATTTTCTAACTCTAGTAAAAGATCGTCAATCATACAAGTCTGTCAGTGATAGGCCTGAAAGAGAGGGATCAGCCCGCGATGTCAGCACAACATCCTGTGCTTCACAACCGCTTTGCGGCCCGTTCCTTGCGGCGCACATTAATATTTTATGTGATGCTGGGCTGCCTGCTGCCGCTCGTTCTGGTCGGCTTTCTGACGTATTCCTCCATCTATGCGATTTTCTCCAACAAAATTCAAAGCGGAATTAGCGCCAGCCTGGGCCAAGAGGCGGTTAATCTTGAAAACGCTATCAACAATCTTGATTTTGCCTCCAAGCAATTTGCGCTCGATGGTCAAATTGTAGACGAGGTTTCCGATTTTTTGCAGGAGCGGCAAATTTCTCGAAAATCACAAATGATGACCGCTATCGATCAGAAAATCAATCTCTTTAATTTTACGAATCCCTATTTGGGCTTGACTGCTTACATTATGCCAGGAGAAGAAAATCCGGTGCTGTTTTCCAATCTGGCAATGAACCCGAACTTTGACAGCAATGTGCTGCCCTTGTTTATTCATTATAATGGCGCGGATTATTATGGGCCGCATCAAACGCAGTACAGCTCCAGCAGCAATATGGTGTTTTCTGAGCAGCGGATCGTTCGCGTAGACGGCGGGCAGAAGCTGTATATTTATTTGGAAACGAATTACAATTTATTTCGCAGTATTTTGCAGCAGCAGACCTACGGTATGAAGGTTACACATGTGCTCGTCAATGAGCAGGGCAGCATGACGTATATGGAGGATGAAAGCATGCCGGTGCAGGTGCGGGAGGCGGTAGATGCCGGGTTTCCCGAGCTGCATAAGGAGGTAGCGGATTATCATTTGTTCCGTTATCCGAGCGCCCAAGGCTGGCAGCTTATCGCTGTTGTCAGCAAATCAGCTTTCAACAGCGAAATGTATGCCTGGCTTAGCAAAATGCTTGTGCTGGGTTGTTCCACGCTCGTCTTCGCGCTGCTGCTGGCGCTGTTCATTTGGAAGCAAATTTATCGCCCGCTGCGCAAGGTCAATGTAGAAATTGTGCGCATGGCGGAAAACCGCACAAGCCCGGTTTCTTTTACCAATGTCGAGGAGTTTGACTTCGTGCTTAACAATTTTCAAAATATGAAAACGACGGTTAATGATTTGATTGCCGAGGTCGCCTACAAGGAAAAGCAAAAAGGGCAATTTGAAATTGAAAAGCTGCTGAGCCAAATCAATCCGCATTTTTTGCATAATACGCTCAATACCGTGCAGTGGCTGGCCCGGATGAATGGGCAGAAGGAAATTGATAAGCTGGTCACGCTGCTCGTCAAGGTGCTGCATTATAATTTGGGCAAGCAAAGCCTGATCGTAACCGTTAATGAAGAGATAGAAGCGATGACGAATTATATGGAGCTGCAGCGCATTCGTTATGATTATGAATTCGAATTTCAGCTTAACGTTGCTGATGAGGTGCTGCAGGTTGCGGTTCCGCGTTTTCTGCTGCAGCCGCTCGTCGAAAATGCTATTTACCATGGGATGAGCGACCGTACAGGGCGCATCGTTATTACGATAGAGCCTGTCGGCATTGCGGAGATGCTGCTGCGGGTAGAGGACAATGGCTCGGGTATTAAGCCGGAGACGATTGCAAAGCTGCTGTCCGGTGATGACAGCAAGGAGAAGCGAGGTCTTGGCATCGGACTGTCCTATGTGAACCGGATGCTGCGGCAATTTTATAATGGGCAGATGCAGTTTTGCATTGAGAGCGAGCTGGGTCAAGGAACGGTAGTAACCATCGTGATTCCACGTAAAGCGAAGGAGGAGTTCGATGATTAAAGCGATTGTAGTCGATGATGAGCGGCTGGTGCGTAAAGGCTTTATATCGTTATTTGACTGGTCGATGTTTGGCATTTCAATCGTTGGCGAGGCGGCGGATGGAAAAGCAGCGCTGGAGCTACTCACGCATACGGAGGTCGATCTTGTATTCACCGATATAACGATGCCGCAGCTATCCGGCTTTGAGCTTATTGAGCAAATCAAGCAGCGTTTTCCCGCTATTCGCAGCGTCGTGCTGACCTGCCATCATGAGTTTGATTATGTCCAGGAGGCGCTGCGGCTTGGAGCGATTGATTATATTGTGAAGACGCTGCTGGAGCCCGATAAAGCGGATGAAGTGATGCACAGAATTGCCCAGCGCTTTCGGTGGGAAAGCAGCTTTCGAGCAGGAGCGGAGCTGAGCGGCGCATCGGAACGGTTGAAGGCGGATGCTGCGCTGGTGTGCTATCCCTTAACGGAAGGTGCAGGGAAAGACGAGCTGTGTCGGCATCCAGCCTTGAAGAATTTTTCGCTGGTTGAGCTGAATGGACTATGTCTGATCCCGCTGCTGCATCTGACCCCAGAGCCGGACTGGCAGCGGGAGCTGGCTCAGCTGTTAAAGGGCAGGTTTCATTATGCTATCGTTACGGGGCTTCAAGAGAAGGAGCTGGCAGATGTGAAGCGTTTGCTGGAGGAGCGCTTTGCTGCCGTGATGTTTTATATGGCGACCGGCCAGCATGACAGAATTCAATTGAGTTTTGCCGAGCTGCAGCGGATTACGGCAGCAACTGATCAAGAGGTGCAGCTTCAACTGCTTGATGCTGACATGGCTGATCTGCGCTGGGCGCTTTACCCTACTGCTTGGGAAACGCTCATATGCCGCTTGGAGCAGCTGCGGGCGAGCAAGGAGCAGCTCATGCAATTTGGCCAAAACCTATGCCAGACCTGGTCCGCGCTGCTGATGCAGCCAAGTGAGGCGGAAGGGCTTCGCGCAGAGCTCATTCGTTCGCGCTGCTGGCAGGACTTTAAAAGCTGGCTGCGCCGCTTCTCGGATTATGCCCAGCGCAGAATGCTGGAACTGTCGCTTTCCAAAGAGGTGTTTCAGTGCATGCTGCGGGCAACGGTCTACATTCGCCGTGAAGCGGCCGGCAAGCTTAATCAGGTGGATGTGGCGGATTATGTGAAAATGAGCCGGAGCTACTTTAGCGGCTGCTTTGCCCGTTTTGCTGGGATGCCCTTTGGCGTCATGCTTCGCGGCATAAGAATGGAGCGCGCGAAGGAACTGCTGCTCACGACAGAAATGCCAGTCTACGAAATTGCTTGCGCGGTAGGCTTTGAGGATGATAAATATTTTAGCAAGCTGTTTCGGGAGCTGGTGGGCAGCTTGCCTAGCGAGTTTCGCGCCGAGCGAGTGCGTACGGGCGGTTAAGCAAGCGGCAATCCAAGGGGAATGGAGGGTGATTAATGAGAGCGAGAGTAGCTTTGCTTATAATGGCTGTGCTGCTGCTGACGGGAGCTTGTACAGGCAATAATAGCCCAGCGCAGACGGCTGGCTTGCAGGGAGAAGCACTGGCGGACAGCAGCGCAGAGCCGCTCGCTTATGGGAGCATGCCAGAGCGGATCAGCGTTCGGGTAGGGTTTAAAATTCCCGAATCCCGCTTGTCCGGCAGCGACACCAATGACAACAACCCCATTTCCCGCTACTTGGATCAATTGACGAATATAAAGGTGGTTCATGCTTGGGAAGCGAAGGGCGAAGAGGCTTTTGAGCAAAAAATCAGCTTTGCTATTGGGAGCAATGATATGCCTGATGCGATGGTCGTTGACCGCGCCCAGCTGCGGAAGCTTATCGACAATGATATGATTCAGGATTTAACGGGTACGTACGCGGCCTACAGCTCCAAGCTGGTACGCGATATTTACGCCTCTTCGGGCGGCAAGGCGCTGGAGGAAGCTTCGCGTGATGGTAAGCTTTACGGTCTGCCTAATGTGGCGATTGAGATGGACGCAGTTACCCTTCTCTGGGTCCGCCAGGATTGGCTCGATCGTCTGGGGCTGGAGCCGCCGAAGACGCTGCGTGATATTGAGGAGATCGCCCGTGCCTTCGTAGAGCGTGATCCTGATGGCGACGGCAAGGCGAATACCGTTGGTATAGCCGGTGACAAAATTGTCGTATTTGGACAGAAGCCGAACCCAAGCGGTTTTGATTCTATTTTTCATGCGTTCCATGCCTTCCCGAAAAATTGGACGCGGGATTCAGGCGGCAATGTCGTATACGGTTCAATTACGCCCGAGAGCAAAGCTGCGCTCGGCCAGCTGGCAGATTGGTACAAGCAGGGACTGATAGATAATCAGTTTGTGCTGTACAAGCAGTCGGAGGAGCCCATCGTGAACGGCAGGGCAGGGATGTTTTTTGGGCCGTGGTGGATGCCTTATTGGCCGCTCTCAGAAGCAGTAGCACAGGATACGAAAGCAGAGTGGCGCGCTTATGCGGCTCCGCTGGATGCGAATGGGGAGTATGTAACACATACCGCACCGGTAACGGATCGTTATCTCGTGGTGCGTAAAGGCTACGAATATCCTGAGGCGGTCGTAAAGCTGCTCAATGTATTTACCCGACTGGAGCGGCGGCTGGACCCGAACATTCAGGAAACCCAGTGGCTGGATGAATATGCGTCTCAGTCCGGTGTGCAGCTGCGCCATTATTATCCGTTCGATCTGCTGCTTGATTATTCGGATGCGGTAGACAAGCGGTATGACAATCTGCAGAGCGTGCTGGAAGGCCGGCATGATCCCGCGACGCTTGATCCTGACACTTACCAGCTGTATGAAATGACGGAGACTGAGCATCAAAACCCGAAGAAAAATTTGGATGCATGGAAGCCCGCAGCAGCTTATGAATATGGTGTCGGTGTCATCCGAAAAACGCCCATGATTAAAGTGAACAGTGTTTTCTACGGCTCCACCCCGGCAATGGGCGCGAAATGGGCGACACTTGAGCAGCTGGAGAATGAGACCTATTTGAAAATAATTGTTGGCGACCAAAGCTTGGACAGCTTTGATGAATTCGTCAAGCAGTGGCGCATGCAGGGCGGGGATGAGATTACGAAGGAAATAGCAGAGCTTGCTTCCGAGCAATAGTTAGGCACGCACAGCAATAACCGGCAGGGCCCCATGCCCCCCGCCGGTTATTGCCGTGTCTGTATCCGCCTACCCTTTTACTAGCGAATGCTGCTGAGATGAAGCTGGATTAAAAGCAAGCTGTTTCATTATGCGCTAACGTGCAATGGTGTGACTAGGCTTAGAAGCAGAAGGTACGCAAGATGATAACAAGCAAAATGAAGAGAACGAGAATTGTGCCCGTATTTGTCCAACAGCTGTTGGCACCCGCGATTGGACCGCAACCTACGTTAGCGCCTGCTACAGGGTATCCCACTATTAACAACCTCCTGAATGTTTTTGTTAGTGTGAAGCTTTCGTTCACAAGGTTAATATATGCCGGAGGTGTGTGGGAAAATTGGACGTTTGTACCGTCACATCTGCTTTTCAGCTAATGCCTAGTTGAGAGAACATAAGCTTGGCAAGGGCATTTTGCCTTGCGGGTAATTCGTACCGCACAGCTGTTGTCTATGCTGCCATTCACCTATATAGCGCAGGCTTGACCGGAGGAAGCGGGCAGCCGATGCCTGGAACTGGAAGGGGACGCTTAAACTGGCGAATATGTTTAATCCGCGATTCGGCGATCGTTTCCATCGCATTCCCCGCTTGCACGCTCGCTGATGAGCCAATGGCAATAATATATACGCAGCCAACCACAATGCGCGGGCAATGATTGGTGCGCTTTGTATGGATGATGTCTTTAGCCGGGCCGTCGAAATCATCAAAGCTCGGAAACGACTGGGTGTATAGATCATACGATTCAAAATAAACATCGCCTGCCTGGTCATGGCCTATTTCCCGCTGAAGGGCAAGCGCGCGAAGCTTTGGCGTCGATTGCCCGCGATCTCCAAGCTGGACGATGGCGGCTCCTGAGGCACTTACAATCGTCAAAATGCCGACCTCAGCTGTGCGAATAGGATAATCGAGTGGAAAGGTCATTCCGCTCCTTCTCCCTCAGCGCTGCTGGCGCCGCCCGGCTCGGGAAAAGGCGCGAGTGGGCCAACGATTACGGATTCGGGCGGCGTATCAAAAATGGAATACAACGTAACATAATCGCTATCGCCGATCTGGAAATGCGATGCGCTGGATACGCCGAGTATGTCAACTTTACCAACGCTCAGGCAATCATTGTGAACAATAAATTTAATCATGAGTTTCTCTTACGCCTCCCTTCTGTAATTGCTGCATATATTGAAGCATGGCCGCGTCAGCATCGCGAGCTGTTTTGGCGAATACCTCGGCTCTGTTCTGCTGGGCAGCGGTTTCCTCGCTAACCCCATCCTGGCGCGGCAGCGACCTTGCATAATATTGGATGCGAGCGGGCATTTGGCTGCGGATATCGGACAGAATGAGTCTGCGATGATGGGGATCGAGCGGCATGCAAAATTGCTTTTCCATCTGCATCAGCTTCTGCGCGCCTTCGTTATCAATATACTGATTCAAATCATTTTGTATCGGGGCATAGGGATCCGATGGCTGAGCTGCGCCATTAGGCGGAGCAGGATAGACGAGCGGCTTGGATACGGCCATCTGCTCAATGTCGCCATTCATATCCGGCGATCCCTGTGGCGTCATGCCGATATTGAGCGTGCCTTCAAGCTTTTCTACCTTCAATTGGTCAAAATGGTACTGCAAATTTTCCACATTATAAGTAGGCTTCGCTTCAAGCTTTTTGAGCTGCTCGCAGATGGCCGCAAGCTGTTGCTCGAGCGAAGTGATGCTTTCCTGCTGGGATTGGAGCTGCCTTGCGACGTCAAGCGACCAGGCTTGCCATGGAGACAGCTGATTCGGCTGCTGCTGCATCGTTGAAACCTCCTGTCTTAGGTCGGATTAGGCAGCGGAACGAAGGAGAGCGGATTTTCTCCACCCAGCTGGGCAGCTGGACCGGTGAAGCCGCCCGTATTATACAGCTGGGACAAGGAGCGAATGGAGCCTGCGCTGCCAATTTGCAGGACAGAGCTGTTCGAGACGCTGTCCACGCGGAGCTGATGAATCGTAATCGTCTGATGAACGGTCCAATTCATACGATATTGACCCCGTTTGCTACTTCATTTTGCGTGCCGTCCTGTACGTCTGGATCAAGCGTATTTGTGGCGCTTACGGCGTTGTTGGAATTCGTCAGGCTTCCGGTAAGGAAGGAGCCCGAGCCAGCATAGGTTTTGGAAGTGCTGGAGGGCGACATTTGCACGGCGTCGCCAAACTGGACGATGGAGCTGGAGCCGACGCTAACGATTTTCACAAAGCCGACTATAGCGGGCATAGCAAAGACCTCCTTGCTGCTAAGCGTATGGTTATAATATCGTATGCGGCATTCGCCCAGAGGTTCCCTGCTAGATATGGTGTTGAAACCTTGCGCAAACGGAAAAGCCATGTCTTCTTACTTTTGTTTTGCGGCAGAAGCAGCTAAGAAGTATCCGCCTAGCTGGGTGACGCATATAGTGGAGAGAGGCTGGGAGGCGGGAGGTAAACGATGGATTCTAAATGGGATGAGCTCGAACGCTGGGTAGAGGGGCAGAAGCTGCCTAAAGGGTTTGATGTGCTGCGTGAGCCAGATTGGGTGGAGCAATTCGTGCGCAAAATGATGACCAAAGCGCTGCCTGAAGCTGCCGGAGCAATTGCGGAGCAGGCTTCGCCGTACTCTTTTTCCCAGAGTGAGCAATTTATCATCGTCAAATACCCGCTTCCCGCACATGTGCGCTCGGAAGAGCTTCGTTTATGGGTAAAGGAAGACCGCCTGCGTGTGGAAGGGCTGCCCGGCAATCGGAAAGAAATCATAAAGCTGCCTGTTGGCGTGCGCGCCCGTGTGTGCAGAGCAATTGTGAAGGATGGCGAGCTGCGTGTGAAGCTGCGCAAGCGGCCGGTGAGCCGGAAGTATTATGAGGCGGATATTCGGTGGCGGGAATAGTGTAGAAGCAGGGTATAAGACGATGCGACCTTAGAGAACAACAAACTTAAAAAGAAATAAGGAGAGCCTGTTTACTTCTTGCCGAGGCTTCCTTGTGGGGGTCCTGAAGCTCAAGAAGAGAAGGAATGCAGGTGATGTAAAAATATGAACGTTGTTTTTTGTTTTATGGATATCCCATAATAAGAGGAGTAAATGAAAGCGATTACATATGTGTCATACATTTTTCTATTAGATAGGTTAAAAGATTGGAGAGCGGATTAGCTATTGAGCTGCTCTTTATTTCGCATTTATTTTTATTAAATAATGGTAAATAAATAATTTTACAATAATAATTTTAACCTTTCGAATAAAAAAATACATCGATTAATGATCGTAATTATTTTAAGATATACAAAGAAATAATCATTTTAAGGAGGAGAAGAAAAAATGTATAGAAAGTCATTTGTATTGTTGATAGCGTTTACATTGTTAATGAGTCTCGTACCCAGCACCTTCATATTCGCTAAACAGGAGGAGGCTGAGTTTCAGAATCCAATCATATGGGCAGACGTTCCGGACCCCGATGTGATTCGGGTAAACGACGTCTACTATATGACCAGCACGACTATGCATATGAATCCAGGTGTGCCGATTATGAAATCATATGATCTTGTACACTGGGAAATCGTCAATTATGTGTATGATATTTTGGCTGACAATGACGAGCAGACGTTTCGAAACGAAAAAAACGATTATAGCAAAGGCTCGTGGGCCAGCAGCTTAAGGTATCATGATGGCAAATATTACGTGGCCTTTGCTTCATACAGTACCGGTAAAACCTATATCTATCAAACAGCTAATATTGAAAAAGGGCCTTGGACGCGTTCCGAGCTTGATGGGGTTTATCACGACATGTCCTTGCTGTTTGATGAAGATGGACGGGTATACATGGTGTACGGCGGAGGTGATATAAAAATCATTGAGCTTACCGCAGATGCGACTGCGATTAAAGCAGGCGGCCTTGACAAAATAGTTATCCCCGACGCAAGTTTAGCAGCAAGCACAATAGAGAATGTTGGCTTGCCTGCCGAGGGCTCTCACATTCAAAAAATAAACGGCTACTATTATATATTCAATATCGCATGGCCTAAAAATTCACCTCGTGTTCAGATTGTACATCGCGCGTCTACTATCGACGGCACATACGAGGGGAAACTCGTTTTAAGTGAAGGTGCTGCACAAGGTGGCATTATTGATACACAAGACGGCAAGTGGTATGGCTTGCTGTTCAAAGATCATGGAGCGGTTGGCCGCATACCGTTTCTTGTACCGGTTGCTTGGGAAAATAATTGGCCGGTGTTCGGCGTCAACGGTACAATTCCGGAAAACATCAAAATTCCCGTAAGTGGAGTAAGCGCCAACAGCTATTTTGCAGCTTCTGACGAGTTCTATCAGAACACAGAGAGAGTGGGCGCTTCATCATTCAACGCATCAGGTCATTCATCAGCGAATGCGGCTGCTAGGCAGCAAATTTCAGGCCCAGATGCAGAGCTTTACGAAGCTTCTACCGAAACGCTATACACGGCTGCTAGTGTTGGGCAAACGGAGCTTGCGGAGGAAGGACAAGAGCTTCTGGTCAACGGCAGCTTTGAAGAAGGTCAAGACCCATGGACAGCTCATGATCAAGCCATTGTTGCAGTTACAGACAGCGTATATAACAGCGGCGAAAGCAGCATGCACGTCAGCAGCAGACAGGCTACAGGGGCAGGTGTTCAGCAACGGCTTGCCGGTAAAGTAAAAGCAGGCGGCACCTATAAATTTTCTGCAAAAGTAAAATATGAAGGCGATGATACACTGCCTGCCGTTAGGCCATTTAATTTCGCGATTCAGGATGGAGATTGGACAACAATCAAGGTAATTGGAACGGCTGCGGTCAATAAAGGGGAATGGGGAACCATTGAAGGAACCTACACCATCCCGGCAGACGCTGTGCTCCATGAACCGATTATTTTCATTGAGACTTCCTGGACAGCTGAGCAGGATCCGATTAAGGATTTGATGGATTTTTATGTAGATGACGTTTCTCTTCTTGATGTTTCGCTGGATCCTAATCTTCTCATCAACGGCGGGTTCGAAAAAGGACAAGCCCCATGGATGGCCCATGATCAGGCAACGGTTACAGTAACAACGGATGAAGCATTCAGAGGAACACATAGCCTGCAGATTACGGACAGACAGGCTACAGGGGCAGGCGTTCAGCAACGGATTGCCGGTAAAGTAAAGGCTGGCGGCATTTATAAATTTTCTGCAAAAGTAAAGTATGAAGGTGACGACACACTGCCTGCTAGAAGGCAATTTAACTTTGCAATGCAGGATGGAGATTGGACAACGATCAAGGTAATTGGATCGGCTGTGGCAAATAAAGGGGAATGGGGAACGATTGAAGGGACTTACACCATCCCGGCAGATGCCGCGCTCCATGAACCGATTATTTTCATCGAGACTTCCTGGACAGCTGAGCAGGACCCGGTTAAGGATTTGATGGATTTCTATGTGGATGACCTTTCTCTTATTGACGTTACACCGCCCGGAGGGTTGGACAAAACAAACAACGGGGAATATGACTACAATGGCTCTAACCTTGCCTTGGCTTGGCAGTGGAATCATAACCCGGACCATAATAATTGGTCTTTGACGCAGCGTCCTGGTTATTTGCGACTTACGAACGGAAGAAAGAGCACAAGTATTGAAAATGCTAGAAATACGCTTACCCAACGAACGTTTGGACCAGAAAGCTCAGGAAAAGTGGCCGTGGATATCAGCCAAATGAAAAATGGAGATGTTGCGGGTCTCGCTGCTTTCCAGAAGGACTATGGATTCGTAGGTGTGAAAATGGAGGGGAATACGAAATCCCTCATTATGGTAAATGCAAGCTCAGGGACAGCAGAAGAGCTTGCAAGCGTTCCGCTAATTCAGGACAGAGTCTATTTAAAAGTCGAATTTGATTATCGGAATTTAACCGATAAAGCCTATTTCTATTATAGTCTTAATGGAGTTGAATGGCATGCGATAGGCAATCCCCTTCAAATGAGCTATAAGCTGGATCATTTTATGGGCTATCGATTTGCATTGTTTAATTTTGCTACCAAGACTACAGGCGGATATGTAGATTTTGATTACTTTAGAATAGCTGACAAGATGACGGGAACCGATTCATCCGCAACCGTCCTGCAAGCAGATCTGGGAGATGTGCCCGATGTGATTGGCGTTCAGAATATGGAGCTTACCGTACCCGTAAAAATGGAGGCGCTCCCGAGTGGGAATTATACGTCGATTTCAGCGTCCTATAGCATACCCGAATATTTAACAGTAACCGGTGTAGAGTTTAATGCTGACAATCTAGTTGGAAAGGGGACTTATACGTATGAGAACCATCGTCTTCAGCTGCATGTATCTGGGGAAAATGTGAAGTTTACGCATGCATCCTCCGACCTTTTAGCGACGATAAAACTGAAGGTCGATGGATTTGTGCCATCTGATCGCACCGTTACCATTCGAACGGATTACATTGATGTTGAAGGCGGCGATGTCGTTTACAACGTGCATGATGCCGTAGCGAGCATTGGATTAAAGCTGCTGGATACGAAAGCGCTTGCGAAAATCCCGGGCTACTCCAATCCCTTGATGAGCCACAAGCTGGGGGCTGATCCGTATGCGTTAGCTTACGATGGAAGAGTCTACATCTATATGTCGAGTGATTCCTTCGAATATGACAGCAACGGGAATATTAAAGACAATTCATTCGCTAATTTAAATCAAGTACATGTAATCTCCTCAGCAGATATGGTGAACTGGACGGACCATGGCGCAATTCCAGTGGCGGGCTCGGGTGGCATCGCTGGCTGGGCGACATTCTCGTGGGCGCCGGCAGCTGCACATAAGCAAATTAATGGCGAGGATAAGTTCTTTCTTTATTTTGCTAACGGTGCAGGAGGAATTGGCGTGCTAACTGCGGACAGCCCGCTCGGACCGTGGGTCGATCCGCTCGGAAAAGCTTTAATTACCGGAAATACGCCCGGCGTTCCCGGCGTAATCTGGCTGTTTGACCCGGCGGTATTGGTTGATGACGACGGCAAAGGTTATTTGTACTTTGGCGGAGGCATTCCTGGGGAACCTAACTCGACTGCTGAACAAATCGCTAACCCCAAAACCGCCAGAGTGATTGAGCTGGGCGAGGATTTGATCAGTACAGTAGGGGCGGCGGTTATGATCGATGCGCCTTACATTTTTGAGGATTCCGGCATTCATAAATATAATGGAAAATATTATTACACCTATTGCTCAAATTTCTCGGGTACCCATCCGGAAGGCACACCGCCTCCAGGTGAAATTGCCTACATGATGAGTGACAGTCCAATGGGGCCGTTTACTTATGTTGCGCCCATTTTGAAAAATCCGTATACGTTCTTCGGAGTTGGCGGCAATAACCATCATGCTATTTTCGAGTTTAATGGAGAGTGGTATGTTACCTACCATGCGCAGACCGTCAGCAAAGCGGCTATTGGCGATGGAAAAGGCTATCGTTCCACTCATATTAACAAGGTTGAATTTTATGAGAATGGATTAATGAAAGAGATTCAAGCTGATATGGAGGGTATCGCTCAACTGAAAACGCTCAATCCCTATCAAAGGACTGAAGCGGAAACCATTGCGTGGAATGCAGGTATTTTGACAGAAATATCTGTTGCTCCAGGTAGTACAAAATCAGCGTTTAATCTGAATGTCACGAATATTCATAACGGAGATTGGCTGGCGGTTGCGAATGTTGATTTCGGCAATGATGGGGCCGGGTCATTCGAAGCCAATATTGCCTCAGATGTAGGCGGAAGAATCGAGATTCGTGTAGATAGCCCTATTGGTGAGGTTATAGGTACGCTTGATGCGGCTTCTACAGGCGGGGAGCAAGCTTGGAAGCTGATGAAAACCGATGTAAGCCCTGTTAAAGGGGTCCACAATGTTTTCTTTATATTTAATGGAGAAGGCGAGAGCAATCTATTCAATATGGATTATTGGAAATTCACCGCTCTTGAAGCGGAGGAAAACATTCCCTTGCAATCCGTTAGCATTTCAGATGGGGCACAGCTGCTTAAGGTAAATGAGCAATTAACTTTCAGCTCGGCGCTCAATCCAATTGATGCAACTAACCCTGTTTATCAATGGGAGGCAGGCGGTCATATCAGCATCGTAGGAGACAGCAACAAAGCTGCCGTTACAGTCAAAGGCTTATCCGCTGGAGCAGGCACGCTGACATTGACAGTCGCTGCCGGAGGCACAGAGAAGAAGGCTGTAACGCAAATTACGGTAGCTGGTGAAAACAATGGAGGCAGCAATCCTGGCGACAATGGCGGAAGCATTGGTGGGGGTGCATCGACAACTGCACCAGGGACAGGCAGCAGCCGCATCGACATCCTAATCAACGGCAAGGCGGTAAGTACGGGAGAGGCAATAACGATT
The DNA here is from genome assembly GCF_059383715.1 of Paenibacillus sp. J31R34. Taxonomy (NCBI): domain Bacteria; kingdom Bacillati; phylum Bacillota; class Bacilli; order Caryophanales; family Paenibacillaceae; genus Paenibacillus; species Paenibacillus sp. J31R34. Next base: position 486,089 of record NZ_JBXENU010000004.1, read on the forward strand.
GAAAAGAATGGAAAAACCGTTACAACGGTTGTGTTTGACGAGCAGAAGCTGGGTCAACTGCTTGCCGTGCAAGGGGATAGTGCCGTCGTTACCATTCCCGTTCTTAACGGCTCCGACATTGTCATCGGACAGTTGAATGCCCAAATGCTTAAAGTTTTAGGAGAGAAGAAAGCTGTAATCGAGCTCCAAACGGATCGGGCAGCCTATACGGTGCCTGTGCAGAAAATCGATATGAATGCGGTGATCAGCCAGCTAGGAGACTCGGTCAACTTGCAAGATATTACGATTCAATTTGAGATCGCTGCAACGTCTGAGGAAATGACAAAGGTGGTAGAGCGTGCGGCTGAATTAGAGGCATTCACCTTGGTAGTACCGCCAATCGATTTTGCAATTAGGGTTATGAATAAAGATTCAGTCATTCAGCTAACGAAGTTCAACGCTTATGTAGAACGGACAATTGCTCTTCCAGAAGGTGTTGTTCCTAGCAAAATAACAACAGGTGTTGTCGTTGAGCCGGATGGAGAGGTTCGTCATGTGCCAACTAAAATCGTTCAGTTGGACGGCAAGTATTTTGCGTTGCTGAACAGCTTGTCTAACAGCACCTATTCGATTATCTACCATCCGACAGCGTTCAAGGATGTCGAAAATCATTGGGCAAAGGATGCCGTGAACGACATGGGGGCAAGAATGGTCATCAATGGTATCGGCAAAAATTTATTTAACCCGAGTGCAGCCATTACACGTGCCGAATTTGCGGCGATCTTGGTGCGGGGACTAGGCTTGAAGCTGGAAAGCGGGACACCGGCATACTCGGATGTGCTGGTGGGGGATTGGTACAGCAGCGCGGTCAAGACGGCCGAGGCCTACGGACTTATCCAAGGGTTCGAGGATGGTACATTCCGGCCGAAAGAAAAGATTAATCGCGAACAGGCAATGACGATTTTAGCCAAGGCGATGGTTGTTACTGGTCAGAAGGCGAAGCTCCCGAACCAATCCGCAAGCGAGCTGTTACAGCCTTACATCGATGCATCGGAGGCGGCTGACTGGGCGAAAGACGGAATAGCAGACACGATTCAAGGAGGCATCGTAAGCGGGAGAGGCGCAGGCACGCTAGCTCCGAAAGCACAGGTGACAAGGGCCGAGGTGGCCAAGATGATTCAGCTGCTGCTGCAGAAGTCAGATTTAATCTAACAAATATATCCGTCCATCATCCAAAGCAGGGGATGGGCGGATTTTTTATTTGCTTTTAAAGTAAAGGATGGGTAACAATATAAAGAGATGTGTATTGTGTTTCTTCTCGTAATTTGGATAATTAGAGTCATAGACTGGGTCGATATTTTCTAATGTGAAATGGGGCACACCTGTTGAGGATACCAATAATGAACAAGGTCAAGCTTCTGCTTGCTGCATTATTGTCTGTTCAACTCCTAACGTCATGCGATTATAGCAGCGGCACTAATAAAGAAAGCTCGAACAGGCTTGAAGGAGGGACGATCTATGAAGAGCCCGCGCTAAGCCCATATAATCCAGCTATTGAACTAACCTTTGCAAGAGAAAGCGACGATAGCTTAGAGGATTTAATCAGCCAATTGCCGGGAGAAACATTCGAGAATAATAGGTGGATTCGTCTATATGAACAGGTGCTTGGCATTAAAATCAATTATGAATGGATCGCCAAGGGTGACCTTTATCATCAGAAGCTAAGCGGGGCCTTTGCTTCAGGAAATATTCCCGATGTCGTCAAAGTCAATGCGCAGCAGCTTAGGATGCTCAGCAATGCTGGACTGATTCAGGATCTGTCTGAAGCTTATGAGCAATATGGCTCATCGTTTACCAAAAACATTTTAAGCCAAGAGGGAACGGGGCCTTTTGAAGCAGCAACGGTTGAAGGGAAGCTGATGGGAATACCAGAGACCAGCTCTTCTATTGAAGGGGCGATGTTTATATGGCTGCGTACAGATTGGTTAAACAATGTGGGATTAGAACCGCCGAAAACCATGGACGACGTGCTAGCTATTTCGAAAGCGTTTACAGAAAATGACCCTGACCAAAATGGCATTAATGATACGTTTGGCCTAGCGGTGACTCAGTATTTATTTGATCCCGTTATGGGATTGACGGGTTTTATGGCTGGCTATAAGGCTTATCCTAATATATGGATGAAGGACGGGTCGGGAAAACTCTTATATGGCGGGATTCAACCAGAAGTGAAAGAGGCGTTAAAGGTTCTTCAAAATATGTATCGGGATGGTCAAATTGATAGCGAATTTGCTCTTAAGGATGGCTTGAAAGAAGAAAAGCTAATTGCTGAGGGGAAAGTTGGCATGCTTTATGGAGAGCAATGGGGGTCTTTTACGGTTCAATCAAGCCGTGCTAATGAACCAAATGCGGAGTGGCAGGCCTTTCCGATCGTTTCTGTATTAGGAGAAGCGCCCAAGGTTCCGCTGCGGTTCAACACCAGCCATTTTTTTGCTGTCAGAAAAGGGTATCCGCATCCTGAAGCCATCGTTAAGCTTTTTAATTTGCATCTGGAGAAGAACTGGGGTGGGACAGCGGAATATGAAACCTATTACAGCTCCCCGTTTCCGGTCTGGAAGCTTTCTCCAGTGACGCCGTTCCCGGCAATGAAGAATCTGGAGGCGTATCGCCAAATAGCTGAGGCTGGCGGAAACGGCGATCATTCGGTCTTAAAGGATGAAGCCAGTTTCATCTATAAAAATATCGAAATCTCCCGTTCCGGAAATGCGAATAAAGAGTCAGGCTGGGGCTGGGAGCGGACCTATGGGCCATCTGGTGCTTTTTCCGTCCTTGACCAATATATGAAAAAAGATCAGCTATTATACGAAAGCTTTGTAGGACCACCAACGGAAACGATGCTTGTTAAGCAAGCGATTTTGTATAATCTTCAAATCGACACCTTCGTTAATATTATACTTGGCAGTTCCATCGACGAATTCGACCGGTTTGTTGACGATTGGAATAAGCTGGGCGGGAGCAGCACAACAGCGGAGGTAAACCAGTGGTATGCGGAAAGAGGCAGTAATCTGAAGTAGGGAGAGGTTTCTTCGACTTTTGTCTGCTAGAAGACACAATACTTGCTCACGACTTATAAAAGCAGCATCGGAGGAATTTGTTTGCTTAAATTTCCCGCTCATTCTTGGCGTAATACGATATTCATGCGACAGGTCATTATTTATCTCATCGTCATTCTTCCTATTATCCTGCTAGGCGTATATTTGTATAATTGGAGCTATAAAAATGCCAGCGAAGGCCTGTCGAGAACTTCTGAAGCGCAATTGACCAATTATTTGGAAGCCCTTAATCGGGAAATCGAATGGATGGAGCTGCAGGAGTTCGACTTGTTGGAGGATACTGAATTAAATAGGCTCGTTGTCACTTGGGAGATGATGGACAATGTTGAAAAAAGAGCGAGCTTAAATTACTTGATCCGTCGCTTAACTTCCTTTAAAAATAGCAGTGTATATATTAAGGATGTTTATGTGCATATCCGTCCTGTTAACAAAACCATCTCGTTTAGCAATGCGATCTCTGATCTTGACGTTAATAAGTACAATTTCTTTCGCTTCAGTATTGGAAGGAGCGAGCAGCGACTTGTAAAGTGGGAGAACACCCTTCATCTTAGCACCTCCAAGTATAGCGGTAAGAAGGGAGAAGAGCCGCTATTCGTCATACAAATTGAATTGGATAGGGAAAAGCTGAGATACGCGTTGGACCAAGTCAATATTTATCCAGAAAGCGGATCTTTTCTTATTTCGGATACGACGGGATTTGTATTGATGAGCGACGAGGAATTAAGTGGAAGGCTTCAAGGCGATATAAGAGAAGTAGAAGAGGCCAGCACGACCAAGCTGGTTATTGATGGCAAAAGGTATCATATGGATAAAGCGCATTCCGATAAATTGGGTGTTACCGTTGCTTCGTATTTGCCCGAGGAAACGGTACGCAAACCGCTGGGCAAATTCGTAATCTGGGCGTGGCTATTCGCGATCATGACCTTCATTGCCATCGCTATCTATTCTTATTCCACTTATAAATTCGTTCATAAACCATTGCTGCTTCTCGTTCAGAGCTTTAGGAGAATGGAAGGAGGTGCATTGGATATTCATATTGAGCACGAGGAGAAGGATGAGTTCGGCTATTTGTATAATCGGTTCAACCAAATGCTGAATAAATTGCAGGCACTTATTGATCAGGATTTTAAGCAAAAGCTGATGATGCAGCGGGCGGAGCTCAAGCAGCTTCAATCTCAAATAAATCCCCATTTTCTTTATAACAGCTTTTTCATCCTCAATTCATTGGCCAGAACGGGAGATACGGAGCGTATTGAAGAATTTACGAATATGCTAGGGGAATATTTTAGATTCATTACCCGTAATGGGGAGGATAATGTGCTGCTGGCTGAGGAAACGAGGCACTCTCGCATGTACACCGAAATTCAGAAGCTCCGGTTTTCAAGACGGATTCGCGTGGAGTTTGATGACTTGCCAAAGGAAATGGAGAATATCCGTGTGCCTAGGCTCATTATTCAGCCTATTATCGAAAACGCATATGAGCATAGTCTGGAGAAAATGACGGAAGATGGACTGCTTCGCGTTGCTTTTGAGCTGGATCAGACTGAGGCCCGGATTATAGTGGAAAATAACGGGAATCGATTGAGCGATACCGAGATCGAAGCCTTGCAGAATCGCCTAGACAGTACGACAGAATCTTATGAAATGACGGGCATGATGAACATTCATAGGCGCATTATTTTAACCTATGGAAGAAATAGCGGTTTGCTTCTGTCTAGAGGCGAGCTGAATAGTCTCAAGGTCGTCATTCGCATCAAGCTGAAGGAGGAGAATGAGATTGCTTAGACTGTTAGTCGTGGATGATGAAGACATCATTACGGATGGGTTATATGAAGTATTTCAGCGATGGATGCCAGATAAGCTGGATGTCTGTAAAGCATATTCTGGTAAAGAAGCGCTCAATTGGCTGCAACGTACCCGAATTGACATCGTTATCACTGACATTAGCATGCCAGGCATGAGCGGCTTGGAATTGTCTGATGAAATCCAGATGTATTGGCCGCGGTGCAAAATCATCTTCCTAACGGGCTATAGCGAGTTTCAGTATGCCTATAAGGCGATTCAAATGTCGAATGTCCGGTATTTATTGAAGACGGAAGGTTATACGAAAGTTACGGAAATCGTACAAGAAGTGATGCAAGAGATCCATCAAAACAATCAATTGAGCGCATTAGTCGAGCGATCCCGTGAACAGATGTATGCGCTTGAATTTATGGCACAAGGAGAGTATATCAGACATCTTTTGCAAAAAAGCCATCTTCTTTGCCATGATCAAGAGGTGTTGGTTAAGGAATTTGGCAAACTGAACATCGATCTGAGTCCTTTGATTCCGGTTGTGATGGTAGTTGGTCATTTGTCATATCCAGCTGAGACCCCTTACTCCGATAGAAGTGAGATTGTTAATTCCGCCAGAATGATTGGGCATTCCTATTTGTCAGAGCAGACGCGGCATATTGGAATTGTTGATAAGCACGGCAATTTGTTATGGCTGCTTCAGCCATCTGAACATGTCGAGGAAAGGTTTTATAGTCATTTAATTCGCTATTTGGAAGGAACGCTCGAGCTCATTCAGGAGACATGTTTGGAATCGCTAGGCTTAACGATTGCCTTCACTATAAGTGGTGCTTCTTGTGAATGGGAAGCGGTATCGCAGCAATATGAAAGACTGCGTCAGCTGCATCAAATGACCATTGCCGACGGGTTATCCATTATTTTAACGGATCGCAAGGAGCCGCTTGAGCCTTCAAACAGGAAAGAAGACAGTATGATTGCTCAAAGAACGGAGTTAATGGAAGCCTATCTTGAAGCTGGGAGAAGAGAGAAGTTTTATGAGGTAGTGGAGGAAATGACGACTGGCATGCTGCATCCAACGGGCAATGTTCACCGAACGATAGAGAGCTATTATTCTATCGCGCTTGTGCTGCTTGCTTCCATTAATCGCTGGGGGCTTTACCACCAGATTGGTGATTATGGAAAACTTATGCGTCTTGATGAGCATTCATCCATGAAGGAGGGGATTGCCTATTTGCATGTCATTGCCGACCGCCTATTCAAAGTTAAGCATAACGGCGAGCTAGAGCGGACAACCAGTGTAATCGACCGTATATGCCGATATATTGAAGAGCATTTAAGCGAGGACTTATCCTTAGTGCGGCTGGCGGAAATTAATTATTTTAATCCATCCTACTTATCCCGGTTTTTTAAGCAGGAGCGAGGGGTGAATTTATCCGAATATATAGATAGCTGCCGCTTGAAAAAAGCTAGAGAGCTGCTAAGAAACGGGGAGCTTAAAATTCGAGAAGTATCATCCGCCGTCGGCTACGAAGCGGCACATTCATTTACGCGCTTTTTTAAGAAGGCGACGGGAATAACGCCGCAAGAATATCGGGATACCTTTCCTACCGTTATAAACGAAAACGAACGTACAAGGAAGATATGAAATGAATGACCAACTGCCCGCCCGGATGGCACGAAAGGGATTAAATTTCACGAGTGGCAGTTTAGCGAATAAGCGATACGTAAGTTAGAAATGACCCTGAATTGGAGGAGATTTCATATGTCTAATGCACCAGTACCTAATCAACCGCTTGTTACCCATCTTTTTACGGCAGATCCTTCTGCACATGTATTTGAAGGCAAAATTTATATTTACCCATCTCATGACCTTGACCACGATGGTCCTGACAACGATAATGGGGATCAATACGCGATGGAGGATTATCATGTGCTGTCTATAGACAGTTTTGAAGCTGCTGTTGTAGATCATGGCGAGGTATTGCATCTAAAGGATGTCCGTTGGGCTTCTAAGCAGCTATGGGCGCCGGATGCTGCCTATAAGAACAATACGTATTATTTGTTTTTCCCCGCTCGGGATCATGAAGGAATATTTCGGATTGGCGTAGCCACAAGCACGACACCAGCGGGTACCTTTACCCCAGAGCCTGACTACATTCCGGGCAGCTTCAGTATTGATCCGGCTGTATTCGTGGATGAAGACGATAAGTCCTACATTTACTTCGGAGGTCTTTGGGGAGGACAACTGGAAAAATGGCAGAACGGTGTCTTTGAGCCGGGCGCAGAAGGTCCGAATGCGGGGGAGGCAGCGCTGGGTCCGCGGGTCGCATTGCTGAGCGAGGATATGCTGTCTTTTCAAGGTGAGCTACAGGAGATTTCGATTCTCGACGAAAACGGAAGCCCGATTCTAGCTGGTGATGAGGATCGAAGATATTTCGAGGGACCTTGGGTGCATAAATATAACGGCTGGTACTATTTGTCGTACTCAACAGGGACTACGCATAAGCTGGTTTACGCGGTTAGCCGTAACCCGATGGGTCCCTATACGTTCAAAGGGACCATTCTTACACCGGTAATCGGCTGGACGACCCATCATTCTATCGTTCAGTTTGAAGACAAATGGTATTTGTTCTATCACGACAGCTCCCTCTCCGAAGGCGTCAATCATAAGCGCTGTGTTAAATTCACGGAATTGCATTACAATGATGATGGAACGATACAAATTATCGATCCTTATGCGATGGAAAGCTAGCTAGACCGCAATGATTAAATAACAAATAACAAATAGTAAATATGGATAATAAAGCACAAAGATCGCAGCCCCTGCCACTTGGTTGGGAATTGCGGTCTTTTTGTTATTTAGACAGCTGCTTTGAAAGCAGATGGACAAGCATAAACCTATAATATGACGGGTAATTGAACACAAGATAGACAGGTTGTTGTCCAAAAATGTAAGCGCTAAACTTTTAAGTGTAGTAATGATCTGCGGTTCATGGACGAGGAATGCAGCCTGGCAGCCTGAAGGAGCTGGATTGAATTTCTCAACGTTTGGCCCGATTTCGTAAAAGGATCTATGATTTATCGGGTGAATTCACAAAGATCAACGGGTAGTTGGCTCAAAATGAAAACGCTATACTTGCAAGGAATGCAAGATTAGGTATAAATGAACCAAGATGCAGCGGTATGCGCCGAGTTCATTTTACTAGAAAGCAAATGATGCCATGACACGCCCCAAAAGGGAGCTTTATGGAATATAAGTTGAAAGGCAAGGTGTTTTAAATGAAGAAGAATCGACTGAAACGCTCTATTTCGTTGTTACTGGTTGCTATTTTGATGGTAACGTCCTTATCGCTTAGCGTGCTGCCAAAGCAGACGAATGCGGAAGCTAGCACAGCGCCGCCAAGCGAAGCTGAACAAATCACAACGGATTTCGAAGACGGCACTACACAAGGCTGGTATGGACGCGGCGGCAACGAAAGCCTGACGGCTGCTGCTTCGGCTGCCCATTCGGGTAAATTTGGTCTTCAGGTTACAGGAAGAACGGAAGGCTGGAACGGCCCAATGCTCAATCTAGCCTCGTTTATGGAGGTCGGCAAATCCTATGAGCTCTCAGCCTGGGTTCGCCTGCCTGCGGGAACGCCTGATTCGTCCGTCTCGATGCTGATCGAGCGGAAAACGAATGGGGATATGTTTTATGAGTCAGTTGCTGCCAAAACAGTAACGGAAAGCGGCTGGGTGAAGCTAACTGGCGCGTACAGCTTGCTCCATCCGTTTGAGACCCTAGGTGTTTATTTTGAATCCATAGATAATGCGAAACTGGAATTTAATGTGGACGATGTTGTTATTGCGCGCATTCCAGATTCGGTACCTATTGAAATTCAAAAGGATATTCCATCTCTAAAAGATGTATTTGCCGATGATTTTTTACTGGGCACTTCCTTGCTCGTAAGTGAAATTGAAGATGCCACCGGCCCAGATGCACAGCTGCTACAGAAGCATTTCAACAGTCTGACCGCAGGCAATGAGCTGAAGTGGGATGCTACCGAGCCGAAGGAAGGCCAATTTGATTTTACACGCGCGGATAAAATCGTTGATTTTGCTGTAGACAATGACATGGCTGTACGCGGCCATACGCTCGTCTGGCATTCCCAAACGCCAAATTGGGTGTTCTACGATGAGAACGGCAATCTTGCCAGCAAGGAATTGCTGTATGCAAGGATGAAGCGGCATATTGAGACGGTTGTCGGCCGATACAAAGGCAAAATCTACGCTTGGGACGTTGTGAATGAGGTTCTTGATTCCGGTGACCAGAAGCCGAATGGTTTGCGCAACAGCCTATGGTACCAAATAGCAGGCGAGGAATTTATTGAGAAGGCGTTCGAATATGCACATGCTGCAGATCCACAGGCCAAGCTGTTTATTAACGACTACAACACGGATATTCCTGAAAAACGACAAGATTTGCATGATTTAATCAAGCGCCTACAAGGTAAGGGTATCCCTGTGGACGGCGTCGGCCATCAAACACATATTGGCATTGCGGCCCCGTCCGTTCAGTCACTTGATGATATGCTTCAGGCGTTCCGGGGTCTTGGCATTGAGCAGCAGATCACGGAGCTTGATATGAGTGTCTATACGAATGACGCCGATTCCTATGATGCGTTTCCGCTTGAATTGCAAATTAAGCAGGCAAATCGGTACAAGGAAGTTTTCGAAGTGTTTAAAAAGCATAAGGACCAGCTCAATGCAGTAATCTTTTGGGGCAAGGACGATCTTAATACATGGCTCCGTACTTTCCCTGTCACGCGCAATAATTGGCCGCTATTGTTCGATGAACGGCTGCAGGCGAAATTCGCGTACTGGGCGCTCGTCGATCCGAGCAAGGTGCCAGTCGAAACGATGCAAGCAACGGCAGCGGAGGGAAGTGCGAAGATCGATGGCAAGCTGGAGGAGGCTTGGAATAGAGCACCGCTCGTATCCATCTCGAAGGATGGCAGTGCAATTGCCAAGGTGAAGACGCTTTGGGATAAGAAACATCTTTATATAACGGTAGATGTGTTGGATAAAACGGCGAATAGCAGCGATGCGGTTGAGCTTTATATGGACGGCAACAATGGCAAGACAACGTCTTACGAGGCGGACGATAAAAAATATACATTCCAGCGCAGTGGAGCGAATAAGGATAAAGCCGTGAATTATAAAGCGGTCAAGACGGAAGGCGGCTACCGCATTGAAGCTGCGGTTCCAATTAAAGGGCTGCTAGGAAAAGAGCTTGGGTTCGATGTGCGAATGGTCGATAAGTCTGGCAGCACAGTGACGAAGACATCCTGGAATGACAAGACGAATTCACAGGATACCGATACGTCCAAATTCGGTGTTTTGAAGCTGGTTGAAGGACCTCAATACGCTAAAGCTGTAAAAGGTACGCCAGTCATTGATGGCAGTATTGATGCGGTATGGGCAAATGCAAAATCAATCGTGACCGACCGCTGGGTCAATGGAACAAGCGGATCGAAGGCCAAGGTCAGAACGTTATGGGACGGCCAACGTTTGTATGTGCTGGCCGAGGTGACTGACTCGCTGCTGTCGAAAAAGAGCGCGAATGCGTGGGAGCAGGATTCGGTAGAAATTTTCATCGACCAGAATAATGCAGCGAGCAGCAGCTATGATTCCGATGACGGACAGTATCGGATCAACTTTGATAATGAGCAGAGTGTCAGTCCGGTTTCACTAGGCGAGAATCTAATCTCAGCTACGAAGCGGACGGCGAATGGTTATGTAGTGGAAGCATCTATCGCATGGATTGGAAAGGCGCCAAAAGCCGGGGATCTGATCGGCTTTGACGTGCAAATCAATAATGACGAGGATGGCGACGGAAGCCGCGATAGTGTGGCCATGTGGAATGATCGGTCCGGACAGTCGTACCAGAACGCATTCGGCTTTGGGGTATTGCAGCTGACGGGCGCGAAGGGAAAGTAGCATCGTCATAGAAAAAGCGAGAGGCGGAAGAAGAATGACAGAGAAGAAGCATATGAATTCAGCGGATAGTCTGGCGGGAAGCTTCAAAAATGATTTTCTGATCGGTGCTGCGGTTAATGATCACACCATCGTTAGTCAACGTGAATTGCTGGTCAAGCACTACAACAGCTTGACGGCGGAAAACGAAATGAAATTTGAGAGCCTTCACCCTGCAGAGGACACGTATACATTCGAGGCGGCTGATCGGATTGCCCAGTTTGCCAGAGAGCATGGCATGAAGCTGCGCGGACATACGCTCGTGTGGCATAATCAGACACCAGATTGGGTATTCGACGATGGGAACGGCAGTACAGCAGCTCGGGAAACGCTGCTTGCCCGGATGAAGGCGCATATCATGGCGGTTATGCAGCGTTACCAAGAAACCACCTACTGCTGGGATGTCGTCAACGAAGCGATCAGCGACGAAGGGGATGAATGGCTGCGGCCCTCGAGGTGGCTGGAGGGCATTGGCGAAGATTATATGGTGCAAGCCTTCCAATTTGCCCATGAAGCTGATCCAGCGGCGCTGTTGTTCTACAACGATTACAATGAGTGCAATCCTGCGAAGCGCGAGAAAATTTATCGGCTCGTCAAGACGCTTCTTGAACAGGGAGCTCCGGTACACGGTATTGGGCTGCAGGGACACTGGAATTTAACAGAACCATCTCTGGATGACATCCGCGCAGCAATCGAGCGTTATGCATCGCTTGGCTTGAAGCTGCAAATTACCGAGATGGATGTGTCAGTCTTCGCCTTTGAAGACCGACGTACGGATATAGCGGTACCGACAGCTGAGATGCTGCGTCAGCAGGAACAACGTTACCGGCAGTTTTTTGAGCTGTTTCGCGAATATAAGGATGTGCTGACAGGTGTTACGTTTTGGGGAGCGGCAGACGACTATACTTGGCTGGATTATTTCCCGGTAAGAGGCCGCAAAAATTGGCCGCTATTGTTTGATACGGAGCAGCAGCCGAAAGGTGCCTATTACGAGGTTGTCAATTTATCTGCCAGTAGAGCAACAGAGCAGTAGAGCGGCATCAGTAAATTTTACAGGGAATGGATTTATAAGGTTGATAGACATGCAGCAGGCCAGCTTCCTCATCCAAGGGAAGCTGGCCTGTACGTTTGTGCCCGCAATTACAGCTATGAATTTAAGAGATTTGCTTTCTATACTCGTTCGCACTGGCTCCTGTATACGCTTTAAATTTTTTGTAGAACCAATCGATTTCAGTGTAACCAACCTCATTAGCAATTTCATAGATGCGCATATCCGTTTTTTCGAGCAGCAGCTTTGCTTTTTCCATCCGTTGCTGAAGGAGGTATTCATTAAACGACATGTTTTCGTGATCCTTGAACTTTTGACCCAGATAAGCGCAGTTGAAGTGCAATAGGGCGGATATTTTTTTCAGCGTAATGTTAAGGTGCAATTCTTCCTCCACGTATTTTTTTACGATATCAATAATCGACTTGCCCTGCTTGCTACGCTTAAAGGAGACAGGCGATGCATGTAACGGCTGTTGATCATCAGCGATGGATTCCAGTTCTTTTTTTACAGCAAGTAAGCTTGCCGTTAAATCGCTTGCTTGAACAGGCTGCGCAATGTAATCGCTTACTTGAAAGGACAAAGCTTTCCTAGCCAACTGAAAATCATCGCCCCCTTCCAAGAGGATGATCGAAACGCGGCTTTGCTGGCGGATATGCTCGCAAAGCAGCATGCCATCTGCTTGAGCGTTTTTAATATTAATTAGAACAAGGGAAAAGGGCTCCCTATCCATTAAAGCCAGGGCGTCTGAGGAATTGCCCGCATACGCTTGTATGATAAAACCTAAATGTCTCCAGTCAAGCATGTTCTGCGTCTTTTCCCTCGAATGAATCATTGGATCAACAAGTAATACCTTATACACGGTTAGAACCTCACTTTCATTTTTGATAATAGGCTTCGGATGAATTTCCGTACGAATGAAGTAATTATGTTTCCATTATGTTCAACGTACGGCTTCTCCACAACGTGCATTTCTTTATCCCTCAACCATTTGTTTACCATTTGTAAACGGGAGTAGCACAGCAAGTAAGCGATTTCATTGAAATCTATAACTTATAGGGTGATTCATCTAAATACAGGCAGGTTGTTACTCAGAAATGTAAGCGCTACACTTTTTATGTAATCCATTTTCAGGGGGGATCCATATGCAAGTGAGAAAACTGTCAGTCTTTTTATTAAGTTTAATGTTGATATTTACACTAGCAGCATGCAGCGGTAACGCAGGCAGTAATGCAAGTGGAAGCAGTAATGGTAACAGCAATAAGGAACCGGCAGAGGCAAGCGTTAACGAAGGCTCGGAAACGACTGATCCTGCTGAGGCTAATAATGCCGGTGAGGCAACTGGAGATGAACAATCGACGCCAGATATGGATTTTGACATGGGCGGACGGGTGATCAAAATCGTATCGTGGTGGGATATGACGATACCCGAGGACAATCCAGACAACATTCAGCGCAAGAAAAATCTGGATGATCTAATGAAGAAGCATAATTTTAAAGTGGAATACGTCGCTGTTGACTACGGCGAGTATCAGCAGAAAGTTGTCGCATCTTTGGTAGCAGGCGAGCCACTCGGCGATATCGTCAGACTGGGTAAAGCCTATATGATTCCGTCATTGGTTCAACAAGATTTAATTTGGCCGATTGATGAGTATACGAAAAATACGAAGGTATTCAACCAGAAGGTTACCAATGAGTTTATGCAGTATGAGGGCAGAGGCTATGGTTTTACGGATAATCAGTCTGATTTTATGGGTGGCGTTTTCTATAATCGTACTCTTCTGAATCAGCTAGGACTTAAGCCGCTTCAGGATTATGTAGATGAAGATAATTGGAATTGGGACACGTTCATTCAAGTTGCCAAAGAGGCCAACAAGGATACGAATAACGATGGTAAGCTGGATAGATGGGGACTTTCACAAGGCTCGCTGATGGATCAGGCGCTGTACTCCAATGAAGCCAGCCTTACCCTAGGAAATAAGCAAAATTTAGAAGATCCCAAAACGGTTGAAGCCTTTAATTTCATTTCCCGTGTGGCAACTGAGAAGGTTGCAAGAGCTACGGAAGGCGGAGATTGGACAGAGCCTGGCCAGTTTTTCCGTCAAGGCAACACGCTGATGTATGCAGGCGCCATTTGGGAGATCGGAGGACTCAAGACGGATATGAAGGATTTTGACATCGGCTTTGTTCCCTTCCCTAAAGGCCCGAGTGCTTCCGCTTATCATGCTGGCGAAGCTCTCTTCCAGTCTCTGGCGATTCCAAAAAAAGTCGAGAATCCAGAGCAGCTCATGTACATTTGGGAAAAAATGAACGATGTCGATTCGATTTATGATTATCCAGACCAAGCTACGCTGGAGAGCAACTTTACGAATGAGGATGATATTGAGAACGCTATCATTTCCGGAGAAGGCATGCTTGTTCTCGATCACAATACATTCCCGAAATTGCCTTATTACGATATTATAGGCGACCTTACTTCTGGAAACTCGGTATCTACCGTTATAAGCAAATTTAAAGCGAATGTTCAAGCTGCAATTGACGAAGTGTATAAAAAATAGCGATTCCTTACGAATGTCGAACAGTCCCTATTGAGCCATTCTATTCATAGGGGCTGTTTGGAATATTTTATCTCTAGCAGCAGGAGGGGAGAAGAATTGAACAGCAAAGTGAAGAAATACGCAATCGCCATACTAGCTCTAGTTTTATTTTTTTTGTCCATTTGGAGCTATAACCCTCAGAATCAATCTGACATGGGGAGAGTTCAAGCCAAGAGTGCTTTTGAGATGGGAGAGCATTCCTATGCTAAGGGCGGCTATGACGACTATTTGAACAGCTATTCGAATGCCGAGCGTCCGGCTGAGGTTATCCGAATCGAAGGGGAAAGCTTTTCAAAAACGGTTGGAGACGGCTTTGAAATGGCAGATCGGTTTGAAGGCTTGGATGGAAAAGCGGTGATTACGCCGGAGGCTGGAACCATTAGCTGGAATCTGGAGATGGCAGAGCCGGGACTTTACAACATCAGAATTCATTATTACCCAATAGAGGGAAAAAGCTCTGCGATCGAAAGGCAGCTTGCTATTAATGAGAAAGTGCCATTCAAGGGTGCGGAAATGCTGTTGTTCAACCGGCTATGGGGTAATCTGGAAGATGCTATAAGAAGGGACGATAGAGGAAACGATCTGCGCCCGAGACAGGTCGAGAAGCCGTCATGGCAGCTCAAGACTTTAACGGATAGCGGCGGTTATTATGACGAGCCGTATTTATTCTATTTTGACCAAGGGCAGCAAACCTTGTCGCTGACGTCATCACGGGAGCCAATGGCTATCGATTATATCGAGCTGTATCAGGAGAAAGTCGCAAAATCTTATGCGGAAATCAAAAAAGAATATGAAGCCGCAGGTTTAGCACCTGTTAAAGATCAATACGTGACGATTCAGGCGGAAGAGGCCGTGCTGAAGTCGTCTCCAACCTTAAGCCCGCTTATCGACAGATCAAGTTCGTCGGTTGTACCGTATGATGTTTCCAAGCTCAGAATCAATACGATTGGCGGACTGAATTGGAAGCTGCCCGGGCAGTGGATAGAGTGGGAAGTAGAGGTGAAGGAAGACGGCCTGTATCAAATTGCCCTTAAGCGCAAGCAGGATCAGCTCCGGGGCGTTTACAGCACACGCAGCCTGATGATTGACGGCCAGTACCCGTTTACGGAAATGAAGCGAATCCCGTTTAAATTCGATATGAACTGGCAGATGAATGTACTCGGAGGAGCGGAGCCGTATTTATTCCATCTGACGAAAGGCACGCATCGAATTCGGATGGAGGTTTCTCTCGGCGAAATTGCGCCGCTGCTGCGAACGGTTGAGTCCAGCGTTTTGCAGCTTAATGAAATGTTTAGGAAAATATTGATGATTACCTCGAATACGCCGGACCCTTACCGCGATTATCAATTGGAGAAGCGGATACCGGAGATGACGAAGGTGTTCAAGGAGCAAGCGGCAACGATTCAACGTGTGGCCGATTACTTGGAGCAAGCAACGGGGGAGCGCAGCGACAAAGTAGCTGTTCTGCATACGATGGTTCGTCAATTGGAAGAAATGGTGGACAAACCGGAAACCATCGCAAGGCGCTTGAATGCATTCAAAATCAATGTCGGCGGTCTTGGAACATGGATTCTGACCGTACGTGAACAACCGCTTACACTTGATTATTTGGTTGTCTCCTCACCAGATCGGGAGCTCCCTCAGGCGGAGGCAACGGCATTGGGTCGAATAAAGCACGAGCTTGGCGGCTATATAGCCTCTTATACCGAAGACTATGACAGCATTGGCAATACAGGAGAAAATCAGCGTTCCATAACCGTCTGGATTACAACAGGACGGGATCAGGCGCAAGTGCTGAAAAGCTTGATTGACGATTCGTTTACATCGGCATCGAATATTTCGGTGAAGCTTAGGCTCGTCCCGGGCAACATCCTTCTACCGGCTACTTTAGCCGAGGAGGGGCCTGACGTTGCTATGCAGATTGGCGAAGATGTACCCGTCAACTATGCGATGCGGAACGCCTCTGCGGATTTATCGAGCTTTGCTGATTTCAAGGAGGTGGCTTCCCGTTTCCGCGACAGCGCACTGGAACCGTATGTGTACAGCAACGGGGTGTATGCCCTTCCGGAGCAGCAGACGTTCCCGATGCTGTTTTATCGCAAGGATATTTTGGAGGAACTGGAATTGACGCCGCCTAAAACCTGGCATGAAGTATACAACATGATTTCCGTTCTTCAAAAGCATAATATGGAGTTTTATTTGCCTATTGAGGCGGCAACCAATAACGCGAACCTCGTTCCGAATGCGACATTCGCGATGCTGCTGTACCAAAATGGCGGAGCGTTCTATCGGGATGAGGACAAAAAAAGCGCTTTGGATTCCGAGATATCGATGGAAGCCTTCAAGAGATGGTCGCAGTTCTATACGAACTACAAGTTTCCGCTGCAGGCGGACTTTCCTAATCGCTTTCGGACGGGTGAGATGCCAGTCGGCATTGCGGACTATACGACCTACAATGCACTGACGGTCATGGCACCGGAAATTAAAGGCCTATGGGACTTTACAATCGTGCCCGGCATGGAGCAGCAGAACGGCTCGATCAATCATGAAGTTGCCAGCCATACAACCGCAGTGATGATGCTTGAGAATGCGAATGACAAGGACTCGGCATGGGAATTTATGAAATGGTGGACGGACAAGGAAACCCAAGTGGCATACGGACGCGAGATGGAAGGGCTGATGGGTGAAGCCGCACGTTATCCGACAGCTAATATGGAGGCGCTTGGGCAATTGCCTTGGCCGATCAAGGACTATCAAAATTTAGAGAGCCAGTGGCAGTGGGTGCGAGGAATCCCGCAGGTTCCAGGCGGCTATTTCACGGGCAGGCATCTGGATAATGCTTTCCGAAAAGTCGTCAATGGAAATGAGAATCCTCGCGAGGCATTATCCGATTATATTTTGTACATTAATGATGAAATTGCGATCAAACGAAAGGAATTCAACTTACCGTACTAGATTGGGGTGAAAGCCGATGCAAGCTGAAACAGCAACAGGTAAAACCGTTCGTAAACTTGTCCAGCCAACGAAGACATCCAAATGGACACATACGATAAAGGAGTTGAAAAGAAACAAGCATCACTATATTTTGATGAGTCCGTATATGCTTATTTTCTTCTTATTTACGGTCATTCCAGTCGTATTTTCTTTATGTCTAAGCTTCTTTTATTTTAATATGCTCGAATTTCCGCGTTTTGTTGGCTGGCAAAACTATTCAAGGCTGTTTCTTAACGACGATGTATTCATGATTGCCTTAAAAAACACCTTTATGTTTGCGGTCATTACTGGCCCGGTCAGCTATATCGCTTGTTTTCTATTTGCATGGATCATCAATGAGCTGTCACCGAAGATCCGTGCGGTCATGACCTTGATTTTCTATGCGCCATCGATTTCTGGAAATGTGTTCTTTATCTGGCTGATCGTATTTTCCGGAGATAGCTACGGCTATTTAAATGGGTTTCTGATCAAATATGGTTTTATGCTGGAACCGATTTTATGGCTGACCAATGAGAAATATATTTTGCCGATCGTGATTCTCGTCCAGCTATGGCTTAGCCTGGGCACGAGCTTTCTCGCCTTTATCGCGGGCCTGCAAACGATTGATCAGACGTTGATTGAAGCGGGCGCCGTTGATGGCATTAACAATCGTTGGCAGGAATTGTGGTTCATTACGCTGCCTTCCATGAGGCCGCAGCTGTTATTCGGGGCCGTCCTGCAGATTACTGGAGCCTTCGCGGTTGCGGACATCTCCATTGCGCTGGCTGGCTTTCCAAGTGTCAACTATGCTGCGCATACGGTGGTTACGCACCTGATGGACTATGGCTCGATTCGCTTTGAGATGGGCTACGCGTCAGCCATTGCGACAGTTCTTTTTGTCATTATGATTGGAACGAATATGCTGACACAGAAAATGCTGCGAAAGGTCGGTGAGTGACGTTGGCCATGAAAATGCTCGCGGTCCTTCGGATGCCCAAAAGGCTCAATCGTTCCTTTCTAGTCAGCTTTTTGCTATTCGCGCTCCTGGCCTTATTTGGCGCTTTTATGGCAATGCCCTTGATTTATGCAGTGAACAATGCGTTTAAGCCGCTTGATGAGCTGTTTATTTTCCCGCCACGCATATTTGTGCACAACCCGACGCTGGATAACTTTTTTGACCTGGTGGCGATAATGGGCAATTCGTGGGTCCCGCTCACGCGATATATTGCAAATACGGTGATCATTACCATTATCGGTACGGCCGGCCATATTTTGCTTGCCTCGGCCGCAGCATATCCGCTAGCGAAATACCGATTTTTGGGATCTAAAACGCTGTTCTCCATTGTAGTGCTATCCTTGATGTTTTCTGGGCATGTGACGGCAATTCCCAACTATATGGTGATGTCCTGGCTTGGATGGATTAACACGCATGCGTCGATTATTGTACCGTCACTTGCTTTTCCGTTAGGCCTGTTCCTCATGAAGCAATTCATGGAGCAAATACCGGATGCCTTGCTGGAGGCGGCAAAAATTGATGGTGCTAATGAATACCGGATTTTTTGGAGCATTGTCATGCCGAATGTGAAGCCAGCATGGTTAACGCTCATGATTTTACAGTTTCCTATGTTATGGGGGACCGATGGGGGCAGCTTTATCTACAGTGAGAATTTAAAGACGCTGCATTATGCTTTGGGTCAAATTACGCAAGGGGGAATTGCCAGAGCAGGAGTCGGTGCGGCAGTTGCGCTAATCTTGATGGTGGTTCCGATCACACTCTTTATCATTTCCCAGAGCAGCGTCATTCAGACGATGGCAACTTCCGGAATGAAAGAGTAGAAGGGAGTCGTGCAGGATGTTGAAAGGCAGATTACAGACAAAGATATACCTTTTCATTGCGCTTTGTTGCCTGATAAGCATGGGCATGGGAGGAACGATTGCCAAGGCGGCGGAGGATGCGGGTTCTTACAATTATTCATTTTGGGGGAACACGGTAGCCGCTCCTGCAGCTTACAAAGCAACAAGCTTATGGAACGGCGAGAGCATGGGAATTGGGCCATTAAAGGAACCGAGCGATTTGCACGTTACGGCTGATAAGCAGATTTATTTGCTCGACACAGGCAATAATCGTGTCGTCATTCTGAATCAGCAATTTGAGCTGGTGCGAATGATTACTTCATACGTCCATGAGGGCAAAGAGGAAACGTTCCAGAACCCTCAAGGTTTATTCGTAACGGATGAGAAGCAGTTGTTCGTTGCTGATACAGGAAATCAAAGAGTGGTTCATCTCGATCAGGACGACAAGCTGGTGAAGGTTATCGAGTCGCCCGAGTCCGAGCTGCTGCAGGCCCCATTTAAATTTGAGCCGGTAAGGGTTGTCGTGGATAAGGCGCAGCGAATCTATGTGATGGCAGCCGGGGTTTTTGACGGATTTATGGAATTTAATTCGAATGGCGAATTCACATCGTTTATCGGCGCAAACCGTGTGTTTTTCAGCCCAGTCGAGTATTTTTGGAAAATGCTGTCCACTCAAGCGCAGCGCAGCCAGATGGTAATGTTCACGCCGACGGAATTTTCGAATTTGGATATTAATGATGAAGGCTTCCTTTACGCGACAAATAGTCAAATGCAAAACAACGTCAGAAAATTGAATGCACGGGGGGGCGATATTTTAAGGGAGGAAGGCTATTTTCCTCCGGAAGGAGATATTCGTTTCATGACGGCTGATGGTCCAACCCGATTGGTTGATATCGATGTCACGGACAGTGAGATATACGCCATTTTGGATGCCAATAGAGGCCGAATTTTCACTTACAATGGTGACGGACACTTCATGTATGTTTTCGGAGGGCTAGGCAATCAATTGGGTGAATTCCATACACCGGTGGCGCTTGAGCGCGTTGGTGATGATTACCTCATATTGGATAAGGCGCTTGGTGAAATCACGGTATTTCAATCGACGGAATATGGCCGCACCTTGAATGAAGCGGTCAGGAGTTATTATAAAGGCGATGAAGAGCAGGCCCACACGTTGTTTCAACAGACGATTAACATGAATGCAAATCTAGAATTCGCCTATGCGGGCATTGGCAAAGCACTGATCCGGCAAGGGGATTATGGCGAGGCGATGAAATATTTTAAACAAAGCATGGATCAGAAAGGCTATTCGAAGGCGTTCCTGCTTTATCGCAAGCAAGTGCTGCGGGAACATTTTACTGCGATGATGACGGGCATGCTTGGACTTGTGATCGTTGCCTTGCTTATTAAAAAGTATCGGAAAAAGAAAGGGGGACGTCAGATTGCCTCCATTGAACAGTGAGCTGTATAAATACCCTTTCTATCTCATTATGCATCCCTTTAATGGCTATTGGGAGCTGAAATATGACCGCAATCAAAAGGCGAGCATCGTCATTTCTTTTGTGATTCTGTTTTTGCTGGCCGTGACCAATATAATGCAGAGCCAGTACAGCGGGTTTGTGGTCAATCTCGTTAATCCAAATGGAATGAACAGCTTGATGGAGATTTTGTATGTCGTTGTTCCCGTATTGTTTTGGTGTGTGGCCAATTGGTCGCTGACGACCTTAATGGATGGGGAAGGGAAGTTTGTCGACATCTTTACTTCTACATGCTTTGCATTAATCCCGTTCGTTATTATTCATCTACCTTGGATTTTGTTGAGCAATTTCATTTCGCTGCAGGAGACGGCGTTTTATCATTTTTCCAGCAGCATCGCCATGATATGGTGCGTATTTCTGCTCTTTGTCGGCAATATGACGGTTCATCAATATACGCCGTCCAAGACGATCGGGACTATCATTTTGACGATTGCAGCTATGGGATTCATGGCCTTCTTAAGCTTATTGTTCTTTAGTTTAATCCAGCAGATGCTGGCTTTTATATCGGTTATTTATCAAGAATTGGTTTTGAGAAGCTAAGGGAGGAGGCATAGAGATGAATATAGCCAAAAATGCCCTGTTGGTCGCATGCTTCCTAGTCGGGATTATCATTGCAGGCTGCTCCGATACGCCATCTGGTAATCATAGAAAGGACGATAATCAGGCTTTGTCGGTATTTGCGCAAGGGAAGTCCTTGAGCGCTGCTTTCACGGATTCTCGTGTCGCCGGTATGAAGGGAGTAGCTGAAAATGACCAACTGCGGCTATTCGTAGATGATCAGAATGGGGCGATAGCGGTTCTTATCAAACAAACGGGTGAAATATGGAACAGCAACCCGCTTGATCGAGGCTCGGATTCGCTTGCTACGGGAGTAAACAAGGATTTATTGTCCTCTCAAATAAAAATTGATTTTTATAACAGCTTTGGCCAACTCAACTCTATTAATTCATACACAGACAGTGTTGTCCATAAACAGATTAATGTCACAGAGATTCCGAGTGGAATCAGCGTGTCTTATCAATTTGGTACGAGCGCAAAAACAGCAGAAGATTTACCTAAAATGCTAAGCAAGGCCCGTTTCGAGGAATTGTCAGGCAAGCTGGAGAAAGCAGGAAAAAGAGCCTTGCTCATCGCTTATAAAGAGGATACGGAAAAAGCGGTATATACAAGAAATGACAGCGCATTGAATGGGCTTCAATTGGAGCGTGCGCTCGCTGCGTTGGAGGAATCGGGTTATACAGAAGCGGAGCTGCAGGAGGACATGGCCGAGCTTCAATTTACGCAGGAGAAGCCCGCCGCGCGCATTTTTCAAGCATCGATTGAATATACGCTGGATGCGGATAGCCTAGTCGCCAAAATTCCCGTTTCCAGCATCCGCTATCCCGATGAATATCCCGTTAACACGATTTCGCTCCTCAGTTTTTTTGGTGCAGGAGGGAAGGATGAGGACGGTTCGATGTTCGTTCCGGATGGCTCAGGTGCTCTTATCCACTTTAACAACGGAAAAACCAAATATCCGGCCTATCAGCAGCTTGTCTATGGGGCGGATCAAGCGATAGACAGAACCGAGAATGCAGCTAGAGAACAAAAGGTGAGACTCCCTGTGTTTGGGATTATTCGGGAGGGCGGAGCTTTTCTCGGAATCATTGAGGAGGGCGCATCTGTTGCTACCATCCATGCGGACATTGGAGGCAGATTGAACAGCTACAACTATGTTTATCCGAATTTTTATGTAATCAATAAGGGAACAGTATACCTAGATGGGAATGGGCAGCAGCGTTCACTCCCAAGATTTCAAGAAAACCCGATGAAAAGCGACTATACGATCCGTTATGCTTTTCTAAGTGGCAAGCAAGCTTCTTACGAAGGAATGGCTCGTTATTATCAGAAATATTTGGAGAAAAATAATGGATTGCTGAAGCACGAAATAAACGATACGAGAGTGGATACGCCCTTCTATTTGCAGCTAGTTGGAAGCATATCCAAGCAGAAGCACTTCGTGGGCATTCCCTATCAGGCACTTGAACCGCTTACGACATTCGAGCAAGCGCAGACCATTGTCGAGCAGCTGCAGCAGCGTGAGATAAGCGATATTAAGCTCAAGTATTCGGGCTGGTTCAATGAAGGTCTCGATCATAAAGTCCCGAACCATGTTAGGGTCGATAAGGAAATCGGGGGGAGCAAGGGCATGCAGGAATTTATTGCGTTTGCCCAGAGCAAAGGGATTTCTCTGTTCCCGGAGGTTGCCGTTTTGACTGCGCTTACAGGAGGAGGGTTCGATGAGTCCGATGAAGCTTCAAGAACGCTAAGAGAGGTTCCTGCCATGCTTTATCCGCTTGATCTGGCATTGAATCGACGGGATATAACCAAATCGCCGTCCTATGTCATATCCCCACGGCTCGTAGTGGGCTATACGGATTCCATGCTCCAAGGCATTCGTGATTTTCAGCCTGGAGGCCTCTCGCTGCAGGATTTGGCTGATCAATTGAATAGCGATTTCCGTAAAAACAAGCAAATTGATCGAACGATGTCTGAATCCATATCGGGTGAAGCATTGGACAAAATTCGGGATGAAAAGTTGAAGGTGATGGCTAACGGCGGAAATGCCTATGCGCTGCCTTATTTATCCCATATTACGAATGCGCCGTTGTCCGGCAGCGGATTTAAACTTGAGGATGAAGAAATTCCTTTCTATCAGATGGTCATTCGTGGGTTTATTGAATACGCGGGGGCACCATATAATCTTTCTACTTATACGAATGAAAAGCAATATGTGCTGAAAAATTTGGAATATGGAGCGGGTGTTTACTTCGAATGGATTTACGAGCCGAACTATAAGGTAAAGGATAGTGAATACAATCATCTCTACGCTGTCAATTACAAGCTATGGCTCGATAAAGCCTCCGAGATCTATCAAGAAGTGAACGCCGTTCTGAGGAGCGTTCGAAACGAGCGGATTACCGCGCATGAAAAGCTGGATGAAGGCGTATTTAAGACGGTTTACGAGAATGGAATATATGTGATTGTGAACTATAACCAGACTCAAGTGACGGTTGAAGGCAGAACGGTAGAAGCCGAGAGCTATATTACGGGTGGTGAACGCTCTTGAAGCTTATAATGAAGCTCGGGTTGAAGCAGCGGACATATGCGCAGCAGAAGGCTTTTTTAGGTTTTATTTTTGTACTGCCCTGGCTGCTTGGATTTGTTTTTTTCTTTTTTATTCCGATGCTCTCCTCCTTACGCTACAGCTTTAGTTCTATTTCGGCTAACTCGGAGGGCCTGAGCATCCAATTTATCGGATTTTCAAACTTTGTGGAGGCTTTGACGATCAATACGAGCTTTAATCGCATATTGACAGAAGCGATAGTGGACATGGTCGTAAACGTACCGTTGATCGTTATATTCAGTTTGTTTTTAGCTGTATTGCTGAATCAGAAATTTTTCGGCAGAGCTATTGCAAGGTCGATCTTTTTTCTGCCTGTCATTTTGGCCTCGGGGGTTATTATGACGCTTGAGAGCACAAGCTTGATCCAAGCTGTCAATGACCAAAATGCGGGCTCCAGCATCATCAATGCTTTTGGCGCTTATGAGTTGGCCGGATTAATGCTTGATGCGGGAGTTAATGAAGACATTGTCTTATATCTTACGGGGGCAGTCGACCGTATTTATCAGATTGTTAGTCAGTCGGGCGTGCAGCTCTTGATCTTCCTAGCAGGTATCCAGACGATATCTCCTCAGCTGTATGAGGCGTCCAAGATGGAGGGAGCTACTGGCTATGAAGCATTTTGGAAAATTACGTTTCCGATGGTCAGCCCGCTCATTCTCGTCAATATGATCTATACGATTATCGATTCGTTCTCAAGGAATAATATGACGGAATTGATTCGGGAGACGGGCTTTACCACCTTTAACTTTGGCCTCAGCTCAGCGATGGCATGGCTCTATTTTCTGGCAATCATGATTATTTTGCTGATCAGCTCGTATTTTGTATCTAAAAGGGTGTTCTACCAAGACTAAAAGGAGCGTGAATGCCTTGATAATGGACCGATTATTATCGCTAGAAAGCTGGAAGCGGTGGCTGTGGTCATTCGTCCGTTTAACTTTAATCGCAGGATTATCCTTCGTTATCCTTTATCCCATTCTGCAAAAGATTTCTACAGCGATAAAGTCCAAGACAGATCTATACTCACCGATTGTAATATGGATTCCACAAAATTATTCGCTGGATAATATTAAGCAGGCGATAGCCATTATGGATTATTGGCAGACGCTGCTGAACACGTTTGCACTGTCGTCGACAACGACCCTGCTGACGGCTGCCTCCTGTGCGCTCGCGGGCTATGCTTTTGCAAGACTTAAGTTTAAAGGGAGCAAGCTGCTTTTTGGCGGCGTTATTCTAACGATCATGGTTCCGCCTACGACTATACTTATTCCCGTGTATTTAAACCTGAAGGACTTTACCCTGATGGGCTTGATTCCTTTATTGACTGGGAAATCTGTCAATTTGCTGAACACGTATTGGCCGTTTATTTTAACCTCCATAACTGCCAATTCCTTGCGAGCAGGGCTGTATATTTTTATTTTTCGCCAATTTTTTAGAGGTGTGCCCAAGGAGGTTGAGGAGGCCGCTTATATGGACGGTGCGGGTGTCGGGCAGACGTTTTTACGCATTATGCTGCCAAATGCGATGCCGGCAATCGTAACTGTGTTGCTGTTCTCGTTCGTATGGCAGTGGAACGACAGCTTCTTTACGACAACCTACCTAACGTCGAGCAAAGTGATGTCTACCCAATTGGCTTCCTTGCCCTATAATTTATCCATCTTTCTCACAGACGGCGCGTCCTCCAAAGCAGACCCATTTTACTTGAGCATGGTACAGGATACGGGAATACTGCTCGCGATTTTGCCGCTAATTATTCTTTATTTGTTTGTGCAGCGCTACTTTGTCGAAAGTATCGAGCGGACAGGACTTGTTGGATAAGAGATACATCCAAATGAAAGGCAAGCATCTAGTGGGAGCAGCTAATTGCTGGATAGCCCGCTAGGTGCTTTTTTTTGTAAAATAGTGCCAATTGTTTGCAGAGAAGAACGGGTGGCCACTAGGATAGCTTCGCTTTGCGTGCGAAATAATGGACGCTATTTTATCCCCTCAAGTAAGGCAATCACCGCTTTCCAGGCTTGTTCATCGCTCTTTGGAATGATGCTGCCTCTACGAGTTGTTAGCGTAATGGATGGACTTTCGCTCTCCTCATCCTTGTCTCGGAGTTGATAAAATACGAGATACTCTTCCGCGGCTTCCACCTCGCTTGGCAGCGTTAAGCTTTCTTTTCTCTGAATCCGCTCATCGCCTTTATAGACGTGAACGAAATCAACCGTATACTCGCGAATGACGCTGTTCTCGAACCGCAGCTCATGAGGAACAATATGAATGATATAGTCCGACTCTTCAATAAGCTTTTCCATGCTTTCAGGCTGCTGAATGACCCTATGTTTGTCGTTGTCTATCTTTTGCAAGCCGGGAGAGTTAATAATATCTTTCAGGAGCTTATTCAACTCCATTCCTTTATAAGGACCGGTTTGGAGTCTTTCGCCCTCCAATGCATGAACCGAATGAATCACGCTGTACGTAACCTCATCGTAATATTCCGAATCATTCGCATAGAGAAACAAAACGTAGCGCTTATAGTCCTCGGATAGTCCCTGTAAAGCATACACGTCAATTATGTTATTGGGGAGCACCCCTTTAAGCTCTTGCTCCACCTCCAAGGAATAGTGGGGTGCTCCATTTTCATGCCTCTTTTCTCCTACTCTAGCAGCTATAACAATGTGATCGGCAGCACTCGTCCAGTCCTCCATTGTCTGGATATTGCTGTCCATGCTTGCCGCATTATCCTCATCCAAAGGCAGAATATCGTTGGAACTGTTGCTGCAAGCGGCTAGCCAGACTAACATTATGAATAGTAGCGCGAGCGGTCTTGCGTCAGAAATAAACGGGTTTATAACAATCACTCCCTCGCTTTAGTATAGGAATGTTTAATATGTTCCTTGTCTCTGTTTAAAATGGATATATCTAGCATATTATGAATTTGGAATTTTTGAAATGAAAAAGTGTCCTCCTGCCTGCAATTCGCCGAGCCATCCAATCAGACATGCCGAAGAAATAGATCATAGCTTCGACAAAATTTATTTCAATACATTAGCCCATTCCCTAAACGAATGTCCTTCATACGATATACGGTGCCTTATGTTGAGTTGCCGAGTCATCATCTGCTCAAAGGGAGTTGCGATTATTGAAATCAAAAACGAAGCTTACTGGGCGAGTTATTTTCAAAGGCGATCCAGGTTATGAAGCAGCACGTAAAAATTGGGACCCCCATACGGACAAATTCCCTAAAGTGTTTGTTTTTGCCCAAAGAACACGAGATGTAGCCAACGCTATAAAATGGGCCCGTGAGCATAAGGTGCCGATTCGACCGCGAAGTGGAAGACATTCTCTCGAAGTCAATCTTTCACAGGTCAATGGCGGAATTGTCATCGATGTAAGTAATATGAAAAAAATCAAATTAAATAAAAGATGCGGAACGGCTGTTGTCGAGACGGGCAATAGAGTGGGAAGAATTGCAAACACGCTTGCACGGCAAGGTTTTATAGCTCCTTTTGGTGACAGTCCTACTGTAGGGATCGGCGGTATCACACTTGGTGGAGGAATCGGGCCGCTCCAACGGTCGATTGGCCTCATCAGCGATAATCTTCTTGAAGTCGAAATGGTTGATGCGAAGGGAAGGGTGATTCGTGCCAACAAAAAGTGCAACTCTGATCTGCTATGGGCCTCCCGTGGGGGTGGCGGCGGCAACTTTGGCGTATATACCAAATACAAATTTAAAGTACATCGCGCTCCAGCCAAGGCTACCGTATATCGCATCACTTGGCCCTGGAATCAATTCGAAGCGGTACTCAAAGCCTGGCAAAAATGGGCCCCTTTCGTCAATAACAGGCTAGGCAGTGAATTATCCATCGGTCCGAAAAAGGGCGGCAATGTAACCATGGAAGGGCTGTTCCTCGGATCAAAAACGGAGGCGATCCGCCTATTAAGGCCCGTTACGAGCGTCGGAACGCCAACGAGCACCATAATCCGGTTGCTGCCGTACACGGAAGCGGTGAAATTTTTATTGCCTCCCGATCCGGTGCTTACTCAAAGATACAGCAATCAGTTCTCCTCCGGTTTCGGAAGGAAGCCGTTCCCCAATCAGGCGATAAAGTCCATGCGCAAATTTTTAGAAAATGTAGAAGGAGAGTTCGCGGGATTCTTTTTCCTCAACTGGGGTGGGGCCGTAAGCCGTAAAGCTCCTCGATCAACGGCATTTTACTGGCGTAAAGCGAAATTTTATGTGGAGTGGAACAGCTCATGGCTTAAGAAATCCGAAGCCGCTAAAAATATCGCCATCGTTCGCAAAACACGCCGGAAGCTGCAGCCCTTTATCGTAGGGTCCTATATAAACGTTCCAGACCAAGGAATTAAAAATTCCGGACCGGTATACTATGGAGCGAACTATCCTAGGCTTCGGAGAATAAAAGCTAAATATGACCCTCAAAATGTGTTTAGAAATCCCCAAAGTATTACTCCTGCTCGCAGAGCAACGACAAAGTAACCATTTTTCCAGGTAACTAGCTTTGTGATTTTGCTAAGATTAAAAACTCCTTCGTTGTAGGCATGTAGGCATGCATGTAACGAAGGAGACCCCATATATGTGGTACATAGAATTTTCAAAGTAAATACTATAGTTAGTGATGTTTTTAAGGAAGGTTTTGCGTGTTATCCTATACAGGGATAATATATCCAAATATAAAGGGAGAAAACTTATGAATGTGGAACGAACATTGGTAATTAGCGATATTCACGGCTGTTACCGCGAGTTTATAGAACTCTTGGAAAAAGTCGAATATCGTTCAGTACAAGATAGACTGATTCTTCTGGGGGATTATGTAAGTAGAGGGCCGGAAAGCAAAGAGGTCGTTGACTTAGTCATGCATTTAGTCCAAGAGCAGGGGGCAATTGCAATCCAAGGCAACCATGACCATCGTTTTGTTAGGGTGATAGAGAATCGGGCGAGTGAACGAGAAATAATTAAATTTTTTGAGCATGGCGGCAGCGAAACTTTACATAGTTACTGTAAGACTACCAAGAGTAATGGTTTAGATCATTTGAAGGAAGTGCGAGATGTGATTATGGGGGAGCTTTCTTCTCATATGGACTTTTTGAAAAATCTTCCTTTCTTTTACGAAGATAACGATTACATCTATGTGCATGCAGGTTTAAATCCTTTAGTGTCCCGATTATCTGAGCAGAATGTTCATGACTTGCTGTATATCAAGGAGGAGTTTTACAGGAACAAAACTCGTATGGAAAAGGTTATTGTCTTTGGTCATACGATTACAAAGGATATTCACGGTTCCTGTGAGATCTGGCTTGGCGGAGACAAAATAGGTATTGACGGTGGTTGTTCCTTAGGAGGACAACTCAATTGCCTAGAGCTGGTCCATGGCAAAGTAAGTCGGTTTTACGTAAACGCTTCAAAATGCTAATGTTATCCATGTGCTTGATCGCGGGCGGATTGTGAGTGGTTGGTTGGATAAAGCATGAACGACATTTATGACGATCGTCACTTATCATGTGACGGCCATTTTTTGAAAGCGCTTAAATTTTGCGTGGACAAAAAGTTGTGATGGTGATAATATTGTTTCTACAAGAAACAATATTATTTTAAAAGAATATAATTTTCTGGGCAATCAAACATTAAGCACACTAACAAACGCTCAGGGCTGGTGGAATTCAATCTGTTTTGTGCTTGAGCGTAGCGAAAGGAATGGGAGTTATTATGAGCATTATTGAAACAACTATTGCCTCCTTTGACGGTACAAAGCTTTATTTCAGTAAAAATGTGGTCAGTGATGCAAAGGCTGCAGTTGTAATCGTTCATGGTTTATGCGAGCATGCTGGACGCTACGATTATTTAACGGAAAAATTAAACAAGCGTGGTTTTAATGTATATCGTTTTGACCATCGTGGCCATGCCAGGTCAGAAGGTCCGCGCACCTTCTACAACGATTTTCATCAAATGATTGACGATGTGAATGTCATTGTTGAGGCGGCATTGCAAGAGAGCGGCGATACCCCTCTTTTTGTAATCGGACATAGTATGGGAGGCTTTGCATCCTCTTCTTTTGGAACTAAATACCCAGGCAAAGTAAAAGGAATTGTTTTATCTGGAGCGCTTACGCGTTATCATACGAAGGTTGCCGGAGAACTGCCGCTAGTGCTTCCTTTGGGCACGTATTTTCCAAATGAGCTTGGCAGCGGAGTTTGCAGTGATCCAGAGGTTGTATCCGCTTACGCGAATGATCCGCTAGTAGAAAAGCAAATTTCTGTAGATCTATTCAATAGCCTAGGGTATGGAGTAGAGTGGCTGAAACAACATGCGAAAACATTTGTTGATCCGGTTTTAGTGCTGCACGGAGCGAATGACGGGCTCGTAAGCGAACAGGATTCTCGTGATTTTTACGGAGATATTGCTTCTACTGATAAAACGTTGAAAATTTATGCGCATCTCATGCATGAAATATTTAACGAACCAAGTCGCGACGAGGTCATTGAAGAAGCCGTTTCTTGGATGGAACAACGAATCTGATTTTTGTACCTGCAAGATGAAAGGTATCGCCAATGAAATTAGAATGGATGGGCAACCATCGAGCACTTATTGAGAAGATCATTAAGTACGGGAATGCTTACTCAAACACCTATAAGCTGCAGCGAAGCTATGGAACAGATGTGATGTTCTCTGCCTCGCAAATTCAAACGCTGGAATATATTCTGGAAGCTGAGGACAAAGATGAGAAAATGTCGGAAATGGCAGCACGTCTTGGGGTTAGTCGCAGCACCTTTTCCAAAAACGTTAAAAATTTAGAGGAAAAAGGCCTATTGGAGAAATATCATTTAAGCGGCAATCGCAAAGATATATATGTAAAGCCTTCTGCCGAAGGGCGCGAGGTGTATGCAAAATACACGGAATTTGTCCGCCAAATTTGCTTTGATGATATTTTTCAGTATGCTGACAAAGTATCAGAGGCGGACAAGGATAACTTCATTCGTATTTTAGATTTATTTGCTGATGTGCTGCTATGGTATGGTGAAAAAGAACAAGTGCCGCGCAAGCTAATAAAAATGGATGCAGTAATGGATGAAATAAATGAGTAAATTCGCTACTACCTGTGACAGTCGAGTTACTCATGCCCTATTTAAATGGAATTTCCCCTCAGGCTGTAAAATGGCTTGAAGGGAAATTCCTTTTTTATAGAAAAAATGAACAATGCTAGCCTTTCAATTCCACGACCTTGGTCGCCACATGCTTGCAAAACTCGCTGTCATGCTCTACAAAAAGTATCGTTGGCGCATGCTCCAGCAGCAGCTCTTCGATTTGCATCCGGGAGATGACATCGATAAAATTGAGCGGCTCATCCCAAATATGCAGATGGGCGGGCTCGCAAAGGCTTTTAGCGATCAGCACCTTCTTTTTCTGGCCGCCGCTGAAGGAGGCGATGTCCTTTTCGAATTGAATACGAGAAAAATCCAGCTTCCTTAAAATCGCTTTGAACAAGCTTTCGTCGATTCCATGGCTTTCGGCATAAGCTGACAAATCGCCTCGCAAATGCGCGGTGTCCTGCGATACATAGGAAATTTTCAGCTGGCTTCCTTTGCGGAACGTTCCAGAGAAGGGGATTTCCTCACCATAAATCAGCTTGAGGAGACTTGATTTTCCAGAGCCATTCGGGCCGGAAAGAGCAATGCGATCCCCTTGCTCGATCGTGAAGCTGACGTCGCGGCAAACCGGCTTCTCGCCATACTGAATCGAGACGTGATCCAGCTCAATCAGCTGGGACTTGTGATAAGCCAATTGCGAAATTTTGAGGCTATCGGAGCTTTCGACATTTTTCAGAAGCAGGGATCTTTCGTCGATAGCCGACTGCTGTCTATGCTCGAGCGACTTGGATCGCTTCATCATTTTCGCGGCCTTGTGACCGATGTACCCTTTATCCACCTTGGAGCCAGAATTTCGGGTGCCATTTTTCGTTTTCTCTACTTCATGTGACCAGCTACTCGTTCGTTTTGCCGCTTCGTTCAGCCGCTTGACGTCCTTGCGCAGTTTTTCGTTCTCGGCCATTTCGAAGTGGTCCTGCCGTTGTTTATTTTCCCACCAATCGGAAAAGCTACCTTTCTGAATTTCGATGCCAGCCTTGTTAATCGTCAGAATATGATCGACGCAGTTGTCAAGAAATGCCCGATCATGGGATACGAGAATAAATCCGCTCTTGGCTTTCAAATAATCGCTGACCAGCTTCCTGGCATGGATGTCCAGATGGTTCGTCGGCTCATCGATGAGCAGAAAGCTGTTTTCTTTTAGAAACAAGGCAGCAAGCTGCACTTTCGTTTGCTCTCCGTTCGATAAAGTATCGAAGGGCCTGTATAAAACATCCTCCGACACCTTCAGCATGGAAAGCTCACGCAGAAGCTCCCAATGCTGATAGTCCGGATATATATGGTCGATGATATCCAGCGTATTGTTTTCCTTATTTTCGATAGGGAAAGGAAAATATTCAAAGCTGACATCGGCAGAAATGGTGCCATTGTATTCATAGTTGCCGAGCAGCAGATTAAGAAACGTCGTTTTCCCCCGGCCATTCCTTCCCGTAAAGCCCAGTTTCCAGTCGGTATCGATTTGGAAGCTGACCTGATCAAAGATGTTGTCGTAGCTGCCTTCATAGGCAAATGTAAGGTTCGTCACTTTAATTAAGGACATGACAAATTCCCCCTTTTGAAAAAATAAAAAGAGCTACAAGAAAGTTACCCTTCTTGTAGCTCAAAAAATACAGCAAATTCAGCCCAGCATGGGCCAAATAAGCCTATATATTTGAGTGAAAAGAATAAGTAACTTTCTTGCACGCAAAGAACAAAACACGATGTTTTATTCTTCAAACGTTCAACAAGAAAGTCTACATTATCCTCTTCAGCTCCTATCGCACAGTTTAGTGAATTTTAACATATCCGTTGTTTGGTTGCAACCTTCGCCGTTTGCGATATAGCTGGCATGAAAAAGTTGATCGTTATGCGGGCTTGTTCGCCTTCGTCTTGCTGTCGCTGCTGCCCTGAGCATTCAGCGCAGTAATCAGCTTATCACCCTCGACATCAAGGTTCGGCAGCAAACGGTCTAGCCATTTTGGCAGCCACCAAGCTTTATCTCCGAAGACAGCCATGACGGCTGGAACCAGCGTCATACGGACAATGAATGCATCGATAAGTATGCCAATAGCCAGCGCGAAGCCGATCTGTTTGATCATGGCATCAGGTGCGAAAATGAATCCGGCAAAGACGGATACCATAATGACAGCAGCGGCAAGAACAATGCGGCTTGCCAGATCATAGCCGTGTACGACACTGTCGGTTCCTCTATGGCCATGCACGTAAGACTCACGCATAGAGCTGACTAGGAAGACCTGATAATCCATCGCCAGTCCGTAAAGAATTCCGGTGACTAGGATTGGCATAAAGCTGAGCAGCGGGCCGCCTGTGTCAAAGCCGAAGAGTGAATGCATCCATCCCCACTGGTAAACCGCCGTAGTAAGGCCGAACGTTGCAAGTATGCTGAGAATAAAACCGACCGTCGCTTTAATTGGAACGATGATCGAGCGAAACACCAAGAGCAGAATAATAATGGACAGAATGACGATAATGCCGACATACAGAGGGAACGCCTCCGACAGCTTAGACGACATATCAATATTAATAGCGGTGAACCCAGTAACGCCAAGCTTCACATCCGTATTTTGCGCAATGCTTGATTCTGGGGCACGCAGATCGTTTACTAGATCCTTTGTTGCTAAGTCCGTTGGTCCTGTTTTAGGAATCAGGCTAATAATCGCCATATCGCCCGTTTTGTTCACACCCATCAGTGTGACGAGTGAAACATTGTCATGCTTTTGAAGCTCTTGAACGAGATTGCCGAGTTTTTCAGGAGTGAATGTATCGGACGCATTTTGCGGCTCGCCCACCAGAAGCAGGGGACCGTTGAAGCCTTCTCCGAACCCTTTGGAAATCGCGTCATAACTTTGCCTAGCAGATGTATCCAGGTTTGCCGAAGCGCCAGAGGGAATCCCGAGCTCCATTTTCGTAACCGGAATCGCTGCCGTGCCTAGAACGATGATCACTCCGAAAATAATAAGCCAGCGATATTTCACCGTTCCCTTAACCCAGCGAATGGAGAAGCCATGCTGAGCTTTATGGCCTGTGCTGCTGTTTTTCATGCGGACTTTAGGCGAGCAGATACGTTCACCTACGAAACCAAGCAGGGCAGGCAGCAGAGTCAGGGCCAGCAGTACAGTGACGAAAACCGTCACTCCAGCGACCATTGCCATCGTAGACAAGAACTCAATGCCAATGACGAGCATGCCGAACAAAGCAATAATAACGGTTAAGCCTGCAAAAAATACGGCGCTGCCAGCTGTACCAACCGCTCTGCTCGCAGCTTCACGCGCACTTAGTCCCTGATCTAAAATCATGCGGCGCTGACGATTTACAATAAATAGGGAATAGTCGATGCCGACAGCAAGTCCAATCATGATCGCCAAAATAGGCGTAATGTCATTGATCGGGATAAACTTCGAGAGGGCAAATGCGCCTCCAATACTGATCGCTACGCCAAAAATAGCGGTAAGCAGCGGCAGACCCGCAGCAACAACAGAGCCAAGTGTAATAATGAGTACAACGGCTGCAACGAGAAGACCGATTGCTTCTGTCGAACCGATGGCCGGCGTGCTCTTAAGCGAATCACTAGGTATAGCTGTAATGCCGGAATTATTCTGCTCGACAGCAGCGACGGCGTTGATTACAGCGTCTGGTACGGATTTGGGCAACGACGCCTGCTGCTCGGTGAATTGGAACTGGAACAGGGCGAGACCACCGTCAGATGAGAGCATGACGCCAATTACCGGAACGCCATCTACTATCAACGGGCCATAAGGAGGTATTTCAGCGGTGCTTGGCTGGTTTGTTTGTGTTCCTTGGGCTGCTTGTGTTTCTTGGCTCGCCCCTGTAGCCGCGGCCCCCGTTTGGCTGCTGTCAGCAGCCGAAAGGCCAGCTTCCGCAGCCAATTTAGCAGGATTAATGACAAAGTCTACATTATAAACGTCATTAACAGCCTTCTGGATTAAAGCTAACCGTTCCGGTGTGTCCAAACGTTCTCCAACAGGTACCGTAAAGGCAATGCTGGCTTGTCCGCCAGAGGCTTCGGGAAGCTCTTTCGTTAGTTGATCGAGTACCTTCTGCGATTCTGTACCGGCAATTTTCATTTCAGAGCTGGAATGGATGCCGTTGACTGCGAGCATAGCGATTACGACTCCAAGAATAGCGATCCAGCTGATGAGGAACTGCCAAGGCTTGTCGTAAGCGGATTTCCCTAATTTGTACAAAAATGTTGACATGTGATGTTAATCTCCTTTATATCATGATGATTGGTCGTCAAAAGTGGCTAGAAGCCTTTTCGCAAATACTCGAACATCGCATTTAAATATTGATCGAATGGGATCGCAGCTGTAGGTTCAGCTTCTGTCTCACCCGGAAGCAGGACGTTCAGACTGCCGTCAAGTATTGGCACAAACGCTCCATAAACGGCGCCGACTAGAAGATGGGTATACCCGTCTTTATAACGCCCGCGGGCGAATGGTTCCAATGCTTCCTGAGCTGCCATTTGCAAACGGCGGAACACACCTAGGATGTACGGTTCAAGTGTGGGGTACTGCTTTGAAAGGGAGACAAATTTGCGTATTTTAAGCAAAAACTCAGCGGTAAACTGCATCTGCATCAGGCTGTACAGCACATCAACCGGTGTTGCTGCTTGTGGCAAGCCCGCAAGTAATTTCTCATATTCCTCTACACTCTTTGTGGGGACAGCGACGGCCGCAACGGCTTCTTCTTTACAGGAGAAATAGTTGGCGAACGTTCGTCTGGAATATCCAGCCTGCTGCACAACGTCGTCGACTACGAAGCCGTCCAAACCTTTTTCAAGCGCGAGCTCGAATGCGGCTTCAGCCAGGGCAGAGGCAGTGGCTTCTTTTTTCCTGTCACGCAAGGTTTGTTTAGCAATCAATGAGTACACCTCCTTTGTAAATTCGTATAAATGGGTAAAGTTTAACTCATACAACTGTTATGAATATTATTGCCCAAAATGCAAAGATGCACAATGGGCAAGTTTTTCGAAATTGTGAACGTTACCTGCCAAGGTATTGAGCACAACCATAGGCGTGTTCATTTGAATATAGTAATTAGGTTAATATATATTAAGTAAGTAAAGAGTATTGCGAAAAGGTTTATTCTAAATCGATTTTTAGTTGCGTTACTATAGTTAAGCTGATACTCGTTTTGCCGTTATTTTATGCTATCGCAATCTCACATGAGCGTTTGAAAGAACTTTAATTAGGAGGCGGATTTTGGTGAGTCAATCACAATTGGTCAATTTGCTAGAGGGCTTGGAGGCAGGGCGCCTGCTTACGGAACAAACATTTTCCGAACTGGATGCTGACCAATATTTAGATAAGCGTGATGCGAATGATGACGAATGGATTACGGCTTCAAAGCGATGGGAGCTCGACGCTGATGGTTCTGATGTGGAAGAGAGTGAACAAATACGTGGGGGGCGAGAACAAGCATTTAAGCAAGCATTCCGCTTGACAGAGAATCATGATTTGGCCGGGTATATAAGCGATGATATTCGTTTGATCTGTATGGCTTTATTGCAGGACGGGGGCGAAGATCCGGTTATTAAGCATATGCTATCGTCCTATTTGCAAGGCCAATTGCCTTTCTTAAGCTAGATGCTGTATATGGAATAATCGTGATGTGCCGCACCGTAACCGATTCATTTAAGGCAGCTAGAACAAGGGACAACCCTTGTTCTAGCTGTCTTTTTTTGCATCATTGCCGCTGCCTGAAGGCATAGTCGCTTTAGCTATTTTTTCCATGAAAAAAATCAATCAGCCCATCCGTTAATTGTTGATGCGAGCGGCTAATAAAGCGATCCGTACAATACATCAGCTCCATATGGCGCACAGGTGTAGACCCTTTAAAGGGTATAGCTACAATGTCCAGCCGTTCTGGAAATTGACGAAGCAAGCCTTTCGGCTGTATAGTAGCGCCTATCCCAGCAGAAACTAATTGCAGCAGCGAATGGGCTGAACTGGTTTCCATAACGGTAGCTAATTCAAATCCCTCTTTGATGCAAACCTCATCAACCAAATCACGGCCAAGAAAGCCTTTCGGATACATAACTAATGCATGCTGCTCCAGCTCTTGCAGTGTAATTTCCTTTCGTTTAGCAAGCTCGCTTGCTGCATGCACGAAGAGATGATAGGGCTCCGAGCCAAGCGGCACTTGGACTAATCTTTTATCAGGCAGGCCTTGCAAGCCAATTCCAATATCGACTTTATGGTTAAGCACTTCTTCTTGCACATGTATAGTTGAGAAAACCTGCAGCTGGATGTGAGGATATTTCGCCTTAAAAGGAACGAACAGTGGGACGAGCTGAAAATCCAAATCCGAGGGAAGCACGGCCAGTCGGACGGTGCCGCCTTCTCCAGATAAAAGCTCCTTAATTGCATTTTTGGCATCCCGTTCTGCTTGCAGCATCTTAACTCCGTAATGCGACAGGAGCTTGCCGGCTTCCGTTGCTACAACCTTTTTACCAATGCGGTCAAAAAGCGGCGTGCCCAGCTCGGCTTCAAGGATGCGAATTTGCTGGCTTAATGTAGGCTGCGAGATGCCAAGCCTTTCGGCAGCCTTTGTAAAATGAAGCAGCTCAAATACGGCCATAAAATACTGGATATTTCGATTGTCCATGCTGCGGCTCCTTTGAATGATAGTATTTTACTATCATAATAATAGAAATTATAGGATTGATCAATGAAAAGTGGGGCCATATACTTGATGAAGTGATACAAAGCTAAATAGAGAGAGGCAGCATCTATGAAAAAAAATTTTTTACTGTTAGCTATATTTATCGCAGCTTTAAATCTAAGACCGATTATTACATCGGTTGCCCCTTTGCTTCGTACGATGCAAAATGATCTGGCCATGAGTGGGCTAACCGCAAGTCTGCTGACGACCTTGCCTGTATTATGCATGGGGATTTTTGCTCCAGCGGCAACCGCATTGCGTGATCGGGTAGGGCTTGAGCGAACTATTTTTATTGCCTTATTTCTCATTACAGGGGCTACCGCTTTGCGGGGGATCGTTAGCTCAGTTTTTATATTGATTGTAACTGCGTTAGTTGGCGGTATCGGGATCAGCTTGGCAGGGCCGCTGCTGTCTGGTTTTATTAAAAAGTATTTCCCCACAAAGCCCGGCATTGTGAGTGTTTATTCCGCTTCGATGACCGTAGGGGCAGCCATTGCCTCTGCATTTGCTATACCTTTATACAATCGCAGCAATCATAGCTTAACGCTGACTTTGTCATGCTGGGCTATTTTCGGCGTGATTGCTTTAATCTTTTGGTCGGCTTTTCTGGGGAACAGGGGGAATAAGGGGTACAAGAAGAGCAAAGAAAGCTTAGCGCAATCTAGTTCGAAGCTGCCAATCCGCAATAAAAAAGCGGTTATGTTAACCTTATTTTTCGGCTTAATGGCCAGTGTCTTTTATTCGGTTACGGCGTGGATTTCACCGATCGCCCTTAACTTCGGGTACAGCGCAGCAAGCGCGGCTATGCTCCTGACCGTGTTTACGATTATTCAAATTCCAGTATCGTTAACGATTCCCTTCCTTGTAGCCAGGTCTGGGAAACGGAGATTTTATCTGATCCTTTGCAGTGTGTCTGAGCTGATCGGGATTGTTATGCTGCTTTTCCATCTGCCGATGCTGCCAGCTGCAATATTGCTAGGCATTGGGGCAGGAGGGTTGTTTCCACTGGCGCTTATGCTGCCGATTGTCGAGACAGATACGCCAGAGGAAGCAGG
Source organism: Paenibacillus sp. J31R34 (assembly GCF_059383715.1). Lineage (NCBI taxonomy): Bacteria > Bacillati > Bacillota > Bacilli > Caryophanales > Paenibacillaceae > Paenibacillus > Paenibacillus sp. J31R34. The sequence goes on from NZ_JBXENU010000004.1 coordinate 525,048, forward strand.
GGCATGGTCAGCCATGTCTCAGTGTGGTGGCTATATCATAGGCGCAATGGGGCCCTTATTAATTGGGGCGATTTATGATAGTAGCGGGAGCTTTATGGCTGCGCTATTTGCGATGCTTGCTGTTATTGTGGTGATGATTGGGGTGCAGGTAGCTATCACTGGGAGGAAGAGTGATGGGGAGGTAAGTGCATGAATATACGGATTACCAGCATAAAGATTTATTAAGGGGCCTAAGCTCAGCTGGGAGAGCGCGTTGCTGGCAGCGACGAGGCCAGGGGTTCGAGCCCCCTTGGTTCCACCAAAATGACCACAAACCCTTGATACATGAGGTTTTTTGGTTACCATGTCATTACTGCGTTCATTACCGTTCCGCTTAGAACACTAGAATAGGACTTGAATGGCGACGCGGCGGCAACTCCCATGAAGTTCAGTCATTTCGGTATCATTTCAGTCTTGCCGCTCTACTAGAATGAATCCTTACTGGGCGTGGCTTTGAGCTATTTTAGTCTTTTTGTCATGGAGTAATCATCATCCGTAACCTTGCTTACATAGGGTATCCACTCTACAAGCGATAGCGCGGGAGAGCATGTCTATTCATACCTGGATTAACGCACATAAACGACTTATGTCCGTGAGAGGGCGGCGGCAATCCCACTATAATCATTTCATTTGCTTTCAAACATCTGGATTATACGGTGAAAGTCACTGATTACTTGTCCCGCGAAGCCAATTCCTTTCCGTTCCACGTCATCAATCCCATATTCATCTATAAGGTGGTTCAGGCTACTCCAAGCACGATCAATCTGCTCCCGTTCTTCAGCGGTAAAGATATCAATCAAAATATCGTCAGCAAATATGATTTCTTGCGGCACGTTCCTTATAGATTCCCAATCGATAACAACGGGAGTACGGGAGTATGGGGAATCAATCTGGTACTTTCCAAGGATAGAATCATGAATCTGCCTACTCGTCTTAACCAGGCGTTTTATGTATAGACTTCTGAATGATTCCCACCGCTGACGTTCCTTTTCTTGGAATGCTTCATACTGCTTCTTAGTATGCTCATTGGATTCAATAGCCGCCGCTGCACTCCTTTCCGCAGCAACAGCGCTCTTTTCCATAGCAATAGTGTTTCGGCGGGCAATCCACCATGAAAATGCACTTATGACGATAGCTACAACAGCTAGTATGGATGTAACCCATTCCACTGGCTTCATATCCATGCACATTAACTCCCTTCAAAATAGAATGATTAACGATCAAACGTAAGCACGTCAAAGGGCGCGCAGCGGCTTGCCCTTTACGATGCGACTGTAAGCACTGATGCTGTCCTATGCCTCCCAACTTGTTTGGGGGGCCAGCTTGCGGCGAGCTGCCTTTAAGGTCTTTTGGTTGGCGGGAGAGAACCACCACTATCCTTGTTGCTTTAGAAAGTCGAGATAGTGATTTACTGCATTACGTAATGATGCTGTACCCGTCCTTACATTACCATCGATTGGAATTGAATGCCTTTGTTCAGCGCCAGACCGTTCATCAAAAGTACTGTATTCCAGCCTGTTAAGGAGCGATTTTCCACCATCCATATTGTAATGATTTAATAGATTCTTTTCATATAGCTCTACGCGGCGACAACGAGATATGCAATCGCGCAATACCCTCTCACTGCTCAATACCTTGCCAAGATACTTCCTGAATGCATCCTCATGCAATAGTTCCTTCATCATTACTGTATCCTCCAATTCCCATTATATAGTGATCTTACCACGTATCATTGTAGCCAGCACTTGATAATTGCGCGGTTATCAATCGGTGTATAACCAGTCATGATTAAGCGTGATTACTCGATTTTGTGCCTAGTCCCCCAGCGGGGATACCCCAATTACCTGTTTGAGATTTCATCACTGAATGCCAGAAACCCCAGTGATATCAAGGGTTTGTCATCTGATTTGGCTCTAGCTGGTGCGAAGCCTTAAAATATGACTGGATTTTCAGAATTATTTTCAGAAATTGCTTGATTCCCGTGCGGTTAATGGTTATATATGTATTGTGAGATTATCCTCCAGACGACAAGGCGGATGTTCTCCTCTCCTTTTCCAATGCTCCCCTTCTTCTCCGAAGGGGGGCTTACTATAAAACGATAGGTGATCAATTGAATATAAAACCAAGAAAGCAAAGGAGCTATGGACGCATGATGTGGATGGCATGATATCGCGCCCCGCGACATCCAATACTACGGTCAGTTTTATTGATAATGCAGGAGTTCATGCCTTGAATGCTGATTCAGGAGAACTGCTGTGGGAGCATCTATATAAGAAGGAAGTTCCCTACGAAGCAAGACCAGCAGAAGTCGCCGCGTCATCCAATCATGTATTCATTCCTGAACAGCTTGAGAATGGCCACGTAACCCTTAAGGCATTGGACATAAAGACTGGAAAGGAAAGCTGGAGCTACAGGGATAGCGTATCACTCATGATTTCCCCATATGTTGCGGGAGACAAGCTATATCTTCCATTTGAAGGCGGCGTACACACTATCAACGAGAAGTCAGGCAAGGAACTGAATTCCTTCGAACACGAATCACCTGTAAGCAGTGTAGCTGCAAGTAATAAGCTTCTTGTGGTTGCCGATCTTGGCGGCGGAGTAACTGCATATGATTTGAAAAGTAAGCAAGCCAAGTGGAGCTATGAGAACCATGGATTTGATATGATGAATAGGCCGTTGATTACCATACTTGATAATAAGGTTCTATTAACAGAAGTGAAGACTGGCATAACGGTAATGTTGGATGCCTCGAATGGTAAGGAACTATGGAGTAAGAATATTGGCAATCCCTCGTTCACGAACATGTATGGTGTTGCAATCACAAAGCCAGCAGTTGCAGATAACCAAGTATATTATGCGATGTGGGACGATCAGCAAAAGAACGGGATGGCGGGATACTCCACACTCCTATCCCTAGATGTAGATACAGGGAATGAATTATGGCGATACCAAGAAAATGACTTCATCGGACATTCGCCTATCCTCGTGAATGATGGCATGATTGTCGTAACAAAGTTCGGAGTCAAAGAGTATCAGGACGCCAAAACATAGAGAATACAGAAGCAGCTGGAGCCTATTGATCTACAGGAATCATAGCCATTGTAGCCTTCCAAGGTAACCTAAAGCTCAATTGAAGGCAACTCGTGTAGCTCTGAAAACTCATTCTGTACTCAGCTTGAATTGTCCGATGACCAATCAAAAGTAAATATATACTAATAAGGCTAGTGAGTTGGGCATGCAGTTTAACCTAAGTAAAGATGGAAACAGCTTGTAATTTTTGGATGCATTGGCGAATGAGAACTTGATAAGGTAGTAATAGCGCCCATGTGGCGCTTTTCTTTTGCTCAATGCAGGGGAAAGGTCTCCCCATGTCGAATAATAGGACGAGAGATGGAATGTATAAATAAGGAAAAAAGAAGGGCGATTGCTAATAAAATCGGTACGGGGGTCAACATATATGGTAATCCTTCACTTGTCTGATCTACACTTTGGTTCTGAGAAAAGCAACGATGCCTACGGACTTGAACACAGAAATATAGTTCTTTCTGGGCTAATAGATAGTATAAAATCGCAAGATTCAGAATGGAAACCAGAAATCATCTGTATTTCTGGAGATATAGGATATTCTGGTAAAAAGTCCGATTATGATTCGGCTTCAAAATGGCTCAAAGAATTACTGGATGTTACAGGACTAACACCAAGCGAAATAATTCTGTGCCCTGGAAATCATGATGTAGATCGTAGTGAGAGAGGTTTCCTCTATCCATCTACTGCGGGTGAAGCTGACGAGTCACTTAAACTACCCGTACCTAAACATATTGTAAGTAGATTTGATGGATACACCTATTTTTGTGAATCTTTCGGTATACCTCCTTTACAATTACAACAAGAGGATAATTATTTAGTAGGGTCTCGATCTATCAACGACATAAGTTTTGTATCTTTAAACTCAGCATGGTTCTGCAATGGAAAACTAGATAAAAACAGACTCTGGATGGGGCGGCCACATATTATTTCTCTAGAATCATCTGGTATTCTTAAAGCAAAGAATAGGACCGAAACTACAATTACTCTAGTCCATCATCCTGATTCATGGCTCCATGAGGATGAGACCACCCCCTATGGAACTTCAACAAGATTTAGTACTTTTGACTACTTGGCAGCACGTTGTGACATAATACTTACTGGACATACGCATGCAAAGCTTAAAAAGCCAAATAAAATAGTTGATGCTGCTTGGCATGTTACAGCTGGAGCAGCCTTTGATAATTCAGCTCATTTTAATAGTTTTTCATTAATGAAAGTTAGTAGAGAAGGTTTTATATCGAGGCAGTTTGAATTTGATCCTAGCATTACAGACGGAGAGAATTGGTTGCAGAAAGGTACTGCTTCTTACTATCCATTTGAAATTCGACCAATTCCACCAGATTTTGATAATACTTCTAGCGCTGCAAAAGAGACTTCAATTAACAAGATGAAAGAGAATTCCATTAGGTATGTAACACAGGAAAAAGAAAAGAAATCAAGAGCGATAAAAGGAGTGGGGGTCCTTCCCCATCTGATTGACCGTGATGTTTCTGTATTTATTCAAACGGAACAAATAACAATCGATGATGAAGGGAAATTAAGACCTAATCACATTGAGATTCGTGAGCCGTTTATTTCTGCAGTAAAAAGAAATTCTAAGACTATTCTTCTCGCTGAACTAGGTGGAGGTAAAAGTACACAAGCGACTCAGTTAGTCCAATCCTTAATTGAAAAAGAAAATAGCCTTGCATTTCTTGTGCCAGCCTCTAAATTAAGAGGCGGAAAATTCGGGACTATTAAAGAAACCATAAATACTATTTCTGAACTGATCAAGGACCTACTTAATCTTGAGGAACAATTTAGTCTATCAGAATTAATGTCACAAAGGATTGAAGTGTCTGTTGTTGTTGATGGAATTGATGAGCTTGAACCACGGCAAGCTAGAATAGTATTGGAGAGACTATCTGATGTTGTAAATCAATGGGCTCAAATTCGAATTGTTGTTACTGGAAGGCCAATTGAGTTGGTAGGATTTAACTATGAACAGTGGCAATTACTGGGTTTGGCTAGATTTAATGAATCGGAAATATACCAGCTATTCTATAACGAATCCATTGCTAATGGTATGTCACAAGAGAAGGCTGAATCTGATTCCAAAAATGCGATAGCAGTGCTTAATAGCAGAAAACAACTTTCATTAGCTGCTTCAACCCCCTTATTTCTAAGACTATTATACCCAAGGTTGTCACGAACGGATGCTTTTGAAAAATATTCTTTAGGCGATTTGTTGTTTGATCTTCTCGATGAACGACTAGTGGGTTGGTCATCTCGTAGTTCACAAGACATCCTCGAAGAAGATTTTGAGAAAATATTTCCAATAAAGAGTAGTCGATTATATCTGTTAGCAAAAGCGGCAAGCATACTAGAAAATTCTGAAAATTGTATTACGAAATTCAGCTTAGAATACTTTTTCTGTGAGGAATTCACCAGACAAAGAAGAACAAATCCCGAAATCTTGGCCTCTCAAGTTGTTTCTTTTTTATTAAGGCACATTTTAGTTGAAGAAAATGGATTTGTCTCTTTCCCTGTACAGCCATTATTGGAATGTTCGTTAGCTGTTTACCATATTGAAAGTCTTGAGACATCTGAACAAGTTGAAACTAGCGACAACATTCATTGGCGTATCGTCTCATTTATGGCTACATATGTGAGAAGAATTAATCGAATTAACAAATTAAATTATTGGTTTAACTCTTATTTAGATGATCTTATGAAGAAGAATAAAAATACTGCTGCAGCAGCATTAATAGTAGTTGAATCAGAGAATTCAGAACTTGCTCTTCAAGCGCTAAATCTATTTAAAAGGGCTGGATTCAGACCTGTATTTTTTTACGGTGAAGATTCCGATCATATAGCTGAATGCATCGCTCGCACCTTGTTCATGGCAGGTGATGATGCCATGATTTGGTTTTACAACCAATACCTCGATCCAACTAAACCTACATCCGATGGAACAACTGAGGTAGCAGGAAAAGTAATAAGTTACTGGGTAAAGTTGTCTAAGCCCCATAAGCTATCACATGAAGTTATTCGTTTATTTAAGAATTTAATTAAGCCGCATTTGTTAATTGAGTACCATCAGAATAATTTGCTTCTCGGATCCATAGCTCTTTTATTACCAGACTTATTCACTCCAGCACAAAGATCAAAATTATTAATTAACTTACTTTGGCGAAGTGTGTTAAATGTCGAAGCTCAAAAGGAAATTATTAAAGAGGCTACAGATGGCAACAAAGAAGTGGTTATTAATGAGTTGCGTAATGCTGCACTATCTTGGAATGAAAGAAGTGGTACTGCAGCAGTTTTATGGTTAGAACTTAATAAAGAAGAACAACCATCCATTGGAATATTAAAAGCAATTGCTAAAGGAGGTTACGGCAAGAGAAAAGACAAAACGGTTCAGGAAACATGGATGAAATGTGTCAATCAATATGGTCATTCCAACATTGTTGCAATTCTTAGGGCGTGGCTAACTTCTGAAGATAGTGAACTTGCTAGCGTCTCGGCGTGTATACTATATGAATTGGGTTCTAGAGATTGGCGACTATTGGCTCCTGCTCTTCTAAAAGGACTTCATGATGGGGGTAAAATTAATCGATGTGAACTGGTTTTAGGTGAACTCGTTGAGCAGAATGGTTTAGTCGCTCTTGAATGGTTAGTAAATCAATTCAATCCAAATGACACAAAGTTCGATTTACCTCACTCGAGTGAATGGAGGATTTTACTAAGAGAACTTCTAAAGTTGGAGGTTCCTAATCCCAACTGGCTTTGTCGTGCAGTCTCAGCTTTGGGCGACTTCATTCTCTCTCGAAATCCTGATATTAGACAATATTTGAGTGATCTACTCAATATAGAAGATGCTTCATATGTAAAGGAATTGAGAAAACAGTTATTAAACATTGATCCAAATATACGCAAGAGAACAGCATGTGTACTAATTGCAGTATTCCCTGATACTGAGATAGAAGCAATGGAAATCGTGTTAGAAAATGATTATGAGGTCGGGATGGAATCATGGGAAGACTACTTTCAGCGACTTAAGTTTGGTCCCTCGGTTTTATTCCATCTAAAAACTCAGCAACATACCAGGAGCTTACGGGCAAGAGTATTGAGTCTTATTCTTTTGTATAAAAATGGCGAGACGCTACAGAAGTCTGACTGGGAAATTCTTTTAGAGGGCATCTTGTATAAATATCATTTCATTGACCGTAACTTTACTGGATCATCTCGACAACCAATACTAGCTACTGACGAGGCGTACTCATTCATGTTAGAGTCAGTAGCAAGTGGACATAAAGTAGCAAAGTATGCAGCCGCTGCATTACTTGAACATCATAGCTCTAAATTAACTGTAGAGCAAATGGTTAGTTGTAAATTGATGAAGTATGATTACTCAGATTTACAAAGTATCTATTACACAGAGAAGTTGCTTGTAGAACAAGATATCTCATATGGTGAAACTGCTTTGAAACTGGCTGCAGAATATACAATGACAAATAAGAAAGAACCAGCATTATTTCTACTTGTAAAAGCACTGAAGGATTCTTCAGAATGGAGAACTCTAATATGGATGACATTTTTTTCGGGAGATCATATTTCAATTTCAACGAGTGACTATCTTACTGAATGGTTATATGGATTAGCAGAGAACGATATTGAAATACAAAAACAAATAACACTAGCCGCAAAGGAGTTTCTCGATGATCCTAGGGTCCTTGAGGGAAGGAATGAAATAAATAGATATTGGCTCGCAACGTTAGCACACTGCTTCAATGGTGTAGTTGATGAATGTATTCAAAATATAAAAACTAACTATTTTCCTGAAAATCTGGAGATTTGTATCGTAGCTAGGCTTAATTTAAACAGATCTATTTCCACATCCAAAAATAATAATCGGGTTGTTAGAAGCGAAATTGCTTCGAAAAATGAACTAGAGGAAGCACTTAATCGGGTTCTTCTACAATCAGATGATGTACATCCACAGTTTTTTATTCTCATTGAATCGTTCTTGATCTACAACAATGATCTGAAGCCGTCAGATATTGATAGATACTGTACTTTTGGGACATGGGGATGCTGGTTTGTCACATTTATTAATTACTACCGTCATCAGTCAATAGATATTTCTATTTTATTAAAAGCCTATATGGATAAATGGCATCCCCTAACAAGGTCGCAGAATGACGCAACTATACAGAGAATGGTGAGAGCAAGGCAATCTTTATTTCAATTCATTTCTCAAGATTCTGCCCTAAAGGCGGATTTGATAATTCAATTAAAAGAAAATCCCTTAACGAAATGGAACAATGAGATAAGAATATTTCAATTACTACTTATCTATGGAGCAGACTTAGATCAAAATGAAGTTTTGACAATGATGGAATGTATTGCATCTTCAGAGGCTGGGTTTGATCGAGAATATTTTATTTCATTATTTATCAAATGGTTCATTGAGAAAGGCCCTTCTTTTAAAGAGACATTATTTGATGGTCTTAAACGTGGTCTTCATATATTAAGCAATAGTGAACCTAGATTTAAACGGGGACTTCTACCTCGAATAGTGTTTCCATCAGCACTTTGGATGCTGGGACAACCTTTGGATGAAAAAAGCGTGGATATATTTTTATTAGGTCTTCATGACATTTTAATTAGAGATGAAGGTGGATTTGGCAAAGAGCCTGACTTAGAAGATGTATATAAAATTGTAGAAAGTATATGGAGAAATATACCTAACGATACATTACGTCAAGTTTTCACTCTCGGGACAAAATCTCGACTTCCTGATGTTCGAGCGATATGTAAATTATTTTTATCAATTGCAGGCACAGAAGTGATAAATCGATCAGAAACTAGTTTGGATTGACTAAAAGAAAGGGAATTAGAAATATTGTGAGTATAAAAACAAATCCTCGCGAGCAAGATTGCTGCTACTCAAAGGTAGAATTTGAGGGCGGGCATTGAGTATTCGTGGCTATACAAGTAGAATGATGAACAACATTGAATTTACTTACTTGTTCCTTGATCACATGCATGATCACAAACATGTGATAACATGCGGAAATCGGGTCTGTCAATAATTTTGTGTAAACTCATTTATAAGGAACTCCCCCGAGGGGGAGTTGGCCTGTTAGCGTAGGTGCTGGCCGACTCGATCCGGGAAGAAAACGGAGAGTTGGAGCAGCATTTGTCCCCCGTTCTAAACACGACCGGTCCATTTGCGGACGACGTCCATGGTCGAGAGATAGAGCATTTTGAGTAGGGCTTCATCCGAAGGGAAGATGCTTTTGCCCTTCGTGACTTTGCGGAGTTGGCGGTGGTAGCTCTCAATGATGTTGGTTGTGTAGATCAGCTTCCGAATGTCTGGTGGGTATTTGAAGAAGGTCGCTAGCTCGTCCCAGTTATTGCGCCAGGAACGGACGATCAGTGGATACTTTGTTCCCCAGACTTCCTCGAATCGATCAAGCTCTGCGAGAGCAGCGCCTTCTGTGGCCGCCTTGTAGATCGGTTTTAGATCAGCCGTCACTTTCTTCAAGTCTTTGTAAGAGACGTAGCGCGTTGAATTGCGAATTTGATGGATGATGCACTTCTGAATTTCGGTCTGCGGATAGCAACAATGGCGCCATCTTGCTTCACCTTAAAGTGAATGGCATCGAGAAAAACAACCGCATACACGCCTTGCAGCGGTCGGTTCTGCCACTCTTTAATAAGCGGTACGATCTTGTTGGTCACGTTGGAAATGAGTGTTGGCGAGACGTCGATGCCGTAAAGGTTGGCCAGATGATCCTAAATATCTCGCGTACTTAGACCCTTAGCGTAAAGCGCTACAATCTGGTCTTCAATGCCCGTTACGTTGGATGGGTGCTTCTTGATGACGAGCGGTTCAAACTCGCCTTGACGGTCGCGTGGAACAACGATTTCCTGCTCACCATACTTGCTCATGACCGTTTTACGACTCTTGCCATTACGGCTGTTCGTTGTCTGCTTGTTCTTGACGTCATGCTTGTCGTAGCCCAGATGCGTGTCGATCTCCGCTTCTAGCATCTCTTGAATGGTCTCTGCAAACAGATCTTTAAGCGCATTTTGCGCATCTTGTGCCGTCACCAATTTGTTCTCCTTGATGAACTGACGCAGTTACTCTTTTGTCCATAATCCCATGTGCTCTCCCAACCTTTCTTCTACTTACATTTTAGTAGGTTTAGGAGTTTATACAAACTATTTTACAGACTCTGGAACCAGGCTCGAATTCAGAGTAATTCATGTCATTATCCTACTGTGACAGATGCGAATAAAGGAACCTATGTTTTTTGTACACATATGCATGCATTTGAACCTATTTGGTTGACTACTTTTTGACCACTAACTCAAAGTACGTATCCCCTTTCCATTGCTTAATGGGCTGTATGATGTAATAAGCGTGATATTTTGCATCAATTTCTGTGATTGCAGTTTCCTGTTGCTGACATTATGTTGAAAAAAGGTTACTACTTAGGTAACGCTTAAAACGCGAACTGTCCACGGAAGGCAAAAGTGAGGGAAAGGAGAATGGGGTAGCGCTGTTTTCTAAACGTTGAAATCACGCTGCGAATGCGGGCAAAGTGCTCGGCATAAGCGAGCGTACGAAAAGTCCCTGACACTTTGATTTTGACCTTGGCCATCCGGATATCGCGTTCGGCCTGATTATTGTCGAAGGGAACGCGCGCATCACGAATAAAGCGAAGGATCGCTTCTTTATGAAGCAGAAATCGTTCGCCCAGATTGGCAGCTTTGCTCTTTTTGATTCGGCCTCTACCGGAGATTCGTACAGGAGATTCGGTCATCGTCCATTCCTGCCTGCCTTCCGCCAGAATGTCGTCGTAGCGGCGCTCCATATCGTGCAGAATCGCTTCTTCGAGCGGGATTCCGGCTGCGCGGGAATCTTTTATGACCGCCCAGCTCTCTTGCTGAAATTCACGGATAAGCGTTGCCCACTCCTGTCCATCGTAGGCTTCAATCCCGAGACACTCCCGCAGCAAATGAGCGTTGCATAAGGCATGCTTAAAGCGATAATCGGCGTGGAAATACATGCTAAAACAGTCGTGAACCACAACGCCTCCATAAATCGGCAAGAAGCCAACGGCTACAATGGCTTGTTTTCCACGGTGGGGATGAACGCTTAATAAGGTCCAATCCACGTTTGAAAGGACGTGCAGCCAGTGACCACGCCCCTCTACGCGGAAGCCCGTTCATCCGCATGCACGACAGGGGCGTTCATAAGTTGTTCGTGGATCTGCCCCAGCAACGGCTCGGTCGCTTGGGACATCTTCTGAATAAAGTGCAACAGTGTCGCTTCACTTGGGCGCAATCCTGTGAGGTCATACAGCAATTGGCCGATTCGCTCCAAAGGCAGTAATTGCAGGCCATGCAAATAGGCGGTCATAGCGGCAAAGCCTGATCCATATTGGACCCGCGCCTTGACTTCACTTGGAAAAGCAGCTCGCGAGATCCTTCCGCAATGGGGACACGTTTTCTTCTGTGCTTGATGCTCGGTCACCACGACCCGTGGGGCCGGCAGGTCAAAAACCTGACGTTTCTCATAACCCGCAATCGATACATCCCCTAGCTCATGCTGACAGGTTCCACAGGTGGAGACCACATGCTCAATGATCTCATCGGGCACATCGCTGAAACGAAGGGTATGCCCTTCATGACCATGCGGAGCCCCCTTTTTACCACCCGCTTGACGTAAGTTCGCCGGTTTGCGCAGTCCATCGCTGGATGGCGGTTTGCTGCTGTTTTTGGAGTTTTGACCGAGTTGTCTTTCTAACTCTTTTACTCTCGTTTCTAACTGCTCGATTCGCTGAGCCTGCTGCTCAATGGTTTGGGTTAGCATCGTGATGAAGGCTGCTATTTCCTTATCTCCCTTGCTGATTTGCAGGATTTGTTCCGAATCTAGCTTCACGCGGAGCCCTCTTTTCGTTCGTTTCTTACTGTTATTTTAACGCCATTTCCATTTGTTTCATAGAGGGTACCTAAGTAGTAACGAAAAAAGAAGAGGGTGTCTCAAAAGCCATAGGCTTTAGAGGCACCCTCTCTTCAATGTTTTGAAATCTGTAAAAAACAAAGAAACCAACCTTTGGTAAAATGGAGGTACCACCCAACCATCTTCGAAAGGAAGGTTTCTATGTACATTCAATATACCATGGATCAACTTTGTCTGCCAATGGACCTGCAAGAAGATATTCCTCAACATCACCTCGTACGTGTCGTTAATGCTGCTGTTAATCGACTAAACGACGACATCTTTGCAGCCGCCTATCCAGGTGGCGGTCGAGACAGCTATCATCCTAAACTGTTAACAAAAGTCATCATCTATGCCTACACCCAACGCATCTACTCTTCGCGTCAAATCGCCAAGGCAATCCGCGAAAACATCATGTTTATGTGGATTGCAGGCCGGCAACGACCAGATTTCCGTACCATTAATCGGTTTCGCTCCGAGCGGATAAGTCCGTACTCGAAACGGTATTCACCGCTGTTGTACAGTTTCTGGCTGAGGAGAAGTATGTCAAGCTTGAGCATTACTTTGTCGATGGAACAAAGATCGAAGCGAATGCCAACCGCTATACATTTGTTTGGGGCAAAGCGGTGGTGAAATACAAGGCTAAGCTGCAAGAGAAAGTAAAAACGTTGTTCGCAACCATTGAGGAAGCCCAGAAGCAAGAAGATCGGGAACACGGCCATCAGGATCTCTGTGAGCTTGGAGATGCTGCCGAAATGACAAGTGAAAAACTAGAAACCGCCGTCAAAAAGCTCGAGGAAAGATTGCAAGAAAAGCCGAAGGATAAGCCGCTTAAGCAAGCCGTTGGTGCCCTTCGAAAAGACTTGTTGCCTCGTCTTCAAAAATACGAGAACCAGCAAACCGTACTTGGAGATCGAAATAGTTATAGTAAGACCGACAAAAACGCCACGTTCATGCGGATGAAAGAAGACCATATGCGAAACGGTCAGCTAAAGCCTGGTTACAATGTACAGATTGGAACAGAAAATCAATTCATTATCGGTTACAGCCTTC